>CAVQNY010000044.1:0-385466 GCA_963714225.1 uncultured Acidobacteriaceae bacterium | reverse complement strand
AACAGGCAAGCCGTCGCCCCGCAAAACTCACGTGGGCAAGATGAGCTGCCACGCAAAGATTCTCCTGCAATTCTTGCGAGTGTGATACTAACTCGCGGATACGTTCTAGCGGGCATAACCGTATCGCTTAACTAATCAGCGCCCCGTGCGTCTCAGAAATGGTAGCAAGGTGCGGAGCGTAGATGATCAGCGCGCCATCCTCTTCGATCACCGGGCCCAGTCAGTAGCTTGCTTTGCCGCCAACCCAGAGATCTTCATAGTGATTGTCGAGTATAGCAACCACTCGCTTGTACTTTCGCCGTGTGTATTTGATGTGCACATTTCGACTTACTTCAGCAGCTTTTGCGAGCAGCTTGCCGAAAATACCCACAAAAAAGCGCGTGCGTTCGGAGCAGACCGCTACCGCGGGGTTACGACTGAGCAAAGCGAGATAACTCGGGATGGCCCGAAATCTGCAGCGGCTTCGAACAGGTGACGAGTGGGCGTCTCGACTCGGCCAATCACCTTTTCGATGGTTGCTAATGCACCTAGCCAGTGGGTGGCGTGCGTCAGTTCCGGCCCAGCCACTCCGGGGAAGAAGTATTTTGCGCCGCCAGAAAAACCTGCAACCTCATGCGGAGCAGTTGTTCCGAAGATCAGAACAGTATCGTAGAGCCCGGGGCCAGCAGTCGATTCACTTTCAACTCTATCGACCGGTCAATCAATCCGATGGTAATCTCTCTTACTCGTGCTGAATTCAAAATGCTGATCGTCACCAGTTTGTCCGGGTCCGCCCAGTCGTGGTCGAAGATGTGACCGAACGCGGGAACTTGTGTTGTGCCGGAAGCCCCAATTTTTGCCCGCTTCTCCTCTTCGCTCATTGGCGCATGGGTGCCTTGGGCGACGAGAGCATCAAATTTCGCAACCTCGCGGTCTGCCAAGATCTGAGCCGCCAAAGGGAACAAAATATCGGTATTGTCGTCCCGTGTTTTGTCCGCCACTATTGCCAACACGGATGAGCCGCGCGAAACCGTGGACAGTGCTTCAAGGAAGGATCTCGCGCGGGTCGGCTGGTCGGAGATCGAAATCCTGGCAGCCCTTCCCAGTCACAAAAGACGAGGGCGCGGATACGGTCTCATTTTCGAAACCTCCTGATTTGGGCGAAAATTGTCTCATATCGGCTCATCGCTGAACGCGCGCCGTCCCGCCCTGCGCGAAGGACGTTCATAATCATTCCCTCGAGAAGCGGATTCAGAGATCGCGGGACAACTGAGTCAGTCATCTGTGGCTGGCTTCCTGGATGTAACGCGAACAAGCGACTCATATTGGATGAACCATGAAACCCTAAATCTTAGGGGCAACCCGCGTTCCCGTCAACACGGCGGTTGTGAACCAAACCCCCAATTAATCCTGCAAACACCGTATCGTTTGACAGAGTAAATCGAGGCGCAACAATGGTGCTTGACAAGGCAAATCGCGCAGTGCTAGCGTTCTTGGTCGTAATTGGCTGGATCAATTTATCTTTGTTTCCGACACCGATCTAAGAGAAGTCAGGTTTGAATTCTGTACATTGAAAACTTAGAGCCTTCGAAGACAGTAGAAAAATGGCTTACCGTGGATTGGATCTGAAAGGGAGGACCGCGGTTGTGGTCGGCGGCACATCTGGCATAGGCCAGGCGATCGCCCTGGGACTGGCACGCGCGGGTGCTGATGTCATCCCAAGTGGCCGCCGACCTGACCAAGTAAAGGCAGTGGCTACCCAAATCGAAGCCGTTGGCTGTCGCAGTTTGCCCGTCACCGTTGATGTCAACGACAGGGCTTCCTTGGAAAAACTGCTCTCCGCTGTCTTGGATGCATTCGAAAACGTGGATATCCTCGTGAATTCCGCGGGGCGCATAAAGCGAGGGCCCTCGATGGATTCGCCTGAAAGCGACTGGCAAGAGATCCTGGATACAAACTTGATGGGTGTGCTTCGCGCCTGCCAGATCTTTGGCCGAAGCATGTGGCAAAAGGAGTATGGACGAATCATAAACATCACGTCCCTCAACGCATTCGTTGCCCTGCACGAAGTCGCAGCCTATGCCGCCAGTAAGGCGGCTGTCCAATCACTGACGAGATCATTGGCTGTTGAATGGGCGGGACGTGGAGTGTGCGTCAATGCGATCGCACCGGGTGTATTTCCAACCGCGCTTAATTCAGAGCTATTGCAAGGAACTGCCCGAGGGCAGGAATTGCTGACGCGCACACCGATGAAAAGGTTCGGAAACGCGGAAGACGTGGTGGGGGCGGCGATTCTTCTTGCCTCCGATGCGGCCAGCTTTATGACGGGTTGCGTAGTAACTGTCGACGGCGGTTTCTTGGCTAGCGGCGTGAATCAGTAGCCCACAGTTCTTTTTAGGGTTGCGTCATAGAACCTGGCCAAAGCGGGACCGAGGATTGGCCATAATTGCAGCGCGGATTGGCGTAGTGAGGGGTTGTTGTGGTCGAGAGTGAACTCAACGGACTAACCGCGCTGGTTACGGGTGCAAGTAGCGGTATAGGTGCGGAAGTGGCTTTCAGATTGGGGGCTAACGGGGCGTACGCCTTTATTCACTACCATAAAAACCTGCAGGGCGCGACAGAAGTTCTTGAGAGGATTCGCCGAGTCGGCGGCGAAGGGGAACTCATTCCTGCAGATTTGAGCAAGAGCTCGAGTATTACGGAATTCAGTAGTTCCCTGCAAACCTTGCAGAGGCCGATTGACATATTGGTGAATAATGCGGGCTCCCTAATACAAAGAAAACCGTTCCTGGAGATCACCGAACAACTGTGGTCAGAAGTATTCACGTTGAACGTAACGAGTGCCTTTCTTACGACCAAGGCAGTCCTTCCCTCGATGGTACGGCGTCGACGTGGTTGTGTGGTGAACATCACGTCAGTAGCTGCTCGAATCGGCGGTGGTGTTGGGGCGATTGCGTACTCCTCGGCAAAAGCAGCGCTCTCGACAATGACTAAAGGACTCGCTCGGGAATTTGGATCACGGGGTATCCGTGTGAATGCGGTTTCACCTGGAACCATCGATACGAATTATCACAAGAAATTCTCGACACGGGAGGCTCTTGATGCGGTCGTAGCTGCTACGCCTTTGCAGCGCCTCGGGACAGCAGAGGATATCGCCGATGTGGTCGTTTTTCTTTGCTCGGACGGGGCGCGTTTTGTTCAGGGCCAGGTAATTGAGGCGAATGGGGGCTTCCTGATGGTGTGAGATGCCAAGTTGCCAATGGGACCGCCTTGGAGAGAAACGCAAGCAGCGTTTGGGTTTTCGAGTAATTTCAAGAGTGGTGGACGCCACCACTGCAAGAGACGAAACACGATGAGCTGGATACGACGCGATATGCCAGCGGCCACCTGGAGCATGCGATCAGGTATGAACGGAGTTGAATAGTTCGGTCCCAAGCTACACCCGGTAACGAAGATGGAACTGATTGCCACCAATAATCGGGAGGAGTGGTGAAATCAAAGGCCGGACTTTGGATCTATTGTGTGTACGCCATGTTTCCCACCGTCCTCGTCCCGGCGCGAGGACTTTCGCCACCTCCTGCGGCGGATGCCGTCACACAATTTGACGGCACGTTCCACGCATCCAGCGCAAAGAGATCAGAAGAGGCCTACCTTGAAAAATCGTTTGCGTCTTCGCATGCCGCTAATCTGGTCAGATTGGACAACGGCGATCTGCTTTGCTTTTGGTTTTCGGGACGAGGGAGGGAGAGTCCAACGTAGCGATCGTAATGTCTCGATTGCCGAAGGGTTCAGAGCAGTGGAGCAAACCCGTCGAGATCGATCATCAGGAAGGAAGATCATTTCAGAATCCGGTTGCATTTCAGGTTGCCGACGGTCACCTTGGCTGCTACATACCTCGCAGCCTGCACGACAGGGCCAGGCCAGCGCCGAGGTTTTGTACCTAACGTCCGACGATGCCGGACAAACATGGACAAGTCCCCGACCTTTGTTTACACAGCCGGGCTCGTTTATCCGGCACCCCCCTGTATTGATCACCAAGAGCAGCTGGCTGCTGCCGATGTATTACACCCCGAGCCGCAGCATCACGGATGGCGCGGAGTCGCACTATTCAGCGGTAAAGATCACTAGCGACGCCGGGAAAAGCTGGAGGGAATGTAGAGTTCCGCAGTCGAACGGCTTGGTGCAGCCAAGCGTCGTCAGACTCCCGATCGGGCGGTTCGTGGATTCTTCAGGAGCCGCTATGCCGACTTCATCTACGAGGACACTTCAGAGGATGGATGCGATTGGACTATTCCCGCTCCAACTCACTTGCCCAACAATAACTCTTCGATTCAGTTGGCAATGTTAAAGGATGAGGCTCTGGTCATTGCATTCAATAACAGCAATGCAGGCGTAACCCGTGACAAGACTGCCGTGAGCGTGCGCAGGCCACTGTCGATTGCACTTTCCCATGACGGCGGTGAGACCTGGCCGTGGATCAGGGATCTCGAGACGGGTCGATCTGCATGCGAGGATCATGGAGCCCATGTAGACAAAGTGACGGACGATGAATATTCCTATCCATCCCTCCTGCAAGATGCAAACGGCAAAATTGTCGCGGCATACACCTATCGTCGCGAGACGATAAAGGTTGTACGGTTCGACGAAGAGTGGATTAAGCAGAATAACACCGTTGGTAAGTTCAAAGGCGATGGCCAGAGGTAATCGACCTCACCACCACTACGAGGAGATCAAATACGATGAGCTATACACGACGAGATATCTTGACGACCGGCTTTGCCGCTTCTGCCGCGTCTCTGCTTGCCAACACCCCCTTAGCGGCAAGTGCAGCAAGAAAGAAGAAAGCGGACGCCGCGGGTAAGCCTGTTCAACCAACGTGGAACTCCTTAAGAACGGTGAACACCCCACCCCGGTGGCTTAGGGATGGGAAATTCGGGATCTATACGCATTGGGGAGTGTATTCCGTTCCGGCTTTTGGGAAGAATGGCACCTGGTACGCCCACAATATCTACACCAAGCCGGATTCTGAGGAGAGAAAGCATCAGGAAGCCACCTACGGTCCGCTGGATAAATTCGGATACAAGGATTTCATTCCCATGTTTACGGGTAGCCACTTCGATGCAGATGAGTGGGCCGAGCTGTTCAAGAAGGCTGGCGCCCGCTTTGCCGGTCCAGTCGCTGAGCATCACGATGGTTTCGCCATGTGGAATACGAAATATTCCGAGTGGAGTGCGGCGAAAATGGGACCCAAACGCGACGTTCTGGGAGAACTCTCGAAGTCTATCAAACAGCATGGGATGAAGTTTCTCACAGCATTTCATCATGCGGAGCACTGGTTCTACTTTCCGACCTGGGACAAACAGTATGACGTATCCGATCCTCGTTACGCCGGGCTGTACGGCGTGAGTCACGAGCGCGGCGCCCTCCCAACGAAGGAATTCCTGGATGTCTGGATTGGGAAGTTGAAAGAGGTTGCGGACAACGACGAACCGGACGTGGTGTGGTTCGACTATGGGCTGCGCCTGATTCAGCAGTCCTACAAAACGGATTTTCTGGCTTACTACTTCAACAAGGCTGCAGCGGCAGGCAAGGAAGTTGCTGTCACCTACAAGAACCACGATCTTACGCCCGGCGTCGGGATTGATGACCTGGAATTGGGCCGCGAAAGTAACGTGACCTATTACGAGTGGATTACCGACACCACCATCGACAGTGGAAGCGCGTGGGGGTATGTGGAAAGTGTCGGATTTAAGTCTGTGGATCAGCTAGTGACTGGGTTGGTGGACCGCGTCAGCAAGAATGGATTTCTTCTTCTGAATGTAGGGCCAAAGCCCGACGGCACAATTCCAGAGCCGGCGAAAGAGCGACTGCTTGCCCTGGGCGAGTGGTTGCGTGTCAATGGAGAGGCGATTTACGGCACAAGTCCATGGCTGGTAGCCGCGGAGGGACCAACCCAGTTCACGAAGAGCGGCGCATTTAATGAGGATAACGATATTCGCTTTACGCCGGAGGATATTCGGTTCACCTGCCGAGATAACTTTCTATACGCGACGGTGTTAGCTTGGCCAGGAGACAGAGTCTTAATCAAGAGCTTAGTTCCGAAAGGTGACACCTGGGCCGGACTCTATCCGTCAGAGATAGATTCCATCACGATGCTGGGAAGTGATGAACCCCTCCGCTGGGAGTTTACAAAGGAAGGTCTGGCGGTGACGACTCCAAGCGTGAAGCCCTGCGATAACGCTTTTGTGTTCAGGTTCACCCTCAAGAAGCCATTCTGATCCTTGAAGGGAGCGGGATTCATTCCCATCACAGTTCTCAATCAGATTGTGTCTTTTCAAGGGGGTGATCGCCATGAAACCTATGAAGTCAATATTTCTAGCGTTGATTTTCGGCCCTATCTTTTTGTATTCAGCAAGTCTGATCGCCGGCGCCGGTTCGGACGCTCCCACAGCATCGGAAAGTCCCCAATCGATCGATCAGGTCTGGAGACAGGCAAGCGGCAATTACGACTCCGAGCGCACAGCAATCCTGAGACAAGTAGATAGTACTATTCAGCAGGGTCCGTTTCGTGCTGACTGGGAGTCGCTTCAAAAATACGAGGTCCCCGAGTGGTACAGAGACGCGAAGTTTGGGATCTTCATTCATTGGGGCCTCTATTCCGTTCCTGCCTTCGGCGATGAATGGTATCCGCGGGATATGTATAGAGAGGGCTCGGACGAGTATAAGTATCACATCGCAACCTATGGTCCGCAGGATAAGTTTGGATATAAGGACTTCATCCCTTTATTCAAGGCGGAGAAGTTCGATCCCGCAGCATGGGCCCGCCTTTTCAAAGAGGCAGGCGCAAAGTATGTCGTGCCGGTTTTTGAGCACCATGATGGTTTTGCCATGTACGACAGTGGCCTTTCGGATTGGACTGCCGCAAAAATGGGGCCGCATCGCGATTTAGTCGGGGATCTCGCGAAAGCAGTACGAGCAGAAGGTTTACATCTAGGCGCGTCTTCTCACCGCGTGGAACATAACTTCTATCTTGGAGTCGGACGTACGATTCCTTCTGATGTCAATGATCCGAATTACGCCGCTTTTTATGGACCTGCGCATCGCTGGCTCGAAGCTCAACATGGCACGCCGCTTGCCAACGACTTTACTTTCGTTTCAAAGGCTTGGACCGATGATTGGCTCGCCCGCTCCGCGGAAATTGTCCAAGAGTATCACCCTGAGATCATGTGGTTCGATTGGTGGATCGGGCAACCCTCGGTTCGCGAAAATCTCACTCGCTTCGCGGCGTTTTATTACAATGCATCACTCAGGTACGGCGATCACGTCGGCGTAATCAATTACAAATACTTCGCGATGGAAGAACACTCAGCCGTTCTCGACCTGGAACGCGGTCAACTGGGAGACATTCGGCCCCTCCCTTGGCAAACCGATACCTCGGTTGGCAACAAATCCTGGGGCTACATCCAAAACGACACGTTCAAATCGCCGGAATTCATCGTTCATCAATTTGCCGACATCGTCAGCAAGAATGGAAATCTGCTATTGAATATCGGTCCACGCGCCGACGGCACGATCCCCGACCAGGTGCAACTCACGCTTCAAGACGTGGGAGCGTGGCTGAAGGCAAATGGAGAGGCCATCTACGGAACTCGCCCCTGGAAGGTGTACGGTGAAGGTCCAACTAAGGTTGCTGCAGGTGCATTTCTCGACAATGCCATCCAGCCCTTTACCGCCGAGGACTTCCGGTTCACTCAGAAGAACGGGATCTTGTATGCGATCGAGCTAGGATGGCCTTCAACCCACGAAGCGATCATACATTCGCTAGGCTCTTCGAAGCTGGGTGCCCAAAAGCAGATCCAGTCCATTCAACTGCTCGGCTCGGCAGGAACCTTGTCTTTCGAGGAGCGTCCCGATGGCCTGCATGTCCGCCTACCCGAGCAACCGGTCGGCAAGTATGCTTATGCCATTCGTATCGAATTTGTGAGCCCCCGCTAGACGAACTTCAGGCTTCCCGGGAGGAAAGCAAGTACGAAGTAGTCGCCGGGGCACGTCGTCTCAGAGCGGCGAAACTGGCGGAACTCGAAAAACTTCCGGCCGGGTAGTCAAGCTGACAGATGCGGAGGCAATCGAGGCACAGTGCGTTGAGAATCTGCAACGCGAGGACATTCACCCGCTGGAGGAAGCTCTGGGCTTCAAGTCCCTCTTGGAACTCGGAGAGCCTTCCTACACCATCGCTACCATTGCCTCACGTGTTGGCAAGAGTGAGGCTTACGTTTACGGTCGCATTCGACTCGCTGACCTCATACCGCCTGTGGCCGATGCATTCCTGAAAGACCAGATCACCATCGGCCACATCGGCCACGCTTTGCTGATCGCCAAGCTCCCGGCTTCGCAACAGCAAGAAGCATTCTCGGCTGCTTTCGGGGGCTTGACAAGCGAGGGCGCTCGTACCTCTTCCGCGAAAAAATGAGCGATCTCCCCCGCTTCTTTGTTTTCAAGACGTTAACGCGCTGTCGCCGCGCGGTTGCTGTACAACAACCCGGAGTCGAGGATTTTTCTTCTTAGCCGCTTGTTTTCTATAGGTTCGCCAACGCTAACGCGTAAACCGCCCATTTTTCGCACTTCTCCCACGTAGCTTGCTGATCCCATGAACGTTAACGCACGTTAACCGGGAGTTGCTCTGCAGCTCCCATTTGGGGGTGCCGTTCTACCGCTTACGACTATCCCTGGGTGGCTCAGAATTTGCGGAACTCACAGAGGGTAACTCGAAACAAAAATTCCGACCCCATCAAGGTCACCATTGTGGGATCAAAATGGGATAGATTCGGGGAGAAATTCCCATCCCACATTCATCCCATGGAGTATTACGGACCATGACGGAAAGGATTGCAAACGTTGACTCTTGGTTGGATCAGAACGGAAGGTAAGTACTTGTTTTTGCAGTGATTTACGTGATTAGCAAACCGCCGCATTCGGCCACTCTGCCACCTCTCCGGCGTGCGGAGCTACAGTTTACCACGGTCGGTATCAGGGTGCGCTTACCGCTTCAATCATAACCATTTACACCGTCGAAGAACCTCATTGACCCCACCATATTCCACCATATCGATTTCCTCCTTTTCCTCCTTTTTCCTCCTGCGACAACAGCGTTTTCCAATCGAAGGATGAGCCTGAAGGAACGGAAAAGGCAAGAATTGTGATGGCTCCTTTGTGGGTTGATTTGTAGAAGGAGTCTAGCAGGAGCCGGAAGGTTTTGGTTTTGGTTTTGGTTTT
Organism: uncultured Acidobacteriaceae bacterium; assembly: GCA_963714225.1. Classification (GTDB taxonomy): domain Bacteria; phylum Acidobacteriota; class Terriglobia; order Terriglobales; family Acidobacteriaceae; genus Sulfotelmatobacter. The sequence continues at coordinate 376,214 of CAVQNY010000044.1, read as the reverse complement.
GGTTTTGGTTTTGGTTTTGGTTTTGGTTTTGGTTTTGGTTTTGGTTTTGGTTTTGGTTTTGGTTTTGGTTTGGTTTTGGTTTTGGTTTGGTTTTGGTTTTGGTTTTGGTTTTGGGTTTGGTTTTGGGTTTGGGTTTGGTTTTGGGTTGAGCGGGGGAATGGAGCGCGAGGCAAGGGGGCGGCGTTTGAGCCTCCTTGCCTCGCTCCGCGCCTGAGAAGCTTCGTGTCCTTTCGGCAAAGCTGCGTAATTGCAAAATTTGTTTCCGGCGGGTGAGTGATTCATCCTAAGCGGAATCGGAGAGGCGAACGGTCCGCTCCAAGGTTTCCCGATAGTTCCACGGCATCCACTCCGCGGGCATAGTCTGCACTTCCTGAGCATGACGTTGCAACTCGGTCAGGTAGTCGAAGGAGTTGACGTCGCACAACTGACAAGTGTGAATCAAGCTCATGAACAGATCACCCACATCAGCCCCGTTCAGCGTCCGATAGAACAAGGAATTCTTCCGGTGAAGAATAGCCCGCTTCAGTGCTCTTTCGACGACGTTGTTGTCTAACGGCGCTCCGGCTTGCCGGAGAAACAGCGTCAAAGGCTGCCAATGTCGCAGTAAGTAGGTGATCGCGTTGCCCAGTCCCGAGTTCGGCTCCGTCTTGCGCTCGGCGAACTGCGCTTCCAGCCACCCATGCAGTTTATCCATCACCGGGAGGCTATGCTCTTGATGAAACTGCAGGCGCTGTTCCGGCTTCAGACCACGCTCCCGCGCTTCGGCATCGTGACCATACACCTCGCCCAGCATCTCCAGTACATAGCGACATTGATCGGGAAAGTTCGCCGCTACTTCTACGATCTGTCGCCTTCCGTGGGCTAGACAGTTTGCCAGTAGAATCTCCACCCCTTCAGCCAACTTCGGAGCATTACGCGAGAGCGCGTCACACATCTGAATGGGCGGTCCCAAGTGCCGGGCACGCTGCTGCAACACGTCGGCAAGGTTCTCGCCGGCATGCTGGCGTCCGGTGAAGTACAGCGCAATCTTCCAACCCTGGCTGGTGGACACGATGCCGCTGGTGAATACGCCCGTGCGCTCGTCCGACGGTTCGCGCGTGAGACGTAACACTCGCATGCTGGTGTCGTCGTTGTGTACCACCTCACCCTGCGCAGCCTGCCGGATTAGCTCGTCGCGCGCCGGCTTCAGTAACTCGGCTGCCTCTTCGACCACTTCCCATTGCGTCGCCGCCGGTAACGGAATCCCGAGCTGACCTTGGAGTTGTTCCAACCGGTAGAACGGGGTTCCGCTGCCATACTTGAGTTGCGCGATCATCGCTGCCGCGGTCTCGTCGTATTTTTCCGGACCTACTCCTTCCGGTTCTTGTGCGGTATACACCTGCCCGCAGGCACCGCAGCGCAGCCGTTCGAGCGAAAAGACAGTGGCCGCCAGCGGCGCCTGCCCAACAATCCGCACCAGCACTTTCGGCTCTTTCTGCTCGTATACGTTGCCTTTTCCGCACTCCGGGCAGCGATCCCCATGCTTCAAATGCGCATGCGCAATCACAACCTTCCGCGAACTGACAAACGCTCCTGCACCATTGCGTCCATGTCCGGGCGGCGGGGAAGCGTCGCTCTCCGGCTCAGTACCGGCGCCAGCTTCTGAGCTTTCCGATTTTCCCAGCACGGCGCTGGTCTTTTCCGTGTTGCGCGGCCGCACCAGCATCGCCGCCAGTGCATGCAATGCCTCCTTGAGCTTCTCGTAATCTTCCTCGCTCAACGGCGCTTGCCGCGCTCCGTCCAGCACCCGGTCCAGTTCGTCCAGATTTACATCGAGACGTGGTCTCGCAGTTTTCATCCCCGCTCCATGAGCAGTTCGCGAAACTGCTTCGTCAATGGATATCCCAGAACCTCTTTGATCGACCGGTTCGGCACGTAGCTATTGCATTGTTTACCCCGTCCCGTCGTCTTGCCCAGCACCACCCAGTTGGCCGCACGGTAACAGGTTCCGCGGAATCGTTCTGGATCCACAAACGTCTCCAGGAAGTAAATCGGGTGCCCGTAGATCCGCTGCCAGTCCGCGGAGATCCGCGACGCCATGCGGCCCAGGATATGCGACGCCAAGTGTTCAACCGTTACCCAGGGCAGAATCAGGAAGCGTGGATTGTAAGCGATGAAGCGGAGGTTGCGACGCCGTGCCTCGACGCTCCAGCCAATGTAGCGGTCGCGACTGCGCAGATGACGCACAGCCGAGGACCAGGCCAGACACGCGACCGGCCGCCCTTGCCCTAACACCAAAAACTTGAGGTGTTCTCCAACCGGCTGCTCGTAGCGGAGATAATGATGTTGCTCCATCAAACTGTTGCACAACGGCTCTTTCCCGGTACGCCGCACCAGTTCGAACTCCAGCGGCTGCAGGTTGCGCAAACGGTCTTCGATGGGCGTGGTATCAATCCCAACCGGCTCTGGCCGGGCTCTGTGGGCCAGTGGGTTATGGCGCACATAACTCACGGGCGGCAGCTCGATCTGGCCGGCGCGGTGCAGCATCAGCAACATGCCGCGGCACACCATGTCGCGCAACGCGCCATTGGCCTGGCGCCACTGCCAGGCTTCACAGAGCTTGGTCGATAGTGTGCGACGGCTTTCCTGCGGGTGCCGCTCGATCAGTGCGCGTATATAAAGGATGTCTTCCTGGCTGATCTTCCGGCCCCGATATCTGAACCCAACCGTCATCGACCAGCAGTATGAACTGATTCTTTTTGGAACGCAAGGGGTCACGCCATGTTTTTCTTGTCGTGAGGGTTAATTACTTCAGCACGTTCACTCGCCGCCACATCGGCGCCGCGCGCACGCGCGACACATCGCCCGCCGCCATCAGCAACTGCGCCTCATAGGCTTCCAGCGGCTTAGCTGCTCCAGATCCTTCCGGCCACCAAACGAATTTTCCTTTTGAAAGACGTTTTTGCGCCAACCAGTATCCCTGGCCGTCATAGCTGAGCAGCCGGATCGCCGTGCCGCTGCGGCTCCGAAACACGAACACACAGCCGGAAAAAGGATCTTCAGCTAGTTTGTCCTGGCAGAGCCGCGATAGAGAGTCGATCCCTTTTCTTCCATCGACCGGCTCGATGGCCACCAGCACGCGCATCTGCGGCGTGATCTGAATCATCTCTCGGTTTCCCGCCAGGCCCGCAGCAGGCTCATCCAATCGGGCGATGTGGAAGCCTTCCACTGAATGCGCATCTTGCCTCCGCGCAACGACTCGAACTCGATCAAGCACTCCCCCTGCATTGCTGAAGGTGTCGCGATCAGTTCGACGAATGCCGGCTTGTGTGCTTTTCGGCGGCGATGGGAAACTCCGCCGACTCGTTTCTTCAGCCCCGTATAGTCCAGCCGCAGATGACGCGCGACGGCATTCACACCGTGTTCCCGGGCCAGTTCCACTGCGGATTGCCACACAGAATCCGGCAGTCTCTTTCCCGGCGGTCGGGTGCTACGAATCTCATCCAGTTGGAGCTGCAACTGCGCGATTGGTTCGGGAATGACTGTTGCGCTCATGCGGTTCGCCCTCGGCCGCTCATCGGCGACTCAGCGAACCTAACAGGAAGGGCTAGCAGCCGTCACGCACGCTTGCCGAAAACTCACCTTCTCGTGCTGGCCGTGGGCAGCTGCCGCACGCCGCATCGCGCTTGCCAGATCATTTGCGGAAGCGAAGGTCGTCGTTGCGGGATCGATGCGCCCAGGCGCCCGGCGCGTGACCTCCTGGACGATCCACGCGTTGCCATCGGGATCTTCGAATGCGACGTATGAGCGATAGCTCTGGCGCTCGGGGTCCGGGCCGCTGATGCGTCCTGCCGGCGAGAACGGCGAGCCGTGGAATACTTCACTCGCGTTGACGCCCCTGGACACGAGTTCCTTGTGGGCGGCTTCGATGTCGGAGACGATCAGCCCGCCCCTGAACGAGCCAGGCGCGGCCGACGTAACCCCTTTGCCGAATGAAATCGAACTCCCTGAACCCAGTGATCTGTACGACGCGAAAATCGTCTCCCACAACGAGATCGTCGTCGAGCCGCCATCCGAGCCTTGTGTAGAACTCCTTTGCACGGTCGACGTCCGAGACGGGGATGAGCGAGACCTCGAACTTCATGTCGACTCTCGCGACACCGGCGTCATACTTCTGTTGTTTGAAACTGCTGACTGCTTGACTCATGTGATTTTCCTTTTGCTCGTGATTTAGTCTCGCGGCCTATGCGGCTCATAGGGTCCCTGAGAAACTTGCACTCACCCTTTTAAGGGTGTGTTTGCAAGGATCTCCATTTTTTCCACCTGCGGAGAAACCGCAAATAATTCGCTGGCCCGAGCTCCCAATGCCTTCGCGATCTCGCCAGTCAAGTGAGCATTGCGGCCCGCTTCATTTGCAAAGGTGTCGAAGATGCCGAACTTCCGCGAGCCGATCTTGAACGCATACCATTTCAAGGTCCCCTTTTCATTCAGCGCGAGTGCTTGAGCTGACTTTAGAAATGCCTCGGCATCGGCCTCCTTGCCTGAGCGTGCTTCGAGCGTGACCAACAATCCGATTGCTTCCATTGACTTCTCTCCTGGGTTGAATTAGTTCCGACCGCAAACAGTAAGCAGTTGACCTGGTTTCTGGTTTGTTAACGCTGCGGCTCTGCTCACAACTGTGAGTAAAATGCATATCGGGAACGGACTTGTGCGGATTTCTGCTGGGATGGTCGGAATCTTGCTAAATTCACGCTCGTCCGAGAAACTCCAACTTTTAGTGAGGGATCGAGGACGAGAGTTGGAATGAACTACGGCAAGTGTGCGTGATGGCGGAGTTCGATGCAGTTACAGGTTGACATCGACGACGACGCGGCCCCGAATCTTTGCTTCGAGAATGCGCCTAGCAATATCCGGCACCTCGGCTAGACCGATCACCTGCGTCGTCTGAGCGAGCTTCTTGAGATCAAGGTCGCGAGCCAGACGCGACCAGGCTTTGACCCGGACCGCGTGCGGTGCGTTCACGGAATCGATGCCGGCGAGCGTAACGTTGCGCAAGATGAAAGGAAGCACGGTTGCCGGAAGATCGGAGCCCTGAGCGAGGCCGCACGCCGCCACGACGCCGCGATATTGAGTCTGGGCCAGCACGTTCGCCAGCGTATGGCTGCCGACAGAGTCCACCGCCCCGGCCCATCGCTCACTCGCGAGAGGCTTGCCCGGTTCAGAGATCGTACGCCGATCAATGACATCGGCTGCGCCAAGCTTGCGCAGATAATCGGCCTCTTCGAGACGGCCGGTTGAAGCCACAACACGGTAGCCGAGTTCCGATAGTAGCGTGATCGCAATCGATCCGACGCCGCCACTGGCGCCCGTGACAAGGATTTCGCCACGGTCGGGGGTAATGCCACCATGTTCGAGAGCCAGCACCGACAGCATTGCCGTGTAGCCTGCCGTTCCGATAGCCATGGCATCCCTGCTTGAGAGCGGCGTCGGAATCTTGACGAGCCACTCGCCGCTCATCCGAGCTTTCTGCGCGTAGCCGCCGTTATGTGTCTGACTGAGACCCCAGCCATTGGCAACGACCCTATCCCCCACTTTGATGCCCGAGTAAGAGGAGGCTTGGACCGTGCCGGAAAGATCGACGCCCGGGATCAGCGGAAATTTCCGGATGATCGGCGCGCGACCTGTAAGCGCCATTCCATCCTTAGTAGTTCACGGTCGAGTAGTCGACGGCGATCGTGACGTCACCTGACATGAGGTCTTTTTCTTCCAATTCGACTAGGTCCGTCGAGATCTTCTCACCATCTTTGGTGGCGAGAAGCGCTTTGAAGGTCATTGATTTATCCTCGTAGGGTTTGAGTCTGGTTCGCACTCCGTCCAGGCCAAATCGGAAGGAGTTCTGTCTTGCAGCCTTCTCGGATGGAGAGATTTTTCACCAGTGTTTTCTCTATACGCGCATTAACAAGGAAGTGAACGGCAACCTGTGAGACTGAAGTTCTGGTCACTAACCAGAAATCACCAGGCGTGACGAATCTTCGGAGCAGATTTCGCACGCGCAAGTTGCTTCGGAACCGACAAAATTCTGGCGATACTCTGTCGGGCTAACTCCCCAGATCTCACGAAAGGCCTGTGCAAAGTGCTGCTGGGTCTTGAAGCCACAGGCAATGGCCACGTCCAATACCCGCGCATCGGGAGCACGCAACATCGCTTTAGCGCGCTCAAGCCTTTGGCGCAGAACAAATTGATGCGGGGTCGCGCCCGTTGACTTGCGAAACATCCGCGCGAAATGAGCTGTGCTCAATCCTACCGATTGCGCCATCTCGTCGAGACTCAGGTCGTCTTCCATCTTCGCATGGACCAATTGTTTGATCCTTCGCAAGCGCGCCGAGCCGAGTCCGCCTCGGTAAATTTGCACAGGACGGTGCCTTACTGCATGACCATTGACCAGGGTTACAGCCATCGCCTGTTCGACAGAATCCAGAAACAGCCGCCCGCTCGGAAAGCCAGCAACCATCTCCGCATGAACGGCCGCAACCATCGCACTCAGGCGCGGGTCTGCAAACTTGCGTGAAGCGCGCAGTTCTACCTCGCCGTAAGCTCCGTCAGAGCAGGCCATCAGTGCCGCGTCGGAAATACCGAGCTGCAGGTGCGATACGTTCATAAGGCCAACCCACTCACCCACATGGCGATCGCACAGCGCAAGGTCGCCGGCCGTGTAGGCGAACTTTTCCAGCGCGCAACGCTTCGAGCCCCATTCAATTGAGCCGGGCCGCAACATCATTGCGAAAGCCTGATCATGCCGTACCCAATGACGCGGCTCTGTTTCAGGGTCGGGGGAAAGCGTTCCACTTTCATCTCTTATTCCATGCCTCACGCCGTGAATAACACACGCACCGAGGCGATTCAATTAGACCTTAGTATCGGCGCATTCGCGTGATCCGGTTTAATTCACTGCCATTTCTAAGTTCCTTAGCATCTCTGCAAGACCAAATCGCTGCACCTTAATAGATTTGGGAAGTGACATCGCGATACGTCGTATGTTCCAATCAGAGTGATAGGGAGCGCCTATCAGATGGAACTACGACATCTGCGCTATTTCACCGCAGTGGTAGAGTGCAAAGGGTATCGGGAGGCATCGCGGCGGCTGCATATTGCTCAGCCCTCGATCAGTCAGGCTGTGTCCGATCTGGAAGACGAACTTGGCCTAAAACTCTTTTCGCGAAACGGTTGCAACGCGCGTTTGAGGCCGGAAGGCGAGATATTTTACGCGGACGCCGTTCGTATCCTTCAACAGGCGGAGACTGCTATCACAACGGCTGGTATTCGTTCGAGAGCGCAGCCTTTGAGCCAATTTTGCGCTCTGGCTTTCTCAATTGTGAAGAGACTTAGTGTTAAGAAGGAAACTGGAAGTAACGGGATTTAGATAGGATCTCGAAATAGGAGCGTTCCTCAGACAAGAAATTGAGGCCACACGAATAGCGCCGACTTAGGCGTGGTAAATAAATAAAGGTATCAACAAAGTAACTCGGGCAGGAGCAGCTTCTGCATTATGCTGCTTAGGAGTGAGTACTCTTCCCGAGCTTAGGGCGAAGTTTCGTGCCATCTGGCCGCATTTGGACGAGCGCACGCGCCGCCTGACAGCGGCGAGCGAAGCCAAGTCTTTGGGCCGCGGAGGCGTCAGTCTCGTCAGCCGTGCGTGCGGTTTGTCGCGCAAGGCCATCCATAAGGGAATCGGGGAAATCGAAGCCGGGTTAACTTGGCCCGGTCGTATTCGCCGTCCGGGAGGCGGGCGCAAGCCGATTACCCAGTCCGACCCGCAGCTTGTGCACAGGCTGGAGGCGATGATCGAGGAGACGACGCGAGGCGATCCGGAATCGCCGCTGCGCTGGACCTGCAAGAGTACGCGCACCATCGCCGATGCCCTGAGCCGACGCCAGCATCCTGTCAGCCATACCAAAGTGGCCCAGATCCTGAACCATCTGGGCTACAGTTTGCAGAGCAATCGCAAGACCGAAGAAGGAGAAGATCATCCCGATCGGGATGGGCAGTTCCGCCATATCAATAACGCCGTGAAGCAATATTTAAAGCAGGGCTCGCCGGTGATCTCGGTAGATACGAAAAAGAAAGAACTCATCGGAAATTACCACAATGGCGGCCAACAGTGGCATCCGGCGAAGACGCCGCGCCAAGTGCGCGGGCACGACTTTCCTCAGCCCGACGTACCTCGCGCCTATCCGTACGGCATTTACGACATCGGGCGCAACACCGGGTTCGTCAATGTCGGGACGGATCATGACACGGGCGCCTTTGCCGTGGCCTCGATTCGGGGCTGGTGGCGCCAGGAAGGGAAACGACTCTATCCCAACGCCCAAAGACTTCTGATCACCGCCGATGCCGGAGGAAGCAACGGCTGGCGTCTGCGTCTGTGGAAAGTAGAGCTGCAGAAATTCGCCGATCAATCCGGTTTAACGGTTTCCGTGTGTCATTTTCCGCCCGCCACCAGCAAATGGAACAAGATTGAACATCGATTGTTTTCCTTCATCTCATCCAATTGGCGGGGGGAGCCATTGCAGGACTACGAAACCATTGTGAATCTCATTGCCGAAACGACTACCGCGAAAGGACTGACGGTAAAGTGCCGGCTGGATCGCGGCAAGTATCCAACGGGCCGCAAAGTTTCAGCCGAAGAAATGGAACAGGTTAATATTTATCCCGACAAGTTCCACGGCGAATGGAACTATGTCATCAAGCCTCACCGCTCTCGATTGTCGGACGTAAGTTAGTGAATTAGATACCTTGTTAATTTACGGCGCCTTAGGATGTTACCTTTCACGAAGGTCGACCGGTTGCGGTGTAGGGCGAGAGAAGGTTCGATCACCAAGCGATTCTTGTGACACCAGAAACCGCATCGAAGTGGCGGTCGCGGCTGACGAGAGGCAAAGAATGCTGGCGGCATAAGGCTGCGATCCAAACATCATTGGAAGGAATCGGCGTGCCAGCTTTTCTAAGCTCGCTGCGCACCACGCTATAGAAGACCGTAGTCCGCTCATCGACATCGAGAATCCGAAACCTGGGCAAGTATTCGGCCAACCACTCCTCGTAGTCCTTGCGATGGCGGGACTGTGAAATACCATACCGGTATTCGCCAATGACAATGACAGGAATCGCGAGCTGCGAAGCTTTGCGGAGGACCGATTCCAGTCCGGAGTCGCCCTCTGCCAGAGCTGAAAGCCCATTCGTGTCCAAGATCACAGTCGATCTTCCGCTTCGACCTGCTCGAATTCTTCCTCAATCAGCCGATTGATCTTGGCGCTTTCCTTGCGCATGTGCCGAAGCCTACCAAAAGCCGCCATCCATGGCTTGTCGCAGTGCTTGCGCGTATCCGCCAGCTTGTCCTTTACCGCCTCGGTGACGAACTCGCGGAGGGGGATTCCACGCTCGGCGGCTGCCGACTTGGCGCGGCGGAAAATGGCGTCGGGAATTTCCAGAGTTGTCTTCATGGTGTTATGTTCCCATATTTATGGGAGGCGATCAAGTCCTCCGTGTGCCGCGATCCGCGCCACTTACAACCGGTTGAGACGGCCGGTTTGGGTGGAGATAGATCGGAACGTTCAGGTTTTCGGCACACTCAAATACCGATATCCGGACAGATTTCGAGCCTTTGCTACATTACCTATGCGCGATCCCAAAGCGGCGGCTGAGGCGCGACTCACGGGAGAGTTCGCTATTTGACATTTGCGAGAAGTAGCGTTGAATGTTGAGAGTTGTCATGTCGCGTAGAAAGCTGCCAAAAGCGGGCAAGAGATAATTATCCATGATGCCCTGGTACCTCTGGCGCGTAGTCTTGGCTAGGCTTGAGCGCAGCGTTGCTGAAAAAGCTGCGGGCGTATGACCGGCCGCAAGAACGAGGGTTTATTGGCCGACAGATGGCGGCACCGGGTTTCGATCCTGAGACTGACGTTGGTGCCAGTAAGGATAAGGGACAGCCGATTTGCTGGCCTCATCCAGTTTCGCCACTTGCTCCGGCGTCAACCGCCACCCCTCCGCTCCGATGTTCTGCATCAGTTGTTCTTCATTGCGCGCCCCAATGACTAGGGTGAAACCGTAGGCTTGCGCAGCAGCCAGTTGAGCGCAATTTGCGCCACGGTCTTTATCACGATGCCTATTGAGTCGCTCGAATGTTCGTCAAGCTGTGACTTGACATTACCATCAATTATGTATATTTATAGATAGTCATGTTTTAGAAAGTGACTATTTATACATTGTCAATCCGAGTCCGTCCTCGCTCGGCCGGAAGCGATGATCAGCCATGCGCGATGAATTCCGCAACCTCCGCTTAAAACAACTGGGTCGCACACTGAAGCCATTTCGTGCGGCCGCAAAGAACCCACGTCCGCAGAAAGGCTGGCTACGCGCGATCCGAGAAGCAGTAGGAATTTCCGCCAGTGAAGTTGCTCGCACGCTGAAGACCAGCCGCCAACTCCCGGTGCAACTGGAAAAGGCCGAAGCCGAAGACCGCATCACCTTAAAGAGTCTAAGAGCCGCGGCCCAGGCTCTGGGATGTGAGTTGGTGTATGCGCTGGTGCCAAAGGCGGACACGCTCCAGGATCTGGTCGAAGAGCGGGCGCGCGCTCAGGCCAAGAAGCATGTCCTGGGCGTCGAAAACTCGATGGCGCTTGAGGATCAAGCCGTGGGCCGGGTCGATGAAGCTGTGGAAGCGGAAACCAAGCGGCTGCTCAGAAAGCGCGGGATCCGGTGACTGTGTTCCCTGACGGAGGGGGCAACACGCCTCTGTCTGCCGAAGAGGCAGATCTGATCCCCAATCTCGCGACCAAGGAAGAGTTGAACGAGTGGGAACGCCAGAACATTCTCGAAGCATATGCGTGGGCACTGGCGCCAAACCATCTTCGCCGACGTGATCCTCTGTCCGAGCCCTACGTGAGAGATCTTCATCTGCGTATGTTCGATCAGACCTGGCGGTGGGCCGGGGTGTATCGAACCACAGAGAGAAATATTGGTGTTCCCCATCATGAGATCAGAGAGCGACTGGGTGCCCTGCTCGGCGACGCGCGCTATTGGGTGGAACACGAGACCTATCCTCCCGATGAACTGGCTGTGCGCTTTCATCACCGTCTGGTTTTGATCCATCCCTTTGCCAACGGCAACGGACGCCACGCCCGTTTGACAGCGGATGTGCTGGCCCAAAGAGAGGGCCGCCCCGTCTTTACCTGGGGCGGCGCGGATCTGGTGCGCGCCGGCGACTTTCGGCGGCGCTATATCGATGCCCTGCAGGCGGCCGATGCGGGCGATATCGGACAGCTTCTCGCGTTTGCACGCTCCTGAGAGCACGCACCAAGCGTGCCGCCAGGTGTCAACCGACGGGTGCCAGGCAGGCGCATTCACTTCTTGGCGAAAGCTAACGTGGAAAAGGGTTGCGGCGGTGTCCATGATGCCTTTCTTCACCTGGTTGTACGGCAGATAGGGGCGGCGCTTTGCGAATCGAAGTCGTATTGCAGCAGCGGAGATTGCGGCCTAGGGCTGATCGGCATCGGAGTGCTGATCGGTCTGCTATTGTCGGGAATCATGGCTCCGATGATTTCAATCCTGCTGTACGGAGTCCGTCCTCTTGATCCGGAGGTGTTTCTCGCTGTGCCCCTCATTCTCCTGGTGGTCGCGCTCTTGGCCAGCTATATTCCGGCGCGCCGCGCGGCACGGGTAAATCCCATCGTCGCGTTGAGAGAGGGCTGAACAGGGTAGACACGATCCTCGCCTTGCGAGGACTCGAAACAGCAGGATTCAAGACTTGCGGGCGAGAACTTTTGCCCGCACGGAATCCATACCCTGATATTCATTGGCTTGATCAATTAGATAATTATACAGTTAGCTAACTGACGACGTATGAGAGCTTTAACTGTGCCGTAGAGTTTGTCACCGAGGCGACGATGACTCTTCTCATTCCGAACCACGACAAACCCGGGCGGGCATTGAATGGTGGGGGCAATCAGCGAATATACGGAGTACGCGTACGGGTCTGTGACGCCGCTTTGCGCGCATTGCTGCCGTCGGTGACATCCGAGCCAGCGGCACTCGCAGCAGCCGCATAACAACCCCAATCCTGACGACCGCGCCGAGACTAAAGCGACCGCCGCGGAAAGCGCGGTTGGGACCAAAACTGCGTGACAGTGGGTAATGATTACCACGATGCCCTCCTTATTCGATGACAAAGAAGCTGCAACATCAGCCCTAGTTGGTTGATGATGGCAAAGGCCTGAACCGGTGTCAAAATGATCGGTTCGAAGTTGCTGGCTGTGGTGGACAGTTCCATCGAGTCGCCGGATCACCCGGGCCGTTCGCCATCACACCCGCAACAGCTTCTCCAGCAAGTCTGCAGCCGGTCTTCCAAAACGGCGCGTGGTCCGACGCAACAGCTCCAAATCGAGGGGCTGATCGGTGGTCTTGAGCGCTTGGACCGCATCGGCGATATCTTGAGGACCACCGGCAAAGCACTTCATTGCGACAAAGTCCTCCCGCCCAATCACACGCAGGGAACTGCCGAGAAAGGGCACGGTGATCGAGCGCGACAAGGCCAGTCGGTCGAGGCCGCGCAGGCCCGCCAGCAGATCCACCCGATTGTCGTGCCGGTCGCTTACTGAGAGCAGTGCGGGAATGGGATCGTCCGCATCCCCGCGACGCAACTCCGTCGCAAATCCCGCTTTCTTGAATATCTTTTCGAGCTGCCCGAGCTTGGCGATGGAAACGGATAGCAGGGCATCCGCATCCGTCGTCGCACGTATGGCGCCATACACCGCGGCGGCCATGGCACCGATGACGGCGTACTCGACGTCGTTTTTTGCCAGCACCGCGCTTACCTCGAGCAACAGATGCGCAGATTCACCTGCCCCGCGCGCTTTCATCGAGCCCTTCTGCTCTTTCGGCCCGCCCGGTGGAGCGCGACCATCAACTGGCTGTGTCGGGCATGCGCTTCGAGCCGTTGTTGCGGAGTCAGATTTCTCGCATCCTCGCTCAACGCCTGATGTGCCTCATCGGCAACCTTCGACCTCAGGATCCGATTCTCCTGGAGTGGCTCGCCCGCGACGAACACTCCCGCTTCTTCCGCATTCTTGCCTGTTTGCAGCACCACCGGCAATTCGGCACGCACTGCAATGCGGATCAGCAGCTCGAGGGAAAGCTGCGAGACTTTGCCGTGCATGATCTGGCTCACAGTCGGCTGCGGGACAGCCAGCCGCTTAGCCGCGGCGACCTGGGTTTGGCCGCTACCCCTGATGTGGCGCGCGATCTGCAGCGCCAGATCGCTGCGCAGCGCCTGGACGGTGCGGGTATCGGTATGAGCCGTCATAGTGTATTCACTATAACATTAGCGAATACACTATGGCAATCGGAATTGGCTCAGGCTAAGTCAACCTCCATCGCTGCTCCGCCAGACCATCCAGTACGACCTCGCAATCACCGAGTCGCTATTATCTCTACCCGGCGTACATCCGTGGCCTGGCCTGTGGGCCGGTGATATATACCCAGCACATACCCGGATTGTGAACCCAACGATGATCCAAAAGATACCGGGTTTGCTGGTGTCGATAACTGAGTGGAATTATTTCGTCAGCTTGCCTTTTTCATTCTGAGCCTCCAAGCCCATATCTTATTGCCGCTTCAAGCGTATCGATGTTTATGTCCTTTAGACCTTTAAACCGAATGCAATATCCGGTCACGCTCGCCTTGCCTAGTTTTTTTCCATACGTTTTGGCTAAGTACTTCTTATCTTTGAGACCAAGAATATAGACAGAGATTCCGGTTTTGTTTCCGCTCACACCAATTTGAAAAAACTCTCTACTCTTTCCATTGGCATATTTTATTGTGTGAAATCCATATCCAATCGTAGGGTTGGAAACAGTATGATTTTTGCTGTCTTTACCATCGAAGAACCATAATTTGCATTCCGGTGAGACTTGAAGTGTGAGCCGATGCAACTCTTGCATGTCACTGCGTTTTGGCTCCGGTTGGCTGGTAATATACTTCTTGATTTGTTCTTGTACGTTCAAATGTTCTGCTCCCCAGTTGCGCGCACGAGATTATACGACGTTTAATCCTTTTGAACCGCATTCTCTGTCACACCGGATACTAGGTTTTGGGTCACCTTCTCCCTCGCAAGGGCGGGCGGCTCTGACCGTTGAGGTCACTCGACCGCGAGGGCGCCCCGGAACCCGTTGTTGCAGTGGGGGGCTTTTCAGAATTCCCAAAGGCTCGAAATGTGTGGAGCGCCGAGAAGCGGGCAGACGGGCTGGAGTACATGCACCCCAAGCCGAGTTCACATTCCAGCCACACGGAAGTTAAACTCTTGCGGTTCTGTTTTAGCGTGTGATAGCGTCCTGCCGCATTCTAGTTGGAAGTAGATCTGCTGCGGAATTGTTCCCGGTGGGAGCAACTTCCGCTCGATCAGAGATTGCAACGCATTGCGGAATTCTTGTTCGGTATCAATCACCTTTGTGAGCCTCGGCGTTCACCGACGCCTGCTTTATGAAAAGCCCATCGTCATTTCGTGACGCCGCGAAATGCCTTTCGGCAGAGCTCTCGCAACTTATCCGCCGGCGGGGTTCCACCTCTTGACATCCTGAAAAGGGACCTCGAACGGAAGGCCTCCAAACGGGGCTGCGACGACCAGTTCCCCATTTGTTCCGGGTCTCCATACAACGTGAGGACCAAATTTCCCTGAGACCTCTACCAATTCGTCGGTCATGAATGGAGGCTCGACCATTTGAAATCAGGAAAGGTCGCAGGAGCGACAAGAAGGCTCGGTCTGCAACCCGGCCAAAGATCTTTTCGATCTGCTACTTCTCCGACATCGCTCGATCGGGCATCAATGGAGCAGCGCCAAAATTGACGCTGAACCGTTTGCACCACACTGAAACCGCGCGATATTTCGACAAGTCCACTTCGGGATTAAGAGTATAGTTTTGGTCGCCCATATTCCCCTTCATGGTCCCCAAATCGATGAAACCTGCGCGCAGCACGCTGGCGCTGTCTTTTGCATCGTCTGCAGCCACCATATAGACGTGAACGTCCGGACCGTTCGAGGTCTTGAAATTCGTGAAGCGAAGAACACGACTGCCATCTCCCATCTGGTAGATGGTTGCGGTACCTGCCGTCGGGTGCAAGATGCTGTAGAACTGTCCTGAGACAAGAGGCTGCGGCGACGAGCTACCTTGCGCGGCAGGCATGGCCTCATCGACACGCCGATTAACCACAAGCCGTTCGGGCCGGAATGCATACCAAGCGAGAAAAGCCGCGACCGCGGCGACAGGAATCACAAGTTTCCACTTTTTCATTTCCGCATCTCCTTTATTTCTTTAGCTTTTTCTCGACGCTGAATCCTAGGTTGCCGAGCACTCTTACGGCACCGGTCTTCCCACCCTCGAAGTCCCTAGAGCCAAGCTGTTGCCCCGTGGCGAACTCATAAGCCGCGCCCAAGATTGCCTTAGGAGGGTAACGGCGCTTATCCGAAACCAGCTCATAGGTCGTAGTAGGGGCGAAACCATGCTCAGAGAAGAACTGTTCTGGGCCCAGTCGGTCGTACTCTTGTATCGCGCGCAACACGTCACGACGGATCACGCGATCCCACGCCACCATATGTTTTCCTCCCAGGGTTTCTAGCTCGACACTCTTCGATCGCACTAATCCGCACGGCCAGAAAGGAACTGCTTGGCGAGAACTGCGGTGTCGTCGGGATTCTCTTCCGGAAAGAAGTGGCCGCCCTTCATTGCCTGTCCGTCCGCGCGTGGCGCCCATTGCCGCCAAATGCCCAGCGGCCCGCCGTCCTTCGCATAGAAAGTGTCGAGCGGACCACCCTCCGCCCATAGATGCAGCATCGGGCATTCGATCTTCTTTGACGCTTCTTTATCTGCGCGATCGTGTTCGACATCAATCGTCGCTGCCGCTCGATACTCCTCGCAGATTCCATGAACGCGAGCCGGGTCGCGATAAGTTGAAACGTATTCTTCGAGAATCTCTGCGCCGAACGAACCTTGCCCGAAAGGATTATGGAATACGGCTTCGGGCGCTCCGAGAAGATATTTCTCTGGAAGCGGCTCCTTCTGCGACAGCAAGATCCAAGGCCAATAAGTCTGCGCGAAGCGTGCATCGGACCGGCTCCATGCTTCGAGAATGGGAATCACGTCGAACACAGCGAGTCGCTCCACGTTCTTCGGATGATCCAAGGCCATGCGGTAGCTGACGCGTCCTCCGCGGTCGTGGCCGATCAGCGTAAAGGTTGGAAAGCCGAGTTTGTCCATCACCTCAACCAGTTCCTTTGCCATTGCGCGCTTGGAATAAGGGAAGTGATCGTCTGCGGAAGCGGGTATCCCACTGCGGCCGTAGGCACGCAGATCCACGCAGATCACGGTGTGATTCTCGGCGAGCTTCGGCGCAAGAAATCGCCACATCAGGCTGGTGCGCGGGAAGCCGTGCACCATGAGAATGGCCGGTCCATTTCCGTAGCGGCGAAGGAAAATCGTGTTTCCTGAAACCTCGACTTTAGAAGACCCGAAAGAATCCTGGCCAGCCATGCTTCCTCCAGTGTTACTTGAGTTCGGTGACCGTACCGGTTGGGCGAAGGAATTCTCCAGCATGGCACCGAAAGATGCGGCTGTGAGACCGCCAAGAAAAGTACGACGCTCCATTGCTTGTCCTCCTAAATGCCCTTGATCTCGCCGCCGTCCATACGCACAGAAGAGCCCGTCATCCACTTTGCTGCCGGGGATACCAGATAACCAATCAGATCGGCAATCTCCTCTGGCTTTCCAAAGCGGGTGATGCCGGCCTGCTCCGGGAATTTCTTGATTGCCTCTTCGACTGTGAGATTGTGGGCAGGCGCCCAAGTTTCAAAGAAGGCTCGTCGGCGTCCTGTCATCACTGCCCCAGGCGATATGCTGTTGACCTGTACACCGTCTTTAATTCCTTGTTCTGCGAATGCCTTGGCGAGTGCGTTAATGGCTGCGTTGATCGTCGCGACTGCCGCATTGCCGGGCTTGGGGTCGAACGCTGCACTTCCCGACATCAACACCACAGACCCGGTTGAGGCCTTCAAAGCGTCCCAAGCCTCTATCGTTAAGCGGCGCGCACCGTTCAGCTTGAGCGCCATGCCGTCGTCCCACTGCGCGTCAGTCATCTGGAACAAATCGATTTGCGGCACAGCGCCGGCGATGTTGAGCAGAGCATCGATTCTGTCAAAGCGTTCGAGAGTCCCTTCGACGATGGCTTTTGCCGATTGTGGTTGGCGCAGGTCGAGGGCCAAAACCTTCGTTTCCGCCCCAAGGGACCTTACTTCGGCCGCAGCTTTCTCCAGGTTGTCCTTATCCATTGCCACCAGCACAATGACGGAGAAATCGCGCGCCAGCCGCAAAGCTGTGGCTTGTCCGATGCCTTGACTCGCGCCGGTGACGATGGCGACAGATTTTGTATTGCCCATGTCCCTGCCTCTTGCAATGAAAGGTTGAGTGTTTGTTTCGGCAAAAATCTAAGACGACAGCGTTTCCCGCGCCGCCTCCAGGATTATGTTGATCACAAGATTCGGCTCCGTGTACATCGGGCTGTGGTCCACATGATGCGAATGAACCTTCGCCCGCATACGATCGGCCATGAAGTGCTGCGTCTTCGGGTTGATCATGCGATCCTCTTCGGCGATCAGGAACCACGATGGTCTTGTTTTCCACGCCGGCGTCGGCGCCGGCTCTTGAATGCACTGAACCGCGATTGGCCGTTGCACGGCAGTTGCAATGCTCGTTTGTTCCGCAGAAGCCTTGTGGGCAACTGCTTGGCGAAACCCACCGTCCGGAATCCATATAAAGCCGCGAGAATCCGGAGCCAACTTCGGCGATTCCGGAGGCTTTGGATCGCGATAGAAAACCTTAGCCACGGTCTCCCCCTCGTCGGGCGCAAGTGCCGCGATATAGACCAGAGACTTGACCCTCTCTTCCTTCACCGCGGCGATCACAGCGCCAGAGTAGGCGTGTCCGACCAAGACCACCGGGCCGCTGGTCCGCTCCAGCACCTGGCTCAAAGCGGTAGCGTCGTTGGTTAAGGACGTGAGCGGGATCGGCGCGCAGATGACATGAAGACCGCGTCGCTCTAAAGGCAGAATGACGTTCTTCCAACACGAGCCATCGGCCCACGCCCCATGCACCAAAATTATTGTTGAGTTCGAAGGAAATCCACTTGTCTTGGAAGTCTGCGAGTTCGCGGCAGCCTGTGCGGTGTTTTGCCCGCGGGCAAATTGAGTGAGAGAGCCATCGAGAGCCGCACCTAGAGATGCAGCCGTGAGCGCACCAAGAAATCTTCGACGTTCCATATTCTCCTCGTCCCGATTACCTTCTGTCAGAAAATGGGCAAGCAGTATTCGTCGTTAGGCCGTTCGTTCTGCTTTCAGCCGGCCGACGCCATTCGCGGCAAAGAAGGTTTTCATCGCGGCGGCGATTTCCACTACGTGTGTCTCAATCGCAAAGTGTCCGGTATCGAGGAATTGCACCTCCGCATTCGGCAGGTCCCTTTGAAAGGCTTTTGCTCCCGCGGGAATGAAGAAGGGATCATTCTTGCCCCAGATCACAAGCAAAGCCGGTTTCGATTTGCGAAAATATTTCTGGAATTTCGGATAAAGCTTCACGTTCGACGCATAATCCAGAAACAAATCGAGCTGAATCTCTTTGTTCCCTGGCCGTTCGAGCAGAGCCGTGTCCAAGGTGTATGACTCAGGCGGAACCGCCTCCGGATTCGCGACGCCATGGGTGTACTGCCAGCGCGTACCTCCGGCGGTCAGGACCGTTTGGCGAAGAATGTTCCTGTTTTCGGCGGTTGGCTCGGCCCAATACTTTCGGATCGGGCCCCAGGCATCGCCCAGGCCTTCTTCGTAGGCGTTCCCGTTTTGCGAAACGATGGCTGTGACGCGCTCAGGGTGTGCCATCGCTAACCGGAAACCGGTGGGAGCGCCATAGTCGAACACATAGATTGCGTAGCGGTCGATCTTGAGTGCCTGTGTGAAGGCGTCGATCGTGAGCGCGAGTCGATCGAAGGTGTACGAATACTGCTGCTCAGACGGAACTTCGGTGAATCCAAAACCCGGAAGGTCTGGTGCGATCACACGGTAGTCATTGGCCAGGCGGGGAATGAGTTCGCGGAACATGAAAGATGAGGCCGGGAATCCGTGCAGTAAGAGAACAACGGGCGCGGTTATGTCGCCACCCTCGCGATAAAACACCTGGACGCCGTCGGCTTCGATCTTGTGGATGGACGTGGTAGGTATGTTGAATCGGGCATCGTCTTGACGCGGCGTTTGGCGTTTTGTCGCGGTTCGTGGCGGCGCATCACTCATGGAATCCTCGCCTCACTTCTGTGGTGTTTAGCGCAGGTGGGATACCAAAAGAGGCACAGCTCAGTCGAAGAGAGCACATTCACGCAAATCATTCTGGCAGTTGAAGTTCGTAAGGAAGGGTCGCAGCGAATCCCGAACCGAAGCTGACAAATCTCCGACGGATGTCCGCCGCTGACGGATTTCCGTCGGATCCACTGTTACTGGTAGGCGGTTTGCTGAACGGCTCGGAGAGTCAGTTGTCGCGAGCCGCGCCGACGCTGCCCTTCTGTGGCGCCGCGGCAGGCCGGCGAATGCGAAGCTTCTTCATTCTGTAGGCCAACGAGGTTCGCTTCATTCCTAAACGCGCGGCCGCGCCACTGATCACCCAGTTGCTCGCTTCCAGCGCACGAAGAATATGATCCCGCTCCACCTCCGCGAGACCATTTATCGGGACATTGGATCTCTTATTGGGCTGGAATGGCTCCAGTTCGGAGGTTGGCGCGCGTAATACCGATTGCGGCGAGAGAATCACCGCGCGTTCCATAAAGTTCTGCAATTCACGAACGTTTCCGGGCCATTGGTATCGCACCAACGCGTCCATCGTATCCGGAGGGATTACGTCAATTCGCTTGTTCATGCGCTTAGAGTAGAGCGCTGAGAAATGCCGCACCAATCTCGGAATATCCTCAGTCCGTTGTCGCAGGGCCGGGACCTGGATCGGAAATACTTTCAGACGATAGTAAAGGTCCTCGCGAAACGTCCCTTGTTTGACCATGGCGGGCAAGTCCCGATGCGTGGCTGCGATCAGGCGGACATCGACCTTATGTGTGCGGTTGCTGCCGAGCCTTTCGAATTCCTGCTCTTGCAGGACGCGCAGCAGTTTCGCCTGAAGTTCCAGAGGTATATCGCCAACCTCGTCAAGAAACAGAGTGCCTTTATCGGCGAGTTCGAACCGTCCGGTTTTTTGGGCGATGGCGCCGGTAAATGCTCCTTTTTCGTGCCCGAAAAGCTCGCTCTCAAGAAGTCCAAGGGGGATTGCAGCACAGTTCAGTTTCACGAATGCTTTATCGCTGCGACTGCCCAGCTTATGTATCGCACGCGCAACCAGTTCTTTGCCGGTGCCCGTCTCTCCCAGGATCAGCACGCCCGAATCCGTAGGGGCAACGACCGATACCATGCTCAGCGCGGTCTTCAATGCTGGGCTCTCTCCGACGATTTCTCCTAACTCTGCGCGAATTTCCTCTTCCAGATAACGTCTTTGTTTCGTCTCCTTGTCTCGATCCTTTGTCGCCTGTTCGTACTCCAATGTGTTCTCAACGGCAATCGCTACCTGACAGGCCACCTGTTCGAGCAAGATGACGTCGTCTTTCGCAAAGTGATTGTCCGAACGCCTACAGAGCATCAGAGCGCCAACTACGCGATCACGGCCTATGAGAGGAAGATAGCACCCCGTCTTGAGGCCTTCCTTGAGCACGCTCCCATAAAGAAGCTGGCCGTCGGGATTCCCATAGATTTCGGGATCCTCGCGCACCTGTTCGAAGCTATCGATACAGATGCTCTTGCCTTTCCGCAATACCTGGCCCGAAATCGAGCTATTCATCGGCACCAACGATCCCTCACGGTAGGGTCCTCTCATGTCGGGATTGTGCAGGAGAGTTACACGTAACGCGCCGCTCTGGGAGTCGGGAATCAGCAAGGCAGACACGTCACATTGCATTACCCTGAATAGATTCGTCGAAAGCGCCTCAACCATTTGCCGGAGATCCAACCTCGACGTGACGCTGCTTGTGATTTCCAGAAGCAATCGCAGCCGATCGCGTTCGCGCTGCAGGGCTTGTTCGTTAATGTGCCGCTCAATTGCAATTCCAGTGATGTGGCTGGCGTTCTCGATCAACTGGAGGTCGTTGGCAGAAGGCCTACGTGATTCGCGATAATTGATAGAAAAAGTGCCGAGGGCTTTACCTTCGCTCGTGAACAGCGGGCGCGACCAAACGGAACGAATCCCGTAAGGCAACAGGCGGTCGCGATAGGTTTCCCAGATGGGGTCCGTTAGCCTCAGTGGTCACCTCAAAACCGGCCATTAGTGGTCACTTCAAAACCGGCCATTAATCGTCACTCCGGGACAGAGTTTGTTTTACATGCCGAGAACTAATTCGGCAAGTTATTTGTTGCTCACAAAGCAGAAACTTTCTTGGTTGCGTATTCCGGCGATGTGAGTAAAGTCGGAGCGCAGCGACGCTGGGATTACAATCATGCCGATACCTTCGAGATCAATCAAGCTGGTGCACGATTCATATTCAGCATTGTTTCGTTTCTGTGTTTGTCGTTTTCGTCTCTCGGTTCCCTGACGTGAAACCAGTTCTTTCGTTCTTGCCCGGTTTCTTCTTTTTTGTGCCGGTCCCCGTTTTTCCCAGAAAAATTTCGCGCTAGGATCGTCTGAGAGCGACGATTCCCGACTCGGTCGACCCACAGCATCCCTGGTTTTGTCCCTCTTCGGTCGCATTTCACTTTTCCAAAGGGGATCGCCGCCGGCCTGGGTGCGAGCTTTCCCGGTTTGTATCGGCAGCCGTGAAGTTGGTTGTGATATGGTGAAACTCGGCGTATCGGGGTCGCGCCCGGTACGACGATACCCAAGGCCGATGCGACGGGGCTGGCTCCGAAGAAATCGGCATAGCGAAACCCTCTGCGCATGAGCCGAAGATTGGCTTATGGGACAGGGGGTTTGGCTTTTGGGTCGTAGGCGATTTTTTTGGAGAAGTCTCGGAGCGGAGGCCTTGGGGATCATAGAACGCGAAAGTCGCCGGGCGCGGTTTGCCCGGCTTTCCTTTTTGCTCTTGGCCTGGGCCGCATGGGCACGGCCTTGCGGGAAGGCGCCGGCGTGGCTGCGGTGGCGGGAGTTTAGGGAAACGATCATTGCCCAACTCCGCTGGGCAGGGGATGAGCTCCACCCTCTTCGTTGGCTCCGATCTTGGTGCGCCAGCTGCGGGGACCACACTTGAGAACATGGCCGTGGTGAAGCAGGCGATCCAGCATGGCGCTGATCGCCGCGGCATCGCCCAACAGCTTGCCCCAATCCTCGACGGGACGATTCGAGGTCACCAGAGTGCTGGCCCGCTGATAGCGTCGCAGCACGATCTCCAGCAGATCTTCGGCCGCGGTCAGGGGCAGCTTGCGCATCCCCAAGTCATCGATGATGAGCAAAGGCACGCTCGCCAAAGCGGCCATGTAGTCGCGGCGGGTGCCGTCGATGGTGGCATCGGCCAGCTCATCCAGGAGCACGTGGGTCTCGCGGTACTGCACGCGATAGCCTTGTTGAATCACCGCCTGGCCGATGGCCTGGGCTAAGTGGCTCTTGCCCGTGCCCGGGGGACCCAAGAAAAGTCCGTCGTCGTGGTGGGCGATGAAGTTGCCGGTGGCGAGGTCAAAGACCAGGCTGCGATTCATCTTCTTATTAAAGTCAAAATCGAAGTTATCCAGGGTGGCTTGGGGGTCGCGAAAGTCGGCTTGCTTGCGCCGCCGCTCCAGCAATCGATCTTGGCGTCGCGTGAGCTCATCGGAGATCAGACAGGAGATCAGATCGATGGGCACCATAGCTTCGGCCTGGGCCTGTCGCAAACGGGTTTCCAGTACGGCGGCCATGCCGCCCAGCCGTAATTGTCGTAAGGCACGATTGATTTCAATCAGGTTCATGGGATGGCTCCTTGGTTTTTTGTTCAATGAGATCGCGGTACTCGACCAGCTTGCGGATCAGGGGATCGACTTGCTGCAGGCTCAAGGGGGCGGAGAGACAGTGCTCGAGATAGTGCCGGACAAAGCGGTACTCGTAGACTCCCATCTCCAGAGCTACCGAGCACGCCTTATCGACCGCCGGAGGGCCGAATTTTTTAGCCATGGCCAGCACGCCCTGGATGCGGCGGACCGCGACCTGGCCTTGCCGAGCATGCAGGGCACGGCAGAAGGTGCCGATGTGATTCCCGGCTTGCTGGGTGCGCCACAGCAGATGATGAACGCCCAGGGGAGTGCGCGGGGAACGGTCCGATTCCTTGATGCGATGTCCACCCCGTTTCTGCACCACATGCTCGCGCATAAGCCGGTCGGTCTTGGGGTTGAGGACCCGGACGAATAAGCTATCCCACTGCACTTTGACGTCGCGTCCGATCCAACCTGGCGGGGCGCTGTAATAGGCAGCGTCGATTTCCACGCAGCCATCCAGGTGCACGGTGCGAACGCCGAATTTGTAATACCGGAAAGGCTCCAGCGGTAGCGGCAGCAAGGCCGGCTTCTCTTCGGCAAACATGGCCGCGACTTGCCGCTTGGTGGTGCCGTGAATGCGGGTATCGGCCCAATGCGTTTCCCAGTCATCCAGGTAGGCTTGCGCCTCCTCCAGGCTTTCGAAGCGCTTGCCCTTGAGCGGGGTTCTCTTGGCATGACCGACGCCGGACTCGACCTTGCCTTTCCGATCGGGATCGTGAATCCGGCAAGCCAGGCCTACGGCGCCGTAATGGGTCAGAACATCGCGGAAAAGAGGATTGAGCGTGGGATCATAAATGTCTGGGATGAGTACGCCCTCCTTCAGGTTATCCAGGACCACGACCCTGGGGCTACCTCCCAGCCGACGGAATGCTTTCTCGTGGAGCTCGGCCCAGGTTCGTGTACTGGAGCGGAACGTCAGTAGGCGTACAGACTTGCGGCTGTAGCCGAGGGTGAGAACAAACATTCGGGTGCGGCGGTACTTGCCGGTCTGGGGATAGCGGACCATAGGCCCGCTCCCGTAGTCGACCTGGGCTTCCTCCCCGGCGGCCGTGACGATGACGGCGCAGGCCACCGGGGTTTGCGCTCCGCGGAGTTTGCGCACGAAGCGTTTGACCGTCTGGTAGCCACCGCTAAAACCGGTCTGGGAAATCAGATCCTGCCAAATGGCCATGGCGTTACGGCCTTGGCTCAACCCCAGCTCGATCGCTTCCCGGAAGGGTTTGCACGTACTGGCAGACGGACTACGATTGCCCCCGGCGACCGGCGCTAGCGGAACCGGTGGGGCGGCCCCAGAGTCGGTGGTCACCTCCGAGATGGCCGGTTTTGCTGCCTCCGAGTCGGTGGTCACCTGGTTGGCTGTAATGGCCGGTTTTGCCGCCTCCGAGTCGGTGGTCACCTGATTGGCTGTAATGGCCGGTTTTGCCGCCGGCCGTTGTCTCCGCCTACCAGGCGGGTGAACAATGATTCCCTCGGCCTTCAGGTAAGTACTTGCCGTTTCACGACGTACACCGAGCTCCTGCTGGATGCGCCGTAACGACCACCCCAGCCGACCCAGCGCTATGACTTGAAGTCTCTCTAATTCACTCATGACATTGCTCATGCCGACCAAGGTAATTTGGTCGAGTCAATGTCCTGGAGTGGCCTTCTTAATGGCCGGTTTTGAGGTGACCACTAATGGCCGGTTTTGGGTGACCGCTGAGGTTAGTACGTCCGTTACGTACACCGGCTCCCTGCGGTAAACCGCTGTGCCGCAGGATCCCCCTTTCGGACCAACCGCCATAGTCCCTACGTGAGCGCTGAATCCAGGAAGGCTGGGCGCAGCAGCACAATGGAGCTCCTTTCCGTCTTCGTTGGGAAGCCAAATCGTGCAAGACATGCCTTCGGCTTGCGATTCAACCAACTGAGCAATGTTCGCTAGAACTTCCGACAGAGGAGAGCCGGCAAAAATCAATTTTTGCAGGTTGAGGACAGACTCGATCGAAAGCAGCCCCGACTTGTGTTCCGACGGTGC
Source organism: uncultured Acidobacteriaceae bacterium (assembly GCA_963714225.1). Classification (GTDB taxonomy): domain Bacteria; phylum Acidobacteriota; class Terriglobia; order Terriglobales; family Acidobacteriaceae; genus Sulfotelmatobacter. Next base: position 351,120 of record CAVQNY010000044.1, on the reverse strand, counting down.
GTCCGGCAATAGGACCTTTGCGGGAAACCGTATTGCTCTCTCCATGAATTGTCCTTCCCGGCCCTGTTAGATTCGGCTAGTCGAATTCTGGTACCAACACGACGGGGAAAGGGACGGCGTCGGCGGAAAGCTCGACGATCTTCTGCCGTTTCTGCAAGAAGTCGAGGTATGTCCTATCGCAGGGCGTTTTCACAGCGCCGAATCCAGGCCGCGTCAGACACTACTTTAAGCTGGAAAGGGGAGAAACTGCCACTGTTCAAGGAGCAAGTGAGTGGATGGAGAAGCTTTTGGAACTTCGGCTTTCGGGCTGGAGCTGCTATACGGATGCTGCGTGGAATTGCCCGAATACCTGGCTAACAGGAAGCTGGGGGTCGAGAAGCCGACTTCATTCCCGACAGGGACTTGATACTCAGTTCGTTGCCTGTTTCGGGGCAGGGTCAAAGAACTTCGAAGATGCTATAGACGGGCCCGTCAGGGAGCCTGTGGCCAATACCAACGGCAATGGTGCGGTTCATCCAGTCGTAATTACTGGAGCTGGTCTCAAACACAGGATTCATTCGAAAATAGTAGCTCGTGGGATCGACGTCCTCGCCTTTGTCCAGTCTCTCCATCACGTCTGGCGTGCCAGCCCGCAAGCACTGGTAAGTCATAACGATCAAAGCCCCATCGGTCGTCTTTAGCACGAGACGCACGTCTAACTTGATGCAGGAGTCTTTACGAACATCCTGCCAATCGTTGCCAGTAACGACTTCGCCGGACAAGCGCTCTCCTTCAAAAGAACCCCCCTGAATTACACCGATGCGACGGAATGCGTTTGGAGTTTGACCGATGACGACGAGCCGCGGCACCGTCTCGCGCAATAGAAACATCGGTCTCGTTCGGACGTTCTTCAGAACATCAGGTAAGTTCTGACTCAACGAATTTGACACGACGTTCTCCTTCCATTCATTCCGCGCGCCTCATGAATCACTCGTCGATATTGCCTGGATTGCAACAAGAACCAACTTTCATGCGATCGTCCTGGATCAAATAAAGGCCAGGAGGGCCTTCACCAGTGCCTCGGGCTGTTCTTCGGGGACAAAGTGGCCTGAATCAGAGATCACCACAGACTTCACGTCCTGAAAGTAAGGACGCAGTAAATCGCCCATATTCGGAATGGAGTATTGCCCGCCGACCGCCAAGAGACGTATGGGAAGTTTGCTCTTGAACTGTTTTTTGTTGAACTTCCCTCCGGCTCGAAATTGTATCCCTCTCACAACGCTAAAAGACAATCTCCGCGAAAGTCGATAGCGTCCGCACATAGAGTCCCTCAGGTTGGTTTCGGCCATTCCTCTTGAGCCGAAGAAAGTTGTAATCATTCAGGTCGGCCGTGAATGCCGCTTCCGCTATCGTCCGAAGAGAACTGGGGCCGTCTCCCTCACCCCAGCGAAGCCAATCGAGCAATTCCACGTCGTCGTAGACGGAACCCATTGCCGCGTACGCCTCGACCTGAATACAGCAGACACCGACACAACTTCTTCATCAAAGTTCTTCACAACCAAGCTCCCGTTTGCGCAATCAGAATCTGGGCGAACTCCGGAATCCGCATGGGTCTGATTGTTGGGTCCGTTATGGGTCCAATAACTCCGGTCAAAATGGGGGTACGAACGGCGATAAAGGTAAGGATTGCAACTACTTAGGTCCGGGTGACTACAGCCCTGAAAAGGCTGGCGTCGGCGGTTCAACTCCGTCCCTGGCCACCATCATGTGGCTTTGGTTTCTTCATTTGAGCCTACGAGCGGAATACGCTTATTGTGCCAGACGTTTTCCAGAAAGGCATCCTTCCGAGCGCGGCGCGACTCGAATTCTTTCGGCGTTAGCACGGTGTAGTTGATTTCGCGACCTAGTTTCCGCTCAAGCGGTCGCACGGCCTGTGCTAAATCCTCCTCGCGCGGGGAGCCAATTACGAGCACGTCTATATCGCTGGCAGCGTCCTGCTGGTTGCTTGCAAATGAACCGTACAAATGTGCCTCGTCTATTCCCTTAATTCTCTTGAGGGATTGCGCGATCAGCTGTGCCGCGCCAATAGTCTTTGCAACGATCCTGCGCACTTCATCAAAAAGCGGATACTCCCGGTTCAGTTGAAAATATTTTTGACGGCCAATCACTTCCGACCGAAATAGACCATCGCGCTTTAGGCGTCCCAACTCTTTCGACAGGTTAGACGGATCGATGCTCAACCTCTCAGCCAAGTCCCGCAAGTGGTGACGGGCCGTCGGGTTTGTGAAGTAATAAGCCAGCAGTTGCTGGCGCGCCTTAGAGCGAAGGTCCAGCACTGTGGTAGAACTATACCACAAATGTGGTAATAGATGATAACGATAAGATGAGGAGCTTGTTCGCCGACTCCATTGAGGAGCATTATGACATCATTGCAGAATCGCCAAGTCCCTTTGTCCTGTCATTTATACATAGTCGAATAGTGTCATGAAACCGAAATCCATGTGAAGCTGTTGGTGACAGTGGAATAACGTCAGTCCTGGGTTGTCGGCAATAAAGTCGATTTCGGCCTCCTGGTAGCCACCCAGCAGGACGACATCTTTCAGGATTCCGGAGGTAGTCTTTCCTGCCAACCTCGTAACCTCAAAGCTGTGGCGATGAAGATGGATCGGGTGTATGTCATCGCTGGCATTACGCATACGAATTCGGTAGCGCTTTCCTTGTTTCAAGTGAAACGAAGCTGGCACCGGCTGGCCGCTCATCGGATAAGCCACTCCATTGATAGCCCATCGGTTGAAGCCCTCTTCGGCGGCATTGTCCTTCACAAAGACCATCTCGATCGTTTCGTCCGGTGGCGCGGCTGTAGCGCCGGGCTTCGCGAAGAGTGCGTAGTTCCAACGGTGTGGCGGGGGTGCAATCCATTGTCCCTTGCCCTTGGCACCCGCGTACTCGACGATGACTCCCATGCCGTGGTGCCGATCATCATCTGCTAGGTCGCCCATGATCCAGACGCCGGGGTGTTTCATTTCAACGATGACAGAAACGCGCTCCGCAGTGCCCAACCAGAGCACCGGAACCGTCGCTGGGTTAGGCACAGGATTTCCGTCCAGCGCCACGACATGAAAGGAATGACCCGGTAGGGCAAGGCTCCGAATTTCGGTCGCACTCCCGTTCAGCACATGGAGCAGGATTCGTTCGCCCTGCTTCACACGGATGGGCTCGCCGTGGTGCAGCATCCTGCCATTGATCGTAAAAGAACCGTAGCCCACCTCGTATCCGTGCGGCATGCCCTTAGCGAGTGAAGCCTTCATGGCTGCCTCGCCTTGTTCTTCTAGCGCCTTAACCTCGGTTGGTGGCAGGAAGTTCTGGGCCATATCTCCACCGCGGCTGAAAGTTGGCTCGAACTCCTTCAGCACCAGGAATACCTCGCGGTCATAGTTGCCCGGCTCACGCTTCGGCTCGATGTACACAGGACCAACTTCGCCACCGTACTGTCCGGCGTAGAGATTCGCTCCGGCTCGATTGTGCGTGTGATAGAACCGAAAGCCTGCGGGTCGCGGAGTAAATACGATCCTGCGTTTACCATGCGCAGGAATAAAGGGTGTGCCCTCCTCCGCGGCTCCATCCACGTCGACAGGCACCATCTGGCCGTGCCAGTGCAGTTGTTCTGGCGAATCCGTCTCGTTGAACACGTCTATCGCGACCTGTTGACCTTCTTTGAAGCGAAGTAGCGGCCCTGGAAACTGCCCGTTGTATGTCGTTGCCGAGATGATCCGGTTGGGCGCGATCTCAATAGGAGATGTTTGGATGTGCAGCGTGTAGTCAGCGGAACCGAGCTCAGAAGCAGCAGATGACTCGCCGGTCTGCCGCGATATGACGGACTCAGAAACGACCTTGCTGGACGAGAGCAAAACCGCTCCGGTCGTCAGGCCCGCTGCTTTTAGAAACTTGCGTCTGGATTCAGACAATTCCTTCATCGAGCCTCCTTCAGAGTCCCGGTCCTAACTGATTCCTCTTTCCGCGACGGCGCCAACAATCGCGCCGAACAGAATGAGCCAAGTCGAGTTTATTTTGAAACGAATGAGGGCGAAGGCGCTCAGCGCAGCTAGCGCGATCGTGGTCGCGTCCACCAGAGCGGCCCGACCCAATTGCCAGGTGACTACAACCATCAGCGCCAACGCCCCGACATTCACGCCATCGAGGAGCGCACCGAAAACGGGGGACTTCCTTAAACGTGGAACCAGTGGGCCAACAATTGCGATAAGAATGAACGATGGCAGAAAGATCCCAATTGTTGCGACAACAGCGCCGGGCACGCGGCCGAGCAGGTAACCGATGAAGGTCGCCGTGGTGAACACTGGCCCTGGCGTCACTTGACCCACCGCGATTGCGTCCAGCAGTTGCTTGTCGGTTAGCCACCTCAGCCGAACCACCAGATCCGTGCGAAGAAAGGCCAGGAGAATATAACCGCTTCCAAAAAGAACTGCTCCCACTTTGAAGAAGAAAGTAAACAAAGACGCGAGGCCGAATGGAGCCGAGGTGCCCAGAGCCCGGGCCAGATTACTTGACACGGTTGTAGGGAACACTAGAGCCAAAGCTTTCGGCGGAATGGCTTTCCAGCCCGACGCTGCTCGCTTGGCAGCCATTGTTACCAGTCCTGCACCAAAGAGAACAATCAGAATGTTGAGACCGAGCGCATTCGCCACGACTGCCAATGCTCCGACGACGGCCAACAAGCTGCTCTTGACCGCGGTGCGAGAGAGATTCCAGATCGCCTGGAGCACAATTGCAATCATCACTGCCTTGATTCCGTATAAGACGCCCGCAGCTTGTGGCAGCATGCCGTAGCGCACATAAATCCAAGCGAGCGCGAGAGTCATTAGCGCAGCTGGCAAGATGAAACAAAGTCCGCCGATGAGCAGCCCCCGCCAACCCGCTACCCGATAACCGATTTGGATCGCCATCTCGGTGGAGTTGGGGCCGGGAATCAAGTTGACGACGCCGAGAAGATCCAGGAACTCCTCGTGCGTCAGCCAATTGCGGCGGCGAACAACTTCATCCTCCATCAGCGCGATATGGGCCGCCGGCCCCCCGAATGCTGTCGTTCCAAGGCGTAGGTATAGGAGTGCCAGTTCCCACAGAGGCCTCGACTCCTGCCTGTTCCGCACCTCAGTGATCAGTTCGGGGCTCTTTGGCAAGCTTTGCATCAAGAGACCAACTTCCGCCGCCTACTGAGATGAGAAAAACCAAGCAGCAGAACATAGCGAAATCGGTGCGCGCGTCGCTCACCATGTATCAGAAACCCTGGTTGGCCCGGAACAATTCTGGAATCTTTGTCGTCGCGATCGCGGTCGTGATCACGATCAGTAGCGGAATGGACACGAGCCTCGTCCACAGCCCGGCTAGAAGTAAGAGGCCGCATAGAATCTCGAAGGTACCGACAAAATGGGCCGTGAAGTACGGATGTGGGAATCCGATCCTTGTGAAGCGGACGGCACCCATACTTGAGTCAATGTACTTCAGAATGCCCTGTGTAAAGAAGATCAGCCCCACAGCGATACGAACCAGCAGTGCACTGCGTGGGGCTTCTGTGGGTCTGAACAAGAACTGAACGATTATGCTCATTGAAGGATGACCTCAACGCAACTCCGTTAATTTGCTTCCTTTGCTCAGTTCATTTGTGCTATTTGTGCTGGGTGCGATTTAGAAGTCATTGTGCAACTTCAATTAAATTATCGACAATCGTTGTCGAATCACGATATGAAAAAGACATTGTACGTCCAACAGGAACTTCCTCGACTCCTTCTCGATTCGAAAGTTGAGTAGTGTCGGAAATAACAGTGTTAAGCCTTCGGCTATCGCAACCCGAAGTAACAAGTTGGCGTGGTGCCCAAAGCCTTCCTGAACATGGAAATGAAAGCACTCGGTGTACTATACCCGGATTCCAAAGCGGCATGCGTCACCTTTGCTCCTTCAGCCAAGAGGCGCATGGCTTGCATGAGCCGAAGTTGCTGCCGCCATCTTCCAAAGGTCATTCCGATTTCTTGCTGAAAGAGTCTTTCGACCGACCTCTTGCTGGCACCGATTACCCGGCAACACTGAGCAAGCGTTCGGCGATCGCTGGGGTCAGCAACAAATATTTGTGCAATCCGCACTAGCCTTGGATCCGACAAGTGTGGCAGTTGTAGGGGTACCATTTGCACCGTTTCCAATTGATGCAGGATCACTCCGATCAAGTGATCCTGCCATTTCACCGTCTTTTTCAAAGCGCGGAAAGTACACGCGTAGAGAATGAGTTCTTTCAGAAATGCTGAGACATTGATCACGCAACAATCTCGCGGCAGCCCCATGGCAATCCCCGGTTTCAAATACAGAGTTCGCATCGCCACTGCACCTGACATCGTGATTGAGTGCGAGATCTCTGCCGGTATCCAAACCGCTCGGTTGGGTGGAACCACCCATGTGCCGTCGCGAGTACGAATTGTCATCACTCCTCGCGATGCATAGACGAGCTGATCTCGATCATGGAAATGCAGCGGTATCACATAGTCCGCTGGATAGTCCCGTGTGAGAGTCGCGATCGCGGACTTACGATCCCTCGATCGATCGAACATTCCATCGTGCCGCTTTTGCGACATATATTGTCACCTTATCGAAAGCGCGCAAAGCTGACAACCGGTAATGTGACAACCAAGCAGCAACTGTGGGGATATGAATCGCTTACATCGATGGCTGTGCCATTCTGACCACTGGCGTTCCACCATTCGGCAACGCGTGCCCTGGGTTTTAGGAAGCACGGATCTCGGATCAAATGTTTTGGAGCTCGGCCCGGGACCGGGCTTGAGCACGGACGTATTGCGGATCTCTGTCACCCGACTGACAGCTCTGGAAATTGATCCGAAGCTGGCGAGCGCGCTTAGCGCTCGCCTCCGCGGAAGCAATGTGGAGGTGATCAAGGGAAACGCCACAGAGATGCCATTCACGGACAAACAGTTCTCGGGGGTCGTTTCATTCACCATGCTTCATCATGTTCCCTCTCGCGAACTTCAAGACAAAGTCCTCCGCGAGGTCTTCCGCGTTCTCAGGCCCGGTGGGTCCTTTGTGGGCAGTGACAGTCTACAGAGCTGGTTGATGAGCATCATTCATATCGGCGATACGTTGGTTCTTGTAGATCCAGATACTTTCGGCATTCGATTGCAGGCTGCAGGATTCGAAGTGTTGGAGGTACAGAAGAACGCACAAACCTTTCGGTTCCGGGCTAGGCGACCAGAGCGGGAGTAGTGAACAGTAAAAACAGCAGATGACGGATTACACGCCAATTCGAGATATGGAGGAAGCAGTATGAATACACGAGTCATGGCCTTCGGGTGTAGTGTCTCAAAGTCCATCCTTCTGGGAATGTCGATTGGGTTAGCCCTCACAGTAAACGGCTTCGGTCAAACAACTTCGTGCGCAGCGAGCTCGGAGAGTCGGCAGCTCGATTACTGGCTCGGCGATTGGAAGATAGGAGCTGAGGGTTCCGCGGGGAATGCACATAGCACGGTGAGCCTGTCGCTTGATAAGTGTTTGGTGGTCGAGAATTGGGACGGCGGAAGAGGCCATTCCGGACAAAATATCTTCGGCTACAGTGCAGACGACAAGAGCTGGTATGGTTTTTTTGCTGACAACGGAGGCCGGGTTCACGTGTTCACATCGGGGAAAGTCTCGGCGGCCTCAGCCGAGTTTGAAGGTCCAAGCCGCGGACCAAACGGCGCAACGGTACTAAATCGCGTGAAGGTGACAAAACTCGGTCCGAACAAAGTTGAGCAAACCTGGGAAAAATCAACTGACAAGGGAAGTACCTGGAATCTCGCATTCCGTGGTGAATACTCGCGTGCGAATCCTTAACGAGGGAACCATGCGCACAATGAGAGGTGCCTAATGTGTGGGAGTTTAGTTCGGGTTGCAACATGTCTGATTTGCTTGCGGCTCGCGGGAGTCGGTGTCATCCACTCAGAGCGCAAAGAAGGACCAACTGTAAAGGTCCAGAGCGGTATGCTCGCGGGCGTACATTTCGGCGCGGACCCGAATGCTGCCGCGTTTCTCGGTATTCCGTACGCGGCGCCGCCGGTCGGGGGACTTCGGTGGAAACCACCCGTGCCTGTCCAAAAGTGGAGAGGAACGCATGACGCAACACAGTTTGGTTCGCCTTGTCCGCAACTTCCGGCACCGTGGTTTCATTACATCGAGGGCAATGAAGACTGCCTTCATCTGAACATCTGGACTTCGGATCTCCGCTCAAATGCGAATCGTCCGGTGCTCGTTTATTTCCACGGTGGCAGTAACACTCAGGGTTACAGTCAAATGACGCCGCTCGGTCCTCCGCTGTCGGCACTCGGTTTGGTGGTCGTGAGCGCCAACTACAGACTCGGCCCGTTCGGATTCCTCGCACACCCCGCCCTGACAGCCGAATCCGGTCATCAGTCTTCCGGAAACTACGGTCTTCAGGACCAACTGCAGGCACTCGAATGGGTAAAAGAGAACGGCTCTGAGCGAGAATCTGTAACGACTCCTGATGGAATGGGCATTTTCCTTTAGTGGAATTCTGGATACACTCGGCAGCATGGCAGAGACGGACTGGAGCAAAGTACTGGGTTGGCCGGGGTATCGGGTCTACCGACACGAAATCAATGAGCAGGCAAAGACGCTGAAGCTGTGGGTACGGCGCAAGCGAGGAAACCGGAAACTGATTTGCTCGGGCTGTGGGCGGAAGCTGAGCGATGCCTATGACAGCTACGAGCGGGAGGTGCGAGATCTCCCGTGTTTCGAGTTTCGGACGACGGTGGTGATCGAACTGTATCGAGTGCGCTGTCCGGACTGCGGAGTGAAAACGGAGAAGGTGCCGCAGTTACCCAGCAAGGCGCCGTTCAGCAAGCGCTTCGAAGAGGCGGTGGGGTTGGCCTGTGAGAGCGCGGCGGTGCGGCGAGTGGCACGACAGTTTGGTCTGGCCAGCAGCACGGTGCGAGCCATCGATGTGCGCTATCTGAGTCGCTGGTCGAAGGGGCGAAGGAAGCCGGCGTTGCGGCAGATGGGAGTGGATGAGATCTATCTGGGGAAGAAGCAAAAGTTCCTCACGGTGGTGAGCAATCTGGAGACGGGAGAACCGTTGTGGTTCGGAGGGGAGAGGAAGAAGCAGACGCTGGACGAATTCTTCGAGAAACATCTGAGTGCGTTTCAACGAAGTGCGATTCGGGCGGCATGTGTGGACATGTGGGAACCGTTTCGGCAAAGCCTGGAGCAGTGGGTGCCGGAGTGCCGGATCGTGTACGACAAGTTTCACATTCTGCAGCATGCCAGCCAAGCGGTGGACGAAGTGCGGCGGGCTGAGTTCTTCCGCAAAGGAGGAGCAGCACGGGATCTGGTGCGAGGGAAGCGCTGGTTGCTTTTGACCAGTTGGCTCAATCTGGATCGCAGCCAGCGGCGACAGTTGAACGCTCTGTTTGCTCTGAACCGGCGCATTCTCAAAGCCTATCTCCTCAAGGAGAGTCTTTCGCGTTTGTGGGATTTCAGCTACGAAGGAGCCATGTTGCGTTACCTGCAGAAATGGATCGCCCAGTTGCGCTGGCAGCGGCTGAAACCCATGGAGAAACTAGCCGGCATGTTGCTGGCTCATCTCGAGGGGATCTTGAACTACTGCCGGACAAAGGTACCGATGGGTGTGGTAGAAGCCGTCAATGGCAACATCAAAGCTCTGCTCCGCCGCGGCCGCGGTTACCGAGACATGAACTATCTGCTGCTGAAGGCGCAGCGCTTGGCCGCCACCAAGACCGAATTCGTTGCTTTTCAGAAAGCTGCGTAGAATGAGCACTCTTACAGATTGTTGTGTAGAACCAAGAGAACATCCGGGAGTTTGGCGGTGATCCAAAACGCATCACGGTTATGGGGCAATCGGCTGGAGCTGTAGATATCTGTCTGCTCATGGCATCTCCACTTTCCCAAGGGCAGTTCCACCGCGCGATCCTGGAAAGCGGAGAATGTCAAGATACACTGGGCGAAGACATCCGTACGCCGATCAAGTACAACTTCATTGACACCACTGGCGAGCACTCGGGAGAGCGACTCGCAAAGGATCTCGGTGTTTCCAGCGGCCAAGATTTGTTGCAGAAGCTGCGCGACATTCCGGCAAGTCAAATCTTGAAAATATGGAAAAGCGATCCCGGATTGCACTTTGATGCCATCGTCGACGGTTGGGTCGTTCCCAGGCAACCTGCTCAGATCTTTGCAGAGGGCAAACAGATGCACATTCCAATTCTCGTGGGCAGCAATGCCGACGAGGCCACCGTCTTTGGGCACAATGATTTAAGCACTGTCGATGACTACAAGAAACATCTACACCAAGACACGGGCCAGTACTCCGATGAAGAATTCCAAGCCTATTCTGTGAACTCCGATGTCGACGTGCCCATACGTTCGGTAGAGTTGGAGAGCGACGAATTTGCCTGCGGAGCCTACTCCATCGCCCAAGCCATGACCCGAGCGGGGGTGAAGTCATACCTGTACTACTTCACTTATGTCGATCCGGGGAAGCGGGCGCGGCTGGGCGCCCACCATGGCGAAGAGCTGTTTCTCTTGAGCGATTCGTTTCCCCCCGACTGGGAGCACACTGACGAAGATCAAGAATTGGGAAAGCTGATACGAGGCTATTGGGTGGAGTTCGCCAAGACTGGCGATCCCAATTTCGATAACGCTCCCCGTTGGACTCCTTATGCCGTCAATTCCAAGGCGTATTTCGAACTCGGAAAACACGTCGGTGTTCACCGCGTCCCTGAACGTGTTCTAGCCCTTGAAAGCATCATGAACGAAGTAGTTGCTCAATACAGCCGGGAGTGAGTGAGGAGACCCCACCAGTTATTGCAACCCGTGCGTGCGCAGGTCGTGCGTCGGAGGATTCCGGGTGCGTTATTCGCCCTGGTAGCGAAGAATCCAAAGTCCCTGATTTTTATGGCTGATGTACGTCCTCGGTTTGAGATACCAAATTCCCTTGCGGGCTTCGAAGATCTCAGGCAAGAATCCCGCTCGCCGCAGGCTCGACAACTCCGGCTGCCGAGGTTTTCAGTCCGCTCTTAGTCCGCTTCGGTCCGCGGCATGGCTGAGAATGGCAATCAGCATTGTCCGCTGGATGCAATCACCCTGTACTTCACCAACAACGTTATCCACTTGCCAAGCGAATATTGAGCAAACATAAGCCCGCGCTGGCATCCTCGCTGGCGCGGGTTCTTGGCTGCAAGCGAGAATGCCGTCGGTAACGCACTCTCTTGATATGATAGCTTGGCTAGTCATCGCGCCTTTGCCTCTATGATCCGAATCGGCAACTTCGAGAACAGCTAAGAATCTGTTTCAAATCAACATCCTCTTCGCGGAAGGTCAGCGGCAAAATTGCGGATTTCGAGTGAGTGCTAGTCATTCGGGCCGAGCGTGGGTGATCACCTTGCAACGACAATAGTGCACAGGAAAATATGAGCCTCCTACGGCAATAGCGGGAAGTCTACTTTGAGCCCGACTCCGTGACTGCGGTTTCCGGGTCACGTGAAGAAGTCACGGAACTGCTTAAACTGCCATTTGATTTCATCTTTTTCACCGAGGGCGTAAAGGTTGGCAAGGTGATCATGCGCGCTGCTGCAGAGAATCTCACTCCGGTTCTATTAGAGCTCGGGGGAACAAAACCCAGCGTTTGTTGATGCGACCGCTAATCTTTCTGATGCCGCGAAGAAAATTGTCTGGGGTGCGACAGCATGGGGGAGCCAATGGTGTACCTCACCCGGCTACGCCTATGTGCACGAATCCGTTGTCGAGGAGTTCGTTGCGGAGTGCAAGAAGGCTGTGATCGAGCTCTACGGAAACGATCCGAAGAACAATTCCAACTACTCGCGCATCCTAGAACGAGTTTGTCATCAGAAATGTGTACGGTGAGCGATGGCCCGAGTAGGGTCTGCTGTAAATGCGAGTGGCCGTTGCCATCGTGCCACGTCTGCTCATGACCGTAGTTGCGGCTGGGCGGAATGAGCTTATCCAAAATGGCGGGCAGGTCATGTTGCGGGAAGGCGTCAAGCAGTCCTGGCTCGAACTCAATCGTACGGATCGCCGCCGTGCTCCCGACGACGCGCAACACCGTTATGCTGCTCAATGCCAAGCGCCCGCATCGGGCGACGACAATACAGTAACTACCGTAGTCACGCTTAGGGCAAGCCCACCGTGCAAGAGATCGTAGGCTCCTGCGAATCGTCTCCCTGTCGCCATCATCATAGTGTTTATATGGGTGTGATTTAACAGGAGAGAGAAAATGAAAATTAGGGCTAAATTCACATCGATTTTTGCGGCGGCGTGCATGTTGCTTTTTTTGAGTCTGCCCGCATTTGCGCGACCATCGCATCCGCCTCAAGATCAGCAGACGTCCCAAACGCAATCCGTGCAGAAGGGCGAGAAGCAAAAGGCTGAGCCTAGCTCCGGCAAGGAGCTCGGGAAGGGCGGTGAGGACATTGGCAAAGGTGCTGGCAAGGGGGCTGAGAGCCTAGGCAAAGGCACTGCAGAAGGTGCTGGCAATCTCGTTACGTTGCACCCCGGCAAGGCTGGCGCTGATCTGGGCAAAGGGGCGGGTGGCGCGGCTAAGGATGTCGGAGTCGGCACGGGAAAGGGCGCGGCCAAGATCGGTAAGGGAAGCGCAAAGGGAATAGGGAGGTTGGGCAGGAAGATCGTAGGCAAGGGCAACAAGAACAAGAAGGAACCTGACGTGGCGGATTGATTGCGTCCAGATTACGGGCTGCGCCGAGCCTCGTTGCAACCATCCGACCGATGGCGATTAGCCAGCGCCGAGCACAAACCGCTCGCCGCCGGGGCGGGGATCTTCTGATCTCGAAAATATGCCGGGTTGATCGCCCCTACGGCATTGGGCACGATTCGCTGTGTCATGGCAATTCCGATGAAGCGTTTCGAGCGGCGTCTGGTCGGGTATCCGGGGCCCGGATGTCCGGGTGTCCGAGCTTATCGGCATGAAGGTGGGCGATATCGTGCTGGATCGGAGCTCCTCAATTTGTATTCACGGTAAGGGTCGCAAGGAACGGACGGTACCCCTCTGGCGCACGACCGCTAAGCAAATACGATTGTGGTTGCGTCAGAACCAATTCGCCCGCGATCGCCCGCTCTCTCCAAATCGTACGGGTGGCCCAATGACTAGAACAGGCGTGACGGATCGCCTCAAACTTGCTGCTGCAACGGCGACAAGGCATTGCCCACAGCTCAAGAAATGTCGCATCTCGCCGCACATTGTCAGGCACGCGACTGCAATGCACATGCTGCAGTCGGGCGTCGACATCACTGTCATTGCCTTGTGGCTCGGGCACGAAAGCCCAGCCACAACTCACATGTATTGGAAGCGGATTTGGCCATGAAAGAGAGAGCTATCAAAACGCTTCAAGCGCCGAGCGTCAAAACACGTCGTTTTCAGCCAACAGACCGGCTCCTTGCCTTTCTGGAAGGACTTTGATTATGCACCGCTTATAAACACGGGGCCATGCGTCAGAGGTCTGAAATATATGCGCCAGCAGACCTCTGGCGCCTCGTTAGCACTCGCAGTACGAAAAACTGTGCATAATCCGGAACCGTGCCTAATCGGTATCGACGGAGATCACCTGCCAGCCGCAAGCCAAATAGCGCTTCACCGCGATGTTGATGTGACGGAACTGCGCGTCGCGATCGGGATGGTCCGCGCCCTCCTCGGTTTTGCGATTGCTCTGCAGGCTGTAGTCCAGATCGTGCAGGATCTGGGCTACTTTGGTGTGGCTGACAGGATGCTTGCCCCGGGTCAAGGGCTTGCGCAATCGCCCGTGTGCTCTTGCATGTCCTGCACAAATCGGAAAGACAATCCGGGCGGCGTGTTGTGTGTTTACGCTACTACCCCTGCCAAACATGTTTGCCGCAGGCGCACTGTACGGTATCGGTGGGCACCTTTTTTGTTAGTTGCTGTTTGCAGACTGGGCAAGGCTTGGTCATCATGTATGTCATAAACCTTGTTCTCCCTCCGGCCTAGGCCGCCTCTCTTCAAGTAGCTTGCACGTTGGGTGCCAGAAGAGTCGTTGGTGTTCGGGACAGTCTGCCGACATCCGTCAGTCCACGACGAGGGGGCGCACATTGTTGGCGAGCAAAGCCCTCTTGCGACTTCGTCAGTACTAATGTCACTACTTCGTCATAGAGTTGCCGAATAATTGCCGGGCCATTGTGAAGCTGTTTGGTCGCCTTCGCTGTGACAACACGACAGTTGGAAGCGAGCCGATTGTTCGGTTTTAGAGTGAGTACCATCGCGTTCGCGCCAGAGATACAGCGATTGCTGTAGCGCAGATTTTCTCGGTCGCCTCCCGAATGTTCCGCTCGCTCGCCGGCTCAGCCGATTAGCCCGCACAAAACAGGCGGCAATCTGATGGCACGACTCGTGCTTTTGGGGGAATGAGCAAAGCTGGGAGGAAGCCATGCTGGCTCAGGCCGGATTACAAAAAGTCCATCCGGATTGCGCCAGTCCGACGCGAGTTTTGCCAGGAACCCTGGACAGATCGTGGATGGAATACTGACAGGATTCCATGAGCGCCAAAATCCGGTCCAGCCGGCGAGCACTGCGTGGGATCTCGAGAGTCGCCCGTGGGATTAGACCGAACGCGCTGGTGCCGGCAACATAGGCGAGAAAGAGACTGCGGAAACGAGCGTCGTAGTCCAGCCAAATCAAAACGGCTTCAGCCGCTGGAGTGGATACGGACTACCCGGTCTTTGGGGTACAATGGTCTCGCTCGCTGAGAGCCTAAGGGCGGAGATGTGATTGTTGCGCCTGATAAGGGAAGTGTCCGAATCCGGCGGAGCGTGGTGAACGCCGTCAGTTTCGTTCTTGCTATCATCCTTCTGACTTTTTTCTTCCCCCTCGAACTCGTTGACGCGCAGTCTGCGCCGCAAGCTTCATCGCCCGGCACTGCGTCCCCAGACACCGCATCGCCCTACACCGCAGCCGGTCCCACTCAAGGCAACGATCGAGCCGCGAGTCAAGCCCCCACCCAGTCTGCCGACAAGAACTCGCCCGAGATAGCGACCAGAGACGTGCCTCCCACATTTAAGGTGAACGTGAAACTCGTCGTGGTACGGGTCGTGGCACGTGACTTCCAAGGGCGTGCCGTCGGGAGTCTTCAGCGGCAGGATTTCCAGGTGTTTGACAACGGGAAGCCGCAGACCATCACACAGTTTTCGGTTGAAAAGGCGGGGGCTCGGACCACGATGGAGCCGAACAGGGTAAGTCCCGCAAATGAGCCTTCTCATGAGCCGGGCGAAAATGTGAAAGCCCCGGTGGCGCCGCAGCGCTACACGGCTTATCTCTTTGACGATGTTCATTTGAAATTTGGGGATCTTACATACGCGCGACAGGCCGCCGAGCGTCATCTGGCTTCGTTACAGCCCACGGATCGTACCGCAATTTTTTCGACGTCCGGTCAAACCGTTCTCGACTTCACCGACGATCACGCTAAATTGCATGACACCCTGCTAACGCTTCGGTCGCGCCCGGTCGCGACTGGCAACGTGGCCAATCCATGCCCCGATGTGAGTTACTACATGGCAGACCTCATCATAAACAAGGAAGATATGCAGGCTCTGCAGACCGCGGCCCTCGACGCTCTGCATTGTGCGTTCGACGACGAACCCCATGCGATGCCAGCAGCGCAGAACCTAGCCAAGCAGACGGCGAGACGAAGTATCGATGAGGGTGAAGCGGAGAGCCGTCTCGCTCTTGGTGTCCTGAAGGACGTGGTCCGCCGAATCGCTCCTATGCCCGGCCAAAGAAGCATTGTGTTTGTGTCTCCCGGATTTCAGACGCCAGAGATTGAGTACGAATATGTCGACGTCATCGATAAAGCACTTCATTCCGAAGTCATTATCGGTGCCATCGATGCGCGCGGCCTTTACGTTGCGGGGGCTGCATCTGATTCCAGCAAGCCAGGGAATGGTAGCAACCTGAATCCAGCACAAGAAGCACAAGAGTTGCCCTATGCTATTCAGAGCGCTTCATTGGATGAGGACGTACTGAGGGTGATGGCCGATGGCACAGGCGGCATTTTCTTCCACAACAACAACGACCTCGACGAAGGATTCAATCGCGTGGCGGCGCCGCCCGAATATTCTTACGTGCTCGGCTTTGTCCCCCAGACTCTAAAGCCGGATGGCAGCTTTCATACTTTGAAAGTCAAGTTAAACAGCCCGCTGAAGCTGAATCTGCAGGCCCGCCGCGGCTACTATGCTGCCAAGCACCTGGACGACCCTGCGGAAGAGACCAAACGCGAAATCGAAGATGCGGTTTTTTCGCAGGACGAATCCCACGGCCTTCCTGTCGAACTGCGCACGCAATTCTACAAATCGAGCGATGACGACGCCAAGATCTCAGTATTGGCCAAGGTCGATGTAAAGCACATTCGCTTTCGCAAGGAAGAAGGACGGAACCACAATGATCTCACTGTGGTCTCCGCGGTTTTCGACCGCAACGGGAATTATCTAAAGGGAGAAGAAAAAGTTGTCCAGATGCGCTGGAAAGACGAGACGCTAGAAAGCGAGCTGGGATCCGGCATCGTCGTGGAAAGTAGCTTCGATGTGAAGCCGGGAACATATCGTGTACGTCTGATCGTGCGGGATTCGGAAGGCCAGTCGATGACCGCGGAAAGTAGTGCTGTCGAAATTCCCTAGACGGAGATGGAGGCGGTTATGGGGCCTCGCCACCCCTTGGTTCTGATCGGATCTATCGGTTGGGCTATTGCGCTAGCAACTTGCAGCCTGACGGTCCCGCATGCAATCGCGATTGCTCAACAAGCGGCTCCGGGGCAAGACAGCGGTACGACTTCCGCATCTCCCGCTCAGCCGCCCCAGGCGGGCCGGACCGACGACTCAGCCAAGGGTCTTCCGGTTTTTAAATCGGAAGTCCGGGTGGTTCTCGTGGATTCGGTCGTCACCGACAAAAAAGGCAATTACATCCGCGACCTGACCGCCAACGACTTCCGGGTTTGGGAGGACAACAAAGAACAGCGGATTACAAGCTTTTCGATGGGAGACGATCCTGCGGCTCCGGACTACTCCCAGCGGAAGTACTTGGTCCTCGCCTTCGACACTTCAACTAGGGATTTTCTCAACCAGGTCGTCGTGCGGCAAGCGGCAGCGAAGTTTATTGATGCCAATGTCGCCCCAAACCGGCAGATGGCGGTTGTCGATTTCGGCAGCTCACTCCGCGTCGCGCAAAACTTCACCTCCGATGCCGATCGGCTCAAGAAAGCGGTCGCCGATTTGAGCGACTCGTCTTCCGCGGGGATGACGGGGATGAGGGAGTTGGATTTGGTACGCGCGTTAAGGTTCGCGTTGACTAGTCTGGCCAAGAGTTTGTCAACCGTCCCCGGACGAAAGACTCTCGTCATGTTTACCCGGGGATTTCCACTCCCTCCCAACATCGCTCCCGAACTAACCTCGGAAATCATGGCGGCTATCAACGAGTGCAACAAAGCAAACATTGCGATTTACCCGATCGATGTGCGCGCCCTAGCGCCGAACTCCGACCCCGGTCGCTCGTCGCTGCATTCTCCGGTGAGCCTGCAATCGGCTCATCTTGTCCCCGCTGCTTTCCATGATTCGGGCAACGGCCTTCCTGGGTACCCGCTTCTCCAACCCGCAGCATGGGCACAAATCGGACGTGGTCAAGGCGGCTCTGGTTCTATGCCTGGAGTCCCACCTGCCCCCGAGATCCCTTCCAGGAACCAGCAAGTTCTCGATGAATTCGCCGCTAACACTGGCGGCTTCGTCATCATGAACACTAACGACGTACTCGGGGGCCTCGAGAAAATTGGCAAGGAGCAATCACAGTACTACGTTCTCGGTTACTCTCCTTCGGAATCGCCTGGGGGGAGCTGCCACACGTTAAAGGTAAAGGTGGACCGGGGCGGAACAATCGTGCGCTCCCGCCGCGGATATTGCAACGTGCGCCCGCGCGATCTGCTTGCCGGCAGCACAATTGAGAAGCGTATGGAGACTCAGGCATCCGCTGATATGCTGGGAAATATAACGGGTTCAATGGAAGCTCCGTTCTTTTATATTTCGCCGAACACGGCGCGCGTGAATCTGGCGCTGGAGATCCCCTCTGACTCGGTGAAACTTGAAAACGTAAAGGGAAAAATGCACGCCGAGGTAAACATTCTCGGCATCGCATACAGGCCCGACGATGCGATCGCGGCACGCTTCAGCGACACCGTAAACCTCGATTTCGCAGACCAGCAAGAGGTCGACAATTTCACCAAGGCTCCCTTCCACTACGAAAATCAATTCGAAATATCCTCAGGCAAGTTCCTGTTCAAGGTTGTCTTTAGCTCCGGCAATGAAAGCTTCGGCAAGCTGGAAAAGCCGCTCGTCATCGATCCTTATAACGGAAATCAATTCGCATTGAGCGGACTCGCGTTAAGCAACCAGTCTCGCCGGGCTCCGGATAAGGACTCGGGATCGGGCTTTGCGCTACTTGACCGGACGCGCCTGATTGCTCAGGGAATGGAGATCACTCCTTCCGCCAGCAATCGATTCAAGGCAACCGACGCGGCAGCCATCTACGCCGAGGTCTATGAGCCCCTGTTGGCCAGACCGAATCCTCCTCACGTCGGAATTCGAGTGATTGTCCGGGATCGCAAGAGCGGGGCAAAGAAACTGGACATTGGCGTCCCCAACACCGATTTTTCCATTGAAAAGGGGAGTCTGGTGATTCGTCTCGGGCTGCAACTGCCCCTGAACTCGCTCGCCCCAGGCTCATACGAATTGCAATTGGGAGCCGCGGATTCAGCCGGTCATGCCTCCGAGTACCGGTCTTCCGATTTCGAAGTAGAGTAGCCGGATGGGCGTGGTCTACAAGGCTGGCAGCATCCGTTGGCGAGCGCGGAGCGTCGTTTTGAGGACGGGAAACACTCGAGGAAGTAGGATTGTTGTGGAGGCTCTCGGGACACCCCTTAAAGTGCAATTGGGTAATTCCCGCGTGGGCATCAGCGATGTTCTAGCTTGGGGAGTCAGGCGATTAAAGGCACGGTTGAAGGCGTCGTGTTTGGGTAAGGGCTGGCTGCGGAAATCGGTGAAGTTGATGGGGCAGGCCGTCCAGGGATTCGGCAATCACACGCGGGCGGCCCGGCGGCGCGTGCAACAGATCCAGCGCATGAGAGTCCAGCAACGCCACCAACAACAAACCAAGAAATATCGCGAACTCATTGGGATTACTGAGGAGGTAGTAACCGGCGCGCGCGGCGTGCTCCAGCCCACCCGCAAAGCCAAGGGCGAAGACCTGGTCACCGACTGGGCCCTCCGCGAACTGCGCCAAGAGATCGAACATTACTGCCAACTGGGGGAGCAGGGGATCGATCAGGCCCGCCGTCGCGTGCTCGAGGGAGAGCAGGTTCCCGCCGCCCAGAAACTCTATTCCATCTTCGAACCTCACACCGATCTGATCAAGCGCGGCAAGGTGGAAACGCCAATCGAGTTCGGTCACAAAGTCTTTCTCGCCGACGCTCAGGGCTTGATCACCCAGTACGAGTTACTGAAGCGAAACCCTTGTGACGAAGATCAGGTCGAAGGAAGCCTCCCTGCAGCAACTCCGAGACCGCCGTTGTAGTTCCAGAACTGATGTGTCGAACGATGACCGATTTACCAAGGCTCCGACTTTTGCCTTTGCCCTTCGGTCTTGACCCAATCCCCTTACTGTTGACATGGGCATCTACGGGATGACCGCGATCCAGCTCATGTTTGGATACGAGGTCAGGTAAGAGAGCTCATCAGAAATCTCTGCCCTGATCTCAGTAGCGATCAACCAAGGCCAAACTCATGAGGCGACAACCTGTAACTCTCTGCGGGACGTGCAGAGCATTTCAGCATCTGCGTCGATGATGCCAACGACGGCTTAGGACGCTCTTGCAAACCGAAGGGCCGGGACGGGAACCTCAGCCCTCCGAAACTCCCCATCGGGGCTTTTCAACCGGCCAAACATGCTGCCCCATCCACTCTCCTGGAAACAATATCATCCGATTTCGTTGGATTTGTCCGCAACAATCTCATGTAACCGACTCGCGGTCGCTCGCATCTTTAAACTGTGCGGGGTTCCTTTCAAGCTGCCAGCAATTCAGAATTGTTGTGATTTAATGGTGAGCATGGAACAAGCTGAAATTCGGACGCGCCCGGTGGTGGGAGCGATCGTAGTGGTGAGCGGCCTTGCGGTCACATTCCTACTCTGGCTGCTCTACGTGCACCATGCTTCCGCTGATTTCACCGGGCGATGGCTGTTTTTGCCGGCCCTCAACGCGCTTCTGAACGGATTGTGCACGATTGCGCTCGGCGCAGGCTTGTATTTCATCAAACATCACAACAGGGACGCCCATCGCACGAGCATGTTGCTGGCCTTCATGTTCTCTTCCGTTTTTCTCATCAGCTACATCGTGAACCATGCAGTGCACGGCGACACGATTTTTCCCGGACACGGCCCAGTGCGCGTCGCGTATCTTTCCGTCTTAGCCAGCCACGTAATTCTTTCTATCGTCGCGCTGCCAATGGTCCTGACCACGTTCTTTTTCTCGCTGACGGGACGGTTCGCGATGCACCGCCGAATTGCACGCTGGACGTACCCCATATGGCTCTACGTCTCGATCACCGGAGTGGTCGTTTTCGTGTTCCTCAGGGCGTATGCTTACTAGACGCGCATGCTGACCCGGCGGGGAATTCATCAGAAGAATACTCAGCTGCAAATCGATTGTTCAAGTTTGCGGGTAAAAAACTGAATACACTTGCTATTCACCCTGGCCCCTTGCCGCCTTGATGCTAGCAGCTGCACCTTCGCATGGCGCTCACCGGAACCTCAATCCCATAATGTTCCTTGAGCTTGGCCGCGGCTCCGGCAAAGGCATCATCGGCCCCAAAATCCGTCATGGGCTTTGTGGTGAGGTCAGGTCCCGGAGCTGAAAGCCAAGATCGAGACCATGCTGGCCATTATCGAGAACGCGGGCGGGGACGTGCCTCTATGATCTGATTGATGGCGACCGCCAGGGACGGAACCTGTAGACCCGACGGTATCTGCACGTAAAAGTTCCCTGCCGGAAGCTGCGTGCCCCCATCCACCCACACAAATCTTGCCGTTTTGTCCTTGGCCACAAGGTCAGTGAATGAGTGTCCGACCCTGGAATCTAGGTACAAATCTGCGTACAATAAGCCATGGTAGCCCGCGCTTCAGGTAGTTCAAAGGGGACGGCGCGGATGCCATGAAATACCAGTAAGTCAGCCCAGAACTGTTTCTTGATACGCTAGAGGTCAGGAGTTCGAGTCTCCTCGTGCTTACCATTTCTTTTGACTACTTCCCGACTTGATCATGCCCAACTCAGGCATTCCGCAATCCCAAATCAATGCTGAAACCGCCAGCGAACCCGGCGAATCCTTCGGCGATCTTCTTTCTCAGTACGAAAAGAGCCATTCGCGCAAAAGCGAAGATGGCGGCAGACAACTCCTGGGCACGGTAATTGTTGTCTCCGGGGACTCCGTCTTTCTCGACATCGGCTTCAAGAGCGAAGGCATTCTGCCCCTGGCGGCCTTGCAGGGGGCTGGTGAAATTGTGACACCGGGCGACAAGCTGCCGGTTTCGGTCAAAGGCCGCGATCCGGAGGGCTACTACCAGCTCACGCGCGCCAAGGTCGAGCGGCCCAAAGACTGGTCGGCTCTGGAGAAGGCTTTCGCGGACAAGGCGACCATTGTGGGCACGGTGACGGGGGTGATCAAAGGCGGGCTCAGCGTGGATGTGGGAGTGCGAGCGTTCATGCCGGCCTCGCGCAGCGGAGCACAGCGACGCCGCCGAAATGGAGAAGTTGGTGGAGCAGGAAATCCTCTGCCGTATCATCAAGCTCGACGTGACGGAGGAAGACGTTGTGGTGGACCGCCGCGCCGTCGCCGAAGAGGAAGAACGCTCGGTGAAGGAGCGCCGCTATTCGGAGATGAAGGAAGGTGATACCGTGAGCGGTACGGTCCGCAGCCTCACTGAGTACGGTGCCTTCGTGGATATTGGTGGCGTGGACGCTTTGCTGCACGTAAGTGACATCGCCTGGAGCCGTGTCGGCAAGCCGGCGGACGTGCTCTCGGTGGGGCAGCCGATCGAAGCCAAGGTGCTCAAGATAACGCATGATTCCGGCAAGCGGCGCATTTCGGTGGGCATGAAGCAACTGCAGCCCCATCCCTGGGATGCGGTGGCGGGAAAGTACAAGATCAGCGAGCGTGTGCGGGGCACGGTTACACGCGTGGTCGAGTTCGGAGCGTTCGTGGAACTGGAGCCCGGGATTGAGGGGCTGATCCACGTTTCGGAGATGTCGTGGGGGAAAAAGTTGCGAAGTGCCAGCACACTGGTCAAGCCGGGCGAGACCGTCGACGCGGTGATTCTGGCGGTGAACGCGGCTGAGCGCCGCATTTCTCTCGGTCTGAAGCAGGCATTGGGAGATCCGTGGGCCGAGGCGGCGCAGCGGTTTGCCGTGGGCTCGGTGATCGAGGGGCCAGTACTCAGCATCACCAAGTTCGGCGCATTCGTGCAGCTTACCGAGGGCGTTGAGGGCATGATTCACATCAGCGACATGAGCGCCGAGAAGCGCATCAACCATCCGCAAGAAGTGCTGAAGGTTGGACAACTGGTCAAGACTCAGGTGCTCGCGGTCGATACCGAGAAACGGCAGTTGCGGCTGGGCATGAAGCAACTGGTTCCGAGCGGCTTGGATGAATACATCGCCGAACATAAGGAAGGCGATGTGGTTACGGGCCGCATGATTGAGGTTTCAGATGGACACGCACGCGTGGAACTTGGCGAAGGCATCCAGGGCAAATGCCGCATGGATGCTGCCAGTCAAGCTGCCGAGAAAGCGCTGCCGGATTTGTTAGCCTCGGAACTGAACTCAACGCCCAACTCGAAGCTTGATTTGTCTGCGCTCGGTTCCATGCTGCAAGCGCGCTGGAAGGGCAGCGCACCCGCGGGCGGCGCCAGGCCGGAAGCCGCCCGCACTGGACAGATTCGCAAATTCCGGATCACAAAGCTGGATCCGGTTGCGAAGAGGATTGAACTGGAGTTGACGTAGCCAGCAGCGCAGGCCCCATCTAATCTATCTCCCGCGGCTGACCCTCTGCCGCCCGCACTCCTGCGCTCCGCCACGCGTACAGATCACAGTGCCGAAAAGTGCTCGCCTCCGCCGCCTACCCAAGTGGGTGGAGATTCATCGTACTGATCTGCGAGTATCGGATATCGTCACTCGCGAAGGGCTTCCCGTGACCACGATCGAAAAAACAATTTCCCAACTTGTGGAAGAAACCGGCCGTGTCGGATTGGCGCGAGGCGCTCTGAAAGATGCACGCAAGCAGGGCTATAGCGCCGAGAAAGCCTTAGCACTCACTCGCCGTCTCAATCGATACGCACACGCGAAAGCGACACAAGAGGCAAAAGTGGGGAAAGTTTAACTCATGACTCCGAAGCCGGTAGAGCGGTTGGAGAAAACTCTTGGGCGTGTGGCTCGCGAGCAGGGTCTCGATCAGGAAAGGCTTCGCCGTTGGGTCTCGTTTCTCCCACTTTACGGCGTTCTGGAGTGCGCCGTCGAGAAAGGTGTGATCGATATCTACTACCTGAAAAGCGGAGTCGCCATGGAACTGCGCTTCGCGCGGGCGGCGCGCACCACCAATCTGTCGGCAGATTTTTCGCAGAGCATTCCCGCGAAAGTCGGCGAAAGCGATGGTCCTTTCGTCGATCACTTTCAGAAGGCCTTTCGGGCCGCCTCGGTGCTGAACAAAAGGTCTGCATACATTAATTCTATTCGCCGGGCAACTCTCTATTCGCCTGGCACCTCGACAAGCTAGAAGACGAAATCATGAGATCTAGGGCCGCCAACGCCTGTGGCCCGAAGCGGGCAGGTAGCTGAACATAAGTTGCATGTTCGCCGGGAACGTGTTTTCGGGTGCCGCTTCCAGACACCGTTGGTGGTACAACTCACAGGCGTAGCGGCGCAGATCTTGGACCAGGGGGGCACCCACCCCGGCGTGAGCGAAGGACTCGATCAGCATGTCCATGATGGGAACAAACTCCGAGTCGTCGAGCGGATTTCGGTCGTTATGTGCAAACCAGTCTTCAAGCTGCATTTTGCCGAGACGCAGCAGGGCTGCTTCCGTGTCTGTGGGTTGTTGGACGTCATCCCGGCGCGCAGGTGGCGGAATGTTCGTGGTCGCGTCGCTGCCGTAAAGGGGCGGTAGTTCCTGGGGCGGAAGACGCAGAGCGATGCTCCGCGCCTGGCCCGGCGCGCGCGTGATTAACCCACGCCGTTCGAGAGTCAGGATTGTCGAATGCACGCTCGGAGGGCTAACTTGAAAGAACCTCGCCATCTCCGCCTCTGCGGGCGGGCGTCCGTGCAGGGTCGTGTAATGGTGGATGAAGGCGAGAAACTGGCCTTGTCGACTAGTGTAAGGCGGTTTCATCCCCATGATTTATCTTCCAAGGCTCCAACGTTGTTCATCAATCTCTACTCCGGCGGCGCCGTTCAGGACGTTGCCATGACCCTTGGACTGGGTACGTCAATCTCTCGTCGCGTGCTGGTCCCCCGTCATGTGAGTCCCCGTAGAGTCAACGAGAACATCCTTCACTCCTGCTCCAAAAGAGCCTTTACGTGGAGAAACGAAGTGACGAGCATAAGCGTCTTCAATATTGTGGTCGCCTGTCTTTGAAAACCGCAAGAGGGGGCGAGAGCCCTTGGTCCATCGTTTGTACACGGTGAGCGAGGGCTTGAGATCCAGATCGTGCGCGTGCATCCGCAAAATACGCAAGATTCGGCTGGCCTTGCCTAAATTGCAGCGTATGACCCTCTCGAGATACGCAATCCGGCCGCGCCTCCAGTTCTCCACCGATTCCGGGGAAAGCAGATTCATACGAATAAAGAGTTCCAACGGAGCAACGAATCCCTTTTCCCGAAGAAGACCCTCAACCGCTTTCACAATCCGAGCGTAGTATGGATCCTTCCGGTAAATTGGCCACGGTTATTTTCTTCAAAAGAGCGTCCTCGCTATCCTGGAGCGTCTTTCCCATCCACCTAACACACCGCGTGTCTCCAACTCAAAAGACCGATCCGGTCGATGCTTGCGTGCTCCGCGAATCTGCTCTTTTCGACTGCAAGAAATCGGATTCATTCACAGCGAGGTGAATCTGTATATCGCGCAAAAGATCTGCCTCGGTCACAGCGACGGGAAGACGTTCGAATGCGGTAAATTCCTGAGGCATAGTCTCCAGCAGGGATACATCGCCGGCTTGGGGCGAGACATACGTAAAGCACTGGTGAAGGACACTCCGAGGTGGCAACTGCTTCAAGCGAACATCATATGAGCACACGATACCACTTTCAAACTTATTCGCGGACGGGGATGGCCGGGCATCATTTCAGAAATGGAGCAGCTTCCGTACGGCGAAACGGGAGCGGTGCGGATCAACGACTGGCGAGCTCTGCAGATGGAATGACTGGTCCAGTGCGGGCTCAAAGGTCGCGGCTGGCGAAAGAGACTCGCGACATTTTCATCCGATGACATTCTGGCGGTGTACAGCCGCATCCGCTTAGCTGTCCTATAGCACGAGCACATCATTGCCGCGCGACTTCAGAGCGCGGTCAAACGTGATCAACTTCAGGCCTGCCACGGCCGTGAAAGCCAACTTGTACGCGTCTGCCCAGACCTTTGGAGAGCGACTAGGCATTCGAGAGCGCGCGCGGAACTCCTTCTCGATATCCTCCGGCTCGGGCACGAAAACAACTCGATCATCGGCCCAGATCCGGTCCCACAGGCTCCAGGCTTCCACCATAGATTTTGTGTCCACTCCCATGATCTGTTCGGTTGTCAGAAGCCTAAAAACAGTGATTTGCGTGAACCGCCCGAAAAGGAATTGCTCCTGTCCGGCCTGCTCAAACCAGGATCTGGCTCTCTCGGAATGTATATGCCGGCTCCACAGGAGCGCCAGCCAGACATTGGCATCAAGGAAATTCAACGTATTCATAGATCTGCTCATTCGTCAGGTCTACCTGTGGTCCTTTGGAAACAATCAGAGGAAATTCGACCCGCTTTGGCCTCGGCCGCTGTGCCTGCAAG
Source organism: uncultured Acidobacteriaceae bacterium (assembly GCA_963714225.1). Lineage (GTDB taxonomy): Bacteria > Acidobacteriota > Terriglobia > Terriglobales > Acidobacteriaceae > Sulfotelmatobacter. The sequence goes on along the minus strand of CAVQNY010000044.1, from coordinate 324,957 downwards.
ACCACACGTCTCACACCGAGAAGAACCAGTTCACGAATCGAAGAACCAGTTCCCGCCGCCTGTTCCTTTAATTTCCGGTAAAGGGGCGCCGGAATGTCCACCGTCGTCCGAATCGATTCTTGCTTCATTAACATGATTATTTCATATATTTCATATGTGCCATAAATATGGAAGATACCGTTTTTTCGCCTAAGCAGTGGCAAACTGCCGAGATACCGTCTTCCCTTAATCCTAATCGTATTGATCCAGTCGAGGATCGCGAAATGGTCGAATGGAACAAAAGGCAAACAAACTTGCCGGCAGTTTACCCGGCCAATCTTTGGTAGCCAGGCAATGAGAGTTATCCTTACCGTAGCTGAGACCGAGCAGGAAGGAGAAAGGCTCTCTTCTGAGCGCACACGCGCCCACGGGCTACGGTGAGCAATCGGATTGTTAGCGGTCGCCACGTCCGACTCGGTCGGGCCTCCAACAGAGCTTTGGATCCTTTCCGCGATCATCCCGGATGGCGGGGTTCCTTGAAGTCTTTGGCAATGAAGTGCGGCCCGTTGTCGGAGATGATTTGGGGCTTCGCCTTTGGGTGAAGTTCCTTGGCGCGCTCCAAGATGACCTCGATGTTCGCCTCGGTCATCGACTCCCGCAGATCCCCGTTCACGATGTAGCGGCTGCAGCCGTCCAGATCAGCCTAAGATAGGGTGGGGTCGGAAGGGTTCCAAATTCCCCGAGGCGTACTCGAACCGCGTCCGGCACGGCAAATTGTACGCGCGGGGGACAGAATCAGCCACGCACGTATTTGTTGAACCAGTCGATCGTGCGTTGCCAAGCCAGATCGGCCGCGGCTTTGTTATACCGTTCCGGCGTCGCGTCGCAATTGAAGCCATGTACGGCGCCCGGGTAAATATAGCCTTCGTGCGGAACGTGCGCCGCGCTCAGGGCCTGGTCGTAAGCTGGCCACGTCGCGGCCAGTCGCGTGTCGAGCTCCCCCTGATGCACCAGGATCGCCGCCTTAATTTTCGGGATGTCCTCTGGGGCGGGAGGACCGCCATAGAACGGCGCCGCTGCCGCCAGGTCGGCTCCCAGCCGGACCGCTAGCATATTGGCGGTCGAGCCCCCGTAGCAGAAGCCGGTAGCGCCGATCTTTCCCGTGCAGTCAGGGCGTGACTTCAACCACATGGCCGCGGCCACCATATCCTCCAACATCTTGCTCTTGTCGATCTTGTTGAAAATCTGGCCGCCCTTATAGTCGTCGCCAGGATAGCCGCCCAGAGATGTGAGTCCGTCCGGCGCAAAGGCCATGAAGTTGGCCAGTGCAAACCGCCGCGCAATATCCTCTATATGCGGGTTCAGACCCCGATTCTCATGGACCACGATTACGCCGGGCAACTTTATTACCGTCTCGGAGCGGGTGTCGGCGCTGACAGGCCGCACGAGATATCCCTTGATGCTTCCGTTGCCTCTCGGGGAGGGCACGGTCTCGTAAGTGGCCTTGATCCGGTCATCGGTGCGGGAAACCTGCTGGCCCAGCGCATAATTCGGCATTAATGCATTGATAACCGTGGCTGCCGCCAGACCGCCTGCCAGTCGCTGTACACCCTCGATAAAGGCGCGGCGACTAATCTCGCTGTGAATGAAATCGTTGTAGAGCTCTATGGCTTCGCTCGGAAGTTTGGGTTCTGTCGGTTCCACTGGTTGACTCCCGCCGCGATAATACCATGTGTTTCTGGCGGCGAGAGCGCGGCATACGAGCGACTGCCACCGACCGGGCCTGGAAGAATATCTGGAAGCTTAACTCTCAGCTATTATCTTTACCGCGCTTCGAGTCTGATGCCTTCGACTGCGCTAAAATGTGCGTCGCGCGTTAGCCAGGCCATCGTTACTTTGTCTGGAATTTGCAAATGTTTATTGCGCCGGCTGCAAGCAAGTTGGACGGCGAACGGTCCTAGAGGTCGAGTTGAAAGGACCTATGTCGGAGTTGCTGTTTGACGCATGGTGTCCCGTCTGTAAGCTCCCTGTGTCAGGGCGGGCGTTCTTCAACATCCCTGCCGACGATCCCGTCAACGCCACTACGTAGCTTGTATGTCTAAGGGTTACGTCCAAGGCTTGAAGAATCGGAAGGAGCCGCCGGAAGAGCCGGACATTGTGGACGTGTGGTTCACCAACCGCGTTGAGAACGCGGCGTCCTACGCCACGAGGTCAGAAGCTGAGGCAGAGTGCTTATTCCTTGAGAGGTGGCGCGTCAAGATCCCCACGGCGACGGGCCACAAGCACACCTGTACCGATTTCAAAGTAGAGGAGAGGGCCACTGGCCAGTTTGTACTCTTCTGTGAGGCCCCGTTCGTGGTTCGCGGCGAAGCGCTCGTCAACTAATTTTGTCGGCTGTCTCCATCCCACTTGATGTGCATTCCGTTCAGCCACGCATGTTCCAATGCGGTCGGCTCAGAAAGCGCTGATTCATTGCAAATACGATATATTTCAGCGTCGACGAGATGCACCAACCAAGACAGGTCTTTTTCTGTCAGTCTAGCCACGATTATCTCCGCTCCATTTTGATCTGCATTTCATGCAGCCAGCCCAGTTCCATAGTTGTTGGCTGCTGCTATGCTCGAAATTCATTCCAGTACTGAGCGTCTTTCACGCAGCTAGAGCCGTGAACTTCTATATCGTCTACAGAAGAAAACGGCACACCTGAGAGTGCTTTCAGCCGTTGAAAGTCTTCGAGACCGACGTTTACGGGAATGCGCTGTGCTTTCTGTTTCATGTCAACAAGTATCACCTGACAGCAGGTGACAGTGAATGTACGGAAGTAACCACGGGTAATCTTGGCTGCTCGGCATTGCTCTCGTGTCGTGTCTGCTGGAGGGAAAACCATGTCACAGAAATCCATGACCTGCTCTCTAAAACCGAAGCACGGCAGCGAGTCATATAGAAACCGTATCAACTTCTTGCGTCGGTCTCTTCTCGAAGAAGTCCCAGTGCGGTGAGATTTGGCGGTACGTGGGAGCCAAGGCGAAGAACGTCAGACGGGAAAAGAAAGCAATCGGAGGGGGGATGTATGGACTTGGACCGCAATCGACGCGGACACGAAGCTCTGCGTTTTGTATTTGGTAGGTGGGCGTGATCTAGGCTGGGCGAAGGAGTTCATAGACGATTGCGCGAAAAGAATCAGCAAACGCGTGCAGATCACCACTGACGGACACAAGGCGTATCTTGAGGCCGTGGAGAAAGCATTTGGCGCGGATATTGATTACGCGCAGTTACAGAAGATTTACGGTGCGCCGAATGACAATGAGAAGCGGTACTCTCCAGCGGTTTGCATCAGGTGCGACATTAAGGTAGTAAGCGGCAATCCCGATCCGAAGCATGTAAGCACGTCAGTTGTAGAACGGTAGAACCTTTCAATGCGGATGAGCATTCGCCGCTTTACTCGTCTGACCAATGCTTTCTCAAAGAAGATCGAGAATCATGCGGCTGCCGTGGCGATCTGGTTTATGTACTACAATTTCGATCGCGTGCATCAGACGTTGCGCGTAACCCCGGCAATGGAAAGTGGATTATCGAACCACGTTTGGAGTGCCGAAGAATTGTGCGACCTGCTTCCTGAAAACCGCACTATCGGCTCACAGATTGACAAGGGGCTTATCCTGAAAGCACTCGGAAAAACGGATTGAGGCATGACAACGTCTGGAGCTATCGGGCTGGCGGTAATGAGTGTAGTTTTCTACATCTGTGGTGGCCTCTGCATTTTCAAGACGAAAATGCTGGTAGGCTGGGGACAGAGAAGCTACTCCAAAAGCAAGTTAGTTCAAGGCTATCCGTTATCCAGCTTGGTCATGAAGCCGTGGTATCGCGTTTACATCCGATGCGCAGGAGTATTCATCTGGCTGTGGGCACTTATGATTGATTACGTAGTTCTATTTCGTGGGTTCCACTAGCCTGTGGAAATCAAACTGACCCACTACCTACCCGCTGGTTGTCTTGCAGCGGACGAAACGCATTGGGTTCGATTCTGGGATCGAGGGGATCAAGCCGTATCGTTGGCCATGGCGATAGACCATCGACATGACACGGCGCATTCGATCGAGGCGTTGGATTTGCAAGGTCTTCTTCGACTTTAAGGCGAAACCTGGATCCTCTATTTTCGAACTATTCGAAAGTCCGATGGCAAGCGAGTCGAAAACAAAGTCTCGATCGGACTCGTGAAGGACTTTTTTCTTCTTCAGCCAACCCCGTTGTAATCTCTGCGCATTGTGGTCCCTCCTGAAGCCGTCTCGCTGTGGTATTCATGGTTGCGGCTGCAACAGAGACACGGTTCCGGAGTACTCACGTCTACGTGGTGTCTATGAGTAGGCTATTCCGCGAGGAACGCACCGTTACCGATCCGAAATTCTGTGAGGGGTTTGAGATTCTTCTTGTAACTGCTAGTGACTGCGTATTCCTTCCCACCTTTCACGCGGACGCCGCACTTTCCTGTCGAGTACGGCTTGATCTCTACCACAAACGAGGTATTCACGAGCGCGGATCGATGGATCCGAATGAATCCGTACGGCTTCAGCTTTTCGGCCACCATCGAGATTGATTCGCGCAGGAGATAGGAGTCCGATTCCCGCTGCAGTGACACATAATTGCCCTCAGCTTGAACTGCGACCACATCGCCAGGATTAATGAACAGAATCCTTCCTTTAGCTTGGATTGCGATCATTGGGTGACCCGGACGAGACAGCTTCTGCAACTGTGGCAAAGCTTCGATCAATTTTGCAGCTCGCTCGGCCTTTGCTCTGCGACAGGCCCGGTCCAAGGCTTCGTTGATGCTTTCGTTCGAGAAAGGCTTTAGCACGTAGTCTACGGTGTGTCTCTCGAAGGCTGCGACCGCGTGTTCAACGTGTCCGGTTACAAACACGATAGACGGCAACAAAAGGCTTCGTTTCCGAAGCTGGTCTACGAGTTGAGAGCCCGACACGTCCAGATCGATGTCGAGAAGCAAAACATCGTAAGAGTCCGTGGCCAATTTCTCGAGCGCATCGATCGCATCGTTGGCCGAATCGAAATGCTCCACGTCGCTCCTTGCTGACAGGATATTTGCCAGAGCCGTTTGGGCCAGGGGCTGATCATCCACGATGAACACGCGCATGGTTTCCAGTCACCATCCATCTCTATTCCATCGACGTAAACGTCCTGGTTGACCTCGCGAACGGGGTCTTAAGATTTCGCCGATCTTCTTCGCACGGTCATGACTTGAATTCGCGTTGAGGCCGGACGTCAGTGGTGATCCGTGGACGCCGGCGTTCCGTCCGACCACTCGGACACCGGAATCATGAACTCGGTCACTGGCTCCGGAGCACCATTAAAGTGTGGATTCAGCAGAACCGGGGAGCCAGGCACACCTGCACCCCAAGTCATAGCGTCTGTCAGGGGAACGTAAAACATGAGATGGGGAACCCAGTGCCCGGCGGAGTCGTTCAGTCGCCCTTGCCTCGACATCATATAGCTCATCCCGCCAGGCTCGAGGGCCGACAGCTCGTTGTTCTGAAATTCTTTGACGCCGTCGATGATCTGAGCTTTGGACAGCCCAGCCAGTACCAAGTCTGTCCTCTTCAAGGTGAGTGGCAGAATAGATCGTGCGGCTGGCGGATTAAAGCAAAGTGGACCCCGATTCTTAGGGTTCCAAAACTCGGGACTGTCGAATGGGCCCATCCACGCGCGTTCTACCATGCAGACAAAGCCGTTCTTGCCTTCCACCGCAGTTTCATAACCATGCCTCCCGAGGACCATAACTGTGGCGTCGCGGGAAATGGCCGGCGGAGCCGCTGTCCGTGCCAGAGCAATCTCAGCGTTTCGATCTGCGATCAGGTACTGGTCCAGCGGAGCCATGCTGGGATACGGAGTTTTGGTGTCTGCTGCGCGTCCTGGCCGCGCCGCGCATAGTATTGCAACCAACGCGAAAGTTCTTAATGTGATTGTCCTGACCATCTTTCGGTTCATTGATTTTCCTCTTCGATACGGATTCCAAAACACCTTCGAGACCTATGATGCCCCTTTGAATTGGTTTCTGATTTCCACTCCCTGTTGGCCGGAGTGAAACCGCTGTCGCGCTCTTTCTCATTGAGACATTCCTACATAGCCGGTGCAGCCGTTCCATCCGACCATTTGCCAACCGCAATCACGAACTCGGTGATGGGCTCCGGACCGCCCTGAAACTGCGGATTCAGCGTGACCGGCGAGTCGCGCAGATCCGCACCCCAGGAGGATTTGTCTGTCAGTGGAAAGTAGAACATCAGATGAGGTACGTAGTGCCCAACGGCGTCATTAAGGTAGCCTGCCCGCGACATCATGTAACACATCGCGCCCGGCTCCGGTGCCGGTAGCTCTTTATTGTCGAATCCGGCCTTGATGCTGTCGATCATCTGAGCTCTCGACAGCCCGGCTAATACCATCTCTGTCCGCTGGATCGTGAGAGGCAGAATGGTTCGCGCGGCTGCCGGATTGAAGCAGAGCGGCCCACGCACCTTGGGGTTCCAGAACTCCGCGGAGTTGAATGGGGACATCCATGATCGTTCCACCATACAGACAAAACCGTTCTTTCCTTCGATGGCGGTCTCATAGCCCCGCCACCCGAGGACCAGGATCTTTGCGTCGCTGGATATAGCTTCCGGGGCAGCGCTTCGCGCCATGGCGATCTCGGCGTTGCGATCCGGCATCAGGTATTGCTCGATCGAAGCCATGCTCGGATACGCTGTCGAGCGATCCTCATTGCGATTGCGGCTGGTAAGCGTTAACTTCAGTCCCACAGCCACGCAGACGATAGCCAAAGCTCCGGCCCAGACCCAGCGGCTCGTCATCACTCTGTTTTCCAATCTCGGCGAGCTGACCTTTGCCGCTTCCCGCTTCTGGAGGCGCTCTCCAAGCGCCGCGTTGATCTCCGAGGGGATGCCTACTTCTGGTGACTCAACTTCCCAGGCCATCAGTTCTTGGGAAACACCCCGGAAATCGGCAGCAAGGGTCTGGCACTCCGGACACAGTTCCAGGTGCGACAAGGCCTCGGTGGCTTGGTCCGTGGGCAGTTCGCCGTCAAGATAAGCCATGAGCTCTTCCTGTTCGATCGGATGTCTGTTCGTGCTCATTGCATGCCTCGTCTTCGTGGGTGCGGCTGCCCGGCGCTCGCTCTCAGGGCAGGATTGGTTTTTGCCTCCGACTCTAGGTAACTCTTCAATGCGAGACGCGATCGAAAAAGCTTGGAACGGACCGTATTTACGGGAATTCGCAACAGCTCCGCAATGTCGGAGTAACTCAGCTGTTCGTATTCGCGCAGCATCAAGATTTCGCGGTCCGGCGAATCCAGCTTTTCCATGGCTTGCCGGACCCAGAGCACGCACTCGGGAGTTCCGTCAGTCTTAGGCTCCGGAGCGGACTGTCCTAATGTGCTACTCGTCAAGAACTTGCGCCGTTCCGCAGCCAGCAGCTTCAACGCAATGCCATACAGATACGTTCGAACCAAGGCCCGCGGCTCATAACGGGAGGCTGCGCGGATCACCGCGAGGAAAGTTTCCTGGACGAGATCCTCCGCCCGCTCGGGGTTGTTCAGCCGGCGCCCGAAGAAGCCGTACAGTGGCTTGCGATAGCGGGCAAACAGCTCCTCGAAGGCTGCGCGTGATCCGCCCTGGAATTCCAGCATCAAGGTTTCGTCGCTAGTCATAGTCAGTGCGCGAGCTCAATCCGCGCAATCCCAGGCGTTTTTCACATCGTTCATAATTCTTTAATGTCACAAGAAAGCCAAAAGTTCCCGCTCCGTTCCATTTCTCCTGTGTTTTGTGAATCTCATCAACATGATCTCCACCGGTCGGGACTGGGGCAAGGAAACTCAAACGCCGTCCGCTCGCGGAATCCCGCATCGAGGGGCGACATCTCTTGGGACACGTTATTCAGCGGACAGCCGCGCTGGAAATCTTCGGGCTTCAGAGATGTGGACTGAACAATGCGGATCAAGGTGTCGATGGGATTCTTCGCGTTCTGCAACGGCCGCACCCACTTTTCGCGCGTAAGACTTGCGACGATCTCGTCCACTACCGCATACCCGAGGGCTTCTTTGTTATCGAACTGGTAGTACAACGCGCCGCCCTTCGTCACTCCTGCTGTGGCCAAAATGATGTCCAGGTCAGAGCTTCGAAATCCTGAGCGTGCATCTCCTGGAAGGCCTCCCGCAACAAGCGCCCTCGCGTGCCCTCCGGATCGCGCGGTGCAGCGCCGCTGCATCTCGGGCTGTTTCTGGCTGCTAACATAAGTACCAATATGCAGGTTAAGACTGCAATTTTCGAAGGCCAATGTTCTTCCGGCTTTCCGAATCCCGAATCTCGGAGCATTGGCGGCGATTTCTACTGATATCCGTATGAATTGATCGCTGAGCTTGGGTTACTTGGTTGCTGTAATTGGTCAATTCGTCACTCTCCGATACCGCAAACACATACCTAAACAGTGGAACCTCGCGTATTTCCCTCCAAAGAAGGCCCCCGGCTTGCCTCATTGCCCAGCAGCACCCTGCGCGAGTGCACCCGCGACTTTCGTCAGCCAGTGACAGGCGGGTCGCAGGAACAGCGGGAGCATTCTGCCGAAAAATGCATCTCGGCACGGAGACTTTGCTCGGACGAAACGGAGGAGATATGAGTGCACCGAGACGGTTGCGGAATTTCTGGATACTGTGGGTTACGACGGTTGTTCTGGCTTGCTTTAGCAATGCGGTCGCTCAAGCGAGCTACAAAGTTACCGATTTGGGCACTCTGGGGAATGACAATCTGGGTTGTGCCATGTCCGTCAATAATGAAGGCTGGACGGAGATCATGGCTGGGAACGTGGACCCGTCGGGGAACAGCTTGTCCGGGACACTTCTAAACGGACGCGCAGTGCTGGGCGTGGACGGATTCAAGATCGACCTCGGCACTCTGCCGGGAGATTTCGGCTCCCTAGCCAGCGGCATCAGCAGCAAGGGCCAAGTGGTGGTGGGAAGCACCTGGGACTCCAACTTCGACTGGTCCCATGCCTTCATCTGGCAGAACGGCGTGATGACCGACCTCAACACGCTGCTTCCCGCCAGTTCCAACCTCTACGCAACCATGGCTAACAAGATCAACGAGCGCGGACAAATCTCGGGCATGGCAACGGTACTCACCGGGCCGCATGCGGGCGACATCCACGCCTTTCTGGCGACACCTGTAAACGAAAGCATAGGTACATCGGTTGCAGCGGTCGCACGTACACATCCGAAATCCAATGTGCCCGCGAATGTTGGGAATCAGCTTTTGCAGAGATTCGGACTCGGCCAATTCGGGCGATAACAGGATTCGTCCCTCGAGTATGTGCATGGGCGATGCTCGCTTCGATTTCGCTAACGCGAATGCACGCACTCGTCGGTGCCAGTCGCCACGTTGCGTAGCCAAAGGCTCTCCGCTCTATTGTCGTCGATCACGCTGAGCACGTACTTGCCGTCGGGCGACATGGCGGCACACGCTGCTTTGGCGTATTCGTGGCTTGCGTGATGTGGTGGACGATACACGATGAGGACACGAAGACACTCCTGCCCTCCATTTTAGCTAGTCGCGCTCTTTAAGCGATGTGTCTTATGCCCGACCGCTTGCGTCACTGCGTAGAATGCCCGGAATGTTCCACTCGATACCTGATTGGGTTCAGTCCGTATCGAAACGGTTCGTACCTCGCATCTTTTGTGACCGAGTCTTCCGAAGAATATCAGTTGTTTTGTTCCTGTCGGCGGCCGCGGATTTGCAGCCGGTGGGGCTGGAACGATCTCAAAACTTACTCCGTCTCGAATGGAGCTTATGTTCGCGGCTATGGCAGGCCTGAGGAGGTTTGGCTATTGAGACCAAATACGGGCCGAGAGGGAGGCTCACTCAATCCGAATCTGGCGGAGCGAAGAAAGAAAGACAAATGAAACTAGATGAGTGTTCTCTAAGTAACTATACATTTGAACTCAGAGATGGTTTAATGGGGCATGCCCTTTCCGAGGCGGCGCCCGCTCCTGGTCTTCAGCGAGGACGAGCAGCGCATGTTGGAGCGCCTCCGCAAATCGCGCACTGAGCAGAAGAGGCGTACCGTGCGCGCGGCGATCTTGCTGGACTCGGTCGCCGGTCTGAGTGATCAAGCCATTGCGCGGGCCCATCGGGTGAACCGTAACACGGTGATCCTCTGCATCCAGAAATGCCTCCGCTTTGGCGTGCAGGCGGCCTTAGGAGAATTGCCGCGTTCGGGCAAACCGCGTCGGGTTTCGGATGCGGCGATGGCTTGGGTTCAGAACTCCGCCTGTCAGAAGCCCAAGGAGTTGGGCTATGCCCAAGAGTTATGGACGTACGGTCTGCTGACCGCACACCTACGGCAGCGGGCCCGGTCGGCGGGGTACCCGGAACTGGAGCGGGTGAGCCGCTCCAAGCTGCATAAGATCTTGATGCAGGGAGAACTTCGCCCGCATAAGGTGCGTTACTATGTGGAGCGACGGGACCCGGAGTTCGAGTCCAAGATGGCGGCGGTACTGCATGTTTACAAGGAAGTAGAAATTCTCAACGAAGGACTACTGCGCGGCGAGATTCGCGAGCCGGGGACGGTCACGGTGTCCTACGACGAGAAACCCGGCATTCAGGCGCTGGCTCAGAAAGCGCCCGACCGGCCGCCAGTGCCCGGGCAGCATGCCAGCCCGACCCGGGACTACGAATACGAACGGCTGGGAACGGTTTCGTTGCTGGCGGGGCTGGATCTGCACCGGGGCACGGTCACCGAGATCGTCAGCGAGACGCATAAAAGCAAGGACTTCATTGAGCTCCTGAAAAAGCTGGATGCGGCCTATCCGGCGGCCACGACGTTGCGACTGATTCTAGACAATCACTCCGCCCATATCTCGAAGGAAACGCAACGCTACCTGACGAGTCGGCCGCAGCGCTTTCAGTTCGTCTTCGTTCCTAAGCACGGCTCGTGGCTCAACCTGGTGGAGAATATGTTCAGCAAGATGGCGCGCAGCATGCTCCGAGAGATCCGGGTGCAGAGCAAGCAGGAACTCATCCAGCGAATCCACCTGTACTTCCAAGAAGTGAATGCAGCTCCGGTGGTATTCCGCTGGAAGTATAAGATGGATGAGGTTTCGATTGATTAGTTATTTAGAGAACGATGATCTAGTCACCTTGAGGTCGAAGCTCGTCGTGACGTGTGTCCTTGTATTTCTGGCGGTGAGTCTCGGAGTGGCGAACGGCCCAGTGTCGGCAAGCGACTCGCCGAAGCATGCCACATGCCAAGCGCCTGAATATAGAGATAGAGAGTCCGACTTCTGGGTGGGCGATTGGGGGCGTTCGATGTCGGCAGCACAGTTGTGGTTCCGCGTTTGAAAGTGGATCGCTTGCTCGACGGCTGCGTTTTACGGGAGGAGTATGCAGGCTCCGAAGGTCACAAAGGCGAGAGCTTGAGCATCTATGATGCGTCCCGAAAAGTCTGGCATCAGACTTGGGTCATGAACCGCGGCGAATTGCTGGTGATTGAAGTAGCTTTAAAGATAGAGAGATGGTTCTCACTGGCGCGGACCGCACCACGGATGGGGGAGAAAGACGAGTTCATGGGATCTGGAAACCTGAAGGCGCCGGGGTTCGTGAGACGGCGATCACCTCAACCGATGGCGGCAAAACCCCAGTAGGACACGTGCAAGGCACGGCTGTACCTTGGTTGTCCGGCAATGTGGCAATGTGGCGCTGGCGGCGGCAGCATCGTCAGCCCAAATGAGACGTGGGTTCTGCGGCCTGCAACCGGTCAGACTCTAACCTTGATTACTACCCATTTCACTTCGTCGGCTCCTCTCCAGAGCGATTCGTGGTCCGGGCCACGACGATCAGATACGGAATGAAACGCATCGTCATCTTCGGTGTTGAAGCGATCGCCGCACATGTCCGTCGAGCCCGACGAACATTTTTGCTACACTCCGCGGCACACTGAGATCTTCCCGAATCATCGCGACCACCTTGCGCTGCGTCGCTCGCTTGGCTGGGGTGAGCGCCTGCGCGTAGACGTCCAATGTCATCTTGCTTGAAGAATGGCGCAGCAGTTCCTGCACCTTCTTCACATCCTCCCCGTTGTCTTGAAGAATGCTTGAGTGCGACCAACACTTTTTCCTGGGTGCCGCTGAGCAAGCGTTCGCAGTATCAAGAGATCCAAGGTGCCCTGGTGAGGATCGATTCGGTCCAGCATTTTGATCGTTCAAAAGTTCAAAAAGCCGCTGCGCTTCTGGAGCCAGCTGCTGTCTAGCTCACCAGATCTCTAGTTGTAGTTTGTGATAGCTCGCGATCAATTCGAAATCCTCTCGATTTGAGATAACTAGGCGCGCTCCTACGGACCTGGCAGTCAGTGCGATCAACAGGTCAAAGTGCAAATCGCGAAGCTTCTCTGGACCAAAGCCTTTATCGACATGGATTTTGCTAAGCAGGCGTCCTGATTCGAGCCAATTGTTTTCGGTTGGTGTCAAGATGGGATGGTTGCGAGCAAGGCGCTCGACAAACTGTCGCTCGGCCGGCTTGGTCGCTCCCCGGCTCAGCTCTGCCAGCACCACGGCTGAGTTTCGCACCAAACCTGTTATTGCTGCGATTCGCTGCTGGTGACGGCCGGTACGGAGATGGTCGATGAAGATCGAGGTGTCGAAGACAACAAAATTACTCATCGTGTCCCGAGAATTCGAGCCTCCCGCCGTATTTCGACATCAGCTTCTTGAAGCGCTTCAGGGCAACGATTTCGCGCAGCGCTGCGTGTACCGCCTCGGTTCGCGATTTCACGCCTAACACTTCGGCTGCTTCATCCGCCAGGCGCTTGTCTAGTCTTATCGATGTGATGGCTACCGCCATAAGGTTCCACCTTTGGTTCAACGGTATATACATTTTATTAATAACATATATACAAGTCAAGTGGTCAAAGACAGACCGACGGATCTGGGGTACCGGTGATCTCCGCCTGCATGGTGACGATGGGCCGGAGACCCCAGTTTAATGGGGCCACATCGGGGACACAATAAGGTGTTTCTTGCTGTTCCTAGAACGCCATCCAGTGCGTACCATTGGCCCGGTAAATGTACGGGAACTCCAGAACCTGATTGAACGCGCCTCATCCTATCGGACAATGGAGTGCTTCCCAATCCCCTTTCGACATCACGGGCGAATACGATTCCCCCGATTTCGTCACGAGGCAGATTGCGCGATCGCGAAGTAGCCCTGATTTTGCAGACGGTGCGGGCCGTAGGGATGATTGGGGGTCCCCAAGGAGCCGCCGTCAGGCTGGGGCTTAAGCGGACGACATTACTCTCCAAGATGAAGAGGCTTGGGATCTTCCAACCACGACAGCGACCCATGAGTGAGTTCGGCGAAGGATCCGAATTGACGATTTGGGACCTCGACGGGCGGCTAGCGGGTTAACCGCGTTCAATAGTTCATCTCGACTTTGCCTCTATGATCCGAATCGGCAACTTCGAGAACAGCTAAGAATCTGTTTCAAATCAATATCTTCTCCGCGGAAGGTCAGCGGCAACATTGCGGATTTCGAGTCAGTGCTAGTTATTCGGCCGAGGGTGGGTGATCGCCTTGCGACGGCGATAGTACATAGGAAAGATATCCTTTCTCTCGGTGCTCCTGAGTTTCCATAAGACGAACCGAATACTCTGAACGACGCGAGAGCTGGATGAGAAAATCCAGTGGCCTCCACAACGCCATCACCAGGACACATGACTGCGTCACTTATCCTAGCCGTAACCGGCACAGCCACGAAAACGTCGAAGCCGGATAAGCCCTGGCTAATCTTCAGTCCCAGCAATTCGGTCATCGCGTCTAGTACGCCCGAATAGCCCAACTTGTTTCCAGAAGAAATCGCCGAAGGGCATAAAGACGGCGTGTAGGACGTACGCACTGACTGCTCGCTGGATATTTTCAGCGTTAATTCGGTTCTGACGTCAATACTCGACAGGGTCTTTTCCACAACGCCGGCGAGTCCTGCGACATTGAATCTCACGCTCATGGGGTGCGAGGTATTTAGCGAATCACCAGATTAAAGAGTCACACTACCTGGGACGATTGGGGTCCCATCATCATAATTCTCGCCGCTTTCGTCGATCGAGGCTTCTTTCTGATCACGATTTCAACATCACGGTCAGGCGCATTCAAGAAATGTCAAGCGTTGCGCAGTTTGTGTGGAAAGCATCCAAGCGCGAAGCCGTGGAAGGGCGAGGGGGAGGGCGCTCTAGAAATAGTTGAGCACTTCACATTATCCCAGTTCTAGGATGTTTCGTCTACAGCTATTTCCAAGGAGAATCCACAAGTTTACAGAAGAATGCAAGCACAAGTGCAGCAGAGGCTTCGCGTCTTTTGATCACTTCGGCCCCTTGCGGGTGGATGCCGCTCGGCCTTGCTAAAGTCTTCCCGGTTACCGAAAGAGTGAGAGCGCGCTTTGAATCAACATTTACCAACGTGCTCAATCACACTAATTTCGCTCCTCCCGCCACGCAGATCGATGTCCCAGCGACTTTCGGCGTCCTCAGCGCTCCGCAAACGGCAGAGAACGCTGGAAACCGCACCAGCCAACTTGCCCTGCGCGTCGAATTCTGGGATCGCAACGAACCGGTGTCTTACGATTGGTTGGGCGCTGACAGGACTGCAAGTACGGAAAGAAGGCTGTAAGATTAGTTGGCGAAACGGCGAAACCCACGGCTCACGAACCGCAAGGTGGTAACGCTTCTTAGCCACGGTACAATACCGTCTCTGGAACTCTGCTCACGGAAATGCTTCTAATAACCAGGGAGGACAATGCCCGAGTCCATTGACTGGCCGCCGAACCATCCGCGGACGAATCCGCCGCGGCGTCGCCGCCGCTTTCTTCTCATTCTCGCCATCTTTGCGGGCATCTTCCTCGGCGGTCGGACCGCGTTGTCGTATTACGTGGATGTGCTCTGGTTCAGGTCGCTCGGCTACGGGGACGTGTTCTGGAAAACACTGAGTCTTCAGTGGGAAGTCTTCGCCGCTCTTGCAGCGGCCACATTTCTCATTCTGTACGGTTCCTTCCTGGCTCTGAAGCGGGCACACCTCTCCGATTTGCCGAGCGGTCATACGATTCTCATCGGCGGACGACCGGTGAAGCTCCCGGTTGAGCCTGTCCTGCGCCTCATTGCGCTCGGCGTTTCACTCGCCGTTGCCGGTGCAACCGGCGCCGGCATGATGGCGGAGTGGCCGGCGCTCGCGCTCTTTTGGTATGCGCCCCGTGCAACTGGCAGCGTCGTGGAGCCGATTTTTGGCAAGCCGCTGAACTTCTTTCTGTTTGCCCTTCCCGCGTGGCAGCTCGTCGCCGGCTGGCTGCTTACGCTAGCCGTGATTACCTGTCTACTAGCCGTTTTCTTCGTCCTCATCACGGGCGGAAGCCGTGTGCTCGCCGGCCGTCTCAGCCGCTCCGTCACATTACCTTGGCGCGGACTGTCGATCACGTTTATGTTTTTGTTGCTGATCCTCGCGATGCGAGTCTATATCGGGCGGTTCGAGCTAGTGTTCGACGATCATACGATCTTTGGGGGTGTGACCTACACGGATGCGCACGTCACGATCACCGGGATGCTCGTCGTCTGCGCAGCGCTTATTCTCGGCGCGATAATCGCAGGCGCCAACGCTGTCCGGGTGCCGCGGGGTCGCTGGCTGATCGCGGCGATCCTTCCGGCCGCAGTCTGTTATATCGTCGTTCAAGCAGTCGCCTGGTACGTCAGCAGTTTTATCGTCAAACCGAACCAACTGGTTCGCGAGAAGCCTTACATCGTCTACAACACCGATCTGACTCGGCAGGCCTACGGACTGAACGGCGTCTCGCAGCGCGAGTTTCCCGCGGAAACGACCGTCGAAGCGGCCGAGGCGACGAACAATCAGGCTACACTTCAAAACATCCGGCTGTGGGACTGGCATGCGTTGCAGGATACGCTGCGCCAGATTCAGGAAATCCGTACCTACTATGACTTTCCCGACATCGACATTGATCGCTATGAAATTGACGGCGCGACTCGCGAGGTGATGCTCGCCGCGCGCGAGTTGAACGTCGATAAACTTCCGGAGAGCAGCCGCAATTGGATTAACGAGAAACTGATCTACACACATGGCTATGGCATCACGATGAACCCGGTCAATGGGTTCACGGCGGAAGGGCTGCCCACCCTGATTTTGAGCAACATGCCGGTCCAAAGCACGGTGCGTAGTTTAGCCCTGACGCGTCCAGAGATCTATTTCGGCGAGTTGACCAATACTGACGTCTACGTGAAGACGCGGCAGCAGGAATTCAACTACCCGCAAGGCGCGACTAACAACCTCACCTCGTACGAAGGCAACGGTGGCATCGCACTCGGCGGCTTCCTGCGCCGAATGATCATCGCACTCGATCAAAGCGATCTCGCGAAGCTACCATTCAGCGATGACGTGAACAAGGATAGCCGGTTGCTGATGCGCCGCAACATACGCGATCGCGTCTCGGCGTTAGCGCCGTTCCTGACCTACGATCCAGACGCGTACATCGTGCTCGGCGACGATGGTCGTCTGTCGTGGATCATGGATGCATACACAGTTTCAGACAGCTATCCGTACTCATCCCATTACCAGCTCGACGGCAATCCCATCAACTACATGCGCAATAGCGTGAAGGTGGTTGTCGACGCCTACAATGGTACGACCACGTTTTACGTGTTCGATCCGGATGATCCGATCATCGCAGCCTATCGCCGGATCTTTCCCAGCCTGTTCAAGGATGCGGCCATGATGCCGCCAGGATTGCGCAAACACGTGCGCTACCCCGAGTTGTTGCTCAAACTGCAGGCGGAAGTCTACGGCCTATATCACATGACGGACCCAGAAGCGTTCTACAACCGTGAGGATCTGTGGACCGTCGCCACCGAAGTTGGCACGAGCGAGGGCGGTCAGCAAGTAACGCAGGCGATGCAGCCGAACTTCGTGCTGATGAAACTGCCGGGCGAAACCGGCGTGGAGTTTGTTGAGATTCTGCCGTTCACGCCGGCCAACCGAAATAATCTGATCGGCTGGATTGCCGGGCGTAGCGACGGCGCACAATACGGTACGTCGGTGGTCTACAACTTCCCCAAAACGAAGCTTGTCGATGGACCGCTGCAAATCGAGGCGCGAATTGATCAGAACGCGCAACTTTCCGGGCAATTGACGCTTTGGAATCAGCAAGGCTCGCACGTGCGGCGCGGTGCATTGCTGGTGATTCCAACCGGGCGCGCGCTGTTGTATGCAGAACCGATTTACCTGCAGGCGGAGCGGAGTCCGATGCCGGAGTTACGTCTGGTCGTGCTCGCGCTGCAAGATCGGCTGGCGTACGGACCAACCTTCGAGTCGGCGATGTCGGCTCTTTTTGGCGGAGGAGTGTCGTCTCTGAGCGCCACGGCCGTCGCCGCGGAACCGTCGCGAAGCACACCGGCATCCGCGGCGTCGCCCCAGCCCGCAGAGGATCACAGCGCGCTCATCGCGGAAGCCGCCAAAGACCTTGCCGACTACCAACGCCTGACGGCGGAAGGCAAGCTCGGTGAAGCCGGACAGAAGCTAGAAGAGTTGAAGCGCGCACTCGATAAGCTGAACACGCGGCAAAGATAATCTCGCTGCTGTGCTGCCCTCTTAGCTCCCCAAATCTTTCCATGACGAGAGATTGCCCAAGAAAGGACTTTGGAGGACGTCTCCTCGCAGCACAACTGGCATGAGCCTTGTCCGCGACTCTCTTGAGGGCATCCTGAGGCAGGACCGTTGGAGTGGACGAGCATTCCCAATTTCTTCAGTGGTGGGCGGCGTAAACTCAATGATGTATTGGTTTACGGGCCAATGCGAACTCCTATCAGTTCTGACTGCAAGAAAAAACTTATGACATTTCCCAGATGAGCGCCACAGAATCCGAAGAAGCTGAACATAGAACGTCAATACTATTTGCAGTCGAGATGACCAAAACATATGACAAGGGCGGAACATCGACGCACTAAATACTAAGAAGGGCTGTTAGACCTAGTGGCAAGGGTTTGCTGTTGTGCCCATTACAAGCCTTTCTGGATTGAGACGTTTCCTGGTCCCGTTGCTCAGTCATTTCCAATTCGGCAAACATCTTTTCAACAACAGCGCGGTCATCGATGCCCTGATCGAGCGGGGTCGGACGCGGCATGTAGCGGTCCTCGAACGCGGCGAATTGCCCCGCATTGTCGAGGATCTCGGCCAGCCCCCGGGAGCGCACCGGCAAGCTCCTGCATGGAAGAAAAGCGGATAGCGAGCTCGCCCGGTTGAAAGCTGATATTGCCGGGGGCCTCATCGAGCGTGAGTGGGATGCGGTCCACCTGGACCGGCTCGCGCAAGCGGCGGCGGGGCACGGGCTCAGATCGCGGGGAGAGAAGGGAAGCGGGATCGGCGCCCTCGTGGATGCGGTCGAGGAAGGCTTCGAGATCGCCGCGGGCCAGGAGAAAACTTCGGCCCCACCTTGGCGGCGGGCGATATGCCCAGCACCAGCGCCTGGGCCGCGCGGGGCTGCAATTCGAAGAGGCGCTCGATGTCTTTGCGCTCGTAATCGGAACGCGCGGAGTGCTTCACCGAGCGACGAATTTCCGGCAAGCGCGGAAGCCAAGTGATCGGCCGGGGCACCTGGAATTTCCTCTAGGAACAGCATGATAGAGGATCAAAGAGGGAAGGGAATAACTGCGCGTATGCGCAGAAACCAGGTGTCCGATTCATTACGATAATGTCATTATCGCATTGGAATTTTCTTGACCCCTTTTTCCGCCTTTTTGTATTCATTAGATGTGATTTTTCCCTTGATTGAGGACACCGCGCCCTTGCCTACAGCGGATCACGGCCTGCCGGCAGTCTGTTCTTTAAGGAAAAACGACGACGACGACGGTTTTCGGGTTCCGCCTGCCCACCGAGAGTTTCGTTTGGATCTACCCTCGACTTCGCGGCGGCGGGGCCTGGCATACATGGGGCCGCAGCAATCCGCCGGCGTCGGGTCCACGGAAAACCGATCAGCGGGCCGGGCCCACTGCCGGAGAATTTGGGGGGGTACCCAGGTATGACGAAGACGGAGAACGTCGCCTATAAACGCTCCCAGCGCGCCGTTTTCGGAAGGGAACTGCTCCCAACTGAGAAATTCGGGCTTTGGCGGTCGAACCAAACCCAGGGCGACACGCCTCGGGGAGCCTGCCCCCGATGAGTATCGAGCGATGAGTTTCGAACGATGAGCACGCCACTCGCGCACCTGGCCGACGGCCCTCGGGGCCAGAGAATCCAGGCGGTCTTGCTGTGTGCCTGCGGATCGCTCGACCTCGTGGCCCGAGGCAAGTGCCGGCGATGTTTGACGCGCCAGCATCGCGACCAGGAACATTTCGGCGGACATCGCGAGGCCGTCTTGCGACGCGACCATTGGACCTGCCAGGGATGCTTCTATCGTCCGGCGCAAGCGGCCCGCGATTGGATCGTGGTGCATCATCGCGTGCCCGGCGTCTCGCGCCCGGCGCTGCTGATTGCGCTCTGCGCCGCCTGTCACGCCACGGTCGAGCGGCTGCAGGCGGTGCGCGTCTGGCTGCCACCGCAACTGCGGATCTTGGGGCGCGAGCAACACCGGGACGCCGCGTATCAGTTGCCCTTGCCGATCGAGCCCGAGCGGGCGGCCGGCGCACTCGTTGCTGTTGCTTTCAATCCGAAGATCGTGGAGCTGGACCTATGAGCCTGGTTTCGGTTCCACTGCCGAATCTCCACAAGCCGAATCTCCAGAAGGAAGAGGATCGCAACCAGACGCTCGAACGCGTCCTGCTGAATGGCGTGAGCAATGAACACACCCGGCGGGCGTATCGCCGCGCGCTCGAGAAATTCCTGGCCTGGTACGACGCCCGCGGCTACGCGGAAATCTCGCGCCAGGTGCTCTACGACTACCGCACGTGGTCGGAGGCCTCGGGCGCCGCGCCCTCCTCCACCAATGTTGAGCTGGCGGTGCTGCGGCGCCTGTTTCGCAAGGCGGCGGAGGCGGGACTCGTCGATTGGGGAAAGGCGGAAGCCGCCGTCGGCGTCGACAACAGCCGTTCGAGCGGGGTGAGGGTAGGGAATTGGTTGACCCCCGAGCAGGCGAAGGACTTGCTCCTCGCGCCCGACGAAAACACCCGGAAGGGAAAACGGGACGGTGCCCTGCTCGGGCTCCTGGTCGGCTGCGCCCTGCGGCGGTCGGAGTTAGTTTCACTCGCGGTCGACAAGATCCAAATGCGCGACGATCGCTGGGTGATTCCAGATCTCGTCGGCAAGCGCAAGAAGCTTCGCCTGGTGCCGGTTCCGGGCTGGGTAAAAGACCGGCTCGATCTCTGGACCGTCGCGGCGAAGATCACGGAGGGGAAGATATTTCGGGCGGTGCGAAAGAATGACAAGGTGTCGGGTGCCTCTCTTAGCACCACCGCGGTTTGGAAGATCGTGCTGCATTACGCGCACCAGGTCGGCATCGAGCGCCTGGCGCCCCACGATTTAAGAAGCTATGCCGAATCCCGGATTATGCCGAGTTTCAGCGGAGTGAGAGCGTGGGTCAAGGAGGAGCCCGTAAACGGTTCGGCATAATAATTCAGAGTACTGGACATGTGATAGTGGAGAGATGAAAACTTTCATCGATCCCAATCTGCTGCAACGGCTTCGGGTAGGTCCGCTGGCTCCCTATCTCGACGCATACCTAAAACACATTGAGCAAGAAGGCTTCTTGCCGTCATCCGCTCCAATGCAGATGTACGCGATCGCAAGATTCAGCAAATGGCTCCGCGATCGGCAATTTGACTTGTATCAAGTGGATGAAGCTGCGGTAAACCGATTCCTGAAACGTGATCCGGGCGTTGTCCACAGCTGTGAATGTGCTACCCTGCGTCGGCTTCTCGCAATGCTGCGACAACTTGGCGTCACAGTGGCGAAGGCGTCTGAACCCAGGACCTGTCATCAGCGATTCCTAGATGATTACCGGCGCTACCTCCTCCAGGAGCGCGGCCTCGCGGAAGTCACCCTGGAGTACTTTGTCCGATTTGCTGAGCAGTTTTTGTCTGCCCGTTTTGGCAATGGAGACTTAAACCTTTCCGAACTTTGTGCCAAGCATGTAACGGATTTTGTCCAAAACCGCGCCCACCAGTTAAGCCCGGGTCGTGCGAAGTTGCTGGTAACCGCTCTTCGCTCTCTCCTGCGGTACATGCGGCACCAGGGAGAGATTCTCCTGGACCTGGCAAGGTGCGTGCCGCCGGTAGCTATGTGGTCTCTTTCTAACCTCCCCAAGTTTCTACCCGCCGGCACCGTTCAACAACTTCTCGATCATCGCGAGCGCGAAACCCCACGGGGAAAGAGGAACTACGCCGTTCTCTTGCTGCTCGCTCGCATGGGTCTGCGGGCCTGCGAGATTGTTGCGCTGGAATTGGACGATATCGATTGGGACAATGGTCGGATCACCATCCATGGCAAAGGCGGACGCCTGGCCCAGATGCCGTTGCCATCCGATGTCGGCGAAGCCATCGCAAGCTATCTGCGCTTCGGACGCCCATGCTGTACCTGTCGCCGAGTTTTCCTTCGACATCGAGCTCCCGTGCGTGGTTTTGCACACTCCATCACCGTCTCCAGCATTGTGAGGCGGGCGCTGATAGATGCTGGAGTCGATTCTGCTCGGAAGGGAGCGCATCTGTTCCGTCACACGCTGGCCACCGACCTGCTTCGGCAAGACGTATCCCTAGACGAGATCGGCGAACTGCTCCGCCATCAAAGTCCAAACACAACCGCTCTCTATGCCAAGGTGGACTTGACCGCACTGCGCACCTTAGCCCTTCCCTGGCCGGGAGGTGCGCGATGAAAACTGTACGCGAAGCCGTCGGAGACTATCTTGCCTTGCGGCGTAGCCTGGGATTCAAACTAAAGAAGCATCAACGCTTTCTGGAAGAGTTCACATCGTTTCTCGAACAGGAGAGCACGTCACAGATCACTTCTCGGCTAGCTTTGCTGTGGGCGACACAACCCCATCACATACAGCCCGCAGAGTGGGCTGTCCGGCTAAGCGTTGTACGGGGATTTGCGCGCTACTGGAGCGCAACGGACGCAACGACTGAGGTCCCGCCTGACGGTATGCTGCCGTATCGCCCCAGCCGCGCAAAACCTTATCTCTATTCCGAGGAACAGATTGATCAACTACTGGAAACAGCTAAGAACATGTCAGCCTCTCACACCCTGCAGCCTTGGACGTACTACTGTCTGCTCGGTCTTCTGGCCGTCACAGGTCTACGCATCAGCGAGGCACTCAATCTACGGGGCGGAGACATCGACTGGTCGGAAGGCGTTCTCACGATCCGCGATGCCAAGTTTAGAAAATCTCGACTGGTCCCTCTCCACGCTTCGAGCCTGAAGGTTCTGTCCGAGTATGCAGTTCGCCGGAGCCATCTGTTCGCGAGCCAGGATAGCGGATACTTCTTTCCTTCCCGCCGTGGTGCACGGCTAGATGAAGGGCAGGTTCGTCGCACCTTTTACAGACTGTCGCGGCAGATTGGCATTCGTGGTGTCTTGGCCAGCCGAGGGCCTCGCTTGCACGATTTTCGTCAGCATGCCGACTCCCGGATTATGCCGAATCTATATCACATCACGGGCTCTGGAGGGGCTCGGGCTGTGTTCTGACTCGGCATAATCAAAGGCCTTCCAGAAAGGCCAACAGTTTGTCATCCGGTCGGTATCGTGTTGGCTTGACGCCGAGTGGCTCAGTGCGCGAGAGCGCTTTCTCTTTCAACTGCATGTCCGCATGGAGGTACACCTTCGTCGTCTCCGGAGACTCGTGCCCGAGCCACAGCGCAATCACGGAGCAATCGACACCGTGGTGAAGAAGGTCCATGGCAATGGAATGTCGACAGACATGCGGGGTGACCTTCTTCCGTTTGAGCGACGGGCAACTCCGCGCGGCCAGATGGGTGTATTTGGCGAGGCGACTCTCGATCGCATCGCGACTGAGTCTGCCGCCGCGGATGCTGGAGAAGACGGGATCCTCGGGTTGACCGTGGCGTTCCCGTAGCCACGCGCCTACCATCTTTGCCGCTTCTGGGCGGAGCGGCGTGCAACGCTGTTTTCTGCCTTTCCCAAGACAGCGCACGTGGGCTCCTGTCCCCAGCACAACGTCCTGGCAGTTCAGCCCACTCAACTCGGAAACCCGCAGACCGGTCTGGACTGCGACCAAGATAAGCGTTCGATCGCGACGCCCTATCCAGGTGGAACGGTTCGGAACTGCGAGCAATGCATCGATCTCTTCTCGGTTGAGAAAATCGATCGGCCTTCGAACGTGACGTTTATTGGGCACCGCTAGGATCCGCTGGCAATGCAGGGCATGCGCTGGTTCTTCCAAAGCCACATACCGGAAGAAAGAGTGGATGGCTCCCAGCCGAACGTTTCGCGTGCGAGCGCTGTTTTGGCGAGTGCTTTCCAAGTGATCGAGGAAAAGACCAATGAAGGGAGCATCGAGGTCTTCGATGCGAAGTTGGGATGGACTTTTGTGGAGCCGTTCTTGGGCGAACTTCAGAAGCAGGCGAAAGGAATCGCGATATCCCGCTATCGTATGTGGGCTCGCTTGCCGCTGGCGAAGGAGGCGATCAGTGAAGAAGGATTGAAGAAGACAGGGGAAGCTGGCGGAAATCATGGTCGCACCTCCCGGTGGATCAGCCGGTCGGTAGCCAACTGCAGGAGTTCGGGCACGGCTTCCAGATACCAGTAGGTATCGTTTACGTGGACGTGTCCTAGATACGTGGACAACTTGGGGAGTTCTCGTTCGACGTCGAGCCCGGCACGATACCAGTGGATCAAAGTGCGAACGGCAAAGTGATGTCGCATGTCCAGCAGCCTCGGGCCGCGCCCGTGACCCTTGGCCGATGCGCGTAGGCCGATCCGTTGGGAAATTTTAGCGAAGGTATATCGGGCTATCCATTCTGTGATCCGCCTACGTTTCTCGGAGATGAAAAATGCAGGAAGGAGTGGTGCGGGGAAAAGGTGATCTCGGACTTCGGCGTACTTTTTCAGAGCCTCCACCGTGGAAGGATGAACGGGCACATAACGCGATTTCCCGAACTTCGCCCGCCGGATGTGAAGGATGCCGAGTTTGAGGTCAACATCGGGTCGGTCCAGACCCAAGGCTTCGTTCACCCGCATTCCTGTCGCTATCAGCAACCCGAAAAGGGTCGTATAGGTGAGGGCGCGGAGTCCCTTGGGAGAGGGGAGTTGTTGCGTTTGGCGAAGGAGCTTTTCAATCTCTTCGTCGCTGTAGATGTGCGGAGGCTTGCGCCAGTAACGATGCGGTAGAAGCCCTGTTGGTGGAATCTCGGTGCGAGGTTCGGTGGCGCTGTACCAGAGGGCGAAACGCCGGACTATCCCCAGACGCTCAGCCAAGGTAGAAGGTTGAGCCTTCGCGGGCTGGGTGGCCCAGCGAAGCGCCAATTCGCTGGTGATGTAAGGCGCACCCTTGGCTTGGAGAAACGCCACAAAATTCCGCAACAAACCTTCCGGCTCCCGGAGCTGGAACCCGAGGCTGCGGCGGATACGAAGGTAGTCCTTCAATGCCTGTTCCAATGGTTTCACTGTGCACCTCCCATTGGCCAGGGGTGAGCCAGTGACCGCAGGCCCTCGAAGTCGACCTTGGCGTAGATTTCAGTTGTATTGAGCGCTTGATGCCGAAGGATCTCTGCGATTTCTCCCATTTTGGCCCCGGAGCGCAGCATGGAAGTTGCCAGGCTGTGACGAAGCAAGTGGGCTCCCTTGAGAGGAGGGTGTAAGTCTGCGCGAGTGAGTGCTCGGCGGACGATCGTCGACAGTGTGGAAGGGTTCGCAAAACCCCGGCGTGGTGCCTTCGTGCAAACGAATACTCGACGCGTTTGACAGCGAGGACGATCTCGACGCACGTAGGAAGCCAGAGCCTGACCCACATCCGGAGGCAAAGGCATCCGGTCGTGAAGCAGCCCCTTGCCCCGAACAAGGATTTCGCCAGCTCTCCAGTTGACGTCCTCGAGTTGGAGAGCAACCACTTCCCCGGCGCGAAGACCCAGACGGGCAAGCAGAAGAAGGATGGCGTAGTCGCGGCGACCGACCGCTGTGCGGCGGTTGCAGGCCTTGAGCACACGTTTGACTTCCTTCGGAACCAAGTACTTAGGCACAGTGGACAGCCGCCAATTCGCTACCGTGGGCACCGAGGCGGCCAAGTCGGCTTGTAGTTCTCCTCTTTGAAACAGGAACCGAAAGAAAGGTAAGCGTCGGAGCAACCCACCTAGTCAAGCCGCAGAGCCCGTGGTGAAATGCGGCTATGGATCATCAGACGAACGTAGCCACGGCAAAACGACGGACGCGGGAAGAGATTCGGCAGATTGTCGCGGAGTTTGCAACGAGCGGCATGCCACAGAGTGAATTCTGCGGCAGTCGAGGGATCTCGCGAGGTAGTCTCGATCGTTATCTGAGAAAACAACGTGCCCAGGATCAAGGAAGCAGGGCCGGCAATCGATTGTTGGCGGTAGAGATAGGGATAGCAAGCGGGAGCTCGGCGAGCACCAGCAGCGGATTGGTGGTGGGGTTGACCAGCGGACGCAAGATCGAAGTGAACCGGGGCTTCGATGGGGCCACACTGGAGCGCCTGCTGACGGTGTTGGACAAGGGATAGGGCGATGTTCGGATTTGGGCCAGCGACGCGGATCTATGTGGCCACCGGAGCCACGGACATGAGGAAGGGATTTAATGGTCTGTACGGTTTGGTGCGCGACCATCTGGGCTGCGATCCCGAGAGCGGCCACGTTTTCTTGTTCACCAACGCGCGGCGCAATCGCCTGAAGTTGTTGGTATATGACTATAGCGGGCTATGGATATGCTCGAAAAAATTGGACGGCGGAAGGTTTGGCTGGCCGGGAGCAGACACTTCGGAGACGAAGATCGTACTGAGCCACGAGGAACTGGCGCTGTTGTTGGGGGGCATTGATTTGGCCGTGACGCGGCGGCGGAAATGGTATCGCAAGCCGCGCATGGAAGAATCCGATAAGTTACGAATACCAGCATAAAGACTGGCGATTTCGTTAACTTATCCACAGCCAGATCTGTTATCAAAGAAGCATCGTGAGTGTGACTCCACCGGCTGCCGCGATGTCCACTGCTGACGCCGGGCGTTGTTTCCCCGCTGAACTTCTCGAACAACTGAAGGAGCAGCTTCCCCAGGCTTTGTTTGCCACCCTGAGCGACAGGGTTGCAACTACGGTTGCGACTTATGAAGAGCAGTTAGGCGCGGCGTCGAAGCAGTTAGATACAACATCGAAGCAGTTAGATACAACCAGGAGCGAGTTACAGTATGCGCGACTGAAGATCCAGGTGCTGGAAGAACATCTGCGTCTGCGGCGGATCGCCAAGTACGGACCGGGCAGTGAAAAGCTGAGTAATCTCCAACTGCAGTTACTGGAGGAAGAGCCCGGGGTCTCGAAGCAGGAAGTTCAGGCGGAGAGCGAGCGCGAGGCATTGCCGGCGCCGGAGGGCGAGAATAAGCGGAAGCGGCGCGCGCATCCCGGCCGGCAGACCTTTTCCGCAGATCTGCCGCGGGTGGAGAAGATCGTCGCTTGCACGGCCGAGCAGTGCGTATGCGGAAAGTGCGGCGCGGAAACGAAAGTGATCGGCTACGACGAGAGCGAAGTGCTGAAGCTCAAGCCGGCCGAGTACTACGTGGAAGTGACCAAGCGCGAGAAGCGCGCCTGCAAGCAGTGCGAGGAGCAGGGCGTCGCCATGGCGCCGCTTCCCCCGCGCATCATCGACAAGAGCCTGGTGGCCGACGAGGTGATTATCGACACCATCGTCAGCAAGTATGCCGATCACTGCCCACTCTATCGTCAGAGCGCCATCCTGCTGCGCGATGCGGGCATCGAGATCACGCGGGCCACGATGTGCGGCTGGGTGATGACGGTCGGCGAGACGCTCTCCCCGGTGGTCGATGCCATGCGCAGGGAGTTGCTGGCCAGCGGTTACATCCAGGCCGACGAAACCCCGATCGATGTGCAGACGCACGACAAACGAGGTAAGAACCATCAAGCCTACCTCTGGCAGTACGGAACGCCGGGGGCTGGGGCGGTCTTCGATTTTCGCATGAGCCGCGGACGCGAAGGGCCGAAGCAGTTCCTCTCAGCCTTCGCGGGCATTCTCCAAACCGACGATTACATAGCCTACGAGCGCGGCCTGGGCGGGCCTGGGATGGTGCACGCCTGCTGCTGGAGCCATGCGCGAAGGAACTTTGTGGATGCGGTCAAACTCAACCCGCAGGACGCCGGCTCGATTCGCGCGGTCGAACTGATAGACCAGCTGTTTCTGATCGACGCCCAGGCGCGCGAGGAGAAGATGGATCAGGCCGCACGTCATCTTCTGCGCCAGGAGAAAGCTCCTCCACTGCTTGCCAAAATCCGGGAACACATCCTGGCCACGAGCAAAACCGTACTGCCCCGCAGCAAGGCGGGCCAGGCGTGCAACTACACGCTGGAGCTTTGGATGAAGCTGACCTGCTTCCTCGACCACCCGCAACTGGAACTCAGCAATAACGTGGCCGAGAACTCCATGCGTCCGGTGGCGACTGGACGCAAGAACTGGATCCATATCGGCAGCCCTCAAGCCGGCCCGCGCGTGGCCGCCATTCTCTCCGTTATCGAAAGCTGCCGCCGGCTCGCCATCCCGGTGCGAAAATATCTGGCCGACATCCTGCCCGGTCTCGCCGACACATCCATCCAGAACGTCACCGGACTCACGCCCAAAGCCTGGGCGGCCAAGAAACACTCCTGAAAACTTCTCTCATCCCTCTCGCATCGCCGTCAACCGTGTACTTGGCCGTACGGGCACAAAGAAAGAGCGGAAAGCCGTCGTCATTAGTTGCGCTCCTCTGACATCCATGCCGTGGGCGTGCCGCAAAATAAAGTCTGAAATATCGGAAGCTTTCAGTGCTTTCAGAAGGAGCGGCCGGCCGTGGAAGCGCTCCAAGAGAAACTTACGAACGAAAGACTGGTATTCCAAGATCGTGTGCGCGACGAGCCCGCGCTCTGTGCGCAAATGTGTTTCGTACCGGTTCAGAATGTGAGCCAACGGCGATCGGTCCCAGTTCGGAAAAGATAGCCGGATTATGCCGAATTCACTATGTCAGAAAAGTGCGGAACACAGCGCCAAACGGAAGGGATGGAAGAGCCATCTCGGGAGATTCGGCATAATCCGGGAGTCGGCATGCTGCAGAGCATTTTTAGCCCAGCGCCGTGGCATGGTGAACGTGTGGATATGTGATGAAACTTGAGAGCCACGGCGCTGGGCTAAAAATGGATTGAACTGAACCGCTGCGCGGCAACGGTCCTATGGGTATTGAATCGTTCCTCAGAGGTGGGAAAGAGGCCCGAGGTGGTCGATGCCGGAATCGCCGAGCAATCGGGATGGCCGAAGAAGGATTTCGATTGATTACCGGCAAGGTGCACTGAACTCGTGAAGCAAGATCGGAGGCGGGTGCAAGAATACTTCGGCGTTGACTTGCTGAAGGCAAGTTGGTGGAGAGCAGAATCAACGGTTATTGCGGTTATAGTTCTCATGAGGTGTCGATGCTAGTGGGAACGATGCCAGGAGGAATCTCTCCGATTACGATCATGCGCCCGCGGTGACAAACAGGGCATTCCCACAGGGAAGAACCAGTAAGAGCCTGGTAGCGGTCGCGATAATCCAGTTCTGCCACCTCGGTAGGGGAGTCTGGTTGCAGCGGTACCATCCCCAGCAGGTGACGACACCGTTCCAGTTTTTCTTTGCGATAGCGGTTGCCAAGAAAACCGTAGTAGCGGATGCGATGAAAGCCCTCGGGCAGCACATGCAGCAAGAAGCGACGGATGAACTCGTCCGCCGATAAGGACATGGTTTTCTGCTGGCTGCCATGGCGATAATCCTTGTAACGAAACGTTACCTGGCCATCGTCGATGTTGAGGATGCGATTGTTGGAGATGGCTACGCGGTGGGTATAGCGGCCCACGTAGTCCAGGACTTGCTGCGGTCCGGCGAAGGGCTTCTTGGCGTAAACCACCCATTCGTTCTTACGTATGGGTGCCAAGTAGCGAAGAAAAGCCTTGCGATCCTGCAGTTCTTGGAGCGACGAAAAGAACTTTAGCTGGCCGTCATCAAACGCCTTCTCCAACAATTCCAGAAACAAGCGGCGGAAGAGGCGGGAAAGGACGCGCACGGGAAGAAAGAATCCTTGGCGACACGGGATCCAGCGGCTTCCGTCGGGAGAGAGTCCGCCTCCGGGAACGACACAATGCAGGTGAGGGTGGAACATCAAATTCTGACCCCAGGTGTGCAAGACAGTGAAGAAGCCGATCTCGGCACCCAGATGTTTGGGATCAGCAGCAATGGTGCGCAAGGTTTCTGAGGTAGCCCGGAAGAGAATGTCGTACACCACTTTCTTATTCTGATAGGCGATGGCGGCAATCTCTTCCGGGAGAGTAAAGACGACGTGGAAGTATTGGGTATCGAGAAGCTCGGCTTGACGGTCCTCGATCCATTGGGCGCGGGCTAGGGACTGGCATTTTGGACAATGCCGGTCACCGCAGCTGTTATAGGCAATGCGTTGGAAGTGGCACTGATCGCATTGTTCGACGTGGCCGCCCAGAGCCGCGGTACGACAGCGTTCGATGGCGCTCATGACGCGGAGCTGGTCGCGAGACAAAGATCCGGCATGCTGCTGGCGATAGGCATCGCCGTAGCGACGAAACACGTCTCCCACTTCGAGCCGGGGGCGGTCCATCATGCCCGGTGCTCAGAAGTGCTGTGGTGCTGCCGGTTTCGGCTCCGGGAGAAGGGGCCGAGGGAGCAGATCGAGAGGACTGGTGGTGGAACAGACCTTGGTGGTAGCGATGCGCAGATAACGGGCCGTGGTCGCCAGGCTACGATGACCGAGCAGCAGCTGGATGGTGCGCACATCGGTGCCCTGCTCGAGCAAGTGAACTGCGAAGCAATGCCTCATCGTGTGCGGGGTAACGGGTTTAGAAATGCGACACCGTTGGAGTGCCTCTTCGCAGGCGTCCTCCACCGCCCCCCGAGTGAGGTGCCTTCCTGGAATCCCGCCCGGAAACAGCCAATCCTGGGGCCGCTCCTGTCGCCACCACTGGCGGAGAATTTCCAGTAACTTGGGGGAGAGCATGACGTAGCGATCTTTCCGCCCCTTGCCTTGCTCCACGCGAATTACCATCCGTTGGCTATCAATGTGGGGAGCTTGCAGAGCAAGGGCTTCGGAAATTCGCAGGCCGGCGGCATAGCAACAAGTCAGGATGGTGCGCTGGTTGTTTAGTCTTACGCAGCCCAGAAACTCGAGCACCTCCTCCGGGCTGAGGATGATGGGCAGTTTCTTGGGTGTCTTGGGAGCGGGGATGACGTCGTCGAGATTCCACTCTCGGCGGAGGGTTACCTTATAGAGGAAACGGAGAGCGGATACGGCAATGGTGACAGAGCCGGGAGCGAGCTTCTTCTCTTGAATGAGATAAATCTGGTAGGAGCGAATGTCTTCCGGACCCAACACTTCGGGTGACTTGGCAAAGTGGCGAGCGAATTGAGAGACCTGGAGCAGGTAGGATTCTTGAGTGTTCAGAGCGAGGTTGCGAATCTTCATGTCTTCGAGCATGCGCTGTCGCAATGCTGTCATGGGAACTCCTTTGCGAAAATGGAATGTGCTGGCAAGCAGCGTTTCCATGGTTTCGCAAAAGAACACGGAAAGAAATAGAGCGTGAGCGAGCTACGAGGAGAGGACGTAGGAAGGATCTAGACTGTTCGCTTTGCAGTCCAAACGTTGCTGCGCTGGCATGGCAACGGAGAAGATGTCCGACGCCGTTTACCCGTCCTATCCACCTATCTCGGTCACGCCCATGTTACTGACACCTACTGGTACGTGAGCGGTACGCCGGAACTGATGGAAGCGGTTGCAGCACGACTGGAGAAACGCTGGGAGGCTCATCTATGAAAGATGCAACCAACTTCCCCGTTCTCTTAGAGTCATTTTTCACAAAACGTCTGATCGCCCAGCGTAGAGCCAGTGCCCATACGATTGGCTCTTATCGAGATACGTTTCGTCTGCTGTTGCTGTTCGCGGAGAAGCGACTGGGCAAGGCACCGTCGAAGCTAACGCTGGAGGACCTACAGGCGCCATTTCTGGGAGCGTTTCTAGATAACCTGGAAAGCGCTCGTGCCAACACGACACGGAGTCGTAATCTGCGATTGGCTGCGATTCGGTCTTTTTTTCGCTACATTGCGCTGGAAGTACCCCAGTTCTCTGGGCTGATCCAACGCGTGCTCGCGATTCCCAACAAACGGCAGCCCCGTCCACTTGTGGGTTTCCTCACCCGGCCTGAGATCGATGCACTACTGGCGGTTCCAGACCGAGATACGTGGTTGGGTCGCCGCAATCATGCGCTCCTCCTCACCCTTATTCAGACAGGCCTCCGCCTCTCCGAGATCACTTCGATTCTTCGACAGGACGTCAGCCTCGGTAAGGGAGCGCATATTCGATGTGAAGGGAAGGGGCGCAAGGAACGATGCACTCCATTGGCCAAATCCACTGTCCTCGTGCTGACGGCGTGGATCAGGGAGCAGGGTGAAGATGATGGCAAAAGAATCCTGTTCCCGACTGCGCGGGGTGGTCGACTCAGCGCTGATGCGGTCCAGCATTTGGTCCGGAAGTACTCTGCAGCGGCACAAGAGGCATGCCCGTCACTAACCGACAAGCGTGTTTCGCCTCACGTCCTTCGACACACGACAGCAATGGAGTTGCTGCAGTCGGGTATCGATCGTACTTTGATCGCACTATGGTTGGGACACGAATCAGTAGAAACTACGCAGATCTATCTGGACGCCAATCTCGCTATCAAGGAAGAGATCCTGGCGAAGACAACTCCTATCAACGCCAAAAAGAAAGGTCGCTATCAGCCCGACGATGACCTGTTGGCCTTCCTGAAAGGTCTATAAGTACCTCCCCGCTATGCCGAATCGACTTGATCATTTTGGTGCGCCAACTCAGCGCCAAATGCAGATGCTTCATACTCGATTCGGCATAATCCGGGATTCGGCATAGCGCCCTCAGCGGTCACCCAAAACCGGCCATTAGTGGTCACCTCAAAACCGGCCATTAAGAAGGCCACTCCAGGACATTGACTCGACCAAATTACCTTGGTCGGCATGAGCAATGTCATGAGTGAATTAGAGAGACTTCAAGTCATAGCGCTGGGTCGGCTGGGGTGGTCGTTACGGCGCATCCAGCAGGAGCTCGGTGTACGTCGTGAAACGGCAAGTACTTACCTGAAGGCCGAGGGAATCATTGTTCACCCGCCTGGTAGGCGGAGACAACGGCCGGCGGCAAAACCGGCCATTACAGCCAATCAGGTGACCACCGACTCGGAGGCGGCAAAACCGGCCATTACAGCCAACCAGGTGACCACCGACTCGGAGGCAGCAAAACCGGCCATCTCGGAGGTGACCACCGACTCTGGGGCCGCCCCACCGGTTCCGCTAGCGCCGGTCGCCGGGGGCAATCGTAGTCCGTCTGCCAGTACGTGCAAACCCTTCCGGGAAGCGATCGAGCTGGGGTTGAGCCAAGGCCGTAACGCCATGGCCATTTGGCAGGATCTGATTTCCCAGACCGGTTTTAGCGGTGGCTACCAGACGGTCAAACGCTTCGTGCGCAAACTCCGCGGAGCGCAAACCCCGGTGGCCTGCGCCGTCATCGTCACGGCCGCCGGGGAGGAAGCCCAGGTCGACTACGGGAGCGGGCCTATGGTCCGCTATCCCCAGACCGGCAAGTACCGCCGCACCCGAATGTTTGTTCTCACCCTCGGCTACAGCCGCAAGTCTGTACGCCTACTGACGTTCCGCTCCAGTACACGAACCTGGGCCGAGCTCCACGAGAAAGCATTCCGTCGGCTGGGAGGTAGCCCCAGGGTCGTGGTCCTGGATAACCTGAAGGAGGGCGTACTCATCCCAGACATTTATGATCCCACGCTCAATCCTCTTTTCCGCGATGTTCTGACCCATTACGGCGCCGTAGGCCTGGCTTGCCGGATTCACGATCCCGATCGGAAAGGCAAGGTCGAGTCCGGCGTCGGTCATGCCAAGAGAACCCCGCTCAAGGGCAAGCGCTTCGAAAGCCTGGAGGAGGCGCAAGCCTACCTGGATGACTGGGAAACGCATTGGGCCGATACCCGCATTCACGGCACCACCAAGCGGCAAGTCGCGGCCATGTTTGCCGAAGAGAAGCCGGCCTTGCTGCCGCTACCGCTGGAGCCTTTCCGGTATTACAAATTCGGCGTTCGCACCGTGCACCTGGATGGCTGCGTGGAAATCGACGCTGCCTATTACAGCGCCCCGCCAGGTTGGATCGGACGCGACGTCAAAGTGCAGTGGGATAGCTTATTCGTCCGGGTCCTCAACCCCAAGACCGACCGGCTTATGCGCGAGCATGTGGTGCAGAAACGGGGTGGACATCGCATCAAGGAATCGGACCGTTCCCCGCGCACTCCCCTGGGCGTTCATCATCTGCTGTGGCGCACCCAGCAAGCCGGGAATCACATCGGCACCTTCTGCCGTGCCCTGCATGCTCGGCAAGGCCAGGTCGCGGTCCGCCGCATCCAGGGCGTGCTGGCCATGGCTAAAAAATTCGGCCCTCCGGCGGTCGATAAGGCGTGCTCGGTAGCTCTGGAGATGGGAGTCTACGAGTACCGCTTTGTCCGGCACTATCTCGAGCACTGTCTCTCCGCCCCCTTGAGCCTGCAGCAAGTCGATCCCCTGATCCGCAAGCTGGTCGAGTACCGCGATCTCATTGAACAAAAAACCAAGGAGCCATCCCATGAACCTGATTGAAATCAATCGTGCCTTACGACAATTACGGCTGGGCGGCATGGCCGCCGTACTGGAAACCCGTTTGCGACAGGCCCAGGCCGAAGCTATGGTGCCCATCGATCTGATCTCCTGTCTGATCTCCGATGAGCTCACGCGACGCCAAGATCGATTGCTGGAGCGGCGGCGCAAGCAAGCCGACTTTCGCGACCCCCAAGCCACCCTGGATAACTTCGATTTTGACTTTAATAAGAAGATGAATCGCAGCCTGGTCTTTGACCTCGCCACCGGCAACTTCATCGCCCACCACGACGACGGACTTTTCTTGGGTCCCCCGGGCACGGGCAAGAGCCACTTAGCCCAGGCCATCGGCCAGGCGGTGATTCAACAAGGCTATCGCGTGCAGTACCGCGAGACCCACGTGCTCCTGGATGAGCTGGCCGATGCCACCATCGACGGCACCCGCCGCGACTACATGGCCGCTTTGGCGAGCGTGCCTTTGCTCATCATCGATGACTTGGGGATGCGCAAGCTGCCCCTGACCGCGGCCGAAGATCTGCTGGAGATCGTGCTGCGACGCTATCAGCGGGCCAGCACTCTGGTGACCTCGAATCGTCCCGTCGAGGATTGGGGCAAGCTGTTGGGCGATGCCGCGGCGATCAGCGCCATGCTGGATCGCCTGCTTCACCACGGCCATGTTCTCAAGTGTGGTCCCCGCAGCTGGCGCACCAAGATCGGAGCCAACGAAGAGGGTGGAGCTCATCCCCTGCCCAGCGGAGTTGGGCAATGATCGTTTCCCTAAACTCCCGCCACCGCAGCCACGCCGGCGCCTTCCCGCAAGGCCGTGCCCATGCGGCCCAGGCCAAGAGCAAAAAGGAAAGCCGGGCAAACCGCGCCCGGCGACTTTCGCGTTCTATGATCCCCAAGGCCTCCGCTCCGAGACTTCTCCAAAAAAATCGCCTACGACCCAAAAGCCAAACCCCCTGTCCCATAAGCCAATCTTCGGCTCATGCGCAGAGGGTTTCGCTATGCCGATTTCTTCGGAGCCAGCCCCGTCGCATCGGCCTTGGGTATCGTCGTACCGGGCGCGACCCCGATACGCCGAGTTTCACCATATCACAACCAACTTCACGGCTGCCGATACAAACCGGGAAAGCTCGCACCCAGGCCGGCGGCGATCCCCTTTGGAAAAGTGAAATGCGACCGAAGAGGGACAAAACCAGGGATGCTGTGGGTCGACCGAGTCGGGAATCGTCGCTCTCAGACGATCCTAGCGCGAAATTTTTCTGGGAAAAACGGGGACCGGCACAAAAAAGAAGAAACCGGGCAAGAACGAAAGAACTGGTTTCACGTCAGGGAACCGAGAGACGAAAACGACAAACACAGAAACGAAACAATGCTGAATATGAATCGTGCACCAGCTTGATTGATCTCGAAGGTATCGGCATGATTGTAATCCCAGCGTCGCTGCGCTCCGACTTTACTCACATCGCCGGAATACGCAACCAAGAAAGTTTCTGCTTTGTGAGCAACAAATAACTTGCCGAATTAGTTCTCGGCATGTAAAACAAACTCTGTCCCGGAGTGACGATTAATGGCCGGTTTTGAAGTGACCACTAATGGCCGGTTTTGAGGTGACCACTGAGGGCGCCGCTCATGCCGCATGCGGCATAAGCGAAGGACATGCGCGAAACTGTGCCGGAAGTCCGGAGGGGATCTCGAGCAAATACAATTTCTGCTGGGGCATTCTTCCATCCAGACCACGGAAAAATACCTCGGCGGGGAGCAAGACATTGTGAACGCTGTGAACGATCGCATCTTTGCGCGAGTCAAGAAATTTCAAAGCAGCAGCGAGTAGCTAGAGCGTTTTTTCGTTCGTCTGGCTACCCCAGACATTCTTCAGTGCCGTACCGAATCGCGCTGGGTCCGTTCGCTGGCAAGCGGGAGACTCGATTTACAGGTCAATGCTCAAATTTCCGAGCAGTGTGACCACTGGCGGAGAGAGTGGGATTCTATACCGCCGTCACCTGCAAGTCACAGTGAAACCCTACAATTCCGCGATAATACCTTGTGTTTGTGCGGCTTACAAGCGAATTCGGTCTCAGGCTGGAGTTTCTATAGTTTCTCCTGTGAACCTCATTTCCGTCGAAAATGGTATCACTGGTATCAGTGGGGAAAGAGCCATAAAAGAGCCATAATGGACACAATCGGCGATATTTCACCAGTTGAGGCGATTGCCTTCCTGGTGGCCACTCGGATACTACCGGTTAGACCATCCCTGAGGTGAGCGCATCGTCGCTAGGATCGAAATGTCGAGTGCAGCCACTTCTTGAAGCAATAGCGCAAGCACCGGTCCAAGCTTGGGGTGTGCGAGCCCAGCCGTCTCAGAGCAGCCGGCAGAACAGGAAGCTGGACCTCGCTCCTTGTTTTCAGTCACTTAACAGAACACACAGGGCACAGAAACAATCCAGACGCAGAACATTGTGCGCTCGACGCGCCGGGCGCAATGTGCAAATTGTCGGCCGGATTCACCGGCACTTTGAAAAGGAGAAACTCTCATGAAAAACGCGCGCATGTTGATCGCCACCGCTCTGCTGTTCGCCGCTGTCTCCGTCTATGTGCAGGCCCAAGAACGGCAACTCTTGACAGCAACCATACCTTTTGCGTTCACCGTCGAGAACAGCAATCTGCCGGCGGGCACCTATACAATTTCCACTCTGCCTCCGTACAACATGATGAAAGTGCAAAGCGCGGACGGCCGGAAGGTAGTGATGATCCCTACGATCCCTTCCCCCACGTCAGCAGAATCGAAGCAGACGAAGTTGGTTTTCGACCGTATCGGTAGTCAATACTTTCTGTCCCAGGTCTGGGAGCAGGGGAGCAACCTGCATCGCGATCTGCGAAGCGGCAAGCTCACCCGTGAGTTCGCCAGCAGCGGTGGGAGGGTCCAGTCCACAACCATTCTCGCCAGCGCCAACGGTTCCCGCTAGGAAAGCCGCGGCTGGTGACGTGGAAACGGGCGCTCCTGGGCGCCCGTTTCGTCTTGCAGACACCGCAACTTAGGTTGGCATGAGAAGGTCGTTCAGAAGTTCTCAACCATCCAGACAGTGTTCTCGCCGTTGAACGTGCTCACCGCTGCATAACGTCCGTCGGGCAACGGCACAACCTACCGCAACTGCACGTGGGGATCGCTCTCCAGCAGCACTTGCGCGTTTTTCCGCTACTTCAGCTTCGCGTACTCCGCCTTAGAGCTTGCTTCAGAATGGGGATGTCGGGCTACGGTAATTCCAAGTCAAGCGCGTAGATCTCGTCGGTACTCACGTCACGAACGAAGAGGGCCGAATCGTCGGGAGTCAGACCGCTCCACCCAAACCCGGATCGGCGCAGATCCTTCAAATCAACGATTAATTCAGAGCGCGTCTGTCCGACTCTGACCCGGCGATATCCCAATTTTTGATTGTAATAGACATAGCTTCCGTCCCGCGACCAAGTAGGAAGGCCAATAATGGACCCGGGTTCAGAGACGACCCAGTCTGTCCATTTCTGAGTCTGGAAGTCGAAGATCAAAAGTTTCTTGTTATCGGACGATAGGGCAGCCAGGTGCTTGCCATCCGGAGACAAGCGAGGAGAATACAAGTTCTCCGAACCGGGGAACGTAGAAACCTGCTTAGAATTGAGATCCAACACCTGAAGGGCGACTTTCTCCGAACTTCCAGGGGCCCACGGAGTGCGACCGAAGATGATTTTCTTGCCATCTAAAAACCAGTGTGCATCCGCCTGATAGTCCTTCTCCGAAAGCATTGGCTCGGGTGTCCCGCCCAGTGCTGATATCAGGAAAATTTTCCAAGGCTGTCCCTCTTGCGCATCGATGTAGGCGATCTGCGTACCGTCAGGAGACCAGTGTGGCCCGAGAGCCAAAACCGGTGGAAACGTGAGCTGGAGACGCTCACTGCCATCAGAGCGGCTCCGCCACAGAGTGCCGTCGGGGTAAGAGACGTAAGCGATCCACTTGCCGTCTCGAGAGAAGTTCAGTGCACTTGCCGAAATTCCCGAAAGAAACGGCAGAAACTGGCGGGATTGATTGTCATAACGGACCAGTTCACCGCGAGGCATCCACCCATCCGCGAACAGTCTCCGTCCATTGGGACTAGGCACTAGAAAAGGAAGAGACATAGGGCCGGTTGTCAGCTGGAATGGCGTCGACGGCCGTCTGTCGAACAGTCCCGAAGGTTCACGCAGTGCCCAGATATTGGAAATGTCAGGGAGGCTGCTGATGAAGAAGTAATAGCGGCCGTCCGCGCTCCAGGCACCGCAGCACTCCGAGGGTGGGCTGTGCCAACCCGGAAGCAGGGCGTGAAAGTCGCTGCCATCGGCATGAACCTCCCAAATCGAGGAGGAGCTGGTCTGGGGAGTCCAGACCGTGAACCGAAGGCGGGTGCTGTCGGGGGAAAAGCGAATCGAGAACGCAAAGCCAGAAACCGTGATCAATTTTCGGGTGTTCGTGCCATCTGCGTTAACCAGGAAAAGATCAGACCCCTTGGCAAACGCGAGTTGCCGACCATCCGGAGACCACACAGCCGAGTGAGCGACGATATCCGATAGATGGCGGGGGCTGCCTGTCGGCAGAGGCAAGACCAAAACCTGTGTGTCGCTCTCAGTGCCGACGTGATCAGCTACCAAGAGCTGGGAATGATCGGGAGAAATATCAAACATACCAACGCTGGTAAATGGAGTGGGAATGACGGAAGTGTCACCTCCGGTGACGGATCCTTGCACCAAGAACTGATCAGCACCGATGCTCCCCATCTCCTTCGCAGCCGTGCTCTCAGTGATATACAGCCGCGAACCGTCGGTCAGAAGGTTTCTCTTAGAAACGCCGTCGTGGGTAATTTGGGTCGTCTTGAGAACTCTAGGTGGAGGGAGGGGCCGACTGAACCAAGCAAACCTAGCTACAAGAGCGATGACCAGCACTGCGGTAGGAACTAGAACCTTCCAGAGCTTCCTGCCGCCAGCCCTCCGAAGTGAGGCTACCTTTAGTGCGGCTGATGGCGGCGGAGCAAGAGCAGGAACTGATCCCGATGGCGTCACTTCTTGCTGTATCCCAGACTGCGGCGCTGCATCCTGCGCCACTGCCACCGTACCGGAACCGACCGCCACACCACTCCCTCCGGGTGCAGGATCGCCGCCCGCGCCTTCTCGTCGCGTGTCCCCGCGCTCGCTGAGCGGCTCCGGTGTAGACTCCTCAACCAAAGCCGCGCTGGTGGCCGTGATCACCGGCGCCAAAAACCGGTAACCCCGCTTTGCCGACGTCCCGATATAGCGAGGATGATCGGCCTCGTCGCCCAGCGCCTGGCGAATCTTCCGGATGGCGGTATTCAATCCCACATCGAAGTCAACGAAGGTGTCCGCCGGCCACAACTTTTGCTGCAACTCTTCGCGCGTTACCAGCCGGCCTGAATTCGCCAGCAGCTCGACCAGAACGAGGAAAGGCTGCTCTTGCAACCTGATTCGAACTCCATTCCTGCGAAGCTCACCCTCGCCCTCCGACAATTCAAATTGTCCGAAGCGAAAAATGCGATCCGCCGGCGATGCAGCCGAGCCCATTCAGAAGAGTCCTTTATTCGAACAAGATCATACCCCCGCAACAAACTGCACACTGTGTTTGGACGGATCATGCCACGGCGCGGACTCTTGCGCACATCCAGTGGCGGTGACCGCTAGACCTAGGACGAGCAAACAAGGGACGCGGCCTTGTGCAAGCCAGAGTTCCATAACGTGGCCAATGTTAGGTCAAAATCAAGACGAACTCCATTGAATATTCACAAGCAGCAAACCTGCACAGTTGACGAAACCAGGCGATGTCGCAAGCTTGCGCCTTCTGTTCGCCGGTGGCCTGGGGTCTTGAGCGCAATCGCGATATGACGCCAATTCCTAACAGACGGTATGATGGCAAGGTGTTGAGAAGCTGGAAATGGTGGCTTGCTGGTCGACGTGCAAGGTATAGCGCGCACCTATTTCGCGAATGCGAACGGCTCTGGTCGGCTGACACTTTCGTGGACTTCAATGACGGGTTAAAAACCGCAGGCAGTAAGTTGCGAATAGCCCCTCTACACTATTCATTATTCATCTGAATTCAGCAACTCTGAGTCGTCAGATGCGAAAGGCAAATTTGACTCTCAAGCAAGAAGCAAGGACATGCACGGCGACGCTACACTTCGACCGGTTTGGCACACCTTTCGAGTCGATGCCTCCTTCGACAAACAACAAGGCATTACAGGTATTGGACTGATCCTACGAGCAACCAATAAGGCCGGTCGAGATGGTGCAGTCGTGGCCAGATTCTCTGAATCATATATTGGGCTGCCGATCCAAGCAGGTGAACAATTTGCCGTGCTTCGCGCCTTGGAAATTGCTTTCGAAAGAGGCTATCGGTCGCTTAGGGTAAGATCCGACTACAACAAGATGCGAATCGTGCTGAAAGATGATTATCAAGCTGGTGTTGTTCAGGAGGAGCACAACCTTCGGGGGATGATTTTGCGTTTAGCGCGAAGGTTTGATCAGATAAAGTTCGCATGGATACCGCGCCGCAGGAATCAGGAAGCTCACTTTCTGGCTCGCAAAGCGGTGCTCCAAAGCACGCCGGTGGAGAGATTTTTCGAGTCAGGCAGCATCTCTAAAAAGTCTTAACTGCAAGAATCTTTTGTAAATGAGCGCACAGAGCTTCTCCTGCTTAAGCCGATGTTGATTTCGGCTTCGAGGTCTTCAAACGCTTGGCGAAGCTTTCGCATCGATCTGTTCGCTTACGTGAGCGATGTCTTCCAACCCATCAGCCGTCGTCGCAACAACCGAATTGCCGAGTTGCGACCACACTCCGTACCACTTCTTAGATTACCAGCCTTGCGCGGCGGCACCCCTGAAAAAAAGCGCCGTGGTTTGCCCCTACCAATTCTCCCAAAAACTCCAAAACTAATCTCGGTGCTTTCATTCTTGATCCTTGCTCCAGCCCAATTCGGAGGTTGCGACTCGCTCTGAACACGTGGGCGCCTTTTATATTGCGTGTAACGGGCGATTTATCGTCAACCAGGAGCCAGTCACTCAATCATCCGCAGGTGCAAACGTAAAGCTGTCATAGCGTCGCCTTTGCTTTTTCGCCATAATCCGAGGTATGGCTCTCATTGTTTTCCTCCGAGGAGTAAATGTTGGTGGACACAAAACGTTTTGCCCGAGCATCGTCGCACGAAAACTAAGCGCCTATGATGTCGTAAATGTGGGTGCTGCGGGCACGTTTGTCGTTCGTAAACCTGGATCTCGAGCAAAGTCCCGTACTGCATTGCTCCGCAAGCTGCCGTTCAGCACGCAAGTTTTGCTGTGCGATGGCCGCGATCTTATCCGCCTAGAAGGTGAATCCGTTTGGGACTGAGCCGTCACCCCCCGGACGTAGTTCGGTTCATGAGCATCCTATCGAAAGCCGGTGGTCTCCGGGAACCGACCGGATCATCGATGCTCAGCCCGGGCGGGAGATTTCCCACGTTTTACGGTGAGCGAGGAGGCGGGTAGCCCGGCTGGTGAACGGACCGGGCCCAAGCACAGGGGTCACCTTTACGCCGACGGCATCCAGCTTTCCTCTTCTTGCAGAATCACAATGTCCGCACTCAGATCTGCTTGCCGTGCGCGCTCTCGAAAGCCTAACGGATTGTGGCCGGTTCGCATCAGCGGGGAGCGCGGAATGATTCCGAGGTGAATCGGAATCACGACTTGAGGAGCCAGAAGCCGCACTGCTTCAATCGCCTGCTTCTCGCCCATGGTCATAGGGATACGGAAGGTCGTGACCGGAATCAATGCGACATCTGGCCGGAACTCGCGGCCAATCCTTTCCATAAAACCTGCGAGATAGGTGTCGCCGGCAAAATAAATTCGCTTACTGTCAGCCTGGATGATATAGCCGACGGTGAAAGTAACGTGGCGGGCGGGTACTGCCGTAATCGAGGCTGTGGCGAATGATCTACGCTCCCAGGGCTTAAGGCCAGTCACGTTGCGGCCTCCCTTAATGCGCGTCATCCAGGCTGTGGCGGCAGGGGCGAAAACCGGAACGGACGGCGGCAAGGCGCGAAGAAATCGGCGGTCGATGTGATCGAAGTGATTGTGCGAGATGAGAACCAGATCGACGTTGCTCAATTCTTCTCGCGACCGAGCAGGCGGCCGAGGCCGCGCATAGGCAAGATTACCGTGCAGGCCGAAGTAAGGGTCGGTAAGGATGCGCTTTCCCCCAACTTCAATCAGAACCGTACTGTGGCCGATCATCGTGATCTTCATGGATGAATACTCGAGCTGCAATGAAGAAAATTGCACCTGAGGCTTCCATCATTGCGGGGTGACCCGCTTGGCGGGTCCCATCTACCCGACGTGAGAATTCAAATTTGACCTCCCAGCAACCTTGGCATCGATGCTAGCAACCATTTCCAGGGGCACGAACTGGAAAATCAGTTCTTCCTCCCGCTTTGAGAACTCGTTGCCGCACCGCGAGCATGTGAAATCCCAGATGTCGGAACTGCATTCTTCTGCCCATCGGTGACCAATGATCAGAGCACCACAATCCTCGTTTGGACATAGGGCACAAACCGCGATCACTTCAGCTTCTTCACCTACCATGATGGCCTCCCTGTTTCCCAACAAACACCATGATGTGCAGGTCTCTCGCACTCGGCAATCTCGTCCGTCACAACTTTAGGTGATTGC
Organism: uncultured Acidobacteriaceae bacterium; assembly: GCA_963714225.1. Taxonomy (GTDB): domain Bacteria; phylum Acidobacteriota; class Terriglobia; order Terriglobales; family Acidobacteriaceae; genus Sulfotelmatobacter. The sequence goes on along the minus strand of CAVQNY010000044.1, from coordinate 282,334 downwards.
CGTCACCCCACTGGCGATCAGAAGGCTCGTTGGGCTAAGCGCAAATCTCAGCAGAAGAAGAATTGGAACTCCCCACTTGCGAGGAATCGGGCAGCCTGGACCTGCTCACGCTCCTGAAGGAAGCCGAGGCTAGTGCGCCAGGCTGCGGTAGCTGGAAAAGTGCAATCTTCTCGCTTGCTGCCCTAGCGATAACTGTTGTTATCAGGCGATTTCACTCATCGTTCACTTCACCCTCCGAAAATCTCGTTGACTTTGTCACGCACCTGTTGACTCCGAGAGGGCTTCAGGTAGCGCATCGTGCTCTCCATGTCCGAGTGTCCAAGCCACTGCTGCACGGTACGAAGATCAACGCCCGCCCAGAGGCGCCGAGTCGCGAACGTAGCCCTGAATTTGTGGAGCCAAAACTCTTCCGGGTTCTGTTCCGCACGCTGGGCGACGGCCTTCAGATCATCGAGGAAGTTCATCTTTACCTTGCATCCCGTAGTGGGAAACACTAAGTCGCACCTCTTGTCTGCCTTCGCCTTCCACGCCTTCAGACTGGTTGCTAACTTTGCCGGGATCGGAATTTCTCGTTCCTTGTAGGCCTTTGGCGTCCAGCCTCGCTCTGATTTGTGACTGACGCGAACCGTGGATGCTTTGAAATTGATGTCAGTCCAGTAGGTGTACATCACCTCCTGTTCGCGTTCGCCAGTCATCAGAAAAAACTCATACCAGAGCCGCTCTTCCCCATCACAAGCGGCGAAAAGTGTGCCCAGCTGTTCGGCCTCGTAGATCTCCGGCTCCTCTTCCACGTAGCGCGGCCAGTCGTTCTTCTGAGCCATTCCACGGATGTCCTGTGCTTTCAGGAAAGACATGACGTTTGAGAACCTGTTCCAGCAGGTGCGCGGCGCCTGTTCCTTCTCATCGCGTAGGAACGCGCAAAACTTCAGCAGGTCGCGTCGCTCGATGTCCTCCAGGTGGAGCTTGTGGCAGGACTCCAGGAAGTAGCTCAGGGCCGTGCGGTATGCGGCCAGCGTCTTCGGCTTCTTGGTGAGCTGGGTTTCGTCAAGGAACTCTGCCACGGCTGCGGCTACTGACCGGTGCCCGTTCTGACCATTCTCAGGCACGACCACGACGCCATGGTTCACCGCGTTCAACTCGGCTGCCTTGCGCTGTCGTCGGGCACTGGCGTCGGCTGGGTCTTTACCGACCGAAAGGCGCACGCGCTTCGCGCCCTCGCGCCACTCCAGGTAGTACGCGCCTTCCTTGTGGCATTCCTGCTTGCCGTTGACGACAGCTACGTCCCGCTTGATGCGGCCATTCGCGGAAAAGACAAGACGGCAATACCGCCATCCATACGGTGTTTGGACTCTTTTGGTGAGATTGACTTCGCGATTCATCGGTGACTCCTTCACTGATCATGGGTATCAGTACAGGTATCACCGGTTTGCAAGTACCAGATAACAAAAGAACTGGCGGAGAGAGTGGGATTCTATATCGCCGTCGGCTGCAAGTCACAGTGAAACCCTACAGTTCCGCGATAGTTAGGTGTTGCGATCACGCCCAAAATAGCTATTGAGATCAGTGCGGGACGCGACCAGATTGCTCGCCGGGATTGTCCATCTTTCTGACGAGGTCGTCTAACTGGGTTTCAAGCGCGTTGAGTTTGTCCTGTTCGGGGTGGAGTTGCTGCTGGGCCTCGATTTCTGTCGCCTGACATTGCTCTACGTACGTCGAGTCTTCGAGTTCGGCTTTGGAGATTTTGATCCTATCTCGGAGTTCTTTTTGTTGTGCTGGGTTCTGCTCGTCGCTTAGCGCATCCTCAAACCGCTTGAGGTTGTTCCTTACATCTTTCTGATGGGTTTGCGCGTCAGCTAGCTAAAGGGTGTTGCGAAACCCCGAAGTTTTAAAATTGGTGAGGATCGTCTAAGAGTTGATCGACGGGATCGAGCAAATCGTCTTTGAGCAGGGCGGCTTGCTGGGCCAGAGGGGAGTAGAAGAGCCAGGCTTGGTGCGAGGAAGAGGCGATCCTAATGTACTCGAGTATATCGAGTAAGATTTACACTGTCAAGAAAATAATGAGTGAACCATGCATTTTTTTAGTGGGAGAGATCTGGCGCGAAGAAAACAAACAAAATCTGCAGATCTGCCACGCCGCTACATCAGCGACCCGCGTCAATCAAGGGGTTGAGCCCTGGGTTTTGCAACGGCCTTTAGCTAGTTTCGCCCGAGCGTCGGTTAACCGTTCCGACGCACGCGTAACGACCGCTTGTTGGGTTTGCAAACGAGACAGCAAAATCTGGGCACTTTGCGTTCTTGCCAGCGAAATCCTCAATTCTTGACGAAGCTCACGGACTTCAGTTAGCAGAGCTTGTAGTGTCTGCGAGTCGGATGAGGCTGCCTGCCCGAAAGACGATGCTGGTATTCCGAAAACTACAAGGAAAAGAAAACATGCTCGCCGCATTGCGAACCTCCATGCCTGGAAAGTGATTATACGTGCGTGTTTTCCAGAACAGGTCTTGCATAACTGTCGAGAACGGGCGTCTCATTGACGTGACGGTGAGCGTAATGGGGATGTTTCAACAACTGAGGGGCTTTCGGCTACGAGGCTGTTGATGTTGCATGAGTCGATTCACTCTAACGACGGAAATTTCAGGCGAAGCACGAACGGCTCAGAATTACCCCTAGGTCGGGGTTGCAGCGCGCCACGGGACACCGGCAGCTGATCGTCGAGAGTGCAGCCGGTGACAAAGATGTCTCCGTTTGCAGCTGCGAATACTCCCGTAGCCGCGTCGTTGTACCAACTCGCATGGATGCGCGTTCCTCCTAGGAAAGTGGCAAATTGGAGCTTGCCGTCCGAAGCGCGAAGCCGAATGAGAGTGGAGTCATTGTCCGCCCGGAGATGCGGGTAAATCGCTGTCCTAGTGGTGGGGAAATCCTTTGACCCACTTTGGCCCGCGACAAATATCGAACCCGACATGCCTGCAGACACGGACGACAGAGCATCGTCACCGTGGCCGCCCAAGCGCCTTGCCCACAGCACTTCCGCGCGCCGGGCGGCGAATTCTCTGCCACTTATCTTGACGATAAACCCGCCGCCAAGTTGCTGAGGACTTCCTCCTTTGACAGGAAAATTCCGAGAGTTGGTTGTTCCAACAACGTAAATATCTGCACGCCTGTCGATCGAAATACCAGCGACATCCTCTGTTCCAGAGCCGCCAATGCGAATACCAAATGGCTTGGTTTTGCCTTTTGGATCAAATCTAATGACGAAGCCGTCAGTTGTGCCAAGCGCGCCGTAGCGGGCCAGCCGGAGGTTTGGCCAATTAGCTGAGTCGGTGTTGCCCGAAACGTAGACCGTTCCATCGGGAGCGACCGCAATCCCGCGAACCCTGTCGTTGCCGTTCCCCCCGAGGAAAGTACTGTAAACAAGCCTGCCGGACCTCACGTCGATCGCAGAGAGAAAGCCGTTAACCGAGCCGGCCAGGTGCGGTTGAACTGCCGATGGGGTAACCGGAAAATCGGGGGAGTTTGTGTTTCCTCCAATATAAACTGTCTCGCCGTCTGGGGCTAAAGCGACTGCAGCCGCACCGTCCTCGCGGCTCCCACCGAGGTAGGTTGCATATTCCAGTCGAGAACCATCTGGACTGAATTCGGCCAAGAACCCGTCGCATTCGCTGACCCTGTCAGATCCGGGCGCCTTCCGAATCGCAGCGGACTGCGTGACCGGAAAGGCGGATGAGCAGGTAGACCCCACAACATAGCCACGCCCTGTGGAATCGACCGCGACTGCGTTTGCGCTGGAACGGAAGTCTCCGCCAACAAATGATGAATACAGCAGGCGCTCTCCCGTTGGGCTAATTTTGCTTACGAAGCCGACCCAATCGTTATTGTTCACGTTCGTTGTTGTCCTGAAAGCGCCCGGCGTGACTGGGAAATCGGCCGATGGCGTGTGGCCTGCAACGTACGCAGCCCCAGTCTTGTCGACCGCAATTCCGTTCGCACAGTCCTTGTCGCGGCCCCCGAGATAGGTGCCGTACACAAGCTGGGGTGCAGTATCGGCGGAGTTGATGCTAATGACCGAGAGGAACGCAAGGGCAGGGTGTAGGAAGCACGAACGCATCTTTACGTTAGACTTCCGCCCTGGCGGGTTTGTTCCCTGTGTGGGAATTTTGTGGGTCTTTACCTGTTGCTATCAGGCGATTTCACGCAATATAAAAGGCGCCCACTTTGCGGTAGGTTTGTGATTGTTGAGACCACCACTTACCGAAAAGGAGCGCCGTTATGAACCAGGAAAAGTATATTGGCATGGACGTTCACCCTCGGCGGCCTGACTTGGATTTGTCGTGTTTCCTTATTAAGTGCACGGGCGGCATTTCCAGGGGGAATTTATCTTTAAAGTTTGCACAAATTTTTCCTTAATTATTTCACTCCGTTGAAAATACGGTGTTTCTTCAGATTCGCGGCCATGCCGCGTGGCGGCCTCGAAGGGTCCTTCTGTCAGAAGACCGAGGCCAACTCCAAGCTTCCGGCATCGGGTCCAATTCGCCTATGTCCGCGCCAGACTTCGGCGCTTGCGACGAGTGACCCACCCCTACATTCCGAAAATGATCCAGGTAGTCTGATCTGAGCCATAATGTTGCATGTCAGCTCCCGCAAAAAGCGGAGGCGCCCCCTTACAGTATTGATTTTGTTATGAGCGGGTGAGGCTGACTGTGCCCCGGAGAGGACTAGATTCCTCTCCAGGGCATGAGCTTCTGGGAGACGTAACCTCCCATGGGCCCTCACGAGAGTCCTACACTCCGTCGCAAAACTCAAGCGGCCGGCGGGCGGAAGCGCCGGGCATGCCGACCGCGGCTGCGTCGCTGTTTGCTCAAGGGGTGCGAACAGCTCTTTCGACCCCGGCAAATGCGGCAGCGCTATTGCAGCGAGAGCTGCCGATCGGGGGCGCGGAGATGGTTGCGGTGGAAAGCCCAGCAGAGGTACCGCAGAAGCGTCGGGGGCAAGCAGAAACGCAAGGGGCAAAACCAGCGCTACCGGGAGCGGGTCAAGGCCGGGAAATTGCCAGAGCCAGCGGCAGTTAGCCAAGCCGCGAGGGTAATCACTCCACAATATTTTTTTCGAGCACAGCTGCGACCGGCCGGGGTGCTACGAGCACTTCGCGCGTCAGCGGCGAAGTCCTTTGCAGCGTTTTTGTTCGCACGCCTGCCGGCGCGCCCTGGAGCGAGTGCGGGAGCGGGAACGACGTTGGCGACAAGCGCGCATTTAATCCGGACATATTGATCGGCCCGCGAGATTTACCTTACCTTGAGCCGATCGATGCAACTGGAGTTTCATCAGCTCGAGCGGCGCTGGGAGCATTTGCGCGTGCGCAACCCAGCGCGGCAGCGGCGGTTGCTGGCGTCGCTGGCAGACAGCGGGCAGCAGATGCCGATCGTGGTCGTGACCGCAGAAGGCCAGGCGGATCGGTATGTGGTAATCGACGGCTACAAGCGGATCGCCGCGCTGGAACGGTTGGGGCGGGACACGGTGGAAGCGGTGGTGTGGCCGATGAGCGAGGCCGCGGCCGTGCTGCTGGATCGCTCGCTGCGTTTCTGCACCCAGGAGAGCGCGCTGGAGGTGGGCTGGCTACTGCAGGAGTTGGAGCAGCGTTTCGGCTACAGCCTGGAGGAGTTGGCGCGGCGGTTCGACCGCAGTGTGAGCTGGGTGGCGGGGCGGTTGGCCTTGGTGGAGCTTTTACCGGAAACCATTCAGCAGCAGGTGCGCGAGGGCAAGATCGCGGCGCCGGCAGCCATGAAGTTTCTGGTGCCAGTAGCCCGCCAAAGCCTGGAAGACTGCCAGCGCATGGCGGCCATTTTCGCCGAGCAGCACTGCGACACGCGCGAAGCCGGTCAACTGTATATGGCCTGGCGGCGAGGATCGGCCGCGATTCGCAAGCGCATTCTGGAGGACCCGGCGCTGTTTTTCAAAACGCAGCGGCAGGAGAAAGCCCCGCCCGGGGCGGGCGCGGAACTGATCCGCGATCTGGAGATGGTCACCGCGATTGTAAACCGCGCTCATCGTCGGATCGCCGGCGCGGCGGCCATGGAGTGGGATGATGCGCAGCGGGCCGGTGCGCGGCAGCAGATCGAGCGGATCGAAAAGCAACTCCAGCGTATCGAGGAAAAACTCCAGGAGCAAACCCATGTTGAGCCAAGCACAGCGGACCACGATTCTGGAATTGCACAGCCAGGGAATAGGGAAACGCGAGATCGCGCGAGTGTTGGGGGTCTCTCGCACATCGGTGCGCAAAGTCGTCCGCTCGAACTCTACCGCCGTACCGGAATTGCAGCGTCCGGAGAAGGCCGAACCGTACCGGCCCCAGATCCTGGAGCTGTTCGAGAAGTGCAAGGGGAATCTGGTGCGAGTCCATGAGGAGCTGGTAGCGGGAGGTGCGGAGCTGTCCTATCCGGCATTAACCGGGTTTTGCCGCCGGCATGGAATCGGATACGCGCCGCCAGTACCAGCGGGTCAGTATGAGTTTTCTCCCGGCGAAGAACTTCAGCATGACAGCTCTCCGCACGAACTGGAACTGGCGGGTAGAAAACGCAAGGTGCAGACAGCATCAGCCGTACTTTGCTACTCGCGGATGCTGTTCTTCCAATGCTATCCGACGTTCCAGCGCTTCGACTGCAAGGTGTTTCTCACCGATGGACTGCGTTACTTCTCCGGCGCCCCGACCCGCGTGATGATCGATAACACGCATGTGGTGGTGCTGCGGGGCAGCGGACGCGACATGGTGCCGGTGCCGGAGATGGCAGCCTTTGGTGAGCGCTTCGGCTTTGAGTTCGTAGCGCACGCGATTGGGAATGCGAACCGTTCGGGACGGGTCGAGAGACCTTTTCATTTCATAGAGCACAACTTTCTGGCCGGGCGCACCTTCTCGAGTTGGGAAGATCTGAATGAGCAGGCACGGGAGTGGTGCGACAAGGTCAACGCTACCTATAAGAAACATATCCGTGCGGTGCCACGGGAGTTGTTCGCGGTCGAGCGGCTGCATCTGAAGCCGCTGCCGGCGTGGATTCCCGAGGTCTACCGCCTACATCAGCGTCTGGTGGACATCGAAGGCTATGTGGCCCTACACAGCAACCGCTACTCGGTGCCGGTGGACTGGATCGGTCGGCGGGTGGAAGTGCGCGAGACCAAGGACAAGATCGAGATTCAACTGGATGCCCGGCGTCTGGTCAGGCACCGGCGCATCGCCGAGGCCGAGCACCAGCGCATCACCTTGGCGGAGCATCGGCCGCCGCGGGGCCAGCGGGCGCCACGACCGGATCCGCATCCGGAAGAGAAGGCCATTCTCACGGCCGCGCCCGAGCTGGCCGAATATGTCGCCGGCTTGAAGCAGCGGAGCCGCAAGGGGATCACGCTGGCTCTGCGGCAGTTGCTGCGGTTCGTGCAGGAGTATCCGCGCGAACCGCTGCTGGGAGCGGTGCGCGAGGCGGCCCAGTATGGTCTCTACGACCTGGACCGGTTGGAGAGGATGATCCTTAAACGCGTGACCCGCGAATATTTTCTGCTCGACAGGGGACCTGAGGAAGATGACTGAAGAACTGGAACAACTGCTGAAGAATCTCAAGCTGCGGCGCGTTCTGGAAATCTACGAGGAACAGTTGCGCGCCGCCGACAAGGAGGAGATCAGCTACACGGAGTTCGTCACGCGCCTGGTGCGCGCCCAATTTCAGGCCAAACAGGAAGGGGCGCTAGAGTGGCGCATCCGGCGCGCCAATCTGCCGGAGCGGTGGACCCTGGAGACGTTTCCCTTCGCCCGACAGCCCGGCGTAAACCGCAAACAGATTCGCGGATTTGCGGAGTTGGAGTTCATCGCCAAAGCAGAAAATATCGTCTTGGTTGGCGAAACCGGCAGAGGCAAGACGGGACTGGCGTGCGGTCTGCTGATGAAAGCGTTGGAGAACGGCTACCGGTGTCAATTCATCAAGGCCCAGGACCTGTTCGACGAGATGTACGCGTCGCTGGCGGATCGTTCGACGCGGCAGTTGCTCAAGCGCCTGGCGCGGCTCGATGTGCTCTTAATCGACGAATTTGGATATCTGAATCTGAAACCGGAGCAGTCCAACATTTTTTTCAAACTGATCGAGGAGCGCTACCGGCGGCATCCCTGCATCATTACCACCAATCTCGGGTATGACGAGTGGCCGAACTTTCTGGGCAACCGGCCCATGGTGGAGGCGTTGTTGAGCCGCCTGAGGCATTACTGCCACACGGTGCGCATCGATGGCCCGTCGTTGTGCGAACCGCAAGGCTGAAAAACAGTGATGGACCAGGATCTCAGCCAGGAAGAATACGTTTGCCAGGTGCTGGAGGCGTACCGAAAGACGCCGGGCACCACAGGGACAGTTCGCCGCGCGGACCGGACGCTTGCAGGGGAACTATACCAGCGCGGCCTTTCCGTGAAGGTGATCGAAAATGCGTTGGTGCTGGCGGCCACGCGTCGCCTGATTCGGCCAGCCGCTGCACCGCCCTTAGGCACGATTCGTTCGCTGGCTTATTTTCTACCGGTGATTGAAGAAGTGATGAAACTGCGGGCCAGCCCGGCTTACTTCGATTACCTCCGCCACAAACTCACACGCGCCAACTCCAGCTGCTAGGTTCGCGTTTACCGCCGCCTTGGGCACGGATGATGGAAAAGCAACGCGCACGCCTGCAGCGTGGATGATGATGTCGCAGTATCCTTCCTCCACTGCCAACAAACCCAGCACGCCTTCGGCGTGGATGATGCCACCCCCCATCTTGATCCTGTTACTACTCCCGTTCTCCGAGTGGGTCGGTCCAGCGAAACGCTACTGGCCTACTCTTGCATAGCGCCGAAGGCGCCAGAGCAAGGTTTATCTCCCGGTGCACTGATTAAGGAAAAACTGCAATCATTGAAGGAAAACAAAAAGGGAAGCCGCGTGGAATCAAGAACGTAACGTTGGTCTCGGCTGGGGAAATGCGGTTCGCGCGGTGACTTAATTAAGGAAAAACTGTACGCAATAAAGCAAAGTTCCAGGGTTTCCCAGGCATGGAAGTCTTTTAGAATCAGCAAACCCAGTGCACTTAATAAGGAAACACGACAACAGCCCCAGGTTCTCTGAGCACCCTTCACTGAAGCGCTGTGAAATTGTTTTTTACCGTGTCGAGAACCCGCGAATGCATATACACTGTCTGACATTCTCGAAGCAACAAGGGATTCCGGACGCAGGTCGTTCCGGATTCCAAGGAGCGTGGGGCTCCCGATGCGGAAGCGAATCGCAGTCATGGTGGTTCCTTGCCGGCCACATTCGCTTTGCGGAACGCCAAACATACCAGAGTGAAGGCGCCGATCGCCGAACGGGTAAAGGAGGACATGTGAAGTTCAATAACATTCCCACCTGGGAACAGTGGAAGAATGCGAGTTCCTCGACCTTCCAAATCAGGAGCAGCAAACCACTTTTGGTGCGTATCGACAATCTGATCAAGAAATATCACCAGGTCTTCGATGTGTCGAAGCTGAACATCCTGATGGAACTGAAGGACGCCATTGCGGATTGGGAGGATGACAAGAGCAAGCGCGACGTCAGGACCGGGCGCCTGGAGGCGATGGAAGCGCTCATGGAGGTAGTGCTGCGGAAACTCTACGAACTCGACGGCTGGGGCAAACACATATACATCAAGGCTTGCTGCATTGGCTACCATTTGGGGACCGGAGCCTACGATGAAAACAGGGTCCCGGCAGGCCCCGACCCACGAACGACGCGGCATCGGGAAGAAACCGTGGAGATCGGAAGCCGGGTAACGAGCATGATCAAAGCGATTATCGATGCGTTCAACTTGTACCAAACCTACAAGGCCGCAGAAACCATTCCCGACGATGAAGACCGCAAAATCTTAAAGATTTTCATGGCGCCGGAGTTCTATTTTCGCGGGCCTTATGGGGCGTATCAGGACATCGGCTGGAACGCCAAAATCATGTCGATGATGCGGACGGAAACCTCCAAGCCCGCGTACAAGGATTGGCTCTTTGTCCTTGGGACAGCCCTGTTCTCGACCGACAAGGAGGAGAAGCAAGGAAACGCAATGGTGAAGGTGGGCAACCTGCTGGAAAACTACGCCCTGGTGCAAAAGGGCGGGCCCAAGACCGCCGAGCATCACGATCTCATCGTCGCCAAAGAGTTCCCTTCCCATGTCGATTTCAAGCATCCGGGTCTTGGCAACCTGGAATGGTATGACCCCAGCCAGTCAGAGGCGAAAGTTGGCGGTCAGATGCAGAAACACCTTATGCCGGAGGGAGCCAGAATCGACCCAAACCCAGTGCAGGGGGCGCTGGATGCGAACACTAAATCTGTGTCGGAGCTGGTCGGCGGCACAGTCTTCACCATGGATGGGATCACCTTCGGACTGGAGGTTTGCCGGGACCACCTCATTGGAAGGCTCAAGCATAGCGATGAATCCGGGAAAGTGCTGATTCAACTGATTCCGTCTTGCGGCGCTTATATCAAGCCCGAGAGCGTTTCATGTGTTACCGGCGGTATCGTTTTCAACGTTGACGGAGACGAAACCGGGGCCACGCGTGTGTTGGTGAACGGAGGGGGCAGTGCTCTCCAGCCAGCCCAACACAGTACGCTAAACCACCTTTTTCACCCGGTAATTATCCCGTGGCAAAACCGCGGGGGGACCAGATTGGGGGCCCTGGGGCTGACGGCAGAGCAGCGGCGTCCCCCAAAAAGTGCCTGAGACCTCCGCAGTGGAGTTGGGTTAAACCCGAGGACCGTGCCCGCGCTCCAGTCTTCCCAACTCTAGGACAAACTGGGGGGCTTTATGCAATCATTGATTGCAGGCCAGATTCGTGAAGTCGGCGAAAATCCTCGCTTCCGCGCAAAGAACGCTGAACAGGCGCGATAGCGCGAGTTCCTGTTCAGTTGTCGAGCTGCACTTAACCTGTAGACAACAGCGATTTGGTGTACTTAACTTGTAGACTGGATGTCCAAAATGTCCAAAGTACTGCACTTAACTTGTGGACAATAATATTGTACTTAACCTGTAGACAACGTAGATTCAACTGCGTCTGGGCTGCGAACCGGCGTCGTTCAGGCCGCTGGCAAGTGGCGGAGAGCGCGTTCTTTGAGGATGGCTGGCCATCTTCCAATTCTCTCCGCGATGTCAGTGCGGCTGTCACGCGGGATCGGCCACCGAATCAATGAGAAAGGATAAGAATCGAGGTCGCTGACGGGCAGGGGCAGTCGAACCGGAAGATCAAATCGTTCGACGATCCTGTTGCCGAGAAGAGCAAGTGCGATGGCTGCCACGACAATCTCTCGATGACAGACGGATAAGAGGTTGAGCGGGCGATGCCAGGACCATCGTCCAAGCGAGTCGATTTCGGAGTACGTGGCGGGGGCGTACTCGTCGATCAGTGGGGATCCGTAGCGAAGATTCGCGCCGAGGAAGAGCCAAGTCAGGTCGTCAATGACCGAGAGAAACGTGATTGCCTGAAGCGGGCCGAGCCACATCGGATCAGGATCCAGACCACGGTAAGGAGCCTTACATAAATAAGTTCCCACACTACGATTAGGCTGGACATTTTCTCGGTCTGGTGATAAAGCACACTGGGAGACCCTGCAGCAAGGAGGATCCCCCACTGATGCCCCACAACGATTGGCGAGGCAGCAAACAAGAGAAGCTGCGCCTGTATTGGAAAGTACGGGAGGAACGGAAACAGGTGGTGCGAGAAAAATATGAGCGGCTGCAGCCGCATTTGGGAGAACGAGGAACGAGGTTGTGGGCGGCCAATGAAGCGCTTTCGTTTGGGCGGGGAGGAGTGCGGGCGATAGCCGAAGCCCTGGCCATCACTCCTAAGACCATCTTGCAAGGCAAGCGCGAACTGCAAGCCCAGCCGAGCCCGAGCCGCGATCTTGAGGGAGGCCGGCACCGTCGCCCCGGGGGAGGCCGGAAGTCGATCCTCGAGAAACATCCGGAATTGCGCAGCGTGATCGAGCAGATCGTGGATCCGGCCACGCGCGGAGATCCGATGAAGCCGTTGCGCTGGGTTTCGAAAAGCTTGCCTCACCTTGTGGCGGAACTCGGTCGCCAAGGCTACCAACTTAGCCTCACCAGCGTGAGCAAAATCCTGTACGAGGAATTGGGTTATGGCATGCAAGGGTTGCGCAAGACCCGAGAAGGTTCCTCGCATCCCGATCGGGACGCGCAGTTTCAATACATCAATCGCCAGTGTCAGGAATTTCAACAGCGGGGTCAGCCCGTGATCTCTATAGATAGTAAGAAAAAGGAACTGGTGGGGGATTTTAAAAACGGCGGTCGGGAGTGGCACCCCAAGGGCAAACCCGAATCGGTTCGCGTGCACGATTTCGAAGATAAGCAAAAAGGCAAGGTCACACCCCACGGCGTGTATGACATCGGGCGAAACCAAGGATGGGTGACCCTGGGGATAGATCACGACACCGCCGAATTCGCCGTCGATTCTATTCGTCACTGGTGGAGGCGCATGGGCCAGCCCACCTACCCTGCGGCCCAGGAACTGCTAATCACTGCCGATTCCGGCGGCAGTAACAGCTATCGAGCCAGACTCTGGAAGTGTCAACTGCAGAAGCTAGCGAACGAGACCGGACTCCGCATCACGGTCTGTCACTACCCTCCCGGAACCAGCAAGTGGAACCGAATTGAGCATCGCATGTTTTGCCACATCACCGCCAATTGGCGGGGTCGGCCCTTGGAAACTCGTGAGGTGATCGTCAACCTGATTGCCAACACCCAAACTAGCAAGGGCTTGACCATCCAAGCCGACCTCAATGTCAATTCTTACGCGAAAGGGATCAAAATATCCGATGAAGAAATGGCAAGGTTGAACATCATCCCGGCGGACTTTCATGGGGAGTGGAACTATTCCCTGTCACCCAGAGTCAGCACCGCCTGAGAAATTTATTTGTGGGAGATTATTTCTGGAAGGCTCCTAAGCGGCGACCAGGGCCTGCCCCAAGCCGGCAACCAGCGGCGTGCGATGGCGCACCGCCTCTGTCGTTTCTCGTTAATTATTATAGTGGTGGCATTTCCATTCGGAATTTATCTTTGATTTGTATAGAGATTTTGCCTTAATTAATATAGTCCGCTGAAAATACGGTGTTTCTTTGGATTTGCGGCCAAGCCGCGACCCGGCGTCGAAGGCTCCTTCTGTCGGAAGACCGAAGCCAAGTCATAGCTTCCGTCATGCCGGAGTGCCGGCGAGCGGGGGCCAGGAGGAGCCGCTCGCGAATCGATCTGCCCCCAGCGAGGGCGGCAATGTGAGAAAGCAGCCCTGGCCTGTTTCGAGCATCAAAATCTCCCAGCCACGGGCGCGACTGAGGCAGGTAGTAGAGCCGCTGGGAAATGCGAAAGACGGTACGATGAAGGTGATGAACAAATAGTCGCCCGTATCCTGCCGTTTTCCTCGTGAGTAACCAAAACAAGTCTTCGACCATCTGCAAGAAATATTTTGGGCCAATCGATGCGCCTGGGAAACGCAGATTCCTCTCGTTCTTGAGTGCTTCCCCGAACGCTGTTTCAAATTCGAGTAAGACTATGTTCTCCGGAGACGGGGTTGTCTTGCCGCTCATCTGCGGACTCGCGAGAGGTCGTTTGCAGTCAGCACAAACGAATCGAAATCCGCGGCTCGTCCGTACAGATATCGGGAGCCCCCAAGCGGAGCAGGCATTGCAGGAATCTTCCATTGGTACACGATGCAAGGGACAGATCGTAGGTACGGCCGCCATCCATTTGACTCGCAGATATTCATTGCCGTCTGTGATGAAGTCGTTCCACAAGCAAAGCCTGCAGAATGTGATGGTGGGATGATACGTATACTCCATCTTGGGGGCGAAGGGATCGGGAGTGTGCGGATACTCCACCAGCGCTGCGGTAGATCGGTTCCAGCGATGGTCAGGTTGGCCAACGCGGTTTCTGGCATACGTGTGAACTCGGCCAGTCTGCGAAGAGTTTCCGGGGCAGGGGCGGCCAGGAGGTCCCAAGGAGTAGCCGGAAAGCCAAGTAGACCAGGGTGGTCGACGCCATACACGGCGGCTGTTCGTGCCAACCAGGAGTACAGGATTTCTCCGGAATAAGGTCGCAGTACGATTGGCACCATGCGCGCAGGCCCTCAGGAAATGCCGGCAGGCGATCGATGCTCCATGGAAAGCAGCAGTGGCAGTGAGGGCACAACGCTAAAACTCTCCATGTCGATTCGTTCGCGTCCGGATCGAATCGCGTCAATGGCTAGCGCTTCGATCAGTCGGACAATGCGTACGGTCACCCCCTCGCTTTGCTCGAGCAAGGCCTTGCGTACGGCAGGCGCGAGCAGGTCCGACTGACGTCGCAAAGGCAGAAGTCCGAGGAAACTGGCCAGCAGCCGATTAAAAGCCTCATCATTACGCCAGCGCGACAACTCAATGATTTCGAAGCGGTCGGCCAGTTGCTGGTCGGTCATCAACGCCCGCTTCGCATTTTCTGTCCCGGCGCAGATCAATGGCAACTTGATGTCATTGGCGAGAAATCGGAGAGTATTGAGCAAGATTTGTTGCTGGCGCTGCGTGCCGGCCAGCATCGAATGCAACTCGTCGATGATTAGAGTTCGCGCCTTGACGAACTGTAGAAGATCCCTGGCGATGCGACGCAACTGGGCGACGTTGTGGTAGTGGTTCGTGGGAGAGCCCAGAGCATCCAGTAACTCCTCATAGAAGCTCTTCTCGTCAGGCTCCGGCGGCATTTGCATGTGGACGGCTTGCGTATGAGTAATACCGACCGAATCGTCGAAGGCCGGAGGGTAGTCGCGAATAAACTTGCGAAGGATTTTGGTTTTTCCCATGCCCGTACCGCCGTATATCAACAATGCCGGCATGCGGTCGTGAGGAGAGTATGCCAGCAATTCAGACATTCGAGCCAGGATGGCCTCAGCTTTTGGATAACTGATCCAGCGGTCCACCCGAATACGGCGGATACGCTCCTCATTGGAGAGCGTGGCGTTGTGGCGGTGTTCCGGAAGCAGGTGTCCGAATTCGCTTGTCATTCCCAAATCTCGACCTTGTACGGTTGGACGGGGCCTGCCAACAATTTCTGGAACTTCCCCGGCGCTCTGCGTCGGAGATTCCGCCACGGTGGACTGCAGTGCGTAAGCTGTTTTCTGGTGGCTACGCCGTGTGCGCATTGTTTTCTTCTGCGCCTCCTCGACCATCATGCGCTTTTGCTCGATTGCCCTGAACAGTGCCTGTTCGTTGACCGCCGCATTCTCGTTGCGGAGTTTGCGGGTTGCCCAGCGTTCTTCGAGTGTGATCGGAATGAAGGATCGTGTGCGATAAGGAACGTCGATGAATTCGTTCTGACGATCCTTGACGTAGACGCGGGACAAATCCCGGGGATCGTAATGAATGGCAGAGACGTTGTTGGACCGGCGCAGCAGGGTCGTCAACGAATCCGTCCAGTAGAAAATGTTGAACATTCGAATTCCATCACGACGAATGGCCCGACGTTCGTAAGGGAGAAAATCGATATAGAATTGCTGCTCGCTGTGTGGCAACCGAACTCGGGCCTGAAACTTCGTGGCTTGATCCCATGCCTGCAGGGGTGTTCGTCCCAATCCGCGATGGCGGCTGCGATGATAGATTCCAGTGATTTGCAGCGTGAGCCAACGTTCCAACTCTCGCATGGTCATCACTGCCGTATCGGCCGGTTTATAGTCCCCGCGAGCCGCGACGGATGAGAAGGTGGTTCCAGGCAGCAGATGCACTTCTCCCATCATCGTGCCGATCAGGCGCTCAATGTGTCCTCCAAAGTGCGGCCGCCCACGGGGCCGAAAAGTGATCTCGATCCCATATTCCTGACAGCCGCGCTTCAAAGCGTTGGAGTGGAACTCGCGCGCGTTGTCGAGGTGAACTGCTTTCGGCAAACCTTGACAAGGCCAATCGAAATCAATGTGCTGAGCGGCCAGGAACTTGTTCTTTGGCAGCACTGCCATGCTCAACGCAAGGGCGACCGATGTTGCGCTGGGAGCCTCCAAACTAAGGTGAAATCCCGGCACCGCCCGAGTCGCAACGTCAATGGCCAAAGTTAACCAGGGTCTGCCGATCGGTTCGCGATCAACCTCGTCGACTACAACGACATCAACCAAGGTGTGATCCATTTGCAGGAGTTGCAGCGGTTCTTTTACATGCAATCCTGCCTTTACAGGGGAGAACAGCTGCGCCGCTTGCTTTGGACCCATGCGTCGCGTGATTACCTCCCGTGGATCGAAGTCTCGGACCCGCGACTGAATCGCTTTATATGAGGGAGGCGTCTCGCCGGCCATGTGACACGCCTGCTGAACTTCTCGATGCAGGCTAGCCAGCGATGGTTTTTCTCGTCGTAAATAGAAGTCCTTGATCGCCGTATCGATGATTTTCTCCAGACTCGGGTTGAGGACACGGCTGCCGCATTTGCGCCCGCGCGGTTCGGGCACAAGAACCCTGGTACAACGTTTCTGGCGTACTCAATAAAGAAAAATTCAGTTGGTTTCGAAACGGATAAATCCTTTAGAGTCAGCCAACAACTCTACTCATTAAGGAAAAACGACAGTCGTTACTGGAGGCAACTGCAAGATCCGGTCTAGTGCGTGCGCTCTTTTCTCATACGTTCTCTCCGCTATCTTAGCGAAAGAACGCGTTCTCCATTTCCAACTGAGGCGGGACATCAGAGGCAGTACGTCTCCTGGTTCTTCTAAGTGACTTTGGTTACGTTTGATAGAGCAGGTTAGCCGTGGGAGTATTGGGCATAGCTTCTGCCGAAGTTCCGACGCGATGCTCCTGGGAACTTTCCCCCAAGTAAGTTTTGTGTTCGACCCAACCCTGTGCTCATTTGTGAGTTCTGGGCGGAATAGTTTCGTCTGCGGGGGCTGGAGTAACCAAATGCAGGTTTGGCGGGCTTCGCGCGGAAGAACCTGGCTTTCGAGAAGGCGAGATGAAAAAACATGCACTCGCATGGAAGAGTTTACCGCAGATGAAGACACAGGGAAAGATGTGATCTTAAAGAAGTACCCCAAACCAGAGTGGACGGAGTGCTTTCAATGAAACTCCTTCTCCTCGCGCTCTTGTCGCTCTGCGCCTTGCCCGCGCTCGGGCAGGATTCCAACAACCTCTACTGTCCTGTCTCTGGCATCCCCACTTGGGGAGCCTATGACGGTCCCGCACAATTGCCCACCATTTGCCTTAACACTTCGCTTGCGAATACTCCTGCCACGGGAGCTGTGGTCAACGTGACCACAGCGGCGCAACTCGCGTCGGCCTTGGCAGCCGCCGTCTGTGGCCAAAAAATCACTTTGCAGGCGGGAAATGTTTTTTCCGGTCACTTCACCATCCCGGCCTTGGCGTGCCCCTCTACGAACTGGCTCTGGATTCAAAGTTCCGCGGTCGCCAGCTTGCCCGCAGAAGGAGCGCGCTATTCTACCAGCTATACCGGCTCTGGGGGTGTCGTACAAACGCTTTACGCGCCGCAATTCGGGCCGTGCTATGCGGGTGTGACTTCGCAAATCGGCCGCCCACCGCTGAGTTGCCCGGGCACACCTGGAACCTACACCGCCCAGCTGATCACTCCCAACAGCAGCCCCGTGCTCACGTTTTTGCCGAATACGACGAACATCCGCTTCATTGGAATAGAGATCACGCGCACGCCGGGGACCGGTACAGTGTCTGGGTTGGTGAACCTCGGCAACCAAGGCACGGGCATCAGCGGCATCTACTGGGATCGCTGCTGGGCGCACGGAGATGAGAATGAAGACGAAACCGGACGCTGGTTTACTTCGAGCGGCGTCTCGAACGTTGCCGTAGTGGATTCCTACTGCAATAACATTTATTTCATCTCGGTGATCGGCACAGGCACGGACAGTAAATGTATCGCGGGAGGCGCGAACACGGTCAGCTCTACTCCCGAGAGCGGCGTCAAACTCGTCAACAACTTTATAGAAGCCTCCGGGGAAAACTTCATCTTCGGGGGAGCAGCCTCGAATACGGTGCCCCTAAATTTTGAAATTCGACTGAACCTCCTCTTCAAACCATTGCAATGGAACCCGGACCCAGGGAATCCTTATTACGACGGCGGTGTCTCTGGGCATCCCTTTATCGTCAAAAACTTGGGCGAATTTAAAAACGGGAATTATGTTTTGCTGGAAGGCAACGAACTGGTGAACGTGTGGGGAGGATTCACGCAAATCGGCCACGCTCTTTTGGTAACCCCCGCCAATCAAAACGGATTGTGCAATGTGTGCTTCACGGGGAACATTACGGCGCGCTACAACCTCGCGAACACCGTCGGGGCTGCCATGGAGTTGGTCACCCAAGCCCAGAACCCCTACGTCGCCGGAAACCCGCTCCCAGCCGGCGGCAATCACTATTCAGTTCACGATTGGGTCATCGACA
This sequence comes from uncultured Acidobacteriaceae bacterium, assembly GCA_963714225.1. Lineage (GTDB taxonomy): Bacteria > Acidobacteriota > Terriglobia > Terriglobales > Acidobacteriaceae > Sulfotelmatobacter. The sequence continues at coordinate 263,909 of CAVQNY010000044.1, read as the reverse complement.
ACATGAACTACGCGACCTGCTACGGCTGCACGGATGGCTCTACGATCACGATTTACAACGATCCTATGGCCACTCCATCGGAAGCGCTCGGCTACGTGACCGTCAATCACATGACGTTTGTGTATGCAACTCCCCAAGCAGTTCCAACGATTGCCGGAGCCATCGGGATGGGTGGGGCGCTGAGTTCGTCGCCGTCCGTCACCTACAACATCGACTTCACCAACAACGTGCTCCGAACTTGGTCCGGAACGATTGACCCCTTTGCCAGGACAACGGTGAGCTGCTCCCAACCGCCGGTAACTTCCGGCACGGCCATGATCAACGCCTGTTGGGTCCCGAATTTGTTCAGCGGAAACTGCTTCGTCAACAACGGCTCAGTGAATTGGCCGGCGGGGAATATAACCTCGGTCGCATCCTACTCGGAGCTGTTCACCAACTACAACGCTGGCGACGGTGGAAACTATGTGCTCGCCTCCTCCGAGGCGTGCAAAGGCGCAGCCACAGACGGCTCTGATCCTGGCGCGAACATCGCCATGGTGGCCTCCGTCATCGCGGGGAATCCAGGAGCGACAGTGGCGATGGCGTTCCCGACGGCGCCTGTGGACGTGGAGACGCAGACGTTGGGGAGCCTGACGGCGTTCCAGGTGAGCGCGACGGTGAGCTGGAGTGGTGGCGGGGTACAGCCGACGACCGGGGACGTGGTGTTCTCGTCCACCGATGGGGGGAGCTTCGGGACGGTGAGTTGCGGGACGCCGAGCGGGGATGCGATGACGTGCACGGCGATGCTCACGCCGACGGCGACGGATGCGGCGGGGAGCTACAGCATCAATGTGCAGTTCACGGGTGACGGGAACTACAGTGCGGCGGGGCCGACGACGCAGGCGAACAACTTTGTGGTAAGTGAGAACACGAGCACGACGGCGATGGTAGTGAGCATTACGCCGACGTCGCAGCAGTACGGGAACGACGCGGCGGAGGACATTGATGCGACGTTGACGTGGACGGGGAACGGGCCGGTGCCCACGGGCAACCTGACGTTCAGCATTATGGACACGCCGCAGCAAGGGGGAGCGGCGAAAGCGCAGACGAAGCAGTCGGAGAGGTACCGGCTGACGGCGGCGATGGGGAAGGCGCTGAAGGCGGGGCAGCGGGTGAAGCTGGGGCCGCAGGTTCTGCAGGCGGGCAGTTTCAGTGCGCCGGACTGCAGTCAGACGGGGACGAACACGATCACCTGCACGCCGACCTACACGCCGGATGCCACCGACACGCCGGGGACGGAGACGGTAACGGCGACCTTCACCAGCGACGGGAACTACAGCTCCTCGAGCGGGACGGGGACGTTCCAGATCACTGCGAACACTTCGGTGGGAGTGGCGATGGCGTTCCCGACGGCGCCTGTGGACGTGGAGACGCAGACGTTGGGGAGCCTGACGGCGTTCCAGGTGAGCGCGACGGTGAGCTGGAGTGGTGGCGGGGTACAGCCGACGACCGGGGACGTGGTGTTCTCGTCCACCGATGGGGGGAGCTTCGGGACGGTGAGTTGCGGGACGCCGAGCGGGGATGCGATGACGTGCACGGCGATGCTCACGCCGACGGCGACGGATGCGGCGGGGAGCTACAGCATCAATGTGCAGTTCACGGGTGACGGGAACTACAGTGCGGCGGGGCCGACGACGCAGGCGAACAACTTTGTGGTAAGTGAGAACACGAGCACGACGGCGATGGTAGTGAGCATTACGCCGACGTCGCAGCAGTACGCGAACGACGCGGCGGAGGACATTGATGCGACGTTGACGTGGACGGGGAACGGGCCGGTGCCCACGGGCAACCTGACGTTCAGCATTATGGACACGCCGCAGCAAGGGGGAGCGGCGAAAGCGCAGACGAAGCAGTCGGAGAGGTACCGGCTGACGGCGGCGATGGGGAAGGCGCTGAAGGCGGGGCAGCGGGTGAAGCTGGGGCCGCAGGTTCTGCAGGCGGGCAGTTTCAGTGCGCCGGACTGCAGTCAGACGGGGACGAACACGATCACCTGCACGCCGACCTACACGCCGGATGCCACCGACGTCCCGGGCACGGAGACCGTCACCGCCAGCTACGGCGGGGACAGCAACTATACGTCGGCCATGGGCTCGAATACGTTCACGATCATGCAGCAGACGTCCACGCTCACCATCAACAGCCCCAGCTTCTCCTATGGATCAACCGCGGCGGTGGCGATGAGCACTACCCTCACCTGGTCCGGCACCGGCGCCGCGCCCACTGCTTCCGATATCAGCATCGGATTCGTGGGCAGCGGGACGTCAATTGGCGGCAGCGTCGGCGCCACCACCTGCGGACCGCCCTCCGGGACCACAATCACGTGTTCCGCGAACTACACGCCCAGCGGGACGGAGGCGGTGGGTACCTACGGAACGCCCGCGTACAACACCCTGCAGGCGAGTTTCGCGGGGGATTCGAACTACGCAGCGGCAGCTTCCGGCGGCGATACGGTGACCGTGACCGCGGTTGCGCCCACGGTGAGCATCAGCCCCAATCCGGTTGATCTGTCGATGGGCTCGACCACCGCGGTGGCGTTGACGGTGACGGTTACCGGCGCCGGTTCAGCCGATTCGGCTCCCACCGGGACCGTTTCCTTCGCGGCGGCAACCGGGTCGTTCAGCACGCCCAGTTGCTCTTCCAGCGGGGATGTGAAAACCTGCACCACCAACTACACGCCCAGCGGAATGCTGTCGTCGGGCACGTACACCAACTACATCACGGCCAGCATCACGGCGGCGGGGAACTATCTGGCGGGCAGCGGAAGCGCGAATGTAGTGGTTGCCAGCCGGGTGACGCCCACGGTCGCGGTGACCAGCGTGAGCCCGGCGTCGCTCGCGTACGACAGCGGCAAGTCCACCAAGGTGACCGCCACGCTGAGCTGGACGGGTTCGGGACCAACGCCCACATCCAGCAGCAGCAGCCTGCTGACCTTCACCGCTACCGCGGGAGGCAGCTTCGGAACCGTGAGTTGTACGGGAAGTACGAGCCCGATTACTTGTACCGTCACCTTCACGCCTTCGGCAACGGACGCAGTGGGAACATACACGATTACGGCCAGCTATAGCGGGAACAGCTACTATAACCCGGCCAGCAGCCCGCAGACGAACAACTTCAGTATCACGGCGGTCACGCCCACGGCGGCCTTGTCGCCGGGCACGGTAACGGTTCCTTATGGATCGACCTCGACGGTCGCTCTGGCGGCCACCTTCATCGGGGCGGGGTCCCGGGAGGCTGCGCCCAGCGGAACGGTGACCTTCAGCGCAGCCACGGGGTCGTTCAGCGGACAGTCGTGCACGCACAGCGGAGATGTCCTGACCTGCACGGTGAAGTATGCGCCGAGCGGGACGCTGGCGGTGGGGAGCTACTCCAACTACATTACCGCTGCCATCGCTGCGGGCGGAGATTACGACGCTGCCTCAGCTTCAAGTGAGCTTAAAGCAAAACAGGGCCGACGACGGTAGAAGGGAAGTGACGTGGAATCAAGAACGTAACGTTGCTGTCAGCAGAGAAAACCCGGTTCGCGCGCTGAACTAATTACGGGTTCTTCCTCAATTTCGGTGCAGCGGGGAGCCACGAGACATCGGCAGTAATCGGGCTCGTAAAAGTTCGAAGCCGGCTCGACCATACATCTGACGCTTGAGCGTCTTCAACCGATTGATGTGACCCTCCACGGGACCGTTGCTCCAACTTTCACTGAGGCCGTCTTGCGGCGCGACCATTGGACCTGCCAGGGATGCTTCTATCGTCCGGCGCAAGCGGGCCGCGATTGGATCGCGGTGCATCATCGCGGGCCCGGCGTCTCGCGCCCGGCACTGCTGATTTCGCTTTGCGCCGCCTGTCACGCCACCATCGAGCGGCTGCAGGCGGTGCGCGTCTGGCTGCCACCGCAACTGCGGATCTTGTGGCGCGAGCAACACCGGGGCGCAGCGTATCAGTTGCCTTTGCCCTTGTCCTTGCCCATCGAGCCCGAGCGGGCGGCCGGCGCACTCGTTGCTGTCGCTTTCAATCCGAAGTTCAATCCGAAGATCGTGGAGCTGGACGTCTGAGCCTGATTTCGGTTCCACTGCCGAATCTCCAGCAGGAAGAGGAAGAGGATCGCAACCAGACGCTCGAACGCGTCTTGCTCAATGGCGTGAGCAATGAACACACCCGGCGCGCCTACCGCCGCGCGCTCGAGAAATTCCTGGCTTGGTACGACGCTCGCGGCTACGCGGAAATCTCGCGCCAGGTGCTCTTCGACTACCGGACGTGGTCGGAGGCCTCGGGCGCCGCGCCCTCCTCCACGAATGTTGAGCTGGCGGCCGTGGGCTTCGGAAACGGTTTGGACACCCTATGGCGGCGGTGGCATTTCTCCGGACGGTATTCCAATTCCAACCTGGCAGAAGCTTAAAGGGGTGATCACCAAGGCTGACCGGGGATCGATGAAATATCGGAACGGGCCGGACGTCTCTGCGAACGCGAACTTCACTTTTTACGTCTGCGCCGACCAGCAAGCTTGCACTTCAAACTATTGGGGTGGGACCAGTTTTGCTTCGCCTATGTGGGCCGGCTACTTAGCTTTGGTGAATGAACAGGCGGCCAGCAAGGGTGATAAACCGCCGGGTTTCATTAATCCCACGATTTATCGCTTGGGTCTCGGGTCGGGCTATAGCGCTGACTTCCACGACATCACGGTCGGCAATAATGGTTTCCCGGCGACGAAGGGCTACGATTTGGCATCGGGCTGGGGCAGTCCCAACACTGACGGCTTGATCAATGCCCTGGCGCCCTAGCAGGATCCAAAGGCCCTGGGAGGCTGTTTTAAGAGAAATTGACGGTACGAGGACTTTCACCTCGCAAGATTCCCAGCCTTGTCGGCTGCTCCCTGCTTCATGCCGGTTTATCCCGGCGCACCGTAATCGCGATTTAACGACAGTCTACTGGATTGCACCAGAGCGCGTGCCCAGAGTATCAGTCCTCTCTATATGGGCCGGTTAAACATTTGACAAACCCTCTAAACAGTTGAAACTGCGACGAAGACAGTAACCACGGCAAGAATGATGGTTGCGATCCACAAGCGCGAAGCCTTTGGTAGCGTAATCCAAGCCCAGTACAGCGATGAGATCACTACAATGGCGGTGCCGCAAACATTAGTTATTTTCATTCAGCCTTTCGATTCTCACCCCGCTTTATGCCGATGGGGATGGGGCTTTTAGCGGAGTGAAGTTGACGCTCTTGACATACATGTAGCGGGTCACGCCGACCGTTGCCATTCCGCCCCATTCGTTGCTGTTGGTGCCCCGGTGCTGAAGAATGATGTAGGCTGGACTCTGAGGAATGTGCTCGTTGTGTGAAGCGACCAGCGTCCCGTCAATGTAGACCTTCACGCTCGTCGGTGTCCAGACCAACGTGTACTTATGGAATTCAGCTGCGAGAAAGTGGTTGGAAACGTTGCTGGTTTGCTTGACGTCACCCGATGGAGCGTTCTTGGGATTGGCATTCTGCCAGTTGGTGATCCAAATGGCGTTTTCGTTGCCCAAGAATTCAAGGTCAATTTCGCTTTCTGAGTTGTTGTAAAAAACGAAGCCGGACGAAATCGCTCCAGATGTTGTCGTACCAAACCCACCCGGCGTTACAGAAGTCGAGGACATGCGCATCACAAGCTCATAGGTCCCGAAACCGAATCGATCCTTGGAAACGATTGCTCCGCCGTAGGACAGAATGTTATCCGGCCCCCCTTTCTGCTGTGTGACCTTGATACAAAGCATGCCTCGTGAAAAATCAAGGTTTTCTGGGACGTAAATGCCGGAATTGAGACCCGGCTTTGAATCAGGCGATCTGTACGTGGCAACCTTCCACTTGCCGGTATCGAGTTTGCCCGCACTGAAGTCGTCAGAAAAGGCTTGAGCGAAGACAACGCAGGCTGAGCAGAGGAACAGCGTTACGACGACTAGAGTTTTCATGCAATCCTTGTGCCTACAAACCCAAAGAGTAACAAGCAGTTTATGTGTTTATGGGTTCCCTAAATTATCAATGTTTACCGTGTTAGAACCCCGGAAAATAGGCCTCTGGACGAGGCTCACGCCTGAAAGTTAACTACTTAGAGACCGACATGGGAAATCAGGCTGGACAATTCTTCCGCTTTTGGCTAGGGTAAGTCGCACGAGTAGGTACGATGGCGTTTCTTCCGCTAGATACTGTGCGACATTGGAAGGAGAAGCTAGCGGAACTGCGAGAGCGGTGGCGTGGCGCTCGCCAGGAAATCGAGAGGTTACGCAGAGAGAACGAGAGATTGCAGCAAGAGCGAGACCGAGTGGAGCGGGAACGAGACCGACTGCGCCAAGAAATCGAGAAGCTGAAGAAGCAGCTGGAGGAAGCGCAACGAGCAGCCAAAAGACAAGCAGCCCCTTTTTCCCGCGGCACGCGCAACACCGATCCTAAGCCCCCAGGACGCAAACCCGGTTCGGCATACGGCCAGCACCGTCGCAAGGCCATTCCCCAGAAAGTGGATGAAGTCATCCCGGTCCCCGCGCCCACGCAGTGTGAATGTGGGGGCGAACTGGAAGTGGAGAGGATCGAGTCGCAGTTTCAGCAAGAAATTGTACGTAAGACCATTTGGCGCCGTTTCGATATTGCGATCTGCCGTTGCCGCAAGTGTCACAAGCGGGTGCAAGGGCGTGATCCCCGCCAGACCTCCGATGCTTTAGGAGCGGCCGCAGTGCAGATCGGGCCGGAGGCCTTGGCCTTGGCGGTGCAGATGAATAAAGGCCTGAGCATGCCCCATGCCGACGTGGCCGCGGTGCTGCAAACCGGGTTTGATCTGCAGGTGAATCGCAGTACCATCTGCCGGGCGGTGGAGCGGGCCGCGCGTCGCGGCCAAGCCACTTGGCAGGCGCTTCGCCAAGCCGCCCAGAAACATTACGTCAACACCATGGACGAGACCGGGTGGAAGGTCGATGCTCAGCTGCAGTGGCTGTGGGTAGTAGCCAATGAGATGGTCACGGTGTGCGACATCTTGCCTGGGCGCGGCTTTGAGCAGGCCGCCTCCCTGTTGGGGGCCGATTACGACGGCTTTTTGGTGCGCGATGGCTGGCGAGTCTACATGAAATTTGTGCAGGCGGCCCATCAGAGCTGCGCCGGGCATATCCTCAACCGTTGTCAAAAGATGATTGAGATCGCCTCTCCCACCGCCGCGCGCTTCCCCTTGGCGATTAAAGATCTCTTCCAGCAAGCCTTGGCCTTGCGCGACCGCTATGCCCAGCAGGAAATCTCTGTGCACGGCCTGTGGACCGCTACCGGACGGCTGGAAGCGAAATTGGATCGCTTCTTACTACGGCCGCATCGCGACCCGGCCAATCGCCGCCTGGCCAATCATCTGTGGCGGGAACGCCCCTATCTGCTCACCTTTCTCTATTGCCCTGGCTTAGACGCCACCAACCATCGCGCCGAGCGCGCCGTACGCGCTCTGATCGGGGCGCGCAAGAACTGGGGCGGAAACCGCACCTGGAAGGGAGCCCGTGCGCAAGCCGTTCTCACCTCCGTAATTCAGACGGCCAAACAGCAAGGCAAGGATCCGTTCCAGCTTCTGCTCCAACTATTTTGTAGCTCGGACCCGGAGAAGATTCTCGACCTGCTGCCTGGGACGGCCTCGCGACCGACTGCGGCGCCGGTTCCGGTTTCTCGTCCCGAGACGGAAATCCTTCCGCCCCTTCCATATTTGCCCTACGCAGCCGTGGTTCCCGCCGGCCTACATTCTCCAGGTTGAAACGGATACGCGCGGGGCACTCTGACTCGACTGAAGCTGTGCCTTCGTTCTCCAAGATCGATGATCAGGCAGGTTGGAACGCCTCGCCGATGTACGGGTGTGCTTGCTGATGGATCACCTACACTTGGATTGTTCAGTGCAGGTTCAGCTACCAATAGTGCAGTGGCTCCCACCCGCCGCGGCCCTGTTTGACTCTTGCACACGTGGAGCTCGACTCACCCGTTACCCTTGCCATAGGCGGAGTCGTACTCGGCTTGCAGCCGATCGAGCAGCTTCTTAATCGCCCGCTTATTGGCCGGTGGTGTGTAATAGTCATCAGGCTCATCCAAAGCGATCGACAACGCCGCCAACAAGCCGTCGAGATCCCAGCGATACAAACCCAAGGGCCGCTTCCCTTGGTAGCGCTCGATCCGACGATCCAGTCCATACGATTCCGGCAGATCTAATGCCTTCAACTCTCGCAATTCGGCACCCTTGATCAGAAAGTAATGCTTACGGTCATACTTGCCAGGTTTCACGCCCAATATTTTACTCGCCAGATTTTCCTCAAATGCTCCGGCCTATACATCAAAAAGCACGCCCTACCCGGTAACCAATGACCCTAAATTGTGAGGAAGCTGAAAAGGAAGACGCCCGTACGACCGCCTCGAAAAACCAAAGGTTCTCTGACGCTTTGTTTCCCATTGGTTCCCCCTCGACTGAGGATCATAGCAAAGCTCGGCGCACGTCATTCGTGTACGGAAGACGATCGGACGGGTACTTCCCCGGAGGAGGGTGCACAGCAGCCGAGGCACTGAATTGCATTGGGCATTGGTAGGGAGCACACCAATGAGCCGCACTGTTGGGGAACAGGTAAAGACTGGATTCCGGTTGGCCGGCGGAATCCTCTCGTTTTGCGCCTCACTGTTTCTTCTTGCCTACGGGCTGGATGCGGTGTGGTCGGACGGCCACTTCGTTTCGTCAGCGTGGCTGGGCTGGGTAGAACTGTCTTTGGCGGCGGTGCTTATTCCACTCACAATGCATCTGTGGATCCAGTTTTTCGCGGGATGCGTTGCGTTCGGCTTCCTCAAGAGTTTGCTGGTCGCGATTACTGGCCGAGATTAGTTTCCTCCGCACTTGCCTTTCTCCCGGCTCGAAGCAGCCGAGATGGCCTTTTTCTTCGGGGCCACGCTCATCTGGCTGATAAGGTTCGCTAAGGCCCGACCAGCGCTTGCGGACAGGATTGCCATTGCCGTGTACATGTTTTCTTTCCTCGGATATCGCAACAACCCCCATTTTTCCATCGTACAAGGAGGAGTCGGACTTATAGCACTGTTCCTTGCGTGGTGGTTTTCGCGCTGGAGGGGGCGCAAAGGTCGAAACCATCCACTGGTGCATTCGAGCCAGCTTCCCTAGGCACCGGAGCAGAGTCCCTGTCGTTCGCATTCCTGTGCGGCAAGGGCGTGCGATGGAGCTGGTAGGTTCCGGGGCGAATCGTTTTTCCTTTAGCTGCCGATCCGCCGCCGTGCGGGGTGACGTTGTGGTGGTCGCGGTTTCTGGGGTTAGTGTTTTTTGCCGTGCTGCGCACGGGGTGTGAGGGTGACACGTCATCCCGCTGATCGAAGCGCGCCGGCAAAGATGCCGCCAGGCACGATACGAGAAGTACCTGGCCGTGGTGGAGCTCGGGCGTCAGGGGCACACCCAACTCGCGATCGCTGAAAAGTTTGGCATGGGGGCGGAGCCGGTAGCTCGTTGGTTGCGTGCCTCCGAGTTTCCGGAGCGACGAATCCGGAGCGACCGGCAGCGAGATCGAGCACATTTTCTCCAGGACCAGGAGCGGGGTTTGCATCCGGCCTCACTCGAACCCATTTCTCCGCCGGTCGGATTGCCGCTCTGCTGCTGAAACCATCCCGCGGCATGTCGGCGGTGCAGCAGAGATACCGCGACAGCTTTCTGCGCTTCTGTCCCGGCGCCCATCGAGTCCGCAAACTTGCCCTGCAGTTTCGTGCGATGTTGCGCTGGCGGCGCTCGAGCCGGCTGGCGCAATGGATTGCGACGGCGACAAGCTCGGAATTCTTTTTCCTGGTGCAGTTTGCCAGAACCCTGCGCCGCGATCTTGGTGCGGTGCAGTTGGCCATCGAAACGCCCTGGAACAACGCACCGATCGAGGGCCAGATCAAACGATCAACCGACTCAAAGTTATCAAGCGTCAGATGTACGGGCGTGCTGGCTTCGAGCTTCTGAAAGCTCGGGTGCTGCCCGTCTCACGGTTAAGTACAGCGCGACAGCTGCTCGCGACGTTCTCCGTAATGAATAGCCGATCTTTGCTTCGTTTACGGTAAGGTCGCCGTCTGTTAGGTTGTCTTGCACGCCCGTCTGGTGCTTGCCGATCCAGGCTTGCCGGGCACGCCACGAGACCAGAACAAGTGCGCAGGGATGTTCATTTTCAGCGGTAGATGCCATGCGTACTTACCGGATCCGGGCACTTTTAAAAATAGCCGCTATTGGTGGGCTCTACCTCAACTTCAAGCAACGAACGCTTCCCGGCGTCAATCGCCGCCTTCAATGCATCGGCCATCTCGACGGCATTACTGACTCGACGGCCTGGAACCCCATAACCGGCTGCGATTGATACGAAATCGATGCCGGGCAAATTCATGCCAGGAATCTCCGTAGTACCTAGAAAAGCGGCGTAATCCTTGAGTGCCTCGTAGACACCATTGCGTACGATTACAAATGTGCATGGCACGTTCTGTTGTGCGGCAGTCCATAGGCCCGTGATGCTGTAGTTAGCCGAGCCGTCGCCAACAAGCGCAATCACCGCGCAGTTTCTGCATTGGACTTGCCCGAAATCCTCAACCACATAAACCAACGCCTTGCCGGTGTCGGGTTGGGGAATCGGGTGCTTGAGCCTGGTCCGTGTTAACTTCGAACCTGGTACTCTCGGGACCGCAGGCGGCCTCGGCGACGGCGACCGCCGCTGGGTCCTGCGCAAAAGCACAGGATGCAAGAAACAGGATCACGAGCAACGTTTTCATCTTGTTCTCCAAAGCCGCACAGTCACCTTTGCCTGCCGAACACAAAAGTATGCTGCACTGCGTTCTGGTTTCGTGCGACATCAAGGATGTTTAGCGGGATGAGCCGCATGGTCGAGCGCAGTTAGGTCGACCCGCCGATAGGTGCTGCCGAATGCTGCCACTTCGAAACCGAGGGTTTCATCCCCGATTTGTCCGTCTGCATCACTGGACCGGGTCGACATTGCAACGCCATCGTTTGATTGGAAGCTGACCTTTTGGGCTTCACCGGTTGGATTATAAACGTAGACCAACCAACCGTTCCCGGCAGCAATCGGCTTGAGCGAAGAAACGAGAACGTCTGGCGAGGAGAGACGTATAGGAGGCTGCCAGTGGGTTGACGGATCCGCGACGGCAACGATCAACGGCTGCCTTCGCTCGGCACCAAATTTCGCTGCATCGCTGGCGATGAAAGCGGCATGGGGAAGAAGCGAATAGCTGAATGTTACCGTCCCTTCTTGATCCGCTTTGTAATTCGTGCTCCAGTAGTTGTTCATCACATAGGAGTAAATTAAAGACGAAGGCTCAATCGACTTCATCCACGGCTGTTCCGCTGTAATGCCTCCGATCTCCACCAGTGGGGCATTCGCAGTAGCCCAGGTCACACCGTAGTCGCGCTTAGAGATGTCTATCCAACTCTGTACCGAAAAGAAGTTCTTGCAAGCTCCTGGCAACTGGTCGGTTTCGGGGCGAACTATTCCGTTGGCGACGTCATAGCGCAACTGGCCCCCTGGCACGCTGAATGGAAACGCAATGTGGACGCCTTCTTTTTCGCGGACCGATCGCTTGTCGATATTCGTAACCAAGTCCAGGCGGTTGATTCCCTCGACCAGACGGATCTCGCTGGAATACTGTTTCGCTCCCGGTGCATCCGCTTCCACGAGTAAAGAAACAACGAGATTTCCTCGTTCTTTTACTCGCACTCGAACGTTCGAAATTGGTTGGGCCTTTTTGGGGTCCGTGCCTAAGACGTACAGATACTGGTTCAGGCCGGCGCCCCGTGTTCCATCTACCAGCTGAACGCCGTTCTTTTTCCATTTCAGGTTATCGATTGCACCCGTTTGTGGATTGATGGACAGCTCGATGAACTCATTCTCCAGCGTGTCTCCTTGAACCTGGGCGTGGCTCTTGGCGTAGGCCTCTCCCTTCTCCACAAACAGGCGCTTCCCAGAAAACGGTGGGACGTTTTCCACGAGCACAGCCAGTTCACCGGTGGAAAGACGCTGTGAGAGAACCGGCCGGCCTTCCGAGTCAACTACGCGATCACCCTCCTCGCTCAGCGCGGGCGTAAGAAATACTACGTCGGTGCGTGGCCAAGAGTTGGTGTTGTATGCATCAACTGCAGTCTTGCTTTTGCCGGGTTGCGTGGGTGAGGGCAGTGCCTTCGCCAACAATGCGCGTGATTCGCGATCCGCGTCCGCCGCGAATGTTCGCTTGATCTCCCACTGCTTTTTGACGAAGGGCAGGTCGGGCTCCTCGGTACTGTTGTGGGCTCCCCATGTGTGCTCGTCATAAAGGATTACGTTGCGCCATGCGGAATCATATTCTTGTGCCGGATAGGGGGAAGGCGAAAGCATCGACCACAGAGCCTGACCTTGGATGAGCCGATCAACCGCTGCACGATTCAATCCTGTTTCGAACGCAGTAGAGGCAGCTCCGTCCTCCCAGTAGGGAGTGAGGTCTCCTGGCACGGTCAAAAGGGTTGAACCGTAGCGTTTCTCGAATTCTCCAAACATTTGCTCATGCGTGGCCAGAATGAGACGGGGCGTCACATAGCGCTCGTTCCACTGTTTAACAAAGTCGGAAAGCGTAGGATCAGGCGGTCCATTGTCGCCCAGCGTGTAAGGAAGTTGGACAATTTCATAGGGATACGAAGAGTCCTCCAACTTCCGCACGAGTTTCATGATCTTCTCGTCGCCGAGTTTGCTCAGCGGTCCTTCGTGAAAACTTGAATAGCTGGCGCCGGCCATCCAGGTCAGAACCTTCTCCTCGCCCGACTGAGACGACCAGTAAAACGGCTTGTCACCCCCAGCTTGAAGGGTATAACCGACACGATCACCAGAATTCGGCGCCGTGGCAAAGTACTTCACACCACTTTGAGCCATAGCCGCAACCATCCCCCAACTGAAGCCGGGGACGTCGGAGGTTACGGCCGTCGTCATGGGAATGTGGTATTCAGTTCGCAGGCTGCGGGCGAAATCGAAGAAGTGGCTCATCTCAACCGAATTGGCCAAGCCTGTCAGCATGTTCGCGTAGAGCGCACTGAGTCCGATGTTGCCCTCGCGCACGTTTGCGAACAATTCTTCGCGCTGGGCCGGGGAAGCCTGTTGCAGATAGGTTTCCAATGCCCAAATGGTTTCGAGATTCCATTTGTAACGCGCATCCGCCGGATAATTCCGCGTCTCGCGAATGAGCCGCATGGCCTCGTCAAGATTGTGCCATTGCTTGCGTTCGACATCGGGCTGCAGATCCGTATACCCGATATCGTTATGGGAGTACGAGAGAAGATAGATGGCTTTTTTCTTGACTGGCGCCACACGAACTGAGCTGGTTTCGACAAGTTTGTTATTGAGCTCGAACCGGACCGGCAACGTCACTTCAGAAGTCACTGCCGGCATTGGGAGGTGGAACACATTCGACCCAATCTTGATAGGAGTGCTGATCGGTTCATGATTTGGAACATGAACTTCGAGCATGCGGTCGCCAGCCAGATTGTCGAGACTGAGGCGTAGCAGTTGCGACGCGCGGGCGCCATCCTTTACCAGCGCGGGTTCGGCGCGCACTTGCGGCACAAATTTGAAAGCATATTGAAAAGTCATGTACCAGTCGGCGCTGCCCGAATTGTCTCCGTTCACTCCGAGCGTAAGGGATTTCCCGGGCGCGAAATCCTTGCCGGAAACCTTCAATACCATGTAGCCGAATAGATCGCCGAAGCCGTCGCTCATGACCGAGGCAAAGGATAGCTCCGCTCCATCTTTACCTGTGATTTTCCAATTCTTTGCCGTCAAATCCTTGGCATTCTTAAACGTGAACCAGGGTTCGTCGTCAATCAACAAGTCGAATTGATGGCTATCTTTCTCCTGTTCGAACCCGGCGCACTCAATTCCTGCCAGCCAAATAAAATAAAAGTAGTCGCTGGATAACTCCGGCAGGGGATCGGTTTTCCATGAAATGGAATGGGTATTGCTTTGTCCTCGTGCAATCAACGCTGAATCCACATTGGGGTCGGAGGAGTGATATTCGATGGTTTGCCCGTTAATGGATGAGCGGTAACCGTTCAAATAACTGACGGCGCGTGCGACAGGGGCTGACGTGGTTGCCGCAATGTCCTTTACGCTAATTACGATTGCATTGTCGACTTGCTGCCCGAAAGCCTGAGGCTGTTCTACCGCTGTGAGAAAAACGGCGAGGATGGCAGCGACTGCAAATAGCCTCATCCGATTATTTCCTTTCTGATTGAATCCTGGGGACAGGGAACTCGGCGCACTTCCGCTCAGCCTTTGTTCTTGCGACCGTCCGCTGCAATGTGAGCCAGCGTGATGGCGCGGCGCAGATTCAGGACATCTTCTTCAAGCACCTGAGAGCGCTGATATTCGCGGCCGGGAGCTGTCCCCATGGAAATCCGCGGGTTGCGATGGAGCATCGGGCTTGCAATGAAACTTCCCAATCCCACATGAATTTCTTTTATCCCCGTCTGCTCGATGATGCTTACGGCATTGTCATAGTCAATACCGGCGCCAGCCATAATTACAATCCTCCCCTGTGCTTCCTTTACGAGTTGGGCAATCGGTTGGACACCCTGCCAAGCCGTTTGTTCTCCGCCGGATGTCAGGAGCCGATCGGCGCCGGTTGTGCAGATATCTTCCAACGCACGAAAAAGATCTGCGGACATGTCGAAGGCACGATGGAAAGTTACACTAAGTGGCCGAGCCACTTCGACCAGTCGACGCGTGCGCTCCGTATCCACATTGCCGTGGGCGTCAAGGACGCCGAGGACGATGCCGTTTGCCCCCAGTTTCTTGGCGACCATAATGTCGCGCTGCATGGTCTCAAACTCTTCCGCCGTATAGCAGAAATCGCCACTTCGGGGTCGGATCATCACTTGCAGGCCCAGGGATGTTCCGGCGCGCACCAACTCAATCAAGCCTGCGCTGGGAGTAACTCCGCCCTCGAACAGATTGCTGCATAGCTCCACGCGTCTGGCTCCGCCCCGCTCCGCAGCGATCGCAGAAGCAACCGAGTCGACGCATACTTCGATTAAGATCTCATCGCTCATTTTTCATCTGCGACATCCAGGCAGCCGCGCCAAGTCATCGAACCCGGATTTCCAGCAGTACTCGGCTTCGAGACCTGACCAGTGCGTGAGGAGGGCTGCTGATGCCGAAGCATTACGTGTTCAAGAACAGGCCGCCATCCGTTGGAAAATGGCGGCCTGCGTAGTTAAAAGGAATAGACCAAACTCATTTGAATTGTGTGTGGGGTCCACAGATTAAGGTTGTTCCAGACATTTGTTGGCAGGCCAGGGGAGTTGAAAGGAACGATGGATCCAAAGTTGTTGTCTCCCATGCCTCCATCCGGAATGCGCGCCATCGAATGCCAATTCGAGCCGGTATTGAAAAGTTCGAGCCGGTATTGCAGTCGCTGCCTTTCGGTGATCGGGAACTCCTTGCCGAAGCTGAGATCCAGGTCTTCGAAGTAAGGTCCGCGCAGGCTGCCTTTTACTTCATTGCCATAAGTTCCAACTGCCGGCGCGGCAAAGGCGCTGGTATTGATCCACTCCGATGGGTTGCGGGAAAAGCCTCTTTCAGGATTGCTTATCTCATTGGCACGATAGCGTCCGCCAAAGTTGCTTCCTGTCAGGTCGACGTTGTCGAAAAAGCCGAAGGGATAAACGCTGAACGTGCGTCCGGAGCTGAGACTGTTAATGCCGCTCAGTTTCCATCCGCCGACAACCCAGTCAGCCCATCCCAAAGACCAGTGCTGCCCCCTGCCCACCGGAAGACTCCAGGAGGCGCTGGCCGTGAGGCGCTGCGGCTGGTCGAAGCTGGCCGGTCCGTAATCCCCTTTGATATTGTGCGGATCCTGAATGAACTCGCTGATTCCGCCCACATTTACGATACCCGAGGCCTCGTCAAACGCTCTCGACCACGCGTAGGAAATCTGATACGTCAGGCCTCGCCAGAAGCGCTGCCGCAGCTGTACCTGCAAAGCATTGTAGTTGGCCGAGAGAACGTTCGCGTTGGCGTAGACAATTGACGGCAAGTTGGGATAGGGCACGCGTGTGTCGACGGGAGAGAAATTCGGATCGGTCAAACACGGCGATCCGGCTGGGAGCTGTGAGGCGTCGAATATGACGCCCGTGCTAGTCGAGTAGTTACAGGGGTCAACAGCTGCCGCTGCGGTGGGCTGATAGGCGGCGTTGTAGAGATTCTGCGTGGGCAGGTGGGTATCGTGAGAACCGACGTAGCCGATATCCAGAAGCAGGTTTTGCCGCAGAGCGTACTGCGTATCGAGTGTCCATTGCTGAATATAGGGATTGTGGTTATAAGGCCACTCCACCTGATTCAGGATGGGACTGCTGAACCCGGGGCTGTCCCAACCCGGCAGACTAAAGAACTGGCTACTGGAAACCGTGGGGAGCCAGAGCGTGTTCAATTGCACTGGCGACGCGGTTTCCTGTCCGGTTCCGCTGGGGTAGCTATTCGGAAACTGGGTCTGCAGCGTATTAGAATCGAAGTTTTGCACCAAGTCGTAGTAGCGCATGTAAGTGTCATAGAAAATCCCATACCCAGCCCTCACAACGAACCGGTCCGTGGCAAAGGGCCTCCATGAAACTCCGATGCGCGGCGCGAAATCCTTCTTGTCGATTGGCACCAGCGTATTGGGGAGGCAGCAGTTCAGGAAATTGGGATTGACCGTGATGGCTTGTGCTGAAGCAGTCTGCTCGACACCCTGCACAAAACTGCGGCTGACCCAACTCAGGCTGCCCCCATTAGCGGGATCGAGCGACCAGCCGCTATTGTCGACACTATGGAAATTAGGCGGCAGCTCATAACGCAGGCCGAGGTTTACGGTGACGCGTGGCGTGACCCGAAAATCGTCCTGGAAAAAGAAGTTCCAGTTCGTACCGCGGACATCGAGAAGGTCCACGCCGAATGGATAGGGAGGGGTGACACTGACGGGATCTCCGAGCAGCATGTCGGCGGTTGGATTGCCGAAGTCCGGTCCGGGCGTTGAGCCGGCATTTGTGGGATCCGACGCGGTGTACTTGCCGTCGAAATTCAAAGTGCCTATGCCCTGATAAGTATCGGATTCGAACTCCCGAAGCCGTCGAATATCCGCACCAACTGTGAGGGTGTGTTTGCCACTGATGAGCTTGAGGTTGTCGACGAACTGCCAACTCGTGTGCTTGGTCGAGGTTCCGGGGTTGTTGTTACCGATGCTGGAGTAACTGTAGTCCTGATTGATTAGCGGGATTCCATACAGAGCTGGGTTTTCCGCAGCGTTTGAGAAACCTAGTTGCGCGGAAAGATTCGGGCCGAAGGCCGTGTCGTCCCCGGAGTGAAACCATTGATGGTTGTACCCGATGCGGACCTCATTGATGGTTCTTGCACTCAAAGAATGTTGCCAGCTCAGGCCAAAGAGGCGGCTATGCGTAAAAGCGGTTGATCCCGTATAAGGGAGCTGGCTCGGGTTCGGTTCGTCATCCTGCCGGATGTGCCCGGTAAAGAAGATGCGATCTTTCTCGTGAAAATTTTGGTCGACACGCATCGTAATGTTGTCGGTATCGATGGAATTGTGGATCTGCTGCACATAATTGTTGCAGGGGAACGTGCAATTGATGTTGGGCGCAGGATAGAGATTGGCTAACTTCTGCCCGATCGTATTGATGTTGGTGATCTGATTGTTAGGAAATGCAGTCCGGCCGCTCGGATTCGTTGGCGTCGGAGCAACTGAGCCCGTGGTGGAAGGATCGTAGATGGGATAGGGCCAGTCAGAAAAATTGCCGTTCCGTTCCTGTGACGTCGGAACTTGAATTGCGGTCTGGACGCCGGAGAAGAAGCTCCGTCTGCCGCCGTCGTAGGCGAAAAACCAGAAGCTTTTGTTCACTCCGTTATACAGCCAGGGGATTCGTACAGGTCCGCCGAGGGTGCCACCAAACTGATTCTGTTTGAAAGGAGTCTTCAGCGGGTTATTGGTGTTATTGAACGCATTAAAAGCCTTAATCAGCGGACTTTCCGGATTGAACATGTCGTTCTGAATGTAGTCGTAGGCCTGCCCATGCCACTGATTCGTGCCCGACTTGATGGCTACATTTACCTGGCCGGATCCCTGGCCGTATTCCGCCGAATAAAGACCCGTCTGGATTTTCACTTCCTGCAACGCGAATTCCGAAGGAACGCTGGAACTGCCGCTAAAAAAAGCGTCGTTATCGGAGACCCCGTCAACCATATAGCTAATAGAATCAGGGCGCGCGCCATTCAAACTTATCTCAGTAAAGTTGCTCAGCCCGTGCAGTACGTAACCTGTCGCTTGGGTTCCACCGGAAAGGTTGGTGGCACCGGCAGTCAGGTTCAACAGATTGGTGAAGTCGCGGCCGTTCAGCGGGAGGTCCTCAAGCATTTTCTGGTCGAGCACGTTGCCCAGTGTCGTATTGTCCGTCTGCACCATCTGGGTGTCGGCCGTGACCCTCACTTCCTCGTGAAAGCTGCCCACGGCTAGTGTGAAGTCCTGGCGGAGGGTTTGATCGACTTCCAGGATCAGCCCCGTGCTTCGCTCTGTCTTGAATCCCTGGGATTCAACGGTCACTGTGTACGTGCCGGGGATCAGATCGACAAAGACGTAGTCGCCCACCGCGCTTGTGGTGAACTCGTTGGTGACGCCGGTATTGACATTCTTGGCGGTGACCTTGGCTCCTTGCACAGCCGCGGCGGATGGATCTTTCACGTGGCCCAAGATCGTGCCTCGCGAATTCTGGCCCAACGAGGGCAAAGCGAACGACAGGAGTAATAAACACAGAGTGACGCGGGTCAGATTGAGATGCCAATGCGCAAGTTTCACGATGATGCCTCCTCGTTAAAAGGGAAATCCGCTTCCAGCAAACCAGACTCAACGGACGAAAGTAATCAGGAGACCTGACCACTGTCAAGGACAAAATGATTGATTATCGTCTATTCGCTCAGTATTATGCTCTGTATGTTGCACAATCGACCAGTAATTCACGTCTGCAAGAAGCAGCCCATAGTCTTGATCTTGGCGGCCGGAAGGACGATTGCGCAATGAAGGCAGGTAACCGGGCCAATCAAATACTGAAAGAGCTGCGACAAAAAGGCAGCGTCTCCATGGAAGGGTTGATCGAAACCCTCGGAAGCTCTGCAGCAAGTGTGCGACGCGATCTGGGCAAGCTGGAAAAAAAAGGCCTGGTGCGGCGGACGCACGGCGGCGCGACTTTGGTTGAGCCGTTGCTTTACGAACCTTTCCGGTATGACTCCCTGTTCCAGGAACGCGAGCAGCATCGACCGGCGGAAAAGCGCCAGATCGGCATGGCGGCAGCTGAACTGATTCAGGAGAATGAAACCGTGGGTTTCACCGCGGGCACCACGACGACCCATGTGGCGCGCAATATCCGCAACCTGCATAACATCCGCGTGATCACGAATGCCGTCAATATCGCAATGGAGCTGAGTAACTGTGCCGGCCTGAAGACCTTCGTGACCGGAGGGTTCGTGCAATGGGCTGGGTCGTTTTCCCTAGTCGGACAGACCGCCATCAATTCGTTAAGCGATATCTACATGGACAAAGTGTTCGTGAGTGTTTGCGGAATCGACATCTCACGAGGCATTACTTTGATTGAGTCCGACGAAGCACTGACGTTTCGGGCCATGATGCGCCAGTCTAGACAAGTCATTGTGGTAGCAGATTCAAGCAAGATCGGCATTGTGACCCCAGCCTTGGTCGGGCCCATCTCAGAAGTTCACATGTTGGTCACAGACACGCGCGCTTCTGATAAAGCAATTGCCCCCTTCCGGAAGCGGGGGATCGAAGTCCGAAGAGTCTAGAGTAGAAAACTCTCCGGATGGTTCAGAAACCAAAGCTGGAACTCAAAATCCACCGTCGCTTAGGCGAAAATCCCGTTCACCTTATCCCGCACATGCTGGCTCCGTGACGGCTTCAAACACCGTATCGTCGGTTCCATATCTGACTGACCAAGCCACTGCTGAACCGTGCGGAGGTCGACACCCGCCCAGAGACATCGAGTTGCGAACGTCGCACGGAATTTGTGAAGCCAGAAGTCGTCTTCGTCGAGCTTCGCACGCTCCGCAATGGCTTTCAGGCAGTCGAGGAAATCGAGCTTCGGGTTGCATCCTTTGGTTGGGAATACCAAATTGCAGGCCTTGTCTGCTTTGGCCTTCCACGCCTTCAGGTTCTTCACCAGCTTCGCTGGGATCGGAATCTCGCGCTCCTTGTATGCCTTCGGTGTCCATCCTCTGTCGGGCTTGTGGTGACACGAACGGTCGCGTGGGTGAGATTGATATCCGACAGGAGGACATTGGGATGATAATGATCGCTTTCTTTTTTGTTGTCTGGCCGTCCGAGTGGGATCAACAACGAATTGTTATTAAGGAGGCAGGATGAATCTCCAACACATTCGGGCGTATCTCATGGCGTGCGGCTTGGTTCTAGCTTTGCTGCCCCGACAGGGGTTCGCGCAGCAGAATCCCGGCGCGTCGACAACAGGCGATGAGCAAGCTTCCCCGGAACGGGATGGGCAGCACGATTTTGACCCCCTGATTGGGGCATGGAAATTTCACCTGAAGCGCCGCCTACATCCCCTCACAGGCTCGAATACCTGGGTCGAATCTGAAGGTACCGGCGTCTGCTTCAAGATTTGGGATGGCCGCGCCGAGGTGGACACGGTCGAGATAGATGATCCAGTAGGCCACATCGAAGGTCTGACCGTGCGTACCTATAACCCTCAATCCCACCAGTGGAGGCTCTATTGGGCCAATAGCAAGAATGGCATCATGGACCCGCCCCAGGTCGGCGGATTCAAGAATGGACGCGGCGAGTTTTTTGCCCAAGATACGATTAATGGCAGGACCATCCTTATTCGATATGCTTGGACGGACATGACCACGAATTCGCCCCACTTCGAGCAGTCATTCTCGGACGATGGTGGCAAGACTTGGGAGGTTAATTTTATTTCGGATCAGACACGGGTGAAGGATGAATCATCTGACAAGGCGCACTGAGTTCACGCATCCCGACATGCCTGCGGCTCCACCGTCGTGCTTCCGGGCCGGACCCGAGACTTGGGTCGGAGCGTCGCTGCCAAACCCGGCGGGTGAAATCAGCGTCCAATGTGCCTGGTTATTGAGTAGAGCGCAAAGCACGGCGTCCTTCAGATTGGATGACAGCGAGGAGGTTGGCAACATGAAGATAGCCGTCGAGTTCGGCTTGTTCTTGACTCGTCAGCCTGCCTTGACGAGCCAACTCGGATAGCTCGTTCATACGTGCGATATCGCGCTCTCCCAAGGAGCTATTGCGTTCGGCGGCCGCCTTATGGATCACGAATATCCGCTATGCTGACAGTTCAAGTGTGTCCTTCACTTCAGCTAATTTGGAAGAGTTCGATCCCGTGCGCTTTTCCGAGATTGCGCGAGTACTTCTTGTCCGTCCCATTATTCCAGTGCTCATGTACACCGAGGCTGCGGCATCGGATGCCGTCGCGTTCAGGATCATAAAACGTCTTCGAAGGTGGGTCGTTAGCCAAGGCAGATTCGCGCAAGTAGTTATCGGCATTCGCGATATCCGGTAGGTCGGGCCATTCCGAGGTCAGGAAATCGAAGCCCACTGAATCGATCGCTACGCTGTCGAGCGACATGAAGATGCTATTTGGCCATGCATCATTGAACGGCGCCATCTTCCATTTGCGGTGAGGCGGGCCATCCACATTGTCATTTCCATACAGCCCATCAATAAAAAAAAGCATGGTTTTCTCGCCGAGATCCTTATGACCCAGAAAATCGGTGAATGCGGAGTAACTTGCCGAACCATCTTTGTTGTGATGGAAACCATCGTGCGCGTTCTTGCGCCAGTCGGGATTGATACTCGTAGCACCGAACAGATTCTTCGCGCAAAGTGTCACGCCTGAACTCACATGCGCTCTCAATACTGCAGCGTCAATTAAGTAGGAGGCTTCAACGACTGTGGTGTCGAGTCCCTTAGCGTTATTGCTTTCAATTGAGAAAGGGATCGCGTTGGGTTTGAACTCGGCCTTTAGTCGTCCATCGCCTCCGATATGGTCCACAAACATGACACCGGGAAACTCGCGGTGAATCTTGTCGTAGAGATCGCTTGGGATGAACCGGCTGGAGTCAAAGACGGTGATCGACGATTGCGGCACCCGTCCCGGCTCAGTCAACTGTCGGACGAGCGAAAGGATCAAATGGGGCGAAGAGTTCAGACGGTCGATCGTGCCATGATCCGTTGTGTTGTTTAGGTTGGCCTTGATTGCCACTTTCTCGCCAGCCCTGTACCCGGCGTTGCCGCGACCATGAGTGCGATTGAAATACTTGAAGATGGCGCCCCATGCCTGGGCATCACTTTTTTGAATTGTAAGACTCCGGATAGAGCGGGAGACCATGCGGTCAATTACAGCCTGGTTGTTGTTGGAGTCTTTCCACCAGGAACCCGTCCCATCCCAGGTCACAGCCGCCGGATCATGCGCCCATGTGACTCTGCCGGGAACCACGCCGCGGGGAACACCCACTGGAGAAAGCGTGGGTTCAAAAAGAGAAGAACGAATGGCAGTGGCAGCTGCCATAGACAGGGCGAATTGGCGGCGAGTCATTTCCATTTTGGATTCCTCACGCAAGAGTTTTGCGGTTACCTAGGACATGTTGGCGAAAGCACAAAAACTGCTGGAATCGCTTCACAGACAGCGCCATCTCCGCCGCGGCGGCCTTGAACTGTCCAGCGAATTGTACCTGACGGCGCAGATAGAATTATCGTTTAGCCTGGCTCATTTGCGACAGTTGAGTCGCCGCCGCACTAATCTCCCGCCTGTTTGGGATGAAGCGACTCGACCATGGCTCGAATGTCACGGTTCTCGAAAAGCAACGCTCCACGCTCGTCAGTTCTCGGGACTGCAACATCGACCATCGCTCACGCCAAAACTCTCACGATGTATCCGCTGATTAAACCTGCGATCAATGGATCCGCCGACTTTGTTCACGCCTGGTTTGGTCGATATCACTCTGATCGCGCGTTTGGCTCAAGCGTCGCCGCTGCTCAATATCATGGTCGGCGACGCTACCCCACCGCGCGTGTACTTGCAGAGCACGGCGTCGCAAGGGTGAGCCATGGTCCACGGCCATACCTCGCGGCCATGAAAGCGCTCGAAGAAGCGGCCCGCGCAGCGAACTCGTGACGCGGACGGGCCCGTGGTGGGCGGGCCGGGAGTCAAACCCGGATTTGCAGCTTCGGACGCTGCCGTGTTGTTCGGTTACACTACCCACCCATTTGGAACTCGCGCCGGGAATCCAACCCGGATCTCCTCGTTAGGACCGAAGCCTCATCATGCCTTAGACCACGCGAGCCCAACTAATTGTGGAGGGGATGCAGAGAATTGAACTCTGATCTCAAGGTTCGTAGCCTTGCGCCCTCATCCGTTGGACCACATCCCCACATTGGAAGCGGCAGAGAGATTTGAACTCTCATCGTCCGAGGTAGAAGCTCGGCGCATTGTTCCGTTATGCTATGCCGCCTCTTTGCTAACTAAGTCTGGTGCGGGATGCAGGAATCGAACCTGCTTCGTCTCGCTTAAAAGGCGAGTGCATATCCCTATCTGCCAATCCCGCGAACTTGGTGCGCGACCGTGGTATCGAACCACGCTGGTCCTGATTAAGAGTCAGGTGCATTAGCCATCTCTGCCAGTCGCGCACTGGTGCAGGATGTTGGAATCGAACCAACGCCTCGCGATTATCGATCGCGGGCTCGACCTTCGAGCTAATCCTGCCTGGTGCGCCGTTCGGGAGTTGAACCCGCATCTGTTGGGTGTAGGCCAACTGTTCTGGTCCGTTGAACTACCGGCGCGAAAAAATGGTAGAGGGTACAGGTGTCGAACCTGTCTGGCCGCGCTCATCTGGCGCCGAAGTGGGTATAAGCCACTGCTCCTCCCGGAGGCCCCTCCGTTGGTGGCTCGCGATGGATTCGAACCATCCACGACGGCTTTATGAGAGCCGTGTTCTTCCTACTGAACTAGCGAGCCCTGTTCGCACTTCAAATCTGGCTGGCCGGACAGGATTCGAACCTGCGCATGGCGTGAGTAACGGTCACGTGCCTTTCCAACTTGGCTACCGGCCAAAAACACGAAGGCCCCGATTTTGGTCGGGGCCTTCGAGAATCGAATCTGAACTTGAAAATCTAACGAATGGTCAGACCAATCCCGAGGGCCCAGCGCGATTGACGCGCCGTCTCATAATGGATTTGGCCTGTATCGTCATTTTCGAGTTCCAGTATAGCACGATTTCGGCAGTAATCCACACGTCTTAGTCACACCGTCTTAGTCACGAAAATCACGCAGAAGTACGACCGTGTTGGAAGGACTGATGCCGTTACTTACAGAGCGAGTATTGGTCGTGACCTGGTCACGAGTCAGGGCGGACGAGATTTGCATGAACATCATCCCAAAGTTACTGAAATCCGATCAGCAGGATGTTGATGCCGCGCTTACCACGCCTCTGAGCGTAACCGGCACTCCCAAGGAGCTTGACGAACAACTACCGAGACAACTGGTGGAGTTTGTGGAGACTCACCTGGGTTGTCCTCGACCTTGAAGAGTGCGAAAGAACCGATGGAGGCCGCCGCCAAAGCAGCAAGAGAAGCCTCCAGAAAACCAACGAACTCGAAATCGCAATCCAGCGGGAATGCGACTCCAGGTACGGCGAAAGTACAGACGGAGTGCGTCACGAAAGAAAGCTCAGATGATTCAGCATCGACCCGAGCATACCCAGCCATCGGCTGGCGCTGGCGGCGGCCTTGGCTCGAGTACCGGAAGCCTGTTCGACCTTGAAGCGAAGAACAACGAGTGAGAAGCTGCTGTCCCTGTCGCGCTTACGGATCATCCTCGAAAGGAGTCGTCATGGAAGTACATCGCATGGAACGAGAATTCGTCTACAACGGGGTCAAGCTGCCTGACACTACCCCAACGATGACCCCTCAACAGGTCAGAGAAACGTACACACATTTCTATCCAGAGATCGCTACGGCTGCTATTGAGGGACCTGAAACGGTCGCTGGCGAACTGGCGTACAAGTTTGTTCGCGCGATCGGGAGGAAAGGGTGAGACACAGAAGGGCTGCTCGCCGAGGAGACGACAGCATTTGAACGTACATCAACTACTCACGGCGCATCGTTAGGCCCGCGATAGCGCAATGCTGGCGATATAGCAAGCCAAAGAAATGCAGACACCTGTGAGAGGCGCACTGAAAAAATAAGCCTTGCAGAGCACAACAAAACCACCAAGCATTGCCAGCCCGACAACCAGCAAGAACGGTGACCGAAAGAGGAGTTGGTCGTGAGCCAATGCGAGAAAACCGAACACCAAGCCGAACAAAATAAGTCCCATGCTGTGGCTGGCGTTGAAGCCCACCCAGGCCCGCCACATTGTTGTTTCTTTCGTAATGACAGGTGAAATCTGGCTCATGCTGACTTGCAGCGCGGGGTCGCGGGGCGTGAGCTTCGGCCCCCAGAACGTATAGACGAGGTGTACGACTCCGAGCGTAAAGAGAATGCTCGCACTAAGAACCATGAGAATTTTTGCGGCCAAGCTCCTCTCCCTATTCTGCGGCTCATTATTTCGATACATTTCGATATAGAACAAACCGCCGCCTCATGGCCATTTGACGCTGCCGACGGCGCCTCGACGCCTCTCAAGACCAGACAGAGTGAACTCTAAGATGCTCTGCTCAATTGCCCCTTGAAGCTCGCTCTTCGCAACTGGTCTAGTTCGTGGTACAACACCGTGATTGTTTTGGAACGCACGCGATAGTCAACCAGGTCCGAAGTAGTCAAATTCGGCGGTTGTCGCAGTGTTTCGATTTGCAGATCAACCAATTGGTGAACTTCACGTTTGATGGCGGAGGCTGGGTCAGTCATCATACGGTTCCTCTGCGGGAATTGTAGCTCATACCTTGCAGCCTGCGTGGTGCCGCGTGCGACAAACTTAAAACTTTCGGACGCACCATCGACTAAGACGCCGGCGATTATTGGCATCCCCAACCAGATTGTTTGGCCAAGAACTGGATGCTTCTTCTGAAATTCTGCGGACATTCCAGTGTTCCCCACGTTCATTGGGCTACTGGACGGGCTACGTGATCGTGATGCTTTGCGCTTGCAACAAGAAGTTGTCTGAGGCCACACAGGTCGCACTACTGTTCAGCGCGGAATTCTCGTACGCCGACCGGGCAGCGGGTCGCTGGGGCTGATTCGCCCGCAGTGATAATTGTGGAGAGTCCTTTGGGTTCGGCGTGACGATGAAGTCGGCATCTCCGTACTCCGCACAATCACAAATGTGATTGTCGTCAGGGTCAGGAGACGACCGTGGGTGGGGCCGAGCTTAACGCGTTCGCCTTTAGCGCGCAGTGTGTTGACGATTTTCCCGATGAGAGGTCGGCGGACACAGAGCCTGGCGAGCAATTGAGCTCAAACTGAAACCGCAGGAATACTTTTTGGCCTTTGAGCACGGCCGTCAAAAAATGATTCCCTTTCGCAAGCTTCGACCTGAATTCTTCGACGGAGCATGCGGTTGGGTTGACAGGGCGCGCCCGTTACTCGTCTCGACTGTAGAGAGCCGTGACAGTAGGCAGGCACCCAGTTCCGGTTCATCTGCACCGCAAACATCGGGCACACCGCACAATGCCCCATAGCAAATGCCAAATGCACGGACAATGGTACCTACGTGAACAGCAAAGGGCAGACTGTTCCTGGTCCCGAGAACTGCTCAGGGCCACCCAAGGGCGCAACCCCACAATGCCGCGACGGAAGCTACAGCTTCAGCCAAAGCCGACGCGGCACGCGTTCCCACCACGGTGGGGTGGTCAAGTTGTTATGAATGACGACGGCCTGGAAGAACGAGGAAAGGCATGATGAGGGGGATTACATCCGGTTAGTTAGCCCGTCATCTGGACAACGAGGGCCATTGATACCATCGGGAAGCGCCCAATCACGCTCCAGAGCCTGACTTCCCATTACCGATTGGGCTGAACCGTGCGCGATCAGAGAATATTAGTGCTGCTGGTCGACGTTTTAGGCGGCTTATGTGCCGCCATCTTTGCGCCTTAGAGCAGAGGACGTAGTTGTAAATTGATCCGAAGGCGGTTTTTTCCCCGAATAATGCCAAGAGAATACCGCGCGTTCGGTTGGGTCAGCAGGCTTCGGAGCAGCGTCAGGGTCATTTCGTTCGCCGAATTACGGTCAAGAGATTCGATGATATCGCCCGGTTCGATACCCGCCTCAACGGCAGGCGATCCGGGCAGAACCCGCCCAACGACGAACTTGTGAAAGCTCGGGCCGTCAGCGTGGATCCTCAGCCCACTTTGATCGTAGGGTGGCGGATCTCCGTAGTTCCGATTGGGTGCAAGTAAAATTCGCTTACCGGGGCTATCGTACACTACGATAAAACGTTGCAAGAAGGCAGCGCCGATTAATCCGGCATGATCTTTGGATGCCATAAGTCCTGCCACGTCTTCACCGAAACTGATCGGTGGGTTCCTGATGGAAAAGGAACCGACGTCAATCCGGTCGGCCCGACCGTCGGTTGATTTGGTTGTGGCCCCCGCACTGGTTCCAGGTGCATCCAACAGTTTCATCGCCGGTGGCGGAAGCCGGTGCTCATCGCAAAATGGTTTGTAGATCTCCAAATAGCTGTTCGCGCCGCTATCTATAAGATATTCGCCGGTGATGGGAGCGACGCCGGGCAGCACGATGGTTACCTCGATAAATTGAAAACCGTGTTGATCCACGCGGACCGGAAGCGGTTTTTCGTTTCCGGATGGCTGATATCGCTCGGGTGCGTAGACGGACATCGAACCGCGCTGATAGTCCACCAATACTACGAAGTCATCAAACAAGCGCGAACCGATGATGCCGTCGATTCTATGGCCGATGGCTGGTTCCAGAGACTTCAAATCAATCACCACCAAGACGCGGTGGGTGAGCTCCAATCCCGGTAAAGTGATGCGGACGTCATCCACGATTCCCGCTTCGCTGGGGTTTGGCGCCTCTCCCCGAGTCAAAGCTTTGCCGCTCTCCTGAAGGGAAATCCGGTGAGTGTAATCCCGGTCGACAACGAACCCCTGGACGGCGTTGTCGACGATAAACCAGCCTGGATGGTCGTTCACCTTCGCATGCACAAGAACCAGGCCATTGGCGATCACTTCGACGGGAATGCCGGGGGCGGCGCCATTTGCAGAAAACCGATAAGAAGGCCGCGGAGCAGCAGTCTGGGCAGTCAGACACGCGGCAAGCAGAACTGGTACTGGGGCGCGAGTTATAAGGGCCACTAAAAATTGCATCTCATTTAGCGCCGCCCCCCTTCCTTCTATTTTTCTGCCCTCCCGGCTACAGGCACACTCCACAGCTTGCCGCGGCTGATCGCCGCCCTAAACCTCCCCTCAATCCCAGCAACAGTAACCGCCCGGGACTATTTCTTTAGCGTTCGGATATAAGCTACCAACCCCTTGATGTCTTCCGGCTTCAGGGACGCATACTTCGGCATCTTGTTCTTGCCGTTCGTGATGATATCCGTGAGCTGAGCGTCCGACATTCCCTGCACGTCGGCCGTTGTGAAGTCGTGGGCGCCCATCTTCTTCCCCATCGCCGAACCCGTCCCGTCAGCACCATGGCAGCCGGCGCACTTCGATTTGAAGAGGTCTGCCGCGCTTTGTGCGTGCGCCCATAAGGAAAGGCTTAGGACAACAGCCAGTCCTGTTGCAAAAGAAAACACTTTGAAGTTGATTCTCTTCATCTTCAAGCTCCAGTAGAAATTTCGTCGCAAACATCGCAACGAGAATACATCCAAACATGTCGCAATTTCGAACTTTTTGAAAGGCGAGGTAATGTGACCCAGGTCACGGTTGCTGTTATGAGAATCTTCTCAGCAGATGACCGCCCGGACCGATTTCGCCCGGACGAGGCCGAGCTTTGTAAGCTCGCCTCGAAATCAGCCTGCTGGATTCGGCGTATCAGCGATCCACCGCCAGCCGCGACGACGTTCTCATGGATGCCGCCAAACGCTACCGAGTGGATACTGGAAAGCTCCAGAAAGCCGTGGTCAAAGAATTCGCCGCGCAACGAGAGTAATGGTGAGGGCGCTGGTAGCGCCTGGTTATGACCCTTATGCAAACTTGGGCGACGCGCATCGGGGGCACTCAGAACTTGACCGTTGCGCTTCCAACGCGAACTGCTCATTTGCCGGGTGCCGCGGCCGGTTTGATCTCGTCAGCAGATTTCTCCAGGGCGTCGACCGAGCTTGAGTCGAGCTGATAGAGGCTCGGTTCGTTCTCGCGCCTAGCAATGTAGCTGTTGCCGGATTTCGCAATGAACACCTTTTCCACCCGCTTGCCGTCATCCGATGTGACGGTGATATCAATCGCGGGATTGGCGAAGCCGGATTCAACAAATTTGTCGGCCGTCAGATCGCGCAGCTTTGAGATAAAATCTTGTGCACTTCCGGATTCCATCTTCTTTCCATTGGACCACCAATCCGGACCACTTTTGCTCAGGAAATAAGCTTTCGTACCGCTGTGCATCTCAATCTTGGTAGGCTCGTTGAAGCCAAAGTCAAAAAGCTTCTTATTGCGAAAGTCGTCCAGCCCTTTGTCGACTGCCTGGCCGAGACTGGAGTCGATCTTGTAGGCGCCCTCGACCACACTGGACTTCGCGTAGTAGCTATCCTTGCTCTTACGAACCTGAAGTTCTTGCGTTCCCGACTGGTATGTAACTCTGGCAGTTGCAACCGGAGTTGCCCGAGCGAAGGCCGATGCGGCGTCCTCAAGATCCTTGTTTGACCCGCTGAGATCCATGCGGGCTTCGGCCAGCTTCCCAACCAGTTCGCCGACCTGAGTTCTATCAGCGCGCAGCGGTTTAGGCTTAAAAATCTGCCACTCGTCTTGATTGCGCCCGAATTCGATTTCCCGGTTTTTCCTGATGAGCTCCAAGCGGCTGACCTTTTCTGCGGTGACAGTCAGCAGCCGCTTGTCGCGCAGCTCGTTCAGGCTCTGGTCGACGCTGGTCTTGTGATGGCTGGCCATCGTGAAGATCCGGGGATCGCCAGCCAGCATCGCGTAGACTGCATTCCGCGGCGGGCGTTTCATCTCCTACCAAGAGCCTTTCTGTCTGGTTGTCTTTCTCGGTGATGTCCACCTCGAAGGCAGGCTGGTTGAGACCGTATTGCTTCACATCGGATGCCTTGTCGTCGACTAGACGCTCCGAGCTTAACGAAGAGAGAGTTGAAATCACCCCGGAAACGGCGGCCTGATCGGCACTGAACGGTTTGGGTTTAACGATCTGCCAGGCCCCGGAACTGTTCTTTGTGAGGATGATCGGCTCGGCGTCTTTCTTCTTCAGCTCCAGCATGGTGATTGCTGCTTCATCCAGCTTGAGGATCGTGGGCGGAGTGTCGGCCGATGTCTGGGCAGTTCCTTCGGTGGGTTTTCGGTGTTCCGACCAGTAGAGGGTACCAATGAGAGCAAGGAGCACGAATGCGGCAACGATCAGGCTGCGGATTTTCATGGCGCTTCTTCAGATAAGACTCGAATCGGTTAAGAGTCGTCCTACCGCCTTTTCCACCACACGCCAATGCCAGTGACGATGACGATCCCTGGCAACAGGAACTGGCTGGTGGCACGTACCGAGCTCAATTGGGCGCGTGTCATCGTAATGTGCCGGTCTTCGCGCTCCTTGGGCCGGATCGAGATCAAGTCTTCATCGGACGAAAGCCAATTGATCGTATTCAGCGCCAGGTCATTGTTGCCGTCGAAGTTGATGAACCCGTTGTCGACCCAGGACGCGCTGCCCACTACCACAAAACGTCCCTGGGAATTTTCCTTGCCGCTGTTGTATGTGCCGGCGGCTGCGATGGTCAGCGGGCCCTTCTGGTTTTTGGGATCATTGACATTGACCGTCGAAGAACTCAAATTGCCCGTCGCCAGACTCGTGCTCGACGAATCGAACAGCTTCTGTACGCTGGTCTTATCGGTGCTCTTGATCTCCAGAGAGCGGGAGAGCGGAAACCCGGTAGCTGTCTCCTTCATGTCACTGACAATGGGCTGGGATTCATAACTCGTGACCAGAGCTACTTGAGGGCCGAGTCCAACCAGTTGGCCAATTGGGTTCAGGTCGAGAATCAGGTTCTTGT
The DNA here is from genome assembly GCA_963714225.1 of uncultured Acidobacteriaceae bacterium. GTDB lineage: Bacteria > Acidobacteriota > Terriglobia > Terriglobales > Acidobacteriaceae > Sulfotelmatobacter. Next base: position 232,651 of record CAVQNY010000044.1, on the reverse strand, counting down.
CGAGGGTCACGCCCCAGCTCTGGAGTACGCTCGCGAGGGCGTCGTTGTCGGCGATTTCCGAACGCCCAGCCTTAAGAGGTGCGCCGAGCATCAGGAGCGCCCGCCCGCCGTTCTCTACGTACTTCTTGATCGCGTCCACTTCTGGTTGCTCGTAGTTCCGAGTCGGTCCAGCTACAACAAGGGTCGTGCAGTCGGTCGGCACGTCGGCTTTTTGCAACAGACTGATGGTCTTGCTTTCGTAATTGTCTTTGGCCAGTAGATCCTTGAAGTGTGAAAGTCCTCCTCGATCGCTGTCGTCAATCCGGTGCTCGCCGCTTCCGCTGACAAAACACACCGTCCTGGTGCTGCTCTTGAGATCGCGTATGAAGGCGCCAGTGATGCCTTCCTCCGTCATACTCTTGGCGTCCTCTTTCTTCGTGCCAATTTGAACCACCGCCGTTCCAAAGCTCCGGATTCCGGCTTCCCGTGCTGCTTCCGGGTTCTTGTCGGGATCCACGTACTCCACTTTCACCTTAGATGACAAATTCGCATATTCATCGAGCAGGTCTTTCCCGTCGCGGAATCGCGTGCTCTGGTTGAAATACGTGATCGTCGCGTTTTGCTGTAGGCCTTTGACGATCTTGGCGGTCTGGTCGGAAAGACTGTAACGTTTGTTGGACGTTGCATCGTAAGACTTGTTGAAGCGGTCAGAGAGGACGTTCACCACAACGATCGCAGCCATCACGATCAATATGTACGTCGTCGCATAGGCCACGTACTTGGTCTGTCTCGCTTTTAGCCACTGGCTTGCCATCGTGATCTCCTACTATGATCTCCAGCGCAGGGATTCCATGGAACGAGCAGTGAAGAAGAGCCCCACGAAAATCACCGTGACATAGAAAACCGCGTCTTTGGAGTCGATCACCCCTCTGTCAAAGGATTCAAAGTGGGTGATCACAGACATGTAGGAAAGGACGCGTGCCCAGGTCGCCCTTTCGTAGCCACTGACCCACCCCAGCACCCAGAGCAAAAGGCATACTCCAAAGGTCGCGGCGCCCGCGATGATCTGGTTCTTGGTGAGGGTGGAAATAAAGGTGCCGATCGCCAGCAGTGCGCCTGCCTGGAGAAGCAGACCCAGATAGCCGACAGCGAGCGGCTTCCAGTCAGGATTGCCGTATTTGAAGAGAAACGCAAAGTTCAGCGCAGTGAACAGCAGCAGGCAACCATAGAGCACCATCGCCGCAAGCCATTTTCCGACGATGATTTCGAGGTCGCGAATCGGTGAGGTTGCCAACAATTCGATTGTGCCCGTGCGTTTTTCTTCGGCGAACAGGCGCATCGTGATCATGGGGATGAAGAACAGCCCGATCACCCCGACGTTCGACAACAACGGTCGGATGATCTCCTCGTTCAGGTTCATGGGGAACATCTGCCCACGCATCTGCATCTCCATGCCCTCGACAACGAAATAGGCGAGTGCATTCCAGAAAAAGAAACCAAAGATCAGGCCAAACATGGTCAACAACAGATAGGCGACGGGCGAAACAAAGTAGCTGCCCAATTCTTTCCGGCAGATGATCCAAGCATTCCTCATGGCTGCGACTCCTTGGTGGTAGTCTTCTCCGTCTCCGCGGATTCATTCTTTGTAAGTTGCAGGAAGATTTCTTCCAGGCTCATGGCCGCCGGCCGAAGCTCGTTGAGGTCCCAACCGCACTGCACCACTATGCGCGCCAGGTCGCCTCGGACAAGACGTCCCTTTTCGCTTTCCACTTCAAATTGGGCGCGGCTGTCGACCTGCTGTTTACACAGCACGCGGCTGACACCGGAAACCTGCTCAAGTTTGTGCTGGACGATAGGCACGTCCAGGCTTCCATCGCGACCGGCAATCTCGACCAGAACCGACTCAGCGCCGCGGGCTCGCGCTTGCAGATTGCGCACCGAGTCGGTCGCCACCAGTTTTCCCTTGTTAATGATGATCACCTGCTCACACGTCTGCTCGACTTCCGGAAGGATGTGCGTACTCAGGATGATCGTGTGGGAACCTGACAGGCCTTTGATCAAGTCACGGGTTTCGTTAATCTGTTTCGGGTCAAGACCGGCCGTGGGCTCATCAAGAATGAGCACCTCAGGGTTGTGGATGATCGCCTGCGCCAGGCCAACTCGCTGCCGGTAGCCTTTGGATAGTTTTCCAAGAAGTTTTTTCCTGACATCAGCCACAGCGCAGCGATCACAAACATAGTCGATGCGCTTTTGGAGTTCCTGACCCTTCAAACCCTTCAACTTCCCTACGAACTTCAGATATTCGGCCGTCTCCATTTCCGGGTAAATCGGCGGCGTCTCGGGCAAATAACCGATTCGCTTCTTAACTTCCATCGGCTGATCGAGAACATCAAAACCAGCCACCCTCGCCGTCCCCGCTGACGGTGGCAGGAAGCAGGTTAGCATGCGCATCGTCGTCGTCTTGCCTGCACCGTTGGGACCGAGGAATCCGACGATTTGCCCCTTGGCGACCTCGAACGAGATCTGATCAACGGCAGTTGTGCGTGCGTACCGTTTAGTAAGTTCCTTGACTGTGATCATAGGTTGTCGGCACCAGTGAGAACACTCCACTGTCGGACCGAACCACACGTGAACAGTGAAGCGTAGAAAAATATGTTAAGAAGATTCTTGAGACGATGTCAATCGGTCTGCACCTCGGCGTCGATTTCCACTTTTTGGGCAACCTCGACTCTCCGCAGGAATCGAAAACGGATCGTCATAGAGTTGCCAGCGCGGCTTTTGAATCCATGATTTTAAACCCGCGATTGCAGTGTCTCTAACGACTTTTCAAGGACTTCGGCGGCCACCCGGAGTCGCCTAGTCCGTCGACTTTTCTGCAGAGAGAATACACGGGCTTCGGTCTTCGGCTGCTGCTAAACCATCGCCTCCATGAGCTCCCGCCTCAAGAATAAGATTGCCCTTATCACAGGTGCTGGCAGGGGTATTGGACGTGCCATCGCCTTGGCCTTCGCCGCGGAAGGCGCCCGGGTCGGGCTGATTGGCCGCCGTAAGGCTTTGCTTGACACTGCCGCCCATGAGATCGGCAGTGCCAGCGTTGTGATTGAAACCTACGTGTCAAAAAAGTCCGATATAGACCGAGTTGTCGAACAAACTGCCAGCACTTCGGTGGACTCAATGTCCTGGTGAACAACGCGGGAGCGCTGCACATCGGTACCGCTGAGCAGATTACCGAGGAGCAGTGGGACGAAACTTTCAATATCAACGTTCGTGGCGCCTGGCGGCTCTCCAGGGCGGCGCTGCCTTCTTTGCGAAAGGCGGGCGGCGAGTTCTGGAAAAATTGATCGAGAGACTCAATCGCGCGGCTATCGAGCACGCGGGCGCGGAGCGGGGTCTCTTGATAGTTCCGCGAGGTGATAAGCTGCAGATCGAAGCGGAAGCAAACATCGGTGGAGAGGGTGTAACCGTGCATCTCCGAGATGGCACCCCTACTCCCGCCGCGTTGCCGGAATCTTTCGTTCGCTATCGCTTGCAGCTGCCGCAGGTCTTCATGAATCTGATGCTCAACGCCATCGAAGCCATGAAGGACTCAGGCGGAGAGCTGACGGTGAAGTCGGAACTGCAGGACGGTCAACTCCAGTTCTCGGTCAGTGACACAGGCGTGGGGTTGCCAATGGAGAAGAGGGATCAGGTGTTTTCTGCGTTCTTTACCACCAAGCCGCAGGGCAGCGGCATGGGGTTGGCCATCAGCCGTTCCATGGTGGAGTCGCAGGGGCAGTTGTGGGCAAGCGCCAACAGTGGAGGAGGCCCAACCTTTAATTTCACCCTACCGATCCAGGTCACGGAGTCATCGCCCTTGGTTGCCAGAGGCACTTCTTCGTCTCCTGAGTACATCCCTAAACCATGAGGCCTCTTTCAAGCGCCATGCACGAAAGTATCGTGCACCCGATCAGCGTCCAGGGGACGAGATGAGAAACCCACACGATTCTTAGCCCGAACCGAAGTAGGGCGATCCATCCCAAGATCAAGAGCGCGCCGCTCAGTAATGCTATAAGTCTGCGCCTGTCCAACCATGGGATGTGCAGCGCGCACCCGGCATGGATCATCAGCACAAACGGAAAAGCCGCTACCAAATCGATGAAGTAGTGTTCGCCCAGACCTAGAGTCGCGAGCACCGTGCCCATCAGAAACAGCACAAGAAAAGACTTCGTCCAATACGAAAGCCCTTCGGCATACCACAACGCGAGCAATGCCCAGGCCAGGTGCAGAGAAGGGAAGGCGTTTCGGGCACCGAAGACGAGTGTCGGCTGGACTAGCATTTCCTTGAGTTGCTGACCTGACAAAGGGGCGAAAGGAAATCTTGATCCGAACAAGTAAATTGGGCCGCAAGCTGGAAACAGATTGTAAAACACAACAGCTACCGGCCCCGCGATGAAAAGCCCGAGAAAGACGCTCATTGCCGCGCTCCCACGGCGCATCAGTTGATTGGCATAAACGAGCATCACCGGAACAGGTAGAGCAAAGTAAAAAAGCAAGGCGATCCGGGTAAGCCAGCGCGACCGTAACACAAGTTGCCCCGCCTTGAAGCTCAGCTGCACTCCCATGCTAGCGTCGAAGTTGTAAAGAAACAGATCAAGCGTCTTCGGGTGCAGCCGGCCGGTAATCGCAAGCGGCGCAGAACCCACATATCCAAGCAGAATGAACAGTAATGGAGGCAAGAACGCATAGTGCAGCCGCTCGCATTCTTCTCCGACACTCCAGATTCTTCGACTAGCCAGAAGCGCAAGACTGCTGGTTCCCAATAAGGCCAGCGCTGGGGTGATTCGCAGGGGCGCTTTGAGAGCAGTGGCTTGCAATAGGATCAGCAGGGCAGTTGCGACAAAAAGCTGGAGGACTTCCCCCCTAGGCCGGACGCGAAGAAAAACTATGACCGTGCTGGCTAAAGTAATGGAGAAAAACACATCGATCGCGGTTAGGTTGTAGAAGTTGCGGTTCAGCGCCAGACCTATAACGACGAGGATCACAAATCCCGTCGCTGCTAGCCTCATGCGCCCGCTCACACTACTGCCCCCGCCTGGCGGCTGCGCAAAGATATCTGACCAGCGATCCCGCACAACAACGACAGAACGGCCCAACCCATCACTGCCAACCGGTTACTACGCATCAGCAAGACGAATTGCAGCGGCGAGAAGAACAGCGCAGCGATCGCTGCAATAGTCAGAAAATCGGACAATCCCCGGACCTTATCTTTGCCGAGCAATTCATTCGCCAGCAGCAAGATGGGAAGCATGATCATGCTCAGGTCGTACCCCAGGGCGTGATAGCTGACGAGTACCGTCGCAACTGCGCTCAGCGAGACCTTCAAGTCAAAGAGACTTGTCCCTGCACGGCACCGCCATACGGCAAAGAGGAGCACTGCAACGGAGGAGGACACCAGTGCAACTGCCCCGACGTAGGAATCGCCATGCAGAAGCACGTACAAAATTCCGCGCAGGTTGGGCATGTCCGAAGGCATGATCGCACCCCGCGCCATGGTGTCCTCCAAATGCACTACGTAGCGGGGATACAGCAGCATTCCTTCCCCGCCCACAATGGCAATGCTGACTAAGGCCAAGACAGCTGCAATGGGTAAGAATCCATACAGGATCTTCTTCCTTCCCTGCACCAGCAAGAGGAAGATGAATGGCAGGATGAGGTGAGGCTTGAACAGTCCAAGCGCAAGCCAGCCCCCGGCAAAGAGGTCGCGGTTCCTCTTCAGACACAGAAACGCGAGAGTGTAGAGGAACAAAAGCAGGATCGCGTCCTGCCCCTGAAGCAGGGCGAAAAAGATCGGAAAGAAACCTAGGCTGGCGAGGACCCAGAACGGCCATGGATAGTTTTGAAGATGGTGCAGTTCCGGCTGCAGCATGAATGGCAAGCTGATCAGCATCGCCAGATTTACCAGTGCCCACAGCCCAAGTGCGAAAGGATAAGAGACATAAGTGAAGGGAGCGAAGAGCACAGCTTCGAACGGCGGATGGTTGTAAGGCAGTGCATCGAGGCGAATGGCGACTTCGGGAGCGAATTCTCGCTGCACCTTGAACTGTGTCATGTTGTCATACAGCCGGTGTCCCAGCCCCTGTCGGACCATTGTCCCCGCGCAGTAGTAGATGGTGAAGTCCGAGTATCCCTTCCAGACTAAGTCCCGCACACTCCAAAAGACGATGGCGTGGATCATCACCATACCGGTCAGGTACAGGTAAACAGCGGATTTCAGGTTCGAGGCTTTCACGCAGCACCATTGCCCGCACGAGGCTGGCAGCTTGTTAAAAAAACCTCAAAATCAATACCCTAAGGCTTTCCTACCGCTTGCGGGCGTTAAGTGGTGATCGTCGTCACTGACGACCCACCCTCGCTAGAGGCACAGTACCACGCTTGAATCTGTCGCCTAAATCAGCCGTTCCTCAATTGACACTAGCGCTGACGGACGCGATTTACATCCATCATTACCGGCGCAGAGCATAGTACTCGTTGATGGGACGGTCATCGCTCAGAGCGGGGGTGGTGGGAGATGCCGAAATGAGCTGATCGATGGGCATTTCGTTGCGCAGGATACTTGCGAAGCGGCCTTCCGCCGTGGGTTGCGGGCCCCACTCTACCAAATCGACCGCTGCAGGGTCCGACAGGCGCTGGGCCAATTCATTCGCAGTGCGATTGGGAAGGAGACGGTCGCTGGCGAGAAAATGAAATCCCCAATTTGGTCGATAGGTGAACACGCGGACGTAGGGGAACGATCGGCGCAGGGCGAGTGCCACGGCTGCCAAATCTTCCGCATCGCCAGACGGTATCCACTGCTGCAGAACGCCTCCCGGGCGAAGACGTTGCCGGACGACCGAGTAGAAATTCTCGGAATAGAGCAGGCTCGAACCGGCGGCCTCCACTGGCGGTGGAGGATCGATCGTGATTACGTCGTATTGCTGCGGCGTACGCTCCAGGTAGCGGCGGCCATCGTCGATCACCACGTGGGACAAAGGAGAACTCAGAATCGCGGGGCCATCGCTGTGGAAATAGCCGAACAAGCGCGGCACACTGGGAACCAGTTCCACAGCGGTGACCGGAATTCCCCAGGAGCGCAGCGAGCGAAACGTTGTCCCCATGCCAAAGCAGACGACGAGGGCATCTTGGGGAGGACGGTCGAGGAAAGCCAACGGGAGATGCGCCATCATCTTGGTAATTGGCGTCAGGGTGGTCATGGTGTAGCCGTTGACCAACAACAACTTGTTCATGCCACTTCCGGTCGCGATCACGGTGGCGGTCGAATCCCGCAGCACCTTACTGCTTTCGCCGTACTGCCTTTCAGAGCCCCAGCTTGCCAGAAAGAGCAGCAAAGCCAGCGGCAACAATAGGTAAGACGCAATGCACGGGGCGAAACCAGCCGAGGCGGACCGAAGCATGGGGCGAACGCCCATGATCAGCCATGGCAGCGAGAGCAACACCAGCGCCCAGCGCTCGCTCATCCACGGCAGAAGCACGAAGCCGGCCAGCAGGGGCCCAAGGATGCAGCCGATGACGTTCACCGCGTAGGCCTTCCCGGCCTTAGCCGGATTGCCTCCCGCCCAGCGGTCGACCAGCATGGGGGTCAGATACCCGAGCAGGCCCGTGAAGGGTGCGATGCCCAACACCAGCCGCAGTGAGCCGGGGAGATCAATATGGGGTCTGGCCGCCACCAGCGGAAACAATGAGAAAAGAGCCAGCAGCGTCCAGGGCAAACTACTTTCACTCACACGCTGGGATTTCCAGCTGCGGTAGATGCGCGATCCAACGAAAGTCCCAGTCAGGTAGATGGCCAGGATGGACGCGAAGGCGTATACCACGGTTCCGATGTAGGGCGTGAATAGACGGACCCAGACCACTTCCATGCCCATGCTCGTGAGCCCGGTGGCGAACAGCAAGGCGAGTAGAGAACCCTCTCCGGTTGAAGTTGGGACTCTTTCATTGGCGGTTTGCTGCTGTTCTCCGACTTCCGTCCGCCGAACACTCTTCGATACCATCAGCGCCAGAACCCCGATGAGGCCGTTCGAAGCAGCACCCACCCTCAGCGTCCCGTGAAATCCCAGCAGCTCGATCAAGAACAAAGAGAGGACCGTTCCCACTAACGCGCCGGCCACGTTGGCGGTGTACAAATAGCTGAATGACCGCGAAGATTCCCAGGGAAACGCGCGCTCGATCGCCAGCATTGCGACCGGAATGGTTGCTCCCATCAACGCGCACCAGGGAATCAACGTCAAGGCGACCCAGATGCCGGAGACGATGTAATATTGCGTGGATGAGGTTGATCCCGACCTTTCCAGGATGCTGTGTCCCAGATTAAGCTCGTAGGGAACGAGGATTCCCGAGGTGCCGATCAGCAGCTCGATCGCAGCGTAAAGGCGGAGAGTTGGGAAGCCGATTCTTCCCCCATGCCTGCGTATCAATGCCCCACTGGCCCACGAACCCAAACCCAGTCCAGCCATGAAAACCGACAGCACGATGGAAACCATGGCGGTGGTAACCCCGAATTGCGCCATGGACAAGCGCAGCCAGACCAGTTCGTAAAGAATGCTACAGAACCCCGAGATGAAGAAGAAATTGGAATACCAACCCACGAAGGTCTCTTTCTGTGTATAAGGCCAGGTCTCAATTACTCAGTTTGCAGAAAACAGAACGGTAGACAAGGAGAAGGACCACAGAAGAACGCAGTCATGGGGGAAACGCTTCAGAAGGTTTGCATAATAACGCCAAGAGGACAAAAGGCACACAGCAATTATCCAGAGAATATTGACTATCTTCTGCCACTTTGCAAGATCGTTCCAGCTCCTGGGCCGTATCATTACGCTGCATTATGCCATGTCTGTCTTTCAAAAATGTCGGACGATTCGTTCAGGGGGCGGCTTGGCGACCCGTTTGGTTGGCAGGCTCTGCGAACTCCGCTAATCACGGCGGGTCGGTGGTTCGGTTGGACGGCCGAAATCGTATAAATAAGCCCGCGCCCCGGAAGTGCGATAACCATTCAACCGCGCGCCCAGGCTGTCCATCTGATCCTGCAACACAATTCCCTCATCTACGCCGTCGTGGGTCAGAATATGGGATAGCAGAGCCCAAATGCGACCATCGCGATGAAGTGGGGCGAGGTCAGCAGCATAGCAAGTCGGATCGCTGCCACATTCGGCCCCAAACCGTACGCTGCCAGTAAAATTGTACAGCTCTCTGTAATAAATGAATTGGTAGATTGCGCCATAGTATACATACCAGACATCGGTGGGCTGTTGACGTTTTCGGATGTATTGAATTGCCCGCTTTATGTCGTCTGGTCGCGTCGGCTGAATCAGAGCGTCTGCCGCAAGATACACTGGTTTCGCCAGCAGCAGAGCCAGAAGTGCAATCCCTAGCATTGGCGACAGCCGCCGACTTGTGTTGTACGCCCAGACCGCACCCTCTGAAACCACCAACAGGAGAATTGGGCAAACAAACAACAGTAATCTTCCGTACAAAGGGTAGCGGTGCAGCAGCGAAGCGAGAAACAACACCACCAAGGGTGCTATCAGAAATCCGAGACTGCGCTTGCGTTGTCGCAACAACTGACCACACCCGGCGATGAACAAACTTGCGCCCAGTACGGCATTCAGCGAAGCCGGATTCTCGAAGGCAGCGAAGAAGCTATAGGTCAACCAGGGGACGATCTGTGAAAGGGCGTGAGGGGGAAAGGTCCCACGCCAATAGTCCAGCAAAACAGTGTTGCCGCCGAGAAATCGAAGGGAGACCGAGTAACAGAGGGCCCAACTACCCGCCCAAGGGAAGAATATCCACATCAGCCGTCGGAGCTTTTGAGCGTTGCCTGCCAAAAGACTGTCAATGATGAGCACAGTTGCAGCTCCCGCGAGCACAAAACTAGCCGGATGAGAAAACCAGATCGCCAAGGCGCCTACGCCACTAGCATCGAAAAGCTTCCGCCGACTTAGGGAGCCTTCGGAAAGCTTGAACACTAGGTGAAGCAGGGCGAGGGTAACCAGCACATCGGTGGAGTATTGCTTAGCCTCGGAGGAGTAATAGATCAGGCTCTTGCTCAGCGAGAACAAGATGAAAGCAATCGGCACCGCCTTTGCGGACAAATACAATCTGGCCACTTCATAAAAGACAACCAGCGATACGATGCCGGCCAGTAATGGGATCGTGCGCAACGCAAGTTCGCCTTTGCCGGCCAGTAGGGTGGAGAGCTTTTCAAGCAGCAGGAATCCAACTGGAGCACCCTGGTGATAGTCAAGAGGCTGGAACAATCCTTTGAATGAACGGTGCAAAACGTTCAGCGCGAACAGAGCCTCGTCGTACCAGAGGGAGCGGCAGGAAAAGAACTGTCTCAAGCGCAACCCCGCGCCCACAGCGCCAACGGCCAGTGCCCATTTTGGCCACCGCAACAGACGATCGCCGTTTCCCCCCCCGTTCTCTGTGTCTCTCTCGCTGTCCTGGTTGCTCGTTGTCAACCATCGTTCTATCTGAGACTCGTGGCTACAGCTTTGTTCGGTTGTCCGAGGGGGCATAGAGTTATCTTGAGACTCAGTGCCGAAGCACACAAAATAGCTACAGAAGTGGATACTCTCCCTCTATCCGAGCGCTTCTCGAATTATCCGACTGGCAGCGACGGGATGATCCCCTCGGTTTAGTACGGTCTCTCGTTCCTACACGCTCAAGCTGCTTTTCCTTTCAACTGGTTAGCGTCGAAACTCGCTCCTTTCTTCCATACGTTAATACAGATCGCCGCTATCTTTCTCGCCATAGTCAGTCTCTCCATCTCTTTCTTCATCCCTTTCTTCAGCAATTCTTCTTATATCTCTTACAACTCTCCCTAGCGGCTCCTTGCCTTACTGGTCGCACTCTTTAAGATTATCTTCATATCATGATTATGTTTTTCTTTGAGTCCTCGTAGTTGCCTCTGTTCTTGGTACGCTGCAGTTGCCCTTCATGTATCAGTATTCGCTCGCTGTTTCTCGTCTTCTTTCTCTATCCCTCTGTATTTCCACATTTTTCTCTTCTTTCTTTATCTATTCTTTTTCTTTATCAGCTCTATCATCATCTCTTCTCTTATCTTTCCCATCCTTTTTATCTTCCGTATTATTTGGTGCGCTTGTTTCCGGCTTTCCTCCAACAGCTCCTTCCTCTCTGCTTTGCGTATCTCTCGCATAGCTCGAGCTGTTGATATTTTTTCTCTTCCCGTCTTCGCACTCCCTCTTCTCCAGTTTTTTCATCCTTCTTCCGTTGTCGCTTTTCTTATACTTTCTTTCCCTCTCATTTTTTTCTCCCATCTTCTATACATTTCCTTCTCTCGATTCATCACTCTCTTGAGTTCTTTTCTTTTCTTTATATATCTTCTTCTCTTTTCCCTCTTTTTTCTCTCTCCTTTCTCTCCTTTTATACCTCACCACTACGACCCACCGATGCGGATGGGCGATGCGTCAGGCTCTACGATCCAAACCTTGCGATTGCTGAAATATCGCAGCAGTTCCAGATTGTCGCCTTGGCCCATGTCGCGCGCCCACACGATTTTGGCGTGATCGATGTCGGCGGCGTTGTATACCCATTCCAGGTTCGGATCATGGTCCGGGGCGTAGCGCACGATCACGAGGTGTTGTCCCGGCAGGCTATCCAACTCACTCACAACGTGGGCGCGATCCAGATTGCCTCGGGGCCATCGAGGCTCAATGTGAGCGTGTGCCAGAATTGCGCAGACGCGCAACAACACCATCGCGCCGCAAACAAGCGGGATGTTCCGCACTAGATCGCGGCCCACAGGCCTTCGCTGCCATCGCCAAACTCTTAAGTGGCGCAAGCCTTGGATAAGTATCAGGTAAAGCAGGCCTGTGGCCGCCGCGAAGTAATGATCGTAGAAGAATGTCTCTAACATCAGGCCGAAGAGAAAAAAGCCGAGCGCAAAAACTGGAAAGCGCATTTTGCGATCGCGCACAATCCACGGAAAGCTTAGCAAAGGAATGGTTAAAGCCGGGCCAACGTAGAAAGCCCAAATCATCAGCAACCTGGTTTGCCAATGGAGCAGAAAACCGGGAAGAGTGCGGCCCTCCTGATACACGCCAAACTCCCATTCGTAGAACTCGCGAATCTCGGAGTGACGCCAAACTGGTATAGGCCGTGGCTCTTGCCACAGGAAATACGGTGCCCGCGCAAATGTAGCCCGGCTCACTTGGTAAGTCATGCGAAATGGATTACCGGTGACACGGTAATAGTAGTAGCTTGTAGCCGCAGCGGCTGCTACGAGCACCAGAATCATGGGCAGGACCACTTGGCGAAAGATTTGAGGGACCTTTGGCCTGGATCTTGCCAGCCACACGAGCATTGCGATGGCGACCGGAATACTGAGAACAAATCCTTCGTATGGACGCGTCTCGGCGAGGATGACCAATCCCAGTGCCATAAGAAGGGAATCAGGAACTCGCGCTTGCCGCTTGAGCCGAGGCAAGGCCCCAAGGACTAGCGCGCCTCCCAACGCGGGCAGGGAGCCACCCCAGTAGCTGTTCATCCAATAACTTAGGATTCCAATCCGCAATACAGCCAACAATCCTCCCAGCAGGGCCCATGGGGGTGGCAGCCAACCTTGCAACATCCAGCAGAGAGCGGAACACATCAATGCAGTCGCCAGCAGTACGCCAATCCACGGGTGCCCCAAACGCATGCCTAGCGCCAATAGCAATCCTTGGCCGGGAGGGTAAATCGACATGTAGGTCGGTTGCTGAATGATGTGAAAGCTTTCGAAATGAACCCACAGGGGATGAGGAGGATTCGTCAAACGTCCGTGGGCAAAGGTATCACCAGCGAGCAAGTAGCTGAATTCGTCGTGTGTTACTGGTTGCGGGATGCCGAGGATGGGAAGCAGAGCAGCTCGAATAGAGAGGGACACGAAACCGACGGCAAAGACAGAAAGCGTCTCTCTGCGCGCCAGTTTAGCGAATGAGCTATTCACCAGCCAAGGCGTAGTCCTCCTCCGACGCGCTAGAACCATCGCGACCACTGGAATTAGCAGGAGCGCCTCGATAAGCTGAAGGTCCCATTTTGCGAGCCAGAGCTGCAGGGGTGGGATGCCGATGATTGCTGGCGGGAGAGGTATGAGCATCATGATACCAAGCTCCGAAACCCCTCCTCACGAAGTCGGAAAGACATTATAGTTGAAGATCAATTTTGTGCGTCCCGTCTGGAAATCGCTCTTGACCGCTGAAGCGCTGGTTCTCTCACGCGGGCACAATGTAGGGAATGGTTGAAATTCAAGTTTTACAGATGATAAACAGCGGCGAATCGCGAAAGCTGCATCCACCTGTATGGTGTTGGCGGGGGGCGACAAAGAACCAATAAGCCAATCGCCTGGCAGCCTCGCGCAACGCGCGAATGGTGATTCTGGGGCTTAGAGTGGTCAGTTTGGAACCTCCGAAGCGGCTTATTGGGTTTCGATGTGACCGCATGTCCAGCGCGCAGTCACAAGATCGAAGTTTTTTCTCCGGCGGAAGAAGTTGCTTGAGGCGCTAATTTCTATTAATTCTCGACATCTTGACTCTGGGCTTTCTCGGCCGTTGCGGCTCTAGAGTCGGGTCATTGCGTGGGATGGCGACAAACCCGGCATGACTTCCGAGTCGCCGATAGACCAGCCGAGCTGGTTTCTGAGGCATCACCCAGAACTTCTACTGGATGTCCAGAGGCTGCCGCAAGGTGAAGCTGTAAGCGGACTGATCAGCGAGAAGGACTTCTTTCTCTTGGCCTGTCGCCTTTTGGATCAAATCCTTGCAGATTTCTGGACTTGCTGTGAACGTGCATCCCATGGATCCGTGCTTGATCAAACCCTTTATGATTCTGCCCACCTTCTTTTTGCCTTTGACCGTTGGGCCGAAACTCCTGATCGAAGTCACGACTGCCAGATCGGCATTTTTGACACTTACCGAGGTTAGTTTGATTTGCAGATTGGGCCCGGCCACCAGTGCTCCACCCGGCCGTGCGAAAGCGACTTCGCCGTTAACACTCGCGCCGGCGGCAATCACGGTGTGACCGTCGACGACGACATCGTGATCCAACATAGCTGAAAAGCTTTGGCCCACCCGGCTGATTTTGGAGCCGAGCTTCTCGCCTAGGCGAATGGTGAGAGTGGTTCCAGCGGGAACCTCGATGGCTTGTGCGGCGGTGGTTGCAGCGCCCGTGGCTGCCGTAGAGCCGGCAGGTTCTGCCTTTGAAGAGTCCGCCGCCTCGTTTGCGGCGGGCGTCGTCCTGAGATGTTGCAAGATTGCTCGACCGATGATCGCGGCGCGGTGATGTGACACCGCCGCCTGAGCGGCCAACGCGACTCCCATTGCAAGCACAAATACGATGATCGGTTTTCTGTTCATGGCTGCACCCCGTTGCCAGACTCCGATTTTGAGGACGTTGTTTTTCGCCCTTATCTCAATACGCGGAATCGCTGAGCCAAACGGCTCAATCGCAGTGCGGATTTTTTTCTGGCTCGGCTGGGTTCGGGCAGAGTGCCTGTAAATCATTGACTTGCAGCGAGTTCGCTGTCAGCATCCCCCGTTTGAAGGCGATGGGAATGCACCTGGACGGAGCCCAATGTGTCGCGTTCGTCCGTTGCTCGGCTATCATGCTCCCACATCCTGCTGCCACAGCGATCCTGCCATCGAGTAAATCAGCGTTCCGGAATCCGGCGACCAAGCCCCTGCGCTTGGCCCGCCAGTGAGCTGAGGCACGTACATCTCGCGATAGTAATAAGCATTTGGGAGGTCAATTTGCTTGAGCACCGGCTCGCGCTGCGCCTGGCAATTTAGGCACAGTAGAAGACAAAGATGCAAAAACGAATCATTCGCGATCGGAACAAGCTTCCGCCGCAACTCAGGAATGGGGCAGTATACCGCGCCAGGCCGGCGCAGAATCTACCTGGTGATCGGGATAATGGGCAGCAGGACTTGCGAGGGGTGAGAGGCATCGTGAAACACTCGAATATTCGCTTTTTTCATCTCTGCGCTGCTCACTTCCGACTTTCCACTCTGGAGGTTGCGTGAAAAGTTCGGAGTGAAGCTTGCCGAGATCTGCAGGCGGATCCGATGTCCCTGCAGAAACACGTTGCTGGTGATCAGGCTTTCCAACTTCAATTCGTAAGTTTGTCCAGGTGAGAGCAACTGTCGGCCCCGGCTGAGGTCGCGATAGCTCGCCCGCAGGACATCCAGCCCCGGACTCATCAGGTTGATCGCCGTTCCATCCGGGGAGACGTCCAGAAGCCGGGCCCACAGATCGAAGTCGCGGCAGTCACAGGAAACAAAGATGCGTGCTTTGATCGGACCTGTCGTTTCGGTGTCTTCCTGCAGCGCCGAAGAATCGAAGGTCAGGACATCGGCGCGATCAGCCAGCTTGCGATAATCGTGAGCGCCCGAGGAATCGTACGGGTTCACGACCGGACTGGCCGGATCGGATACGAACTCGCTGAAGCTGTCCTTGTTGTCGAAGGGCGTAGTTTGCAGTTGACCGGAACGTGCGCTGTCGGTCTGCGGAGCCAGAAACAACGGCATCTCCCTCGCCGCGGGTGGCCACTGATCTGCATCCCGCCATTGATTGCGTCCCATGACGAAGTAGCGCACCGGCTTTTCGCGGTCCACGCCGTTGTCTACACCCTTCAAGTAGTGATCCATCCAGCGCAGAACGACGTTGTCGTAGTCGATCGCCGCAGTCGGGCCGAACTCACGCTCCCCGGATCGTGTTTTTTCGGTGTTGTCCACGCCGTGAACCCACGGTCCAAGTAGAAGATGAGTGTGAGCGTCCTTCTCTCCCGCGCGGGCCTTCCGCAGGCCGGCATAGTTGGTAGTCGCGCCTTCAGGGCCATAATTGTCGTCATACCAGGCCGAAAGGTTGAGGACAGCAGCGCTTGTGCGAGAATACTTGTCTCGCAGTTCGCTCCAGTCCCACCACGGATCTTCCGGCGGACGTCGCAACCAGTTGAAATAATACGGGGCGACCTGCTGCAGAGGCTTCAGGTCAGACAGGGGCAGGGTATTCAACATCGTCTCCCCTTCCTGTTTCCAGGTAGCGAGAGCCTCTTCGTCAGTGCGCGGGCCTGGCAAGTTTTTCTTCGCGCGAGTATCGCAGGCAATGTCGTTCCAAATCCAGTCGATCCAGGACATGTCCCATGTACCACCCGCGTAGAAGAAGTTCTGCGGCGTAGAGAATGTCATGGCCGGGACCATGGCCTTCAAGTGAGGGGGGGTCTGAACGGCGGCGAGCCATTGCACCGCACCAGGATAGGAAAGGCCAAACGTTCCCACCGCGCCAGTCGACCAGGGCTGGCCGGCAGACCATTCGATGGTGTCGTAGCCGTCGCGTCCCTCATTTTCGTAAGGACGGAAATCTCCATCCGACTGATACCGACCGCGAACGTCTTGGATTACGACGGCGTAGCCGCGCTCGGCGGCATGCTTGAAAGTTGTGTACTCCCGCTGCGCGTCGTCTTTCCCGTACGGCGTCCGATACACCAGTACGGGAAATTTGCCGCCCTCGGCTGGGCGCATTACATCCGCTCGCAGAACCACGCCATCACGCATGGGCACCGGGACGTTCTTCTCCAGAACAAAATGCGTTCCCGAGTTCGTGGAGCCCTGGGCAAACGCGAGAGTGGAAGCTGCAAGAATCAGAACCAACGCCGGGAGTTTCATCGGGCGTGAGACTAACAGGAAGCCAGACATGGCGGCAAGTCAGGCAACTTTTTCGGCCATTGCCCCCTGAAAAGAATTTTGTGTTGCCCGTTTCAGATCATTGGGTTGCGATGATCTTTCCGTACGGAATATCGTTGTGGTTCACGGCGCCTGAGCAGATGGTTCCGGCTGGAGAGGCGTCTACGACATTCTTGTCAAGGATGGCTAAAACGTCAGCATCGTCCAAGAGCCAGAGACGGTCCTTCCAGGATGATGTGACCGCCGTGAAGCGTATCCTCGCACGGCAAGATGGACCGTGCATTCTTGTCGCTCACAGCTACGCGGAGCGATAATCACGGAAGCGGGCACGGATCCATCGGTTGCCGGCTTGGAATATATCGCGGCCCACATGCCAGATGCCGGCGAGAAAGAGTCAGAGGACGGAAAGCGACGAGGTATTCACCCGGCTAACCGGGATTTAAGCCGGGCTGACGCCGAAGCCACATGGAACCAGGCCGCGCCGGACCTAGACGCGCGCAGCGGCATGCTCCGGGTTGATTTTCATCGGATCGTCATTCTAGACTCTCCAGTATCGCCGACACAGCCGACCAGGCTGACGCTGTGCTTTTTGAGTTCGGCCCCTCGCGCGAATTGATCGACCAATCAGCAGTGAGTCCAATGGCGGCCCTTGCGTCGCAAGAGGCCACAACATTCCGGTAGGCGGAAGTCATACGAGCATGACAATAAAATGAATACCCGCATGGAATCTTTCCATGAACAGCTAGAGCTAAAAGAGATCCCCGGCCCAGCGCGGAAGCTGGCGGCGGAGGCGATCGGGATCGACAGCCACATCGACACGGTTCAGCGCGTGCTGGTAATGGGTGAAGATCTGGGCAAACGGTGGGACGTACGTCACGTGGACATTCCGCGGCTGCGCCAGGGCGGGACGCACGCACCGTTTTTCGCGCTGTGGGTTCCCGTATATTTTCCGGGTGCGGAAGCGGTGCGCAGGACGCTGGACCTGCGGGACGCGATGCAATCGGTGCTAGATACGCACAAGAACCAAGTCGAACTGGCGACGACGGCGGCCGATATCAAGCGGATCGTAAGGGCGCACAAGATCGCCGTATTTCTAACGGTCGAGGGCGGGCACACGATCGACGACGATCTGCGGGTGCTGCGCATGTACTACCAGTTGGGGATACGGTCGATGACGCTGACCCATTCCCGCAACAACAACTGGGCGGATTCGTCGACGGACAAGCCGGAGCACAACGGACTGACGGATTTCGGCAAAGAAGTTGTGCGGGAGATGAACCGACTGGGGATGCTGGTGGATGTTTCCCATGTTTCCGACAAGACGTTCTACGACGCGCTCGCGGTCACGACCAAGCCGGTGATCGTTTCGCATTCGTCGACGCGGGCCCTTTCGGATGTTCCGCGCAACGTGACCGACGAAATGCTGTGGGCGCTCGCCAAGAACGGCGGGGTGATCGGGATCAGCTTCGGGGAGGGTTTTATCAATCCGAAAGATGCGGAGGCGTTGCGAGCGGCGATCAAGATTGAGACGCATGCCCCTTTGCTGACTGGACGGGCGCTGGACGACTACGCGGCGGAGGATGTGCGGAAGCTGTTCGGGAACCGGGTGAAAGTGGCGGCGACGGTGGAGGACGTGGCGGATCACATCGACCACGCCGTGAAGATTGCGGGGATCGATCACGTGGGAATCGGGAGCGATTTCGATGGGATCTCCGGGCCGCCCAACGGACTGGACGATGTTTCGAAGATGCCGGCGCTGATCGCGGTGCTGCTGAAACGCGGATATAGGAAGCGCGATGTGAAGAAGATCCTGGGCGAGAATTATCTGCGCGTGATTCGCGAGGTAACGGGCAAGTAGGGGACAGGATCTCAGAGAGGATATAAGCGATGGCACATCGAGTGGCAGATGAGTTAATTCGCAGACTTGTCGAGGCGGGCGTCGAAAGAATTTACGGCGTCGTGGGCGATAGCTTGAATCCAGTTACGGATGCCTTGCGCCTAAGCGGCAAGGTGAAATGGATTCACGTGCGCCACGAAGAAACGGCCGCGTTTGCAGCCGGCGCCGAAGCCCAATTGAGCGGGAAGCTCGCGGCCTGCGCGGGCAGCTGTGGCCCCGGCAACCTTCACCTGATTAACGGACTTTTCGATGCCCATCGCAGCAATGCCCCGGTAATCGCGATCGCGTCGCATATTCCGAGCAGTGAGATCGGCACCGGATATTTTCAGGAAACTCATCCGGAAATTCTTTTCAAAGAATGCAGCCACTATTGCGAGCTGATCTCGAATCCGAAACAGTTTGAGCGTGTTTTTCACATAGCGGTGCAGAATGCGGTTGGAAAAGGTGGAGTAGGCGTGATCGTGTTGCCCGGCGACGTGGCTGGGATGGAGATACCATCGGATGGTTCCTCTCGTTCCGTGGCAGGCCATAGGCCGATGACTCGTCCCTGTGAAAAGGAATTGGCGCAGCTCTCGGAATTGATGAATTCCTCGAAGAAAGTGGCTCTCTTCTGCGGAGTTGGATGCGCCGACGCCCACGACGAGGTGGTCGCTCTCGCTGATAAGTTGAAATCTCCCGTCGGGCATTCGTACCGGGGGAAACCGTTCGTCGAGTACAACAATCCATTTGACGTGGGAATGAGCGGATTGCTTGGATTCGGCGGGGCCTACCAGGCGATGCACGAATGCGATCTGCTGCTGCTTTTGGGCACTGATTTTCCATATGACAAATTCCTGCCGACAAAGCCCAAGATTGTCCAGGTTGACATCAGGGTCGACAATTTGGGCAGGCGGAGCAAACTGGATCTCGGATTGTGGGGCGATGTGGGCGAAACCATCCGCGCGCTGCTGCCGATGGTAGAAGTTAAGTCAGACCGCTCGTTTTTGGACGCGATGCTCGCCAAACACAAAGAGGCACTTCGGCGGCTGAATGTCTACGTAAATCATGTCGGAAAACGGAGACCCATGCACCCTGAACCTGTCGCGGCTGCGCTGAGTGAAATCGCGGCAGACGACGCGATCTTTACCGCTGATACGGGCATGTGTAACGTCTGGTCGTCCCGGTATATTCGAGCTACCAAGGAGCGGCGATTGATCGGATCCTTCACCCACGGGTCAATGGCAAACGCACTCCCTCAAGCCATCGGTGCACAATGTGCCTATCCCGGAAGACAGGTAATCGCAATGGCGGGAGATGGTGGCCTCGCCATGCTCATGGGTGACTTGTTAACGCTGACACAGTACGACCTCCCAATCAAGATTGTCGTGTTTAACAACAGCGTTCTTGGAATGGTAAAGCTCGAGATGGAAGTCGCGGGACTACCCGACTATCAGACGGACTTGAAGAATCCAAACTTTGCGAAGCTTGCCGAGGCGATCGGCATGATGGGTGCCAGAATCGAAAACCCAGCCGATGTGTCCTCAGGACTGAAGAAAGCGCTTCAGCATTCCGGTCCGGCGCTCATTGATGTCGTGACCGACCCAAATGCGCTTTCGTTGCCCTCCCATATCGACCCCGAAATGGTCGTGGGGTTCGGACTGACCATGGGGAAACTGGTCCTCTCCGGTCGAATCGACGAGGTAGTGGACACGATTGAGACCAATATTCGACAGATATGAGGCCGTCTTTGCTACAATTTCTCGCGACAGCTGCAAGCTCGAAAGCGATGTCCGGACTGATCGACGGTTTCGGGCCGAATGGCTTAAGATGTTTGATCTCTGCTTCGGAGACAAAGCCAAGCGGTTCTGGACCCATGAACGAGCTGCGGCCTTCGCAAACCGGTCCTGCATCCGCGGGCAAGAGATTACGATAATGACGAATGCGAGCCCAACGCAAAATGTGGCCAACCAACTGCCTGCGGCAAGTGGGCTGGCAATCGTTCGTCTCACGATCGGCGCAATGTTTGTATGGGTCTTCTTCGAGAATCTGGGAAAGGGTCTCTACACTCCAGCGGGCTACGCCGGCCTGATCGACTATTACATAAAGGCGAGTCACTCGCCGGCCGCGTGGAAGGCAGTCATGGGTTTGGCGGCGAGTCACGCCGCGATGGCGGCTCCTATGCAGGCGGTGACCGAGATCGGTCTCGGGATCCTGCTGGTCATAGGTCTGCTGACGCGCCCGGCCGCTTTTGTAGCGTTTCTTTACCTCGGCAGCCTCTGGATATCTGAGTGGGGAACGTCGTGGATTTGGGAGCTACTGGTTCCGGTGCTCGCATCGCTTGGGCTAGCGGTGGGGCGGGCCGGTCGAGCGTGGGGCGTCGACGCGTTGCTGGCGCGGCGCTGGCCGTCCTCCCCATGGTGGTGACTTGAGCGAAGATCAAGTGCGAGTGTCGGTCGTCATTCCTACGCACAATGAAGCGCAGTCCATCGGCCTCGTCTTAGCTGATCTCCCGGCTGATATTGTTACTGAGGTCTTGGTTGTAGATAGCAATTCAACCGATGGGACTCCCGACATCGCTTCAAAGATGGGAGCCCGCGTCCTCCACGAACCTCGTCGCGGATACGGTCGCGCCTGTCTGACCGGACTGGCCGGTGCAAGTAACCCTGACGTTGTGGTGTTCCTCGACGGCGACTACAGCGATCGACCGGCTGAGCTGCCGCTTCTCTTGGCTCCGATCCTTGACGGCCGTGCCGATATTACGCTGGGTTCACGCCTGGGGAAGCAGAGCATTCGTGGGGCGTTGCCTTGGCACGCTGCGTTCGGCAACCGCCTGGCGGCTGTCCTGATCAGGCTTTTGTATGGTCTAAGGATAAGCGACCTGGGACCTTTCCGCGCCGGGCGTGCAGATGTCCTTCACCGGCTTGACCTCAAGGAGAACACGTACGGCTGGGCGGTTGAAATAATTCTGAAAGGTACGCTCGCGGGATTCCGCATCGTTGAGGTGCCAGTGAGCTATTATCCGCGCATCGGGAAATCGAAGATTAGCGGCACGCTGAGGGGCACGGTCGGAGCGGCGTGGTTCATCCTCTCCCTGATAGTGCGCTATTATTTTCGGCATCGAAGGGCCGGAATGCCGCGGCCGGCGTGAGTCCTGGCACAACCATCTTCTATGGAATCCTCCAGCCAGAATCCAGCACATTCGCCTAACGGGGGCCGCACGCTGGTTGTCATGGCAAAAGCACCCAGGCCGGGCAGGGTCAAGACCCGTTTAACTCGGAGCCTTACGGTGGAAGCGGTGACCGAGTTCTATCATTGCCTTTTGGACGACACGATGACGCTAGCGCAGTCGTTAGGCTCTTCGTTGGGCACTTCATTGGGCAGGATGGACGTCGCCATTATGTGCCCTGCTTCGGATGTCGAAGAACTCACGCGGTTGACGCGAGGTGGGGTGAGTGTCGTGGCACAGAAAGGGGAGGGGCTTGCCGCAGGCCTGACCTCAGTGTTTGCACACTTCGCAGCGCTTGGCCGGCAACGCGTCGTTGCCTTCAACAGCGACAGTCCGCATCTGCCGGCTTCGGTTCTTGGGAGCGCGTTCGAGACACTCACCGCGCACGACCTGGTTGTTGGACCGACAGAGGATGGCGGCTACTATCTCGTAGGCTCCAAGCTTGCCCATCGAGCTCTGTTCGATGGCGACGGTATGGGCACGAAGAGCGCCCTTGAGGTCCTACTGGCGCGCGCCCGCGCATTGCAGCTTTCCGTTGGCTTAACGGATACCTTCTACGACATCGACGTGGAGGGTGACTTAACTCGGCTTGCGACGGAACTGCGGCTTGCGCCGACCAGGGCGCCGCGAACGGCGGTATGGCTGAAACAGTGGGCACAGTTGCGGACGGGCACGGGAGAGCTGTGAAGCTCACGCCAGCCCGCAGGCTGTATGTTCTCGGTGTCGTCTTGCTTGTGGCCCTGACGATCTGCTCACGCAAGCTCAGCAGCCTGGGTGAACTGTCCTTCCTCATTCCACTGGCAGTTGCTGGCGTCGCCTACCTCTTCGCCATTCGTGAGTTTTTCTCCACGCCGAGATTCCCGCCCCGCGCCATCGTCATGGGGCTCGTGTTGGCTGCTCTGTGGCATCTTCCATTTCTGCTGACACCGCCGGGTTCAGATGATGACATTCATCGATACCTTTGGGATGGCCGCGTGCAGCGGCTCGGCTATAACCCGTATATTGTCGTTCCCAGCGACCCTGCGCTTGGCGGATTGCACACACTCGAGACCCGCACGCTGAACAACCCGGATTTACCGAGCCCATATCCACCGGGCGCTGAGCTTTTCTTCCGCGCCGTAACAGCGATTCATGAGTCCATCTTTGCGCTGAAAGTTGCATTTGTAGTTTGCGATTTGGCGATCGTTCTCGTTTTGCTCGATATCTTGCGTAGCAGTCAGCAAGGAGCGCACTGGGTTCTGGCTTATGCCTGGAACCCACTGTTGGCGACGGAAGTGGCGGGCAGCGGTCACGTCGATATTGTCGGCGTGCTGCTTCTGTTGGTTTCCGTCGCCGCGCTAGGGCGGCGCTGGCGTGCGGTCGCAGCTCTGGCATTTGGGCTGGCCGTTGCTGTGAAATTGCTCCCGATTGTATTGCTGCCACTCTACTGGAGGCGCGTTCGTCTGCGCGACGGCGCTTCGGCGGCGGTCGTGGTCGGACTCCTATACGTACCATTTTTCAACCACGGGCGGATTCCAATCGGCTCGCTCGGTACCTACGTGCAGAGTTTCCGGTTTAATGATCCGGTGTTTGCAACGCTCGAGCGAGTGGCGGCTCCGCAGCTTGTAGTTGGGTTGGCAGTGCTCGTCGGCTTTCTCACCGCAATCTGGCTGAGAAGGAAGTCGGTGGCATGGTTTTCCGACGCATTTGCTTGGCCGATGGCGGCATCGCTTCTATGTGCACCGGTCGTATATCCGTGGTATCTGCTCTGGCTGCTGCCGTTTTTACGGTCGGCCTCGACGCTGCCGATCATCATCTGGACAGTTAGCATTATCCCAACCTACTACGTTTGGCACCTGCGCACGCTTGGTCGCCCGTGGTTGGTTCCTGGCTGGATTATGCTGCTGGAATACGGATCCGTGGCAGTGGCCGCTGCAATGATCGGGTTTCGCCGGCTCAAACGACCGGCGGTGACCCGGTCCTCGACGGACTAGCTGCGTGGGTGTGGATACGCCACCAGAGTTTTGCTAAAATCGCTCTCCGAATCTTGAAGGCCCTGCCCGTCATCACAACATCCACTGCTTAATTCACCACGGCGGGCCGAACCTGTCGATAGATGAGGAGAACGAACATGACAGAGTCCGTTGCTAACGCTGTGTTCCTACGCAGCAGAGCTGGAAAGGAAGAAGAGCTTGCGGGTCGGCTTAGGGCGTTCGTTCTGGCATCCCGTTCCGACCCCGGAGCAATGATCTATGATCTGCACCGCTCCACAGCAGATCCCGCCTTGTGGTTCCTCTACGAGCGCTACGATTCGCAAGAACATTTCAATAGACATCGGGAGAATCCGGTCCTCCGCCGTTTTGTTGCGGACGCTGCGACACTTCTGGACGGGAAACTCGATGTCCGAACATTCAGTGTGATCGCCGATTTGCACGGCGCTTGAAGGTCGCCTTCGCAGGGAGTATCGAACGTCACGCCTTAGGGCGAAGGTAATTTCAGACGGTTGTCAGCTTACGGATAAACGTATTCAGAAGGAGGGACACTTATGAAACGGATCGCTTTCTTGTGCAGTTGCAACGGTGGCCGGTTTTTGTCGCCTTCATGGCCCGCGCATCCGCACACGCCGATGAAGAGGCCTCCCCGATCTACGGCGTCACAATTCCGGCCGGATACCGCGATTGGAAACTGATCGCCGTGGACCAACTTCTGGTACCAGGCAAGGCCGACCAGTTGCGCGCTCGGATGACGAAATGCACGCTGCTCTCGACCTCAATATCCCGGACCATGCCAGTGCCATTGTGACCACGGATGAAATCGTCGATTCGATCTTTTCTATCTCAACCGTAGGAATCAGTGTGGGGCACTGATCCCATCATTGCTCTGCTTTCGGTAGAGGCGTGCACGGTCGACGCCTGTATCCGGAAGCCTTACACTGTCATCCTACACAGCATCCGTTCAATTCACCGAGGAGCGAACTCTATGACAAATGCGAGCCGTGCAACGATGATCCGTTTTCTGGCTTTTACAGTGCTGGTCCTTGCCTCAACCTCCTGGGCACAGACGCGCCCGCCTATTTTCGAGAAGATGGTTAAAACCTATGGCCTCGATTCGTGGGATAAGATCGAGGCGATCCGCTACACCTGGCACATAGAATACGGCGCATTCAATGCCTCCCGTTCCTGGGAGTGGGAACCCAAGACCACCCAGGTCACCTACGAAGCAAAGGATAAAGATGGCAAGCCGGTTAAGGTTACCTACAAGCGCTCCGAGCTTGGTAGCCAGCCCGACTCCGTGAAAAACGACATCGATCCGGGTTTCATCAACGATAACTACACGCTTCTGTTTCCCTTGAGGGCTTATTGGGACACCAGCGCCGACGTGATCGACGCCGGTTCCTATAACCTGCCCGTGGGCAGCGGCAAGGCAGAGTTGGTCGCCGTGAAGTATCCACCGGAAGGCGGCGGTTACACGCCTGGCGACACCTGGGAATTCTATGTCGACAAAGACGGCCGCGCCCAGTATTGGGTCTACCACCGCGGCGGGGCCAAGAAGCCGAGCCTTGTCTGCGCAACCTGGGGAGGCCAAGAAAAGGCAGGTCCTCTTCTTCTCTCAACCGATCGTCGCGGCTACGGCGATGGCAAGCCGATACGGATTTGGTTTACGGATGTGGCGGTCAAGGTGACGGGCTCGGATACCTGGATGAAAGCGCAATAAAACGGACCGGTTCGTTCGGGCAATTGCTCTAGGTGGGAATCAGCAGTGTAAAGCCAGCGGTGGCGATGAGCGCCACGGCCCAGATCAGGTCCAAATTTACCCAGGCTTTTCGTAGAACGTCGAGACCCAGCTTCTCATAGACGACGAACGCGATCAGCCCGGTGACGAGAAGATATCCGAGCGTATGGACAAGCAAGACGATGGACGCGGTCCATGGTCCGGCAAAACCGAGCGTGTGGAGATGGTGAGCAGAATCGCCGACGTCGGCGGCCACGTGGAGCGATGGGATTTTCAGCAAGATGGGCAGCAGCATGAAGCCGGCGCCGTGAGCGGAGGCCATCAGGAACGACCAAATGCACAGATCGCGAAAACCGATTTGCATTCCGCCCCAACGTGGATGGCTTTTCCGTATTAACCGGTGAAGTCCAAAAGCAAGAAGAACGCAAGCGGCGGCGATCTTGACGTAACGCAAGGGCAGCACTGCGCCAGCAATCGCGGCCGCGGCCACTACGAGTCCGATCGCTACGAAATGTCCCGCGGCAATCGGCACGAGCGATTGCCATACTGCAGCGGCACTCTTCTTCTGCATTCCAAGAGCGACAGCAAACAGCCAGCCCATCCCCGGATTGACGCCGTGGTAGGCTCCGAGAAGAAACAACGCAGCCCAGGGCCAGAGCGGAGAATGGTTCATGAGTAGCAGTAAGAGTCTGACGAGGCGTCGCCACCCTCCAAATGCACTTGATGGCCGCGGAGATTCCCGAATTCAAGAAAGAATTTTGGGTCGATCTCCATGCCGCCCTCGGGCCTGGCATCGAGCTTTACCATCCAGCTCTTAATTCCGTCCGGATAGAACTGCGCGTCCCACGCTGCATAAAGCGAGTTTGTGAAATACACTCGATGTCCATCGCGACTCACCTCCACCATTTGCGGGCCGCCGTTCAAGGGCGTGCTGGGCTTCTTCGGATGTCCAGCGCGGCGCACGATACCACCCAGATGCACGGAACTTGTCCGCTTAGGATGAAAAGGGTCGGACACGTCGTATTGCAGAAATTCGCCGGTTCCCCAGCAGGAAATATAAAGGAAGCGGTCGTCGAGCGACAGATTGATGTCGGTGATAAGTGGCGGCACGGCCTTGAATCCCTTGAGCAGCGGCGGCAGGGTTTCGGGATCGGCGGGCTCGGCGGGAATATCGATCACTTTTGTTATGTCCCATTTGCCATTGTCGCGATGCCAAACCCAAATGGAAGCGGACAAATCTTTCAGCGATACCACTACGCCTAGAAATCCGTACGCGCGGCTGGGATCGTGTGCCGGACGAAGCTCCAGAGCCATTTGGTACTCGGGGCCCAAATCCAATGTCTGAAGGTGACGGCGCTTGCGCAGATCCCACACATGCAGCGAGTGGCCGTAGCCGCCCTTCAAAAGAATGTCTGGGTTGACGCCGCTTTCCACCATGTTCGGCGTTCCCCACTCGCTGGAGATCATGGTGTCAAAGCCCAAATGCCACCAGAAGTCGTAGGCAAGAAATTGCGGCCCACGGTCGATTTCCCATTTCCCCAAAATCTCAAAGCTGTCCGGATCCATGACGAAAATTCCGCCCGGCCCCTCTCCCGTAGCCGAGCCAAGCGCGCTGCAGAAAATTCCCTCAGGACCGCAATGCACCGTGTGCGGCCGGCTGTAGCCCGCACGTTCAGCAAGGACGCTGGGCTCAATCACCTTGATAATCTTCGGCTTTCGCGGGTCTGGCTTCGTGTCCACAATATGGATTCGCGAAGACTTGATGCCCGGCACGATCAAGTAGCGCCGCTCGGTATGCGGATGCGGCATGTATGGGCAGAGGCAAGCGCTGCAAGCATTCCAACCGAAGTGGTGCAATTCGTCGCCGGAGTTAGGCATGTCCACGCGGCTCACAAGCCCGCCGTAAGTCGTGGACGCCGGGTCCACATCGACGACACCCAGAGCGTCGGGACGTCCATTACTTTCCGCGTTGAGCATGGCCACAAATGCCAGCTTTTCCGGGGGCGCCTTCATCGCCATTTTCGGTGAAGGGTAAAAAGTGGGATCAGGTTTCCAAAGTTTCATGTGTGGTCTCCTTTGCTGAAAGGAATTCTAGTTTTGAATTCGCCGTTGGTCGATGGTCGATTGCCAACGACTAACGACCGACGACTAACGACTATTTCGTGATCTCGGCATACGTGAATTCGCGGGTCCAATCCGCGGATTGTTTGCCGTCTACTTCGACGTAGATTTTCGTAAGCGCATTCACCGGCCCATCATTCTGCGGAGGCTGCAGGATCAAGTCGCGCCCCATCGACCAGGTTACGCGTCTCTCATCGAGGTTTCCGAAGTAATAATCCACTTTGCTTCGATCGAGACCCTTGTAACCGGTCGCCGTCGTTAGCTCGACGAGCTTTTTATTCTTATCTGTGACTGGGAACTCCTTGCCGTAGATATTCGCGAGGGAAACGTCGAGAGGGAGCCAGCCGTAGTTGGGCGCGAAGAACTGGATCCAGCAGTGATAGCTTCCATCGATTGGGATGCCATTCAAGGTAGGCTTTAGAAGCGAACCGTAGACCATGCGGGTGGGAATACCGGCCGCCATGGAGAGCGATGCAAAAAGCGAATGAAAATCCGTGCAGTTTCCGGTTCTTGTCCGCAGGCAATATTCCGTGCTGCCTACCGGGGAGGCCTTCAGGTGGTCGGGGTCCTTCACCCAGTAATCCACGTTTTCGAGAGTCCAATTGTAAAGCTTTCGAGCGGCGAGAATGGGGTTGGTTTCGCCCCCGACGATCGACGCGGAAAGGGACTTAATCTGGTCGGTGATGATGATGTGGCTCGAAGGTTCGAGATACGCGAAGAGCGCAGCCCGTTCCTGATCCGTCAGCGGACGCGTCCTGGTTGGGTCGATGTCATTGCGCGTCTCGGTGCGCGTCAGTCCGAACGTTTCGCGGATGGTGATCGGGCCTTCGGCGGGCGCGTTGACTTCCGCATAGCCTACGCGATTTCCCCAATCGTCCCGGTAATAGCGGACTGGAAAATCGGCGGCGACACTGAATTCATGAATCATAGACCCGGCGTCTTCCTGCGGAACGCTGAACCACATGCGCACCGTCTTGGCCCCCTTCGGTACTTGCACTTTGAATTCATTTCTTACCTGGAACGACGCCTGCTTTGGTTGCGCCGGCTCGGAGACATCGCCACCAAACGCGCGGACGGAGATTACTGTAGCAACGCTGGCGGCCACGAAGCTCAAAAAAATGGGCTTGATTCGAATCTGCTGAGAACGCATGGCTTCCTTCTTTCTGCAGAGAGGGTGCACCGATTGATGAGTAGCGTTGGAAAAGGGATTAGCGCAACGACCGAGCGACATCGAGGAACCTACCGTCAAGTGAAGCCGTGATTGCAGCGGATGTGCATGCGCCTCCAGGCAGCTGAGGAAGACTGCTTATAGCCTATGGCCGCAAGCGCCGTCAAGCGAGGCAGTTCTCGCGGCTTCTTGGAAGTTCTTGTGGCGTCATTCCCTTCGAGCACTGCGACTCGAATAGAGCGAATTACCATCGGATTGTCCCCTCACTGGGCTTCACGAGTCAATCACCCCTGGCAATCACTACGGTGGTGCAGCAACTGTTTAGTTTCGGCAGATCGCGGGCGGCGGCCATGCGGACCTCCAGACGTGGACGTTCCCCGCGAATGATCGGACAATATGAATCAGGCTCAAGCAGCGCGCCTTGCAGACGTCGGCGTCCAGCACATCCTCCATGGCAGGAGTCCCGGAACTCGCAGGACTGGCAGGCTTTTGGAAGTGTCCGGGCTTGCTCGAAAGCTGGAGAACTCAGAATGTCAGCTCCCACGAAGCTCAAATCAGAGAGTGGCTCCCCTGGTCCCGGCCAGTAAACGCAGGGTTGCGTAGTGGCTCGCGGTGTAACCCGCACTGTGCTGACGCCACATCCCCCACTGAGCGGCAGGAGACCCGCCATCGCTCGAACCAGCGGCTCGCCAATGGCTATTACATCGGTCTCAGCAAAGAGGCGCCGGAATCCCTCCCAGTACTCTTCGTAGGTCAGCGCATACAGGTCTGACCGCACGGACTGGTACACATTGACGCGCAAAGGAGCATGGAATCGTTTGGCTACGCGCGCCACCTCCGCCAGACGCAGGTAGTTCGACTTCATCATCACCGCAATGATGGTTATGGGCACATGCAGCCTGACACAGCGATCCGCCTGTTGTCGGATGAGCACCCAATTGCCGGGTCCGCGCTGTGCATCCTGCTCCACTTGCGTGGGGTAATCGAGAGAAAACTCGATGTCGTGGAAGGCGCGCAATTCGTCATCATCAAGAACAGCCACGCTGTGGCCGTTGGACGTAATGGTGAGCTTGACCGGTCGCGTACGCAGGTAGGCCAGGATTCTCTTAAAGTCTGGGTGCATGCCGTTCTCGCCAGTGCCGAGATTCACGGAGCGCACGGGTAGCCGTTCCAAGACTGATTTCACTTGTTCCAGGGACAGACGGTCTGCGCGGGTTGGATCTCGGTAGCAGAAGGCGCAGGAGAGGTTACACTCGTTGGTGAGCCCGAGCCCAAGCGCAATCGCCACATCAGGCGCCCTCGCACTAGATGGGATCGATGAAGATTTGCCGGCGACCTTGTTCATGGACCCTTCTCCATCAACCATCAAGGCAAACGTGCGAAGCACTGTGTGTAGCGCGCGACTACGGCATATTCTGGCCGGCTGCTCAGTTTGCGCTCCAGCTCAAGAATCCGCTCATACTCGGCGCTGCGAGAAATCCGCGACGGCAAGTAATCCGCAAGGACGCGTACACCCCGCTCGGCAATCACTGCTAGCGATTCCGCTTTCAACATTGCTTGCAAGCTATCCGACGTAAATAGTCGTACCCGGCCTCCGTACAAAGACTCTTGTCCCCACTCAGCGGTGAGGTTATTTTCCGCAACTGCCAAATCACCCGCTTGGATAGCGGCCTTGAATACTTCGCCGGCCCGGTTCCGCACAAGGACTGACAGTATCGCTGATGAATCCCGCAAGGCGTGAGCCGCGCCGCACAACCCAGCAATCGGGTCGTCGAGATATTCCAGCACGTTGTGGCACACAATTACATCGAACGATGCAGTGTCAAACAATTTAGCCAACCCCGTAATGTCGCCATGTTGCAGTACAATTTTGTCCGTAACTCCTGCTTCCTGGGCTGTGCGTTTCGCTATATCCAGCATCGCCGGAGACGAATCCAGCAGCGTAACGTGCATGCCAAGACGCGCCAGGCGAACCGCCGTCGCTCCTGTGCCGCACCCGAGATCAAGCGCACACAACGAAGGTGGGGGCTGCCGGGGAAGAAAATCCTGCAGGTTGGCAAAGGCCAAGTCGGAGCGCAACCGGCCCTCGGGCGTCTCGAGGTAGACGGCATACTGGTTGGCGCCGCTCTGGAAGCGTTCACTGTCGGCCTGGGCAGTCATCTTCGTGTGACCCTCAAGCGAACTCGTTCCCCAATCCACTCGCTCGTAAGATCCAGTGCGTACGTGGAAAGGCCCCCGATCCCAGTTTCGTGCGCAGCGTCTCGCCTTCCAGAAGCTCGCTAACCAAAAATGCCGCGCCTCTCGTGTGTTCCGATATCGTGAATGGCCAGGATATCGGGGTGGTTCAGCGTGGCAATCGTGCGCGCTTCCTGTTCGAAGCGCCGTAGACGGTCCGTGTCGCGAGCCAGCGTCTCCGACAGCACTTTGATAGCGACGTTGCGTCCGAGCCCCGTGTTACGAGCACGATACACTTCGCCGATGCCGCCCCCGCACCGAGTTGAGATTGAATTTCGTAGGGGCCGAGTTTCGTCCCCGAGGTCAGGGTCATGGGCACTCGTCATTATATTCGAGCCGCCGCGCCATAACTCGCATGTGGTCGGCAAACAGGAAGCGTGCGCTGAGCAGCGCGTTGTTCAGGAGGGTCCTTCTGGCGCTCATAATGAGGGGCGCCATATCAAAGAAGCGGGGTTCGTAGCCTCGCTGGCCGGGGAAGGCGGAAGGTAGGGAGACGTTAAGCGCACCCACATCCTGAGGCAAGCCAAAGGCAAGTAGGCAAAGCTGCAATAGTGCTTTCGACCCATCAAAAACCTGCCCTGTCGGTACTACCCGGCGAGCTGGCCCCCTGAAGCCTGGTAGAGTTTTGGTTGTGGTTTCGCATAAATATCACAAAATGTACTCTGTTGGCTGGGGGCCGTGCCCTGGTCGCCCTTTTCGGCAATCATTTCGCACGGTCATCCAACGTCTATCGGACAAACGGCCTCAAATTCGACGCGGATTCACATGCTCACTGCGGACGCATATTGAAATGGGGAACCTTGGCTGCGACGGGTGCCAGTCCAAATCGAGCTCTACCGAATATGGAGCCTGTGGGGGCGGGGGAAAGACTGGCGACTTTACTCGCCAAGCTAATGCCAGTTTCCGCGCACACAAATAGTCACGGCATTCATCCCCTAGATCGCAACTGGAGTGTTCACCGAGGCGAAAGGCAAACAAATGCTCACATCCTCATGACAGACTGAAGGAAGTGATTTGAGGCGATCTTCTTACGTCGTACCGTAAACCCCTCCTCATCCCATGGCTCTAAGCTGTAAAGTATTAGCATTGTTTCGCGATGGCCTAATTCTGAATTGCCGGAGAACATCTGATGGCTGGCACCACTGAAGTATTGGCTCCCCTTGCGCCCGAAGAGTTGCGGAAGATCCATGCATACTGGCGAGCTTGCAATTATCTATCGGCGGGCATGATTTATCTTCGTGCGAACCCCCTGCTGCGAGAGCCGCTGAAGCCGGAGCATATCAAGAACCGTCTTCTCGGCCATTGGGGCTCAGATCCCGGCCAATCTTTGGTCTGGGTGCACCTGAACCGTCTGATTCGGAAATACGATTTGAATGTGATCTACATCTCCGGTCCCGGTCATGGTGCACCGGCTACCCTTGCCAACTGCTATCTCGAAGGCCACTACTCTGAGATTTATCCAGACAAGAGCCGCGACGAAGCGGGCCTGCTCAAATTCTTCCGGCAGTTCTCATTCCCCGGAGGAATCGGTTCGCACTGCACGCCGGAGACGCCCGGTTCCATTCACGAAGGCGGTGAGCTGGGCTACTCGATCTCGCATGCTTATGGAGCAGCATTCGATAATCCTGATCTCATCGTCACCGTCGTAGTTGGCGACGGCGAGGCCGAGACCGGTCCGCTTGCGACCTCATGGCATTCGAACAAATTCTTGAATCCGATTCGCGATGGGGCCGTTCTGCCCGTGCTGCACCTCAACGGCTACAAGATCGCGAATCCAACCATCCTCGCGCGTATACCGCAGGCAGAACTGGAATCGCTGCTGATCGGATACGGCCACAAGCCTCATTTCGTCGAAGGCGATGACCCGTCCGCGATGCATCAGAAACTGGCTTCCACGCTCGAGCAATGCATCCTGGAGATTCGTTCCCTCCAGCAGCACGCCCGCTCGACCGGCGACCCTACACGTCCGCGCTGGCCCATGATCGTACTAGGCTCCCCGAAGGGATGGACAGGACCGAAAGAAGTGGATGGCCACCGGGTGGAAGGCTCATGGCGGGCGCACCAGGTTCCCGTGTCCCACCCGGCCACCAATAAGAAGGATCTGAAACTCGTGGAAGACTGGATGCGCAGCTACAAGCCGGAAGAATTGTTCGACGCGAGCGGCACGCTCCTATCAGAACTGCAGGAACTTGCGCCTTCCGGGCCGCGGCGCATCTCCGCCAATCCCCACGCCAACGGCGGTCTTTTGCGCAAAGAACTCGAACTGCCGGACTTTCGCAACTATGCCGTCGAAGTGAAGACGCCGGGAACAACGTATGCTCCACCGACCGACGTCCTCGCCCACTTTCTTGCCGAGGTGATGCGCCGTAACATGAACTCCTTCCGCGTCTTCGGGCCCGACGAAACCGCCTCCAACAAGCTCACAGCCATCTATTCCGCTTCGAAGAAAACTTGGCTTGCCGAGTACAAGCCCGAAGACGACGATGGCGGCGAACTCGATGTCTTCGGGCGCGTCATGGAGATGCTTAGCGAACACACGCTCGAAGGCTGGTTTGAAGGCTACGTGCTAACCGGTCGCCACGGCTTCTTCTCCAGTTACGAAGCCTTCATACACGTCATCGATTCCATGTTCAACCAGCACGCCAAATGGCTGGAGAAATCCAAGAAAGAAGTCTCCTGGCGGGCGCCGGTGCCTTCCATCAACATCCTCATCACGTCACTGGTGTGGCGGCAAGATCATAACGGCTTTACGCACCAAGATCCGGGATTTCTTGATGTGGTCACTAACAAAAGTCCGGATGTGGTGCGCATTTATTTGCCGCCCGATGCGAACTGCCTGCTCAGTGTGACGGATCATTGTCTCCGCTCGCACGATTATGTCAACGTCATTGTCGCGGACAAACAGGAGCACTTGCAATACCTCACCATGGAAGATGCCATTACGCATTGCACCAAGGGCATCGGCATCTGGGACTGGGCTTCCACGGACGATGGCGTGGAGCCCGATGTTGTCATGGCCTGTGCCGGCGACATCGCCACCATGGAGTCCCTCGCGGCGGTCGAGATTCTGAAGAAGCACTTCTCCCATCTGAAGATCCGCTTCGTGAATGTTGTGGATCTTTTCCGCCTCATGCCGGCGAGCGAACATCCGCACGGACTCTCCGACCGTGACTTCGATTCTCTGTTCACCACCGACAAACCTGTGATCTTCAACTTCCATTCCTATGCCTCGCTCGTCCACAAGCTCAGCTATCGCCGTACGAATCATGAAAACATTCATGTCCGCGGTTACAAGGAAAAGGGCAACATCAACACACCGCTCGAACTTGCCATTATCAATCAGATCGACCGTTTCGATTTGGCTATCGATGTCATCGACCGCGTTCCCGGCTTGCGTACGATCGGCGCGCACGTTAAAGAATGGCTGAAGGATCAGATCATCGACAGCGTCAACTACGCCCACACAGAGGGCATTGATAAGGAAGAGATTCGCAACTGGAAATGGGCGAAATAGGCAGCGTGGAAAAGTCAGCTGAAAAGATCGGCCTGATTCTCGTGCTGAACAGCGGCTCATCGTCGCTGAAGTTCGGCGTCTATTACCGCGGGGCGAACGACGAAGAGCCTCTGCTGACCGGAAGCGCCGTCGGTATTGGACACAGCAATGGCTCTTTCGACATTCGTGCTGCCGACGGAACTTCGCTGGTGCAGCGCGAAAGGATCCACGAATCGCAAAGTGATGCCCTGGCCGCTCTCGCTGCAAGCCTAGCGGCGCATATCGCCAGCCCACCCGTGGCTGTGGGTCACCGCGTGGTGCATGGCGGCCCCGAGCTGCGCAGCCACCAAATCATCACGCCACAATTCCTGGATCAACTGCGCTCGGCAATACACTTTGCGCCGTTGCACATCCCGCAGGCGCTATCGCTGATCGAAACCGCACAATCGATCTTCCCTTCGGCCGCGCAGTTTGCCTGCTTCGACGATGCTTTTCACCAGACAATTCCGGAAGTCGCATCGCATTTGCCACTCCCACAGCGTTACTTTGACTTGGGAATTCGTCGCTATGGTTTCCACGGCATTTCCTACGAGTCCCTGGTGCATATTTTTGGCGCGAAGCTTCCCGAACGAGCCATCTTTGCGCATCTCGGCAACGGATCAAGTCTCTGTGCGCTGCGAAATGGGATATCGATTGACACCACAATGGGCCTCACTCCCACTGGCGGCATTCCGATGGGGACGCGCTCTGGCGACCTCGACCCAGGCGTCATCCTCTATCTTCTGCGAAATGCTAAGTTCGACGCCGACAGGCTTGAAGATTTGCTAAATCATCAGAGCGGCCTTTTCGCTCTCTCTTCCGGCGAGAGTGATGTGAAGACATTGGAAGAACGCGCCCGCGCCAATGATCCAAAGGCTCGTCTTGCCCTGGATGTTTTTGCCGTTTCTGTACGAAAGACAATCGGGGCGTACATGGCGCTGCTGGGCGGGGTGGATGTTCTTGTCTTCACGGGGGGCATCGGAGAGCACAGTGATAGCGTCCGATCCGCAGCTACGAACGGCCTTGAACTTCTTGGGCTCACCGCAGACAAGATTCAGATTGTTCCGACACAGGAAGAGCGACAGATCGCGCGCCACTGTCGCGAGATGATGATCAACATGTGCCCATGAATTGCTGCTTCCCTAAACTCAGAAACGGGGTATGGAAAGCTCCGAACTGGGCTCCCATGTGCCGCCAGACGTCACATCGGTCTTCGCAGAATCATCGGTTTGTGATCGCATTGCCTTCGCCGGAGTGAGTCTTTGAAACCGGACTGCCAGGGCGCCCTTCGCAGGAAAGTGCGACAAAGCTTGCCTGCGGAGTAAAGCAGGACACTTTCTCCAGTCCGGTTTGCGGGCAGGATTCGCGAAATTGCGGTTGCGATCGGAGCCTGGCTTCTCTGCGGTTCAGACTGCGTGGCGGAGGTAAGTAGACGATTTTAGAACCCTGATCTTTGCCGCCGCGCTCCACTTTGGACCCAGCCCTGCCCGAATCGCCCGTTGGGACCAGCGTGCGATGCCACACGCCAATTTTTTCTCGTCTCAGCCCAGCCACTCAATGAGGAGTTGGTTCAGCCGATCGGGCGCGTCCAACGGAATCCAGTGGCTGGCGTCATCAATTTGCTCGTAGCGCCACCTTGCTTTCACGAATTGTCCCGACATCTTCATGCGTTCACCGTCGAGGTAGTGATCGTTTGAAGACCAGACGCCGAGAGTTGGAGCTTCGACGGCCGGCAGTTTGCGAGGCGACTCCGGCAGGCGCGGCGCGCGGTTCGCGCGGTACCAGTTGAGCGATGCCTTTAGAGCATCCGGTCGGGACAGATCTGAAATGTAACGATCGATATCACCATTGCCTCGGAGCATTTCCCGGAACAGCGCCCAGTTGTCGTGCTGCAGCCATGCCTCCGCAATTCCTTCGAACTGGAAAAACAGCACGTACCAGGCCATCTCCCGCTGCCGCAACGTATATGGCGCAAGTGGATGCGGCACCGAAAGAACGACAAGCCTGCGAACGCGATTCGGGTGGGCAGTAGCCGTCAGCCATGCCACAGAGGCTCCCCAGTCGTGAGCGACAATGTCCGCTGCGTCGATACCTAGCGCGTCGAGAATGCCGACCAAATCGGCGACCGCGTTCTGCAGGGAATACGCGGCCACTCCTTCCGGGCGATCGGAGCGCCCGAAGCCACGCTGGTCCGGTGCGATGGCGCGGAAGCCATTCGCGACAAGGAATGGAATCTGGTAGCGCCAAAGATACGAAGAGTCCGGCCACCCATGGAGCAAGACCACGGGCTTGCCGCTGCCGTGGTCTTCTACATGAAGGGAAACGCCGTCTCGCGGAATATGATGCTCGGTATACCGAGGCGTCGATGGACTCGCTTGAATCAGCAGACTGTCGTGTTCAAGGCCTCCGCCAAACATTGTTTTTGTGAGGGCAGCGGCGGCTGCCAGTACCCCGCCAAACTCGACAATGAACGAACGACGGGAACTGACGGATTTTTGTTTACTGTGATCGTTCATAACCCCTTCTCCATTGCTTAACTGGCGATCTGTTTCAACTACAGTTCGTGACCATTGAAGGCCCCGACGTGCTGAATCGTTTCACGGACGTCCCATGATGTGGACATGCGCGTACGGCGATCCGGCCCACATGATGTAGGCGCCGGTCGGCTTATGCGTGGCCGGCAGTCCTGTAGTTTTCAGATCGAACGGCCGGAGCGCGGTCGCAATCCTCTTCGCGCACGAATGACAGGCGAAGATGAGTCCGCAACCAGGGTCGTGACTGGTCCTTCGCGGCAAACCTCGGATGCCGGTGGAATGGAAGCAGCATCAACCCGTCGCGAGTTGTGCCGCGCCAGAGCCATTTCCAATTCTCTCGACCTTAACCCGCCTCTTAGTCCGATCAGATGACTGATGAGACCGATCGGTCGCAATGAAAACAAGATAAATGTGCTTGCGACTCCGAACGAAGGACAAGAATCAATTGAGGGCTAAACTGAGGGACCTGTTCCCTGAGCAGAGTTTGCTACGTCAAAGAAGGAGGCGGCGGCGAAAGAGGATTATCGTCCTTCGGCCTTCTGGCCGCGAAGGCGCATCTCAACGGACTGGCGAGTCCAAGTCTCGGACTGCGGTGGGAGAAGTGTGCAGGCATTCATCGATCAAAAGTTTCACCGTGCCCCCGAAAGGGCAAGGGCCCGCCGGGTTGCATGAGTCGGTTTTCGCTTCGCCCACGGGCGAGAAGCCGGACGCCCGCGGCGCGGAAAGGCTTGGACATAAAGAGGAGCGAGGCTGATTTTCTCTCGATCAAGAGCTGGGTAACCCTCTAGGATCTCTTCTGGCCTTGCCCCTTGCGTCAACATGTCAGCAATAAGTTCGACCGGAATGCGCGTCCCCCGATACACGGGCGTACCGCGCATGATCTCAGGGTCGGAAATCATTATGTTCGCTGCACGCTCAAGTTTCTTCAGCTCCTGGTCGAGTTCCAGTCGCACCGACTTCACCTGAATTAGCAGGGCTGAACCCTCGGTAAGAACTACGGCGTCAATTCCGGGAGATGACTCGATCTTCTTGGCGATTGCCCGACGGGCGGCTATCGGCAATAGGCGAACGCCTTCCGCTTCGAGGCGCAGATATAAAACCTGCTCACGGCTCAACATTCGTTGTATCGAACGGCCAGTGCGGATCCGTCGCGGCCGAATGAGGCGACGTTCGATAAGCTTATGAACGGCAGGCAGCGGCAGATTTGCAACCGCCGAAGCCTGTGCCGGAGTGTATCCGATCGTCTGCATGGAAATATTCTACCCCCAACAGGGATGGATTAACAGCATGCGATGACTTCGGTGTTAGGGCCGGGCGATAAAGCCGGGCAGGAAGAAGCGCAGCACATTTCCGAGGGGATATAAGGCCGCCGAATGGCGCCGCCACGAGCAGCGGCCTAAAGAGCGGTAACGGGGAGCGAGGGAGTTTCTCTTCCAGAAGGGAAAGGCTTATGATGTCGTCCACGGAGCTACGGATGGCGGTCGTGCCTACAAGTAAGGACGCGGTTACCGAGCTCGATGTTCTTTGGATCACCGCCGGCCTGGGTTGTGATGGGGACACGATCGCAATGACCGCGGGCACCCAGCCCAGCATTGAAGATATCCTTCTCGGGCAAATTCCCTGGATTCCAAAGGTGACCCTGCACAATCCCTTCCTTGCCCTGGCCAATGGCGACGACTTCATGCAGCCCTTCCACCGAGCCGCAGAAGGGAAGATGGAACATTTCATTCTGGTGGTCGAAGGGTCCATCCCGAACGAACACAACAAAGAAGAAGGCTATTGGGCTTCCCTGGGAACCGACCCGCAGACCGGTCAACCGATCACTACGTGTGAATGGATCGATCGTCTCGCTCCCCAAGCCTGGGCGGTGGTGGCGGCGGGGACCTGCGCCACCTATGGCGGCATTCACGCCATGGAAGGCAATCCCACGGGATGTATGGGGCTTGCCGACTACCTCGGCTGGAAGTGGAAGTCGAAAGCGGAGATTCCCATCGTGTGCGTTCCGGGATGTCCGGTGCAGCCCGATAATTTCACGGAGACGCTCCTGTATTTGCTCTACATGGCATCCCGCCGCGCGCCCATGATTCCGCTCGATGAGGCGTTGCGGCCAACCTGGCTTTTTGGCAACACGGTGCACGAAGGTTGTGACCGCGGAGGTTTCTACGAGCAAGCGCAGTTTGCCGAAGAATACGGATCTCCGCTTTGCATTGTGAAGCTGGGATGCTGGGGGCCGGTGGTGCAGTGCAACGTTGGGAAACGCGGATGGATGGGCGGGATTGGCGGGTGTCCCAATGTCGGCGGCATCTGCATTGGGTGCACCATGCCCGGCTTTCCCGACAAGTTCATGCCGTTCATGAATCAACCACCGGGTTCTCTTTTGTCTTCGGCTGCGGTGCAAACGTATGGGCGTGCCATTCACGCCTTGCGGCGCTTCACCCAGGCGTCGCTGAACAAGGAACCCAGTTGGCGAAAGCCGACGCGGAGATGAGGGAACAATGGCTTCGTTTTCGTGGCCGAACAACGCGGACGCTCCGCCCCACGATCATCGTGCTGGGGTGGGCGAGCCCGAACTGAATCCCGCCGAGGCTGAGGAAATTCTCCGTGGTCTGGCCGGAGTCTTCAGCCACCAGACTCCCGCTAACGCAAGACGCGTTGTGTACCCGCCAGAACGGCCAGACCAGGGGTGGTCCGCGGATTCGCAACTCCCGAACCTGGAAGCCCGATATCGCGCCCTGGTCGAACAAATTCCTGCCGTGGTGTTCATGGCGTATCTCGATCGGGGCATCGGCGAGGCATACGTCAGTCCGCAGATTGAAGCCGCGCTGGGTTTTTCTCAGGAAGAGTGGCTGGAGGATCCAGTCCGCTGGTATCGACACATCCATCCTGACGACAAGCACCGCTGGAGCAGGGAAGCGGCAGAGATGTTTCTTACCGGCAACCCGTTGCGTTCGGCGTATCGTATGGTTGCACGCGATGGCCGCATCCTCTGGTTTCATTGCGAAGCCAAGATGATCCGCCAGGAGAACGGCGAGCCCTGGTTCATTCACGGCGTGGGCTTTGATATTACCGATCTAAAGCAGACCGAAGAAGCGTTGCAGGAGGAGCGCAACGTCGTCTCCGCCATTCTGGATACGGTGGGCGCTTTGGTCGTAGTGCTGGACCCGGAAGGCCGCATCATCCGCTTCAACCGCGCCTGTGAACAGATGACGGGATACTCGTTCGCAGAGGTCCAGGGAAGATTCATTTGGGACTTGTTCCTGCTTCCTGAAGAAGTGGATCACTTCAAGACTTCATTCCAAAAGACGCGCATCGACCAGCGTCCACAGGAGTACGAGAGCTGTTGGGTGAACCGGGATGGCAGGCAGAGAATTATTGCCTGGTCTACGACCGTCCTGCCCGGTGCCAGCAAAGCTGCGGCTTTCATCATCGCATCAGGCATTGATGTGACCGAACGAAAACGGGCCGAGGTCAAATTCCGCGGCCTGCTGGAAGCGGCGCCCGACGCGGTTGTAGTGGTCAATCGAGAAGGCAGGATTGTGCTGGTCAACGCCCAGGTGGGAAAACTGTTCGGCTACCGGCATGAAGAGTTGCTGGGGCAACCCCTCGAACTGTTGGTGCCGGCGCGGCTGCGGCGCAAACACTCCGAACACCGTAATGTTTTTTTCCAAGAGCCGCGTGTCCGGCCCATGAGAGCAGACGGCGAAGAACTCTACGGCCTGCATAAGGACGGCCACGAATTCCCCGTGGAGATCAGCCTCAGCCCGCTGGAAACGGAAGAAGGCGTTCTGGTTTCAAGTGCGATTCGCGACATCACGGAGCGCAAACACCTGGAGAAAACAATTCTGGAGATCAGCGCCCGGGAGCAGCGCCGCATTGGACAGGATCTGCATGATGGCTTGGGCCAGCATCTAACTGGTATTGCCTTCATGAGCAAGGTGCAGGAGCAGAAACTGGTGGAGAAAGGCATGCCCGAGGCGGGCGACGCAGCCAAGATCGTGAAGCTGGTGAACGAGGCCATCCACAAGACGCGGGAGTTGGCGCGTGGTCTGCTTCCCGTTTTGTCTGACGAGCAGGGTTTGATGTCGGCCTTGCAGCAGTGGGCAGGCGAAGTAGAGGACTTATTCGGGGTCAGTTGCCGGTTGCAATGTTTTACCCCGGTACTGATTCATGACAATACCGCGGCCACGCATCTCTACTTCGTTGCCCGGGAGGCGGTAAACAACGCGATTAAACACGGTCATGCCCATCATATTGTGATACGGCTGGCTGCCGACCAGCAGCAAGGAGTCCTCACCATCCAGGATGACGGCTGTGGCATCGGGAACACCGCTCCCGGCAACAAAGGAATGGGGCTACACCTGATGAATTACCGGGCCAGGATGATCGGGGGGGCGCTCGACGTGCAGCGCGTCGCCAGGGGTGGCACGAGGGTGACCTGTTTGTTCCCGGTCACGCTTCGCGGTTAAGGGTGGGGGAATGAAGTGAGCATGAGCGTGATTTACAAATCGCAGACCCATTCGGTCACCAAGAAAAGAATTCTGGTGGTCGATGACCATCCTATCGTGCGCCAGGGGTTGGCGCTACTGATCAACCGGGAGTCCGATCTGGTGGTCTCGGGCGAAGCTGAAGAAGCGATGGGGGCGATGCATGTGCTGGCTTCGGCCCGGCCCGACGTGCTCATCGTGGACATCTCGCTGAACGGCCCCGACGGCCTTGATCTGCTGAAGAATATTCGCACCACTCACCCCAGTTTGCCGGTGCTGATACTTTCCATGCACGACGAGTCAATCTACGCCGAACGCGCACTCCGCGCCGGGGCGAACGGGTACATCATGAAGCAGGAAGCCACGGAAAAAGTCCTGGTCGCGGTGCGCCGCATTCTGAATGGTGAGATTTATGTCAGCGACCGCATCGCCAACCGGATGCTTAAGCACTACATTACCGGCTCCGGCGCGCTGCGAAATTCAACCATCGCGGATCTCAGCGACCGCGAACTGGAAGTGTTTCGCCTGATCGGAGAGGGTCACGGAACCCGGCAGATCGCGGAAGAATTGCACGTCAGCGTAAAAACCGTCGAATCCTACCAGGCCCACATCAAGGAAAAACTGTCGCTGCGCAGCGCCCGCGAGCTTATGCAGCACGCCATTCAGTGGAATATGAACGAAAAGACGGGGTGACTGTGAGCATGCAGCACTCAGCATTTTCAGCTCCCTTATGCGCCGTTCCCATCCGGAATGCCTTGTGCTGAGTGCCGAATGCCGAATACTGCCCCTCCCAAGGCATAAGGGAATCCCCGTAAGGGAATCCCCGATATCCCTCATGGTGAATCCCATCAAAGCGAAAAAGTGGCGCCCCCCCTTGTGACCTACCCCCGACATCGTTGATTCTACCGCCGGACAGTATCGGTTCCAATTTGGGGATGGAGAGAACTGCTCGTGGTGTTGCTCTCCGTGTGCGGTTCCAGTTGGTGGACAAGGAACTCGTCGTGCCCCGTCCTCAACAAGTTGATGTGGGAAAGGAGAAACCAGTCATGGCAGCAGAAAAGGTTCCATACGGTCGAGTGACACAAAAACCATCGCCGGTTGCGGAAGTGCACATTGTGTGGATGACGGCCGGTCTAGGTTGTGACGGAGACTCGGTGTCAATCACTGCAGCCAGCCAGCCCAGCATCGAAGACGTTCTCTTGGGGGCCATTCCCGGCCTTCCCAAAGTGCACCTGCACAATCCGGTCCTGGCCTACGAAGTCGGCGACGACTTCATGAAGTACTGGTACCAGGCGGAAGAAGGGAAACTCGATCCCTTTGTTCTTGTGGTGGAAGGCTCCATCCCCAATGAAAAAATCAAGAAGGAAGGCTACTGGGCAGCGCTCGGAACTGATCCTAAGACCAAGCAACCCATCACCACGAATGAGTGGATTGACCGTCTGTCTCCCAAAGCCTTGGCGGTGATTGCTTGCGGAACCTGTGCCACCTACGGCGGAATTCACGCCATGGAGGGCAATCCGACCGGCTGCATGGGTCTGGCGGACTACCTGGGCTGGGATTGGCGGTCCAAGGCCGGCTTGCCCATCGTCAATGTTCCCGGATGCCCGGTGCAACCCGACAACTTCATGGAAACCGTGCTCTACCTGCTCTACCAGGTGGCTGGACTGGCGCCCATGATTCCGCTCGACGATCAACTGCGTCCTACCTGGCTGTTCGGCAAGACCGTCCATGAAGGTTGCGATCGAGCCGGGTACTACGAACAAGGTGACTTCGCCGAAGTGTATGGCTCCGCAAAGTGCATCGTGAAGCTGGGATGCTGGGGCCCGGTGGTGAACTGCAACGTTCCCAAGCGGGGATGGATGGCCGGAATCGGCGGCTGCCCCAACGTAGGCGGCATCTGCATTGGCTGTACCATGCCAGGCTTCCCGGACAAGTTCATGCCATTCATGGATGAGCCACCCGGGGCGAAGGTCTCAGCCGGGGCAATCGGCGCATATGGGCGTGCGATTCGCGCTCTGCGGTCGATGACGCAAGCTACCGTCAACAAGGAACCGAAGTGGCGGCATCCACGGGCTGAATTAACTACCGGATACCATCCGAGATCGAACTGAGAATCCAAAGGAGCGATCGTATGAGCACTATTACGGCACCGACCAAGGATGTTCCCAGCAACAAGGGGAAACTGGTGGAAATGAACTGGGACCCGATCACCCGGATCGTGGGCAGCCTGGGCATCTTTACCAAGATCGACTTCGAAAACCGCCATGTGGTCGAGTGTCACAGCACCTCGTCCATTTTTCGCGGGTACAGCATTTTCATGAAGGGAAAGGACCCGCGCGACGCTCACTTCATCACCAGCCGCATCTGCGGGATTTGCGGCGACAATCACGCCACCTGCGCTACCTACGCTCAGAACATGGCGTTTGGCATAAGGCCGCCTGCGATTGCGGAGTGGATTGTCAATCTCGGCGAGGCCGCCGAGTATATGTTCGATCACAATATCTTTCAGGACAATCTGGTCGGCGTCGACTTCTGTGAGCAGATGGTCAAGGAGACCAATCCCAAGGTCTGGACCAAAGCCCAGTCAACCCCGGC
Organism: uncultured Acidobacteriaceae bacterium; assembly: GCA_963714225.1. Taxonomy (GTDB): domain Bacteria; phylum Acidobacteriota; class Terriglobia; order Terriglobales; family Acidobacteriaceae; genus Sulfotelmatobacter. Next base: position 188,478 of record CAVQNY010000044.1, on the reverse strand, counting down.
GCCGCACGCCAATCTGCATGGCTACCGCACCATCGCCGATATCATGACCGCGCTCAACCCGTTTACCGGCGCTTTCTATCGCGAGGCCTTGGTTATGAGCCGCATGACGCGGGAAATGTTCTGTCTGATGGAAGGGCGCCACGTTCATCCCTCCACTTTGTATCCCGGCGGCGTCGGCACCGTCCCCACGATCCAACTCTTCACCGATTATCTGGTCCGTTTAATGAAGTACGTCGAGTTTATGAAGAAGGTCGTTCCCCTGCACGACGATTTGTTCGACTTCTTCTACGACGCGCTGCCCGGCTACGAAGAAGTCGGCCGCCGTCGTGTGCTGCTGGCCTGCTGGGGGTCGTTCAACGATCCCGATCATTGTGACTATACCTACAAAAATATGACGAACTGGGGCCGCGCCATGTTCGTCACTCCAGGTATCGTGGTCGACGGAAAACTAGTGACCACAGATCTGGTGGACATCAACCTGAACATCCGCATCTTGCTGGGCAGTTCCTATTACGACGATTGGAAGAATTCCCAGGTCTTCGTCAAGACTGATCCCCTGGGAAATCCAGTGGACAAGAATCATCCCTGGAATCAGACCACCATCCCCCGGCCGCAAAAGCGCGACTTTGGCGGCAAATATACCTGGGTAATGTCGCCGCGCTGGTTCGACAAGCGTACTGGCGACCATCTCGCGATGGATACCGGCGGCGGTCCCATCGCTCGCCTGTGGGCAACGGCGCTGGCCGGGCTGGTGGATATCGGTTACATCAAGGCAACCGGCTCGAGCGTGAAAATGTATCTACCAAAAACAACTTCACTGCCCGAGGTCGAGTTCGAGTGGAAGATTCCCAAGTGGAGTAACGCGATCGAACGCGATCGGGCGCGGACCTACTTCCAGGTTTATGCTGCGTGCGCCGCCTTGCATTTCATGGAAAAGGCGCTGGGCGAACTGCACGCAGGCCGGACCAAGACATGGACCGATTTTAAGGTCCCGCAGGATGCCATTGGCTGCGGCTTCCACGAAGCCGTGCGCGGCGTGCTCTCGCATCACGTGGTGATCAAGGATGGCAAGATCGCCAACTACCATCCCTATCCGCCGACTCCCTGGAATGCCAATCCGCGCGACATTTATGGCACTCCGGGGCCGTACGAGGATGCGGTGCAAAATACCCCGATCTTTGAAGAAAACGGTCCGGACAAGTTCAAGGGAATCGATATCATGCGCGCGGTACGAAGCTTCGATCCTTGTTTGCCGTGCGGCGTACATATGTATTTGGGGAACGGAAAAGTGCTGGAGACGCATCATTCGCCGATGTTTGGCCTTCAACCTTGAACTTGCTCCGTGCTTGACTAAGGAGTGAGGGTGATAGCTATTAGGGATCGCCAGTTCCCCTCGCGAGTTACGCATCTGGCATCTCGAAACTGCGCTCTCACTCCTGATTTTTTGACGGCTTGAGCGATAAATAGAGTCTGACAAGGAGCATCGTGGCCGAGGGCAAAGACTTTCGAGAAGACATAGAGCGCATCGGCGGGCTCGTGCAAGAGATCGAATCGATCGCCGATCCTGCAGTACGGGCTGCAACCAAGAACTTGGTGCAATCCCTCATGGATCTGCACGGCGCCGCCCTGGAGAAGGCGCTCGACATCGTCGCCGAAGCCGGAGGACCGGGAATGAGCATCATCGACCGGCTGGGCCGCGATTCTCTGGTGAGCAGCGTTCTGATTCTTTACGGGCTTCATCCCGAGGACATCGAAACCCGCGTGGCGAAAGCAGTCGACCGGGTGAGGCCGCAGTTGCGCAAACAGGGCTGTGAAGTTGAGCTGCTCAGTGTGACCGACGGTGCGATCCGGCTACGAGTCGAAACCGGCTCGCACACCTGCGGCTCAACCGCGAAAACCTTGCAAGCTACGCTCGAAGGAGCCATGTACGACGCGGCGCCGGATTTGACCTCCCTGGTAATCGGAGGTTTTGACGAGAAGCCCGCTTCCGGGTTTGTAGCTTTGGACAAGTTGATGAGTGGCGCCGCCGCACCGGTCGTTCGAACGCCGCAAGGCACGGATTAAGAGGACGCAGGAAGGCTTTGGCAAGGAAGGCTTCTGGGATGTTGCAACCATGAGGGCAGGACCATTCACGGAATCCGCCGCCGGCTTTGGAACGCTGCGCCAGTTGGCGCGCCGCCAGCGGCCGCTCGAGCGCTGCGAATTATGCAGCCTGGGCTTGCGGCCCGATCATCCGCATCTGGTCGAACTGGCCGAGCGCAAGCTCCTCTGCACCTGCGAGGCGTGCGCGATCCTATTCAGCGGTCAGGGAGTGAAGTTCAAGCGCGTGCCCCGCCGCGTACTCTCGCTTCCCGCCTTCCATCTCAGCGACGCCGAGTGGAATGATTTGACGGTCCCCATCAACATGGCTTTCTTTTTCCGCAGCAGTCTTGAAGACCGCATCGTCGCGCTCTATCCCAGTCCCGCGGGCGCCACCGAATCGCTGCTTGCGCTGGAATCCTGGAACGACATTGTGGCGCGTAATCCGATTCTGAACGAAATGGAATCAGACGTGGAAGGGCTGCTGGTCAACCGTCTCGGCTATTCCCGTGGATACTCCCCAGCCGAGTATTACCTACTTCCCATCGACGAATGCTACAAGCTTGTGGGCCTGATCCGCATGCACTGGAAAGGTCTCTCCGGCGGCACGGAAGTGTGGAGGGAACTCGGCGAGTTCTTCGCCGGTTTGAAAGCGCGATCCATTGAGGTCAAAGCCGAGTCCCAGGTAGAAGAGGAATCTCATGCCTGAATTAAGCTTTCAGGTCGAGTGCGCCGAGGTCGTTCCGCACGCTGCCTCGCCACTGCTCGCCTTCAAGCTTCGCTTGACCAATTCCAATCCGGAAGAGAGCATTCACACAGTCGCGCTGCGGTGTCAGATTCAGATTGAAGTCACCCGCCGTAAGTACACACAGCAGGACCAGGTTCGGCTTCGGGATCTCTTTGACGAACCCAGTCGCTGGGGCCAGACCCTGAAGAACTTGCTGTGGACGCACGCCAACCTCGTTGTGCCTTCCTTCCTGGGGACAACCGTGGCCGATCTTCCTGTGCCCTGCACATTCGATTTCAATGTAGCCGCGACCAAATACTTCGACGGCCTGGCTGACGGCGAGGTTCCCATCTGCCTGCAGTTCAGCGGAACGGTTTTCTACGCCAGCGCGGAAGGCAGACTGCAGGTCGCGCCCATTTCCTGGGACAAGGAAGCCCGATTCAAGCTGCCGGTAAAAGTCTGGCGCGACATGATGGAATCTTACTATCCCAACTCCGCCTGGCTGTGCCTGCACAGGGACGCTTTCGACCGCTTGTATGAATACAAGGTCCGGCACGGCATCCCCAGCTGGGAAGAGGCGCTGGAAAGAATCCTGCCGGTTGAGGAGACGGTGGTCCCATGAACCTCGCGGTGGTGGACAAAATCGCGAAGGCGGTGCTTTACGAGGGATACATGCTCTATCCCTATCGTCCATCGTCGGTGAAGAATCAGCAGCGCTGGAATTTCGGCGTGCTCTGCCCACAGCCCTACAGCGAGGCGCAGAAAGGCAGCGAGGCCTGGACCATGCAGACGGAATGTCTGGTCCAGGGCAGTTCGCCGACCACGCTGGAAATCCGCGTGCGGTTTCTTCAGTTGGTGGCACGATCGGTCGGCGAACTCACTAAACCAATAAGCGAGTTGCCGCCAGGGGAAGCCCCGGAATTTCATCTGGTCGCGAGACTTGAAGCAGCCGGCGGCATCTATCAGCCCTGGCAGGAAGCCGTTGAGCGGGAAATGATCTTGCCGGTGTGCGGCGTGGAAGCGCTCGTCCACACGCCGCTGTCACAGTCGTTCACATTTCCGGCCGGGAAACAATTTGAGTATCTGCGGGATGAAAAAGGTCTGATTACCGGCGTGATCATCCGCGAGCAAAGCGCGCTGCAAGGAATGCTCGAGATCAGAAGCGAGAGCGTCGGCGATAATTTGTTCAAAGTCAGTGTGCGCATTCGCAACCGCACGCCTTTTGCCGCCGCGCATCAGGCCAGCCGTGAAGAGGCCTTATTGAGTTCCCTGGTCTCGACGCACACCGTTTTAGGCGTGCAGGATGGCAAGTTTATTTCGCTGCTGGCGCCTCCGGACGAAGTAAGCGAGCTTGCCGCGAATTGCGAAAACGTCGGAACCTGGCCTGTCCTCATCGGCGAAGAAGGACAATTCGACACCGTACTCTCCTCGCCGATCATTCTCTACGATTATCCCCAGATCGCGCCGGAAAGCGCCGGAGATCTGTTCGACGGAACCGAGATCGACGAGATTCTTTCCCTGCGGATCATGACGCTGACCGACGACGAGAAGCGTGAGATGAGCCAGTCGGACGAGCGCGCCCGCCAAATGCTTGAGCGCACAGAAACCATGCCGGTGGAACAGTGGATGAAGTTGCACGGAGTGCTGCGGGGGCTGCGCCCACTCAGGGAGGAGACCCGATGAATGAGTGGGAGTGGCAGCTTCTGGAAGAAAAGACTCCAATCGACCATCTGGAAATTTCGGGAGTTGAAGTCAAGACTGGAAGCCGCGTGCGCCTGCGGCCCCGTAAAGGTGGCGATGTGATGGACATCGCGCTCGCCGGGCAGATTGCCACTGTCGAATGCATCGAACAGGATTACGAGGGCAAGCATCACGTCTGCGTAGTGCTGGACGACGATCCCGGCAAGGACATGGGTTTGCTTCGTCAACCTGGTCACCGATTCTTCTTCGATGCGGAAGAAATTGAGCCACTCGCAACCGATGAATTTCCCCAAGTTTCCGCCGTGCAGAAACCAACCATCCTGGTTGCGGGCATCGGCAACATCTTCCTCGGGGATGACGCGTTTGGTGTCGAAGTGGTTCGCCGCCTGGCCAACCTGCAGCTGCCACAAAGTGTGCGCGTGGCCGATTTTGGCATCCGTGGCTTCGACTTGGCCTACGCGCTCGAAGACGGTTATGAAACCACAATTCTGGTGGACGCTTGTCCGCACGGCGAAGCTCCCGGCACTCTCTATGTCATCGAACCGGATTTGAAGGCCTTGGACGATCTTGCCTTGCATGCCCCGGAAGCTCCGCAGGCCGTGATGGAAGCCCACACCATGAATCCGGTCAGCGTGCTGCGCATGGCTCGAGCCATGAATATCGGATTAAAGAATGTTCTGTTGGTGGGCTGCGAGCCGGAAACTCTCGGAGGCGAAGAAGGTCAGATGGGATTGAGCGCCCCGGTGGAAGCCGCCGTGGATTCCGGCGTAAAGCTGCTTGAGTCGATCATTGACAAAGTTCTCAACGGGGATAAGCCTGGTTCTAAGCTTGGTCCGAAACTGTAAACATCATGCATTCAATAAGGAGATCGCCGTGGCAACGGAAAATGGTAACGGAAGCTTCACCGACAAGGACACGCTGTTCATGCTCAGTGGTGTGGCGCTAATCGTTTTCGGCGCGGGACTGATTCTTTCCAACCCGATCGCGCAGCGCTATCTCGGCCAGTTCGGCCTGGGGAATCTCGCCCAGGGCGCCTTGCCCGATCTGGACCGGTATTTGAAATTGCGGTCCATGTGAACCGGCAAGTTGGCCTGGTGACGGCCAGTTTGGGCGGAGTGAACCCACCCAGGGGCTGACCACGGGCTGCGCGGGCTGTCCCTTTGTGCCTTTCGCGGGCGAGCGGAAGAGGTGTTTAATGGCTTTGAATCGAACTTGAAGAGGCCAAGCAAATCATGGGGAATGCCCGTTACGTGTTGGACGCCAAAACCAGCCAGCTCACAGTACAAGCCTTTGCCGAGGGCTTGGCGGGGATAGCGGACCACCGCCCGCAGTTTTGTGTTCGCGACTTTTCCCTGGAACTGGAGTTTGACCCTGATAAACCGAAAGCCGGTTCGCTGCGGCTGACGGCTAAGACCGCGTCGCTTTAAATCATGGATGAGGTTTCGCAACAGGACCGGAAAGCGATCGAGCAGGTGATGTTCGATGATGTATTGCACCCGCAGCGGTTCCCGGAAGTGGAATTCCGTAGCTCCCAGGTGGTTTGCTCGGACGTGGGAAAAAACCGTTATCGTGCCGAAGTGATGGGGACGACAGTTCTGCACGGAGAGGAAAATGCGCAGACCATGCAGGCGCAACTGATCCTGGTCGACGGAAGCTTGCGGGCCTACGGAGAATTCCGGCTCCGGCAGAGCGACTATGGACTTGCGATCGCTTCCGTGGCCGGTGGAACGCTGCGCATCAAAGATGAGCTTAAGTTCACGTTCTTTCTGGTGGCCCGAAAACCGGCGAAAACTCCATTTGGAGCGGCTGCCGCGCGAGCCTGAATGCCTGCCAGGCCGGAGGTTTTGTTTTGCATTACGCTTTGAACAAGGACACCGTACCGGAGGCTGCCACGATCCGCTACCTCACGGATACGAAGCGCAGCAAATTCACCGTTCGGGTGTTTGCCACGGGCCTGCTTTCGGCCTTTGGCCACAGCCCGGCGATTGTGATTCCCGATTTCGAGGGCGAGGTCTTGCTCAATCCTGACGCAATGGAACACAGTTCTCTGCGCATGGTAATCCATTCGGCTTCGCTGATCGTCACCGACGACATCAGCGAGAAAGATCGCAACGAAATCAACCGCGCCATGCACCAGGAAGTCCTTGAGTCCGATTCCTTTCCCGATATTGTGTACGAGTGTTCTCGCCTCTCCGCCATCAAAACCGGGGAAGGCCAGTACGGGCTAACGTTGGACGGAGAACTGACGCTGCACGGAGTTGCTCGCACGCAGCCGGTTTCCGCGCGCGTCTCGGTGAACGGAGACGTGTTGCGCGCGATGGGAGATTTCTCCGTCCACCAGAGTGATTACGAAATTCGCCCGGTTTCCGCCGTGGGCGGAACCATCAAGCTGAAAGATGAACTCAAGCTATCGTTTGATATTTCCGCCCGCCAACAGACGTGATGCTTGCGGGCGCGGGTTTTTTCGAAGATGGATCATAACGGAGCAAATCATGACGTCGCGGGAGGATGCCGAATGTGTTTAGCCATACCAGGGAAGATCGTCGAGATCTCTTCCGACAACCAGGATTCCGCGCTCGTGGACGTCGTTGGCGTGCGACGCAAGATCGATCTGGGCCTGTTGCAGGATGACAAGCCGGCCCCCGGCGACTGGGTGCTCATTCACGTGGGCTTCGCCATGAGCAAGATCAGCGAGCAGGATGCCACCGACCAGATGAACACGCTCCGGCTCCTCGGAGAGGCAGACGGCGCGGTTCAGGAAGTGCAAGGTTACGGTTTGGAGGATGTCCAGTGAGATCCGGTCGCGTTCAGCCCGCAAGGGGGTCAGCGTGAGATTCGTTGATGAGTTTCGCGAACCCGAACTGATTTCGAAGACGGCGGAAGAAATTCGGCGTCTCGCCGGTACGGAACGCCAGTACCGCATGATGGAAGTCTGCGGCGGTCACACCCATGCCATCTACCGTTTTGGCCTGAAAGACATCCTTCCCGAAAACATTGAGTTGATCCACGGCCCCGGCTGCCCGGTTTGCGTTCTCCCCATGGGAAGAATCGACGATGGCCTCGCGATCGCGCAGCAGCCAGAGATTATTTTCGCTGCCTTTGGCGACATGATGCGCGTTCCCGGAGCTCAGGGCAGCCCGCTTGAGCACAAAGCTCGTGGCATGGATGTTCGCATCGTGTACTCGCCTTCCGATGCGCTGAAGCTGGCCCGGCTCAATCCCGAAAAGCACGTCATGTTTTTCGCCATCGGTTTCGAGACCACCGCCCCGTCGACCGCGCTCACGCTGATGCGCGCCAAAGCCGAGGGTATCCGAAACTTCTCGGTGTTCTGCAACCACGTGACCATCATCCCGGCCATCCGCGCGATTCTGGATTCTCCCGACATGCGGCTGGACGCTTTTATCGGGCCGGGACATGTCTCGACCGTGATCGGCTGCCGGCCCTACGAGTGGATCGCGGCGAATGAGCATAAGCCCATCGTGGTTTCCGGATTCGAGCCGCTGGACATGCTGCAGTCCGTTGTCATGCTGCTCAGTCAGTTGAGGAGCAGGCGAAGCCAAGGTCGAAAATCAATACAAACGAGTGGTCCCATGGGAAGGCAACCGCGCCGCGCTTCGGGCCATGGCGGAGGTTTTCCAGTTGCGCCCCTACTTCGAGTGGCGTGGACTGGGCTTCATCTCGCAGTCAGCCTTGCGTCTGCGCGATACTTATGCCGAGTGGGACGCTGAGCGGCGCTTCGACATTCCTGGAATCCGCGTCACCGACCCTAAAGCCGCGCAATGTGGGGAAGTGCTGAAAGGCGTGCTGAAGCCTCATCAGTGCAAACTATTCGGCCGCGAGTGCACGCCTGAGCATCCGATCGGTGCGCTCATGGTTTCATCGGAAGGATCATGCGCCGCATACTTACAACTACGAACACCGCAAGGCAGCCCTGACAAGTCTGCGTTCGATCGCATGAGTACTCAGGACGCCACGGAGGCCAAGCCGGCTCCCATCCGGTTCCGCGATCCGCAGATCGAAATGGCTCACGGCGCCGGAGGAAAGGCCAGCCGCCGACTGGTCGAGGGGCTTTTTGCTCCCTTGCTTTTTGGAAATATTCCAGGTCCGTTGGGCGATGCGGCCCTCGTGGAGGTAAGCGGCGCAAGGGTCGCCATTACAACCGACAGTTTTGTCGTCAAGCCTCTGACTTTTCCGGGCGGCTCCATCGGTGAGCTTGCCGTCAACGGAACGGTGAATGACCTTGCTGTCTCGGGAGCCAGAGCGGAGGCTCTGGTGGTCAGCTATGTGCTTGAGGCGGGACTTTCCACCTTGGTTCTGGAGGCGGAGGTCCGTGCGATGGCCCGGGCGGCGAAGGAGGCGGGAGTCAGGATCGCAGGCGGGGACACAAAGGTCGTAGAACACGGCAAGGCCGATCAGATGTACATCACGACCACCGGGATTGGCCGCTGTCTTTGCGAGGTCGTCATCGATCCCTGCTCAGCGCGGCCCGGCGACAAGATCCTGCTCTCCGGTCCAATCGGGGACCACGGCATCACCATTCTGCTGGCGCGTGGCGAGTTGGATCTGGAAGCTGACCTTTGTTCCGACACGCGTTCCGTGCTTCCTTTGGTCGAAGCTCTGGTCGAAGCCGCGGGTCCCGGCATCCGCTGGATGCGCGATCCAACCCGCGGAGGCGCGGCCACGTCCCTCAATGAACTCGCGTGCGATTGCGGATTGGGGATTGTTTTGTTTGAAGACCGGATTCCGGTGCGGGATGCTGTCCGCGGCGCGTGTGAGTTGTTGGGGCTGGACCCTCTCCATATCGCGAATGAGGGCCAGTTTCTCGCGGTCGTGGCTCCGGAGTATGCTGACGCCGCGATCCATGCGTTGCGCCTGGTGCCGGGCGGAGAAGGAGGCGCAGCTGATCGGTGAAATCCGGGAGCAACCCGCCGGCTCGGTCCTGGTTACGACCCTTTACGGGGGCAGTCGCATCATAGACATGCTTGTGGGCGATCCTTTACCGCGAATTTGTTAGTGGGCAGGTGATATGACGACAGCGTGCAGGCTGGCCAGTCAAGTCGAAGAGCGACTGCTCGCGAGGAACCAGATATTTGAGCAGTTCTTCTTGCGGGAAGCGCCTCGCCTGGCGCTGGCTTGCCGCGAGATGTCTGAACGCTTTCTGCGCGGAGGGCGCCTGCTGGCCTTCGGGCGTGGGCCGTATGCTACCGATGCGCAGCACGTGTCAGTCGAATTCGTTCATCCGGTGATCGTGGGCAAGCGCGCTTTGCCCGCGCTGGATCTATCGGTTCTTTTTCGACCGTGGCTCGAAGCTATCCTTCGTCCGGAAGACATCGTCATGGGATTCGGCCCTCCCGAGGGCGATTCTGAAGTTTGGGCCACGCTCCAGCAGGCGCACGGTCAGGGCGCGATGACGTTCGCTCTGCCGGGCATCGAAGGCTCCTACGCTGTGGGTGCGGCCACCGAAGACCCGTTGATCCACCAAGAGGTCATTGAGGTCCTCTATCACACGCTGTGGGAGACGGTGCACGTTTTCTTCGAACACCGTGAACTGGGCCATGAGGTGGGAGAATCTGGGTTTCTCTATCCGTTTCTGGGGATTGAAAAGCAGCGGACCAGCGACCTGGTGGCCGAAGTGGCCTCTTCCATCATGATGAAGGTCCACGATGATGCCAAGCTGCGCGCGCAGGTAGGGCGGGAAGAGGTCGAGCAGATCAGCAGTGCCACGCTGGCGATGCACGAACGGCTCTTGCGTGGCGGCAAGCTCATTCTTTTTGGGAATGGCGGCTCAGCCACAGACGCCAACGATTGGGCCATCGACTGTGTGCTCCCGCCGCTCGGCTATCACTCGGTCCCCGCAGTGTCACTTTCTTTGGAGCCGGCGAACATCACTGCCGTAGCCAATGACATTGGCACCGAAGCCATTTTTCTTCGCCAGCTGATCGCACAAGCTCGTCCGGTAGACGTTGCGATCGGTATTTCCACCAGTGGCGGATCGCGCAACATCATCATGGCCCTGGAAGAAGCTCGCAAGCGCAATCTGTTAACCGTGGCGCTGCTGGGCTACGACGGAGGCGAGATCAGGCGCAAGCGGCTGGCTGACTTCCCTGTCGTGGTGAACTGCGACTACATCCCTCGCATTCAGGAAGTGCAGGCCTCGATCTACCACGTCATCCGGGAATTACTGGAGGTGTTGAACCGTGCCCGGGCTTGAGCTCTACGGTACAGCGCGCTGTCCTCACACTTCGGAGATGCGCGAATGGCTGGAGTGGCGGCGTTGCAGCTTTGTTGAGTATGACGTCGAGGCCGATCCCGCAGCTCGTCGGCGCATGCGCGAGTTGTCCGGCGGTCAACGCAGCGTCCCGATACTGATTGAGGATGGTAAGGTGCGCCAGATCGGCTGGCAGGGCCGCAGTTGTATGGTGGACGGGGAATAGGAATGCCCAGTGCGTGCTCCATTCGGGTCCGCGGCGTGGTGCAGGGGGTTGGATTCCGTCCGTTCGTCTATCGGTTGGCTCGCGCCAACACTCTGGCAGGGTGGGTCCTGAATGCCGAAGAGGGAGTCGAGATTCATCTAGAGGGCGCGGCACTGAGTTTGGAAGCCTTTGTTCGTGGCCTCAAGAGCTCATCCTCCGCCCGCCGCCAGCATCGCGGAGATCGAGGTCCAGCCTGCCCAGGCAGTCGGTCTAAACGAATTCACGATTCGGGAAAGCCAGCGGCATCAGCATCCGACCGTTCGAGTTTCGCCGGACTTGCCCGTTTGTGATGAATGTCTGAATGAGCTATTCGAGCCCGCCGATCCGCGCTACCTGTATCCCTACATCAACTGCACGAATTGCGGTCCGCGCTATAGCGTCCTGCTAGCTTTGCCTTACGACCGCCCGAACACCACCATGAAGGACTGGCTGCTGGACGATGTTTGCGCCGCGGAGTATCGCGATCCATCAAACCGGCGTTTTCACGCGCAGCCCGTAGCATGTCCGGCTTGCGGTCCCAGCTATTACCTTCACCCTCCCGATGAAGCGGCAGGCGGAACTGAAGACAGCATTCGCCGGGCAGCAGAGATTCTCCATGCCGGTGGGATTCTTGCAGTGAAAGGACTCGGCGGCTACCACTTGGCATGCGATGCCCGGAATCCAACTTCCGTCACGGCTTTGCGGGAGCGCAAGTACCGGAAAGAAAAGCCCTTCGCATTGATGGCGAAAGACATTTGAGGTTGCTCGCACTCTGGTCGACTTTGCCGGCGGAGGCTGAGTTGCTGCTTATCTCTCCGTGCTCGGCCCATCGTGCTGGCCCCGAAAAAGGTGGAGCTCGCCGGGATAGCGCCGGAAAACAACGAACTCGGCGTGATGCTGCCCTATACTCCTCTGCACCACTTGCTCTTCGCAGCCGGCGCTCCGGAAGTCCTCGTCATGACCAGTGCGAATCGGTCGAGTGAACCAATCGCCTACGAGGACGAAGACGCCTTGCACCGTCTCGCAGGAATCGCCGACTCGTTTCTGATTGGGCAACGGCCCATTGCGCGCCGCGTGGATGACTCAGTGACGCGTGCTGGTGCGTTCGGCCCTGTGATTCTACGCCGCGCCCGTGGTTACGCTCCGGGCGCGGTCGCATCGCTTCCTGCCGAACGTCCCATTCTCGCACTGGGCGCCGACCTGAAAAATACCGTCACGCTGGTGGTCGACGGCCAAGCCTTTGTCAGCCAGCATATCGGCGACCTTGATCACTACGAATCCTTCCGCGCATTTAAGGAGACGGTCCGCGATCTGGTATCCATGTACGAAGTTCGCTGGGACGATCTGCTCCTGGTTCACGACTGCCACCCGCAATATCTCTCAACCGCACACGCCACCGCGCTTGGGGTATCGAGGAGTCATGCAGTACAGCACCACCGCGCCCATGTGGCATCAGTGCTGGCGGAGCGTGGCGAGTGGACGAAGCGCGTCGCCGGCGTAAGTTTTGACGGCACCGGATATGGAGACGATGGATCGATCTGGGGCGGCGAGATCTTCGTCGGAAGTGTGCAAAGAAGGGTTCAAACGCGTGGCTCATCTGCGTCCGGCGGCGCTGGCCGGCGGCGATGCCGCCGCGGCCTTACCGATTCAGGCCGCTGCCGGATTCCTCTCCCAACTGGACGATCTCCCCGACTTCACCCTACCACCCTTTGGTTTTTCCGGACGCTACCGGAGTGCGTCGGAATTGGTCCGCAAGGGCGTGCGCACTTTCGCCACCACCTCGATGGGCCGACTCTTCGATGCGGCCGCTGCACTGCTGGGCTTTACTCGAGAGATCAGTTTCGAAGGCCAGGCCGCCATCTGGCTGGAACAACTCGCCCGCAGCGCGCCCTCGGGCGAGCCCTATCCTTTCATCTTCACCGGCGAAGAGTTGGATTTCCGCCCCCTACTTCGTGCCGTCATCGAAGACCACCTCCACGCCCGCGATCGGCGCGAAATTGCGCGATCCTTTCAGTGGGGAATCGCTCAGGGTCTCGGCGACGCTCTGAAACTAATCTCTCGCAATCACGGGGTTGATAGTGTAGTTCTCTCGGGCGGAGTTTTCCAGAACGAGCTGTTGCTGGAAGACCTGAAGTCTTTGCTGAAAGACGAATCGCTCGAGGTGTGGACAAACCATGCCGTCCCCCCGAACGACGGCGGAATCAGCCTGGGACAGGCGGCACTGGCGGCGTTTGGTCAGTTCGACACCATCCAACAGCCCGGCAACTATGCCACCGAGTTGACCCATGCATGAGCTTTCCATTGCGATAAGTATCGTAGAACTCGCCCAGGAAGAGGCCGAACAGCGGGGAGTTCAGTTTGAGGCCGTGCACCTCAAGCTGGGAGCCCTGTCTGGCGTGGTAAAAGAAGCGCTCCTCTCGTGTTATGAGATGGCCTGCGAGAACACTCCGCTCGAAGGTTCCCGCCTGGTGATTGAAGACATTCCCGTCGTGATCTTCTGTCCCAGTTGCCAGGCCGAACGCCCTGCCAGCTCGGTACAGTTGTTTTGTTGCTCGGAATGCCATACTCCTGCCTCTGAGGTCGTGCATGGTAAGGAACTCGAAGTAGTTGCGTTGGAGATAAAGGAATGTGCCCCGAACCTCGTTTGATCGAAGTCCGAAAGAACGTTCTGAAGCAGAACGACGTGGTGGCCCGCGCTCTTCGTGACCGCTTCCGCGCCGCCGGAGTCTTCGTAGTCAGTCTGGTCTCCAGCCCCGGCTCGGGGAAGACTGCATTCCTCGAGAAGACTCTCACACAGCTTCGTCCCAACTATCGCGTGGCCGCTCTGGTAGGCGATCTGGCCACCGAGAATGATGCTCTGCGGCTGGCGCGCAGCCTGGCTCCAGTCAAGCAAATCACCACCGGCACTCTCTGTCACCTCGAAGCCGCCATGGTCCAAAGCGCTCTGGAAGAATGGGACCTCAACCAGTTGGATTTCCTCTTTATCGAAAACGTGGGCAACCTTGTTTGTCCTTCCTCCTATGACTTGGGTGAAGACGTCCGCCTCGTTCTCATTTCGGTAACCGAAGGAGAAGACAAACCACTCAAATACCCGACCATTTTCAACAGCGCCGACGTAGCAATCGTCACGAAGGTCGACTTGGCGGCGGCGGTCGAATTTAGCTGGGAAACCGCATACAACAATATTCAAGCTGTGCGCCCCGGCATGTCGGTGTTCAGGCTTTCTGCCAAAACCGGGGAGGGGATAGAACAGTATTTGGGATTTCTTGCGACGCGTCTGAGAGAGTTGCGGCAGGTGGCAGCAGTCTAAGAAATCTCTCGTAACCCCTATCCAGGCGGCCAAGGCCAAAAACACCCGCCGTGCCTATCAGTCCGACTGGGCGAGCTTCGCTCGCTGGTGCCGCGAACACGGGCCGCTGTCCTTACCCGCTTCACCAACCACCGTGGCCCTCTACATCACCGATCTCGCCGCCCGGTGTAAGGCATCGACCATCCACCGTCACCTGACCTCAATTGCGAGAGTGCACGAGATGGCCGGACATCCAACGCCTGCGACGATGCGCCATGCCGTGGTGAGCGAAACTCTGAAGGGCATCCGCCGCACCCTGGGCACGGCCCAGAAAGGAAAGCTGCCGCTCGTGACGGCGGATTTGCAGAAGCTGCTCGCCCACCTTCCCGACACTCTCGCTGGCGCGCGGGACCGGGCGCTGTTGCTCGTCGGCCTCGCCGGCGCCTTGCGCCGTTCCGAACTGGCCGCGCTGCACGTGGACGAGGTCGAGTTCAACTCCGATGGTTTGGTGATCCTGCTGGATTTTTCCAAGACCGATCCGGAAGGGAAGGGGGAGAGGGTGGCGATTCCGTTCGGCTCGCACCACGCCACTTGTCCGGTGCGCGCCCTCAAGCAATGGCTCGAGGACGCGCGCCTCGAGCGTGGGCCGCTGTTGCGCGCGGTCGACCGCCATGGGCGAGTCTCGGCCGAAGGCCTGCACGCGAACTCGATTGGAGCCATCGTGAAGCGCGCCTGTCGAACCGTGAGCTACAACGCGAAAGAATTTGCGGGGCACAGCCTGCGGGCGGGACTGGCAACCCAAGCCGCGGCCAACGGCGTCCCCGAGCGGCTCATCATGCGCCAAACGCGGCATCGCTCGGTCGCGACCTTGCGCCGCTATATCCGGCAAGGTTCGTTGTTTCGGGAGAACGCTGCCGCGAAGGTGGGATTATGAGAGGACAGCTTGTGATTTACAAGTCGATTCCAAAATTCACACTGAGTGTAGATGTCTGATTACAACAGCCACGATAGCCACGATTCTGGCGCTTGATCTGGAAACCTAGAAGTGCTACGATTTTGCTTCTTCGGTCCTTGTCCTCGTCCCATACGCTCGCAAACCTCGGAATCATTACTGTACTTCAGGAGAGGAACGCGTCCCATGCAACCAACTCGATGGAGCCGAATGCTAATTGTCTGCTCTGCGGTAGTTCTCGTCACCATCTGCCAGACTGCCGCGGCCGGAACCCTTTGCGTCAATCCGGCCGGTACCCATAACTGCTTCAAGAGCATCCAAACCGCCGTCAACCATGCCTCTGCCAACGATCTTATCCAGGTTGAAGCGGGTACCTACAACGAAGAAGTGGATATTGGTCTTCCAGTGGCGATTATCGGTGCGGGTGCCAGCGCCTCGATTATTGATGCCACCGGTCTCGCCCATGGCATCTTCGTGGATGGTTTCGACCATCCCGGCCTGAAGCAGGTCACCATTACCGGACTTACGGTAGAGAACGCAGACTTTGAGGGCGTTTTGGTGGTGAGCGCTTCGGATGTCACCATCCAAGACAACAGCGTGATTAACAACGATGCCACACCGGGCTTGGGGTTCACCGGAGCCGCAACCGGTTGCCCTAATCAGCCTGGTAATGGCGTTTATGAGGATGATGAAACCGGGGACTGCGGCGGCGCTGTTCATTTGATCGGGACAGCCAACTCCATCGTTTCTGGGAACTTCATCACCGGAAACGCCGATGGTGTGCTGATCAGTGACGAGACCTCCGAAAGCCATGACAACCTGCTCATCCACAATACAATCAGGAACAACCCCTTGGAGTGCGGCATTGTGCTGGCCTCGCATCCGCCGTCGGGCAAGACCTCGCCACCTTACGGTCCGCACTTTGGGGTGGACCACAATACCGTGGCGGAGAACATTTCTAACGACAACGGCGTGAAAATTGGTGGTTCGGGGGCGGGCATGTTTTCCGATGGCATGGGCCGCGGCCGCGTGTCAGACAACGTGATCATTGGGAACACGCTCATACATAATGGACTGGGAGGCGTCGCGCTGCACACGCACGTTGGACCCGCGTTTGGGCTTCCCGCCGACGACATGAGTGGGAACAAAATCATCCTTAATACGATTGCCGGTAATCTCGCAGATCAGGCCGACACCGCCACTCCCGGCCGTGTGGGAATCAACATCAATAGCGGCGATGGTGGTTCCCCGGTTCGTGGCACCGTCATTTCCCAGAACGTAATCAGCGACGAGGATATCGACATAGCGGTCAATACTCCTGCCGAAGTGGATATGCATCTGAACTCTTTGCTGGGAAGCGGCATTGGAGTGGGGGACGTTTGTGCACTCGACGCTTCTAAGGTGTGTACCGGCACAATCGATGCGACCGAGAACTATTGGGGATGTCCTGCGGGTCCAGGTGAGCACGGATGTACTACCATCAACGCCCCCAGGATTCTATGGATTCCTTGGCTCCAGAAACCTGTCGGTAGCCACTGACTCTTTCGGCCTGCGAGCACGAACCCCGCCTTTCAAAGCGGGCAGCGTTTGCAATGCAGCTCCCGCTCTTGCGGGAGCTGCGACTAAACCCTCCCGAAAAGCAGCCCGATGAGACTTAGCTCTATTGACGTAATATCCCGATAGAACTCATTGGGCTCTGAGCGCTATCGAGCGGATTGCATCAACCGTCCCCATCCATGATGAAGACTTGCCTCCTATGATGACGAAGCACGAAGAGAACCCATCCGCTCATATTGAAGTCATCCCCGCAACATTGGAGCAGGAACCGATCCTGGCTAACCTGCTTGAGTTGTATGGACACGATTTCAGCGAGTTCCAGGATATAGATCTAGGACCGGAGGGAAGGTTCGGCTACAAGTGCCTCCCCCTTTATTGGAGTGAGCCTGAGCGACATCCGTTTCTCGTCAGGATCGACGGCAAATTGGCAGGATTTGCTTTCGTCACGCGAGGGTCGGAAGTTTCTGGGAATAAAGCGGTCTGGGATATGGCAGAGTTCTTTGTGATTCGCGGATACCGGAAGCGGGGATTTGGAACGCAAATAGCGCACGAAGTATGGAGGCGGTTCCCGGGCCGGTGGGAAGTTCGTGTGATGCAGTCGAACGCTTCGGCATATCATTTTTGGGAGCGCGCCATTTCGATATTTACGGGTGAGGCGATCCATCCCGTTCGCATCGAGAAAAGCGGCGAATGCTGGAAACTTTTCTCATTTGAATCCAAGCATGTTTCGTAAACACAAGAGTGAATGGCCCGTGTGCCTCGCGTTGGGCGTTGTCGGCAACTCGGAGACAGTCCCACCGATTGTCCGCGTTTGTTTCTTCCATCTGGCCAACTGGGCGAAAGCTCGATTGTTGCAAAATCGCAGTCACACTCACTGACCTGGCAACCTGACCGCAGAACACCAGCGGCAGAAGCGTATCCCTTTTTGTGTGACCAAATCGTCATGGTCGGACGGTACCAGCGATGCAGTCCAAGAGCACAGAGCAGAGCTTTAAACCAGTTTGACTCGTGCGTCCTGTGAGGCGATAGTCTGGCCAGTGCTTCTTCCGCCGCTGATATGTCGCTTATCGGGTTGTCGCCTGCTGTCATTCGGCTCCCACGATAATGGCGCACAAGTCCTTGGTCAACTATCATTGATCGCGATTTCAAAACCCCTCGACGAGCGATATCGCCTGGTTTCAACAACTACGATCTCAGACTAAAATGTGAAGCCGAGAGCCATTCATGTTTGAACGATATACGGAAAAAGCTAGGCGCACGATCTTTTTTGGCCGCTACGAAGCAAGCCAGTTCGGGTCGCCTTACATCGAATCGGAACATCTCTTGCTCGGTCTGCTGCGCGAAGATAAGGCTCTCGCCCATACCTTTTTGCTACATGGCGGCGTTGAGTCCATCCGCAAGGACGTCGAAGGGCAGACCGTTATCCGCGAGAAGGTCTCAACCTCCGTGGATCTGCCTCTCAGCAACGAATCTAAGCGCATTCTTGCCTACGCCACCGAGGAGGCTGACACGCTTTCGCACAAGTACGTTGGTACCGGCCACCTCTTTTTAGGCGTGCTGCGAGAACAGGATTGTTTTGCAGCAAAGTTGCTGCGTGAACGCGGCATTGCTCTCGAAATGGCTCGCGAGCAGATCGGCAGTAACCCACCGGAGCGACTTGGTCATACTCCCAGATCCCCGGGCCTCCCTGCGGGATACACTTCTCACCGACTCCTTTACAACAGGGCCACTGAGACACTGATTCTTGAATTGCGTGCCAGTTCAGCATTTCACCTCCCGACACGATTGTTTAGCCGTCACAAAGACAAAGAGCCAACGAACAGGTAGGCAGCCCAGCCGAGGACGTGTCATACGAGTCTCCGGTCACTTGCGACAGTCTTCCGGTTGTGATGTTTAACTCAACCAAGTGGGCGAAAACGGGCGGCAATTGGGATGGGGTGTATTCCTTCAACCTTAACACCAAGGAACTTGAGGTCTGCGTCTCTCCACAGAATTTGCGCCTCTCAGAAGCCCACGGCCGGCTCTGGATTACAGAACTTGTTTCGTTGTCGGAAGACGCTCGAACACTTTACATCAACATCGGTGTCGAGAAGATCGTTACTGGTGGCGGCATCGTTCTCTACTATCTTGCGAAGGTGGATATGCTAGATCAAGAGGTGACTCTCTTGTCCCGGCTGCTAGACATTCGCTTCTAAGGTAGCCTTGCTTCTGTTCGTCAGTTTGGCGAAAAATCAATTTCACTCATCTACCGGTCGGAAAGGTCCGCGAACCATGGGCTCCGTCCGCTTAAAGGAAAATTATGGCGAAAACCGGTCCGAAAAGCCGCTCGATGTTCCCCGCGGCATAGACCTCATCGACGTTCCCCAGACCGAATTCATTCAGAAATTCTTCTGTCGTCCGCCAGCACCTGCTTTTGCGCACTTCGTCGCGCTGCCAGACCGAAGCGATGCTCCGTGGTACGAATCGTCTGACCGTATTGGTATGATGCATACAAACACCGCTCGGATTATCTTCGAATTTCGGCGCGCGCAAGTGGCGGTGAATGATTCTAATTCGTTGGATTTCTGATCCTTGGATTTCTAATTATCGGAGTGGCTATGAACGGATTCTGGGAACGGGTAGCTTTTGCCTTTCGGTGTTTCTTTTCAATCCTGTTCCACGTTGACATTCCCAACGACATCGCACAGAAACTGGTCAAACATGCCGGTCCGGTTCCGCAGCCGGCGACAGTTGCTGCACCTTCCGTCTCTCGTCCGAAGGAAGTTGAACGGCCAGCCTCGGAAGCGTTCGATCGCGCCGTCCAGATGCTTGCGCTGCTGCAACGCGATGGGCGGCTCATTGATTTCCTGGCGGAGAACATCTCCGCCTATCCCGACGCACAGATTGGAGCCGCGGTCCGCACCATCCACGACACTTGCCGACAGGTGCTCGACCAGTATGTAAAGCTCGAGCCGATTCTGAACTCGGAAGAGGATCAACCGGTGACGGTGCCGGCGGGTTTTGACCTGGCGGCTATCAAACTGATCGGCAACGTGGCGGGTGAGCCGCCAGTTCGCGGTGTGTTACGACACAAAGGCTGGCGCGTGAAGGAAGTGAATCTTCCCCCGTTGCCGCAAGGCGCCGGCCGGATGGTGGTTGCGCCGGCTGAGGTCGAACTTTCGTAACGGCTGATCCACATCTGCCCAGTAGATGTTGGGCTTGAGGAGGAGACTTTCATTGGCGGCCAAATACATTGTTGGCATCGATCTAGGGACCACAAATTCGGCGCTCGCGCGCTGCAACGCCAGTGCTGCCGAAGAGGAAAGCCGCATCGAGGTCCGCAGCATTCCGCAACTGGTGAATCCGAACGAAGTGGCGGAACGCACGTTGCTGCCGTCGTCTCTCTACATTCCGGGCGATTTCGATTTTCCCAAGGGCAGCCTCGCCTTGCCATGGGAAGCCGAGCCGCAGTTCGTGATCGGCGAACTGGCGCGCAAACGCGGCGCGGAGAGTCCAAACCGCCTGGTCGCCTCGGCCAAGTCCTGGCTCTCTTACGCTGGGGTGGACCGCACTGCGCCGATCTTGCCTTGGCAAGCGCCCGAAGAGGTGCCCAAGCTATCGCCGGTCGAAACGTCGTCGCAGTTCTTGCGGTACTTGCGCACCGTGTGGGAAAGCGACGAGGCAGGGGAGCTAGGAGAACTCGCTCTTGCGCAGCAAGACGTGCTGCTCACTGTGCCCGCTTCGTTCGACGAAGAAGCCCGCGAGTTGACCAGGCGCGCCGCCGAACAGGCCGGTTATCCGCACGTCACATTGCTGGAAGAGCCACTGGCAGCATTTTACGCGTGGCTTGAAAGCCAGGGTGATGCCTGGCGCCGCCGCATCAAGGTCGGCGACCTCGTTCTCGTGTGCGACGTCGGCGGCGGCACCACGGATCTTAGCCTCATCGTGGTTTCCGAAGAGAACGGCGACCTGACGCTGAAGCGCGTGGCCGTTGGCGATCACATCTTGCTGGGCGGCGACAACATGGACTTGGCGCTGGCGCGCGTTCTGCAGCAGCGCCTTGAGGCCTTGGGCAACCGCATCGATAGCTGGCAGTTGCACGGCCTGTGGCATCAGTGCCGCATCGAGAAGGAAAAACTGTTCGAATCGCCCAAGACGCAGAAGCGCCCAATCACGTTGCTGGGCAAGGGGACGAAGCTCATCGGTGGCACCATCAAGACGGAACTGGTGCGCCAAGACCTCGACCAGGTTCTGGTCGAAGGATTTTTTCCCAAGGTCGCGAGCGGCGAATTACCGACACGGCAACGCCGGGTTGGCTTTCAGGAGTTGGGTCTGCCGTATGCGGCCGATCCCGCCATCACCAAGCACCTGGCGCGGTTTCTGTCGGAGCAAGTTCGCAACAGTCCCGAGGCGGCGGGCATCCGGCGCGGCCCGAGCGGACTGGCATGTCCCACGCACATCCTGTTCAACGGCGGAGTGATGAAAGCGGCGGTGCTGCGCGACCGGGTGGTCGAGGTGCTGAACAGCTGGTTGCGACAAGAAGGATTCGACGCGCTCGGGGCAGAGCAAATCCTCGAAGCTCCCGACTTGGAGCACGCCGTTGCGCGCGGCGCAGCCTATTACGGGAAGGCTCGTCGCGGTCGCGGTGTGCGTATCCGCAGTGGCGCCTCGCGCACCTACTACATCGGAATTGAAAGCGCAATGCCGGCCGTGCCCGGCATGGAAGCTCCGCTCAAGGCCCTCTGCGTCGTTCCCTTTGGCATGGAAGAGGGCACCGAAGCCACGATTAGCGGCCGAGAGTTTGGCCTCGTCGTCGGCGAGCCAGCCGAGTTTCGTTTCCTGAGTTCCAGCGTCCGTAAGCAAGACCATGTCGGCAGCCTGCTGGAAGATTGGGGTTCCGATATCGAGGAACTCAGCCCGCTGGAGGTCACGCTCAAACTGGATGGCCAGCAAGGAACGGTTGTACCGGTGCGGCTCGAGACTCGGGTCACCGAACTCGGCACCCTCGAGGTCTGGTGCGTATCTCGCGACGGCACCGAGCGCTGGAAGCTTGAGCTGAACATTCGCGAAAAGACCGGGAGGTGAGGCCGCCGGTGCCTTCTCGTTATCTGATCGGCATTGATCTGGGCACGACAAACTCTGTCGTAGCGTATATCGACGCGTACATCGATACTCCGGAAGTCGTCGATGCAGGTTCCCCTATTCGTGTGTTCCCCATACCGCAGTTGGTGGCGCACGGGGAAGTCCTCACGCTTCCCGCACTTCCTTCTTTTCTTTACTTCCCCACCGAAGATGAGTTGTCTGCCGGAGCCGTGAGCGCCACGTGGGATGAGAATCCGCCAATGGTCACAGGTGTGCTCGCGCGCGAACAGGGAGCGCTGGTACCGAGCCGCCAAGTTTCATCGGCCAAGTCGTGGCTCTCCTATCCTGGCGTGGATCGCCGCGCCAAGATCCTGCCGGCACAAGCGGAACCGCCGCAGCCCATGATTTCCCCGGTCGAAGCGTCCGCGCGCTACCTCATGCATTTGCGCGACGCTTGGAACGGCGCCATTGGGACTGACGACGAAACGCGTTTTGAGCATCAGGAAATCGTCCTCACTGTGCCCGCTTCTTTCGATGAGGAAGCGCGTGAGCTGACGGTCGAAGCCGCCCGCCGTGCCGGACTCGAGACGCTCACTCTGCTCGAAGAACCGTTGGCCGCGTTTTATGCATGGATCGCGGCGAATCGGATCGCGGCGAATCGACAGGCGCAGGCAGGTGGCCCGTCTTCGCGTCGCCAAACCGCGCGCCCGGATCTGGCGCGCGATGGGAACGGTGGAGACCTCCGCGATGGCGAATTGATTCTGATCTGCGACATCGGCGGCGGCACGACTGACTTCAGCCTGGTGCGCGCTCGCTTGATCAACGGCGAGTTGCAGTTTGAGCGAACCGCCATCGGCGAGCACCTTTTGCTCGGCGGCGACAATCTCGATTTCGCCTTGGCCCGCCGTGTGGAAGACAAGCTCGAAGAGAAGCTCAAAGGTATCAAGCTCACGCTGCGACAGCGATATGCGTTACGCCGGGCCTGCTGTGCCGCGAAAGAGCGGCTGCTCAGTGATTCGTCTTCGGAACTGTCGCGCGTGCCGGTCACGGTTTTGGGCAGCGGCCGTGCCGTCGTCGGACAGACGCTCAGCGTTGACCTGACGCGCGAGGAAGTCCTGCAGATTGTGACGGCCGGGTTCCTACCAATCACCGCGCCAGATGAGATGCCGGCGCATGGCCGGCCAACCGGGTTGCGCGAACTCGGCCTGCCCTACGCCAGCGATCCCGCCATCACGAAGCACCTTGCTGCATTTCTGACGCAAGCGGTGGTCGCCATGAACGGTTCGTCGGCAAGCCAAAATTCTGCAAACCAAGGTTTGGCAAACCAAAGAATGGCTCGACCCGACGCCGTGCTCTTCAATGGCGGTTTCTGTTCGCCGGCGGTCACTCGCGAGAGGATTGTCGAGGCAATTTCCGCCTGGTTCGGCGGAACCCAAAGCGGTTGGCGGCCTAAGCTCCTCAACAACGAAGCGGCAAATAGTGCGGCGGGAAGTGCGGAAGAAAGCGCGGTTGCTCGGGGTGCTGCCTACTACGGCCGCGTGCGGCGCGGATCCGGTTTGCGCATCCGAGCCGGCAGCGCGCGCACCTACTACATCGGGTGGCGTTCGGACGACGGTCTGCAGGGCATCTGTGTTTTGCCTTCCGGAGTCGAAGAGGGCACCACACTTCCGCTACTCAAACACGAATTCTCGGTGCTGGCGAACCGCCCGGTGTCGTTCACGATGTACAGTTCGCGCACACGCCACGACGCGCACGGCGAAGTCGCCGCGTTGGACGAAGCGGACGAAGCGAATGTGCATCGTCATGCACCACTCGTGACCTTGTTGCGCTACGGCAAAAAAATGCGCGACCTCTACCTGATTGTGCGTCTCCGAGCCAGTTTCACGGAGATTGGCACGCTTGAACTCTGGTGTGAATCGCGCGACACACCGCACCGCTGGCGGCTGCAATTCGAACTGCGCGGCGAAGAAGCACAAGCGCAGCAGTTCGATACGGCGAAAGCACAACCGGTGCCGGCACGTTCACCGGCCGTCGCGACTTCCGATGCAACTGTCGAATCCGCGGCGCAATTGATCCGCCGTGTTCTTGGAGGTTCGGCTGCTGGCGACACGCTGGCGTCCGAGACGCTCGTCAGCCAAATGGAAACGGCGCTCGGCGCGAAGAAAGACTCGTGGCCGGCCTCGGCCATTCGCCGGTTCAGCGATGTGCTTATCGAAGTTGCCGCCGGACGCAAAAAATCTCCGCGCCATGAGGTGCGTTGGCTCAATCTATCCGGCTTTTGCTTGCGGCCGGGGTTCGGTGCACCGGGAGATGACGCGCGCGTTAACGATCTGCGAAAAATCGCGTCGAACGAACTCGTCTTCGCCGACGATCTGCAATGTCAGGTCGAACTGCTGGTGTTGTTGCGCCGCATCGCCGGCGGCATCAATGCCAGCGAGCAGCAGGCGCTCTATCGCAAGCATACCCGTCGTGCCGGTAACAAGAAGAAGGGCCGCGTGAACCGGCAACTCGAGTACGAGGAGTGGCGCCTGGTTACGAGCCTTGAGCACCTGCTAGCCAGCACCCGTGCTTCGCTTGGCCAGGAGCTGGTGGCGAAGGTCAGAAGAGAACCTGGAGATGCCATTTGGCTGTGGTCGCTCGGCCGGCTGGGCGCTCGCATTCCGCTGTACGGGCCACGGCACGCTGTCGTGGCGCCTGAAGTTGCCGGCGAGTGGCTGAAAGCCATGTTGGACTTATCCACCTTCACGGCGGCAACGGCTTCCGCCATCGTACTGCTGGCGCGGCGCACCGACGATCGACGGCGTGACATCGATGATGCAATTCGCGAACAGGCAATCTCCCGCTTGATGGCGATTGGGATCGCCGAAGAAACCATTCAGCTTCTGTCAAAGTACGTCCCGCCTGAACCGGCGGACGCAGTCCGCAGCTTCGGGGAATCGCTGCCGCCTGGGCTGCAACTTGTCAGCTCTGCGAACTGCTTGCTGTCAGTGCCGGCGTTGCACAGCTCTGGTCCGACTCTTTCGACACCGGCGTGAACAGCAGGTACCAATCGAGGCAGAAATCGGCGAGACGCGAAGCCGCCGCCATCAGTGAGCACGTCGACCTATCTACGACTGGCCACCGGGGACTTGCGGGAAGTTTCTCTTTCGGTCCCAGGGAGAAAGCACGCTGGAAAGCAGGGCCAGCGATGACTAAGACAGCCGCTGTGTTTTCGTCTCGGCTTGCGCCCGCCTTGAAGCGGTACGTGGATCTGAAGCGAGCCTTGGGTCGCGGTTTCGACGACGCGACTCGCACCTTGCAGTTGCTCGATCGATTCCTTCAGGACCAAACTATCAGGTACCCTGACCTGAATGCCGCGGCGTTTCAGGCCTGGTGCCAGACCCAAAGTATGAAGGGATAAACCTGGTACACTCCGGCCGCTCTAGTCGCTAGCGATTCCCTCGTTTTCGGAAAAAGAAGAGCGCGGCACAATGCCGCGCTCTTCTTGATGACCGATGTTTGGGGTGTCAGCAGCGGCACGTCACCGTTCAACTAGAACAGCTTCGGAAGCGTCTCCGTGCCCTCCTGTTGGACAGACTCCAGGGCAGAAGGATTGAGCCCCAAGGTTTTTAGAATGGTCGGAGCTACCTGCATGGTTGTGACCGGGATCGTCACAGTGCTGGCAGCGAATCTGGGATTCGACAGCAGCATCATTACGTTGGTGTCGTCATGGGAGAACCCCCCGTGCTCAGCCAGTTTCTTGCCGCTGCCTGAATAGGTAACGCCGATGTTCGGTGTAACTAGGATGTCCGGCGTACGCGGGTCGCCATTCGGCGGCAGCCCCGGGGCGTTGAAAAGCTGCGTAATTCCCTGGCCCCAGAAAATCTCGCCGATGCCTGCGATGTTATTGGTCGTGGGCGATTGCGTCTCGAGCGTACCGACCACGCTTTCCGCGGTGCAGCTGCTATTCAGCCAGACCAGAGAGACGTCGTCTTCGGTTGGCCCGAGGCCGGTGGGGTTGAGCGGCGATTCGGAGTAGGGCAAGCAGCCCGCGTTGGCTGCGATGGTGGCTGGCGACGTCGTTATTGGGTCACCGGCGAAGGTCGATATGCCCAGGTAGTGACTGGAATCGATGGGACTCTGGCCGTGCTTGGCCGTAATCACGATCAGCGTGGAGCCATACAAGCCGTTGCTTTTGAGCGCGGCAACCATCTTGCCGATCGAAGCGTCCACGAATTCGATCTCGCTGAGCAGTGCCTGGGTTGGCGTCCCTTGCCCGTCCAGATAGCCGCCCGTCACTGTGGGACTGAGCGACTTCTCGATCAACTTCTGCCCGACGCTCACTGCCTGGAAATTCATCCCGAATACCGTGGGCGCAGGAGCCGAGGCAGCGCCGTTGTGCGTCTTGCCGTTGATTTCATTCAGGATGGCGTTGACCTTCAAGGTGTCATAGCACTGGATATTCTGGAAGCTGTTAGTCCAGGTGTCTGATGCCGCGACGGCAGTCTGATCGGGCAGGGGATTGCAACTGGTGGAGCCCGCGCTCACGCCCGGCAGCGCCACCGGAATCGAATTGATCTCGGGCGCGTAGTAGTCGTCGACGTTGGTGCCATTCCCGGGACCGTTTACCGCGGAATATGACGGATGCTTGTCTGACCAAGCAGTGTATCCGCCGGCGGCATGCACCACGCCAAAGATCGTATTCGTCCGAACAAAGTTCCAGGGATAAACCGGTGCGCAGCCTCGGCTTGGGTCGCGCACCAGTCTCTGGGCATCAATGGATTGAATTCCACCATCCACTCCGGTGGGCGCTCCGCCATTCAGCACGGCTTGATTGAGGTCGATTCCTTCATCGTACTCGGTGGTCGTTCCCGTCGGTGTGGTGAATGGCACGCAGGCGCCCGGGCTGCCCGCTAAGCCGTCGCCAGTGGTGACCGCCGGTGGATCGAGTGACCGGTCGTAGGCATCGTCGTAAAAGGCTCCCACGCTCCGCGGCGACCCGCCGGTCATAAGGGCCATTAACCCTGGGAACGAATCGGACGGCTCGGAAGTAGCTGCATAGAGATAGTTAACGCCGGTGGGTTTGAGGGCAGCGAGATTCGGGCAATAAGCTGCGCCTCCATTGGCCCCACTGATCCCGTTGGCGCAATTGATGAAGTCCAGCGCATGCATTCCATCAATGCTGATCAGCAACACGTGCTGAATGCCATGACCTCCGTTGTGATTCCAGTTGCCGTCATTGCCTTGTCTGTCGGCGGTTTGTCCTCCGGACAGACCAGGCCCCGACATCAGGGCCAACAAGAGAGCTGCTATGAACAAACCACTCCCGAAATTCTTGCGCATACTTCCTCCTTTTCAAGCGAACTGAATTTGAGAACGAAGCGGCAGTGACTCCAGTCGCTCCAAGTATTGGCACCAAACATTACGGAGGGGTTAATTCTCTGTGAATTGTCGTACGCCAGAAACGGTTTGTCACTGGGCGGGTTGTCGGCATAACTGGCCAATCGTGATGCCCGCGCGGGCGTAACTCAAGCAGATGGAGAGATTTAAGGGCGCGTGCACACATTGGACCAGTTATGCCGAAACTAACCGGCCAAACTGTTTGATTCTCTAGGGGCGCTTCGCTGAAAACCAAGGAGTAAACAGATTTGGCCGGTTAGTTTTAGCAAACCTTACCTAATCGCGTTACCTCAGAGTTGCCCGTGATCCGTCCGAAGACTGGTGAACTTGTCGCGTCTGTTCGACTCAACGCCCTTCCCAAGTCACTTCTAATTCAGGCAGTCCGGTGAGGTCGAAACGGGCATAGCAGTACCTATCTACTGCCTTGCCGCCAGGAAGCAAATTGGCTCTCCGCTGTATCCCTTCCAGAGCGAAACCAGGTTTCTCGGCGATGCGGCGGCTAGCTTCATTTCCGAGCGAGTGCGTAAACCCGACTCGCTGCATTCCGAGTGCACCGAACGCATAGCCCACCATCGCATTGGCAGTCTCCGTCGCGATTCCCCGACCTTGAGCGCTCTTGCGGACCCAAAACCCGGTGTCGCATTGCAGAGCCTGCCAGTCGATATCATGAAGCCCGCACCAAACTACGGCTTCCCCAGTTTGAGTTTCGATTCCGATCAACTCCATGCTTTCACGCAGCAGAAAGCTGGCCATGACATGCCGGTTGCGGGTTTCCATTGACTCGGCTGTAAACGCATCTCGATTCTCGGCCCACCGCATCCATTGCTTGAGCTCTTGCCACGTCTCCCTAACCGCAGAGAAAGCGATTGCACCATCACCAATTTGTTTCGGCTGGATGGTCAAGCGCGGCGTGCCGATAGGCATCGGCAGATCGATCAGAACTGGGTCGGTCCTTACCATAACTCTGCCGTCCAGTTTTGAATTACGGTCAGTGGCAGCTTGCCTGTGTCGCCGGTGGTGATTTCTAGGAACCGCTGGCCGTCGCGGGTAACGTCGTACTGCCGGGCGGCGGTGTTGGGAGAAAGATCGGTCGCTTCAAAGAGCACCCGAATTTCTGGCGCATCATCTCCCGCCGTCACTTGCGGTTCATCTCGTCCCACTTGCCCGGCGTTGCCGTGCCACGGGCTTTCTTGCTTAGCTTCTGGTTTTTCTGGTTTTCTCGCTCCTTGGCCTTTCATGCTAACCTTCTCGAGTTGAATTTAACCTGGTCCGGCGACCGCGTAGCGGTTTAGTCCAAGCGACGCTATTCCGAATCCCAACAAGAAAGGATGCTAAACAATTGATGGTGAGTGTTGAGCCTCGTCCATGTCCAGTGAAGCACAGCGGATTATGCCGCATGGACGGGGTCGCACGATAGACGATCGGCAGGATTCGCGCGGATTCGAGGGCATTTTAGAATCGCGATTCGGCATGATCTCCGATTCGGCATAACGACGCAAATCGTGGGGTGCCAGGCGCTCGATGCCAACTTCGCGCGCGTGATGCAGCACGATCTTCCAAACCGCGGTGGTGCTAAGAGAGGCGCCCGACACCTTGTCATTCTTTCGCACCGCGCGAAATATCTTCCCTTCCGTGATCTTCGCCGCTTGCGTCCAGAGATCGAGTCGGTCCTTCACCCAGCCCGGAACGGGCACCAGGCGAAGCTTCTTGCGCTTGCCGACGTGATCTGGAATCACCCAGCGATCGTCGCGCATTTGGATCTTGTCGACGAGTGATATCGCCTGATTTCGACAATCATTTGAGAAAGCGAAGCGCACAAGCGTAGAATCTTGGAAACCGCTTGGAGGGCAGATGAAGATCGAGATTGTTCACTGCCCGACATGACAGAACAACAAGGCCAAGGTCGCGAGTCTCGTGACCCTCATCAAGAAGCGCTTCAACATTGAACCCGCCATTACATCTGGGAAGACTGGTCAGTTTGAGGTTATTGCTGACGGCGAGAAGATTGCAGAGCGCGGCGGGAGCTGGCTCACACGGAGCTTTGGTGCGGGCTATCCTGATCTGGATAGCGTGGTCGAGCAGATCGAAAAGCGGTGTAAAGAATGAACCCTCGCTGTAAGAGACAGCAGCTTCTAGACTCCAAGTTGTCCCAAAATCTTAGGACCCTATCGCAAGTGCCCCGGCGGGAAACACTTGAGCTTCCCGCCGATGCTCCGCGCCGGGGCACCCCCAGGGGTGGCCGGGGCTTAGAAGAACCCTATCGCCAAGTGCCCGTGCGGCTTCAAATCGCTGTCTCCGTGAGCTCGAGGCGGGCGGAGGAGTCGTGTTGCTTGCAGCATTCCGACCCACGCTTGGGCCAACCAAGCCCCTCCCATCTTGCCCCACTCGCGCCCGCAAAACCCCGGAAACATTGCCCACCGAGCTCGTTCACGTCACTACCTCTCAACTTGGAAGTACTTCTCGCTTTACAAAACCCATAGCACATACATCCTGCCGGCGGTTTAGCCCAATGAATTTTTAGCTCACCGGCGCGGCTTCCACAATTTTTCCTCCGCCCGCACCTACTGGTAGCCGCGCCGCCGAGCTAAAAATGCTCTGCCTTATGCCGCATGCGGCATGATCGTCGCACATGCGCAAAACTGTGCCGCAAGTCCGGCGGGGATCTCGAGCATGCATTCTTCCATCCAGACGACGGAAAAATACCTCGGGGGAGAGCAAGACATTGCGAACGCCGTGAACGACCGGATCTTTGCGCGAGTCAAGAAATTTCAAAGCAGCAGCGACTAGCTCGTCTTTTGTCTGTTCGGCTGGCTTCCCGAGATATTCTCCAGCGTCCCGCGAATCGCCTACAGAAGCGGTGACTCCTGGAAATGGGCTCGAGAAGTTGTCGACTTCGCGGCCTCTCTGTTTTACAACAGCATTTCCGGGGTCTGCAAATGGTTTTCCTTCCGGCTCCTTCTGGAAGCCCTCAAACCTATGCATAGCGTAGGTTATAATGCTGCTGTTTTCGACGTCAAAAAGGAGATTCCTGCAAATGCGATCTCTGGTCCTGTCTGCTTTGCTGACATCCTTGCTGTGCTCCAGTGTTTTCGCCGCTCCGCCGCCGCCTGACCTCGAGGGCCGCAGAAAGGCCCTGAACGATCTGCTCGCCGAACGCTGGGAATACACGCTTCGCACCAGCCCTATCTTCGCTTCCATCCTCGGGGACAAGCGCTGGAACGACAGACTGGACGACTTTTCGCAGAAGGGGATTGACGACGATCTGGATCAGAGCAAGAAATTCCTCGCCCGCTTCGAAGCCATCGACACCACCGGCTTCCCAGAGCAGGAAGCCTTAAACAAAACCCTGATGGTCCGTGACCTCCGGATGACTCTCGACGGAGCCCGTTTCAAGTCTTGGGAAATGCCAGTGTCTCAGTTCGGCGGCGTCCACATCGGCCTTCCACAACTGGTCTCCGTCCTCTCGTTCCAGACCGTCAAAGATTACGACGACTACATTTCCCGGCTGAAGCAGATTCCTCGACTCTTCGAGGAGACCTTAATCCAGATGCGCAAAGGCATGGCCGAGGGCCTGATGCCCCCGCGCATCCTGCTCGAGAAAGTGGTCGAGCAGGCCAATGGCCTCGCCACCAAAGCCCCCGATGCCTCGCCTTTCGCGCAGGCTTTCGCCAAGTTTCCCGACTCCATCTCCGCCGATGAGCAGAAACGCCTGCGCGAGCAGGGTCTGGCCGCAATCCGCGAATCCGTGCTCCCCGCCTATGTCAAGTTCACAACCTTCGTGCAGGAAGAGTACGCCCCGAAAGGCCGCACTGACCCCGGCGTGTGGTCGCTCCCGGACGGCCCCGAGCGCTACGCCTTCCGCGTGAAAGAGAGCACTACCACTGATCTTTCGCCAGAAGAAATTCACCAGGTCGGTCTGGCTCAGGTCAAAGAAATCGAAGCCCGCATGTTGCAAGTCGCCAATCAGCTCGGCTACAAAGATCTCAAGAGCCTCAGCGCCTCCCTCCAGACCAACCCTAAAGTCCACGTGCATTCCCGCAAGGAGATTATCGACCTTTATCAAAAGTACACCGACCAGATGTACCTGAAACTGCCCATGCTGTTCGGACGTCTCCCCAAAGCCAAGCTAGAAATCATGCCCATCGAAGAGTTCCGCGAGAAGGAGGCCTCCACGGAATACGTTCAGGGAGCCCAAGATGGATCGCGCCCTGCTCATATCATGGTCAACACCGGTAACTTTGAGAAGGGCACCACGCTCGACTTTGAAACCACCGCTTATCACGAAGGTGTCCCCGGCCACCACATGCAGATCGCCATCGCCCAGGAACTGCCGCAGCTCCCTCCCTTCCGCCAGAACGAGTATTACACCGCCTACACCGAGGGTTGGGCTCTCTACTCGGAGCGTTTGGGCAAGGAAGTTGGATTCTTCCAGGATCCATACAGCTATTACGGCCACCTGCAGGACGACATGCTCCGCGCCATCCGCCTGGTCGTCGACACTGGTTTCCACTACAAACACTGGACGCGGCAGCAGGTAGTCGACTTCTTCCACGACCACTCCGCGATTGACGAAGCCGAGGTACAGAGCGAAACCGACCGCTACATGGCCTGGCCCGCCCAGGCGCTGGGTTACAAGATCGGTCAACTCGAGATTCTCAAGTTGCGCCAGTACGCCAAGGATCAGCTAGGCGACAAGTTCAACCTCAGTGATTTCCACGATGAAGTGCTCAGTGCAGGTGCGCTACCGCTGGATGTTCTATCGACCCGCATCCACGAGTGGGTAGCAACGCAGAAGGCAACTGCATCAGCTTCCGGCCTGCAACACGAAGGGGTTACGCAGCCGCACGGTGCCTCCAGCTAGGGGTCCGACCTCGGAACGGAACAAATTGTACGTTAAGAGGAGCCTTCTTCCGGTTTCGTCCGTCGTCTCTGTGTCGCCGCAGGGTGTGCTGGTTCGAAGGGCCGGCGGCGCAGCTCGTGCGTCGCTCGACTTCGTCGCCGGCCTCCAATCGCGTCTATCGTGCTCCTGCTCCAAGCCACTTCGCTCGTAAAGTGAATCTTGGCGCTGGCAGGAGCGCTGAATTCCAGCGTCGCGGCTGTATTCTTGCCCGCCGCGAGCTCGTTCGAAGCAAGGTTCAGGTTGATGTAAGGGCGTCCCGCCGGCGCAAGGCAAACCGTCGATCCATTGCCATCCGTCAGGGTAACGCTGCTCGTCAGGTCAGCCAGGACCAGCGAGAGCGGTCCTGCGATCTCCTCTTTCCCAGAATTAGTCACCGTAGCGGTTTCCGACCAAATCCCGGTTTTCGAGTTGTACGTAAGCTTGCCTAGCTCAACCGAGACGTCGCTCGCCGACTTTGCACAAGGCATACTGGCGACGTATATCCCTTGGTCATACCAAACCTCGCCGCCCTCGACGGAAAATACGACCCGGCCCCCATTCACCGCGGCGGTTCCGGGACCGGGGTTCACCTCCGTCACGCACCACGGCTCATGGTAGGCGCCGCTGCAAGACCCGCCCGGAAGCGGATGTCCAGGAGCGATCAGTTGCGAAACGACGCCGCTAACGGAGGCGTCCAATACATAATCCCCGGTAGTGCCGTCCTCTACCAGGAAGACAGCCGTTCCTTCGTTCGCAGACAGGTAGATGAACGAATTCAACGAGAGCGCATTACCGTTCGGCTGCGTGTCGCACGTATTCAGAATGTTCGACGCCTCGCCGCCCGCGAGGGTCGTCTCGAACACGCCCACGAAGTGGCCCCCAGCGCACGTCCCCTCGTAGAAAGGATCCGAGGCGATGAAGAAAATGTTGTCGCCATCGATCACCGGACTCGCATAGGCCGAGGCGTCATAATCACGTCCCGGATGGTCGTCGCCCGGCAACTTTTAATCCGAACGTAGAACGGGTTTGGTATAGGTGTTCACAAACAACCCGTACGGGCCCGGATTCCCGCCTGCCCCCCCAAACGCTACGTTGCTTCCCGCGACGAAGCCGGCCGTCCAAAAATCGATTGTCTGGCTTATAGGTGTCAGCTAAGGTGATTGTGGAATGCGTCTAGTACGACCGAGAAGCACTCGCAGCGTGGCAAGTGCTTGAATATACGTCGCAAGATAAAGGCCCGATGCTTTGCTAAACCGTTGTACGGGCTAACACCTGTACCGAGGGTTCGAAATCCCTCCCTCTCCGCCCGACTTCCTCCAAATTCCCTCCAGCAAAAGAGAGTTGCAAAGCATCGGGCTGGGCATCACATGATCCCTTTCGCGCCCGGAACGGGCTGTCTGGGTGTCACACAGGTGTCATTTAGAGCCGTTTCGAGTTTCTGCATTGCGGCTTTGGCGTCTTCGCTCGCCGTCTTGAAGGCGAACTCCGAAATATTGTTTTTCAATTCTAGCCACCATCTGACCTGCGAGGAACGCACGCAACCAGAGCGAGGCTTTCGTTACCGTGGCTCGGCCGGAGTCGAGCCAGCCGCGCACGCTCGGGCACTCTTAAGAAGCAACTCGCGCTCTCGTGCGTTGCGCGTTAGCGATGCCGCGCGCTCGAACTCCGAGCGGGCTTCGTCGAAGCGGTTTAGCTTTTTGAGGAGATCGCCGCGCACGCTCGGCAACAGGTGATAGCTCACAAGTGAGTGTTCCGCAGTAAGCCGATCAACGAGCTCAAGCCCGGCTGCCGGACCGAATGCCATCGCGACCGCAACGGCGCGATTCAACTCCACGACGGGAGACGGCTCGACCTGCCCGAGTGTCTCATAGAGTGCCACAATGCGAGACCAGTCGGTTTCCTCCGGGGTGCGCGCTCGCGCATGACAGGCTGCGATCTGAGCTTGCAATACATACGGACCCTGCACTGCACTCAGCTCTTCGGCATGCGCGAGAGCCGTGAGACCGCGCCGAATGAGAAGTTGGTCCCAGTGTGCGCGGTTTTGATCGAAGAGCAGGATAGGCTCTCCCGACGGGCCCACCCGCGCCCTGGAACGCGATGCCTGGATCTCCATGAGCGCGATCAGGCCGTGGACCTCCGGCTCTTGCGGTGCGAGCTCGGCTAGGATACGCCCAAGACGTAGGGCGTCTTCGCAGAGCGCAGGCCTCATCCAGTCGTCCCCAGCGGTCGCCGAGTAGCCTTCGTTGAAGATGAGATAGATTACTTCCAGGACCGACGACAAACGTGCGTCAAGCTCGAGGCCTCGCGGCACCTCGAAGGGAACGCTCTTTTCGCCCAACGTGCGCTTAGCGCGGACAATGCGCTGCGCGATGGTCGGTTCCGGGACAAGAAACGCGCGCGCGATCTCTCCCGTCGTCAGACCTGCGAGCAAGCGCAGAGTGAGCGCAACTCGCCCCTCGGTCGAGAGCACTGGATGGCAGGAGACGAACACGAGGCGCAGCAGGTCGTCACCAACATTGTCATCGAGGGCCGCATTGAAATCCGGCACAACCATCTCCCTGGTTGCAAACTCGCGGGCCAGTTCTTCATGCTTGCGATCGAGCAACGCAGTTCGGCGGAAGTAATCAATCGCACGATGCTTGGCCGCGGCCATTAGCCAGGCGCCCGGGTTGTCCGGGACGCCCGACTTCGGCCACTGCTCAAGCGCGGCGACGAGAGCATCTTGCGCGAGGTCCTCGGCGATGCCGACGTCGCGCACGATGCGCGCCAGGCCGGCAATTAGCCGCGGCGACTCGATCCTCCAGACCGCATCAATCGCACGATGAGTGTCGGTAGTCACTGCTACTGATCACATCATGCTTCGATCCGCGAATGCAAGCCAGGACGCCGCTTGCCACGAAGGCGTTTCTACTGGGCGACTGCCTCGGATCGTTCTTTCACACATTGAGCAAAATCTTCGGGCCCGAATATTTGCCGGACTTCGGTCTCGCCCTCCCATTCTGGCCAGTATTTCTTGTGCAGTTCCATGAAACGCACCGCCCCTTCGATTGCCTCTTCCTTCGATTTCAGCTCAAACTGCGCGAAGCCGCCGATAATTTCTTTGGCCTCGGTGAAAGGTCCATCCTTTACCGTTAACTTGCCCTTGGAAACCCGCACGCGAGTGCTCTTGGCAGTTGGAGCGAGCCCACCATTGGCGATCATCGTCCCGGCTTGTACCGATTCTTCGGTGAGAATTGTAATGGCGTCGATCAGTTCCTTGGGCGGCGGGCCCTGGTTCTCGGCATGCTTGACTAACATCATGAATTTCATCGTCATTTCTCCTTTTGATTTTAGTTTGGAGGCTGGGCCTTCCGAACCACTTCGACTGCCGGAACCCAGCCTTCATTTACACATCGAACGAGGGGAACTGAAATCGACAACGCGGACATCATTTTTCGATCACACAAGGCTACCGCTCAGGTCGCAGCGCAGTTCCTACGACCTTACGATACTTTGCGCCCGGGCCGCCCCTGCAACTCGGAAAGCCCAGTGGCAGCTTCTTGAACATCGGCTGGGAATTCCGCCATTTCCATCACCTGGCGGAGCTCGATCACTTCATTGTCGGAAGCGGGGCAACGCGACGCCCATTCCAGCGCCTCTGCTTTCGACTTGACCTGAATCATCCAGTATCCGCCGATCGCCTCCTTCGCCTCGGTGAAGGGCCCGTCGGTCACCTTGGGCTTGCCCCCAACGAACGTTACACGCACGCCCATCGAGGGCGGGTGTAGGCCATCGAGCGCCAGGAGCACGCCGGCCTTTTGTAGGGCTTCGTTATATTTCATCATGGCGGCAACGGCTTTGGCGTCCGGCATTGCACCGGGCTGCGCTCTCTCGTATCCCTTGGGAATCATCAACATCATGAATCGCATCGCAATAATCTCCTTCTATCCTGGATTCGGAGTCGGATTCGCGGATTGTGGCGACCTATCGAACCTCGGCTCTCTACTCTGACGTCGAACGACCGGCAGTCAGATTGACAAGTCCACAATCTTTTTCGGCCGTGGAGGTTTTCCTGACATTGCGGCTTATTTCTTTGAGTGGTCATCGGGCCAGACGACTTGAAGGGCGAGCAACAAGGCCACGGTTCACTCACTTCTCTGCACGTCGGCCGCAACTATGGCCAACGCTTGCGCGCAAGCCCTAGCTACAGCAAGAAGGCTGTCCCCCTGGACAGCAGGCGGAGCGTCTTGCCCTTTGACTGAACAGTTGCAATTGTCCTTTAGCATTCGCTGGTTCGCTTGATCGACCGACTCACATGGCGCTATTGCGGATGCAGCGTGCAGCAGATCGAACATGTCCCGGACGGAGCAGAACTCAAAGACACTATCCAACTTGGTCAATTCGAGTACTTTTTCCACCAGGGGCATGACATTCATCAGCCGTAGCCTGATTGCATGAGAATAAGCCCACTCCCGTAGGCCCAGCAAGACGCCCAAACCGCCCGCATCGATGCGATCAACCTGCCCCAAGTCAAGTATCAGTGTCCGAGTGTGTGTCTGTCCAAGCACCGCGTTGCGCAAGATCGCGTAGGCAGGCCCGATTACAATTCGCCTCGGACACCGTAGGACGGTACTGTCTCCCAATTTCTGTGCGGTCGCATTCAGCATAACTATCTCCTTGGCATCCTGAAGATTTCGGAATCAGAGCTGAGCTTCTGGCGGGTCTCGACCGGTTAAACCTCGGCTCTACTTGTGTGTCGAACGGGAGTTGGCGAGATCGACTGATTCTCGGTCTTTTTTTGGGGGGACTACTTGCGCGGCCTGGAAAGAGAGAAAAATCGCCGGCAGGGTCAGATCCTAAAATCCGTCCAGTCCCTTGGCCGGATCATCGGCAACCATACTCTTGGTCACGCCAACGGGGATGCTATGATCCTCACCCAAGACGGGAAATTGCTCAATGGCAGATGATCTGAAGCGTGCAGTTGTCTGGAAAACTTTTTGATCGACGGCAGGGACTACTGTGGTTTCTGGCACACAGCAGAAGGTTGGCTGCTGAAGGGCCCGGTCGTCGGAGGCCGCCATACCGCTGCCAAAGCCGAAACCATGGGCCCAGGATCAGTCCGGGACGTGGTCGGTCACAGTCTCTAGGAGCGACACTCCCCAGAGCTCGTATTACGTTATACCCCCACAGTAACGCGACAATTAGTTCGACGGAGGGCCAAATGCCGATGCCAGCGAAAAGCGCTACTCTTCTGTTCATAGTCGGGCAATGCGTTGCATGCTGGAGTAGCGCGTTTGCCCAAGATAGGCCAGTACCTGTCCAGGTTTACGTTACCCTGAAAAAAACGACCATTACACAGCATGAACCAGCGACGCTAGATCTGAAATTCAGTAAGTCGTCCGGGGAAAACGTCATCGTGGATCTCGGCACCAACAACGAGAAGTTGGGGATTGCGATCGTAGATCCAGACGGGAATGTGTCCCACAAACCTAGATTCCCTCTTGAGGGCCTGGGATCGAGTTACGATTTCCATGTTGACGCAGGGACCACCGCAACGTGGTCGCTCGCATTGACTGAGTGGTTCAAACTTGACAAGGTCGGAGACTATCAGGTGGATGTTTCTCTGGCCCCAGATTCGGCCCCCCAAGAGCGTTTCTCGTACAGACTCGTCGGGGGCCGCGCCAAACTAAATCTGACGGTTCGTCCAAGAGACGAGCGGGCCCTCCGCCTAGCATGCGACGAACTGCTGTCACGCGCACAGAGGCTGCCCTACGGATCCCCCGAGAAATGGTCGGCTGCGGGAGCACTTTCAAACGTCGATGATCCCGTTGCTGTTCCTTACCTGATAGAGGCTTTGAGTAATCGAGATTTCGCGCCAATGGTAATCCCGGCGCTGGCTCGGCTGAAGACGGACGAGGCAATCGCCGCATTGGTTGCAGCCTCACAATCAAGCGACAAGGAAACCAGGGGCCTTGCTCGCTCTGCGCTCGCTAATCTAAGAATGAGATAGCACATCGGGCCTGCGAATCAGGTACCGAGAGGTGAAGGAATGAGATGCGGCTGACTCTCTTTGCGCCCGTCGCCGTATCTTCGATCACGGCGTGTTGTTTCAACTTGGCACAGCGCAGGCGGGGCCCCAAGGCCCGATTCTCTTTCCACGGCCACGGTTGATCGACCAACAGGGCAAAACGTTCTTCGAAACTGAGGTGGTGCCCGCGAGCTGGATCGCAGACTCTTGCGTGCGCTCGCCAGCAGCGAATGGGTGCGTCAGAAACTCAATCTGGCCTTCACCGGTCCCGCCGGCATTGCTCTGCACAAGAAGATCAGCGTCGTCGAGCAACAGCACAAGGATCTGCGCCAGCCAGAGCAGCATCCGGCCCATGCTGCCATAGGCCTGGGAGTCCAGAGCGCATTGCTGGCATTTCGAGTACATGCAGCCGCTCAGGCTAGGTGCCGCATCGCAGTTTCCAGCACGGATGATAAAGCAGGACCATCCTTGCTTGATACTCCCCACGCCTGAAGGCGGGGGATTCTAGTCGCCTCACGGCGACCTTAACTGTTTCAACCAAGATTGCTGGCTATCGCCAGACTTACATCTTGTCCGCAGTCGTTTAGCGTCTCCACGTATCCCGAGGCGACGTTTGGTACAGTGCAGCATTTCCGGTGGCTCGGCTTGGTTATCGCCTAGCCACTTTTCAGATACCGGAACCA
This sequence comes from uncultured Acidobacteriaceae bacterium, assembly GCA_963714225.1. Lineage (GTDB taxonomy): Bacteria > Acidobacteriota > Terriglobia > Terriglobales > Acidobacteriaceae > Sulfotelmatobacter. The sequence continues at coordinate 149,712 of CAVQNY010000044.1, read as the reverse complement.
AGAGCAAAAGCAAGAACAAAACCGTCGGCTTATATCCCCAGGCCTGAAGGCAGGGGCTTTACTCCGACTTCGGTAACCTGCAACGATGTGGCTTCACTGCGCTCTACCAGTTTCACCATGTCCCTGAAGCATTAGTTCTAGAGCGCCGAAGCCGTCTTTCTGATTGTTGTTAGCATTGGCATTGGCGCATTGTTGAGAAATCCCCTCATTTCCAAGAAACCTCCTCTGGTGTCGTCCGACTCGTCCAGAGCAAACCATTACCTCTGTAACTGATGCACGGACGGCTACGCACCTAGAATAAGGGTATGTTTTCGGGTTCCATCAGGCGAGCGAGGGCGTGGGTGGTGGCTGCTTCTCTGCTCGTGTTTGCCCAGTTAGCCCTCGCTCTGTTGATGAGGCCGTCCTTCCCGTTAACGGCGTTTGGTGACCTTACCCAGTGCGTTCTTTTATTAGGAGCGCTGGTTTCGGTTTTTCCAATTGCTCTCGACGTTGACGGGCGAACCAGACTCTTCTGCTGGTTAATGAGTCTTGGCTTCGTAATGTGGCTCTCAGCACAAGTCCTGTGGACATATTTCGAAGTCTTTCGACGCCAGGAAGTTCCGAACCCATTTGTAGGGGATATCATTCTCTTCCTGCATATCGTGCCTATGATGGCTGCCTTAGCTGTGCAGCCTCATCTCCGACAGACGGAGCGCTCGGTTCGTGTTGGGCTGCTCGATTTCGTGCTGCTGCTCAGCTGGTGGCTGTATGTTTTTCTTTTTGCCGTTATTCCCTGGCAGTATGTCTCTCCTAACGAAGCGGTTTATGGTTCTAATTTCGACAGTGCGTACCTGACGGAGCACCTTGTGTTTCTGGCTATCCTGTTGCTGGCGTGGCGCAGCAGCACAGGTTCCTGGAAGAAGATCTACACACATTGGCTCGCCGCCAGTTGTTTGTATGCCGTCATTTCGGTTATCGCCAGCGTTGCTATCGACTATCACGTTTACTACACAGGTAGCCTCTACGATGTCCCATTGCTGGCGGCGATGGTTTGGTTTATCGGCGCGGGTTTCGTTACCCGGATGACTTTACATCAGGATCAATCCGCTGCAACAACCGCTCAAGGGCATGCGATCGGGGCTGCCCGACTGGCGATGATGGCGGTCTTCTCCACACCACTGATGGTAGCGTGGGCCGAGTTTGGTCCAAACGCTCCCGGGCGTGTACGCATTTACCGACTGTTGCTAACAATAGTGACCATGCTTGTAATGGGTGTGCTGCTTTTCCTGAAGCAGCAGCTTTTACAAACTCAACTGGTGCAAGCTCAAGAAAAATACCGGACTATCTTCGAGGATGCTATCGTCGGAATCTTTCAGAGCACCCCTGATGGCCGTCCCCTCAGCATTAACCGCGCCTTAGCTGAAATGCATGGCTACGATGCTCCGGAACAATTCCTGGCGGAGGTCTCGAACGTGGGACGCCAGCTGTTTGTCGATCCCAGCCGATTGGATGAACTGGCCCGGATGTTAGCCAAAGAGGGCATAGTGCGTGGTGCCGAAGTGGAAGTCTATCGTAGAGATCGCACGAAAAAGTGGGTTTTGGCGAATTTGAGAGCAGTGCATAACGCCCGCGGCGAGGTCGTGCTCCATGAAGGCACAATTGAGGACATCACCGACCGAAAAGTCGCCGAGGAACGGATCCAATTCTTAGCTTACTACGATGCTCTTACGGGACTACCCAATCGCACTCTTCTTCAGGATCGATTGACAAAGGCACTTGCCAGTGCCCGTCGGCGAAAGGGCAAAGTTGCGGTTCTGTTCCTCGATCTCGACGGTTTCAAAACCATTAACGACTCACTCGGGCACTCGCTCGGCGACGTTTTTCTGCAGCTTGTCGGAGACCGGCTTCAGAAATTTGCGCGTGAACAAGACACGGTGGCGCGGATAGGCGGAGACGAATTCATCATCGTGCTCACCAGTGTAAAGGACATCCACGACGCAGCAGGTGCCGCTGAGCGGCTTATGGATACGATGGCCGCTGAATTCTATGTTCAAAGTCACTCCCTTGGCATTAGTTGCAGCCTCGGCATCAGTATCTTCCCAGAACACGGTATGGATAGCGAAACCCTGATTAAGAATGCCGATGCGGCTATGTATTGCGCTAAGGAAAACGGGCGGAACAACTTTCAGATCTTTACGGAGGATATGAACGCTGAGGTTGTTGAGCGATTGACCTTGGGGAACAGCCTGCGAGTGGCACTCGAAAAAAGAGAACTTTTCTTGGTATATCAACCGCAGATGGATATTGGCACCGGACGGATTACCGGTTTAGAAGCCCTCCTCCGCTGGCAACACCCGGAGTTGGGCCTTATACCACCCGTTACGTTCATACCAATTGCTGAAAACAGCGGCCTGATCGTGCCAATCGGTGAATGGGTACTGAGGACTGCCTGCTCCCAAGCCCAAAAATGGCAAGAAGATGGACTTCTTGCAGTCCCAATCGCCGTGAATGTGTCTGCAGTACAGTTTCGGCAAGAGGGCTTCCCAAAATTCATTGGCAAGATGCTCCAGGAAACCGGCCTCGCCCCCCAATATCTTGAACTAGAGCTCACAGAAAGCCTCTTGCTATCGAATGCAGACGTGACGTTCTCGGTTCTTCAAAGATTAAAGAGCATGGGGTTGAAGCTTGCGATTGACGACTTTGGGACCGGTTATTCCAGCCTTAGCTACTTGAAACAATTCCCGGTTAGCAAGCTCAAAATAGACCGTTCATTCATCCGGGATGTTGCCGAGAAGCCGGATGATGGGGCGATCGCAAACGCAATCATCGGAATGGCTAAAAGTCTGAATCTCAAGGTGATTGCGGAAGGGGTCGAGAATGAAGCGCAAATGTCATTCTTGCGCGAACATCATTGCGACGAGATTCAAGGATACTACTTCAGCAAACCCCTATTGCCTGGCGAAATTGTCGCCAAGCTGCGAGGCGACCATTCCGCGCTCGTCCGCGCACAAGCAAGCGGGGGACAATCTTCCCGGGGTGCCTAGCAGAGACCCCGTCCGTCAACCAGAAATCGATCAATTACAATCCCTGCCAAAGGGGGTAACAATGGCAAATAATGGCAAATCTAAAAGGGCCGTCTTCATTTGTAACGGAATTGAAGATAACGAGAAAGAGTTTGACGGATGAGCTCAGGCATGTTGATGCTGCTCTTTCCGTTCTCGGCAAGATGAGGGAGGGTTGGCACTTCTTACGCGAAACCTGGGCGCACCATGTCGGTCGTTAGGAAAAGAATCGCGGCGGCGGGCGGTACCGATTCCAGCGGCGTCCAGGCGCGGCCGGATAGCGGAGAAGTCCGAGTTGAACTGCAAAGCCCAAACGGTTCCGACCGCCACGACATTGTGCAATCAGATCCAGGTCCGCCGGAGTGAACGTGTACTGCTCTGCGATTTGTCGCGGATCGGTTGGTAAGGCTAGCAATTGGGCGCGCTGCGCCGGAGAGAGGAGTTCCTCTTCTGAAATCGGTAGTCTGGACAGCGTTGGTTACGAACATAGTTCTAGGCCGTAGTTGAACGATTTTTCTTAAGAACTGAGGAGAAATCCGTGGCCCAGTCGGAGACTGTCAGAGGCTGGCACCAGCAAGGCTCGTCGTAACGTACAATTTGTTCCGTTCCGAGGTCGGACCCCTAGATGACCCGGCTGAGAAAATGGCTAGCTATTATAATACTGCTGGCATGGTCATCCTCGTCGCAGTAGCCCCTGCTGTCTGGCACTGGTTATTTGTCTGGCTGTTGGAATTTCACAGCGTGCCTTTTGAGATTGTAGACTTCCGCCCCACGCTCTTCGAGGTTCAGCGTGAAATGGAGAGGCAACGCTCTCCGTTAGTGTAGATTCCGCCCCTTCAGGCGGAGATTTTCAAGGCATCAGGTTTTTCGATCCGACTGTCTCAATGACTATATATCTCCTCGAAAGCTCGTCCAAGAGCGTTAGTGCAATTTGTTATCGGACCTCCAGTATCCGTTTAGCAGGCCCCAGTCGTAGCGGTCGTGCTTCCAGTCGATCGTTTCATCGTTATCGCTGGCCCGCCACTGCGTTGCCGCTTCCCTCGGGCGATCTGCATGGACTTCGTTTGGGTCTGGCTGAGCACCATTTGGCCTAAGCAGGTGTGCGCGGCTGTTCAGCGAGTTGATTCCTCCCCCAGAATGGCATTGGACGCACTGCTGCAAAGCCGGCTCCGAACTCCCCGGCCGACTGCGGTTCATTACCCACCATTCGAAAACGTCGTCACCCTTCTGCCGCAAGGTCGAAAACTCAATTTCATCGGGCGTCGTTGCTCTTAGTCCGCCTGCCTTGTTGGCGAAAAGCTGCGGGCGACTGAGCTTAATTTCGTAGAAAGTCTGTCCGCGCTCCCGGAGTGCGGCGAGCGAAGTCTGGTCAATGGTGATGGCGCGGTACACCCGTATCTGCACGCTTTCTGTAACCGGAGCGTCCACCAGATTGCCGCGATTGTCGAAGAGAGTCATCTGCCGCAGCAGAGCGACCTGCGTCCCCACCGGGAACGAGGGCAAATCGGGATTGACGTCACTCTGCCCCCGAGGGTCAGACTGAACCCACGGTTGCGGAAAGTTCCATAGCGCTCGGAGGTACTCCAGCGTGGCCTTGCGTCCCCCGGGCAGACGCACAAACACAAGGAAACGGGAGCGTCCGGAAAAAGTCATAAGATGCTCGATGGCAACTGTTTGGCCAAAGTAAGAGTTCCCGTTAATGCAGACCCACGGTCCAAGCGGATCAAAGAGGTCGGGCGGCAGGAAGGCCCGCTCCCGGTGTGCGGGATCGTACACCTTAGCAAATGCTCCCGACGCTACAGCTTGGCCATAGTTGGCCGGCAGTGAGGCAATTTCCTCCGGACTCAACGCCAAGCGTCGCAGCGCTTCCGCCAACCGGATCTGCAGTTCCCGCTTCTCCTCATCGTACATCGGTCTTTGAATGGATTTCTGGAGCACTGACCAGTCAAACACCGCCCACAGGTCGCGCTGCAGTATGGCACGCTTGACGGAATCGTGAATTTGATTTTCCGCATGCGTTTGCAGGAATTCATCCAGAACGCGCAAAGCGTGCTGGTGGGAGGGTTGTGCCAGCAAGTACTCCGAGTTCAGCCAGAGTAGCGGGTCAAGCGAATCTTCGCCGTATCTGCCACCCGCTGGATCTTGGCGGAGAAGGAGAGCGTCATAGAGCCGGTTCCAGATGTGCGCTGGATTTGGGTCGTAAAGGGAGATACCTTTTTCAGCACTCTCGGGAGCAGCGGCAGGAACCGCCATTTCCCGAAGCGTCATCGGCACGACAATGAGAAGTATCACTGCGATAAACAGACGCATAGACTCCCTCTTGAGGCCGCTTGTTGCGGGCGGATCTGCCGCTGCTGCCTGGCCTCTGCCAACTTCCGATTCCGTTCGACGTGAATTTCCTGCTGTCGTCCTCCGAGCATGTCCTTAGGCGTGACCTAGCCGACGGCACTGTTCAAGCGGATGTTGTTGTAGTGTTCGACGTATGCTTGAACCAAATGCCACGTATCGTTTAGCGATAGCGGTGATCCCGGTCTAAAGTCGAGGCGTAGCTTAGTGGTGTCGTTCGCAGGCTGCGGTGTCAGCCCGCAACCGAGCAGGCCCTCCTGATAACGGACCATCGGTGAAGTACGGATTTCACGATGAACACGCTTGTGATATCGTTCGCGTCCAAACTAGCTGCTTGACAACATTTCCCATATTGAAAACATTGGGCATAGCCCGACTCTGATCCTGGACGCGCGTCTGTGCTTCGGTCCAGTCTGAAGTAATGCTCTTCACGGTTTCATCATGCTGCTATCCTGCGTTCAGTGGAACAATAGGCGATGATAAAAAAATTGTCATAGATCAGTTCGTTCGCAGTTGGCAGTCGCTTCTTCTGTGCTCCCCGCACCGCACGAATGAACGCTTGATTCTTGGGCTCAAACTTGGCGATGAAGGTCTTGAGTTGTGCTTCGGCGGTTTTATCCAAGAAGCCCTCCAAAACGAACGGATCGTTCCCGATGCTCAGTGAAGTGAAATTCTATCGTAATGACATCGAAATGATGGCTCACTGCGGCGGGCCCGCTGCTGCACGCGGCAGTCTCGCTGCCCTGATGCGAACAAATTGACAGAATCTTGACAGAAGAATGACACGAAGCAAGTGGGGACAGCCTAACTTCATCTCGCGGTGGATCCATAGTCAGGTGTCGGATCACCGACAATCTTTCTGAACAGACTGGAGCAAATATGACAAAAGAAAACCTCGCCCCTACTGCTTCGCCCGAAACAACTGAGTCTCTGTCCGAGTCTCCATCTAAGAACTTTGTCAAGCGCCGTTCCTTCCTCAAAGGCCTGGGCGTAGCTGGAGCAGCTCTGACCGGCGGTTCGCTGCTCGCAGCCGCATCTGAAACCGCCCAGACAACGGGCATTGTTACCTCCGGCGATGTGGCCCTCCTGCGGTTTGTGGCTGCGGCGGAGCTCATTGAGACCGATATGTGGCAGCAATATGCGGAGCTGGGTGGTCTGACCCCGGGCCAACTCCCGGTGGAAACAGCCCCGTTCACACCGATGAACAGCTATCAGGCAGCCTTCATGAACCTCGATCCCGATGGCCCGCAGTACATCTCCAGCAACACTAACGATGAGCTGACCCATGCGGAATTTCTGAATGCTTATCTGATCTCGCTCGGCGCCGAGCCGGTGGATTTTGACGCCTTCCGCACTTTGCCGAGCAGCCAGGCAACCGGTGCCCAGCAAATCGGCCGGCTCACCAATCTCATGAACCTCACTGTAGACAACAGCTGGTATACCCGTTATCGGAGTACGCTGAATCCAGACTTCGGCGCCACTTTCCCGCAAGCGATCGACTTGGTAAACGTGCCCGGTATTCCCCTCACCGATGCGGATTTCAAGCCGAAGCATCACATTCAGGCAATTGCCAACACTGCGGCTTTCCACTTCGGAACGATTGAGCAAGGGGGCAGCACGCTTTACTCCGCCTTCGTTCAGAAGGCCACCAATTTGGAGGTTCTCCGAATTCTGGTCAGTATCGGGGGAGACGAAGTAGCTCACTTCGTCGAGTGGGTGGATTTCGCCGGCAACGGCGTACAGCCTCCAGTCGCTCCGTTCACTGATCCGGTCTCCGGGTTGACCTTCCCGAACTTCGATAAGACGTTTAACCCGGCGCTGCAAACCAATCTGATCTTCCCCGTTCCCTGCGAATTCATCAACGCGAATCTGCCTCGTTGCGCTGTCATTCGCCCCACGAATCCAAAAGGAATTGCCAAGGGAGTGGTCGCTTTCCTCACGGCGATGGGGATTTTTATCGGTCAGACGCCAGAGTTCTTTAAGACGCTTAACACTCTGGCCCAACAAGCAGACGCGGCTCAACGCGGGTTCTGATTGACCGCAACCAGTAGCTTGCTGATTTTCTCCATGGGCGCTGTACGTGCAGCAATAAGTACAGCGCTCAGTTCTTGATTCTTACGTCGAAAGACCTTAACCAGTTTTCAACAACGATTCTCTGAGGAGCACCTATGTTCGAAGGACCCTTTCAACCGATGCATCTGCTGATGATTCTTGGGATTGCTCTGCTCGGGTTCGGACCTACAAAGCTTCCGGAACTCGGCAAAGGAATCGGAGACGGTATTCGCGGCTTGAAATCCGCAATGAAGAACCAACCGGACGCGTCCGACAAAGGCACCTCAACCAAGGAGCAAGGACCAACAAACGCTTGATGCGTCTGTCCGGAACCACGCTTTCTATTTCCTCCTTAGTGGGGAGGTCACTCCGAGTGAATCTGCACGAAGATCAGGATTTTGCGATTGCGCAAACAGGTGGCCACAATGAGTCTCGGGTCCAAGCTGGATGAACGGACAACGTGTCAGCCTCAATTGCCCGAACTGGCGGACAGGATTTTGGTGGTCGAAGATGATCCATCCGTCCAAAAGGTTCTAAAGCGCCTGTTTGAAGCTGAAGGTTTCGCTGTCGAAGGACACATGGACGGCCGAGCGGGCCTCGACAGTTTTCAGGCCAACGCGCCTTCCGCGGCGATTCTAGATTTGCATCTGCCCAAGTTGTCCGGACAACATCTCTGTAAAGAAATGAAAGTCGCGGCGCCTTCGATCCCCATCATCATTCTCACCGCCTCCTGTGACCTTAATGACAAAGTCACTCTATTGGAGATGGGTGCCAACGATTACATCACCAAACCCTTTAGTCCGCGAGAGCTCCTGGCACGGCTGAGGGTGGCTCTGCGTCACAGCCACCCGCCCGCCAGCGCGAGCCAAGTGGTTTTTGATGGCGTTGTGGTGGACTTCGGGAAAGTGGAGGTGACCCGCAACGGTACCTCAGTCGCGTTGACGGCACATGAGTTCAAGACGCTGCAGTTTTTCGTTGAAAATCCCGATCGCGTCATTACACGCGCCGAGTTGTTGAAGAGAGTTTGCGGCTATGGAGAGGGGTACACCACTAACCGCAGCATCGATAATCACATTATGAAACTCCGGCACAAGTTGGAGAAGGACCCAAGCTGTCCGGCCCACTTCCGAACAGTAACTCGTCTGGGGTATAAGTTCACCTTCTAGTCTTCGGCCCCGTACGAATCGCAACTTCCGGAGTGCGGCATGCGATGCCCCCTCGGCTTCATGACGGCCAAATCTGCAGAAGGCCACGGGACAACAGCGTGGCGGGCACCTTAGAACGATGTGGCTGGATACTCTCCACGACAAACAAATAACAATCTATCGACAGCCCTGTGACAGCTGGCCGGTGACAGTTCGCGGATACTTATCGGCGGTCACCAGGTTTGTCTTCTGAACTTGCTTGAACTGGCATCCAATTGATCCGCGCCAGGATTTGATCCACAAGGCCGCGGGTAAAGAGAAGGAAGTTCTTCTCGCTGATCAGTCCGCTTACAGCTTCACTTTGCGGCAGCCCCTGCAAATCCAGTAGCCGGTCTGGGCGGTGTGCAATGAACGATCCGAACAAATATCAGCGACGTGGCTCCGGCTGCGACAGCCTGTATGGATGCCGAGGACCATAACTAGATGGCCGGAGCTAGCGATTGTCTGAACGCGGGCGAAAACGAAGCTCCCAACCCAGCAATGCGCCGAGCGCAGCGCTGACCGGGACCACGGCGGTATGCCAAACCAGGATGTGCGCGGCCTGGAAGTTTGGACAATGCAATTCGAGCATCCCCACACCGGCCAGGCCGCCCAGCGTGCCGGCGACCAGTCCCGCGGAGGCGGGGTTGACCGCGAATCCGCGGCGAAGCATCAGCCAGCTCAGCAATCCGGCAGGGATCGCATGGAGAAGACCGGTGAGCAGACATGCGATGCCGGCCGAAAAGAAATGGTCGGTGTAGTAGTCGCGGAATAAGTGCGCGAACACGGCAAGCAGCGCGACGCTGCTGAGCGCCAGCAGCGCGCCGGGAGAGACGCGAAGGCGGCTCGCCGGAATCATCTGATGGACGAAGCTGACCGCTGCCAAACAGGCGAGGAGACCGAGTGCGGGAAAGACGAGCGAGCGCTCCAGCAGATTCATTTTTGCAAACCCAAAGAAGCCCGCGCGCGCTGCACCGGCCAGGGAAACAGCCGCGCAGACAAGAACGAGGCCCCCGGCCATCAGCCACACGGGCGGCAGCGGTCGCACGGGGCGCAACGACGGCTTGATCGAGTCGCCGATGCGCTCGAGCACAAGCGGATCGACATCCTGCGGACTCTGCGCGGCTTTTTTCAGGACGTCGTCAATCTCTTCGTCTTTCACGCGAGTCCTCCGCTCCGCCACTTTCTCGGGCCCGTGGCGCCAATCGTTTCCCGCAACTTCTTATAGGCGCGGTGCACTTTTTGCTTCACCGATCCCACGCTCGACGACATGGCGCGCGCGACTTCCTCAAGTGACATACCTTCGACCTTCAACATAGCAATAACCTCGCGCTGGCCCTCAGAGAGCGGCGCCAACAATGCCTCCAGCTCGCCGGCTTGGTGCGGAGCCGACGAGACGCCTTTCGACATTTCCTCCAACTCCCTTTCGCCAGCTGCGGCGCGGATGGACTTTCGATAGTGGTCGACGCGAATGTGCCGGGCAATCGCGTAGAACCACGGCAGCGCCGGCTCGCCGGGGCGATAGGTGTGGCGCACCTTGTGAATGCGCAGCCAGGTTTCCTGCAGCAGGTCATCGGCATCGGCGCGGCTCATCGATTTTGCAAGAAAAAACCGGTGCAGGCGCGGACTGATGCGGCGGATGAGAACCGTGGCCGCGGCGAAATCGCCCTGTTGATAGCGGACCATCAACATCTCGAGATTTTCGCCGGAGTGCATGCGATGAAACGTCTAACTTGAATCTTCACCGACGTCAGCGCCTACGCGCAAATCCCCAGCCACATTCGCCTGCCTGCCCACCGGCCCGTGGCACCCCAAATAACAAGATTCGACAGATTGCGCTGAAAAGTTACGTCGGAGACGAAAGAAATCAGCAGCATTTTATTTTGCGCGATTGCGCATGGGGGCCGTAACTTTCCGCGGGCTGGCAGCGAATTCCATCTGTGAACGCACCCCGCTGCCGGGAACCACTCCCACGCTCGCGGCGCGGAAACTCACAGGAGATCACGATGAATAAACTCTGCCTAACGAAGCTTCGTTTGTGGCGCGCCGGTTTTGTGCCGGCCGCGCTGATTCTCACCAGTGCGATTGCGGTTCAAGGCCAGTACGTACGCAGCCCGCTGGTGATCACAAGCACGAATAATGCAAGCGGGAACGGTGTTGTTGTCTTCAAGCTGAACACCCAAGGAACTCCCTCGCTCGAGTTGGCGCAGACGCTGGCGACCGGCGGAAAGGGCGGCGCGAGCACAAATGCAGGAATTGTGCAGTTCGAAGGGGAATTTGGTGCTGTAGCGAACTACGGATCCAATACCGTAAGCCAGTTGCGGCGCGAGGGCGGTGCAATCGCAATCGGGTCGACAATCTCGCTGGCGCCTGAATGCACGAAGCCCGACTCCGTCGCATTGACTAGAGACCACCTGTTCGTGGTGGGCGCGAATTGCGCCGAGAGCTACGCCTGGCCCTGGGGATTCGTGGCTGGTCCGGTCGTGAGCCTTTCCGATCCCTCGGCGGCGCAGATTGCGGTTGGCGAGAGCTGGGCGGCCGTCACGTTCAGTTCGGGATCTCTTTTACAACTTCCGCTCACGCAGGAAGGCGGCGTCTTGAATGGCACGAGCACTCCGATCCCTCTGCCCAGCAACGCAGACATGGTGCCCCTTGGAGAAGCGTTCTGGCGCAACGTGCTGGGCTTCACTCCGGCACACAGTCCTGACAGCTTTGCCATTGTGGACGAGAACGGAAGCCTGAATGCGGTGGTTGGCCCGACACCTTCATATCCCGTGAACGCGCCCTGCTGGGTAGCCAAGGGTACGGGCAACATCTGGTACACGGGGAACTCGCCGGGGCAGGCGATTAGCATCTTTTTCAGCGACAGCCAAGGTGGAGTGTTCTACAAATCGGTGCCGTTGCCAGGATCGCCGACTGATATTACGGTCTCCGCCGATGGCAAGTGGCTCGCGGTGATCTATAGCGCCGGTGGCGACGCGTCTGTTGCCGTCTTTTCCATCGATAGTTACGGCGACTTGACCCAAGTGGCCACGTCAAGCGCGGCGGGCGTTGCAGCGTTCAGCGGCGTAGCGTTCAGCGAGTAACAAGGTGCCGCGTTGCACTGCCCGTCGGATCGCAATGTTTCTTCCGCCGGGCGGTGCCCGCGCCGAAGAACCGGCTCGCGCTCTAAGTGGTAACGATGGATGTCACTGAGATCTTTCTCCCGTTCAGCGTGCCGAAAATCCTGACGCGCTGTCCCGCTACTCGCTTCAGCGCAATCACATCGGCTTCTAGCAAGTAGGTTGTATCGCCATCAACGAGAACGAACTGTTCACCTCCGCGCACGCAACCTAGCGTACAGTCGGCAGCTGTTCTGCCGATCGCGGCAGAATGTTTGGCGCCGCAGCGCGTGTCTGTAATCACGCCCTCGTAGGTCCGGGCGGCGGACGATGGCTTGGATTGGCCTGATTCCGGGTCCCCGGCGGCAGCCCCCGCGACAGCTCCCAGACTTGCGATCACCAATGCTAAGGCGCAAGCGATAACGCTTGCCAAAGCAATAGTCTCGATCCAGAAGCGCGCTCCTGTCGAAAAGAGCGACCGAGGCGCAGGGACGACCTGCACCGATCCACCCGCTGGTCCTTTCGTGAGCATCCTAGTCATGAGCATCCTGGGAGACCAGCTCGATGCTGGTGATGTGGAGACTCTTGGCGTCCGCATCCAGGGTGCCGACGATTTTAACCTCTTTACCCTCGTACTGCTTCGGTCTGTCCTGGTCGTCAACTTGATACGCGCTATTACTCGATACCTTCAAGACATACCTGGTGCCCTTCTTTATGATCGTGCCCTTGAACGTCGGAGCTGCTGGCTGCTCCTGCTTAGCCGGTGGGTTCGCCGGTTGTACATTCGGCTGCTGTATGGGCCGATCAGGTTGCAGCAGCAGTTGGGGCACCGGCTGCGGTTTCTGAAGTTGCGACCAGGCGATTAGTTGAGGCCCGAGAATACCAGAGGGAAGCGCAGGACTCGGTTGTGTCTGCGGATCCTGCGCGAACATCAGCGGCAGGGTGACCGACAGAAAAACCAGCGTGGCTAAAGGGCTAGTCCCTCGTTTCACAACACACCTCCGAAACACGAAGCGGCCAAACTTTGCACACCGCAATTGGCTTGCATTCCTGGCCATGGATTGCATTAACTAATCGTGCGCTACCCAGCGATAACATCGGGGGTGAAAAGCCTTCACATCCCCTCGTTCGTTTCTATCCGCAGGTGTGTTGGCCGTCTATACATCATTTCTTGTAACAGAGCCGTGCATAATCTTCGCCAAACCGTCGGTTCGGAGGAAATTAGGCCCGTGACTTTTCCCGCCCAAAATACAAGTTTTACCGTATGGGCAGGGCTCTCCCTTTTCATTAGTCTGTGGTTCTACTCGACAGACGCCCCATTAAGCAGGTGCCGGTTCCCTGGGAGAAAAGGCACCTGCTCCCTTCTCCACACACTTATGGTGTTTTGCTGTTTTGCAGGGCCTAGAATCGCGAAATACAGATTGATGCGGATTTGTGGGCGCCTGGCTCACAGCTACTCTTTCCTCAGCACAAATGGAAGGAGGCATCATGCTTTACTGGACACTAGTGTTCCTAGTGGTAGCACTGATCGCTGGAGTTTTGGGCTTTACCGGCATAGCGGTTGCGGCTGCGGGGGTGGCGAAGCTGCTGTTCGTCATCTTTCTTGTACTGTTTTTCATTTCACTGTTTGCCCAGCTCGCGCGCCGGGGAAGGGGAATCTAGATATAGGACAAATCGCATGCCAAAGGCGGAAGGCAACACTGCAACTCACTATTCGCTCGCGGCAGACTGCGAATACAGTTGTCACGCCCCGAAGAGTCTTCGCTTGATCGGTTGACAGCCAGGATTGATTGTGATGAATTGCACAAGAATCCCTCCCAACCTTTGCAATCCCCTACAGCAACTAAGTTCCAAGTTAGCGACAAAAATCTTGCGCTTTCTCAGGAGGAAGGTTTTATGGCAGACGATATGGAGAAGAAGGGGCAGCAGGGCGGCCAATCCGGACCAGGAACACACAGTGGTCAGTCCGAACAACCAGGACAAGGCCAAAAGACCGGCCAGCCCGGACAATACCAGCCGAAGAAAAGTGGCCAAGGTCAGAATGAAACAGACGAAGACGACCAGGACCGCGATCGTCAGCGTCGTGCTTCGTAGTTTTCCTACGGCAATGATCACTGATCACTTGGGAAGTCCCGGCCTAGCCGGGACTTCGTTCTGTTCGCGGTAGATGAGGCCTGCATGCTTGAAGGCAATTTGAGTACGGGAACACCTGCGAGGAAGCCAATGGCAGCGAAGAAGCAGCTTGTAAAACAGGAGCCTCTCCTAAACACCGTCGCCCGCAAACTGGGGCAGGCGGCCGGCACGCTCACGAAAGTGACGCAAGAATTGACGGAGAACCTTTCGACGCTCCCGGAGAGTGTTGCGACGAAGGTGCGAAAAGCCGCCAATAGGGGCACGCCGGCTAAGAGCTCGCGGGTTCGTACGCGACATCCCAGGAAAAGGATTCGCCGCGCGGCTCGGAGGCAGAAGACGAAGGGCACGGCCAACGTGGAGAAGCGGAGGTTGCCGAGGGATAAATCGCCGCGAAGCAAGCGGAAGCCCACCCACATGGAGGCATGATCATGTAGACGCACTGGCTCGTCCCCGCGGTCTGGATCTGTTGATCGTTCCTCCCGAGCCCTTCTGTGTACGGAGTTCGGGGTATTGTCCTTTGCCCCGCCCACCAACTACTTTTCGGACAAGCACGCTCCCCGTAGATGCAGCATTGGCAGGAGTTGGTATCCGCACCGCGGAAATCACATTCTTAGGAGGGAACACCAAATGCAAAAGGAGTCATTGCGAGAGCTGTACATCGATGAACTTCGGGACCTTTACAATGCGGAAACGCAACTTGTGAAAGCTTTGCCGAAGATGGCCAAAGCGGCCACGAGCGACCAACTGCGTGAGGGATTGGAAGAACACCTGCGCCAGACCTCGGAGCACGTGTCGCGCCTGGAGCAGATCTTCCAGCAGTTGGAGAAGAAACCGTCCGGCAAGAAGTGTCTTGGCATGGTGGGCCTAGTCAAAGAGGGGGCCGAAACCATGGGGGAAGACTATGCCGACGAATAGCGCTGCTCTATTCGAGACGGACAAGAGGAGGGTTCCGGCGCGAATAGCCGACGCCGGGCCCGCGAACTTTTTTCCGCCGGCGCCGACACGATCGAAGAAGACCAAGCCTTGGATGATGCGCTCTATGCCCTGCGAGCGCTCCAGAGTTGCTTGAATTTCCGCGCGGCAGCCTAAGCTTATCGTGCATCTGTTCATCGTTACACCTTTAGCTGCCCCAAACGTTAAGAGGATGGGCACTCCTTTGTCTTCGCAGATCACAGAACCTTACATCTTGTGCCCCTGACAAATAGGGAAACCATCGCTGGCGAGCAAGGGCTAAACAGTATTGCTGACGGGGTAGGGCTCAACTTACAGTGCAAGGAGTGCAGAAAGTTGAGTCCTTCCCCAATGGCACCCAGGATTGCAGGACGTTCCATTGAGCCGTATCGATCGCCCTCGGCAGATGATCTGAGACGCGCGTTCGAGACAGCAATATCCGAACTTCATGAGGCTGATCTCGCTGTTAAAAGGCGGTCGCGGTATCGCAACCCCATCGTTCAACACGGAGAAATCTTGGGTATTTCCCAAGCGAATGCGGAGAAGCGCGCACTGTCGGACGCGGCTCGAGCCCTAGCTCAGTTGTGGAAAGTTTGAGCGAAAATTCGCTCGTGCGGAGGACCAGCGGCCGGCGTCACCCGCTTCGCCCGCGAGAACCTATGTCCTTAAAAGGGTTTTGAGCACATACCGGAACTAGACACTGCAATCCCTGATCACCAGACCGGCAGCTTCTCCGCAAAGTGAGGCTAGCTCGCTTTGCGCCGGGAGCGAACCTCTCTCTCTTCTGTTCCAGTCGAGTCATCGACCGACTCGTTTTTCGTGTCGACCGCTTTCTTTTCGGTATCTTTCACGTTGCCCCAGGCGTTCTGTACCTTCCCCTGAACTTGCTTTAAAGCTCCATGGGCCTGTTTCTCTGTGTCTCCGGTCCATTCACCCGCCTGGCGTTCGATGCGACCTGCAACATCCTTGACCTTACCCTCCACTTGATCTTTATTCATGACCAAATTCCTCCTGGATTCTCTTGGAATTCGAGAAACGACTCTGTCCTCAGATTTCGGACATTGCCTCCTGCCGAACCGTCAAGTCAGGCTATTGGGCTTCGGCCTTGGATCAGGCGAATCAAAACCGAAACCACCGCCAAAACGAGCAGAATGTGAATGAATCCACCTAAAGTGTACGAACTGACCATGCCCAACAGCCATAGAATCACCAGCAAAACAGCTATCGTGTAGAGCATCGGCGCTCCTTTCGTGGAAGTTTGTGTGTCTTCTAACTAGCAACTCCACAAAAGTGTACGCAGACGATATTGCGTGAGGTATCCAGCAAAGTCCCTAGCCAAGGTGCAATCTCACTTTAGTTGCGACGGATTCCTCGGGACTGCAAGGGCATTCTCATTCTTAATAAACCTGGACGATTCCGTTCCGCACGGCATAGAGAGTAAGATCCGCGATCGAATGTAGGTCTAGTTTGCGCATGAGGTTTGTTCGGTGAGTTTCCGCCGTCTTCACGCTGAGACTAAGGGCCGTAGCGATCTCCTTCGTGCTCTTTCCTTCGGCGACGAGCTGGATCACTTCCCTTTCCCGCGGCGTCAGAACACACTGGCTGAAAGTTTCGCTCTCGCTATGCGGACGCAGATACCCGTCGACCATCATCTGCGCCACTTTCGAAGTGAAGAAAGTGCGGCGATGTTGCAAAGCTTCCACCGCAGCCAAGAGGTCCCGGCCAGTGTCGGACTTAAGCAAGAAGCCGCGTGCTCCAGCGGCCAGTACTTCCCGTACCACCTGTTCCGAATCGTGTACGGTCAGGATCAGAATGCGAGCTTCGGGCAGGATTGCGAGGATTTGTCGTGCCGCATCCAACCCGTTGAGGTTCGGCATACCGATATCCAGCAAGAGAACGTCTGGTTTCAATTGGCTGGCATACTCTACGGCTTCACGCCCGTCTCTGGCCTCACCACAAACCTCCCATCCTGCATGAGTTTCGAGCAGGGAGCGAATACCTTTCCTCGCCACTTCGTGGTCATCCGCAATAAGGATTCGAAGGCCGCTCAAGCTTCACCTCCTAGAACAAAAACCACGAACCGCCGATGCGATTGTTCGGAGAAAGCGAATTCTGTGTCTGAGAATAATTGCGCTCACGACAGGTGCAGGTTCTCAACGAGTCCGCGCAAGCTGAACCCGCTCACTCTGCAGGCGAACATGATTCAACGAGCACGGAGGTTGCCAAATCTGGAATCCTTTTAATTCCAATGCCTTAGCGAGAGCCTGCAACCGGAATCCGATGTAAGTTTTTCCCACCTAGCCCTAGCCAAGCTTGTCACACCCTGAGCAACGGGGATAGTGAAAAAACGGGCCCGGAACCTGGTTGGGAAAGGGTAATACACTGTCGGTCGCGACCGAAATCGCACAACTCGATACGGCGCAATGAGTTCGCAGAATTGCTGCAACCCTTGCTCGATCGCAGTCAGTAAACTCCAGCTAGCCGAAGTTCGTCGGCGAAGCGCCGCATTCTGGAATTTTGGAGCTCTGCAGGAAAAGAAGTGTTGTGTTTGCAATGGCGGCACGCAAAAACGGCGTGTAGGGTAGACCAACTCTATTGAAAAGTGAGGAATCATGATGACATGATCGGCGCGAGATGTTCTTGCGACCGAACTACCGCACAAAAGACGGTAAGGATCATGTCGTTGGTGGAGACGGCGCGAACGGTCGACGTTCCTCGCCTAGGACGCTGTGCTACTTGGGGGAGCTGAACGGTCCGGCGCAGGCCCGGTGGCTGAAGAGCGTGGAGGTGTTCAACGAGCAGGGGGAAGCCCAGCAGCTGAAACTGTTTCTCTCGCATATCGAAGTTCCAGACGATGATCCCCAGGTAAGAGCGAGCTATCGATTCGGCCTTGGTTTCATCAGAGAGCCCGGGTCAAGGCCCACGTCCTGGTGGCCCTTCTGGGCTATGCCTTGTGGGTGACGCTGAAGCATCTGCCCGAGCGTCGGGCGGCGATCGTTCCACAACCCTCGGCTAGCAGAGTGAACCACGCTCAGCCGGTATCGCCGATGAAGGCGCTGGCGTTGCTGTCCACGTTGCAGGCCACTGATCGTACTGCCTACCACCGATGGACGATGGACATGAGATCCGCCTGCGCCGGATTCTGAACCGACGACCGAACTACCGAACAGAAATCCTTGCTGCACGAGCTCGGCCTCAGCCTGCCAGAACGCCTGAAATCTCTTTCCAATAGGATAGGGCACGGCCGTCCGCACAAGCGCCAGTATTATTCCACCCGACTGTGTCCTCTCAAGCGAGGCGGGGGTCTGAATGACGCTCAGGCGACCGTGGTTTCTGTCGGGCGTTGGATCTGCGGCGGCATCTGGATCTGGATAATGTTGTTCTTGATGGCGTACACAACCAGATCGCGGATGGAGTGCAGGCTGAGTTTCCGCATGATGTTGCTGCGATGTGTCTCCACGGTCTTGGTGCTCAAATTCAGGACGGTGGCCACCTCCTTGGAACTCTTTCCTTCGGCGAGAAGCTGAGTGACCTCGCGTTCCCTGGCGGTCAGTGTCGGCAAGTTCGGAGGTTCATTCCGGGATACGGCATGACCCTTTTCCAGGAAGCCCGCCAACACCAGATCGTTCACGCGTGGGGTGAAGAACATGCGTTTGCTCTGCAAGGCTTCGACTGCCGACACTAGATCGCGGGCTGCATCGGATTTGAGCACGAAGCCGCGCGCCCCGGCATCAAGGGCTTCACGGATAATCTGATCGGAATCGGTGATCGTCAGAACGATGACTTTGAAGTGGGGATCATGCTGCAGCAATTGGCGTGTGGTGTCCAAGCCGTTCAGGTGTGGCATGCCAATGTCAACGATAACGACGTCGGGCTTCAACTGCTTGGCCATTTCGACTGCTTCGCGGCCATCGGACGCCTCCCCGCACACTTCCCAGCCCTCGTGTTTCTGAAGAAGCGCACACAAGCCTCGACGTACAATTTCGTGATCGTCGGCTAACAAAATACGCAGTTTCATGGCATCCTCCACGACAGCCTGAGAGATAGAGTCGTACTTGCTCCTAGCCCGGAATTCAACACGAAGCCTGCGAACCTCGTGCCAGTGCTGTAAACACGCGATGCTGGCTCACCGCTTCCACCGCCTCCAACAGATCACGGGCGGCATTCGACTTCACGACATACCCTCTAGCTCCTGCATCTAGGGCCTCACGCATCATTTGCGGAGAGTCGTGCTGCGTAACCACCAAAACCTCTAGACCGCTGGCTTTTGGCTTCTGCTGAATTAGCCGGCAGGCTTCTAGGCCATTCATTCGAGGCATGGTGATATCAAGCACTACAACGTCGGGTTGCAAACTTTCGACCTTGTTCAAAGCCTCGATCCCATCCGACGCTTCGCCAACTACTTCCCAGCCAGGCCGTCCTTCCAACAGGGAGCGTAGCCCTTGTCTCACGATAGGATGATCATCCACTAGCAGTATGCGGACTGCCATAAGGTTCTTGGCTCTCTGAGGCAGTCTCGTGGAAACCCCTTCGCTAACGATTTCACGGCTGGCTCTGTTTTTTTATTCTTGCCTCGCTCCTTGCAACAGGAGTCACTCGTACTAGGCGGAAAGCCAACTCCTAAGCAGTTCGCTTCGAACTTAGCATGGTACCACCCCTGCCCGAATACAGGGAATCCTGTATTTTCGGCGGCGGGCGGTCCCAAAGTGGGGATATTGACTTAGTCGACTGCACTCATGGTTGGAAAATAGGTTCCCTCATGCAGAAGTGTGTCCACTGCCTCGACAATCGAGCCCACATCTGTTTTCGCGCAGGCTCCGCGGATCCCCACTTTTCGGGCTTCCTCGGCCAGCTGTCTGGATAGATGAACGGTGACCATCAGAATGGGAATTTCAGGAAATAGGCTCGAGATTTGCCGGGCGACGTCAAGCCCGTTTAGGTCCGGCATTTGGAAATCCAACAAAATCATGTCCGGTGGATTCTTCTCTACCCGTTGGAGCGCTTCCATTCCGGTCCGCGCCTCGGCGCAAACTTGCCAAGTGCTTCGCTGCTCGAGGAGAGCCCGAAGATAGTGCCGGACTGACGGGTTGTCGTCTACCACGAGAATTCGAACCAATCAGCACTTCCCGGGGCCCAGAGCTTAAAAGTAGGGTTTCGATGGCCCCTTAAGATACGGTTTTGGTCGGCACCAACATAGCTGCCCGCTAGCCGCGGCCAGCATTCAATGTCCCTTACTGTGACCGTCTGCCTTGTGCTTCTTGAGCACAGTCCGCGCAGCCACTTCCTTGGCCCGGTCACCATAGCGTCCGGACCCCTCGGCACTCTCCTTGATATGTTCGTACTCCCTCTGCTCTTTTGCGCTCACACCGCGAAGATGGTGTTTTCCTGGCCTGGGCTCCTCTTCTGCAATATTTCCGCAATATTTTTCTGACTGTCCCCACCCTACGACTTCCAGTCGTGTTCTCGCAATACCGTAAACTACTGAGCATCCAGACACTGCCCGGCCGGAGTCACCATATTCCATGGTCACTTCCTGTAATCTTCAGTTCCACTGCCGCACAGCCAACCCTGGGAGCGAGGAAACGCTATTGCTCAATGGAGCATTCCCAGACGCGCTGTGAAAATTGTTCGTGCGCAAGCTGCCTCCGACGCTAGCGAATTTCATCGCAAGACATACGTATCCAATTTTTTTATGATAATGCAATTCAGTTAGTGCAGTTCAGTGCTTCCCATGGTTCCCGAGTAATACCCGGCGCGGGTTGCGACATTGGCGTTGTCCGAAGAGGAAGTAATGGACGCAGGATTCGCTGCGAGCCGCCGCAGCACCCTCCGCTTCGGAAACAGCAAGTCGCGCAACTTCATCTTCGCTTTGTGCAGTTGCGATTTTGAATTGCCGACTGAGCAATCCAGCATCTTGGCGATTTCATGATGCTGGTATCCTTCAACCTCGTGAAGGGCGAAAATCTGCCGGCACCCCTCGGGGAGGTCCTGCATGGCGCGGCGCAACGTAATACGGTCGATCGCACCGCTGAGGCGCGGGTCCGCTTTCCCGACATCGCGCCGGAGGGAAGGTGATTCTGACGACACCGGCTCGTCGAGAGAGACTATCGACGGGGACTTCCGGCGACGCAACTTCATCAACACCGTGTTCACAGCCACCCGGTACAACCAGGTGGAAAAGGCGGAGTCGCCGCGGAACGAGCCGACGCTTCGAAACACCTGTAAGAAAGCTTCTTGCGTCAAGTCTTCCGCATCGGCGATATCCTTTGTCATCAGCAGGCAGACAGAGTACACGCGCTTCTTGTGAGTCTGGAAGAGCGTGGCAAAGGCCTGCTCGTCGCCATTCTGTGCGCGCTGAACGAGGCTGCGTTCGGATTCAGTTCGATTGGTTTCGTCGCTGGCTGGAATCACATTTGTTGCCGTCGCGGAAATCACGCAAGTAGCCACCGTAGTCTCCTTTGATCCAACTAGAGTGCTTGTCTTTGCTCTCTTGATAATTCCGGGAGCATTACTTCCACAACAGAGACTAGCGACAATGCGCTTCTCAGCCCATCAGGATGCTCCTGTACTTGATTGGCAGACTTGCTGTACAACTCGGTAGAGTTAAAATGTTGAGGGTCATTGGTTACCGGGTAGGGCGTGCTTTTTGATGTATAGGCCGGAGCATTTGAGGAAAATCTGGCGAGTAAAATATTGGGCGTGAAACCTGGCAAGTATGACCGTAAGCATTACTTTCTGATCAAGGGTGCCGAATTGCGAGAGTTGAAGGCATTAGATCTGCCGGAATCGTATGGACTGGATCGTCGGATCGAGCGCTACCAAGGGAAGCGGCCCTTGGGTTTGTATCGCTGGGATCTCGACGGCTTGTTGGCGGCGTTGTCGATCGCTTTGGATGAGCCTGATGACTATTACACACCACCGGCCAATAAGCGGGCGATTAAGAAGCTGCTCGATCGGCTGCAAGCCGAGTACGACTCCGCCTATGGCAAGGGTAACGGGTGAGTCGAGCTCCACGTGTGCAAGAGTCAAACAGGGCTGCGGCGGGTGGGAGCCACTGCACTATTGGTAGCTGAACCTGCACTGAACAATCCAAGTGTAGGTGATCCATCAGCAAGCACACCCGTACATCGGCGAGGCGTTCCAACCTGCCTGATCATCGATCTTGGAGAACGAAGGCACAGCTTCAGTCGAGTCAGAGTGCCCCGCGCGTATCCGTTTCAACCTGGAGAATGTAGGCCGGCGGGAACCACGGCTGCGTAGGGCAAATATGGAAGGGGCGGAAGGATTTCCGTCTCGGGACGAGAAACCGGAACCGGCGCCGCAGTCGGTCGCGAGGCCGTCCCAGGCAGCAGGTCGAGAATCTTCTCCGGGTCCGAGCTACAAAATAGTTGGAGCAGAAGCTGGAACGGATCCTTGCCTTGCTGTTTGGCCGTCTGAATTACGGAGGTGAGAACGGCTTGCGCACGGGCTCCCTTCCAGGTGCGGTTTCCGCCCCAGTTCTTGCGCGCCCCGATCAGAGCGCGTACGGCGCGCTCGGCGCGATGGTTGGTGGCGTCTAAGCCAGGGCAATAGAGAAAGGTGAGCAGATAGGGGCGTTCCCGCCACAGATGATTGGCCAGGCGGCGATTGGCCGGGTCGCGATGCGGCCGTAGTAAGAAGCGATCCAATTTCGCTTCCAGCCGTCCGGTAGCGGTCCACAGGCCGTGCACAGAGATTTCCTGCTGGGCATAGCGGTCGCGCAAGGCCAAGGCTTGCTGGAAGAGATCTTTAATCGCCAAGGGGAAGCGCGCGGCGGTGGGAGAGGCGATCTCAATCATCTTTTGACAACGGTTGATGATATGCCCGGCGCAGCTCTGATGGGCCGCCTGCACAAATTTCATGTAGACTCGCCAGCCATCGCGCACCAAAAAGCCGTCGTAATCGGCCCCCAACAGGGAGGCGGCCTGCTCAAAGCCGCGCCCAGGCAAGATGTCGCACACCGTGACCATCTCATTGGCTACTACCCACAGCCACTGCAGCTGAGCATCGACCTTCCACCCGGTCTCGTCCATGGTGTTGACGTAATGTTTCTGGGCCGCTTGGCGAAGCGCCTGCCAAGTGGCTTGGCCGCGACGCGCGGCCCGCTCCACCGCCCGGCAGATGGTACTGCGATTCACCTGCAGATCAAACCCGGTTTGCAGCACCGCGGCCACGTCGGCATGGGGCATGCTCAGGCCTTTATTCATCTGCACCGCCAAGGCCAAAGCCTCCGGCCCGATCTGCACTGCGGCCGCTCCTAAAGCATCGGAGGTCTGGCGGGGATCACGCCCTTGCACCCGCTTGTGACACTTGCGGCAACGGCAGATCGCAATATCGAAACGGCGCCAAATGGTCTTACGTACAATTTCTTGCTGAAACTGCGACGCGATCCTCTCCACTTCCAGTTCGCCGCCACATTCACACTGTGTGGGCGCGGGGACCGGGATGACTTCATCCACTTTCTGGGGAATGGCCTTGCGACGGTGCTGGCCGTATGCCGAACCGGGTTTGCGTCCTGGGGGCTTAGGATCGGTGTTGCGCGTGCCGCGGGAAAAAGGGGCTGCTTGTCTTTTGGCTGCTCGTTGCGCTTCCTCCAGCTGCTTCTTCAGCTTCTCGATTTCTTGGCGCAGTCGGTCTCGTTCCCGCTCCACTCGGTCTCGCTCTTGCTCCTGCAATCTCTCGTTCTCTCTGCGTAACCTCTCGATTTCCTGGCGAGCGCCACGCCACCGCTCTCGCAGTTCCGCTAGCTTCTCCTTCCAATGTCGCACAGTATCTAGCGGAAGAAACGCCATCGTACCTACTCGTGCGACTTACCCTAGCCAAAAGCGGAAGAATTGTCCAGCCTGATTTCCCATGTCGGTCTCTAAGTAGTTAACTTTCAGGCGTGAGCCTCGTCCAGAGGCCTATTTTCCGGGGTTCTAACACGGTAAACATTGATTGTTGAGGTTATGGTTTAATTTAGGGGCAGAGGGAGACGCTTATGGGCCAAAACTGAGAAGGATGCCGGTGCTCAAGAACTTACGTACGTGCGCTGGTCACGCGTCTCAGACACCCGGACAAGTTGCCCTCGGTGGCGACGCTTTGCAATGTCGGACTGCAAATTCAATAGAACCGGACCTCGGTATATTCATCGGCTCCATGGCAAATTTCGGCAGTCTCCCTTTTGGTGCGGGCAACCCACTCCGCCGGCGATTATCGTTCGCAACGAACACCCAAGCTCGCCGCTGAACCGACGGTGGGAACTCACCTTCGCCGGCCGTGCTGTTCGTTCACGGTCTGCGTAAAGAGTGTCAAACGCTGCCGATGAAGAAACCGGGGATAACGTGTAAGGGACATAGCGTGGACTCTGGTGTTCGGCATTGACGCTCCTAAGTAAAGCTTCGTAAAGCTTCCCGATCCATCGCAAGCGCGACTGTCAATCAGGATCAACAATGGCGGGACCGGATGCTCCCGCCATTCCCTAAGTCACGAAGGCACCGGCTTCGGGAAAACTGATCGAAGCTCCGGACTTTTACAGCCGCCCGGCCACAAGCAATACAAGTAAGACCACGACCACCAAGCCGAGTCCGCCGCTGGGGTAATAGCCCCACGATCTGCTGTACGGCCAAGTCGGCAGAGCCCCCAGCAACAACAGCACAAGCACGATAAGTAGAATCGTCGACATGAAAACCTCCGATCATCGTTGTTTGGTTCCGTCGTTGAAACGTCGCGCCCGGCTTCTATAAACCAAGACGGGCCTCACACAGAGCAGTCAGAGATCCTCTCCTTTCCTTTCCTCACCGGCTCGCGGTGTTTGAGCTCCCCGGTGTCGGCTTCATTTCGCCATGTTCTCTTGCTTGTCCCGAATATCTCCTGATCGCAGCCAGGAAGGGTTCACTTGCTTCTTTCGGAGGGACTTTTCCGCCCAAGATGTCGGCGAACGGTACGAAGCTTCCGTAAAGAATTCGAGTCTCGTCTTTGTCTTGGGTCACGGCCGAGCCGTTCAGGTCAATTCCTGCAAAGATGCCCCGCGCTCGAGAGTAGGTCAGCACCTCTGCCCTCATCTTCCAGTCCGTGTCGGCTCCAGCGTCACGTCCGACAGGTCCTGCGGCCGCCGAAGCATCCGCGCCAAGTTTGAACTTGCTCGACAACAGATGCTGCATTCCATCGTCGTTGGTCACGATCATTACTATGTCGACTGCCTGGCCGCCGAGTTGCAATCCCCAGCTTCCACCCGTGATGGTGATCGGAGCTGGAGCACTCCAGCTACCGCTTTCTGTCCGGCAGGTAGCAATGCCTTTGCCATGGCTGCCGCCGAAACCAACAGCAATCTTCACCAGGGAAGGAATCACGGCAACGCACTTCGCATCGTTCATCACCTGGTCAGGGATTGCTTTGTCCGGAGTCGCCATAATTTCGTTCAAAACTTTGGCGGAGGCATCGAGCCGTTTGTCGATGTCTGACTGGTCTTTGTGATCCGCGGACCAGGCCATACTGGTGAGGAGCAGAAGACCAGCGCCGAGCACCAGGAGACATCTCGGCAACGCGGAACTAATTCTTGTCATCAGGAAACCTCTTCCGTGCTCGAAGCGAGCAACTGTTTGAATTGTCTTGCAATGTAAACCCTAACTTTCTCGTGCTTCTTGTTCCATCCGGTTCACGCTGTAACATGATCCCCGCGCACACCAGAGAAGTGGAGGAATCCTTCGAGAGATCTACAGGCATGGGAGTCGTCACTACAGTGCCGCCAGTATTGATAGCAGGAGGTCGAAACTGGCTTGAACAATGCTCAATGCTCGGGGCCTTCGCCATGCCGAAGGCCCCGAGGTGTGCGTCTTATGAACGGCAGCGTTAAAGCTCAGGCAGCGGTCTTCCTATCTGCCGAAGCTTCGCCTGCAGATGCAATGTCTTCGGCGCCGGTGACTTCCAGGATCCCTTTGGCGCGCTTGATTTCCTCGGACGTATCGCAATGAACTGCGACCAGGATCCCGCCTTTCAAGACTCTTCCTTCGTACCTCTTGGCTTCATATTCCGGTATTCCCACTCCGATGAGAGCTCCGGCAAAACCGCCCAGGGCTCCGCCTGCTCCAATTCCCGCGAGAGCCGCAACAATCGGTCCTGCTGCGATGACAGGTCCGACGCCCGGAATCGCCAGCGCGCCGACGCCGACGAGCCAACCCAGCACACCTCCAACTGCCGCCCCCGAGCCAGCGCCGACTGACGCACCTTCGGGCGCCTTCGTGCTCTTTTCAGTTGCCAGTTCCTTGGACCCAAGATTTTCTGGCAACAGGACGGAAATATCCGAGGCTGGGAATCCTCCATCCCTCAAAGCAGTCACAGCAGATTCCACTTCACCTCGCGTCAGGTAGATCCCAAAGACTGACTTGTTTTTCGCCATTTGCTACGTCTCCTATCAATAGAGTTGGCTGTGGGATTGCGGCCGCGAGAGTCGTTGCCCTTCGATTCGGATCGTGAGCTGAATCACGCAGGCTGTTCCAACAGCTCTACAGAGTCAGCCATGGGACCGCCTAAACCAATCGAGGAAATTCCCTAGATGGGACCAAACTACCGGGTAGGAGTTGTGTCTTTACACTGAGCGCGGCTTGCGGCAGCCGGAATCGAACCTCAGCACAGAGATTTTTCAAGCCGATCGTTTTCAAGCCGATCGTTTTCAAGCCGATCGTCAGGAAGCAATTTCCAACATTTCCGGGGCATGCCCGGAACTAACGTTTGTGGGGAAAATCGCAGTGACTCGCGTGCCGCCGCTGCCGGACTCGATCTCCAGATGTCCTCCCAACTGTCGCACTCTCTCCCCCATACCTTGAATGCCCACACCAGCACGAATTGGCGTCGACATCCCCTTGCCCTGGTCGCGGATCTCGATGGTGACATTGTGCGTGTCGCCGGTGATGGCGATGCTCGCGCAGTTGCTGCCAGAGTGCCGGTGGATGTTCGTGAGGCACTCTTGCACAATGCGGAACATTGCGGTCTCAAGTTCAGCCGGCAGCCGCCCAAGTCCGGGGTCTAGATGGAGATCCACCTCGATTTTGCTTCGCTCGGCAAACCCTTCGACATACCAGCGCACGGCCGACTGGAGCCCGGCCTCGTCGAGCAATGGTGGGTGTAGTAGGTGAGACATGGTTCGCAAATCTCTTGACAGCTCTTCTATAAGACGCAGGCTCTCCGCTATTTGTCCAACGAGCCCGGAGTTAGTCTTCCGGAGTTCCTCCTCCACCGGAACCAGGTTTAGGTTCAAAGCAACCAATATCTGGCCAGCGGTGTCGTGCAGTTCTCGGGCGATCCGGCGTCTTTCATCATCCTGCATCTGCAGCAGCCGCGCCGACAGTATGCGCAACCTTTCCTGGGCGTGATCGAGTTCGGAGGTGCGTTCTTTCACTCTCTCCTCCAATTGCTCATGCGCGTCCCTGAGGGCCTGTTCTGAACTCTTGCGTTCGCTGATGTCCCAGCACACGCCCATCATGCTGTTGGGACGGTTTGACGAATCGTAAATGACCTGGCCATGCGCCTCCATCCAGCCAAAACTTCCATCTGCTCGTACTTGGCGGTATTCCACGGAATACTTCCCGTCGCCCTCAAGTGCCTGCCGAACTGCATCGCTAACCCGCTGGCGGTCTTCGCTGCGAATGCCTTCTAGAAATGCCTCGAAATTCCCTGCGAACGATCCCGGTAACTGTCCGTGGATGCTCTCCATGTTTTCAGACCAGCGGACACTCCCAGTTTCGATATCCCAATCCCATGTACCGATGTTCGCGGCCTCCAGGTAGAAACGCATTCCTCGTTCGCTGTCTCGCAGTGCCTGTTCGATCTGCCTGATCCGGGTGACGTCGCGAGCTATTTTGGACGCACCCACGATCCTGCCAGAGGAATCTCTAACCGGCGACACGGTCAGCGATATCACAACCCGCTTCCCGGCTTTTGTGACCCGCACAGTCTCAAAGTGGTCGACGCGTTCTCCCGATCTCACCCTGCGTAAGATGTCCACTTCCTGCGCCTGCAATTCAGGGGGGATAATGATCGTAATCGGTTTTCCCAGAACCTCATTTTCGGTGTAGCCGAAAATACGCTCCGCGCTGCTATTCCAGTGGGTGATGATCCCGTTCAGGTCTTTCGCGACAATCGCGTCATCCGAACTCTCCACGATCGCTGCCAGCCTCGAACGCATCTCTTCGGCAGCCTTCTGCTCAGTAATGTCCAGGCACGACCCAACATGGCCCTCAAATACTCCCCGGTCGCTGAAGCGAGGCTCGCCGTGGCTCAGGACCCACCGAAACTGGCCATCCGCGCGGCGCACGCGATATTCCATTTTGAAGGGTTGGCGGGAGGTGGCGGAGGAGTGACAAATATCCCGGCACCGTTGCCGGTCATCGGGATGGATTCCGTCGGCCCAGCCATCCCCAAGCTCCTGCTCCAGAGTTCTTCCCGTGAACGCAAGCCATGACCGGTTAGAGCCAATCCGAAGACCGTCCGGGTCGGAAGCCCAAGTCATAGCAGGCACCGTATCGACCGTGAACACTCCGTCGTCTGGTCGGGCGTTTTCCATATAGTTCTTACTGTAGCGTTGCATCGACAAATTTCTGGCGTCCGGGCGAAACGGCGCTTGGCTCTCGTAAGACCAAACTACAGGGAATCATGAGTTCGACAAGCGTTCCAGGATGCGTATTCGTCAGCCGCAACTCCCCACCAAATTCGCGGGCTCGCTGTTTCATGCCGCCGATACCCACGCCCACGCTATCCGGTTGCAGTTCAGCAATTCTCTTGCCGATTCCCTTGCCATCGTCTCGCACGGCAACCACGATCCTCCCTTCTCTGTGAGTCATGGTAATCCACACCTTACTGGCTTCTGAATGCCGGAAGACATTGGTCAGTGCCTCTTGAACGATTCGGAAGACTGCGGTCTCTACCTCCGCGCCCAGCCTCGGAAAATCGCGGGGTTCAACGTCGAGAGACGTTTCGATGCCGCTGCGCTTTGTGAGTCCGTCCACATACCAGGAAAGCGCCGACAGTAAGCCAACTTCATCGAGCAAGGGAGGATGCAAGAGGTGAGACATGGTACGGACTTGCTGAATCGCACGATCCACAATGTTGCTGGCCTGGACCCAAGCTTCCTCTGGGAACTGGGCGGGTTTTTGCAGCAGCATTCTGTCCAGGATCATCTTGGCGACCGCAAGTTCTTGTCCTAATCCGTCGTGCAGATCGCGTGCGAGCCGACGGCGCTCTTGATCCTGCATGGTCATGAGGCGGATGGAAAGACGCCGCAATTCGTCCGTCCTCCGATCGACCATTTTCTCCAGCTCTGCGGCGTTGTCGCGAATCGATCGTTCCAGCAGTTTGCTGTCGTGAATGTCGGAGCAGGTTCCATACCATCGGACGATGTTCCCGTCACTTCGAATCGGGACCGCGCGAGCCCGGAACCAGCGATAATTGCCGTCCTTGGCCTGCATGCGATACTCCGCTTCGTAGTTCGCCCCGGATTCAACACAGAGCAACCAGTCCGCCATGGCCTTTTGCTTATCCTCGGGGTGCACATAGTCGAGCCACTCGAAATCATTCGCCGAATTTGGGGCAGCGCCGGTAAATTCATAAAATCGGTCGCTGATGTAATCCCGGGAGCCGTCGGCCTTACGACTGAAGATGATGTCCGGAGCGGTGTGGATAATGGCATCGAGTTCCTGATTCTTTCCTACCAGCTCCATGTTTAACTGCAGCAGCAATGCCGCTTTGCGGGCCAACTCTTCCGTGCGCTCCAGCACGCGCTGCTCGAGTTCGCGGTTCAGCGTTTCGAGCTGTCGTGTTTTCCGGTGTAGCTCCGCGAATACCCTCACTTTGGCCCGCAGGACTTCTGCAACGACCGGAACCGAAATGTAATCGACTGCGCCGTGCTCATAACCTTTGAGCTGGTCCAGATCGGTCAAATGCACCGCCGACACAAAAATTATTGCGGTTCTCTGAAAACGTGGATGCTGGCGAATCATCGCCGCCAATTGAAAGCCGTCGAGCTCGGGCATGCTTACGTCCATCAGCACTACGGCTATGTCATTGTTGAGCAGAAGTTCGAGGGCCTCTTTCGCTGAAGCGGCTTTGATCAGGTTCTCGCCGAGTCCGTCGAGCATGACTTCATAGCTGAGCAGCTTGGCCGGCTGATCATCCACCATAAGGATATTGACTTTCTCGTTTCTGCTCATGAGTCCTACCAAATCCTCTCCGTAGGTTCGGCTCGCCCACAGCATGCCACGGCCGACGGCTATCGGTGAAGCCACATCCGCAACGACGACAGCAGTTGCTCGGTGTTAACCGGCTTGGCCAGGTACTCGGAGGCTCCGGCCTCAAGACATTTCTCGCGGTCCCCTTTCATCGCTTTTGCGGTCAGTGCAATGATCGGCAATCGCCGGAACGAAGGGTTCTGCCGGATGACCTGCATGGTTTCATAGCCGTCCATCTCGGGCATCATAATATCCATCAATACGATCGCAATATCCAGGGTCGATTCGAGCTTGGCGATCGCTTCCCGTCCAGTTCCGGCAGTGATAACGGTCATGCCGCGACGCTCGATCACGCTGCTGAGGGCGAAAATATTGCGCACGTCATCGTCTACGACCAGCACTTTTTTCCCCACCAGGGCATCGTCGGAGTGGTGCAACCGGTCGAGCAGCCTCTGTTTTTCTATCGGAAGATCGGCGACTACGCGATGCAGGAACAACGCTGTCTCATCCAACAGGCGTTCGGGGGACTCCACTCCCTTTACCACCACGCTGCGTGCCAGCGAATGCAGTCGAGCATCCTCCTCCGGAGAAAGTTCCTTGCCGGTAAAGACCACGACCGGCAGGTCGCCTAGTGATGGAGTGTCACGGAAGCGCTCTAACACATCGAAGCCGGATATGTCGGGTAGACGCAGGTCAAGAACCGCGCAGTCGAAGGCCTGCTCGTTAACAGCCTTGATTGCTTCCGAGCCCGTTGCCACAACCGTAACGTCGATGTCGTCATAACCCAGGAGCTCCTTGATGCTGAGCTGCTCTGCCGGATTGTCTTCCACCACCAGCAATCGCTTCCGCCGGGGAGCGGAGTACTCCTTGATCCGGGCCAACGCCGCTTCCAGCCCCTCCTGGGTGGTTGGTTTGGTAACAAAGGCGAACGCGCCCCGCGCCAACCCGTGGTGCCGATCTTCGTCGAGCGTCAGCATCTGAACCGGTATGTGTCGGGTTTCCGGATCCTGCTTCAGGTGGTTCAGTACCGTCCAGCCCAGCATGTCGGGCAGGAAAACATCCAGCGACACGGCAGTCGGATGGTACTCATGAGCCAGGGCAAGCGCATCCCCACCACGAGTCGCCACCAGAACCTTAAACCCCTTATCCCGGGAAAGGTCGCGCAGCACACGCGCATAGTGTGGATCATCTTCAACAATCAGCAACACAGCATCGTCGGGTTGCAGATTCTCGCGGTCATCGGGAATTTTTTCGACTGGATGTTCCACAGATAATGGCACGGCAGAAACCGACGACGGAGACTTTCTCTCGACCGCAGCCGCGCTGGACGTGGAAGGACCGACATACGTCTGGGGCAAATAGAGAGTGAAGGTGCTGCCTCGTCCGGGAGCGCTGCGCAACTGGATTTCTCCGCCCAACAGACCGGCGAGCTCGCGGCTGATCGCCAGCCCCAGCCCTGTGCCGCCGTACTTGCGGCTGGTGCCGGCATCGGCCTGCTGGAAGGCCTCAAAGATGATGCGCTGCTTTTCGAACGGAATGCCAATGCCCGTATCGGCAACCTCAAAGGCCACCACGGATGCGGCTTTCCCCAGGATCGGGTGATCCTCGCTCCAACCGCTCTTGGCCGGAGAAACTGACAAGCGGACGCCGCCAACCTCGGTGAACTTAAACGCATTGGACAACAGGTTCTTCAATACCTGCTGCAGCCGTTTCGAGTCGGTGACCACACTCCGCGCCAGGTGCGGATCGGTCTGTACCTCGAAACTGAGGTGCCGGTTTTCCGCTTCGTGCCGGAATGGACGTTCTAGCGCGTCCAGCATGCCGGCGAAGAAGATCTCCTCCGCCTCCACGGAGACCGTTCCAGACTCGATCTTCGATAGATCGAGAATATCCGTGATCAGGTTCAGCAAGTCTGTCCCGGCGCCATGAATCGTGCGCGAGAATTCAACCTGTTTTGGCGTCAGATTCCCATCCGGGTTATCGCTGAGTTGCTGGCCCAGCACCAGGATACTGTTGAGCGGCGTCCGCAACTCATGAGACATGTTGGCCAGGAATTCGGACTTATATTTCGAGGTCAAGGCCAATTCCTTCGCCTTCTCTTCCAAGGCTCGCCGGGCTTGTTCGATCTCCTGGTTCTTGCGTTCGACCTCGACGTTCTGTTCGGCCAGTTGTTGCGCTTTTTGCGCGAGCTGCTCGTTGGTCTGCTGCAACTCCTTTTGCTGTACCTGGAGTTCGGTGGCCAATTGCTGAGACTGCTTCAACAGTCCTTCGGTCTGCATGGTGGCCTCGATACTGTTAAGCACGATGCCGATGCTGGCGGTCAACTGCTCCAGAAATGCCAGCTGAGAGGTGGTGAAAGTGCTCAGCGAGGCCAGTTCAATAACCGCTTTGACCCGGTCTTCAAACAGCACGGGGAGCACGATAACATTTCGCGGAACAGCTTCGAACAAACCAGAGCGAATCGCGATCGTGTTCGGCGGCAGGTCAGAGATCAACATCCGTCGTTTCTCCGCCGCGCACTGCCCCACCAGCCCCTCACCCAGCTTCAACCGCCGCAGATGTCCATCCTCGCCGTCACCCGCAAATGCCGACAGCAGCACCATCTCCGCTGACTCCTCGGTTCCCATCTGGTAGATCACACCTTGCTGGGCGTTTACCAGAGGTGTCAGCTCCGACAGAAGCATGCGCCCCACAGCAGTCAAGTCGCGTTGACCCTGTAACATGCCGGTGAAGCGGGCCAGGTTCGTTTTGAGCCAGTCCTGCTCCGTGTTGCGATCGGTCGTGAGCCGGAGGTTGTCGATCATGGTGTTGATGTTGTCTTTCAACTCGGCCACTTCACCGCTGGCTTCCACCTGAATGGAGCGCGTGAGGTCGCCCTTGGTCACAGCAGTAGCCACCTCAGCGATGGCCCGCACCTGATTGGTCAAGTTATCGGCCAGCAGATTGACGTTGCCGGTGAGATCCTTCCACGTACCCGCAGCCCCCGGGACATTGGCCTGACCGCCGAGCCGGCCTTCGACGCCCACTTCGCGCGCCACGGTTGTAACCTGGTCGGCGAAAGTGGCCAGTGTATCGGTCATATTGTTAATCGTTTCGGCCAGCGCCGCAACTTCACCCTTCGCGTTTACGGTCAGCTTCTGGGTCAGTTCGCCGTTGGCGACGGCAGTCACCACTTTGACGATGCCGCGCACCTGTTCCGTTAGGTTGGCGGCCATCA
Source organism: uncultured Acidobacteriaceae bacterium (assembly GCA_963714225.1). Lineage (GTDB taxonomy): Bacteria > Acidobacteriota > Terriglobia > Terriglobales > Acidobacteriaceae > Sulfotelmatobacter. The sequence continues at coordinate 116,469 of CAVQNY010000044.1, read as the reverse complement.
CATTCACGTTGTCGGTGAGGTCCTTCCATGTCCCGGCAACACCCGGCACCTGCGCCTGCCCTCCCAGCTTGCCTTCTGTACCCACTTCGCGAGCTACGCGAGTTACTTCGGCGGCGAAAGCGTTGAGCTGATCCACCATCGTGTTAATAGTGTTCTTCAGTTCGAGGATTTCACCTTTCACGTCCACCGTAATCTTGCGTGACAAATCGCCGCGGGCTACGGCAGTGGTCACCTCGGCGATATTGCGCACCTGCCCGGTCAAATTCCCGGCCATTGCGTTCACGGAATCGGTGAGATCCTTCCACGTTCCGGCCACGCCGGACACATTAGCCTGTCCACCCAACCGGCCTTCGCTACCGACCTCGCGCGCCACGCGGGTGACTTCGGCGGCGAACGAGCGGAGTTGCTCGACCATCGTGTTTAGCGTTTCTTTCAACTGCAGAATCTCGCCGCGAACGTCGACCGTGATTTTCTTTGAGAGATCACCGTTCGCGATGGCCGTCGCGACTTCAGCGATATTGCGTACCTGGCCGGTAAGATTGCTGGCCATGAAGTTGACATTGTCTGTGAGATCTTTCCACGTACCGGCAACCCCGGGCACCTGCGCCTGCCCGCCCAGTTTCCCGTCGGTACCCACTTCGCGGGCCACACGGGTCACTTCACCAGCAAATGCATTGAGCTGGTCCACCATGGTGTTGATGGTGTTCTTTAATTCGAGAATCTCACCCTTCACATCGACCGTGATCTTGCGTGACAAATCGCCTCGGGCCACGGCGGTCGTGACCTCGGCGATGTTACGCACCTGTCCGGTGAGGTTCCCGGCCATCGAGTTGACGGAGTCCGTGAGATCCTTCCACGTGCCGGCCACGCCGGGCACGTTCGCCTGCCCTCCCAAACGCCCCTCGGTACCGACTTCGCGGGCCACGCGTGTCACTTCGCCCGCGAACGCGTTGAGCTGATCCACAGTTGTGTTAATCGTCTCCTTGAGAAGCAAAATCTCGCCGCTCACGTTCACGGTGATTTTCTTCGAGAGGTCGCCGCTGGCGATCGCCGTGGACACCTCGGCGATGTTGCGAACCTGGCCGGTCAAGTTGCTGGCCATCGAGTTGACCGAGTCGGTGAGATCCTTCCACGTGCCGCCCACTCCCGGCACCTGGGCCTGGCCGCCAAGTTTCCCGTCCGTGCCTACTTCGCGGGCCACGCGGGTCACTTCGGAAGCGAACGAGCGCAGCTGGTCCACCATCGTGTTGATGGTGTCCTTGAGTTCGAGGATTTCGCCTCTTACGTCTACCGTGATCTTGCGAGACAAATCGCCGCGAGCCACGGCCGTCGCGACTTCAGCAATGTTGCGTACCTGGCCAGTAAGGTTGCTGGCCATGAAGTTCACGTTGTCCGTAAGATCTTTCCACGTACCGGCCACGCCGGGTACCTGGGCCTGTCCGCCCAGCTTTCCTTCTGTGCCCACTTCGCGGGCTACGCGTGTCACTTCACCTGCGAATGCATTCAGCTGGTCGACCATGGTGTTGATGGTGTTCTTCAGTTCCAGAATTTCACCCTTTACGTCTACCGTGATCTTGCGCGATAAATCACCGCGTGCCACGGCGGTCGTGACCTCGGCGATGTTGCGCACCTGACCGGTAAGGTTCCCGGCCATCGAGTTGACGGAGTCGGTGAGATCCTTCCAGGTGCCGGCGACACCGGGAACATTCGCTTGTCCTCCCAGACGACCTTCGGTACCCACTTCGCGCGCCACTCGCGTCACTTCGCCAGCGAAGCGGTTGAGCTGATCCACCATGGTGTTTAGCGTTTCTTTCAGCTGCAGAATCTCGCCGCGGACATCCACCGTAATCTTGCGCGAGAGGTCACCGGTGGCAATAGCCGTTGCCACCTCGGCGATGTTTCGTACCTGGCCAGTCAGGTTGCTGGCCATGAAGTTCACATTGTCCGTCAGATCCTTCCAGGTACCGCCAACTCCGGGCACCTGGGCCTGTCCGCCCAGCTTGCCCTCAGTACCCACTTCACGCGCCACACGGGTAACCTCGCCGGCGAACGCGTTGAGCTGATCCACCATGGTGTTAATGGTGTCCTTGAGTTCGAGAATCTCTCCCTTTACATCGACCGTGATTTTGCGCGACAGATCGCCGCGGGCTACGGCTGTGGTCACTTCGGCAATGTTGCGCACCTGAGCCGTCAAATTGCCGGCCATAGCGTTGACGGAGTCCGTCAGGTCTTTCCACGTACCCGCCACACCCACCACGACGGCTTGGCCGCCCAACTTGCCGTCCGTACCCACTTCACGAGCAACACGCGTCACCTCGGACGCAAATGAGCGCAACTGGTCCACCATCGTGTTGATGGCTTCTTTGAGCTGGAGAATTTCACCGCGCACATCGACGGTGATTTTGCGGGAGAGATCCCCGCTGGCGACTGCAGTTGCGACTTCAGCGATGTTGCGAACCTGTCCGGTGAGGTTACTGGCCATCGAGTTCACGGAGTCCGTAAGATCTTTCCACGTGCCCGCCACGCCAGGCACTTGCGCCTGGCCACCCAACTTGCCGTCTGTGCCCACCTCGCGCGCAACGCGCGTTACTTCGGCGGTGAAAACGCCAAGCTGCTGAATCATGGTGTTGACGATATCAGCGGAGCGCAGGAACTCGCCTTCGAGCGGCCGTCCGTCCACGTCCAAGCGCACAGTTTGGGTCAGGTTTCCCTGGGCAACGGCCGCGATGGCACGGGTTACGCCCTCAGTGGGCCGGAGCAGGTCCTCAACCAGGGTATTGATGGAGACCTCCATCTCTCCCCACGCTCCTCTGGATTCATGGAAGCGGGTACGCTCGCGAGTCCGTCCTTCCTTCCCCACAACTTGCCCGACACGCTTCAGTTCCTCTGCCATCTGTTGGTTGGCAGAAACGATGGAGTTGAAAGTATCCGCGATTTTCCCCCCCAGGCCGGTCCAAGAGCCTGGAAGGCGCACGGAAAAATCGCCATCCCTCATGGTTTGGAGGCTGGCCAGAATCACGCTGAGATCACTCGAACCGGGCTCGGCGAGAACGACAGAATTCCCGTTACGCTTGCTCTTCTGACCCTCACCGGGTGCCCCATTGGCCACGGCAATCGCCGGGCCTTGATTGTTTCTTTTCATGGTCTTCTCCAGAACTGGGGGAGTCTCTGGCGTCCTGACAAAGCCTTTCATCGCACGGTTTTCCATGCTCTCCTGATCCGCGGCGGCCTCGAGCCCGAACGGTTCGACGGTGGCGGGACAAGAACAACGTAAGAAGTAGTCGCACGCCGCCTGCTCGGTCGGACGAACCACCGAACTCAGCGACAACCCAAACCATTTGCTTTGAAATGTTAACACTCAGGAAATATACCGACTAATATCCCGATTGGTAACACGAAAGACTGTACCCTTACTCTAGGGTTTTTACTGTATGGACTAATGGAGAAGGGCTAGAACCTCCGGGGCAGAACTCGTGCGGATTCGAAAAATGTGACAGACGGGCCTAATCACCGGCATTCGGCTCCTGTCAAGCAGCGCCGGCGGCCTTCAGGAACGCTTCTTGTTGCAGCAACCCGGGTTCTTTGGCGCCCGTTCGGCGCAATATCTCCACCGCCCACTCCGCATTTGCGCTTTCCGCGCAGGCCACGTAAACCAAGACCCCCCTCTCGCGGAGTTGCTTCTCAAATCGTTCCTCGTCAGGTTCAGAAAAGCCCAATCCTCGAAGACATTGAGATTCGCCACCGGCCACGAGGGCATGAAGGAAGACCTGTGAACGGATGAAGAAACCGACCGTCGGGATCACCACCGCGCCGAACTGGAAGAGCCAGCCCATGAACTCCTCAGCGACCGCACCCTCCTTTCGCTCGGCGTTGAGGATATTCGCTTCCCGCACGAATGTGGCGATGGGATGCCTGGGCGAAACCATCATGCAGATGTCCCCCTTGTCAAACCCTGACTGGTTCAACGTGTGCACGACCTGCTGAAGCTCTGCGTCGTAAGAGTACATTCCATAGGCGGCTGACGGATTTACTGTCATAATCGGATTCTCCGGTTCTCGATTGCAGAACGGACTGCTAGTCTGGAACACCGGGGGAAGCGGAGAACCTCCTTGTGAAGCTGTGTAATTCGGGTTGAAGGGTCCCCCGCAACTACGGGATTTACCGGGTTACGGTACACAATCAGGTGAGGCGTGAAACATCAGGTAGATCCTGTAGTCCCGAGAGTGTATCGGAAACTTTTTTTCACAGAGGTGCGAATGCCGTTGGGCGGGAAGTCTGGTCACGGAACTCGGTGAAACAGGCTGGACGTGGCGGAGGACATCCAAGAGAAGCTTCAGGCGAGTCTGACCGCGGCGTGATCGGCGTGATCGGCCGGCGAAGATCGAGACATCATTTTAAATTATTCTTAAATTCTTAACATTCTTAACTTGCCTCCCTGGTGCGCCCTCGAAATCAATGCTCTGCAGGGTGCTTCGACCCCCGTCGCAGAAATGGATCTGAGAGGGCTTTGGGTTGACTGTCACGGAGGCTCGGAAACCGACAATCGCTGGAGCCGATCCCCAATCAGATCATCCACAAGTTGACGGGAGTACGTCTGGATTCCGTGGAAGGTTGCGCCATAGATGCGATAGCGGTTGGCCCCCGGATTTTGCCAGACAACTCGGCCAGGACGGGCGCGAGCATGGAGGAGAGCTTCCTTAATCACAACCAACATCCGGCGATGGCTACTGTTGTGTCGAATCTTACTCGGTGGCGGATCAAAGTGATCTTCGGCCGTCAAACTTAACATTTGACCACTGGGCGGCCCTACCCGACAGGAAGGTCAGCCGTCACCAGCGTGCCACCGGCATTCGAGCGGACATTAAGCACGCCGCCTAGTTGTCGTAACCTTTCGCGCATTCCCTTAATCCCAACTCCGGAGCGAGTACTCGAAGGTTCCGTCGACATCCCTTTTCCCAAATCACTCACCTGAACAAAGACATGATCTGAAGACTTGCTGATGTGAACCGTCGCTGTCGTGCTTCCCGAGTGCTGATGCACGTTCGCGAGAGATTCTTGAACGACTCTAAAGAGAGCGATTTCCTGCTCGCGCGAAAGCCGGCCGAAGTCACTCGGGATTTCGAGTGTGACATTGATATTGCTGCCTTTGGCAAATCGCTCGACATACCACTGAATCGCCGACGGCAGCCCTATTTCGTCCAACGTGGGTGGATGTAACAGATGCGAGAGCTGACGAACTTCACCCAGCAGCTCATCCACCAGGCTGGCACTCTCGGTGATCAATTTGGACTCGCGACTGTTGTTGGCTCGATCCGCTTCCCGGAGCACGCTCAGGTTCATGGCCAAAGTAGCCAGCAGTTGGGCGGTACTTTCCTGCAGCTCATATGCCACACGACGGCGCTCTTCATCTCGGATGAGCATCAGCTGGCTAGTCAGCGTACGAAGGCTCGTTTCCGCATCTTCACGCCTTTTGACTTCGTCCAGAAGCTGAACGTTCTTGCTTTGGAGTTCAGCGGTGCGCGCTTGCACGTGGAGTTCAAGTTCTTGCTGGAGCCGTTTGTGTTCGGCGATTTCGGTCTCGAGAGCCTTTGCTTTTTGTTGTAACTGCGTGATGCCGCGCAGACGCTCGTCGTCGCTGTTGAGACCCATGTAGCCTTCGGTCGGAATTACGGCAGAGTGCTCGTTGCAGACTTTAAGAAGCAGCCCTGAGTCTTCTTCCCGGTTGAAACTGCTCATCGGATACGCGCAGAAGAGCGAGAAAGGCTTTGTTCGAGCTAGTTCATTCCAGAGTTGCTCCAATCGGATCGCAGCCTCAGTCTTGCCCTCTGCCCACAGCAACGCAACCATTTCGCCAAAAATTGCCACTCGTGGCTGCACACCACCAGCACAGGCCACAGCTTTCGCCACCATCCCACCGACCACATCCTTGAATCGCCCTTCGTTCGGCCACCCATCCGACATGAATGTAGCAAGGACCTGCCCTGCGTCCACGGAAACAAATCGCCCTGCGTCGAGGAGTGCGGCAATGTCCAGCCCCTGCGCCATCAGCCCCGGCAGAAGACCCTCACGGTGCTGGTCCGTGGCAACCACGACGGCGGAGTCCCCAGCCCTGAGCGCGTTCCCGACATATTCGCTCAGCTCTTCAAGTAAGAACTTATCCTGAGAATAAAACTGGACCCCATGTCGATGCTGGCCTTGTCGGGACCATGACCCTTTACACACCCGTGTCTGGGTGTAATCTGTGCTTGGGCTCGTTAGGCCGTGCATATTCGCCTCACCCGATCAGCGTCCACTGGATCGATCCAAGGGGCAATACAGCGTTCCGTGTAGGGCAATCCCCAAGAAGAGCTTGCCCGCTATGGTGCAGCAGATTACGGTCTCGACTCGCCGCCGACTTTCCCGTCCTTCTTGGGGATGGTCGCCGCCGCTTCTGCTTCGATGGTGACTTCCACATCGGCGCCCTGTTTGAGGCCTACCTTGCCGCCATTCTCGTCGGTCAGAGTGTTCTCGATGCGGAGCTCTCGATAGAGATGATCGGCGCCTTCCACAGCAATCTGAGCCTTTTCAGGCGCGCTCGGAAACGGAGACCTGATAATCTTTTCGACAGTTGCCGGCAGAGTGGTACTTCGTTTATCGCTCATAAGGGTTCCTCATCTCAGCAATGCAAGCGTCACTGCCTTTGTCGTACGGCAGGATCCTAACATTTTCACCAAGGTTAGTGGGGCTACGCTGGGAGACGCCGCATCAATTCCTGTGCCGTATGAACCAGATTTCGCCACATTATGAAAGACTTGATTTCATCTAAGTCCGTTATGCCCTTCAAGTTCAAATCACATCCTCATCGAGCAATGTCGAGCGCCGTGTTGACCGTAAGCGAGGACGTTCCCATTGGTCACCGCACGGTTATAGAAGCACCGTCCATTGTCCCAAGCTCCAAAGTAACCCGAATCCATAATTGATCCCGCCATAAAAACCCAGTTCCGGACTCCAGTGCCCCTCGTGGAAGATAAGGCTCTGAGCGAGAATCTGTAACGACTCCTGATGGAATGGGCATTTTCCTTTAGTGGAATTCTGGATACACTCGGCAGCATGGCAGAGACGGACTGGAGCAAAGTACTGGGTTGGCCGGGGTATCGGGTCTACCGACACGAAATCAATGAGCAGGCAAAGACGCTGAAGCTGTGGGTACGGCGCAAGCGAGGAAACCGGAAACTGATTTGCTCGGGCTGTGGGCGGAAGCTGAGCGATGCCTATGACAGCTACGAGCGGGAGGTGCGAGATCTCCCGTGTTTCGAGTTTCGGACGACGGTGGTGATCGAACTGTATCGAGTGCGCTGTCCGGACTGCGGAGTGAAAACGGAGAAGGTGCCGCAGTTACCCAGCAAGGCGCCGTTCAGCAAGCGCTTCGAAGAGGCGGTGGGGTTGGCCTGTGAGAGCGCGGCGGTGCGGCGAGTGGCACGACAGTTTGGTCTGGCCAGCAGCACGGTGCGAGCCATCGATGTGCGCTATCTGAGTCGCTGGTCGAAGGGGCGAAGGAAGCCGGCGTTGCGGCAGATGGGAGTGGATGAGATCTATCTGGGGAAGAAGCAAAAGTTCCTCACGGTGGTGAGCAATCTGGAGACGGGAGAACCGTTGTGGTTCGGAGGGGAGAGGAAGAAGCAGACGCTGGACGAATTCTTCGAGAAACATCTGAGTGCGTTTCAACGAAGTGCGATTCGGGCGGCATGTGTGGACATGTGGGAACCGTTTCGGCAAAGCCTGGAGCAGTGGGTGCCGGAGTGCCGGATCGTGTACGACAAGTTTCACATTCTGCAGCATGCCAGCCAAGCGGTGGACGAAGTGCGGCGGGCTGAGTTCTTCCGCAAAGGAGGAGCAGCACGGGATCTGGTGCGAGGGAAGCGCTGGTTGCTTTTGACCAGTTGGCTCAATCTGGATCGCAGCCAGCGGCGACAGTTGAACGCTCTGTTTGCTCTGAACCGGCGCATTCTCAAAGCCTATCTCCTCAAGGAGAGTCTTTCGCGTTTGTGGGATTTCAGCTACGAAGGAGCCATGTTGCGTTACCTGCAGAAATGGATCGCCCAGTTGCGCTGGCAGCGGCTGAAACCCATGGAGAAACTAGCCGGCATGTTGCTGGCTCATCTCGAGGGGATCTTGAACTACTGCCGGACAAAGGTACCGATGGGTGTGGTAGAAGCCGTCAATGGCAACATCAAAGCTCTGCTCCGCCGCGGCCGCGGTTACCGAGACATGAACTATCTGCTGCTGAAGGCGCAGCGCTTGGCCGCCACCAAGACCGAATTCGTTGCTTTTCAGAAAGCTGCGTAGAATGAGCACTCTTACAGATTGTTGTGTAGAACCGAAGATAAATGCCTTACCAACCCACCAGCAACCAGGCGTCCAGCTATAAGCGTCGGCGGGGCAAACGGGTTGCTCATACCCCGGCAGCGCTGGCTCGATCGTGATCGATACTCAGAACTGCCCCAGAGCGGCCGCCGACTAGCATTACGGGTTGCGGCCGATTGAAAGGCCGGACCACCGACCTCGCCCTCGCACAGCTTATCTGTGATCGATACGTCCTTCCATACACTGGATGCTGTATTTGGCGGCGCATGCAGTGGCTGTAGATTCTTGCGCGGACTCTTCTTACTTCCATCATATTACTTACATCATACTGATCCTGATGTAGCGCCGCAGGTCTGGAAGCGATGTAAGCAACGCATATCCGGCCAGAAGAAGAGTTGCTGCACCCACCAGCTTAACTATTATCGATACTGGTTTATTCACAAGGCCTCCTTCGCGATGCCTGGTGCTTGGATGTCTTTCTCGCACCAGGGGTAGCCTGCAAGGGGATCAGGAGACTGAGCTCATGCAACTTCATCACTAAGGGCCCGCAATCAACTAGCACGTAGAGTGAACCAACTTCGGCGTTTTAGGTAAGCCGCGCGGCGGCGTTCTAGCATTCCCACATAGGACTTCCCGCGCCACCACGAGAGCGTAGAAGAAAAAGCACTGCTCGTAGCCTACAGCTGGAACCGTAAATGTAGGCCTTATTATTGGTACTCAGTCCCCGTCCCCTCTCTTTGTCGCCTCTAATGTTGATGGGAAACCGAAGCGCGCAGGAGGATAGGATGCGCCGAGAGGATTTGATGAAACCAGACCCGCTGAGCAACATTCTGTTGCTGAGTAGTGGGATCGTCATAGTGGCAGCCTTGGTGACGCTCATGGTGCTCGCACTTGTGCATGCCGCATCAGCATTCTCTACAACCTCGCCATCAGCGACTTACAGCCTTTTGCCGATATGCTGTCAGTCAGACTCGCCGTATAACAAGAAGGATTTTTCGACGGGCTTGATCATGCAGGTTGACGTTCACAACGCTGTTCAACGCTAGGAGGCGGAAATGCGATTCGGACCTTTCCTCGTCATTGCTCTCCTGCTGCTTATTTTCTGGGCCGGGGGCTTTCTGATGTTCCATGTAGCCAGCGGCTTGATTCATCTGCTACTGCTGTTCGCTGTCATCTCTTTTGTTGCGCACCTCTTTACAGGAGCGAGGGCAGCGTAGATTTTCGAGCGAGGCTTGCAGGCGGGGAGCTAACCGGCTCCTCCGCCAGCCTCAGCTCGAAACCCCTTCAGGCAGTCCAATGGTTAACCTCTTGAACTGAGATACGCGCTGTCAGCTTCTATTTACACCTCGAGGCGAGTGCTGGACTCTAGGATTCGACTGCGCCAAGGTCGGCTGGGAAACGGTCATCCCGCCGCGGGTTTGAGCCGAACCTCTACTACAGGGTTCGCTGTATTCAGTGCCCCTGAATTTGCATATGGTTTACAGTTGCCGCTCTCCCTGTGCGGATTTGGGGCGAGCACCCGTCAGCAATCAGGTTCAGCCATCTTGAATCGTGAATTCACGTCTCTTCTAGCGCTGAACTATCAAGGCGGGTAAAGGAAATCCGTCTTACGGCCTCTCCGATCGGTCAGACGCGAGCGCTGAGGCAATAGCCGTAACCGCCAGTCTGCTCCTTAGTTGTTCGATGCGTTCATGAAGGATCTGTCTTAACTCTTCTGCGAGTCGGCGGACTTCTTCATCGTCTTCTGAGCTCATCGCGCGGGAACGCAACTCAATTACTCGGTTCTCGAACGAAGTTTCGCTCATGTTTCACTTGGGGGCTGTAAACCCTCGAGACGACGACTCAACGTGGCGTACCGGAAAGTTGTGGCGACGCAATGGAGGGGTGATCGTGAGAGTCGGAACGGGCATACTGCCCAAATTAACCCATGACCACCCGAAGTCCGGAAGAACCCAGGAGGTTCCCTCGCTCCGAGTGAAATTAACTTACACCTGGAGGACTATGCAATACAGTTAATCCCTTAAGTAAGTGCATTCTCGCGCAGTTACTGTCTGCTATGAGGTGGGCTGATAACTTTGCGGACACGGCAGCGTTCCGCTGGCGATACCGGGTTCAGTATTATTTATCAATGTCGAGTTGACTAGTATCCCATTCTGGTAGTGCCATTGCCACAGCCCATATCCAGAGGGCCAGGAAGAATTGCTTCCTCATTGCGGGAGTTCGAAATGCACTGTCGCAGTATAGCGGTAATGCAGAACTCGCGTAGGAACCTGTCCAATATTCCCTCCGCTATCCATCAGCACTGGAGCATCTAAATCGTTGAGTGAAGTTCCAAGGTTGCTGGATTTGTACGCACTGCCCGATGAAGAGTACTGGAAGCTGGTATTGGACGGACAAGAAAAGCCCTGCGGAATCGGTGGCGACGGTGCCCGGGACGGCGCTTCTCCGCAACTGCAAAGCAGCCAGCCCAAGACAACCGGGATGGCGGGAGATCTAGGATCGCTGACCACGGCTCAACTGGCGCGGCCTTTTCTTTCGTTCGCTCGCGCACTGACGCCTTACCGAATAGCGCATCAAAGAATGGAACCGCCCCTCTCTGCTCTGCTCAATGGCCGTTCTCGGTAAAAAGACCAGTTCTTCGTGGCTTCGACCACCGAGGATTCGCTCGTCTTCTTCCCAGAGCTTGCTAAGAGTCTTTCGGTCCACAGGATTTGATGGGTCCGCCTGCAAAAATGCGGCGCTTAGATTTATGATTGATCACTGGCGCAATCATTCTAGTTCGAAGGCAGTCCTATGCCATGCCGCTCCATTCTCGCCATTCTCGTTCTGAGTATCGCCCCATCTGGGCTGGCCCAGAGTTTGCCCGAAGGCCGTTTGCTCAGATTTCCGGATGTGTCTAAGGAGAAGATCGCCTTCAGTTACGGGGGAGACCTATGGTTGGTCTCGAGGGAGGGCGGGACTGCGCAGCGGATCACCAGCCATCCGGGCCAGGAGCTGTTTGCGAAATTCTCGCCGGACGGAAAGTGGATCGCGTTCACCGGGCAGTACGACGGCAATCACAATGTGTACATCATGCCCGCCGAAGGCGGCGATCCCAAACAGTTGACCTTTCACCCCGGCGGTGACCACCTCAACGAGCGCATGGGCATTCATAACGAAGTCATCACCTGGACGCCGGACAGCAAGCGGATCGTCTTCCTGAGCCGCCGCGACACATTTAATACCTGGTTCGGCCAGCTCTACAGCGTGAGTATCGACGGCGGACTTCCGGAAGCGCTTCCGTTGGATAAAGGCGGGCTGACGTCGTATTCTCCGGATGGAAACAGCATTGCCTACAACCGCATTTTCCGAAACTTTCGCACCTGGAAGCGTTACACGGGAGGCATGGCGCAGGACATCTGGATCTACGATCTCAAGGCCAACCATATCGAACCGATGCCTCACACCGAATGGACCGATACATTTCCGATGTGGCATGGCGACACGATTTATTTTGATTCCGATCGCGGTCCGGAACACCGCTTGAATCTCTATAGCTATAGTTTGACCAGCCACGAGATCAGACAGCTCACTCACTTCGCGGATTTCGACGTGAATTGGCCCAGCCTGGGCCCGGATGCAATCGTTTTCGAGAATGGCGGCTATCTGTACCTGTTCGATTTGAACGCGCAGAAGGAACATAAGCTCACGATTTACCTTCCAGGGGACCGCGATTTGGCCCGCAAACATTGGGCTCATGTCAGCAAGCTGATCACGGATTTCGACATTTCGCCCGATGGGAAGCGCGCGGTATTTTCCGCCCGCGGTGATATTTTCACCGTACCTGCAAAGGAGGGCAGCATCCGCAATCTCACGCGGACTCCCGGAATTCGCGAGAAATATGCAACCTGGTCACCGGATGGCCGCTGGGTCGCCTATATGTCGGACCGCACGGGCGAGGATGAACTGTACATCGTTCCGCAAGACGGCTTGGGGCAGGAGCAGAGAATCACTGATGACGGCAAGATGTTCCGTTTGCCCCCGGTTTGGGCCGCCGATAGCAAGAAGTTATTATTTGCCGATAAAGAAGCGCGCCTCTTTTATGTCGACATCAACGACAAGAAGCCAGTTCAGATTGATCAAGGCAAATATGCGGACTTGACGGACTACAACTGGTCGCCCGACAGCAACTGGGTGGCATACTCCAAAGCCGCAGAGAATCACAACGGTGTAATTTATTTGTACAGCCTTGCCGACCGGAAGATCAGCCCGGTGACTACCAATGCCAGCGATAGTTCGGCGCCATATTTTGATCCGGAAGGCAAGTATCTCTATTTCCTCTCCAATCGTGCCTTCAACGAAGTACTCGGCGTCTACGATATGGAATTTGCCAATCCGAAGGCGGGGGGCGTATATATCGCGACCCTGCGCGCGGACGAGCCTTCTCCCTTCCCCGTGTTGAGCGATGAAGTGACCATTACCCAAGCGCCCGACGTGCTGCTGACACCGACGCCCGGAACGCAACCCCTCGCGCCAAAGCCGCCCGAGACGCCCACGAAGAAGCCCAAGCCTCAGACGACCGCCAACCCGGAAACTGGAGCAAAGGAGCAACAACCCGCCGCAGACGCTGAAAAAGAGCAGAAACCGGGGACGCGACCAGCCCTGAAGAATTTCCGCATCGATCGCGATGGGATTCAGAGTCGTATTGTGGCGCTGCCGATTCCACCCGCTAACTTGCAAACCCTGACTGCGGCAAAGGGTGTCATCTTTTATGTTTCAGCTCCCATTCAGGGCCTGTCCGGGCCACTGCCGGGCGAACCTCCCACCATTCATGCTTATGACTTGAAGGATCGCAAGGACCACATCTTTCTGGAAGGAGCCGACCAGTATGCGCTCTCATTTGACGGCAAGAAGATTTTGTATGGGACCCCCAAGGGTGGCGAAGCAGCTGGCGGCGAAGGGGGCGAAGCCCCCGAGCACAATTGGGGAATCGTCGACGCGAAAGTGCCTGAGGGAGAAAAAGAAAGTGAGCCTAAACCTCTGGTTCATGCGGGAGAAGGCGCTTTAAAGCTCGATGCCGTGCGAATGGAAGTGGATCCTCCGGCCGAGTGGAAACAAATCTTCAACGAGGTTTGGCGCCAGCAGCGGGATTACTTCTACGAACCCGCAATGAACGGCGTGAATTGGCAGGACGAGCACGATAAGTACGCGCAACTGCTGCCTTACGTAGCCGACCGACTTAGCCTGACTTATGTTTTGGGCGAACTGATCGGCGAGCTTTCCAACTCGCACACCTATGTGGGCGGAGGCGACTACCCGGAGATCGAAACCGTCAACGTGGGCCTTCTCGGCGCCGATCTTGAGCCCGATGCGAAGAGCGGGATGTACCGCTTGGCGAAGATTTATCCCGGTGAAAACTGGAATCGCAATCTGCGCTCTCCACTCACCGAACCGGGCGTCATGGTAAAGGAGGGAGACTACTTGCTGGCCGTGAATGGCCGTCCTTTGCGGGTTCCGCAGAATCCTGACGAACTATTCGTCAACACCGTGAACCAGACCACGACGCTTTCGGTCAACAGCAAGCCCAATGAGCAGGGAGCGCACAACGTGGTGGTACGGCCAATTCCGAGCGAGTTCAGTCTGCACGAGTTGAACTGGATCGAGACCAACCGGCGCAAAGTGGAGCAGGCCAGCGGCGGCCGGGTTGGATATGTTTACCTGCCCGATATGGGTGCCAGTGGGCTCAACGAGTTTGTGAAGCAATATTTCCCGCAGATTCGCAAAGACGGAATGATCTTCGACGTCCGCTATAACGGGGGAGGGTTCGTCGATCAGATCATTTTTGAGCGCCTGCGACGAGTGCTTGCCGGCATGGAATCAGCCCGCAACTGGGAACCCGGGACGGAGCCGAGCAATGTTTTCCATGGGCACATGGTTTGCGTCACAAATCACTATGCCGCTTCCGATGGCGATTTCTTCAGCTACTTCTTCAAGGTTTACAAACTGGGGCCGCTCATTGGAGAACGCACGTGGGGCGGCGTCCGCGGCATCCGCGGAGAAATTCCCCTGATCGATGGCGGTTACATCACGCGTCCCGAGTTTTCCCTATACAGTATGGATAGCAAGTGGCTGATCGAAAACCGCGGGGTCGCGCCTGACATCGAAGTCGATAACCGTCCAGACCTGGTCCGAGACGGGCATGATCCTCAACTAGAAAAGGCGATCGAGCTGGTGATGAAAGAAATCCGGGAGCATCCGATGAAATTGCCGGCTCGCCCGCCCGACTTGCCAGCCTATCCCCAGGGACCGGGGGTTTAGCGACAGAGGTCCCCCGCCCCAGCAGATGATCCTTGGGGTGACTGTGGGCTAGCCTCGTCGTATTCGGGGCGAAAGCAGTGGGGATGCCGGTTCGCCCGCTTCGAGCGTCTGCAAGCGCTCGCGTATGTCGTGGCGGAGCAACGTGACGGAAATCCCTCCGAAGCATGGCGGATAGCGGTCGAGGCGCTCGAGCGCCGCTTGCAACAACAGCATGGCTCCCAGCGGATTGTTGCGCTGCAGGTGATGGAACGCCGCAGTCACCTGGATCAGCCCTTGCAAAAACGTCTTCTCCGGCTCAGGCGACCGCAGCCACACGCTTTCCCAGGCCTCGTGTGCGGTAAAGAACTCGCCCGCATCGTACAATCGCAGTCCTTCCGCCAGGGCGCCTTCGCTCCAATCGAATATCATAATCAGCGGCCCAGGACTACAAGCTAGCACGGTCTCGGATAGATGTCCCCCCTGGCCAACGGGTGTACACTGTTGCGCAGCATCGGGAGTCCAAGGGAATCCCGACTTGTGGGGAGGCCATCCAGTGCGGGACGCCCTGCCTTCCCCCCCGGCGATGGCTGGAGTTTTTATGAGGAGTTCTCAGGGAGCCAGTCGGCTGTTCCCACCCGGCGTTGCGGCGAGAAGCTTCTTCTCCGCCCATAACTTGTTCCCCTGTTTTCTGCTGTGCATCATCTGGTTTTTCGTTGGCCCAACTCCAGCACTCACGCAGGATAGTTCGCCGCAGACACCTGCTCCAAGCCCTGCCCCGCAGGCTGAAAGCAAGCCGAACTCGGCGGAGATCGCCTCTCACGACGAACCCACCACATTCAAAGTGAACGTGAAGCTGGTGGTGGTGCGTGCCGTGGTACGCGACTCCCAGGGGCACGCCGTCGGTAACCTTCACCAGGAGGACTTTCAGGTTTTCGATAAAGGCAAGCTGCAAGTGATCACCCAGTTCGACGTGGAACAGCCGGGGGCCCTGACCGCGAAGTCGCGTCAGACTTCGAACGAGGACTCCGGCGATCAACCTTCCGGCGATACGGCTTCCAAGACTGGGAATGTGCCCGCAGTGCCCGAGCGTTTTGTGGCTTACCTGTTCGACGACGTGCATCTGCCATTCGGCGATCTCGCCCAGGTCCGGATGGCCGCGGAACGCCACTTTGCCACTTTGAAGCCCACCGATCGTGCCGCCATCTTCACCACATCCGGCGTTACGCCGCTGGATTTCACCGATGATCGCGCCAAGCTGCGTGACGCCTTGCTTCATCTCCAACCCCGTCCCATCGCTCGCGACGCTGCGCAAGATTGCCCGGATATCAGTTACTACCAGGCGGACCTGATCGTCAACCAGAACGACGCACACGCTCTCCAGGTTGCTCTCGAGGATGCGGCGACGTGCCCCCAAGCGGTTAGCGTCCCAAACGGTCCGGGACCGCTGGGAAATCTCGCAGCGACCGTTAACTCCACCAGCGCACAAATGGCCGTTCGCTCGGTTAGTGCACAAGTGTTGAGTGCCGGTGATCACGAGAGCCGTCTCTCTCTCGGCGTGCTCGGTGGTGTGGTCCGCAACATATCTAGGATGCCCGGCCAGCGAAGCGTCGTCCTCGTTTCTCCCGGATTCATCACTCCGCAGCTCGAGTACGAATTCTCTGAGATCATCGATCGTGCGGTGCGGTCGCAGGTCGTCATCAACACGCTGGACGCGCGCGGGCTGTACGTCCCCTCTACGTTCGGAGACGCCAGTCGTCCGCGCCCGTCAGCTGGGGGTAAAATCTTGATCGAAAATCTGGCTGATTCCGCTCAGGCCGACCTGCTCGCCGTCCTGGCGGATGGCACGGGAGGAGTTTTCTTTCACAATAACAACGATTTCGACGAAGGCTTCCGCCGCGTTGCCGAGACCCCGGAGTATTCCTACGTGCTGGCGTTCGTTCCGCAAAATCTAAAGCCCGATGGCAGCTTCCATAGTCTGAAGGTCACGGTAAAGAGCCCGCAAAAGCTGACCCTGCAAGCCCGCCGCGGCTATTACGCTCCCAAGAACTTCGCCAACCCAGACGAGCAAGCCAAGCAGGAAATCGAAGACGAAATGTTCTCCCAGGAGGAATTGCACAATCTTCCGGTCAAGTTGCACACTCAGTTTTTCAAAGCGAGCGAGGAAGATGCCAAGCTTATTGTCCTCGCCCATGTGGACGTAAAGCTGCTGCACTTTCGAAAAGTCGAAGGACGAAACGACAACGTTCTGACCTGTGTGTCCGGCTTGTTTAATCGCAACGGGAATTTCATTCAGGCGACGCAGAAGGTTGTTACCATGCATTGGAAAGATGAGACTCTGGAACACAGACTTGCCTCGGGCATTACACTCAAGACGAGTTTTGACGTAAAGCCGGGGAGCTATCTCGTCAGGTTGGTGGTAAGGGACGCGGAAGGACAATTGATGTCCGCGGAAAATGGGACGGTTGAGATTCGTTAGGACCGACACCTTGGAGGTGAGGTATGCGCTATAGCCGGTTGGTTCTTCTGGTTGGGATGATCTGTCTGGTTAGTTGTTGTCTCTTCCTCGAACTGAGCTCTGACAATCCCGTGGCGCACGCCCAGCAGTCAACCGCAGCGGGCGCTGGCGACCTCCCGGTGATCCGGACGGAGACCCGCCTGGTTCTCGTGGATACCGTGGTGACCGACAAGAAAGGCAACTACGTCCGCGATCTGGCTCAGAAAGACTTCAAGGTTTGGGAAGATGGCAAGGAACAGGCTATCACCAGTTTCTCCTTTGAGGAGAGCACTGGCTCCTCCACCAACCCCCAGCCGCACTATATGGTCCTGTTCTTTGACAACTCCACCATGGACATGAGCGATCAAGCCCAAGCCAGGATGGCCGCGGCAAAGTTTATCGATGCCAACGCGGGTCCCAACCGCTTGATGGCCGTTGCGGATTTCGGCGGTAGCGTCCATATCTCGCAAAACTTTACGGCCGATGCGAGTCGGTTGAAGCAGGTTGTGGCGGGCATGCAAGGATCGGCAGTTTCACCGAATGCGCAGCCACCGGTCATGGTCGCGTCCATCGTACCTCCATCGCTGGGGCCATCTCTGGGTAATGCCGAAGCCGACTTCGGCGTCCATAGCGTGCTGCTCGCTTTGCGAAGTCTGGCAAAAAGCCTCTCCACCGTGCCCGGGCGCAAGACGCTGGTCATGCTGACCGCTGGTTTTCAAATGAACCCGGAATACCAGTCGGAACTGACTGCCGTAATCGATACATGCAACAAAGCGAATGTCGCCATCTATCCCATTGATGTTCGTGGTTTGGTGGTTCCAGCCCTAACCGGACCCCACAGCGATCTGGTCTGGCCTTCGATCCATACCCCGTCAGGATCGTTTGTTCCGGTCTCATTTCACTATTCGGAGGATGGCTCTCATCGTCCAATTCTCCGGCTGGCTGCCTTTGCTGAACCAGCTGAGGCGCTTCCCCCGCAGCATGGCGGTGGTGGCGGAGGCGGCGGGGGAGGCGGCGGTGGTCATGGTGGCGGTGGAAGCGGCGGAGGGGGAACCGGTGGCGGCGGAACCGGGGGCGGAGGTAAGGGCGGCAGTGGAACGGGTGGCGGCGGCAAATCCGGCGGCGGTGGTGGAACCATCGGCGGGACGAACAGTACGAACAATGGCCTGTACAATGCCTACAATCAGCCCCGGCAGATCGTTCCGCCATTTCCTCCCAGCGCTTCTGACAATCAGCAAGTTCTCTATCAGCTCGCCGATGGCACCGGCGGCTTTGTCATCGTCAATACCAATGATTTGCTCGGCGGTCTGGAGAAGATCGCTAAAGATCAAAACCAGTATTACCTTCTGGGTTACAAGCCGGCAGTTTCGGCCGAAGGAAGTTGCCATACCTTGAAGGTGAAAGTGGAGCGTGGAGGAACCGATGTACGCGCACGCAGCGGCTATTGCAATGCCAGGCCGACGGATCTTCTGGCCGGCAATCCGGTGGAGAAAGACCTGGAGACTCGCGCGGGCGGAGAGATGAAGGGCAACGTCACGGCTTTGATGCAAGCGCCTTTCTTCTACACCTCGCCGAACACGGCCCAGGTTCATCTTGCCCTGGAAATTCCTTCCGCGGCGCTCAAGTTTGATAAGGTGAGAGGAAAACAACATGCCGCTGTCAACATATTAGGTATCGCTTACAATCCGGACGCCTCGATTGCCGCGCGTTTCAGCGATACCATGAACGTCGACCTCGATGACAAGAAAGAAGTAGAAGAATTTCAGAAACGGCCGTATCGCTACGAAAACCAGTTTGGCATCGCCTCCGGCGAGTACCATCTAAAAGTCGTCTTCAGTTCCGGCAACGAGAGCTTTGGCAAACTCGAAATGCCACTCTCGATCGACCCCTACCGCGGTCAGGAATTCAGCATTAGCGGGGTAGCGCTCAGCAACAATCTTCACCCCGCCAGCGCCTCCACGGATGTGGACAGCCAATTGCTCGAAGACAGGACTCCTTTGTTGGTACAGGGCGTGCAGATTTCACCGTCCGCGTCCAACCATTTCAAGACCACGGACGTCGCCGCTATCTATGCGGAAGTCTACGAACCGCTCCTGAAAAATCCGAATCCTCCGGACATTGCGTTTGAACTAAGAGTCGTGGACCGCAAGAGTGGAGAGCAGAAAGTCGGCATTCGTAACAGGATCCCCAAGGGAACAGCTGGAGACCCGGTGATTCCGCTGGGACTCAAGTTGCCGGTTGCTTCGCTTGTGCCTGGATCCTATCGCCTGGAATTAAAGGCGCTCGATTCGACGGGCAACGTCAGCAAAACCCGCACCGCTGATTTTGAGGTGGAATGACAACGGCCGCGCTGGTCGGGGAGGGCGGAGGTACGGCGGCCTGAAGCTGCACTCGACCGGCAAGAGCCGCTTCGCATATGATTTGAGAATGATGCCTGCGAATGCGAACGACTCCGGATGCGGGTCCGCTCGATGATCATCACCCGGAGTCCGCTGAGAATTTGTCTCGGCGGTGGCGGCACCGACCTCCCCTCCTACTACCGGCAGCATACTGGTTTTGTCCTCTCCGCGGCGATTAACCGCTACGTCTATATCACCATCAACGAGGCGTTTCGTCCCCGGATTATTGTCAAATACTCCAGGTTCGAAGATGTGGAGCGCGTCGAAGAGATCCAGCATCCCATCATCCGCGAGGCGCTGAAGTTGACTGGAATAACCGGACCGTACCTTGAAATCGTCAGCCTTTCCGACATCCCAGCCGGTACCGGGATGGGATCCTCCGGCAGCTTCACGACTGCGCTACTATGCGCCTTACATACCCTGAAGCGGGACTTCGTACTGCCGCACGACCTCGCGGAGCAGGCGTGCCATATCGAACTAAAATTGCTCAACGAGCCCATCGGCAAGCAGGATCAATATATCGCCGCTTTTGGCGGCATCACCTGCTTCCAGTTTCTGCCGGATGATCGCGTCGTCGTCGAACCGCTGAAAATTCCCGCCGAAACCCTGGCCAACCTCGAAGATAACCTGCTCTTGTTCTTTACCGGAAACTCGCGCCATGCATCCGACATTCTCCGCGACCAGGACTCAAGAACCAAACAGAACAACTCTGAGATGATCGAGAATCTTCACCTCACCAAGCAGTTGGGCGTGGAGAGCCGTGACGCTCTTCTGGCCGGTGACTTGCGGAAGTTCGGCGATTTGATGAATCTGCACTGGGAGCACAAAAAGAAACGATCTCCGGGTATGAGCAACGGTGAAATCGATCGGCTGTATAAACTCGCGAGAGCCAACGGAGCGCTCAGCGGCAAACTCGTGGGCGCCGGCGGCGGCGGATTCCTAATGTTTTACACGGAAGAGAAAACTCGCCTCCGGGCAGTCATGAGACGTGCAGGACTCCGCGAGGTTCGCATGCAGTTTGACTTTGCCGGAACCACGGTGGTGGCACATTCGTAGGAGAGTCCATTGTTGAATCCGGCGTTGACGGTTGCGATTCTCGCTGGCGGACTTGCGACCCGCCTGCGGCCGGTGACGGAGCGAGTGCCGAAGTCGCTGCTGGAAGTCAACGGCGAGCCCTTCGCCCTGCACCAACTGCGCTTGCTGCACGCCAAGGGCATCCGGCGCGTTGTGCTCTGCGTGGGGCATCTGGGTGGGCTGGTCCAGCGCGCCATCGGCGACGGCGATGCCTTGGGCCTTCAGGTAGACTACTCCTTCGACGGGCCTTCATTACTGGGCACGGCTGGGGCCATCAGAAACGCTTTGCCCAAGTTAGGCGACGCCTTTTTTGTGATGTACGGCGATTCCTATCTCCCTTGCGACTACGCTGCCATCGCGCGAAACTTTCAGTCTGAGGGCGTGTTGGGAATGATGACGGTCTTCCGCAATGAAGGGAAATGGGATGCCAGCAATGTCGAGTTCGAAGCGGGAACGATTCTCGCGTACAGCAAGAAAAACTGGACTCCGCGCATGCGCCACATCGATTACGGGCTCGGAGTGTTTCGCGCCGAGGCATTCCAAAACTTGCCGGCCCACGTAGCGTGCGACCTGGCAGATCTGTACCGGGATCTGCTGCAAGGCAAACAGCTCGCGGCATTTGAAGTGCACGAGCGGTTTTATGAGATTGGGTCGCCGGCGGGACTACGAGAGACGGCCGAGTTCCTGGCCGCACGGGAAGCAAATCAAGAATCGTAACCATGACGACAAAGAACACATTCGCGCGGCAATTTCTGGCAGAAGCCAAAGATGTAATCGACCGCTTGGACGCCGCCAGCATTGAAGACGCCGCCTCCTTGTTGGCTCGAACGCGCGCCTCCGGCGGACGCTTGTTTATTCTTGGAGTAGGAGGCAGCGCAGCCAACGCTTCCCACGCCGTGAACGATTTCCGCAAGATCACCGGCATTGAGGCCTACGCCCCCACCGACAATGTCTCTGAACTCACGGCGCGCGTGAACGACGAAGGTTGGGAAACAGTGTTTGAGAGTTGGCTGCGGGTGAGCCGCTTGCGCGCCAACGATCTTGTGCTGGTGTTCTCGGTCGGGGGGGGCGATCTCGAAAAAAATGTCAGCCCTAATTTAGTGGTTGCCCTGCAATACGCAAAAACCGTAGGCGCGAAAATCCTGGGCATCGTCGGCCGGGATGGCGGCCACACCGCCAAAGTAGCCGATGTGTGCATCCTGATTCCTACGGTGAACCCGGCTCACATCACGCCGCACACGGAAGCGTTTCAGGCAATCGTATGGCATCTGCTGGTCTCGCACCCGGCGGTTAAGGAGCGGCAGACCAAGTGGGAATCAACCGCGCCCGACAACGCGCAACTCCGCCCGGCAGTTTTCCTCGACCGCGACGGCGTCCTCAACCGCGCGGTGGTGCGCGACGGCAAATCGTTTCCACCGTCCGGGCCGGAAGAACTCGAACTGCTGCCCGAAGTGGCGTCGTCGTTGGTCGACTTGAAGGCCCACGGATTCGCTCTCTTCGTCATCACCAACCAGCCGGATGTTGCGCGCGGCACGCAGACGCGTAAGGCCGTCGAAGCCATCCATCGAACGCTCGCGTCTTCTCTGCCGATCGACGCTGTCTTCGTCTGCTATCATGATGACGCGGACCATTGCGCTTGCCGCAAGCCCCAGCCCGGACTCTTGCTCGAGGCCCAGCGCAAGCACAACATTGATCTCTCACGCAGTTTCTTCGTGGGAGATCGCTGGCGCGACATCGATGCCGGCCACGCCGCAGGTTGCAAAACCCTTTTGATCGATTACGGCTACCGCGAGAGAAAGCCGGCGCAACCTCCGGAAGCTACCGTGCGATCGTTACGCGAAGCCGCTGACTGGATCATTTGCTCCAGTTTGAAGGAGTCTCATAACAACCATGAAGTCCGTGTCTGAGTTGCGGGTTCAGGTGTTCGCCGACGGAGCCGACAAGGCCGGCATGATCGAGCTCTATCGACAACCCTACATCAAGGGCTTCACCACCAATCCAACACTGATGCGGAAGGCGGGCGTGACCGACTATGAGCGCTTCGCCCGGGAAATTCTCCAACTCATCCCCGACCGTCCCATCTCCTTCGAAGTGTTCGCCGATGATGAAATTGAAATGGAGCGCCAGGGCCGCAAAATTGCCCGCTGGGCTCCCAACGTGTACGTAAAGATTCCGGTTACGAATACTCGCCGGGAGCCGATGTACGATCTGATCCGCCGCCTAAGCGGGGATGGTATTCGGGTGAATGCGACCGCGGTGCTCGCGCTCGATCAGGTCCGCCACATAGCGAAAGCTCTGCGAGGTGGTGCGCCCTCCTATATTTCCGTCTTTGCTGGACGCGTTGCCGACACTGGCCGCGATCCGATTCCTCTCATGAAATCCGCGCTCGACCAGATCGCGCCCGAACCTAACACGCAACTGGTCTGGGCCAGCCCGCGGGAACTCCTGAACATCTTCCAGGCTGACGCAATCGGCTGCCACATTATTACTGTTACCTCCGATGTTCTCAACAAGGTCAGCCTGATCGGCAAAGACTTGCACGAGTTCTCTTTGGAGACCGTGCGCATGTTCCACGATGACGCTGCCCGCTCCAGATACACTCTGGAACTCACGCCGGAGGAGCGTCAGACGTGTGGGGCATTGAGCGTGGATCACTGAGTTCCCAGCTCTCGATCTCTTAGTTCTCAGCCGCTCTTTATCGTTGCTAGCCCTCAGCCCGGATATCTTCCCGTGATGTAGCCCTCCAACTCCTGAATGGTCTGCGCCTGATCCGAGACGATCCACTTCACCAGATCGCCCAGCGAAACCACACCCAGCACAGTGTCATTCTCGCCCATCACCGGGAGATGGCGGAAATGGTGCTTGGTCATAATGGACATGCAGTCGTCCACCGTGTGCCGCGGGGTCACGAAGACGACGGGCGAGGTCATGATGTCGCGGACTGGAGTCTCCTTCGAGGAGTGGCCCTTCAGGATTACCTTGCGGGCATAGTCACGCTCCGACAGGATGCCTACCAACTTGCCGTTGGAAATAACCAGCAATGCACCCACGCTCTCCACAGCCATCTTTTCAATCGCCTCATAGACAGACTGGTCGGGCGTTGCGGAGAGCACCCTGCTGTTTTCCTTGCTCTTTAGCACCAGTGCAATCGTGTCCGTAAGTTTCATCAGGTTTCCTCCGGCCCGGCAAGATTATACGCCTGACTGTTCTCGATCCAATCGCCGGCGCCGAGGATGACGCGATCAGAGAGATGACATTCTCGTGCCATTTGTTGGCGAAAAGCCTTTGGCCGTCCGGAATTCAACCGACTGGATTTGTCTGTGACGCCGAACCCGCGGATGGCTACCTTCAGTCCGCATCTCAACGGTTACTCAGGGAGGATATTCATCGTTGTAATTCGCGGTGTTAGCAACCCACAACTAAACTCCCATGCGGCGGTTTAGTTTTACATGATCAATGATGGGAACTAGATCAAGCATCCGACTCCCTACGTTCAGGACGAAATCCGCGAATGGTTGCGGCTTTTTTCTCTCGCTAATTCGGAACCGGAGCGGAACAACCGGGCTCGACTGAGCCTGCGGTCCATCCGTTGCATTTTTCAGGATTCCGATCGGGCGTTGCGCTTTTGCGCTTCTTGTCTATAATGGCCGGGGCACATCGCGGCTTCGGTTTTCCCGGCAGGAAGTCGTCTTTCCTGCTTGTCGTCTTCTGATGGTCTCCGCGCCGCCGCTTGAGGTGGTGAAAAAGTGTCTGTCGATTGCATGAATGTGAAACCCGGAATTGAAGTGGCCAGCCTGAGCGACGTGGGCTGCCAGCGTGAAAACAATGAGGACTCCTACCTCTATTGGGAGCCAGCCGACGATGAGGAATTCCAGCGCAAGGGGCGATTGGCAGTCATTGCCGATGGCATGGGCGGACACGAGGGTGGCCAGGAAGCCAGCCGTATGGCGGTTGAGACGGTTCGCGAAGTCTATGATCAGGCTTTGCGCGACGATCCGCAGGCGGCTCTGGTCGAGTCGTTTGCCGCTGCTCACGCCCGCATTCAAGACTATGCCGAGCACCATCCCGCATTTCAAGGGATGGGGACCACTTGCACCGCCCTCGTCCTCCGCGGCCCGCAGCTTTATTTTGCGCACGTGGGAGACAGCCGCCTTTACCTCGTACGCGGTGCGCGCATCGTGCGTTTGACTCGCGATCACTCCTACGTTGGCCGGTTGGTGGAAAGCGGCATCGTCCGCGCCGAAGATGCCGAGAAGCACCCGCAGCGCCACATCCTAACCGCTGCCTTAGGGGCGGGAAGGGAACTGGCCGTGGACGGCCCCGAACACAGTGTGGCCTTGCAAGAGGGAGACGATCTCCTGCTCTGTACCGACGGCCTTTGGGGCGTCGTGACCGAAGAAGAGTTGGAGACAGTGGTGAGCCGCAACAACCCGGCCGAGTGCTGTGCCGCCCTCGTGAAACTCGCTCGGCAACGGGGTGGGCCCGACAACATCACCCTGCAAGTCCTGCGCGTCGGACCCGATCCCCAACCCTAGCCCCGCAATCGGCCCGGATTCAGCTTCGAAACTGCATTAAGATGCACCTTCATCCCCGTGCTCACTTCCCTGGGGATCTCGCTGAGTTACTGACCAAGCAGGAGTTAATCTTTATATCGACCTCCGCTCAAAAGGAACCGCAATGGCACATCACTCATAAAGTCTAGTGATACCATGAACTTTAAGGCATACACTGACCATGAAAATCTCGCAAAAGGGACTCTACGCGCTGCAGGCTATGATGATGCTTGCCCGCCATCACCACCAGGGCGCCATCAAGATTCGCGAAATCGCCTACGAAGAGGATCTCCCGGAAAAGTTTCTGGAACTCATCCTGCTCGAACTGAAGAACGCCCGCATGGTCGAGAGCGTGCGCGGGGCCCATGGCGGCTACCAGTTGCGCCGCGATCCCTCCGACATTCCTTTGAGCGAGATCATGCGCTTGATGGATGGCCCAGTGGCGCCCTTTGCCGATGCCGAACAACTGCGCGTGCTCATCGATCGCGACCTGCCGCACCGCGCTCTCTACCAGGTGTTTCTCGATGTGCGCGACGCGGCTGCCCGCATCTTGGAAAACACCACTCTGGCAGACCTGATCTCCGGCACAACGCCTCGTTCCACCAAGGGCAGGCGTGCGGCCAACAAGAAAGCAAAAGAAAAGGGAAGCGTGCTGCCCATGGTGGTTGGGGATCAGAGGTGACGGACGAGGGGATTTCTAACGCATCTTTGATTTCATTGTAGGATAAGCTGTAGCTGCTCGAGGCAATCGTTTTGTATGCTCGCAAGACCATGAACTCCAGACGTGACTTTCTCAAGCAGATGTCAGGGACCGCGCTGGTGGCAGTCGCAGCGCCATCCCTATTGACCTGGGCTTTGCCCCAGGGGCAATCCGTCGAGTTTCCCGGCGAAGACGGCATGATTCTTCGCTCCTTCCGTTTCGTCGATCTCGAGACTCCGGTCGAGTACTTCAACACCTGGCTCACGCCCGTGCCGCACTTCTTCGTGCGCAACCACATGTACGAACCGGTCCAACTCGATACCCCGGACTGGCGTCTCTCCGTTAGCGGAGAAGTGGAGAAGCCGCTCACCCTGAGCCTCGCCGAGCTTTCCAAACTCGAGACCCTCTCGGTCGTCAACACGCTCGAGTGTGCCGGCAACGGACGCAGCTTGCATCGCCCTCAGGTCCCCGGCATTCAGTGGGGCAAAGGCGCAGTGAGCACTGCCCGCTTTTCCGGTCCACGCCTGCGCGATGTCCTCCAGCGCGCCGGAGTGAAACCCACCGGCAAGCACGTCATGTTCCGCGGACTCGATGAAGTCCCCGGCAAAGTCCCTCCCTTCATTCGCAGCATCCCCATCGAGAAAGCTCTCGACTCCGATACGCTAATCGCCACCCACATGAATGGATCGCCACTCACCAAGCATCACGGTTTTCCGGCCCGCGGTCTCGTCCCCGGCTGGATCGGCGCGGCCTCGTGCAAGTGGCTCACCGAAATCAAATTGCTCGATGCGGAATTCGTCGGCAATTTCATGAACCCCGCCTATCGCTTTCCCAACCAGCCGGTGCAACCAGGCGATGCCGTGAAGCCCGAAGATACGCATCCGCTAACCGCGCTGACCGTCAAGTCGGTGATCGCCGGGCCGAGCGACGGCGCCAGCCTGAAAGCCGGCAAAGTGGCAGTGCGCGGCGCCGCCTGGGCCGGAGAAGCCGACATCACGAAGGTGGAGATCTCCACCGACGGCGGCACGACCTGGAATCCCGCCAAGCTGGGCCGCGAACAGGCCCACTACGCCTGGCGCCTGTGGAGCTACGACTGGAAAGCCAGCAAGAGCGGCGACTACATCATCCGCGCGCGCGCCACCGACAGCCAGGGCCGCACCCAACCCTCCACCCCAGTCTGGAATCCCAGCGGTTATCTCTACAACGCCGCAGACCAGGTGAGGATCCGTGTCGCATAGAACGCAGTTGCCGCAATTCATTACGGATTGTCATTTTACGGATTGTCATCCCGACCGAAGCTTCCGGTTCCCGAAGGGAAGCGGAGTGGAGGGACCTGCTGTTGTTCCGAACGCGAAAAAGCTTCTCGCCAGAAGGTTCGTCACCCTCACTCTGCTGCTGCTATCCGCCGCTTCACCATTCTCGGCGCTGGCGCAGAAGCCCGCAGGCGCAAGCGCCATTGCCGATCTCCCGGCGGGAGCGATGCAGGCCAAGGCCAACACTGCCTGCCTGGAATGTCACGAGGCCCGCATCATCCTCCAGCAACGTCTCAGCAAGGCCGCGTGGACGAAAGAGGTAGACAAGATGATTAAATGGGGTGCGCTGGTCGATCCCGCCGACCGCGATGCTCTCATCGACTATCTAAGCGCCAACTTCAGCCCCGACAAGCCCGCCTATGATCCACAACGAACCTCAGACAAGACCGGCTCCCCAAGTCATCGAAGTAAGAGTCCTTAGGATCCCGCATCAATCATCCTTGGAGGCCCCGCCCGCAATTGGTCCGGGAAGGGCACGAATTCAGCCGTGCCGCCAAGCCCATATCTACAGCAGCCGCGAAACGGCGCAAGAATGCAGCCCACAGCCTGCCCTGAGCCTGCTGAGGGGCGCGAGTCGTGGGTAGGATGATGATGATAAGGAGCATGAATAAGCCCGAAAGGGCGAAAGAGAGTTGGCTTCACGGGAAAAGCAAAACGCTGCCGACTCAATGTCCAGAGCGGACACTACGGCAGCGCTGCCCCTGCTGAGCCCAAATCCCTGTGGAAGTATAGAAACATCACCGCCCTACTTTTGGTGCATCGTAAGGCGCTGTCGGCCCACTACGAATCCCCATGAATTGTTAGGCTTAAAGGTAATGTTAAAACTGGAACATTCAGAACGAATGTTCCAACCACTCCAGCGAATGTTCCCACCGGAACCTATCCCCCTCCAGGGCTGTGGGTGGTGTCCTAGAACTGCGTTGCCTGGGGAAGTTGCCTTGATTCGCTCGGCTAGTTGGACTGATCATTTCCTCATGCAGCCTAGCCTAGCCAACAAATACGCAGCCTGTGGTTTTGGTTCTGGGTTCTCGTTGTCGCGATTATTGTTTGGTTTTGGCCCACAGGCATCCGCATTATCGGGCCTGCCCCCCGTCCGTGACGCCTGCGAAATAGAACACCTCTGCAATGCACGATTTAGACGCTACGAATGTCTACCAATCTTACAAACACCATATATCGTTAGACTTAATGGCAATGTTAAAACCAAAACATTCAGTGTGAATGTTCCTACCGCTACAGCGAATGTTCCCACCGGAACCTATCTCCCATTCTGGCAAAAGAAGCCCCTAAGGTTTTACCCGTGTTTCTCTGTGCCCTCTGTGGTTAAGTTCTTCTCCGGCCGAAGCAAAGGAAACAGAATCACGTCGCGGATGGTGTGCGAGTCGGTCAGCAGCATGCACAGCCGGTCCACGCCCACGCCCACACCGCCGGTCGGCGGCATCCCGTAGGACAGTGCGCGGATGTAATCTTCATCCATCTGGTGCGCTTCGTCGTCGCCCCGCTCGCGTTCTTTCAACTGTGCCTCAAAGCGCCGCCGCTGATCCTCCGGGTCGTTAAGTTCGCTGAACCCATTGGAGATCTCCATCTGTCCCGCGAAAATTTCCCAGCGCTCCGTCCACTCCGGCTCATCCGGCTTCTGCTTCGACAGCGGCGACACCGCGGTAGGGAACTCGTAGATGATCGTCGGCTGCGTGAGATGTTGCTCTGCCGTCGCCTCAAACAAACTCGCAATCGTCTTGCCCACGGGTGCATTCGGATCGTGAGCCATGTGCGCGTGTGCCTGATTGAACCGCTCGACCAGTTTCCTGACTCCATCGTGAGAAGCGAAGTCGCTCATCACAGGTTTCGCGCCCGCCGTCTCCGGCCAGTAATGAAGGATGGCCTCGCGCATGGTCAGGCGCTGCCAGTTCGCCCAGTCGATCTCCTGATCGCCCCACTTCGTTTTCGTTCCACCCGTCACATCTTTCGCTGCCTGCGTGATCAACTCCTGCGTGAGCTCCATCACGCCCTGGTAATCGGTGTAAGCCTGATAGAACTCCAGCATGGTGAATTCAGGATTCCATCGCCAGCCCAGGCCTTCGTTGCGGAAGTTGCGGTTGATTTCGTACACGCGATCGAATCCGCCCACGACCAACCGCTTCAAATAAAGCTCCGGGGCGATGCGCAGATATAAATCCATGTCGAGTGTGTTGTGATGCGTCACAAACGGCCGCGCCACCGCGCCGCCCGCGATAGAGTGCATCATCGGCGTCTCGACTTCGACGAACCCGTGCGACTCCATGGTCCGCCGCAGCGACTGCACCAGCTTGCTGCGCTTCAGAAAAACTTCCCGCACCTCAGGATTGACCACGAGATCGACATAGCGCTGTCGGTAGCGCAATTCCACGTCCGTGAGCCCGTGAAACTTTTCGGGCAGAGGCAGCAGATCCTTGCTGAGAAAGGTGATCTCTTCCACATGGATGGTCAACTCGCCGGTGCGGGTGCGAAACAAATAGCCGCTGACGCCAATGTGATCGCCGAGATCGAGCAGCTTGTATAACTCGAAGCCCTGCTCGCCGACCGCGTCTTTCTTCACGTAAATCTGCAGCCGCTTTCCATCCTGCTGCAGATGGCAGAACCCAGCCTTGCCCATCAGTCGAATCGCCATGATGCGACCGGCCACGCGCACGTTGACTCGCGGACTCTCCAGTTGCTCCGCAGTCTTGTCCGAGTACTCCGCGAGAATCTGCGGGATGGTGTGCGTGAATTCGTACTTGCTCCGGTACGCGGTTTGGCCCAGCGCCTCGATCTGTTTCAGCTTCTGGCGCCGCAGTTCGTAAATGTTCTCGTCGAATGCCAAGAGAGTCCTTTGACAGGGAATTGCGCCTTACTGGCGCGGAAGACAGTGAAACGTTGAAACGCGATTATAAACAACCCGCGCCTGGATGTGCGCCCTCGTGCCGGACCCGAAAAACAATTGTCAAGTACCTATATATTATGGTACATTGGTACACATGTTGGACGATGCCAAGCTGTTGGTGGAGCGGGTGCAGACCGGCGTGCGCATGGAGAAGCGGTTGCTCAAAGTCCTGAAGGCCTTCGCCGAGTACCACGACATGACCCTCGGCGATCTTTTGGAGGGCATCGTGCTCCATGCTTTCGACGGAAAGACTCCGTTCGGCCAAGCTTCGCTCGAACGCATTCAGGAGTTGAAGCGGTTTTACGATTTTGACCTCGATTCCAGCGCCAGCCACCGGTTGAAGGAGATCAAGGCGCGGCCGGGGCGCAAGCGAGCTGCCGACAAATAGAGAAGGCTGACCCTATGACAGAACAAAGAATGAAAACCGCCCTCACGGGATTGCAGTGGACCTTAGGGCTTGTGATTCTGATGGAAGCGATCCTCTTTGTGATGCCCGGCGCCGCCCACGACTTCGCCAAGACGCACATGCCGGACATCGTGCGGCAAGTGCTGGGATGGGGCGAAATCATCGGCGCCGTCCTGCTGTTGATTCCACGGACCGCAGTCCGCGGCGCCTGGTTCCTGGTGGGGATTTTTGTGCTGGCGATCGCCGTGCACCTCCTGCATGGAACGTTCAATGTTGGGAATCTCCTCATCTACACCGCGGCAGCATGGGCAATTGCGAGTGGAAAAGCCACGGCTCAGGCCGTCGGATAGCCGCTATGATCCCGTTCCAGGCGCTGCTGCTGGAAGGCACGTCCGGCGTGGGAAAGTCGACGCTGGTCGATGCTCTCGTCCGTCGCCACGTCGCTTCGTCTGAGCCCAGGAAAATCCCGACGCTGGTTCACCTGGCCCAGTCTCATACCTACGGCCCTTTGGCCCTGCCGGAGGACAACGGCACGCTTACCGTGGATGCGAACCTGTGCCATCTGGAGCGCATCGTCGGGACAGTCGAATGGCTGCATGCCAGCGTGCAAGAGCACACGCGCCCGTGGTGTTTTGTGCTCGTCGATACCTTGCACCTGACCCACTGCGTTCGCCCCGGCGTAGTGAAGTGGAGCGACGTCGCACCGTTCGATCGACGGCTGGCTGCGCTCGGATGCAAGCTGCTCTTCCTCGAGGGAACGCCCGCGACGATTTGGGAGCGTGGAATCAAGGCCAGGGCGGACCAGCAGTTCATTCAAGAGTACGCGAGGAAATTCGGTCGAACTCCCGAGGAGATCCACAGCCATTTCGTTCGCGAACAGGAAACACTGTTCGAGTTATTTTCGTGTTCTGTCATAACCAAGCGGTTGCTGCAAAACGACGGAGCGCTCGATAACGCGCTCGAAGAGGCACTGCGGTTCTGGAGTGAAGATCTCCAAAGAGAGGAGATTGGCAACGGTGACCGGCGACGAGCTGATTGAACGATTCGAGCGTGGGCTGGGGCCGGGCGAGGAGTTCCATCATGCCGATCACGTCCGATTGGCGTTTGCTTATCTGTGCCAGTATCCGGTTCTTCAGGCGCTGGAGAAGTTTTCGGCCGCACTGCGGCGATTCGCCGCCGCCCGCGGCAAGACGCAGCTCTACCACGAAACCATCACCTGCGCATATTTCTTCCTGATCCGCGAACGCATGGCTCGCTCCGAGGCCGCAGACTGGGAAGAGTTCGCCCGCCAGAGCGCGGATCTGCTCGCCGGGAGGGACAGTGTCCTGAGCCGCTACTACCGCGAAGCCACGCTGCAATCAGATCTAGCCCGAAAGGTGTTTGTGCTCCCCGATAAATGTTTTGAGCTGCAAACCCAGCTTGAAGTCGTGCGTCATCGGCGGTAAGATTGCTTCCTCGACAGTTCCTCACGCGAGTAAGACGCGCAAGGCTCACTATGCCGCAGAATTACGTTCCCATCTTCATCTTTATGGCCGTGATTGGCGTGCTGCTTCCGCTCACGCTGCTGGCGGCGAAGCTGGTTCGCCCGGACAATCCGAACAAAACCAAGCTGATGCCCTACGAGTGCGGCATTGATCCCATCGACAGTGCCCGCGGCCGCTACACCGTCCGCTACTACATCGTCGCGATCCTGTTTGTGGTGTTCGACGTGGAAACTATTTTTCTTTTTCCCTGGGCCGTGAAGTTCAAGGCGCTCGGCATCTTTGGTTTAGCGGAGATGCTGATTTTTCTGGTTATCCTGATCGCGGGCTACGTCTGGGTTTGGAAAAAAGGCGCTCTGGAGTGGGTGTAAGGCCTGTAGCCGCTTAGTGGCGATCGAGAACACGCGCAAGCAAAAGGGTGTCTCTGGGTCGGTGCCAAGGAACTAGCTGTCGAGGCAAGAGTCTACCTCGGCGGCTAGAGAGTGCGTGAGAACTCGTGCTTTCCCCTTCGGGGACTCGTTCCGCCTTCCCGCCGCTACCCGGCACTACCGTGCCGGGCTTTCCTATGACGCCTCTTCGGGGCTGGGATTTGCTGATTTTTCGGCAGTTCGGCCGACGTTGGCCTTACGCCTTGACGAATGTTGTCAGGCCACGTCGTGTGCGTTCGCGAAGCTGACACTCGCGTAAGGTCTCTGCGATCGCTTCCAGGTTCCGAACCCCGTAGATGTAAAAATTCTCAAATTCCGCATCCGACGAGAACAAGTGCAGCTCCGCATAGCCCAGCAGCCGCATTCCGAACGGTTTGAGAAACTCGAAATGATCGATGCGGAATAACTCCAAACTTTCCTGTTTCTTTGAGAGCAGACCTACTTCTCGTTTGATCCGCTGCGTGGTGATTTCGTAGTGGGTGCTCAGGCTCTTCGTGTAGAAGCGTAAAAAGATGATGCCACAGGCGACCAGGCAACCAAGGACGGTGTACAAGATGATGGCATCCCTGGACTGGGACTGGACAGCGTTGGAGTGGAGAGCATATCCGATCCCGATGGCGAGGGCGATTACTACCAGAAAGGGCAGGAGTTGGCCGACGCTGTAGATCGCGGCGGGATGCCCGGAAAACAAGTCTTTTTCGGTTGTAAGATCTTTCGTCGCCGCCAATGCGGTGAGGTCGGTGTTGCAGAAGCGGCACTTGACGGCTGCGGCCTTGATAGTTTCTCCGCAGACTGGGCAAGCTTTTGAGTCAGCGTCCATGAGGGAACCTTCAGAACCAGAATCATAGCAAATCGGCTGAGGTTGCGGAGAACGGCCGGGAAGTTCGTGGAGAAAACCGGTGATTCACGCGGGGAACATTTTAGACATCGACATTAATCGACATTATAAGTTTGCGTTGAGAACCACACAAACCGATAAACCACGAAGGACACAAAGTATCACGAAGGTTCCTGATTTATCGTTCGTAATTTATCGTTCGAGCTACTACCATGATCGGTGTGCTCGTTGACACCCGAATCCTCAAGCTGATAAAAGTTAACGTTCTCTCCGTTGCCCTTCCAGCCGGAGATTTGTGCGTTTGCCGCTATGCCGGACGAACCTAAATCGGCCGTACCACCGCCCCCGGAAGGCCAGCAGAAGCCGCCGGCGGAAGCATCGGTCGATCGACCCGCCGTTCCCGGCGGCGTGAAATCTACGCCATCCGGCCCGGTGCAGGCGGACGTCAAAACGCCGAGCGAAGGCGCTGCGGGTACTCCGGTGGTGACCCCCGCGAAACCCGCGGCTGCAGCGCCTGCGACGCCTGCCGCTGCCAAACCGGCTGCGCCCGCGAAAGCTCCCGTGCCAACACCCACTCCGTGGGATTCGCCGATGATCGCGAAGCTGAAGAGCAGCTACGGTTCCGGCATCGAGCCGCTGACGTATGCGGGGCAGAATTACATGGTGGTTGATCGCTCGCTGATTCCTGAGATTCTTCAGGTGCTTCGAAATGAAGAGCAGTTCGATTATTGCGTGGACATTACGGCGGTGCATTACCCGCAGCGTGAGAAGCAATTTGATGTAATGTGGGTACTTTATTCTTTCGCGCGCAACGAGCGCATTCGCGTGAAGACGCAAATTGCCGACGGCGCGAAGCTGCCGAGTTCGGTTGCGATCTGGGCGGGGGCGAACTGGCTGGAGCGCGAAGTGTTTGACATGTTCGGCATCAAGTTTGACGGGCATCCTGACATGAAGCGAATTCTGCTGCCCGAGGGGTGGAAGGGGCATCCGTTGCGCAAGGATTACGGGATTTTGCAGCAGGATAATGAGTGGGTGCAGATCAACCTGGGAATTGAAAGCGGGCAGTAGAGAGCGCGGCAGGGACGAGACGCGGTGACGAGACGCAGGGACGAGACGCAGTGACGAGACAATGACCGACCCCAACACTACGCTGTCGCATGTCGATATCGCCGATCTCGCGGCTCACGAGAAGCCGTTTCTTGATGCCAACGAGCTTGTCATCAATATGGGCCCGCAGCATCCCGCCACGCACGGCGTGCTGCGCGTGATTCTGCGGCTTGATGGCGAAAAAGTTCTTGGCCTGGAATGCGTGATTGGCTATCTGCACCGTGGCGTCGAGAAGATCGGCGAGCACCGCACCTATACGATGTTCAATCCCTACGTGGACCGCATGGATTACGTGGCCGCGGTCTCAAACGGGCTCGGCTATTGCGAGACGGTGGAGAAACTTCTCAACGTGGAAGCGCCGCCGCGCGCCCAGCATGTCCGCGTCGTCCTGACCGAACTGAATCGAATCGCCAGCCACCAGCTCTGGCTGGGCACGCACGCCCTCGATATTGGGGCCATCACGCCCTTGTTTTACACGTTCCGCGACCGGGAAGAGATTCTCAAGATCTATGAGAAATATTGCGGCGCGCGCCTCACCACGCACGCCTTCCGCATTGGCGGCCTGCAATACGAAACTTATACCGGATTCGAAAAGGAAGTGAAGAACTTCCTCAATTTCTTTCGCCCCAAGATCGACGAGTACGAGGAACTGCTCACCACCAACCGCATCTGGGTCGAGCGCACCAAGAAAGTCGGAACCATCTCTGCTCAGGATTGCATAGCGCTCGGTGTCACTGGGCCCGTGCTTCGCGCCAGCGGCGTGAAGTGGGATCTGCGCAAGGCTCAGCCCTACGCCAACTACAAGAACTTCGACTTCGATATTCCCACTGGACAGAACGGCGATACTTACGACCGATACCTGGTCCGCATGGCTGAGATGCGGCAATCCGTGCGCATCATCGAGCAGGCTGTGGACGCGCTGCCCGAAGGCCCCATCATGGCGAAAGTGCCGAAGGTTATGAAGCCGCCGACGGGCGAAGTGTATCACTCCATTGAAGCGCCGAAGGGCGAGCTGGGATACTTTATCGTCAGCGACGGTTCAACCCAGCCTTACCGCGTGCGCGTGCGACCACCGTCGTTTGTGAACCTGCAGGCGCTGGATGTGATGTGCCGCGGCCAGCTTGTGGCCGACGTGATCGCCGTGATCGGCACGCTCGACATCGTTCTCGGCGAGGTGGACCGATGAGGGTGGACCCGTGATAGATCAGATCATCCAATACATCAAGTCCTACCTCGCAAGCGACAAGACGCCCGGCGCCGCGGGAAACATGTTCTGGGTGCTGGTCTATATCATGCTGGTCTTTGCCGGGCTGTCGGTCGCTGTGATCGCGATGAACTGGCTGGAGCGCAAAATCCTCGCTCACATGCAGGTGCGCCTCGGCCCGATGCGCGTCGGTCCGCACGGATTACTGCAGCCCATCGCCGACGCAATCAAGCTGCTGCTCAAAGAAGACATCATGCCGGCCGAGGCCGACGGTTTCGTTTTCTGGATGGCGCCGCTGATCGTGGTGCTGGCGGCCTTCACAGTTTTTGTCGTGGTCCCGTTTGGTCCCACGCACGCCATTACCGACATGAACATCGGAATTCTCTTCATGCTCGGTGTGTCGTCACTGAGCGTGCTGGGGATCGTGATGGCGGGATGGGCCTCGAACTCGCACTATCCCCTGATCGGCGCGTTGCGGTCGAGTGCGCAGATGGTGTCGTATGAAGTGGCCATGGGCCTGGCTGTCGTCTCGGCGATCCTGATGACCGGCCTCGGCTCGAAGGACGGCACTCTGAGCATGATTGAGATCGTCGAACGGCAGCAAGAGCAAGGAGTCTGGTTCCTCTTTAAATTCTTTCCGCTCGGTTTGATCGCCTTCTTCATTTTTGCCGTCGCCATGGTTGCCGAGACCAACCGCGCGCCCTTCGATCTTGCCGAGGCCGAATCCGAATTGACCGCCGGCTTCCACACTGAGTACAGCGGCTTCCGCTGGTCTTTGTTCTTCCTGGCCGAATACTCCGCCATGATCGCGGTCTCTTCCATCGCGGTCACGCTCTGGCTCGGCGGATGGCTGCGGCCGTTTCCGAATCTGCTGAATAGCCCCACCTGGGATCAGGCATTCTCTTACATCCCCGGCATTACGTTCCTTTTTCTCGCCGCTATGTGTTTCTACAACACGGTCCGCATGCCGAAGCATCCTCTTTTCCGCACGCAAACCATCGGCCTCGGCGGATTTGGAGTCGTCCTCGGCTTGATCGGTCTGGTTTTGTTCATTCCTCCCGTCAGCCTGCGGGTGCAGGACATTTTCTGGTTCTCGGCGAAAGTTGCCGGGTTCATGTACCTCTATATCTGGTATCGTGGCACGTTCCCGCGTTACCGTTTTGACCAGCTCATGCAGATGGGATGGAAGCTCCTGCTGCCCATGGGTTTGGGGGTTCTGATTCTGACGGCCACTGTCGGATTGTGGCCGTTGATACAGCAAACAATATGGCACCCGTAGCCACTCCATTTTTCTTTTATCTGCTCGCCGGGATCATGCTCATCGGGGGCATCCTGGTGATCACGCGCAAGAACCCGGTGCATTCGGCGCTGGCGCTGATCGTCACGCTGCTGGCGCAGGCCTCCATCTATCTGATGCTCTATGCTCCGTTCGTCGCTGGCGTGCAAATCATCCTTTACGCCGGCGGCATCATGGTGCTGTTCCTGTTTGTCATCATGTTGGTGAGCATTGACCGATCCATGAAAGAGCGTCAGCTCAACAGCCAATGGGTGGTAGGAACAATTGCGGCAACGGCGTTGGGGGGATTATTTATCGCTGTGTATACAAAAGGAAAGAACTTCTTCCCCAACCGCGCGCTATCGGTGGTGGAAAACAACAATACGCAAAGGCTGGCAACCCTGTTGTACGGACAGTACATGTTCGCCTTCGAGATCGCCTCGCTCCTGCTGCTGGTGGCGATCATCGGAGCGGTGGTAATGGCGAAGAAGAGAATCTAGTCCCGGGTACCGAGTGCCGAGCGAGGGGACATAAGAGCTAGAAGCTAGGAGCCAGAAGGTAGAGGCCGACATGGAATCCCTGCTGCACATCACGACGCTTCATTACCTGGTGCTCGGCGCAGCCCTGTTCCTGCTCGGCGTCATCGGGGTTTTGACCCGCCGCAACGTGGTCATCGTCCTGATGTCGATTGAACTGATTCTGAACGCCGTGAACCTCAACCTGGTCGCCTTCTCGCGCCTTTGGGGAGGATTGAACGGCCAGGTCTTCGCCATCTTTGTAATCACCGACGCCGCCGCCGAAGCCGCGGTCGGCCTCGGCATTCTGATCGCCTTCTTCCGCAACAAGGAGACGGTGAACATAGACGAAGTGAATTTGCTGAAGTGGTAGAAAGTCAGTACCTAGCACCGTGTACCTAGTACCGAGCATTCAGCGCACCCAATCGGGCAACGACTAACGACCGACGACCAACGACATGTTTTTTCTCGACCACATCTGGCTGATCCCGCTGCTGCCGGCCTTGGGCGCGACCATCATGTTCTTCTTTGGCCGCAAACTACAGAAGGCCTCGGTCAGCGCCGTCTGCGTTGGCGCCATCGTTCTGGCGTTCCTGATGGCTTGCGCTGCGGTCTGGCAATATTCAGCCTGGTCGTCCACGCCAGAAAACTTTCATAAGCCGTATGAGACCATCCTCTACACCTGGCTCGGCACCGACACCGGCCACATGAACTACGCGACCCGTGACGGGTCGCAAGCTCCGTTCCAGGCCGATGCCGGCTTCCTACTCGATCCACTTTCCAGCATCTGGCTGCTGTTCGTCACCGGCGTGGGCCTGCTGATTCATATTTATTCCACCGGTTACATGGCGCATGAAGGGGGCTACTATCGCTTCTTCGGATACCTCAACCTCTTCATGTTCTCCATGCTGACGCTGATCCTGGCCAACAACTATGTGCTCATGTTTGTCGGCTGGGAAGGTGTGGGCTTGTGCTCCTATCTTCTGATCGGTTTCTATTTCAACCGTAAGTCCGCCACCGACGCGGGAAGCAAAGCGTTCATCGTCAACCGCATCGGCGACGCCGGATTTCTGCTGGGCATGTTCTTCATCGCCTGGTATTTCGGCTCGCTGCGCTTCACCGACGTGACGACCCTTGCTCGCAACGGCCATTTCGCTATCGGCGATCCCATCATCACCGCAGCAACGCTCTTGCTCTTCGTCGGTGCCTGCGGCAAGTCGGCGCAGATTCCGCTCTACGTCTGGCTGCCCGACGCCATGGAAGGCCCCACGCCGGTCTCCGCCCTCATCCACGCGGCAACCATGGTCACTGCTGGCGTCTACATGGTCGCCCGTTCGAACGCGCTATTCGTGCTCGCGCCCACATCGATGAAGACCGTCGCCATCGTCGGCGCCCTGACCGCGATCTTCGCCGCCTCCATCGGCCTCGTCCAAAAGGACATCAAGCGCGTGCTCGCTTATTCCACCGTCTCCCAGCTCGGTTACATGTTCCTCGCGCTCGGCGTCGGAGCTTTCTCCGCCGGTGTCTTCCACGTCTTCACCCACGCGTTTTTCAAGGCCCTGCTGTTCCTCGGGGCGGGGGCGGTGATCCACTCGATGAGCGGCGAGCAGGACCTGCGCAATATGGGCGACTTGGCCCATCGCATTCCCATCACGTATCGCACCATGCTGGTCGCCACGCTGGCGATTAGCGGCATTCCTCCGTTCGCGGGCTTCTTTTCCAAGGACGAAATTCTCTGGCAAACGTGGACTTCGGAAGGCGGCGCATATCGCATCTTGTGGTTCGTCGGTTACGCCACCGCGCTGATGACCGCGTTCTACATGTTCCGCCTCATCTATCTGACGTTCTTCGGCAAACCGCGCATGAGCCACGAGATCGAACACCATATTCACGAGGTTCCGCACTCCATGGCCGTGCCGCTGCTGGTTTTGGCCTTGTTCTCGCTGTCCGCCGGATGGCTGAGCTGGCCGCCGAGTCTGGGCGGCTCCGCCCGGTTCGAGAAATTTCTCGACCCCGTCTTCGCCAAGGAAGCCCAGGTTTTCCAGGAAGAAGGCAAGGCCAGGCAACTCGCAGCCGGAGAGAGAGAAGCCGAACACACCAGTCCCATCGAATACTTGCTGATGTTTTTTTCGGTTGCGGCCGCAGCCGCCGGGTGGGGAATGGCTCGGCGGGCTTACAGCAATGCCGACAAGAGTTTTACCGAGCCTATCGCCGCCGCCGCTCCGCCGGTCTACAACCTGCTGCTCAACAAATATTACGTGGACGAAGGTTACGACTATGTATTTACCGGACGCCGCAAGCTAGGCGACGTCCGCCTCGGCGTGCTCGGACTCGGCGCAGCGTCCGCGTGGTTCGATACAAACGTAGTCGATGGCGCAGTCAACGCCGCCGGCTGGATCACGCGTTTTAGCGCAAGAGTGTCTGGTTGGATTGATTGGATCATCGATACGTTCGGCGTCAACGGCCCGGCCATTCTCTCTCGCGTGCTTTCTTATCCCGCGCGTCTGTTCGAATGGGGTCTGGTCCAGTGGTACGCGCTGGTGATGACGGCGGGGCTGGTAGGTTTCGTGTTTTATTACGTGTACCACTGAAATGCAGCTAGAGGCCGGAAGCTAGAAGCTAGAAGCTGAACTTTCATGCAAAACCACATACTCTCGATTATCCTCTTCACGCCGCTGGTGGGCGCGCTCGTGCTCCTGTTCGTTCCCAAGGAGAACAAGGACGCCGTCCGCTGGATCGCGAATCTTTTCGCGCTCGGCGGCTTCCTGGTTTCGCTGCCGCTGGTGCCGTGGTTCTGGGCGCAGCGCTTCGAGCCTGGCTTCAAGTTCATCGAGGGCACGCCCAACAACTGGATCCCCTCCATCGGCGCCGGCTACATGATCGGCATTGACGGCATTTCGTTCCTGCTGATCATGCTCACCACGCTGCTGGGTTGGATCTCGATTCTGTCTTCTTGGACCGCTATCGAGAATCGGGTCAAGGAATATTACGTCTGGTTCTTGATCTTGCAGACCGGCATGCTCGGCGTCTTCATGGCGCTCGATTTCTTCCTCTTCTTCGTCTTCTGGGAAGCCATGCTGGTCCCGATGTACCTGCTGATCGGCATCTGGGGCGGCCCGCGCAAGCTGTACGCGGCCATCAAGTTCTTCCTCTACACCCTCGCCGGTTCGGTACTGATGCTGCTCGGCATTCTGTTCTTATATTTCCACCACCACGGCGTGACGTCTCCACAGGTCTACACCTTCAGCATTCCTGAACTTTACAAGACTGCGCCACAAATCTACTCCGATCCAGCCTACGGACCTAGCATCGCCACGCTGCTGTTCTTCGCCTTCTTCTTTGCCTTCGCCATCAAAGTTCCGATGTTCCCCTTCCACACCTGGCTGCCCGATGCCCACGTGGAAGCGCCCACCGCAGGGTCGGTCATTCTGGCGGGCGTTCTGCTGAAGATGGGGACATACGGCTTCATCCGCTTCTCGCTACCGTTCTTTCCTGACGTGCTGACCCACGGCAGAGTGCGCTTTTGGATGATGGTTCTCTCTGTCGTCGCTATCCTCTACGGCGCACTCGTCTCCCTCATGCAGAAGGACATGAAAAAACTGGTGGCCTATTCCTCGGTAAGCCATCTCGGTTTCTGCACGCTAGGTATTTTCGCTCTCACGCCGCTTGGCCTGAGCGGATCGGTCTTGCAGCAAGTGAATCACGGCATCTCGACCGGCGCGCTGTTCTTAATCGTCGGAATTCTTTACGAACGCCGCCACACGCGAGAGATCGCTGAATATGGCGGCATCTCAAACGTAATGCCCGTCTACGCCACCATTACCATGATCATGTTCCTTTCTTCGATGGGACTGCCGCTGCTCAACGGCTACATCGGCGAGTTCACCATCCTGCAGGGCACGTTCATGGAGAAAGACATCGCGGGGCATGCTGGGTATTTCTGGGTCGCGTGGGCCGTGCCCGGCGTGGTTCTGGCCGCCGCGTATCTGCTGTGGCTCTACCAGCGCGTCTTCTTCGGTACGGTCACCAATCCGAAGAATGAAAAGCTGCACGACCTCACGCCGCGTGAGGTGCTGACGTTTGTGCCCCTTCTCATCATGGCCTTCTGGATCGGCCTCTATCCGAAGCCGTTTTTCCAGATTCTTGAGCAGCCGGTGAATCAGTTGGTACAAAACGTCCGCAACCCGCAGGCCGGAGGCGCCGTAAATGCTGCGCTTCCCATGGTTCAACCAGCGCTTCAAGCGGCGGGTCAACCTGAAATGACAGCCCCACCCGTCGCGACCACAGCTTCCAACCCGCCTTCCGCGGCGCAATCAAGCCGGGGGAAGAACTAGTGGGCGCGCTCGCATACACCTGGGCCGATTACGTGCTGGCCCTGCCCATCACTCTGCTCACTCTATTTGCTCTCGGCATCCTGCTCATCGATCTCATGATCCCGCCCGAGACCAAGTGGGTGAATGCCGTCACCGCCTTCATCGGCGTCTTGTTCGCCACCGCGGGCGTGGTGAAAATCCAGCTATGGATGCAGGCCACGCCGGCGGCATCGACGGCTCCGTTCGCCATGATGCACACCATGCTGGTGGACCACTTTGCCATTTACTTCTTTTACTTGTTCCTGGCAAGCACCGCCGTCTCCATCCTGATGTCGATGCGTTACATGCAGACCGAGCATGAAAACCACGGCGAGTACTACACCCTGATGCTGCTCTCGGTCGTCGGTATGATGTGCATGGCCGCCGGGTTCGATATCGTGCTCATCTTCATCGGCCTGGAGCTGATGGCGATTTCCACTTACATTCTCGTGGGATTCCTGCGCCGCGACCGCCGCTCCAACGAAGCGGCGCTGAAGTATCTATTACTCGGCGCGTTTTCCTCCGGGATTTTTGCTTATGGTCTGTCGCTGCTCTACGGTCTCACCGGAAGTACGAACCTGGGCGTCATCGGCAACCAACTCGCCCGGCTTCTCGCCCATAACCCTCACAATCCCGTCGCGATCGTTGCTCTACTGACCACCATCACCGGCCTGCTGTTCAAGATTGCCGCTGTCCCCTTCCATCAATGGGCTCCCGACGCCTACGAAGGAGCGCCCACCTGCATTACCGGATTCATGTCCGTAGCCGTCAAAGCCGCGGGATGGGCAATGATGCTGCGCATCCTGCTCTGGGGACTTCTCCCCATGCGTTCCACCTGGGTCCCCTTGCTGGTCTTCGTTTCCATCGCCACCATGACGGGCGCGAATTTCGCCGCCCTTACTCAAACCAACACCAAGCGCCTGCTGGCCTACTCTTCCATCGCGCACGTGGGCTACATGCTGCTCGGCTTGATCGCCGGAACTCTCACCGAACTCAGCCCCGACGGCCTCAAAGGCATCCTGATCTATCTCTTGGTCTACACTTTCATGAACCTCGGCGCCTTCGGCGTGATCACCTCGTTGCGCTACCGCAACGTAATCGGCGACGAACTCGACGACCTCAACGGACTCTACTCGCGCGCTCCCGTCGAAGCGGTCCTCATGCTGATCTTCCTGCTCTCGCTGGCCGGGATCCCGCCCCTGGCCGGCTTCTGGGGCAAATACTTCATCTTCCTCAGCCTTATCGAAACCGGACACTACGCGCTGGCGTCACTCGGCGTGTTGTATTCTGTGTTCGGCCTGTATTACTACTTGAAGATGGCCAACGCCATGTTCATGGGCCAGCCCGAAGAGCGGGGAGTGCAGCCCGTGAGTTGGACCATGCGGGCCGCGCTCGTCGTGACCGCATTCGCCACGCTTTTCATCGGAATCATGCCCGACCGCTTCATCCACCTCGTGAACTGGTCGCTCGGCATAGCCCAGAATCCCGCGGTAGCGAAGCTGATCCGCTAGCCCCAATCACGTACGAACGACGATGCCCATTCCTCCTGCCGAGCCGCCTCCCGACCGTGACGACTCGGGCCAGAAACGCAATTTCTGGCTCCAGGCCGCCCGCTACAGTCAGTTGGCGGTCGTCTTCCCCGCCGCCCTCGTGGTGGGATGGCTGGTCGGCGCGGCGCTCGACCGCTGGCTGCACACCTCGTGGCTCTACCTGGCCGGTATCCTGTTGGGCATCGCCGCCGGTTTCATCGAGCTGATCCGCAGCGCTCTGCGCGACACGAAGTGAATCTCGACTGTGAACCGAAATTGCCGTCCCCGCCGGAACCGCTGATCGCGTACCATGTTTGCTCGAGGATGTGTGCTGAATAATGTTTGCTAAACAGTAGCGTTGATGCCCCACCCACTACAAATCGAACCCAACCCGGCACAGACCGCCGCGGCGGAGCAGTTTTACTCCGAGGCTGTCCAGCGCATCGGGCGCTTCATGGTCGCACTCGCTCCGCTGCTGATTGCGGCCGCGTGGTGGAAGTTCGGCCTGCGTCCCGCCGTCGGCTTGGCCTTCGGCTGCATCATCGCCTACGTCAATTTCCACTGGCTGAAGCGCGTGATCGCTGGCTTCGTCGATCGCGCCACCGGTGCCACCCCATCGCAATCCGGACAGGGAATCGTCTTTCGTTTCCTGCTGCGTTATGTTTTGATGGCCCTCGGCGCCTATGTTATATTGACTGTTTCACCCGCGAGCCTGAATGGGCTTCTTGCGGGCTTATTTTTGCCCGTTGCCGCCGT
The DNA here is from genome assembly GCA_963714225.1 of uncultured Acidobacteriaceae bacterium. Lineage (GTDB taxonomy): Bacteria > Acidobacteriota > Terriglobia > Terriglobales > Acidobacteriaceae > Sulfotelmatobacter. The sequence goes on along the minus strand of CAVQNY010000044.1, from coordinate 72,526 downwards.
CGCCTGCGAAGCGGTTTATGAGCTGTACGCCGCGCTGGCTCGCGGCCTTTAGTCGCCAGGCCCGTTTGAGCAGGGAAAAGCTAGGAGCTAGCAGCCAGAAGCAGCTTTATGCCTGAACAACTTTGGTTCACCGAAGTCCTGAACCGTCTGTTCGCAAGTCCTGTCACGTCGTTGCTTCGGGCATTGCACATCGAGCCCAGGTATCCGACGGCCCCCATTGCAAACTCGTTCGCGATGGAGCTTCTCGTCTTCTGCTTGCTGCTGATTCTGTTCCTTCTGGTCCGCTCGCGCCTTTCGGTGGACCGTCCCAGCCCGCTTCAGCACGCCTTCGAAGGCGTCGAGGGATTCATCCAGGGTCAGAGCGACGAGATCATCGGCCATCACAGCGAAGGCTACACAGCGTTCCTGGCCTCGCTCTGCTTCTTCATTTTGTTTTGCAACCTGCTCGGCGTGATTCCCGGCTTCGAGTCGCCGACCGCCGTGCCCATCGTGCCTTTGGGCTGCGCACTTTGCGCCTTCGTGTACTACCATACGCAGGGATTCAAGCACGCCGGAATCGGCTACCTGAAGCAGTTTGCCGGGCCCGTGCCGGCCTTGTCGCCACTGATGATTCCGATTGAGCTCATCAGCCACCTGGCTCGCGTTCTCTCGCTGACCATCCGCCTTACCGCAAATATGCTGGCTGGCGATCTGGTCACCTTGGTTTTCTTTTCGCTCATCCCCATCGGCATCCCCATCCTGTTCCTGGGATTGCACATTGGCGTGTCGCTGCTGCAGACCTACATTTTCGTTCTGCTGACCACCGTCTATTTGCAGGGCGCGGTTTCGGAAGAGCACTAAGTTGAGTTTCCGGTTTCCAGTCTCGATGACGGCTCCGACACGAGGCCGAAACTAGAAACCGAAAACTAGACACTGAACGGTAGTTGAGGAGCGCAATCCCAGACTTCCGGTCTGGGTTAGCGACAGTTTTGGTCGGTCAGCTTGGAGTCGCATAATCCCTGCTGCGGTAAGGCACTGGAGCACGCCGACAGTTTTCTGTTTTGGTGCTGGGGCGGGATTCGCCCTCGAAATCGGGTAATGCCCGAGTCAGGAATCCCAGAGTTCGACACTGGGAGGATCAAACAAGCCGTTCAGCGTGAGGGCGTCTGTACGGGATGGCGTCAACCACCCACTGGCGGTATTTCATACAAGGAGAAACACAATGAGTAAACTCAGCAAGTTGTTTATGGTACTGTCCGTATTCTCGTTCGCTGTCCCGGCCTTCGCGCAGGGCGGGGCTGAGACCGAGGGCAAATGGATCGCCATCGCCGCCGGATTCTCCATGGCCTTTGCTTCCGGCATTTGCGCTCTGGCGCAGGGCAAGGCGACCGCCGCCGCCGCTGAAAGTCTGGCCCGCAATCCGGCGGCTCGTCCCGGCATTCAACTGGCTCTGATTCTGGGCTTGGCCCTGATCGAGTCGCTTGCGCTTTACACCCTGGTCATTATTTTCGTCAAGGTAAAGTAAGCCTCCAATCGAAGATCGGGGAGAAAAAGAAAAGCCTCTACTCGCAAGCAGAGGCTTTTTTGTTTTGTTCCGGACTCCCCAGGGAATTAAGCCGCTAGATCTTCCGCTCCCCTCTCCACTGCTGTTCCTTGTTCTGCGGAGCGCTGGCTCATCGCTTCCACCAACAGACGGCGCAGGCGATAGCGGCTTTCCAGGTCAGTATTCACAATCTCGAATCCCACTTCATTCACCCGCGCGCGGCGCAGCAGCACATGTGCCCGTATCTTCGACCGCATGCCCACCGAAATCTCCAGCTCGGCTTCGCTGCCAATGCGCAAATTGTCTTCCTTGGTGCCCATGCCCCCGCCCAGGCTCAACTCCCGGATCAAAATCTTTGACTTTCCCCACGAACTGCCGATCGAGGCGCTAATCGTGCGCGACAGCACCATCCGCTCATAGCGCCGTTGCCGGACCCACGGGCATGCGGGAGCCGTGTCGAGAGGTGCGATCGCCAGTTCTGCCGGCTCGATGCCGCTTTCGGAAAGAATCTGAGCGCTGTAGCGCGGGTCGGTCTTGGAGAGCGACTGCGCCGCCGCAATCCGCAATTCCTTGTGATGAACCCAGCCAAACGTTTTCTTCGTCTCCACAATCTCGCGCAGCAGCGATAACAGCCTCCGTATCCCGCAGTCTTCCCAATGACTCGATGGCCTTCAGTTGCACAAACGGCGAACGCGAAGCCGCTTCGCCCGGCCGGGCCATGGCCAGCAACGGTGGCGCGGCCGTGAGATCGCCGCTCATCCCGATTTCATCGATGGACCCCGGCAATACCGCCGAATCCAGCACGTCAGCCAGTTCCAGAAGCGTTCGCCCACGGTTCGGCGCAGCTCCGTATGCGATCTGGCGAACCACGATGTCGTGATAGAAACGGTTCCATTCCGGCAAACGCGCCGGCAATAGCTCCAGCAACGTATCCACATCCAGACGGCTCAACAGCCCCACCACCGCCGAGGCCTGTCGCGACTGCCCCCGTGCGCAGAATCTCCCGCAGTTGCACCAGAGCCGGACTTCCCAACTCTTTGACCAGTTCCACCATGCGGTCGGCACTCGTCCCGCCGCATGCAGCGGAAGAATCGGTCAGCCAGATGTTCGGCCCCGAATTGGCAAGTGCGCCGCAACACCACCAGCAGATCCGCAGGCACAGGATCGTGGCGCAATGCTTCCTCAATGAACTCTGGAATCCGGTTCTCCACGCCCACGCGCGGGCGCAAGTCGTTCACCAGTACTGGACGTTGCTCGAGCAGCATCTCCATCCCGGCGCATACTGCATTCACCGCCTGGTAATTCTTGGCCTCGCTGGCCTCCTGGCTCAGGCGCACGAATGCCGCACTCAGCAGGCTTTGCAGCTCAGGATCTTTCTCCACACATAACTGCTCGCTTACGGTGTGGATTGCCTTGCCCATGGCTTCCCCGCCCAGCCGGGCGTAAAGGTCGGCCAGTTGACTCAACCCAATCGCCGTTTTGCGCCGCGCTTCCGCTTCTTTCGTGGCCAGGCAACTAGAGTAGTTATTCAGAATTTCTGCGGACGCTTGCTTGTCGTCGCGGTCGAGAAGTACTTCCACGAACTGCCGCAGATTTCGCGGCGGCACGCAGGGAGCTTCGTTGAGAGTCAGTACCGTCTTCTTTCCCGACTCCGGCACTTCCGCCCAGAACATCCGGTCCAGGATGTCGGCGTGCGATTCCACCAGGATGCCGGCCTTGTTCATCTTCTCTTCTTGCAACTTCAGAATCTGGCGCAGCGAATCCATCTGCCGGCTCATGTGCTCCATCATCTGATGGACGGCATTCACTTTGACTTCGCCCTTTGAATAGCGCTCCAAGGCGAAGCGGATCGCCATGTGCTCGGCTGCCTTCATCAGCAGCGGCGTGTCTTTCTGTTGTTCGTACGGTCGCCTTCGCCGCCAGGCTTCCCAGCAACTGTTGCAGGTTCAACCGCGTGTTGGGGTCGACCTCGACCAGTTCTTTCTGCAAGTCTTCCGGACGAGCACTCGGATCCCCCTGCACCTGGCCGAATCGAGTCAGCAGACGGATGGCCTGAACCACCTCGGCCTCCTGCAGCGGGACCACTCCACCTTCCCAGGCTGGCGCAGTCCCCGTCGCAGTGCCGGTTCCGGGTCCCGGCCCCGCGACCCATGGCCGGGCATGTTCGGAACGCTTCCGAACGGAACAGCGCCGCCGGGCTGACCTCCGCCCGCGAGTTCGCGCCTTCCGCTGCCGCGATCAATTGCAGCAACTTCTGCGGATCGTTCAGCCATTGCTTGAATTCCGGCCCCAAGGTTTGCGCCGCGATCTGTGCCGCCACGCTGATGTCCCCGGTCAGCGGGTCGGCCGCCACAAATTTCACTTCATTGATTTTGATCGTGCTCTGTTTGCCCCCACCGCTGAGAGCTTCTTTGATCTGCTTGGCCACGTCCTGGGCCTTGGAGCCGGCCACAGTAAAAGCGCGCACCAGTCGGGTGAAGTCTTCGATGGTCACGTCTTTGGAGAAGTGCAGGCTGGCCAGACCGGCAGTGGTCAAGAGTTGCCCAAAGCTGCGCTCTACCTGTCCCGCTTCCAAGCGGAACTCCATCCAGCAGCAACTTGTTGTCGGAAACCCCCAGCAAGAAGCCGCCTTCTCCAGCCGCGGGCAGTCCGTTCTGCAATTCGTTCCAGGCGGTCTCGAACTGCGCTTCCGTGCGCTTGTGATCGGGGCCGTACATGCGCGCGTACTTGATCAGGATGTTCAGGCTGTGGACGAAGGCGCGCGCCGATGCCGCCCGGTTTGCGTGAAATGTCGTCGCGTCGTTGATAAGGCACTCCTCAACCGCAGCTCTGGCTATAGGCAATAAAAGGTTAAATCCAACAGGAAAGGGCTGCACGTTACGGAGGTAACGGGAGAATTAGCAACCGGTCAGGACACTCCGCTGTACCAGTGCGCATCCCAGGCCGATGAAACCACCCCGGCCCGCGCATGCATCCCAGCACTGGCATTCGCGGCCATCTCCGGCGAGAATGGACAGTGCGAACCTCGCCGTTTCTCGGAACCCCAGTGCCTTCCTCAACCGCCCGCCGAACGCGTACCAAGAAAACCACCGGCCTGCGCTACTGGATGTTGCGGGTCTTAGAGGAGTGCGATCACGTTTCCGCTGATTTCGCTCTCGATCCGGTTCACGACCTGCGCGTCTCACTGCGCCGCTGCCGCTCCCTGGCCGACGGATTGATGGCGCTCGATCCCGACCCCAACTGGAAGGCCATGAAGAAGGCCGGAAAGCGCCTGTTTCAACGCCTGGGTGACCTGCGCGATATCCAAGTAATGATGGAGTGGGTCGAAAAGCTGGAACGAACTCGTGTGGCCGCCGGCAACTCGCCCGCGCTGCTTCCCTCCGAACAGAATCCTGGGAACATCCATGCCGCAGCTACGGAAGACCAGAACAACCACTCCGGCGATCCCGCAGCCCAAGCCCTGCTCGAAATCCTGACCGCGCGCGAGCACGAACAGAAGCTCGAAGCCCACGCCGCTCTCGAAGAGTTTGACCGCAAGCAATGGCGCCAGTGGAGCAAATCACTCCCCGCGCGCGCCGCCCGCCTCCGCCTGGGCAGCCCGCTCTTCCAGCATCTCGCTCTCGAGCGCTGGACCGAAGCCCGCAAGCTCCACAACCAAGCCTTGCGCAACCGCTCCCAGGTTGCATTCCATTCTCTCCGCATCGGACTCAAGCGCTTCCGCTACATCGTCGAGAATTTTCTCCCTGCCGAGCACAAGGCTTGGAGCAACGACCTCAAAGAAATGCAGGATCTGCTCGGCGAAGTCCACGACCTGGACGTGCTCTGGGCCACTGCCGTCTCCTGCCACGTTTTTCCAGAGGAAGATTCCCGTCGGCAGTGGCGCGAGCGAATTCTCGATGAACGCACCCAGCGCATCGATCGCTACCGCAAGAAGATGATCGGCCCCGATTCTCTCTGGCAGGTCTGGCGCGCCGCGCTGCCCCAAGGCAGGCAAATTCAAGCCCTCGCTACCCGCCGCATGAAGCTTTGGGCCAGCGGCCTCGATCCCGATTTTCCCCATTCCGAGCGCGTCGCCAGCCTGGCGCTTCAACTCTATGAAGGCCTTCTTGCCTCCGGATGGCAGCCTTCCCTCGACCGCGCCTCTGCCCGCTCCAGCCTGCTCGCCGCTGCTCTCCTGCACGATGTCGGCAAGTCCCAAGGCGAGAAGGGACATCACAAGACTTCCTTCGAAATGATTCGCGCCCACGGCAATCCCTTGGGCTGGAAGCCCGCAGAGCTGAGCGCGCCGCCATCGTCGCCCGCTTTCATCGCGGAGCGCTCCCCACCCGAAAGCACAAGTCCCTGCGCGATCTTCTCCCCGACGAGCAGAAAGCAACCATCCAGCTCGCCGCCATCCTTCGCCTGGCCAACGCCCTGGACGCCGGCCACGACGGCCGCATCCGCCGCATTCAAGTTGGAAATATTCAGATCAAAGCGAAAAAGAGTCGCAAGAAGCGTTCCAATGGATTTCTCCGCAAGACTTCAGGTGCTGCCTCAAACGAAGCTCTAGTAATCGTCGCCGAAGGCTATTCGTCTCTGGGAACGTCCGCTCAAACCATCGCCGCCGAACGCCACCTGCTGGAAACCGTGTTGCACCGCCCTGTCGTAGTCAGATCGATGAAGACTCCGGCATTTCGGCAACCTGGTGTGCAGTTGAGAAGACGTTAAAGTGTGGCCTATTGTGAAAACGCCGCCCTAGCTTCCCTCGAAGAAGTGGGCAATTTTCTTGCCAGCGTCTTCGGTATAGTAGACCGTCACCTTCGCGGATTTCTCGGTTCCCTTTGCGATGTCCTTGCCCCCGTCCGCTGCGGCGTGTGCGGAGAGTCGAAATGTGTCTTCCGTGCCGTCCGCAGCCTTGACCGCCAGAGTCTTGCCAGCGCGATCGATATGGGTGATGGTTCCGTCCACCGATTTAATACCATCTTTGCCGACTTTATCGACCTCAACCGCCGTGTTCTCCGTACCCTTGGCGGTGTAGTGCGCCACCACTTCCGTGCCTTCTGTCAGTCCGTGAAAGGCGTCTTTCGTGCCCATGGCCGTTTCCTCGGTACCGTGGACAGTGGTCTTGTCGACAAACTTGACGGAATGCTCCACTCCATCTTTGGTCTTGACGACAGCTGTTTTGGTGGCCGAATCCAGTTTGGTGATAGTGCCATGGACAGCAGTGACCCCGTCCTGTGCCGCCAAGCCAAACGCACTCAAAAGCAGAAGCGCCAGAGATGCTCGGATCGTGCATTTCATTTTTCCCAGTCTCCTTAAGTGCCTAAGTCGAAATTTTCTTTCTTCAGCCCGAAAACACCCTAATCCTAGATCCGCTTCCCGTCAAATCCGCTGAGCACAGCCGCCTCGCGCAACGTTGGATCGGCGGCCGGAAAAACCCGCCCCTGCGGGATGTCTTCGCACTACTGCAGAGCTGCCGCAAGCTGCAGCGCCTCTGCAGCCGGCAAGTCGTAACGATCGACGAGTTGCGCTGCATTGGCGCGCAACCCATTCGATGGCTGGATAACCGACCACTCGTCAGCCAACGCCACGGCGACCTCGCGGGCTTTCGCCCAGTCGCCGGAGCTGATCTCCCTGGTCCGCACCAACCGCGCGAGAGCGCCTGGCGATCTCAACGGAGTCGCCCAGACGACCGCCGGATAGCGCTTGTGCAAGCTGACAACGCTGGGCGTGATGCCTTTCGGACACAGAGAGGAGCCAGCGCTTGCGTACCAGAAGGCGGAAGTCGGCGCTAGCGGTTTTCCCGCTCTTCGCGCCATATCCTCTCCATGACCTCATCGGACACGTTTCCCGCAGGGGCCGGTAACAACGCCCGCCGCCGCTTCCTCGGGGGCACGAGAACGCCACGGGCGATCAGTCGCCGCTCCCGCTCGGGTTGATCCTCCAGCAGCCAGGGAACGATTCGCGCGACCGGCTTGTTGCCGTCCGAAACCAGCACCTCTTGACCATTTCGCACCCGCTGGATCTGAGCGCTAAGCTGCGCCTACAGGTCACTCATATTCACGCTGGGCATGCGTCGATTAAACCTGATCTGACCATGTTAGTCACATCGGTTTTCTACGAATCTTGTACTCAGGACGATGATTTGCCGCTGGAAGCGAATCGGTCACTTCCGCGCGTCCGCTTCTCCGGATACAAATATGTTTGTGCCTATCGTCGGTCGAAGCCCGAAAGCCGCATCCATGACTCACGCCCAACTAGTCGAAAAAGCCGTCCACTGGCTGCGCCGCTACCGCTGCGGAGTAGTGCTCTCCGAGCAAGCCTGCGTCAGCGGCGAAATGCCCGACGCCGTCGGCTGGAAGCGCCCCTGCCATTCCGTGCTGGTCGAGTGCAAGGTCACCCGCTCGGACTTCCTCGCCGACCGGGCCAAGCCCTTCCGCCTCAAGCCGGAGCTAGGGGTCGGCTGCGAGCGCTTCTATCTGGTTCCAGCCGGACTGGTCGACCGCGAGGAACTGCCTCAGGCTTGGGGATTACTCGAACTCCGTCGCGGCCGAATCGAAACCGCGCATCCCGCCGCGAAGAATCTCCGCAGCGCCGCCGGCTTCCGCTACGAAATGAATCTGCTGCTCGCCAGCCTGCGCCGCGTCGAGGTCCGCGTCGAACCGCAAAGCATCACCGACTTCCTCAAGTGGAAGAACCGCATGGCAGAATACAACCGCGGCGCCCTCCCCGAGGGGCTAGCTTCCGTCGAAGAAGAACTGAACTTGTTTCTGGAACCAGACTCTAACGCCGCAGCGCCGCCGCGGTAATTTGAATAGGCTTGAGCTGTAGCCAGAAGCGGCTTCACAACTCCCGCCGCCCCTCCATAGCTTTCAGCATTGTGATCTCATCGGTATATTCGATGTCACTACCGACCGGGATGCCCATGGCGATGCGCGTCACTTTCACGCCCACGCGCTTGAGTTGCTGCGAAAGATAAGTGGCCGTGGCCTCGCCTTCCACCGTGGGATTGGTCGCAACGATCACCTCATCCACGTTGCCGGCGTCAACCCGCGTGATGAGATTGGCGATGCGCAACTGCTCAGGTCCCACTCCGTGCAACGGGGAAATCGATCCATGCAGCACGTGGTAAACGCCATTGAAGTGCTTGGTCTTCTCGATGGCGGCAATATTGGTAGGCTCCTCGACCACGCAGACCAGTCGCTGGTTGCGCGTGCGCTGGTGCAATAGACGCACGGGTCGACGTCGGTGATGTTGTTGCACACCGAGCAGAGACGCAGGCTGGCTTTGACGTCGCGCACCGCCGCCGCCAGCGCCTCGGCGTCTTCGTCGCTCGCGCGCAGAATGTAGAACGCCAGCCGCTGCGCGCTCTTCGAGCCCACGCCCGGCAGCTTCTTCAATTCGTCAATCAGCCGCGACATCGGCTCGGCAAATTTCGACATAAGGATTTGTCTGGTTGAGTCAATGAATCAGAATCTGAAGTTTCCCCTTCTGGTTTCCAGTCGTTGCCGCTCTGGAAACCGCAAACTGGAAACATGATTCAACCCTCAGAGTCCGCCGATGCCCAGCCCGCCCAGCATGCCGCCCACTGTCGACTGCATCGCTCCATCGATCTTGCGCGCGGCTTCGTTGACCGCGGCGAGCACCAAATCCTGCAGCATCTCCACGTCGCCCGATCTTCACCGCTTCAGGATCGATGCGCAGGCTGAGCAGTTGCTTGCGGCCATCCATTTTCGCCGTAACCGTGCCCCCGCCCGACGAGGCCTCCACCACGGTCTCCTGCATCTTCTTCTGCAGGGTGTCGTACTGCGACTTGGCTTTCGACATCAGCTCTTGCAGATTGAATCCACCCATAAACCTCCGCTGCTTCTCAACGCCTCTCTTTGTAATCAATCACCGTCCGAATCTCGGCGCCGAATTTCTCCTGCAACCGGCGGACGACAGCATCCTGCTCGGCGCGGCTCCGGCCGCCGACTGCCGGGTTCGCCCCATTGGGTCTTCCTGCGCCATTGCGCTTTTCTTCCGCAGCCTTCACCGTCGCTCCCGCGACCACCTTCAGCTTGACAGCCCGGCCTAAAACGCCGCTGGCAGAAGCCATCGCCAGCCGCCTGGCATCGGCGCCCAGCGACATGTCAACCACGGTTTGCGACTCCGACACCTTGATCACCACTTCGTTTCCTTCCACCGACCATTCGCCCGCTTCGAGCATCGAGACCAGGATGCGCTGATTGCCATCCGTCAGCGCTTGCAGCACGGTACTCCGCAGCTTCTCAATCGGCGCGCCCGACACCGTGGCTGCTGGATGGGATGCTGAAACGGGCGGCGGCAAATGCACCTGCGGTTCCGGTTGCGCCAAGGGTGGAAAGTCGGGTGCGTTTTCGCTGAGATTTGCGGGCGCAGCGGCGCCCATGACCACTCGCGCAGGTGAGCTTCCACCTGCGACCATGCGCGGGCCGGTGCCAGGAGCCGGAGTGAAGCGAAATCCTGCCGGGGTCCGCCTTTGCGCGCGGAATCGGCGTCGAACGGGGAAACATTGGAGCGAGATGGCGCAACGCCCTGCGAGCGTCGAGTCTCGGCTGCCGCGCCGGATGCCGCAGCCGCGGTCGACGGGACGATCGAAGGCCGTGCCGGGTTTCTAGGCGCGCCTGCAACACTTGAAGAAGCGGCCACGTCGCTGAGGAGTTGCTCGATCGGCAGCAGCCGCTGCGCGTGCGCCATCTTGAGCAGGCCAAGTTCCAGGTGGAAGCGCTGCTCCTGCTTGTATCCCAGTTCGCCGTGTGTGCGGAGCATGATCTGCAGGTGACGAGTGAGGTCTTCTTCGCCAAATAGTCCCGCAACGCGCTCCACGCGCTCGCGTTCTTCGCTGGACATCTGCAGCAGGGAAGAGTCCTTACCGGCAATCTTGGCGACGGTGGCGTTGCGCAGGAAGCGGACCATCTGGCGCGCGAAGTGGGTGGGACTGTGGCCCTCGCTGATGAGGTGGTCGACCTGCCGCAGCACTTCTTCGCTGGCGCCGCGAGCCACCGCCTGCATCACTTCTTCGAGAATGTGCGCCGGCGCGGCGCCGACCAGGTTGCGCACGGAGTTGGCGGTGATCTTTCCGCTGGACGATGCAATCGCCTGATCGAGAATCGACAGCGCGTCGCGCATGGAGCCGTCGCCCGCTTCGGCCAGCAGCGCAAGCGCATCGTCATCGGCTTCGATCTTTTCGCGGCCGACCAGATCGCGCAATTGGCCGACAATGTCGTCGAACTTCACGGCGCGGAAACTGAAGTGCTGGCAGCGCGACCGGATGGTCTGCGGAATGTCCTCGGGCTGCGTGGTCGCCAGCATGAAGACGATGTGGTCAGGAGGTTCTTCCAACGTCTTGAGCAGAGCGTTGAAGGCGGCGTCGGTAATCTGGTGCGCTTCGTCGAGAATGTAAATCTTGAAGCGGTCGCGCGCGGGCCGGTAGCGCGCGGCTTCGCGCAGTTCGCGGATTTCGTCGATGCCGCGATTGGTGGCAGCGTCGATCTCGATCACGTCGACGGCGTTGCCGGCGCGAATCTCGGTGCAGGATTCGCAGACGCCGCAAGGCTCGGCGACCGGCTTGTCGGACGAGCGGCAATTCAAGGCCGCGGCCAGAATGCGCGCCACGGTTGTCTTTCCGATACCGCGATGGCCGCTGAAGATGTAGCCGTGGGCGGTGCGCCCCTGCTCGAGCGCATTCTGCAGGGTGCGGGTGACGTGCTCTTGTCCGATGACCTCGGAGAATTTCTGCGGACGATATTTGCGCGCCAGGACGGTGTAGCTCATGAGCAGGAAGAGACGATTATACGTGATCGGAGGGGGGGTAAGCTCGCGACGCCGGTTTCACCCGGTTTTCACCGTTTTTCACCCAGGGTGCTTGCTAAAACCGCCGCGCAAGCGATAGGCTGTTCGTCAACCGGAGTGCGGGAGCGGTCTGGTTCCAGCGGAGTTTGCTGCCGGCCGCAAAGGAGCGTGCTATGCAACTGAAGCTGACAACACGAACGAATGATGGAATTCTTGTCGTGGATTGCAATGGCCGGATTGTATTTGGCGAAGAGTCTTCGCTGCTGCGGGATACCGTCAAGAAGGCTGTGTCGGAGAATAATCGCATCGTGCTCAACCTGGGCGAGGTGAATTACATCGATTCCGGCGGGCTGGGCACGCTGGTGGCGCTGCGCACGACCGCGCAAAACGCCGGCGGCACGATTAAATTGACGAACTTGACCAAGCGTGTGGGCGATTTGCTGCAGGTCACCAAACTGCTCACGGTCTTCGACGTATACAACTCAGAGGCGGAAGCCATCGAATCCTTCCGCAAGGCGGCTTAGCCCGGGACCGATCAGCGGTGAGCGGGCCACATCCAGGAACCGCGGCGCGTGGTCCGCGGTGCATAGGCCGCGGCGCATGAGGGGCGCCGGGCTTTTTGCCGAAGTTCTGCTTCGAATGCTTCCTCGCATCGTCTTTCTTCTGTGCCTGCTGGTGAGTGCCAGCGGGTTCGTGTCTCCGCCGGTAGCGCTGGCGATGGGACTGCTATTTGGCTTAGCTTTTCCTCATCCCTATGGCCGCGAAGCGAAGAATTTTCTCCAAATTTCTGCTGCAGGCCTCGGTGGTAGGGCTGGGCTTTGGGATGAACCTGCACGAAGTGGTACGAGCGGGGCGGAGCGGCTTCGTTTACACCATGCTGGGCATCAGCTTCGCACTGCTCGTTGGCATGGGCCTGGGCGCGCTGCTGAGTGTGCATAGAGTTCCGGCGTTTCTCATTTCTACGGGCACGGCGATTTGCGGCGGGAGCGCCATTGCCGCCGTCGGGCCCATCACCGAAGCCAGCGACGAAGAGATGGCCGTGGCGCTGGGAACCGTATTCGTGCTGAATTCCGTTGCGCTGCTGATTTTTCCCGCCATCGGCGCGGCGCTTAAGCTGACGCAATCGCAGTTTGGACTGTGGGCGGCGCTGGCCATCCATGACACCAGTTCGGTGGTGGGGGCGGCGGCAAAGTATGGCGCCGAGGCGCTGGCCATCGCGACCACGGTGAAGCTGGCGCGGGCTTTGTGGATTGTTCCACTTTCGCTGGGGACGGCGGTGGTGCGCGGCGCCAAGGCGAAGATTCAGTGGCCCTGGTTTATTGGCCTGTTTTGCCTGGCGGCGGTTTGTAACACGTATCTGCCGGCTGGGGCGCACGCTTACAGAATCACAGTGCACGTGGCGAAGATCGCATTGACGGCCACTCTGTTCTTGATCGGCAGCGGCATCTCGGTGGCCACGATCAAGCAGGTGGGGCATCGTCCGTTGCTGCAGGGAATCATTCTATGGTTGCTGGTTTCAGTGGGATCATTGTGGCTGATTCGCGTGGGATGGATTCGGCTGTGAAGCAGGGAAGTAAAGACTCGCGAGAGCGTAGAGGGAAGAGGCATCGGGATCAATCGTCTCCGGACGAGTCGCCTGCAGATCAATCGTCGAAGACGCGAATTCGCATTGAAGCAGCCATTCGGCGCATTCCCAAGGGCAAGGTGTCCACCTACGGGGCGGTTGCGCGCGCGGCGGGACTTCCGGGAGCGGCGCGGCAGGTGGCGCGGGTACTGCGTCGCGGATTCGGATTGCCCTGGCAACGCGTATTAGGGGCGGGCGGAGAGATCAAGCTGCGCGGCGATTCAGCCATGGAACAGCGGTTGCGGCTGGAAGCAGAGGGCGTGCGCTTCCGCGGGCGAAGCGTGGATATGAGGTTGTGTGAGTTTAGGTTTCGACGCGTGTGAGTGTGTCTGCGCGAATCGATAAGCGAGCCGCGCTTTCCGCACGGCGGGACAAGCAGAGGGCAGCTGTCCTCACCTGCTTCATCGAACCGCTAACGACCAACGATTAACGACCGCTCTTGAACTGCTCGTCGATCTCAACCTGATATCCGGTGACCATCTTATTGGTCTCGTTGGCCATGCCGACGACCGACATCAACTCCTTGAACATGGCATCGGTCATGCCCTTCTTCTGCGCCGATACGGTGTGCGAGGCTATGCAGTAACCGCACTGGTTGGTGACACTCACCGCGACATAGATCATCTCTTTGGTCAGCGGGTCGAGCGTGCCGGGAGCCATGATCTGCTTGATGTCTTCCCAGGTGCGTTTCAGCGTGGCGGGATCATGCGCGATTGCTTTCCAGAAATTATTGATCCAGTCAGTCTTGCGCGTGGCCATGATGTCGTCGTAAACGGCGCGTACTTCGGGGCTGGCGTCTTTGTATTCGATGAGTCCAAGCGTTGCCATGAATTCGCCGGTTCCTTTCGTTCAATCAATCCACCACAGAGCGCTAGCCCCGGCACCGCCGGGGCTAGCGCCCTGTGGTGACACGGTTTGTTGTGTCAAACTCAGCTATCTGGCAGTTCTCCGCTCAGCAATTTCTGCAACGCTGCCGCCGGGCAACGCACTCCCACGTAGAACTGGCCGAACAACGCATACACGGCGCTGACCTGATCGAAGCGCATCTCGTAGATCAGCTTCTTGAAGACGAGCGGATCGTCGGCGAACAGATCGACGCCCCACTCCCAATCGTCGAAACCGATCGAGCCGGTGATGATCTGCTTGACCTCGCCAGCGTAGCGGCGGCCCACCAGTCCATGCTCGTTCATCTGGCGGGCGCGCTCTTCGATTGGGAGCGTATACCAATTCTTGTCTTCACCTCGGAGCCGATTCATGGGATAAAAGCAGATGTAACGGTTCGGCGGGATCTCGGGGAACAGCCGAGGATGCATCGCCTCTCGATGGCGGTCAAGTTTGCATTCGATCTCCGCCTTCCACTGGTCCGAGTGCGGTTGGATGCCCTGCTCCGCTAGTTCTTTGTAAATCTTGAGCGTGGAGTCGTAGAGTCCGAGTTCGATGATCGAAAGATAAGACGATGTGGGTTCGAGATAATCGCTCAAGCGCAGGCCGGCCAGCGTGAGTTCCGCCTGGTTGAGGTCGGCGAACGAGTTGCGGAAGTGCACCAGCAGCAGATCGCCTTTGTGGCCGATCAGCGAAAAAAGCGCGGATTCTCCTCCGGATTTCTTTTCCATTTCGCCCAGTACCGACGCTGCTTCCTGAGCGATCGCCGATCGCGTGGCATCAGGCAGGCCCCGCCAGGCCGTCCAACGGAAACGCATCATCTGGTGCAGCACGCTGTAGCCCTCGGTGGTCAGCGGTACGGCAGGAATCTCGGCGGAGGTGGTTTGCGGACGGACAGGGGGATGGGTGGTCCTTGTCATTGGGTTCTCGGGATGTGTGCTCATGATTTCAGCATCCATTGTACGCAACAGCTGCGGAGCCAGCGAGTCCACGATTTACAATCATGCTGGCCCTCTAGACCACACGGCGGGACGTTGCATTCATGCCAAGACCATTCACGCAAAGAGAAACACCGATCCGGCACAAAACGCTGCGAGCATTTTGCACTGTTTTTCTGTTAGCTGTATCAATGACAGCGCAGAGCAAGCGCTTGTGGGTGCTGCGCGCGCCCGGCGAGATGGTGGAGTACGATTCCGCAACCTTTGCCGTCAAGCAGACGGTGAAGGTTCCGGCAGAAGCCATGGCGTCGCCGCTGGACTTCTCCGTCAACCATCTCGGGCAGATGCTGTTTGCCGCGCCCGTGGCTTTGCCGCTTGCGGAAGGCGATCTCGCGGCCGAGCGGAAGGTGTGGCTCTGGGATGGCCGCACGGCAACTACACTGGCGCGCGAGGTCGCCCGTACAACATCCACAATGGGATCGAATCTCGCCATCGCCGAATCAGCGCCGGTGCCTTATCTATCGGCGGATGGCATGCATCTGTACTGGTTTTCGAACCAGGCGCGCCGGCTGCAGCGCGACGGCGTCGATCTCTCCACCAAGACGACCTGGCTAAGCTGGCGGACGGATCTCGCTGGTACGGGACGTGAGGACGTGGACTCGGTCACGCTGCCCGATTGCTCGTGTCCGACGGGTGGGTGTGAGGAAACTTGCCCCTATGGCCAGGTGTGGATTCCCGACGATGGGGTGGGCAAGTTTTTTCTGCTGATTCAGTTCGTCTCCGCGAAGACACAACCGCTTTACAAGGCGACCTCTTTATACGAGGAAAACGCCGGCAAATGGACGGCGACGCCACTCGATCCGCCGCTACGGCGGGTGCTTGACGCAGCAAACACCAGCACAATTCTGGAAGCAATTCCCGACACGGCTTGCTGCGGCTGGGAGAATCAGAGCGATGATCAAACTCTGCTGCGTCTCCACGGCAAGACATTGACCGTGTTCGATGAGCAGGCCGCCTACAAGAATCCCGACTACGACGTGAGCTTCTACACCCAGAACGGCAAGCTGTCGCCCGACCTCGGCGCTGTGGCGTTGACCATCGTCGCGACTTCTCAGGCGAACACGCCCGTTCAGCTTGCCGAGCAGGGACAGGCCAACCCGGAAGAGTCGCAGCGCATTCGCAAGGCCTTGCTGGATCTGCCGGCGGCCGAGGTGAAGAGCGTGGAAGATGTACCGCGGCGCATCGCGTTTCTCCCGCACGCGACGCTAGTGGGCTGGATCAGCGACAAGGAGATTCTCATCGAGGAAGGACACCTGCTGGTTGCCTACAACGTGGCCAGTGGTACGCGGCGGAAATCAAACATTCGGGTAGACGATGAGGCGCACGTGTTTCTGCGGTGAAGGCACTAGCCCAAACACTGCGGCCCACCCTGTTCGTGTCATGCAAGCTTTGGCTTGAGGCGGGTCTTGATCTTTGCCAGCAAGCCGGCGCCGGCTTCCCCGGCATCAAGGGTGGAAAAATCGCTGCCGAGGTCGATTACCGGGAGCTTGGCGCAGGCGGCCTGAAAGGCTTGCTGCGTGCCCGGCGACGAGGTCATGTCAGGGCCAGCCAGCAGGAGATCGAAACGCGTGACCCGCATCAGCATCAGCGCATCGCCGCGGTGACTGCTGGTGTGCACGTCGTATCCGTCGCGGCGCAACAGTTCGCGCAAGTAAGCGAGCACGTCGGCGTTGCTGTCCAGGCAGAGAACACTGGGGCCGGTGGCGACCGGCGCCTCGGCACGGGCGCCGGGGCGGTAAAAGGCGGCGACCGCTGCCTCCTCCGATTCCTGAGGGTCGAACAACTGCGTCAGGTGCGACAACTCCAGCACCTTGCGCAAATGCTCCGGTACGTTGCACAGCTTCAGTTCTCCGTGCGCTTGACGGGTGCTCGTCATGATGCGGACCATGGTGCCGAGTCCACTACTGTCAACGAATGCGACCTCGCCCAGGTGCAGGACGATGCTGCGGCGGTCGCGCAACAAGGAGGCGACGTGCGCCCGCAGAGCCTCGCTTTCGCCACCTGCAACTATTCGGCCGTTGCAGTGCACGATGGTGACGCGTCCGACTTCACGAGTGTCGAGTGATAGGCGCACTGGCTTCCGATGCGGCTGGGATCTGGCTGGCGAAACCGTCCCATTATATGCCATGAAGGGTGAACGCCTACCGGCGCATTTATGAGATCGCTGCCAGCCGCGAAATCAGCCAAGTCGGCAACTCCGGAGTCGAACTCGCGACGCGCAGCCAAGGGCGTCTACGGGTTCAGGCGAACCCATCGGCACCCGCCTGCGGATCGAAGCGACACGGCTATCTAGTGGTGGTCGTGGTCCCCATGACTGTGGCGCCAATTCCAATACTCTTTCTGTTCTTCGGGAGGCAGCTTGCGAAAGTCTCGATGTTCATCCCGGTGGTTCTCGCGGGCCCACTGGTTGTAGTAAACGACCTCTTGGTCGTTCCAGACGTGGTAGTCATGATAGTAGGGGTCGTAGACACGGTAATGATGTTCGCATGCCGTGCCCAATGCCGAACACGCCAGCGCGGCGGCCAGGAGACAGGAACTGAGAAAACGCGACTTGCTGTTCATCCTAAATGGTGCTCCTTTATGGTCGATCTCTTAAACTAGCTCATCTCTCCGGGAATCGAGACGCCCGTTTCAACTCGTTGCCGGGCCGCGTCTGCGGGTTGCTCACGCAGAAATCGCTTTGGCCACTCGCAAATCCGGAAATCAACGCCACAGCGCACGCGTCGATCTCGATCCCAAGAATCTGGACGCTCGCTTGCAATTGGCGACCTGCAGGTCTCCTCACTCAGTATGCCGGAGCCCACCAGTTGGCCGAGGCGATGCTGGCGAGAAATGGCATATCTGGCAGCCGGATGGCCCGCGCTGCGTGACCCTCCCTACTGCCGCAACGTCAGCGCGCTCAACACTCCTTGCTGCTTGGCGATTAGCGTCTGGACGCCCTGCCGGGCCAACGCCAGCATCTTCGCGAACTGCATGTCGTCGAAAACCTGGCGCTCCGCGGTCGCCTGCACCTCCACCATCTTGTGCCCGGCCGTCATCACAAAATTCATGTCGACATCGGCGCGCGAGTCTTCTTCATAACAAAGATCAAGCAGGACTTCCCCATCCACAATCCCCACACTCACCGCCGCCACAAAATCTCTCAGCGGAACCGAAGTCAAAGTTCCGGCCTCCACCAACTTTTCCAGCGCCAGGCCGAGTGCGACGAATGCCCCCGTAATCGACGCCGTACGCGTCCCTCCGTCGGCCTGAATCACGTCGCAATCAATCCAGATCGTACGCTCGCCCAGCCGCGCCAGATCGGTCACGGCGCGCAGCGACCGCCCAATCAGGCGCTGGATTTCGTGTGTCCGCCCGCTAGGCCGCCCCTTCGCCACTTCCCGCGGCGTGCGCGTCAGCGTCGCCCGCGGAATCATTGCATATTCGCTCGAGATCCATCCTTGGCCGGAGTTCCGCAGAAATGGCGGCACCGTCTCTTCAATCGACGCGGTCGAAATCACCCGCGTGTTGCCCACTTCAATCAATACCGACCCTTCCGCCGTAGTAATGAAGTCAGGAATGATCGAAACCGGCCGCAGTTGATCCGCAGCACGATTGTCCGAGCGATAGAACATAGGGGACGATTGTAAACGATTGCCCGATAGTCAGGTTGAACAGTAGCGCGCCGCATGAAGCCAGTTGTGATTTCAACCACACTCTCTGCCCCACCTTTACAAACTCTTGGCAATTCTCTACCAATCTCTATGTAACCTCCCCGATGCTCCCCGGTCTAACGCGCCAGAGAGCGGACTAAGACTCTCCAATCGCCACTTGAACGGAAGGCTTTCAGCCTTCAACCGGAGGCACCAGATGTCTGCAAGCGATCGCAGCCTTCGCCCCCTCTCGACCACAGCGTTTCTGTCTCTGGCCAAAACAAAAATCAGGCAAGGCATCGCCCTAACCTCAACTCTGCTCTTAGCTCTCTTCAGCCTCGCGCAGGAGACTCCCCCGACAACTCCGCAACCGGATTGGCAAACCAGCGCTCAGGACGCGCTCTCAGCCGCAAAACCCACGACCGAAACCACGACAGTGACCGTTGCTGCCGGGAGCAGGATTGCTCTAGTGCTAACGCAGCCGATCCAGACCCGGTACGTCCATCGCGGAGACGACATCTACGCGCAGATCGTTTCTCCCGTCACCGCCGGCAACGAAGTGGTCATCCCGCCTGGCACATTTGTCCAAGGAAAAGTTGACAAGCTCGAGCGCCACGGCGGCCGCGGGGAACTGCGTTTGCAATCCATGTCGATAACCTTTCCTGACGGCTACACAGCTCCCGTCGCCGGGCCTGTGACCCTCGAGAGCCCTGACGGCTATGCCCTGAAAGACCCCGGCAACGGCCGGGCCGTCGGTGCATTCGCCCTGCCGGCAGCGGGTGCGGGCATCGGCGCACTGATCGGACACTTCGCCGCCAATTCGCAACCCAACACCATCACGAGCTCGATCCCGTCCGGCTGTAATGGACCCCCGCCGGGGTGCCTTACATCAAGCGTAACCGCCCCCGGCAGCACAGCGAAAAGCACCATTATCGGCGCCATGGTCGGCGGAGCCGCAGGCGGCATCGCCTCATTCGCGCTGCTCTTCAATACTCACAATTTCTTCCTCGATGTGGGCTCACCCGTCGAGATGGTTCTCGAGCACCCACTCACTCTGGAACAGGATCAGGTCGCCGATGCCGTGCGCCAATCCGAGCAACACCCGGTAGCGGAGCAGCCCGTCGCACGGCGCCCGCAACCACCGCCTCCGCCGCCCGACACCGGCACCTGCTGGACCCCGGGCACGCCGGGCACTCCCGGAACAGATATCCCCGGCACGCCAGCCACTCCCGGCTCGCCCGGCACTCCCCCCATCCACATCCCCGGCATCCCGCCAACTCCACCCACCGCTCATCCCTGCCCATAATGGCTGGCTGGTCGGTTTGCTTTTCAATCGGCGGAGAGTTTTCTTCGATCTCTCCGCCGCGTTACACTCAAACCTTCAGAGCGCAGCGTGATTTGCCGATCGCTGAGGAGATGATCCGTAACAGGGAAATCTGAAGCCGATATCCGAAGCCGACCAATGCCCACCCTAATTCCACAACCCACTCGCATCCCATCCGCCGGCAACCAACCCAAGCTCATCGACGAATACATCGGCCGCGTCAACTCGCAAACCTCCGCCGCCAGCATCGCCCACATGCGCAGCCCCGCGGGATGGCGCGAGCCCGGCCAGACTCCCGCCTTCGACGAATTCACCATCGTCCTAAAGGGCATGTTGCGCGTAGAACACGAGAATGGATCAATCGACGTCGCCGCCGGACAAGCCATCATCGCCCACGCCGGCGAGTGGATCCGCTACTCCACTCCCCACGAAGGCGGGGCGGAATACATCGCCGTCTGCTTGCCAGCTTTCTCCATGGAGACCGTTCACCGCGACCAACCCTGAGCTCGACGAAACCTGTGCCAGCTCAAGCGAAGAGCCAAGAGTAATAGCCAAAGCTACCTCATTCCCACTCAATCGTTCCCGGAGGCTTCGACGTAATGTCGTATACCACGCGGTTCACACCCTTTACTTCATTCACGATCCGCGTGGAGATCTTCTTCAGTACCTCGTGTGGCAACGCAACCCAGTCTGCGGTCATGCCATCTTCCGAACTCACCGCCCGGATTGCACAGGCATAAGCATACGTCCGCATGTCGCCCATCACGCCCACCGACATCACCGGCAACAACACGGCAAACGACTGCCAGATTTTGGTATAGAGGCCGGCGTTCTTCACCTCCGCGACCACAATGTCGTCACAGTCGCGCAGCAGCGCCAAACGCTCCGGCGTGACTTCCCCCAAGACGCGCACCGCCAGACCGGGGCCTGGAAAGGGCTGCCGCTGCAAAATTTCTTCCGGTATTCCCAAATCGCGGCCGATCTTGCGGACTTCGTCCTTGAACAAATCTTTCAGCGGCTCGATCAGCTTGAGCTTCATTTTTTCCGGCAGCCCGCCTACGTTGTGGTGCGACTTGATGACCTGCGACGGCCCTCGCACCGAGCGCGACTCGATCACATCGGGATAAAGCGTTCCCTGCACCAGCCACTTGACCTTGCCTTCTTCCTTCTCGATGCGTCGCGCCTCTTGCTCAAACACCTTGATGAATTCGTTGCCGATGATTTTGCGTTTCTTCTCGGGATCAGCGATGCCTTTAAGTTTCTTTAGAAAACGCCAAGTTGCGTCCACCGCGTCGACGCGCAGGCCAAGCTTGTCGTGCAGTGTCTTCTGCACTTTCTCAAACTCGTTCTTGCGCAGCACGCCGTTGTTCACGAAGATGCAGGTCAGCCGCGGCTTGCCGCTGGCATCGCGCAGTGCTCGATCGACGATTACCGCTGCGACTGAGGAATCC
The DNA here is from genome assembly GCA_963714225.1 of uncultured Acidobacteriaceae bacterium. GTDB lineage: Bacteria > Acidobacteriota > Terriglobia > Terriglobales > Acidobacteriaceae > Sulfotelmatobacter. Next base: position 51,301 of record CAVQNY010000044.1, on the reverse strand, counting down.
ACGCCACCTGAAAGCGCGCAGATGGCGCGTCCCTTGCCCACTTGCTGGCTGACCTGTTCGATGGTCGAATCGATAAAGTGCTGTGGCGTCCATACGGGCTTCGCGCCGCAGATCTGGAAGACAAAGTTGCGCAGAATTTCCGTGCCGTTTCGTGTGTGGTGAACCTCGGGATGGAACTGCACCGCAAACCACTTCTTCGCGACGTTCTGGATTGCCGCGACAGCATGGGCGGTCTTCGCGGTCAGCTCAAATCCAGGAGGCAATTCGAGCGCCTCGTCGCCATGCGACATCCACACCGCCTGCCGTTTCGGCAGTCCGCGGAACAGCACCGACTCGGCGACGATGTCGATTTCCGCGTGGCCGTATTCGCGCTTGTCCGCCGGACGCACCATGCCACCGAGGGTGTGCACCATGAACTGCAGCCCGTAGCAGATGCCGAGCACGGGCAGGCCCAGTTCGAAAAGCCCCGGGTCCGCGGGCGGCGCGTCTTTGTCATAAACCGACCAGGGTGCGCCCGAGAGGACAATGCCTACAGGCGCGCAGCTTCTAACCTCGTCAAGCGAGGCCGTGCAGGGCAGCACCACGGAGAAAACATTCTGTTCGCGGATGCGGCGCGCGATGAGCTGCGTATACTGCGCCCCAAAGTCGAGGATGACGATGGATTGGCGGAGCAGGGATTGGGTTTCCACCGATGAGTTTCTCAAATCGCCTTGCCCGTGTAAAGGACTACGTCTCCAAGGTCTCCAAGTCCGGGATCGGGATATCGCTGAGGATCGATTCGTCGCGATCGATTGTGGTCTGTGCCGGACTCGGCGCGAACTGCTGGCCCGTGGGCGGAGGAGCGGACAGTGACACGGATGAAGCCAAAGCCTCCGGCATTTCGGCGATGCTGATGTATCCGGCGAGGCGCGCCATGTACAACCAGTCCACGACGGCGAAATACGCGAGCGTCCCGAGAACCACGGTGGCGATTATGAGCCGCGTCGGAGCGATTTGGAGGAAAGCGAGCGGCAGCGAAACAGCGGACGTAGCGACGCTGAAGGCGACCAGGTGCGCTAAGCCGGTCCAGGTGCTCACAGCCAACACTGGCCCCGAGCGTTCTCGGGAAAAAGTGACGGTGGCGGAAAGCGCGCTCAATACACCTTCGCCGTCGCGGACAGCGAAGATCGAGGCCATCGAGAGCAACCAGTTCAGCGCCCAGCAGACCATGCAGATCAATCCGGCCAGCGGCAGAAAAAGGACGAAGGCGAGGCCCGGTTGAGGGTTTCGATCGGGAGAGGCGAAGCCGGCAAGAATTGCCGCGCCCCCAAAGGCGAGGAACGAGGCCAACACTACGGCAACGCGCAAGAAGTTGAGCCCGATCAGGGAACGCAACGGCAGCGGCTTTATTGCGTCATACGTGGTAGAGACGTTGCTGGCAACGCCACTACGGAAGTAGTCGAACAGAGCACGGACTGTGGCGGCTCGGCCAATTGACGCGGCGACGATCCAGAGCAACGACAGCGCGATCACTGCGAGCAACACGGCCAGCACGGCTCGATTCAGGCTGCCGCGAAGGATGTGTGCGATCGCTCTTCCCACCAGTAAGGGTTGTCTTGTCGAGAGCAGGGTCGCATCCGTGTTGGACACCGGCAGCGTATCGAGATATTCGATGAACCAGAAAAGAGACAACGCCCAGGCGAGAGCGCCGGCTGTCCAGCGCCAGGCGATCTCGGCGAACGTCAGCGAGGGCCGGCGAAGCGCCGCGCGGAAGCCTTCGAGCGTGGGCGAGACACGGGACATTCCCTGATTCGATTCCTACTTCGCGACAATAATTACAAGCTTGAGGGAAACCTATATCCTGTCGAGGCTCTGTTTTCCGAGTGGAGAGAATGGCGCAGGCCCTAAGGCTCCTTCCGCTTGGATGAGTCAAAGGTTACCACTTTAGCCACAACGTTCGAAACCGCCCGAGCGTTTATCACGCTCACGGTCACGGTGCCCAAGGCCTTGAGTCGCTCGATATAGGTCTTGATCTTTTCGTCTGCCAGGACCCGCTCGGTGCGCAGCTCGTCTGGGATATCAGCAGGCACGGTGATGCGGCTGCGCAGTTTGCCATTGATTTGCACCGGGATTTCGAGCTCTTCTTCTTTGGCTAGCGCGGCGTCGTACGCGGGCCAGGGAGCTTTGAGCAGTTCTCCCTCTTCGCCCAGCATCTCCCAAAGTTCGCGGGCGAGATAGGGCGCAAAAGGCGCGAGCAGGAGCACCAGGTTGCGCTTTACTTCTGCCAAAAGGGACAGGGGAATCGGATCTCCCTTGATGAGTTCGCCGGTCGAGGCGCTCTTAGTGTCTTCGCTTCCTAACATAGCGCGGTTCGCGTCGTTTACTAGTTCCATGATGGCCGAGATACAGGTATTGAAGTGCCAGCGTCCCTGGAAGTCGTCGCTGACACGCTTTATGGTCTGGTGAAGCTTGCGCTGAAGGCGCCGCGCCGAGCCGGTCAAAGGCGCAGACAAAGGAGCGTGCCAATCCTTCTCGAAGAATCGGTACACCCGTCCCAAGAAACGCTGAATGCCTTCAATGCCGGAATCCTGCCAGTCGAGATCGCGGTCGGGGGGAGCGGCGAACAGGCTGTAGAGGCGCGTCGCGTCGGCGCCGTAGCGCGCGACCATTTCGTCCGGGCTGACGACGTTGCCCAGGTTCTTCGACATTTTTGCGCCATCTTTAATCACCATGCCTTGCGTGAACAAGCGCTCGACCGGCTCGTCGTTGGTGATGAGGCCCATATCGCGCATGAACTTGGTCCAGAAGCGCGAGTAAATCAGGTGCAAGATGGCATGTTCGACGCCGCCGATGTACTGGTCAATGGGAAACCAGTATTGCGCGATCTTGGGATCGAACGGAGCATGGTCGTTGCGCGCGTCGGTGTAGCGATAGAAATACCAGGACGAGTCGACGAAGGTGTCCATGGTATCGGTTTCTCGGCGCGCCGGACCGCCGCACCGGGGGCAGGTCGCGTTGACGAAGTCCGGCAAATTGCCTAGCGGCGATCCACCGGCAAGCGTGATCTCGACGTTCTCCGGCAAAATGACGGGCAAATCTTTTTCCGGCACGGGGACGATTCCATCCTTTTCGCAATAGAGCATGGGGATGGGCGTGCCCCAGTAACGCTGGCGGGAAATGCCCCAATCTTTCAGGCGATAGGTGATGGTGGCTTTGCCGAAACCGTTCTGCTCGGCGAACGCGGACATTTTCTTGATCGCGTCGGCGCACTCAAGGCCGCTGTACGGGCCGGAGTTGATGAGCATGCCCTCGCGCGCGACAAACGGAAGCGGCGGCTCGGTGACGGTTTCCTCCTGGTCGTCCGAGATGGGAAGAATCACGAGGCGGATCTCGAGCTTGTATTTCTTCGCGAACTCGTAATCGCGCTCATCGTGCGCGGGGACGCTCATGATGGCGCCAGTGCCGTAATCCATGAGGATGTAGTTTGCCACCCAGACCGGAATCTTCTCGCCGTTGAAGGGATTGATGGCGTAGCGGCCACTGGGGACGCCATGCTTCTCGATTTCGCCGATATCGCCCAATTCTTTGGCTTTGCGCTGCTCGGCGATGAGTTGATCGACTTTGGCGCGCAAATCAGGGTTGTTTGCCGCGAGATCGGCGACGAGGGGATGCTGGGGTGCGAGTTGCACCGAGGTCGCCCCGAAGATGGTGTCGACGCGCGTGGTGAAGACGCTGATGGTCGCGCCCGCTGATCCAAAGCCGCTGTGGGGTCGAGAGTAGTCGAGCTTGAAATCGACCAGGGTGCCTTCGCTGCGGCCGATCCAGTTGCGCTGCATGGTGCGGACCTTCTCGGGCCAGCCGGCGAGTTTGTCGAGATCGCGCAACAATTCGTCGGCGTACTTCGTGATGCGCAAGAACCACTGCTCGAGTTCGCGCTGCTCGACGGGCGTATCTTCGTGGCGCCAGCAGCATCCATCCACGACCTGCTCGTTGGCCAGCACGGTGGCGCATTTCGGGCACCAGTTGACTTTGCTTTTCTTGCGATAGGCCAAGCCTTTTTCGTAGAACTTGAGAAAGAACCACTGGTTCCAGCGGTAATAATCGGGCAGGCAGGTGGTGACTTCGCGGGACCAGTCGTAAGCAAAACCGAGGCGGTTCATCTGCGCCTTCATCTTGGCAATGTTGCCGAGGGTCCACTGGCGCGGCGGAGTGTTGTTCTGAATGGCCGCATTTTCCGCCGGCAAACCGAACGAGTCCCAGCCCATAGGATGGAGCACGTTGTGGCCCTTCATCCACATATAACGGGCCAGGGCGTCGCCGATGGCATAGTTGCGCACGTGTCCCATGTGAAGTGCGCCGGAGGGATAGGGCAGCATTTCGAGCACGTAGTGCTTCTTCTTTGTCGAGTCGGCCTCGGCGGCGTAGATCTGACGATCGCTTTCCCAGCGCGCGAACCACTTGGCTTCTACTCGCTGGGGATCGTAGCGGTCGTCGGGGCGGTCGCTGGGGCCAATGGTTTTCACGGTAGTGTCTTCCGATTTGTCTGGCGCGGGCATAAGGGTGTGCTTGATTCTACAACGAGAGGGGGGCGATTGACGCTCGGGGACCGATCGGTAGTTAGCCATGCACCTCTTTGCGATGGCCGATTTCGAGAACCAGAACCGTGATTTTATCGTCTTGAATATCGCAAATGAGGCGATCGTCGCCGACTCGATCTCGTCATAGTCCGCGCTTCTCGCCTAGCAAAGCTTTTCCCCATTGCCGGGGATCATCGCAGCTCGCCAAGCGTTCACGCAGGAAGCGCTGGATCGCCTTCCGGGCCGGGCGTGCCAGGCTGGTGATCTGCTTTGCCGCTGTACGGGTAATCTCAATCCTCCAGAATCCAGTCTCTTTTCATGTTCAGGTTCGAGGCGCATACCGAGCTTGTTAAACAAGTTCAACAGCGGGCAGACGGGCTCTCAAGGCGCGACTAGCTTCTTCAGAGCCTCTACGTTTCTGCGGTCGTCGCCCGGCTTGTCAATGGGAGTTTCGGCGATGAAGGCGGCATGGGCGATGCGGAGATCGTTGAGGAGGATGCGGAAGGGCTCAAGACCGATGGTTCCCTTTCCGATGTGCTGATGGCGATCGAGCTTCGATCCGCGAGCGGCTTTGGCGTCGTTGCAGTGAATGACTCTCACGTTATTCAGGCCAACAGTCGCGTCGAGATGGAGAAGCGTCTGATCGATGCCTTCTTGCGTGACGATGTCATAGCCTGCAACGTGAGTGTGGCAGGTGTCGATGCAGGCGGCAATGGGGACTATGCCGCGCAGCCGGCCGATGACCTCGGCGACTTGCTCGAAGCTGCCTCCAAGAGAAAACTCGGCGCCAGCGGTGTTTTCGATCAGGATGGTGAGGCCACCTTTCGGGAGGTCGAGATCTTGGGTCACGGCGGCGATGGCAGCGGCAGTTTGCAGCAGGCCGGCTTCGCGATCGGCTCCGCGGAATGAGCCGGGGTGCAGCACGAGGTAGTCGGCACAGACCGTGAGGGCGCGCTCGACTTCCCCGCGAAAGGCTTCGATCGATTTCCTGAGGAATAAGTGGTTCGTGCTGGCGAGATTCACCAGATAGTTCGTATGAATCACCAGCGGCTTGAGATTGTATTGGGCGCGCAGGCGGAGCATTTGCTCGCAGAGGGGATAGCTAAGTTCGTAGGGAGCCCACTGGCGCGGGCTGGAAGAGAAAATCTGAAGTGTGTTGCAGCCGAGGCGGTAGGCTCGTTCGGCGGCATGGTGAATCCCTCCGGCGGTTGAAGTGTGAATGCCTATGCGGCGGGAAGTTAGGCGGGGCTGGCGTTTGGGCGCGGGTCGGTTGAGGATGTCCTGTTCGGTAGCGATGGAGCGGGGCATGAAGAAAGTATAAAGGCGCCTCGGCAGGCTCGCGACTCGTCCGTCCTAAACGACACGATGCCTTCAGCAGCTTCAGTTATCGTAATACGGTGCGGAATCGGACTTTGCCGTCGGCTACGCGATCGTAGGCTTTGGCGATGTCGTCGAGTTTTGCAGATTGCTTCTACTACTTTGATCTGTCCGTGCTGGTGAACGTTTCGAGACTCAGAACCCGCCCAGTACAATGGATTTCCTTTGCAGTCAATCTGCGATTGGGTTTGCATGAGAACTTCCGGGAAGGAAAACACAGTCGATCGTGCGGTTGGGGCGGTGAGGCCTGCGTCATCCGGAAGCGCCTGGGTGAGATACGGGTATTTAGTGGCATTGCTCGTGGCAATCGTGTTTTTTGCTTTCGTTCGATTGCGGTTGCGCAATATGCCTCTGGAACGCGACGAGGGGGAGTTTGCCTACGTTGGCCAGCTCATGCTGCAAGGAATCCCTCCCTACAAGATCGCCGGCAACATGAAGTTGCCGGGGACTTATGCGGCATATGCGGCCATAATGGCAGTTTTCGGGGAAACAGCCTCTGGCATTCGGATCGGATTGATGCTGGTCAATGTTGCGGCAACGGTCCTGATTTTTCTTCTGGGGAAATATCTCTATGGGCCACTGGCGGGCGCGGTCGCCGGAATAACTTACAGTTTCCTATCCTGCCGTCCCGGGGTGCTTGGCGTCTACGCCCACGCAACCCACTTTGTCGTTCTGGCAGCTCTGGCGGGGATTCTACTGTTACTGTATGCCATCGACGCAGGTCGGACTGGTCTTTTTTTCGGCAGCGGACTTTGTTTCGGTCTGGCGTTCCTGATGAAGCAGCCCGGTATTCTGTTTGCTGTTTTCGCGGGACTGTATTGGCTGTGGCAGGAATGGAAGCGGCCGTTTCCTTGGCGCAACGTCGCAATCCGCGGCGGCGTGCTATTCGCCGCCGTGGCTTTGCCGTTCGGTCTGACGTGCCTGATATTTCTCCACGCCGGAGTCTTTCGAAGCTTTTGGTTTTGGACGTGGTCCTACGCGCGTGAATATGGCTCCATGACTTCTCTGCCGGAAGCGTGGCCTATGCTGCGCGCCTCGCTTCCGTGGGCGGTCCGTCCCTTCGTGATCTGGGAAATCGTCGCGGTTGGCCTTACGGCCCCGATGTGGAGCCGCTACGCCCGGACACACGGCGGGTTGGTCGCGAGTTTTTTCTTGTTTTCCTTGCTGGCAGTTTGTCCTGGCCTTTACTTTCGTCCTCACTACTTCATCCTGGTGCTGCCGGCGGCTGCTCTGTGCACGGGAATTGGCGTGTGCGCGGTGCGGCAAACTGTGCTGGAGAAACGATTCGGCAGGCTGGCAGGCTGGCTTCCGGTGCTGTATTTCGCCGTCGTGTTTGGAATTTCCGTGCGTGGTCAGTACAAGACGTACTTCCACCTCGATCCCGCCTCCCTCAACCGAAAGATATTCGGCCATGATCCCTTTTCGGAGGCGGTCGCCGCGGGCAGTTATATCAAGACGCACTCGTCGGAGCAGGATACGATTGGACTCTTCGGCTCCGAACCGGAGATTTGTTTCTATTCCGCCCGGCACTGTGCCACCAGCTATCTCTATACCTATCCTTTGATGGAGAAGCAGAAGTTCGCCCGACAAATGCAAGCTGACATGATGCAACAGGTTCAGGACGCACGCCCAAGATTTCTGGTCTACGCCGACGTTGCGCGTTCGTGGGGAACGAAAGGCACGCTGGAAGAAAATCGGGGATTCCTCGAGATGGCCTGGGCGTTTTCTCACCGCAACTATGAATTGGTGGACCAAGTAGCGGTTGCGGGCGATCCGGAACACCTGTGGGGGGATCGAGCATACCTCTACGTATTCCGGCGGCAGGAAGAATAGGGCGCGGCCATGGCTGGCCGCGGCTTTCGTGCTCAAGCTTTAACGCCTCGCACAGCGGCGGCGTGTGATCCGTGTCCCGCCGGCTGGCCGATTCCCAGGAGGACACAGCAGTTGACTTTTCCTTTCTTGAGCCAGTCGAACACGGCGGCGGGATGAAACCGAGTCTCGTCCGGTATGCCGCGATTGCGGTGCAATGGGTGGTAACGGTAGACTTGAGGTCCGCGGGTTGTGGCGTATGCAGGTCGAGCTTCGCTCGACCCGGACGGGCGAGGGCGCCCGTTCCAACACAGCTAGACGTAGGAGCTCAGTTACAGACGCGCAGAGCCAAGGGGAACTATGTTAGTTGTCATGAAGGCGCACGCTACCGAAGAGCAGGTGCGTGGCGTCTGCGAAAAAATTGAGGCGCTGGGGTATCGCGCACATGCTATGCCGGGCGCGCAGCGAACCGCCATTGGCATTACTGGAAACAAGGGCGAAGTGGAGCAGGGCACGCTGGAAGAAATGCCCGGCGTGCAGGAAGTGATTAAGGTTTCGAAGCCCTACAAGCTGGTAAGCCGCGATGTTAAAGAAGACAACACGGTGATTCGCTTTGCGGGGACTGCGGCTACTATCGGCGGCAAGGGGCTGGCGATTGTTGCGGGGCCATGCGCCATCGAGAGCCGGGAGCAGGCGTTCGCCGTCGCCGAGCGCGTTCATCGCGCGGGGGCGCAGTTTTTTCGGGGCGGAGCCTACAAGCCGCGGACGTCTCCCTATTCTTTTCAGGGATTAGGCGAAGAGGGGCTGCGCATCATGGCAGAGATCCGGCAGCAGTATGGAATGAAGATTATTACGGAAGCGATCGATAACGAGTCGCTCGATCTGGTGGAAGAATACGCGGACGTGATCCAGATCGGGGCGCGCAACATGCAGAATTTTTCGTTGCTGAAGCGCGCGGGCCGGGCGAGGAAGCCGGTGCTGCTGAAGCGTGGCATGTCGGCTACTCTGGAAGAATTTCTGATGGCGGCGGAATACATTTTGAGCGAAGGCAACTACAACGTGGCGCTGTGCGAGCGCGGCGTGCGGACGTTTGCCGACCACACCCGCAACACGCTCGACCTAAGCTTGGTGCCCGCAGTGCAGCGGCTAAGCCATCTGCCAATTTTTGTCGATCCCAGCCACGGGACAGGCAAGCGTAATAAAGTCACGCCGCTGTCGCGTGCGGCCGTGGCTGTGGGCGCGGATGGATTGATGGTGGAAGTGCACAACAAGCCCGATGAGGCGATGTCGGATGGTCCGCAATCGCTGTTTCCCGATCAGTTTGATGAGTTGATGGTGCAGGTGCGGCAGATCGCGGCGGTGGTGGGAAGGACGGTGCCGGGCATTGGGATCAGGGAGACGGTGTCGGTCAGCAACTAAGTTAAAGTCCTAGTGTTCAGAGGTCATATGAACCGCAGAGCGAACGCAATCCCAGGCGATCCGCGTCCAGCTAATCCTGCTCCAGGTTGTGCAAAGAACTGTAAAGTTTGTAGCCTTTTCTTCGGACCTGAGCCAAGCTAGGCTTTTCGGGCCGCTGGCGCTTGAAGGCGCAATGGGTCATACTTGCACTCGCGGGATAACGCTCGACTACGCTCAGGGTGGCTTCTAAAGCCAGATGCGAATTCGGTACGCATCCTGAGTGTTACCTCGGGCTGCTTTTCGCGGACTGCTGAGGTTGGTTGGAGATCTGGCCATGTGTCGCAATAAGTTTCGGAGTATGTTTCGTAGACGCTTTTCCAGTTGGAGCGTGGTTGTTTTAGGAGCCGCGGTGTTGGTGTATCCGTGCGCGATATTCGCCCAACGCGGTGCCGGCGGCGGGCACACAGGGGGCGGCGTCGCAGGCGGAGAGGGATTGAGTGGAGTTGGCAAACCGACCGGCGTGGACGTGAAGGATGACTTGCGGGACTTTCACGAAGTCATGGCTGTGCAAGCCACCAGCCAACAGATCATCGCATACGACTTGATGCTGAAGAGCACGGCCGCCGCCAGCACTGAATTGCAAGCTTTTCGAGAACAGCTGGGCAAGGAGAACAAGGGATCCGAACTCGCCAGTCGCGGGCTCACTCTCAACCAGGCGCTGGAAAAAGCGCGGACTGCAAACAGGCAGTTTCTAGACGGATTCTCCGAACAACAGAAATCCGGGCTGAAAGAAATCAGCAAGAGGCTGATAAAGGCGGATTCCGACCTGGCGCAACAGGCGAATGCCCTTGGTCAACAGGTTCGAGATGCGAAGGCACCTGGTCCTCAGATCGCGAGTTCGGCGCAGAGTCTGGACCACGCGCTCACGAGTTTCCAGAGTGAACAAATCGATCTGGGAGAGGAAATGAGCATCGGGGCCGGCAAGAACGGCCAGGACTCCGCTTTCAACCTTCCGCCGGTGAAGAACTCGGTCAACTTCGAGCATCAGCCGATCTCGATCACAACGTCGGGAGTGATTTCCAAGGGCGTGGCAGAAGGCGGCCAGAACACCTTCCAACTTGAGCTGACCGCGGACTTGTCGGACCTGCAGCAGAACATTACTGAGGTCCTGCATACGCAACTCGACAAAGCTGAGCGTTGCGGAGAGCGGATTGCCATTCGGAGCGCGACACTCACGCCCTTGGAGCCCAAGAGCTTGGTGGTTGTGCAATTGCACTATGAGCGCTGGGCCTGCTTGGGCAGGGAAGCGAACGAAATGGCGGAAGGCAACGGCACGATCGAGGTGAAGCTGACACCGTCGGTTGGAGAAGACGGTGCTTTGCGACTGACGCCGGAGATTGGCCGCGTTGAAGCAGAGGGGTTGATCGGCGAGTTGCTGCGCTCGGGTTCTTTAGGGGATACGCTGCGCGACAAAATCACGGAGTCGCTTCTTTCCACCGTCCGCCAGGGTGGAGACTTCAACGCGACGCTTCCTCCTGCAGCGCGGGGCAACGCCACACTCCACCGCGCGCAATTTGAAGGTACCGGCTCGGGCAAGCTGCGGGTGGTGTTGGATGGAGTGATCCGAGTTTCCAACGAGCAGGTAACATCCTTGACCAGCGAATTGAAGGGACGATCGTCCGCGCCTGAAACAGTGCAGGAAACTGTGCCACGCTAGCTGCCGCGGGAAGAACTTCTCTCTGGTAGTCTTACTTCTTCCAGGGAAGCGGCCATCACTTGCGAAAATTCCTCCTCCTCATCATGGTTCTGGTTCCGCTCGCGGGCGGGCTGGGATGGTGGTATTTCCGGGAGCAGGCTTTGCCGGATTACGGGCCGGCTTATCGCGAATATGCGTACGTCACCAACGGCAAGAGCAATACGGTCAGCGTGATTGATCTGCGAACCTTCGAGCCAGCAAAGACCATTGCTGTGGGCGTGGAGCCGACGGGGGTAGCGGCCAATAGTAAGAAGAATGAAATCTATGTGGTCAACACGGTGTCGAACAACGTCAGCGTGATCGATGCCGAGAAGAACGCCGTGGTGGCCACAATCGGAGTTCATGGGAGGCCGTACTTTATCGATGTTTCCGAAGATGGCAAGCGCGCTTACGTGGCGAACTCGGCCTCGGCCAATGTTTCGGTGATCGATCTGGAGAAGCGCGCGGTTGTCGGCAATGTGCGCGTGGGCTCTGCACCCGGACTGGCACGGGTTTCGCCGGATGGCGCCACCGTGGTGATATCGAATCGTGGCGACAACACGGTTTCTCTGATGGATGCGAAGCTGCTGCGGGTGCGGGCAACTTTGCCGGTGTGCCAGCAACCGGAAGACATCGCCATCCTGCCGGATTCGAGCAAAGCGTTTGTGGCGTGTTCGGGTTCCTCTCAGGTGGCATCCATCGCTTTAGCCAGCAGCCAAGGAGGCGGCGGCCTGACGAGCGACCGGGTGCTGGCGCTGCTCGATGTGGGGCGGACGCCGGTGAGTCTTGCGTTGAAGCCGGATGGCGGCGAGCTGATCGTGTGCGACTTCGATTCCGACAGCATTTCGATCATTGAGACGGGCCACGATGAGGTCGGCAGCAGCGCGCTGATGGGGCAACATCCGGCGCACGCGGTGGTCACGCTCGATAACTCGCGGTTATATGCCAGCAACTTCGGCTCCAATAGCGTTGCTGTCTATGACATTGACATGGGCCGAAGAATCTTCACCGTGGCGGTGGGCAGCCGACCGGATGGCCTGGCGCTGTCGCAGGACCAGAAGTATCTTTTGGTGCTGGACACGCAAGCGGGCGATGTCACGGTGATCCAGAGGCGGGCGGCGCGGAAGTTGGAACCAACGGAATATTCGCTTCTGACCATGATTCCAGTGGGCGTGCAGCCGAATGGGATCGTGGTGAAGGCGTTCATGATGAGTGGGCCAGGGAAAAAGTAACGTTCTAGCGCAGCACCGCGCGCGCGAGACGCGGCAACCAGCCTACGAACCTGAATACTTGGCGAGGGGATCAGGTAGGAATCTTCAGAATCAGATAAGCGCCCACCAGAGCGAAGATCAGGTCCGGCGACCAGGCAGCCAGCGCTGGGGGCAACTGGCTGATGTCCCCCATGGCCTCGAACAACCGCGATACTACGGTGTAGACCACGGCGATGCCCACCGCGACCGCAACTCCCGTGATGGCTCCCTTCTTGGCCGCTGACATGGAAAACGGAACGGCGAGGGCAGCCATGATCAGTGTGATCAGCGGGTAGGAGAGCTTCCTGTTCAACTGCACCCGGAGCCGTACAACGTCGAAGCCGCTTTGCTGTAGATCGCGAATGTAGCGGCGCAGTTCCTCATAGTTCATCTCAGAATACTGCTTCACCTCCTTCTTGAAATATGAGGGCGCTTCGCTGAGCTCGGGGAAGGTGGAGACGTCGAAGGTGCGGTAGCCGGCGATGGCGGCGCCGCTCAGAGTGCGCTGCCAGCCTTGTTCGTAGATCCAACGGCCCATGCTGCCGGCCCAGTGGGCGCGTTCGGCATGGATGCGCTGCGTGATCGCGAAGCTGGCGGCGTCGAGTTGAAAGATGGTGAGGTTGGCGAACTGATCGCGGTCCGCATCGAAGAACTGGTAATAGTAAATGTCGTTGTTCTGGCCGAAAATCCAGCGGCGGTCGGGACGCAGATAGGTTTGCGGAGGTTTGCCCTTAATCTGGTTGTGCAGCGCTTCCTGTCGCTTGTTGGTGTGGGGCAGGTAGAACTGGTCGGCAAAGAACAGACCCGCTGCCAGCACCCCAGCTGCAACCATCACAGGAGTGACGATGCGGTAGATGCTGGTTCCGGTGGCCTTGATCGCAGTGATCTCGTTCGACCGGTTCATGAGCCCGAAAGTGATCAGCACCGAAAGCAGCATGATCAGCGGGGCAACGCTGTACAGCAGGTAAGGAGAAGCGTTGAGCAGATACTCCGCCACCACAATCGCAGGCGTCTGATTGTGCAGGATGTCGCCCAGCAACTCGAACAGAGTGAACACCTGCATCAGGACAAGGAATGCGGCGACGATCATCCCCAGGTAGAGGAAAAAATCGCGCAGAACGTAGTCATCGAGCAGCGTAGGGAAGCTTGCACTGAAAACTCTCCGCCGCGTGGAGGCGCGCTCGAAAGCGTTGGCGGTGTCTCTGCGCTTACGCCTGCGATCGTATGCCATGCCGTTCGCCCGGAGTTCGTCGCGCTTCCAGGCTAATCGGATCGCCGAGAAAGCAAAGGGTCGCCGCTCGGCCTGCCATAGCAGGAATAAAGCTGCGGCAAAGAATACGAGGTTGGCCAGCCAGGCTCCGAATATGGGGTTGATCCTGCCCTGCTTGGCCAGCGAAACTCCGATCAGAGAAATAAAGTAGTAGACGAAGACCAGCACAATCGTGAGCACGAACCCGCCGGACTTACCGCTCTTCTTCGAGGAGAGTCCCAACGGGATTCCGACCATGGCCAGCACCAGACAAGCACTTGGCAAGGCGAAACGGTTGTGAAACTCGATGAGGTACAACCGCGCCGACACGGGATCGACGCTGGCGGCGCGCTCACGCAGTGCCCAGGTACCGATGGCTCTGTACGGGATTTGTTCGTCAGATTTGTTCTCCGAGGAAGCCAGTTCGATGGGGATATCGGTCTGCTGGAAAGTGGAGATCTGATAATGGTCCACTTGCGCGGGATCGGTATCGTGGGTGTAACCATTGGTTAAATGCAGATGCAGGCGGTCCTGACCCTCGGGAACGAGGATTCCTTCGTGGGCCAACGTGATGCTTGGATTGGCGGGATCCGAGATGTCGGCGAGAAACACGTCGTTCCAGACCGCACCACCTTGCGCGCTATGCACGTCCTGCACGTACAGCACGAGCTTGGGAAACCCTTCATAGAACACGCGAGGTTGCACTTCGTAGGAAACTTGCGAACCTTTGAGTTGATCCTCCAGGCGCCCCAACGAGGCCAGTGACCACGGTGCCAGAAAAAGGCCGTTGAGCAGCGCCATCGTCCACGCGGCGGCGACAAAAATCGCCAGCACCCGGCCGAAGCCCCAAACTCCCATGCCGCTGGCCCGCATGGCGGTGATTTCGCTGTCGGCGGCGAGCCGGCTCAGCCCAATGAGTATGCCCACCAATACGCTCATCGGGATGGTGTAGGTGAGGGCGAAGGGCACGGTGTAGAAGAAAATCTGGGCGACGCTCGGCAGGGGCGCACTGGCGCGGACCACGAGTTCCAGAATGTGTCCCAGATCGCGCGTGAACAGCACAAAGGTGAAGATCGCCGCGCCGATGAGGGCGTGAGAGGTTACTTCGCGCAGAATGTAGCGGGTGAGAATCCGCATGGTGGCGCGCCGGCTGAGGGCAGGATAGCACCAAAAAGCAGTTGCCAGTCGCCGGTTGCCAGTTCTTGCCGCTGGCGATTTGTCTTTAGGGAGGAGAAAATCGCTCTAATGTTCCGGCTGGAACATTTCAAGATGGCGAAATTCTTTGGCGGAAGTTGTCCTCGGTAGGCTTTTGGGTTGATGAATAGATTTAAGGGGTTAGGCTGTGGAAGATAAATCTCTACTTTCGAGGGGGTCGAATGCCTACGAAACTAGACTTGACACCCGCGCCGCGTACTTTATATGGGTACGGCGCTCAAAATCAGATTTTGATGGCCGGCGCGGGCTCGGCACAGAGCGGTAGGGCGGATCTTCTGCTTAGCGGCGATCAAGACCTGCTGATCCTGGCTGGGCAGACAACATTTCTGATTGAAACACCCGAAGCATATCGCCGCAGAACATCCGAGGCGCGCTAGAGCATGGTACCCGACTTCCCGACGCCCTCTCATCTCGGCCTGACACAGTCGGAGAAGGATGTCTTCAGGAAGGATCTCCGTAGATCGTGAGAACGCTCGTGGATAGAGCCTTGTTGCACCGAGAGAATTCCCGGTTATCCCGCTTTCAGAAATAGCGCAGCCAGCGGCGGCAGCGTGAGCTTCAGCGAATAGGGGCGGCCGTGGACTGGTTCTTCTTCGGCATGAACTCCGCCGAGGTTGCCCACGCCGGTGCCGCCGTATTCCAATGCGTCGCTGTTGAGCAGTTCGCGCCAGTAGCCGCCCTCGGGCACTCCCACACGATAGCCAATGCGCGGGATCGGCGTGAAGTTACAAACGATGAGAACCGTGTCTTTAGGAGATTCACTCTTGCGCAGTAATGAAATCGTGCTGGTCAGATTGTCGTTGCAATCCACCCACTCGAAGCCCGCAGGATTGGTATCGAGCACATGCAGGGCAGGCTCGTTGCGATAGGCCCTGTTCAACTGCTCAACCCAATTCTGCAAACCGCTGTGAACTGGATACTGCAGCACATGCCACTCCAGGCTGGTGTCATGGCCCCACTCGCGGACCTGCCCAAACTCACAACCCATGAACATCAACTTCTTGCCCGGCTGCGCGTACATATAACCGAACAACAGCCGCAGGTTGGCAAAGCGATCGTGCTCATTGCCGGGCATCTTGCCGATCAGCGATCCCTTGCCGTGAACGACCTCATCGTGCGAAAGCGGCAACACAAAGTTTTCCTGGAACGAGTACAACATGCGGAAGGTGAGCTTGCTGTGATGATATTTGCGGTGAATGGGATCCTGCTTGAAGTACTCGAGCGTGTCGTGCATCCATCCCATGTCCCATTTCATGCCGAAGCCCAGGCCGCCGAGATATACCGGCTTTGAAACCATGGGCCAGGAAGTGGATTCTTCCGCTGTAGTCTGGATGTCTGGGTGCTCTTTGTAGGCTTCCTGATTAAAGCGGCGGAGGAAGTCGATAGCCTCGATGTTCTCCCGTCCGCCGTATTTGTTGGGAATCCACTCACCCTGCTTGCGGGAATAATCGAGGTAAAGCATGGAAGCGACCGCATCCACGCGCAGGCCGTCGATGTGATACTTGTCGAGCCAGAACATCGCGCTCGACATCAGAAAGCTGCGCACTTCGGTGCGTCCGTAGTTGAAGATGTGCGTTTTCCAGTCGGGATGAAAACCCTGCCGCGAATCCGCATGCTCATAGAGATGAGTGCCGTCGAAGTAGGCCAGGCCGTGGGCGTCGGATGGGAAGTGCGAAGGCACCCAGTCGAGGATTACGGCGATGCCGTGCTGGTGCAGGTAGTCCACCAAATACATGAAATCCTGCGGCGTGCCGTAGCGCGAGGTGGGGGCGAAATAGCCGGTGGTCTGGTATCCCCAGGAACCGTAGAAGGGATGCTCCATCACCGGCAGGAATTCCACGTGCGTGAAGCCCATGCGTCCGACGTACTCCGCGAGCCGCGGTGCGGTCTCGCGATAGGTAAGAGGACGGTTGTGTTCCTCGGGAACGCGCATCCACGAGCCGAGGTGAACTTCATAAATGGCCTGTGGCGCACGCAGCGAGTTGCGCGCCGCGCGCTTCTCCATCCAGTCGCGGTCGTTCCACTGGTACTCAAGGTCCCACACCACGGACGCGGTGCGGGGCGGCTTCTCGTGCAGAAGGCCGAGGGGATCGGCCTTGTCAATCTGATAGCTGTGACGCCGCGACTCGATGTGGAATTTGTAGAGCGCACCCTTGGTCACCCCGGGGACGAAGACTTCCCAGATCCCCGAGTTTCCACGGGGGGCGAGCAGGTTGGTGCGCGCACCCCACGCGTTGAAGCTGCCGATCACCGAAACTAGGCGCGCATTCGGCGCCCACACGCTAAAGACTGCGCCGGCTTGTCCGTCGCGCGAGACGAGATGGGCACCCATCGTCTCGGGCATGCGATAGTTGCTGCCTTCGTTGAACAGGTAAAGATCCTGATCCGAGAGCAGCGTGATGCGGTCAGAAGATACGGGGATGGAGGACTCGGGCATTTTGTGCGCTCCTAGTGTACCGGAAGATTCGCGTGAGGGCACCGGTGGTGGCGTAATCTATAGGAGTCGCCTGGCGGCGGACCAGACTGTATCAAAAAGCGCCCGCATAAGCGGTGACGGGCGAAGGGCAGCGGCCACTCCTTGAGCTCCTTCTTGGGACTAACGGTATATGAGCAAATGGACGAAAACGCGACGCGATCCGGGGCGCACCTATATTGACGAGGAAAAGATTCGACGCCCCGATCCCTCGCTTCAAGGACGATTCGGTAAGTGGTGATTTGCCAAGCACTTGCTGCCCTGTCTATTCGTGCCACCGAGCACCCCGAATGCCCATGCTAGACTGACTGTTCCGCTCATGCCCGCCCTGCGTCTAATCCTTCTCTGGCACCAACACCAGCCTTTCTACAAAGATCTGGTGACCGGCGAATACCGTCTGCCGTGGGTGCGCCTGCACGCGCTCAAGGACTATTACGGTATGGTGAAGCTTCTGGACGAGTTTCCCAATGTCCACCAGAACTTCAATCTGGTGCCTTCGCTGATCACGCAGATTCAGGATTACGTCGCAGGCACGGCGCAGGATCCGTTTTTTGAGGTGGCGGCTAAGCCGGCAAGAGATTTGACGCTGCAGCAGCGAAAGTTTGCCCTGCAGTATCTTTTTCAGGCCAACCCGACACACCTGATTGGGCGGTATCCGCGCTACTGGGAACTCCGGGAACGGTTCCGAGAGCATGGATATTCAGCGGAGAAGGCGGAAAAGTATTTTGAGCCGCAGCACTTCACCGACTTGCAGGTGCTGTCGCAGATCGCATGGTTCGACGAATTCTTTTTGGAAGACAAGGACGTTGCGGCACTGATCAAAAAGGAGCGCTACTACTCGCTGGAAGATCAGGAATTTGTGATCGCGCGCGAGCGCGAACTGCTGGGCAAGGTTCTGCCGGCATATGCCGACGCCGCGAAGAAAGGCTCAATTGAGATTTCGGCCACGCCTTTCTATCATCCGATTCTTCCGCTGGTCTGCGACACCAATGCGGGCGCGGCTTCTTCACCGGGCCTGCCCTTGCCCCAGAACCGGTTTCGTCATCCCGAGGACGCACGCGAACAACTGGTGCGTGCGCTCGGTCTTCATGAGCAAGTGTTTGGAGTGCGGCCGCAGGGCGTCTGGCCGTCGGAGGGCAGCGTCTCGGAAGAGACGCTGGCCATTGCCCACAGCCTCGGTATTAAGTGGATGGCTACCGATGAAGGTGTGCTCGGGCGCAGCACTGGAGTCTCCTTTGACCGCGACGGCAACGGCCGGTTGCCCGCGCACCTGGCCGAGCAGCTCTATAACATTTACCGCTATGAGAACGGCCAGACTGCCATGCACCTGGTATTTCGCGACCACACGATTTCTGATCTGATCGGCTTTGTCTACTCGGGAATGGATCCACGCGATGCTGCCGGACATCTGCTGCACAACATCAAAGAAGCGGCTCAGCCGGTGCTCGCGCAAGGGCAAGACGCCGTGGTGTCGGTGATCCTCGATGGGGAGAATGCCTGGGAATATTACCCAAAGTCGGGGCGGGAATTTCTGCGGCGATTCTACGACGCGCTCGAGCGCGAGGCAGGTCTGAAAGCGGTTACGGTTGCGGAGGCGATTGCCCGCCATCGCAACTTCTCGCCGTTGAAGTCCCTGGTGCCGGGCTCGTGGATCCATGCCAACTTCAATGTCTGGATTGGCGCTCCCGAAGATAACCGTGCCTGGGACTATCTGTACCACGCGCGCGAATTCTATGCGCAGAATGCGGCCCGCGCCAGCAAAGCTCAACAAAGGCTAGCCTTTGAGGAAATCCTGATTGCCGAGGGCAGCGACTGGAACTGGTGGTACGGACCGGAGCACCATTCGGCCAACGACCACGATTTTGACGAGCTCTACCGCAAGCATCTTGCAAACATTTACCAGGCCTTGGGTGGGGCGCCTCCAGATTATTTGTCGCACCCGATCACGGCAGGCGAAGTCCGTCCGGCCTTCACGCCGCAGACGGCCTACATTCATCCCCGCATTTCAGGTGACAAGATTCGTTACTTCGAATGGATGGGCGCGGCCGTTTTCACGGCCGATCAGCGTGCCGGCGCCATGCACGGAAAACAATTCCTGCTGGATTCCGTGTATGCCGGGATCGACAGCGCGTTCGTCTACGGACGATTGGATTTTGCCGGGCCCGTACCGGATATGGAGTTCGACCTGGTGGTGAACCTGGAATCGTGGGCAAGCGCAGAAGCACGCCCACGGCGGACGCTGCGGCTCGATGCTAAGGTGGAGGACCGCAAGCTGACGGGATGGAAGGTCGAGGGCCTGGAAGAATCGGTGTCAGCCTCTTCATCCAAGAGTGAGGAAAACGCCAAGGCAGCTCTGGTGCGCAACTTTGAATTCCGCTTGCCGCTCGGTTGGTTGCTGGCGTCGCTGAGCGCGGCTGCGAGCCCAGGCACCATTGGTAAGCCTGCAGGCCAGCCTCAGTCTAGCGTTGCGGCGATCGCTCCGACCAGCTGGCTGCGGCTACGCTTCAGCCTCTGGCACAATCGTCTGCCCGTGGACGCCTTGCCGGTGGAGGGTTGGATCGAACTGCAGTTGCAGAGCGAGGGAGAACTGGCATCGGGGATGTAAAAACGGAATGGCGCTGCTCTCCGGTAAAACAAAAGCCGGAGGCGCGTGCCTCCGGCGGCGTAGGAAGAGCTGAAACTGTTGATCCTCCCAGAGTCGAACTCTGGGATTCCTGACTCGGGCATTACCCGATTTCGAGGGCGAATCCCGCCCCAGCACCAAAACAGAAAACTGTCGGCGTGCTCCAGTGCCTTACCGCAGCAGGGATTATGCGACTCCAAGCTGACCGACCAAAACTGTCGCTAACCCAGACTAGAAGTCTGGGATTGCGCTCCTCAACTACCGTTCATTGCCCCGCGCTAGCCACTGCAGGGGTCATGGCCAGCGGGCGGTTGAGTTCGAGTGTGAGTTCGGTGCCGGCGCGCAGTGTGGCTGAGCGGTGTTTGCTCAGCCAGTGAACTCCGGTTGAGCCTGCGCCAACCACGCCGCCGATGAGGACTCCGGCGGGACCGCCGATGAGGCCGCCGATCAACATACCACCGGCCGTACCGCCGCCGGCTTCTAATTGGTCGCGACGGTCGTGACCGGATCCCTTGAACTCGCCCTCCTGGTTGACGTCGGTGTCGCGTCCGGCATCGGTATCCACCAGAGTCGCGTCGAGGAAGAATCGTTCGCCGGTGGGGAGGACTAGGGCTTCGGGCAGGATTGCGATGGTCGGTTTGCCCGCAATGCGGCGTGGCTCGGCCACCCTGGTGACGCGGCCTTCGACCATCGCTCCGGCAGGAATTACCGTGTTACCGTTGAGCACCACGGGTACTGTCAGGCGTGCCTGGAAAGGGTCACCCGCTTTGTTGCTGAAGGTCGCGAGAGTAGTCTCGAGCTTGACCATCAGGGCCGTGCCGGCCGGTACTGGCGAAGTGGTCTGCGCCGCGGCCATCGTACTCAAGTAAAAACATGCCAGCAAGATGCAAGGTAGAACTGTCCATTTCTTCATCGCTCCTCCTCCTCCTCCTCAGGCCTTAAGGTCTTACAAACCCCTAAATCTCGCAATTGTTGTTTATGACTCTAGACTAGGCAGACGGCTGGGGCAATATGCGGCCGGGCCGGGGAATCAGCGAAGATAAGGGGCGGGCATGTTGCATTTAGGGACGGGAGATGCGCAGGCTGTGAGCGCCGCTACATTGCCGTGATCCTCCTCCGTATATAATCGGGGGTTTCGGAACCATCCCATGAAAGAAAAACATCTAGCTGGCCAGCTTCTGACCTTCAATTCAGGCCCTCCCAGGCGCGTCGCCTGGGTGAACGACGATTCACCGATTACGTACTCCTATGCAGACAAGGACGGTAGCGCTGTATGACGAACATTGCAGCCATCATCGGGCACGAGGTGCTGGATTCGCGCGGCAATCCTACGGTGGAAGCGGAAGTGCAACTGGCGAGCGGCGTGGTTGGACGGGCCATTGTGCCCAGCGGAGCCTCGACTGGCGAGCACGAGGCCGTGGAGCTGCGCGACGGCGACCATGCGCGTTTTCTCGGCAAAGGAGTTCTCAAGGCGGTAGAGAACGTCAACGGGGAGATCGCGGACGCATTGGCGAATTGGGATGCTGCTGACCAGCGAGCGCTGGATCAGAAGATGATTGAACTGGATGGCACCGTGAATAAAGGCCGGTTGGGAGCGAATGCGATTCTCGCCGTCTCCATGGCCGCAGCGCGCGCAGCCGCGGCGGAATACGGCCTGCCCCTCTACCGCTATATCGGCGGTGCAGGCGCCAACACGCTGCCCACGCCAATGATGAACATCCTCAACGGTGGAGCGCACGCCGACAACAATGTCGACTTCCAGGAATTTATGGTGATGCCAGTGGGCGCGCCTTCGTTTTCAGAGGCGTTGCGCTGGGGCGTGGAAGTTTTTCATACGCTTAAGGGAGTGCTGAAGAAGCGCGGCTACAACACGGCGGTTGGCGATGAGGGCGGATTTGCGCCTTCGGTGAAGTCGAACGTCGAGGCCATCGAAGTGGTGCTGGAGGCGATTCAGCAGGCCGGCTACAAGCCGGGAGAAGAGATCGCAATCGCTCTCGATCCCGCGGCCAGCGAGTTTTATCAGGACGGCAAGTACGTTTTCAAGAAGTCCGACAAATCGGCCAAGAGTTCCGACGAGATGGTAAAGTTCTATGCCAAGTGGGTCAAGGATTATCCCATCGTTTCGTTGGAGGATGGTTTATCCGAGGGCGACTGGGAGGGCTGGCAGAACCTGACTGAGGAACTTGGCGGCAAGATTCAACTCGTGGGCGACGACATCTTCGTCACCAACATTACCTTCCTGCAAGAGGGAATTGACAAGGGCGTGGCAAACTCAATTCTGATCAAGGTGAATCAGATCGGCACCGTCAGCGAGACCCTCGACGCGATCGATCTGGCACGCCGCAATGCTTACACATCGGTGATCTCGCATCGCTCGGGCGAAACTGAGGACACCTTCATCGCAGACTTCGCCGTCGCCACCGGCGCGGGTCAGATCAAGACGGGCTCGGCTTCGCGCACCGACCGCATCTGCAAGTACAACCAACTGCTGCGGATTGAAGCGGAGTTGGGCGATTCCGCGAGGTTTTTGGGACTGAAGGCGCTGAACTACCGGGGCTGAATACTTAAGGCCGACGAGCAGCCATTCCTGCAAGGCGGAGGTTTCTATGAGATTGAAGTCATTGCTTTTCGCGTGTCTTATCGCTTTGTCGATGTGGGCTGGGGCGCAGACCACGATCTCGACCGCTCCGGACGCAGCTTCCAAGGAAGAAGTCCAGAAGCTCTTTGATGTGATGGCCAGCCGTGAGCAGATGGGCCAAATGATGCAGCAGGTGTTCGCGCAGATGCGGAGCCTGAACCGTGAGCAGGTAAGAAAACGGCGTCCAGATGTTACCGAAGAAGAACTCGCGCGCATAGACCGCGAGTCCGAGGATGTCATCAAGAATTTTCCCCTGGACGCGATGCTGAGCGACATGATCCCCATCTATCAGCGCCACTTTACGAAGTCTGACATTGACGCGTTGATTAGTTTTTATTCTTCTCCGTCCGGGCAGAAGTTTCTCCGCGAGATGCCTGCGGTGACGGCGGAAACCATGCGCGCGGTGTATCCGCGAATACAGGCGGAGGTTGACGCGGCGCTCAAGCGAGCCGAGGAGAAATCCGATTCGCCGCAGAAATAAGGCGGTACGGCTGAAGCCGCGCCCGTCCTGTTTCCTTCACGGTATGAGCTAGAAGCCAGGAGCTAGAAGCTGCATCTATGTCCCGTCCCAAACCACTCGTTCTCATTATCCTGGACGGCTGGGGTTACCGCGCCGAGACCAAGGCCAACGCCATCGCGCTGGCGCGCAAGCCAACCTATGATCGTCTGCTGCGTGACTATCCCAACACGCTCATTCATACCAGCGGGCCCTTTGTGGGCCTGCCCGAGGGGCAAATGGGCAACAGCGAGGTCGGGCATCTCAACATTGGCGCCGGGCGCATCGTTCACATGGACATCACTCGCATCGACCTGATGATCCAGAACGGCGAGTTCTTTGCACATCCAATACTGCTCGCGGCCATGAAGCATGCACGCATGGGCGAGAGGAGGCTGCATCTGTTTGGCCTGGTTTCCGATGGCGGTGTGCACTCGCAGCAGGCTCATCTATACGCGCTGCTGAAGATGGCGAAGCAGAACGGAGTCGACCGTGTCTTCGTCCACGCCTTCATGGATGGCCGCGATACGCTCCCCACCAACGGCGCAGGTTATCTTGAACAGTTGCAGCAGAAGATGCGCGAATATAACTCCGGCAAGATTGCCACGGTGAACGGCCGCTACTACGCGATGGATCGCGACCGGCGTTGGGAGCGCATCGCCAAGGCCTACAACGCGATGGTCTTCGGCGACGCGGAAGGCGGCAAGTGTGCGGACCCAGTTCAGGGGATGAAGGACTCCTACAACAGGGGCGTCACCGATGAGTTTGTGGTGCCGTTTGTTTGCACCGACAAGAGCGGTCAGCCGCTGGCAAGCATTCGCGATGATGATGCTTGTATCTGCTTCAATTTCCGCGCCGACCGCGTACGCCAGATCACGCGAGCGCTGGCGCGTAACAGCGGTCTGAACCCCAAGGGTGGCAGCGATCTTCCGGGCGCTGCTGATCTCGACGCCACGATTCCCCGCGACCGCGTCCCGAAGAATCTGCACTACGTTTGCATGACGCAATATGACAGGAACTTCAGCCTGCCGGTGGTGATTCCTCCGGAATCGATGGCGAACATCCTGGCGAACGTGATGGGCAATCTCCACCTGCGCAACCTGCGCGTGGCCGAGACCGAGAAGTATGCGCATGTTACATACTTCTTTAATGGCGGCGTGGAGCAGCCGTTTCCCGGCGAAGAGCGCGTGATGGTGCAGTCGCCCAAGGTTGCGACTTACGATCTGAAGCCGGAGATGAGCGCCGCAGGTATTGCCGATGCCGTCGTGAAGGCCATGGACTCAGGAACGTTTGACGTAATTATCGTCAACTTCGCCAATGCGGATATGGTTGGGCACTCGGGCAAGATCGAGCCTACTGTGAAAGCCGTCGAAACCGTGGATGCCTGCCTGGGCCGCATCGAAACCGCCGTTCGCGCCAAGGGCGGCGCAATGCTCATTACCGCGGATCACGGCAACGCCGAGATGATGATCGACCCGGTCACCGGCGGTCCGCATACGGCGCATACCAGCAATCCTGTGCCGTTCATCGTGGTCGCAGACGATGCCAAGCAGTACACTCTGAAGCCCAACGGCTCGTTGCAGGATATTTCGCCGACCATTCTCGGGATGCTGGGCGCAGATGAACCGAAAGAGATGACGGGACACGATCTGCGCGCCTTCCTGAAAAACCAATGAAAACCGCTGAGGATATGGAATCGGCTCGAACTCACCAGTCATCTCATCGGTTCAAGACGCTTTAGTGCCCGTCCATGATGGCGCAGTGGCGAACCGCTCAATTGTGGAACTTCTTCACTGCGAAAATGCCAAGCACGACGAAAAGCGCCATGACGATAAGCTGAGCGACTAGGAACGGCGGCTCTTTTTGCGTCGGAGCCAGCGCGCGTACAGCCGGTACTTTCAGGAAGACCTGCACCACCAGGACGAAGACATTCAGATAGAGGGCAAGCACGGCGCATACTACGTAGATCGAGCGCCAGGCGCCAGCTAGGTGAAGGGCGTAGCGCGCCAGGATCGCAACCGCGAGCGCCACCAGCGAGATGCCGCCGACCACATGAGACGGCAAAAGGTGTTCGAACGGAAACAGGAAGCCGGTCAGGCTGGTTAAGACTGTGGTCACGAGAAAAATCACGGTGGCGCCGTCGAAGCGTTTTCCGAGAAGCATCCCGTAGGCGACCAGGAATCCCGAGCCGATGCCGACCAGGCTCAACAACACATGCACGAGGGTGAAAGTCGATGTCGTCATGCCTAAGATCATGCTGCTGCTCCTTTCAGAGTCGAGATGTTACGTCTGCTGCTGAGAAACTGCAAGACGGGCTGCGACCAGAGACGACTGATGCTCCGCTTCGTGCTACAGTTTTCTTCGGGCATTTGTGTTCGCCAATTCCATAGAGCCGCAGACCATTCTTATCCACCTGGCGCTCAAGCTGGGCGTGGCCGCCGCCGTCTCCAGCACTTTGGTGCGCTCCAAGGAATTCAAATTGTTGTTATTTCGCGAAGAGCGCACGTTCCGGCAGAAGGTTTACCTCGCGTTGTGCATGGCGCTTCCTATCATGGTTGGGGTCTGGATTCGTATTTCGGTCCCGAGCTTTCTGGCGGGCGATCTGAGTTTTGAAACCGCGCTTCTGCTGGGAGTAATCGGCGGACGCTGGGCGGGATCTCTCGGCGGCGTGCTGATGGGTGTACCCGCTCTGCTGCATGGCGAGTGGGCGGCGCTGCCCTTCGGAGTGCTTTCTGGTTTTATCGCAGGCCAACTGCGTACCATGGCCGCCGACAAGGATGACATCTGGTCGTTCTCCCCGTTCATCGATCAAAGCATCTTTCGGCTGATTCGGCGCAATCTGCCGCGCCCGCGACTGTTCGACTGGCAGATCATGTTCTTCACCACGGTGGTGGGCCTGCGATTCGTGCAGACGGAGCTGGCGCGATACTTCCCTCATTCCATTTTCAGCCTCGAGAGCCCCGGCAACCTGTGGGTGTGGGGTGCGATTTACGCCGCTTCGGTGACGGCCATTGGGATTGAAATCAAGATCTTCAACAGCGTTCGCATCCAGATCAAACTGGAGGAGCAGGAGCGGCTGTTGCTGCACGCGCGTATGGAAGCACTGCAGAACCAGATCAATCCTCATTTCCTTTTCAATACCCTGAACTCAATCTCCTCCCTGGTGCGCTTCGATCCAGATAGGGCCCGCGATGTCATTTCTAAACTGGCCACCATTCTCCGGCGTTTGCTCAACAGCGCGGACTCCTTTGTGCCCCTGCGGGAAGAAGTGGAATTCATCGACAACTATCTCGACATTGAAGTGGTGCGTTTCGGACACGATAAACTTCGGGTCGTGAAGGAACTCGACCCGGCATCGCTCGACGTCATGGTTCCCAGCATGCTTTTGCAGCCGCTGGTGGAGAACTCGATCAAGCATGGACTTTCCTCCATGGTCGAAGGCGGCAGCATCTACCTGCGCAGCCGCTTGTCCGATTCCGGCCTCGTGATTGAAGTGGAAGACGATGGCGTGGGCATGGCGGCCACGCAACTGGTGGAATCAACAAGTACGCGAGGCGCCGGTATTGGCATGGCGAATATTTCTGAGCGGCTGCAGGTGCTTTATGGCGATACGGCGCGCATGACCATCGACAGCCACGAAGGGAAGGGAACCCTGGTGCGGATCCGGTTGCCGCTCTTGCAGGCGACGGGAGCGGTTCCGGAGGGTTTCTACGAAGAGCGCTCCACCACGCGCCGGTAAAAATCCTCATATTGGGGAACGATCAGGCTGGAGCAGAAGCGGGCCTGTGCGACGGCGCGAGCCGCCTTGCCCATGGTCCGCAACCGGCTTTCGTCGTTCAGGAGTTCGATGGCGTAGCGTGCCATAGTATCCACATCGCCGACATCGGCCAGGTAGCCGCTGATGCCGTGTTCGATCACTTCCGGGACGCCGCCGGTGCGGGTCGCGATAGGTACCACTTCACAGGCCATCCCTTCCAGCGCCGCCAGACCGAAGGATTCCAGCTCGCTCGGCATCAGCAAGAGTGTCGGCGATTCCCAACTTCTCCTGCACCTGGTCCTGTTTACCCAGGAAAAGAACGTCTTCATGGATTCCCTTTTGTACGGCCAACCATTCGGCCACGGAACGGTCCGGGCCGTCGCCGATCAGCAATAGTTTCGACGGGATTTGCTTGCGCACGCGATCGAAGATCTCGATCACATCCGAGACTCGCTTCACCGGCCGGAAATTGGAAAGGTGTACCAGCAGCCGCTCATCCTTGGGCGCATACTCGGCGCGAAGTTGCGCGGAGTTCTTGGGCCTGCAATATACGTCGCAATTGACGGAGTTGTAGATCACTTCGATTTCTTTTCTCACATCGAAAACCCGCATGGTGCGGTCGCGCAGGTAGTTGGAGACGGCGGTGACACCGTCGCTCTGGTTAATGGAATAGCGGGTGATGGGCAGGTAGGAGCGGTCCAGTCCCACCAGCGTGATGTCTGTGCCATGCAACGTGGTAACGAAGGGCAGGCGGCGTCCTCGCGGACCATCCCCTAGCATCTGGCGTGCCAGCAGCGCGCTCACCGAGTGCGGAATCGCGTAGTGCACGTGCAGCAGGTCGAGATCGTACAACTGCGCGACCTCGGCCATGCGTGTGGCCAGCGCCAGATCGTACGGCGGATAATCGAACAGGGGATAGCGCGACACTTCGACTTCGTGATAGTGAATGTTGGGTTCCTGGCCGCGCAGCCGGATGGGCTGGGCATAAGAGATGAAATGAATCTCGTGGCCGCGCTGGGCCAGTTCCAGACCGAGTTCCGTGGCCACCACCCCGCTGCCGCCATAGGTGGGATAACAGGTGATCCCAATCTTCATTCCGTTGAGGCCCGCCCTTTCTAGTGGTCCTGTAAGGTTCTGTAATTCGATGGCCGGAAACAATAGAGGATGCAGATTCTACCGGGCACGGACTGAATTTTGGGGGGCCGAAAAAGTGATTTGCGGCCCGGAGAACTACTCGGAGGCTCTCTGTCCCAGCTTGGAAAGGCCAGGGTCCAGCTTGTCCAAGTGGTTTTGGAGGCGTTTCTTGCAGTCTTCAGGCAGGGCCGAGAATTCGATGCCCATGCCGACTCCAGGATCGCGCGTGCGGACGATAGCGGTAGTGGAGACGCGCTCCTGGTCGATCCAGAAATCCAGCCGCAGCGAGGTGGAAACAGGCAACGGCATAGCGGTCTCAACATAACAGCCGTTCCCGCTGATGTCGGTGGCATTTAACCGCATGGGGATATTCACGCGTTCGTCCCGGAATTCCAGGGGGAACGAGATCTTATGACGTTGAAACCGTCGGCGATTGTCAGCCGAGGAAGCCGGAAGGTTGGACCGCATTTCCGGGGGCAGTTCGGAAATCCATGGGCACTCCTGGTCCGCCACCAACTGAACCCCGACCTGAAATTTCTTTGATCCCCCGGCTTCCATCACCCAGACTACTTTGCAACGAGCTTTCTTCGTCTCGTATTGGACGCCGATGACGTCGCCCACCTTCAACGCATGCTCGAGGCCGGTAATGCAGAGCCCCGTCAGGCTGGCATTCTTAGCCGTGGCATTCTGATGGAAGGGTAGGTCGTTAGCCCCCATTCCCCACACACGTATGCGCAGGTCCAACGTCGCACGAGGGGCTGCCCCAGAGGCAGGCATGATTAAGGGCCTCCCAGCCTGGATATTCTGAGCCGGATCTAATGCGATGTTAACCTTCGGGGAGAAGTTGCTTAAGGTTACGAAAGTACGTCGAGCCCAGAGTGGCGCGTCTGAATGTCCCTGAAAACACTATGGGCCGGTACCGGCCGGAATCAGTTCGCGGTACGAAATCAAGTCAATTCCTTGCCGCAATAGCAGTTCCCGTGCTTTGGGCATGGTCAAAACGCGCAACTCGTTCTCACGCGATGCGCGCAGCCGGGTCTCGGCCGACTTCAGATCATCATCGTTATAACCTGGGTGGCAGACGAATTCCCAGGTGCCTTCGCGAATGATTGCGGCGATGCCGCGGAAGAGTTGTTCGTCCAGCGCGCCAGTCACGACGATGCCGAGCGTGCCATCGGGAGTCACCAGGCCCTCCCGGCTGGCCGAGTCGCGAAATGTGGAGGCAAGAGTGCGAAGAATTTGTACCTCGGCATAGCGCGTCCAGAGGCTGGGGCGCGCCAACAGTTCACTGGACTTCAGCGGCTTGCGCGGGCCGAACGGATTGCGAATGGCGCGCACGCCGCAGATTCGGGCAGCACGTAGCAGGGGCCGCAGCACCGCCGGAAACAAGTGCGTATGTTTGTGGGTATCCAGGTGGGAGACGCTGACGCCGGCCGATTGCAGCTTGCGAATCTGCGCGCTCGCCTCAGCTTCGATTTCGTCCGAATCCAGGCGGCCAGCCAGCGCACGGACGGCAAAAGATTGCAGCCTGTCGCGGAAGCGGCCGCCGGTGGAATGTGCAGAAGTAATGGAAGGCAAAAGTTTCGCATCAAGAACAGGCTCGCCGTCGATCAGTACAACATGGCAGCCTACACTGAGACGAGGAACAGACTTCGCCAAACGCACGGCGTCTTCGAAGGCGCGCCCGTTGGCCATCAGCGTGGAGGAAGTCACGATTCCGTGAGTATGAGCTTCGACGATGGCGCGATTGACACCCGCGGTGAAGCCAAAGTCATCGGCATTGACGATCAAACGGCGCACCGCGTCAGTCTAGCAGGGGAGAGAACGGTTGGCGGATGGGGAAGTGCCGGTGTCATGTCTGACCGAGTTTGCCTAGACTCGTTGGTGAGCGGTTTGCACGCGGTCTTCTCAATCGCGTTCCGGCCTGCTTGGGACTTGCCGTGCGAAATCCGCGGTAGTGTCGAGTAGAGCTACGAGGGGGCAGTTAGCTCGGCTGGTCAGAGCGCCTGCCTTACAAGCAGGCCCCAATTTCATCTAAGTGCATCGCTTTGGTTGCGGTTACTGAGTTCCAGCTGTCCTTGGCCTGCTCCAAAGTTGATCCAAAACTACAAACTACGTCTGATACAAGTGCGCGGGATGCGACGAAAGGGGAATCCCGATCGACTTCGGTCGGCTGACTCTGAATGCGGATTCAGCACGAAACCGTGTCCATCGGCTCCGAACACGTCTGGTCGAGAGGCACGCAGTCGATTTATTGCGCTAAGAACTTTAGCCGAGTCCAACTCTTTCACCACAGTGCCCTCAATCTGAATCCTACTCCGTGGAGAACAGTAGCCTTGTGCGTCAGGATGACGCCATCGCATCCGTTCTGCAACGACTTGCTAGCAGGCCCGTGGCCGCGCTCAGATCAATGTCCCCAATCAATAGCCCTTCTTTCCCGTACGGCTGGTAACACAACAGCGTTCCGTCCGGACGTACTACGGCAGACGTTGTTGGCGAACCGAGGCTGGCACAATTCACGCTTGCGAACCAGCAAGTATTCTCGGCGGCACGGCAGAACATGCTTTTCTCGTGAAATGAATTTGCGGGATCGGCGAAACTGGTTGGAACGTAACTGCCAGCCTCCGCCTCATGAAAATGCGGATGGAACACGATCTGCGCACCACGCTTTGCCGCCCAGCGAACTGTCTCAGGGTAGCGCCATCCTTCGTGGCAGATCACCACGCCAAACTTCACACCGTCAATCTCAAAGAGGCATCTTCCCGCGCCGTGTGCGTATGTGCCCTCCTCGGACGGATCAATCTGGACTTTATCCTGAAAACCCGCAATGCTCCCGTCCCGATTGACAACCAGTGCGGCAGCGAGCAGAGAGCCATCAACAACCCGCTCGGTGCCAAGGATTACCGCGATATTGGTCTTGGCTGCGCTTTGTGCAATTTCGCCCCAAGCGCGATTCAGAAATGCAGGATCAGGCGGAGGAATCTGTTTTCCCTCAGCTCGATAGCCGGGCACGTAGCATTCGGGGAAGCAGATGATGTTGGCGCCCTCGCTGCCTGCCTGAGCGATGGCTTGGGTCGCCAGTGTGACGGATTCCGCAGGCGTCGATGGGAAGCGAACATTGGCAAGCGCAACTCGGAATGTGGTCATTGAGTTTCAATCCTACAAGAAGCTGGGCAGCACCTCCCCAGCTTTATCCAAATGGCATTCGGTGAACGCGGATGCGTTCGCAGGTTTCTCCGGTCCGACCTAGATTGTCCGCGCAAGACCATTGACTGGAGCGACAAAGCTGGCGGCGGGTTCGACCACGCTTGAACGATCCAAGCCGAACGGCACTTCGCCGAACCAGCAGATGTGCGGGCGAATCCGACCGCCGCATTCGCACCGGGAGACTCG
This sequence comes from uncultured Acidobacteriaceae bacterium, assembly GCA_963714225.1. Classification (GTDB taxonomy): domain Bacteria; phylum Acidobacteriota; class Terriglobia; order Terriglobales; family Acidobacteriaceae; genus Sulfotelmatobacter. The sequence continues at coordinate 20,198 of CAVQNY010000044.1, read as the reverse complement.
GCTGGCGGCTCGTTCCGTCCATTTCCATCACCAATCTTGTTGTTGGCGGCTCTACCACTTCAGCTTTCTTTCCAAGTGGGGTAATGACGTATGCGATTGCCAGCAGTGCCGAACGACCTCGATCCCATCCCGTAGTTCAAGGCCACAGCGAAGCTGGGGCGAATTCCTGGGGGCCCGCTTCACGCAATCGTTCTAACATGCAGCGCGGTATAGGGCCGGCCGGCCCCAAACTTGTTCGCACCTGTGAGTGGTGGATTCTTCCTGGATGGCGCAGCAGCAATTGATAGCCTTACACTGCTGTTGATGAAACCTTTATCCATTCTCCTTTGTCTTCTGGGGATCGCAGGCTGGGGTGTGTCTGGCCGGGCTCAGGCCGGCACGTTGAAGTCCGATCCTCTCGCGCGTTCCACGCAGATGATCGTAGTCACTACTTCGGACTGGAATGCGGTTGAAGGACGGTTGCGGCGATATGAGCGCGCCACTGTGCATGAAAAATGGCGTCCCGTGGGCGACCCGATCTCGATTGTCGTCGGCAAGAATGGCTTAGGGTGGGGTATCGGCGTCATTCCGACCGATGATGCTCAAGTCCGGTCAGCAGCCGACCCGGTCAAAAGGGAAGGAGACGGCAGGGCGCCCGCAGGCGTCTTCGCTCTGGGCACCGCATTCGGCTACGATTCTGAGCCACTCCGGGGACTGAAGATGCCGTATCTGAACCTGACCTCATCGATCGAATGCGTCGACGACCCTGGCTCGAAGCACTATAACCGCCTTGTGGACCGCTCTGTCGACGCTCCCGACTGGAACAGCTCAGAGCACATGCGGAGCGCCGGTGAGTCGTACCGCTGGGGAGTTGTCATAGATCACAACGCCACCGTTACTGGCGATACTAACCTACCCGAGCCGGGCGGCGGTTCGTGCGTCTTTCTCCACATTTGGCATAGCCACGACCAGGGCACGGCTGGATGCACTGCTATGCCGCAAACCGAACTGGAAACCCTGCTTACCTGGCTCGATCCGGCACGCAAGCCACGGCTGGTACAACTGCCGGAGCCGACCTACGAGCGACTGATCAATCGCTGGATGCTGCCGAAATTGATCAATGTTTCTCAGCGTTGAGCTGTGGCAACATCTCTACTGTCGGAGATCTTCAAACTTCACATTCAGGATTGGATACTGTTTCCAATCCTTATAGTCGAAGTGCCACCACTCCTTGGGATTAACCTGGAAATCCTGTTTTTCCATGGCTTGGCGCAGAAGGGCGCGACGAGCGCGCTCGTCGGACGTGCCGCCGGCATAGTCGGTAAAAGCGCGATCGGTCATTTCGTCGTAGCCACTGGGCATCTTCACTTCCTTGCCCGTTTTCAAATCATATAAGGACAGGTCCACGGCGCATCCGCGATTATGCTTGGAGCCTGCTGCCGGATCAGCGACGAAAATTTTTTTGTCGTCGGGCGTGGCATCCCAGAAGATTTTCGTGACGTACCACGGCCGGTAGCCATCGTGGATGAGCAAACCGTATCCCTGAGCTTGGAGTTCGCGATGGGCGCGAAGCAACGCTTCCGCCGCTGGCCGTTGGAGAAAGGCCCGCGCCTGGGTGTAAACGGGCGTACCCAGAAAATTGTTCGTAGTGGCGTAGCGGATGTCGAGCTTGATCGTGGGATCGAGCTTGACCAACTCCACCAGATCAGGTTTGAGGAAAGTCCCCTGCTCGCCTGGTGGCTGCTGCTTGAGCGCTTCTGCGCGCAACTCCTCCACCGGGCGCAGAGGCGTGATACGGAAACTGACCTCTTGCGCGAAGCCGAGTTGCAGCAGAACAAGAAGGAGACCACAAAGACGAAACTGGAGTTTTCGCATGAAATTCATGTGCTTCATTTGTAACTAAAACTATCGTATTGCGAAGTCTCGTCCATCCATTCGTGCTTGGACGGGATACCGGCTGCCGCCTTCCGGAGCGCCGTCCAGATCTTCTCTCGCTTCTCCGACCAGGAATTCGAAATAGTCGTCAAAGCGTCGCCGCCGCTTCTTGGGGCATGGCGCGCACCTGTTCACCCCGCTCTTTCGGATCTTTCGAGAGACGCGTGCCATCGTGCAGCGTCAAGTCGACGTCCTGGGTTGTCCGCGCGAAATGCATCCGCAACTCCATGGCGTAGCCGCCCTTCAGTACCCATGGATACGTCGCCTTCGGCCCCTTCGAAACCATTCGCGCCAGGAAGCGGTCGAAGCCACTTGCCGGCCGCAGGCGCTGCATATCAGTGCCTTGCTCGCGCGCGCGAGTCTGCAACCGAGTTTCGAGCGCGGCACGAAAGGCGCCGGCTGTCTTGTAGGATTTCGCTCCTTTGCATGCTCTCAGTCTACACGTTAAGGAATAACGATTGCGGCGCTTGAGAACGCATCCAGGAATGTTCGGTTTTCTATCCTCGAACAGCCCTGTAAAGACCCCCTGGCAGAATACTGGCGGGACACGCGGGAGTTCTCTTACAATCATGGCGCACGGGCTTCCAGTCCGGATCCACACCATGCCATTACACACAGGGAAGGGTATGCTGAAGCACACGATTGCTTTTATTTTGTCTGGTGCCATCGCGCCAGGGGTCATCTACATTCCCGCTATGGCCGCCGATGCGAAGTTCGGCCCGTCGAACCCGTTCTATGCGCCGAGTCGGTTGCCGTTCCATGCCCCTCCCTTCGACAAGATCAAGGATGAGGACTATCAGCCGGCCATCGAGGCGGGCATGGCCGAGGAACTCGCTGAGATGCAGGCCATTGCGGACAGTCCGGCGGCGCCGACCTTCGAGAATACGCTGGTTGCCATGCAGAAGACCGGTCAACTCCTGCGCCGGGCGATGGCCGTTTTCGGCGCGGTCAGCCAGGCGAATGCCAATGCTGTGCTGCAGAAGGTACGAGAAGAAGAGGCGCCGAAGCTAGCGGCCCACTACGATGCCATCTACCTAAACGCAAAATGTTTTGCTCGCGTGGCTGCCCTCTACAAACAGCGCGAGTCGCTCGGTCTCGATCCGGAATCGCTGCGTCTGCTTGAGGTCACCTACGAAAAGTTCGTCCGCTCCGGCGCAAATCTCCCGGATGCCGACAAAACCGAATTGAAGAGACTAAACCAGGAAATCTCGACGCTGTCTACGGCCTTTTCGACAAAGCTTCTCGCCGCTACGAAGGACGGAGCTTACGCTATTGCGGACAAGAATGCGCTTGCCGGCTTGAGCGACGCGCAGGTCGCCGCCGCCGCACAGGCCGCGCAGAGCCGCGAGCAGAAAGGCTATGTTCTCCCGCTGCAGAATACAACGCAGCAGCCCGACCTGGCCTCGCTCAGCGTCCGGGTGACACGAGAGGCCATCTTCGAAAAATCCTGGAACCGTGCGGAGCGCGGCGATGTCAACGATACGCGTGACATCATCTCTCGCATGGCCCAACTGCGTGCGCGACGGGCACAACTGCTCGGCTATCCCAACCACGCGGCGTGGAAGTTGGGAGACCAGATGGCGAAAACACCAGAGGCCGCCTTGAAGTTCATGGATGCCCTGGTACCCGGTGCGACCGCCAAGGCAGTGAGCGAGGGCAAGGATATACAGGATGTCATCGACGCGCAGAAGAGCGGCTTCACTCTACAACCCTGGGACTGGGACTTCTACTCCGAACAGGTGCGCAAAGCGACGTACGATCTGAACGAGGCAGAGGTTAAGCCGTACTTGGAGCTGAACCATGTGCTCGAAAACGGCGTCCTTTACGCGGCCAATCAGCTCTACGGAATCACCTTCAAGGAACGCAAGGATATTCCGGTCTACCACCCGGAGGTTCGGGTCTTCGAGGTCTCGGATGCGGACGGCAAGCCGCTGGCGCTGTTCTATTGCGACTATTTCAAACGCGACAACAAGAACGGTGGCGCATGGATGGACGTGTTCGTGGACCAGTCAAAGCTTCTGGGCACGCTGCCGGTGGTCTACAACGTCGCGAATCTGCCGAAGCCAGCGCCGGGCGAGCCGGCCCTTATCAGCTTTACCGACGTGACGACCATGTTCCACGAGTTTGGGCATGCCCTGCACGGCATGTTTGCGAACACCGAGTATCCCGGCCTGTCGGGCACCGCAACTGCGGCAGACTTTGTGGAGTTCCCCTCACAATTCAATGAGCACTGGGCGCTCTATCCCGCGGTCCTGGACCATTATGCTCGGCACTACAAGACGGGCTTGCCCATGCCCACCGAGTTGGCGGCCAAGATCAGGAAAGCTGAGACTTTCAACCAGGGATACAAAGTGACTGAAGTGGTCGCGGCTGCCGAGCTTGACCTGCAGTGGCACATGCTTCCGGCCAGCGCGCCGTTGCAGCCGCCGGATACGTTTGAGAAAGAAGCGCTGGAAAAGATGCATCTGCTGCTCAGCGCGGTGCCGCCGCGCTACCGCTCCAGCTATTTCCGCCACATCTGGGACGTGAGCGAAGACTACTCCGCAGGCTACTACGCTTATCTATGGGCGGAGATGCTCGATGACGACGCGTACCAGTGTTTTGAAGATAACGGCGGTCTGACGCGCGCCAATGGCGACCGCTTCCGGCAGATGGTGCTGTCGCGGGGCAACACGGAAGACCTAGCGAAGATGTATGCCGCCTGGCGCGGCAAGGATCCGACCGTCGAGCCCATGATGAAGTACCGCGGTTTGCAGGAATCGGGACAGTAAAACGCAGGGCTAGGTTGCGCCGCAACCTGCGCGCGGATGCGGTCGTTTTTCAACGTGGCCGAGCGCAACAAACGCTAAGCTGTCCACAAGACCAACAGCGGCATTGGCGGTGGACGACAAAGGTACGCACGTAAAGTTTGATTGTCCAGGCGGGGCGTCGAGTTATCTCTTTCTCAACGATGCCGGCGAATCGGAGTTGTATTCGTTGACGCGAACGGCGTGCGCCGTCTAAAACGTGCTTGTTGGACCTGAAAAAGACGCGAGGATCGAGCGCTTTGGTTCCGACGGCAAGCCTATCCCTCAACTGAAACCTTGATGCAATGGTTCGCCAAGAACGTCCATTTCGATGGTCGCACCGAGCGCGGGCAATTCGATTCGCAGACAACGGACGGTTCCTCATGCGGGCGACCAACCCATACCCAAAATAATCTGGTGGACCAGGACATTCCGACTCCAGCCGCCCCGGGCCGCTTGTTTTACGCTGTCCAGAATCCTGATCTGGTGCCCCCAGGGCAATTGTGCAACAACCTGTTGCACAAACTCTTGGTCAGGGTAGGACTCGGCAAATGCGCGCATATATTTCAAGTTCCTGGCTCGAAATCCACGCATTTCCCGGAATGCTTTGGCCAGACCTCCGACAGGCGATCAATGATTTTTGCGCCCCATCCTTCATTCTTTTGGCGACTCAGTTTGTCACGGCCAATGCTCTTGGAGTGATCGATGGGGCAATCCCGCTCCGACCACTCCCCCGATGCTAAGCCATCGGAACTCTTCTCCAAAAAATCGCGCTCTTTGTAAATCTCATCTCAGGTTCATCACCGGTCTAGACCTTCCGCTGCATCATCTCCTGACTTGCCATAGATGGAAGGTACTCGGGCTCCTAGAGGCCGCAGGTAGGTTGTGAGCTGGCCACGATGATGAATCACATCGAAGTGAAACATCCAGAGTATGTCGCAAACGGGCCAGTCCAATAAGATCCGCCCATTCACCTGGAACTGGGCCTTTGTTGTCCAGCGTTTCTCATCAACAGCGCCCAGCTCTTCGGCGAGCCGTTCAGTCAGGTCGAGATATGAGGCCAGCATCTCCTGATGAGAGGGATGAGGTTCGGCAGCTGGCCCATCCGATTCATAGGTTGTCACAATGTCCAGGCGTATCTGCAGCCCCCGAACAATCGTCCAGAAGAGCTGACCGGCCGATGGCGCCTTTGGATGCGGACGAAAATCCACAAGAGGAGGCGGTAGCTGTTCAAGCACGGATCGGGTAAACCCGGCTTCCACCTGGAAGCGGTCTCGATAGAAGGTTAGATCGTCCATGTGATTACACCTGGCTTATCGGTGGCACGAGGTTCGGCACCTCCGAAATAAGGAACGGATAGTCCGTATATCCGATGTGAGAGGATCCGTAGTACCCCTCGGGCCGTCCGTCGTTGAGCGGTGCGCCGGAGGCAATACGTTCCACCAGATCGGGATTGGCGATGTAGGCTCGTCCGAACGCCACGAAGTCACCTGCTCCCTCCCTGATCAGACGCGCTCCATGTTCCGCGTTGATTCCGACGTTCAAAATGAGAGAGCCTTCATACCGCTTTCGGAAATGATGAATCACAGCATCCCCAGAGAGCGCTTCAATGGGGGTATCGGTCAAATCTGCGTTTTGTCGCATGAGCAGGACGTGCGAAAGGTTGTAGGGACCCAGCCTTTCATAGACGTATTCGCTGACGGCGAGGGTTGAATCTACGGCCTTGAAGGCGCCCAGTTCGTTCATCATCGGGCCGGTCTTCACACCGACCCGCTGGCTGGGCCATACTTCGAGGACCGCGTTAAGCACTTCAAACAGAAAGCGTGAGCGATTTTCGATGCTTCCACCGTATTCATCTATCCGGCGATTCGTTGTTTCGTGTAGAAACTGGTTGATGAGGTATACGTATCCCGCCTGCAACTGGATTCCGTCGAATCCTGCCTCCCGCGCAATGAGCGAAGCATGTCTGTAATCCGAAACTGTTCTCTTGATGTCTTGTCTCGACATTGCGCGCGGAAGATCGCTCATGACAGAGCCGTCGCGGATATGAACAAGCTGCTCGGGGTTGATGGCGGAGGGGGCCACCGGCTGACGCCCATCCGGATAGAGGCTGTGGTGTGAGACGCTACCTGGGTGCCAAAGTTGGGCGAAGATACGGCCACCACGTTCGTGAACTGCATCGGTCACATTCCTCCACGCCCGTCCCTGCTCTTCGTTGTAGATGCCTGGCACCCCATACCACCCCTGTGCTTGCTCACTCACCCAGGTTCCTTCCGTGATGATCAGTCCCGCGCTGGCACGCTGCGAGTAGTACTCAACCATGAGGTCGTTTGGAACGTGCCGGGGATTTTCGGCTCGTGTGCGCGTGAGAGGAGCCATCACGACACGGTTCTTCAGTAGGAGATCTCCGAGTCGGTGTGGAGTCAGAAGTGGATTTTGAGTGTGATTAGACATATTCATCTCCATGCGTGAGCGTTGGCCTGCGCCGCTGGGATCGATAGCAGCAGCACAGCGTCCTTTATTTCCGAAAGGAGGGCTCGCACCCTACAATGCGTGCGAGCCCTGTATTATCCCTGTGAAAACCGATCATTCATCTGGTGGAAGAAGGCTGCTTCGTCTACTCCGGGATTTGCCCGGTAAGGTTTGGCGATCTCCACGAGTACTTCGCTGTCACTGGTTCCCAACGCCTCAATCGTCTGCCCAATGAAGGGCTTCAACGGCATCGCACGGGGTTCTTCACTGCTGTTCAGCAGGTCCGTCTGGACCCACGGCGGAGCGATTTCCTGAACCTGTACCGATGTTCCTTTGAGCTGATAGCGGAGCCCCATCGAGTACGCATGGATGCCAGCCTTCGTTGCGCTGTAGAGTGCCGCAAATGCCATGGGCACGAAGCCAAGCACAGACGATACATTCAAGACCGTCGCCGATTCCTGAGACTTGAGGTGCTCGATCAACGCGCTCGTCATCCGCACCGTGCCAAAGAAGTTAGTTTCAAATTGCGAGGTCAAGAGGCTGTCGTCAATGGGCTTGGAGACATCGTCCAGCGCCATGATGCCCGCGTTGTTCAGAAGCACATTGAGCTTCGGATATTTGGTAATCAACTCTTTCGAGACGGAAGCGATGCTCTCCCGGTTGGAGACATCTAACTCCACGGAGTCGATGCCTGGGTTTGCTTGCACAACGTCAGCTAGGTTGGCCTTCCGGCGTCCCGCGACGATCACTTGGTTGCCCAGCTTATGAAATGCCTCTGCCAGACCCCGTCCGATGCCGGATCCGCCACCGGTCACCAAAATCGTGTTGCCCATGAGCTTCATATTTCCCCCGTTGAATCTGCGAATCGCATCTCTCCGTGTACAGCGGTTTAGAGTATAGACATACTCCTAAAGATACAAAAATATTTCCGCGCGCTCCGAATTGTGTTTCGTCGCCCTGGTCCAAATAGTAGGGCTGCTGCGAATGGGGTCTGGTGTATTGTTAGAAGTCAAGCCTGCTTTTTACTCCTAGCGCTGCTTGAGCGAAGAAGCTATCTTGGGGTGTACGTCTCCACCTCCGTTGCGAAATTTGGCTTTTGTGGTCGTGAATAATTTGGAGCAGCAATGTACTCTAACGAATTGCGAGGTAATCTTATCCCCTCGCAGTTCTGGGAGAGACAACCATGAGACGCTCGAAGACTGACAAGGCGGTCACCCACTCCAAGATCGTTGCCGTGGCTGCCAAGCGCTTCCGCGAGCTCGGGCTCGAGGGGATCGGAGTCGCAGACGTAATGAAGGAAGCAGGTAGCAGCGTCGGCGGCTTTTATAAACATTTCAAGTCCCGTGACGAACTGGTCATCGAAGCACTGGCGGAGGCGTTCAAGGATCTCGACAGATGGGAGCAGGAGGCGGAAGACCTGCCTGCACTGTTGCGCTTCTACCTAGGAGAAGAGCACTGCGACTGCCCTGGAACGGGTTGCGCGATAACGGCCCTGGCTGGCGACGTTCGTCACGCGAGCACAGGTATAAGGACGGTCTTCACACAGCGTGTGAAACACAGTCTTGGCTACTCCGCCGACCGGCTGAAGGGTGGGGGCGCAGCGTCGCGCCGGGCCCAAGCGATACTCTTGCTTAGCGCTGGCATCGGGGGCTTGTCTCTCGCCCGCGCTGTCAACGACAAGGCGTTATCTCGTGAGATTCTCGCGGCGCTTCGAGATCAACTGATCACTTTGACGAAACATGCCCTGCCTCAGAGACCAAGCGCTGAAGGCCCAGCCGTAAGCTGATCCGACGCATGAAGACGCTTTACTGAGATCATTCTGCTTTCGGAATAATGCAAAAGAGGCAGCAGAGCTAGCAGATACGCGTACGACTAGCCTTGTCGGATCCGTCCTCGCGAGATGAGTGCAAAATCGCCGAGTCTCACCGACATTGAGCCGGTTGCCGGTTGGATACGGGCAAACCTTACTTTACCGATTAGGGAAGGTTTGCCGACCATCCCTGAGCGAGTGACCAGCACTCGTCTTTCGTTCTTGAACCAGCGGTCTCGTGCGTCGGATCGAAGCTTCGTCGCGACGTACTGTCGAGGAAAATGTGTGGCTCGCTGTTGCTCAAGGCTGCGGATTGCGTCGCGTCTATACTCGTCAGTGGCTTTGGCGTACGTGCCAATATGCTAGAGCTGGAGTAACCGGGTCCACTATCGTCAGGACTCAAGGCCCAGAAAGGCTCGCATGCGATCCAGCTCAGCTTCAAGTTCGCGGTTGAAGGTACGATCATATGGTGGCTGCGATTTAACATAGCCGAACTCAGATTTGAGCTCACCGTTTTTCACCGAGAGGTTGCCCCAGCCAATCACGCGGTCGCGCCAGAGCAGCGGCAGGGCGTAATAGCCGAGTTTGCGTTTCGGTGTCGGTGTGTACGCCTCGAAACGGTACACCCAGCCCCACAATAGCTCGAAGCGGTCGCGGTCCCACACCACAGGGTCGAAGGGCGTCAGCAGGCGTACCCTGTCCTGCGGCGCACAGCGCGCCGCCTTTTCTTCGGCTGGCCAATACCAGTCGACGCCATCGACGCGGGTGTATGAGAGCCGCTGTTTGGCCCGCTGCAAGGCACTCTTCAGGTCGCCGTGCCATTGCGGCACTGCAAAGCGCAGCCGACGCACAAGGTCCGACAGGCACGCACCGGGCAGGGGTGCGTAGATTCGGACGGCCACATCGACAAGCGCGTCGATCCGCGCGTGGCGCTCGGCGGCATCGGTCGGTTCAAGCCCGTGCTGGTGCGCAGTGTAGAGGCGGATACCGCCCTCGCGCCGCGCCACACGCAGCATCCCGCGGTAATGCATGGCGGCCAGCAGATGGGTCGTGGCGTTGGACGAACCGCCCCAGTAGTTCCTCACTTTGCCGTGAGAGAAATGCCGATCTACTTCGCGCGGGTGTACTGCACCATGTTTGTGTACGAACTCCAGCAGAAGTTGTGCCTGCTTCCTGCGTGCGGGGGACCAGGGCCGACGGCCTTCGGCAGGTACGCCAGTATCCGAGCGCGGATGCATCAGCGCCTGTAAGGATCTGGTCACAAAACCGTAAACGACGAAGAAGTCCTCCTCGATGCCAAGTTTCGTGTACAGGCGTTCGAGGTCGCCGGCACGGTAGTCCTTGACGCGATGGCGCAGCATAAGGTCCTGAGCGCGCGCGGGCGCTCGGATCGGATCTGCCTGCACAAAGCCGAGCCTGTGGAGGGCGCGTTTTAGCGTGGTGGGCGTGAAGAGGCTGCGAGCGACGGCAAAGCGCCGCAAATCGTGAATGGTGATCAGCATGATTGACTATTGTCCATCAAGTGCGCTTGCGGATAACTGATCGCGACGGAGACCCCAGCCCAACCGGCCCCACAAGAGAATAATTGCGAGATCAGCAGCACAACGAAGACGATGCCACAACCATTACTACGGCAACAGAAAGTCGCATTGCTGAGGTTCCCTCAATCTTGGCAGCAAGAATGTACTTCAAATTTCCGTTGTAGTCGATGGTTGGCGAAAACCTTTTGCCGCCAAAGACGGGTGACTGTTGTAATCAGATTTAAGTGAGTGAGAAGTTTTGCATCGACTTGTAAATTTGGTCTGGTTTCAGAGCCCATGCTGGGGTGTGTATGTACACAGTGGTATCTTGTGTCTGGGTCACTGGATGCGATTCGAATACGATGAGCAAAGAACAAATACTACCTCGCGAGACACGGCGTTGATTTCCCAACAGCCGCCCTGATCTTCGATGACCCATACGCTATGACGATTCCGGACGTTCTTCACGATGAGGATGAGGAACGGTACAACACGGTCGGCGAATTTAGCCCAGGCTCGATTCTCTTTGTTGTTCACACATGGTTCGCCGATGAAAAGGGCGAAGAGGTGATTCGGTTGATCTCGGCCCGAGCCGCAACCAGCAAGGAGAGGAAACCCTATGAAGACGCTCACAAAAGAACAGAAGCGGCAAGCCGCCGTCATCGCCGCCAAAACCGACGCCGACATTGATTTGTCAGACGCTCGGGAAGTGGTGGACTGGAGCGGCGTGGAAGTCGGAAAATTCTACCGGCCTCCGAAAAAGCCGGTAACGATGCGCCTGGACATCGACATCATCGAATGGCTAAAGAGCCACGGGCGCGGGTAGCAGAGAAGGGTGCCTGCTGCGGCACGCCATAAACTCACGCTGGGCCGCGCGCCACGAGGACGAGGTCCTTCGCCAAAAGGCTCAAGCTGCACCCGCGGGGCTTCGCGCGCAAGCGGCAGCAGAGACGAGAATGACCGACGAAACTCTCATTGAACATGGAAATATCATGGTTCGTCGATTGCGTTTGGCTCCTAACGAGGCCATGCCGTGGCAGAGATTGGTAGTAAAGTGGAACAGAGTTGGGTGGCGTCTTATGCCATGACCTCCAAAAAGAGTGCCTGAACAGAATGACGGGCAGGTAAACCGAACGCCTCGACCTGAAAATACCGTGCACCAGCCATGTATGCATTTCAGGAATTTCAGGAGACATCCAAATGAGCGCATCTGAGAACAAGCAACTCATGCAACACATTTTTGCTGAGCTGTCGAAAGGGAATTCCGAACCCTTCGTCGAGAGCATGTCCGATGACTTCCGATGGACTGTTACTGGCAGCACAAAATGGTCCAAGACATATGACGGGAAGCAGGCCGTCCTCACCGAACTCTTCGGGACATTACGTTCCAAGATCAACGGCAGGATTAGGACGACGGCGCACCGCTTCATTGCTGAAGGTGACCACGTTGTGGTTGAGGCTAGCGGGAACAACACTACCAAGAAGGGCGGACCTTACAACAACAGGTATTGTTTTGTCTTCCGCATTTCGGAGGGCAAGGTGAAAGAACTCACTGAATACATGGACACAGAACTAGTGACAGCAGCGTTGGGGGACCCCGAATGAGACGCGGGTCGTCTTAAAGACAGGTACCTTTGTAGCCATGTCGAAAACGGCATCGCCCGTGATGGAGAGCGAGGGCGTTCACCGCGCCGTTAACGTCGGCGGACAACCCTACGAGCAAGTTACAGTTTTCCTCCTCGACCGTCCGGGCTCTGTGCCGCAACCGACTCAGGGACTGAGGAGCAGATTCTAGGTCTCAGAGTTTGATCTGATCCGTCAATATGCGCTTGACTTCATCTGCGACAAATCCCACAAAGTGCATCGCGTCCTGTTCCATTGACAGCTATAGAACGCATCCTTGGCCTGCTCCAAAGTTGATCCAAGACTACAACTACATTTTGGCTGGGAAAGTTTTAACCAGCTGCGCGTACTGCGGACCCCGACTGCGGTGAACTTGGGATGGCCACACATCTCGGTGGCGACGTTAAGGAAGAGCTTTAGCTAAACACTCTTTCACATTCCTTCTTACGTTGCGTTGAAGCACGGCCTTGGATCCTTGGATCTACAAGGGAAGGAGGTATGAATGGTACAGTGACGCACTCTAAGAGACATACCATATTGAAGCAGCGGGACTATATTGTTTAGGGCTCTCTGACGGAATCTGTCATGACTTTTAGGACAAAATCGTCAATCAGAAATCAATAAAATCTTTGAACGTTCTTTCCAACGGCTCATGCCGTGTGCGGACGACGGCCCATTGGTGCGTTTCAGAGGCTTCGGAAACTTCTTCCATGGTCCACTGTATGTTGGACAGGAAAAAGGCAACTGCCTTGCGGACACCGGGAATCTGGTAGTCATCGAGAAAGATCACGCTACTGGGTGCCATAAGATTGTTGAGATAGAAAAGGTCAATAAAAACACCTTCAAAACGGTGATTGCCATCGACTATGGCGAAATCGAATTTCCTGCCCTGCTGTTGCAGTTCAGGCAGAATAAGTTCTGATGGGCGTTTGCAGAACTCGATTTGATTATTGACACCAACCTCGCCGATGAACTGAAGGCCGAGGTCGGAAAAGCGCCTGTCATGATAGGGGTCCACCGTCAATAGCGAAAAAGCATCGCCACGGGTTTCCAGCAGCGCTTTAATAGCATTAATCGCCGCGACCCCATATCCAAGCCCTATATCGATGACCGAAGCTGGATTTTCCTTTCTGATCCATTCCTGAAGGGCCATACCTTCCCTGGGATCCATGGCGACGGGAAACAGATCGTGTGTTGTTCCATCCGAGGTAGCGACCGCAAAGCCGTCTTTAGTCAGTCTGGCGATGATTTTCCCTGCTATGGATGCCTTGTGAGCATGTTGATTCAGATCGTTCATTTAAGGTCTACCCCTTTGGCTCTGTTGCAGCAGCCGTGACACGGTTGCTGGATGTACGCTGAACAGTCGGGCAGCATCCGCAGCAGTCTTTTTTCCCTTGGTCACCAACCGGATGATCTCCCGCCGCTGCTCCGGTTTCAGTTTGGGCTGACGCCCGCCGATCCGGCCTTCTTTGCGAGCGGCGTCAAGACCAGCTTTAGTGCGCTCCCGCAGCATCTCTCGCTCGAATTCGGCGAACGACCCTACCATCTGCATCATCATGCGGCCTGCCGGTGTCGTGGTGTCGATAGCCTGAGTGAGACTGCGGAATCCCGCTTTTGCTTGCCGGACCTCGTCCATGATCGTCATGACATCCTTGAGCGAGCGCGAGAGGCGGTCCAATTTCCAGACCACCACAACATCCCCCTTGCGGAGTTGACCGAGCAGGCGATGCAGCTCGGGGCGTTCGGAGCGCCCGCCGGATGCCTTTTCCTTGAAGACCAGTTCACAGCCCGCAGACCGGAGCGCGGCCAGTTGCGCGGCGGCATCCTGTTCGTTGGTGGAAATGCGGGCATAACCGATCTGCATTGCACAAACCTATTGCTATCCAGTTGGATGAGGCAATATGTTTCTGCAACTCAAAAGGCGGCATATTGCCGCATGGGGGAATTCGTTGCGCAAATGAACCTTTGCGCAATGTCTGTCGCAGACCAAGCAACCTGGACGCACGGCCATGCCCGCAGTTTTTCTTGCCCCTTCCCAACGGGACAATTGTGGCCGCCATGTCGGCGATCCATCGAGCGGAGGACGGGACCAGAACTTAGACGGGCGGCGTGCCAAGGGCCGGCGAGCCGTACTGTACTAGCACATGCCAGAGTTGCTTCAAGTGCTGAAGCGTTTCTCCGGGGGCGCCCCAGTCCTGCCACACCTCTGGATGTTGGTGCAAGGAAGCGGCGGCGCTTCCGATCACCGCAGCGTCTATCGCTCCGTTTGTACCAGCGATGCGCTGCGCCAACCGCGGCATCGCCGGGCCGCGAAAATCATCGGGAACATCGCTGACCAGGAGTCGAAACCCATTGTGCCATCGCACGGGAATCTCATAGTCTCGCCCCAGTTCAAGCAAGATTCTCCCGGTGGCCGTCGCCACAAACGCCGGATCTGCCACTAGGAGCTCGACATCCTCACGCAACTGAACAGGGCCGTGCACTTGCGCTTCGACGGCGCTGTCAAGCACGCGCCCTGGCTCAGCTTCCGCCGGATCCCTGCGTGGTTGCGAAAGCGCTATAGGAGCCAGCAGAATTGACCCGCCTCATCGTCAATAAGTTAAGTTAGCGCCCATCAAACTCCTTGGCGGCAACAACAGCAGTAGATTTAGGAAAGGTGTGTCGGGGGAGGTACTGGAAGAGATGCCTTTGTTTTCCCTTGGGTCACCGAGGTGACCCAGAGGGTAAAACAAAGGGTGTGTGTAAAACCGCAGTCTCCATCGTAAGCCAAACGCTGGGTTTTTGATCGTTAAAATCCAGAAACATTTCCAGTTCTGTCCGGACTGGTATCGTCACAGCGACTCCATCCGGGAACTGGTGGGACAGTACTACGTCGTCTTCCGGTCCCTGCTGAGACAGAAACCCCGGCTACGACGGTATGTGCGCCGCTGCCGGCATTGCCGGATTTTCTTTCTGACTCATCCCCGAAATGCGCAACGGCGCGATCTGTGCTGTGCCTTCGGGTGTCGGCAAGCCCACCGCCAACAGAACTCTACGCGTCGCAGCGTGGAGTACTACCGCAGCCGAGAGGGAAAGGTAAAAAAACAGCTCCACAACCAGCGCCGTCGCTCGCGGCGGCCATCGCCTCCCCGAAGGGGTCGAGCCGATCACCCGTCTCGGAAAACAGGCGAAGAGATGAGCTTTGACTCCGGCATCGTGCGCTATGTGCAAATGGTGACCAGCCTGATCGAGGGTCGAGGGGTGAGCGAAGCAGAGATCTTGCGCATGCTGGTGCGAGCTGTGAGACAACACAGCATGGCGCTATAGGAGCCAGCAGAATTGACCCGCCTCATCGTCAATAAGTTAAGTTAGCGCCCATCAAACTCCTTGGCGGCAACAACAGCAGTAGATTTAGGAAAGGTGTGTCGGGGGAGGTACTGGAAGAGATGCCTTTGTTTTCCCTTGGGTCACCGAGGTGACCCAGAGGGTAAAACAAAGGGTGTGTGTAAAACCGCAGTCTCCATCGTAAGCCAAACGCTGGGTTTTTGATCGTTAAAATCCAGAAACATTTCCAGTTCTGTCCGGACTGGTATCGTCACAGCGACTCCATCCGGGAACTGGTGGGACAGTACTACGTCGTCTTCCGGTCCCTGCTGAGACAGAAACCCCGGCTACGACGGTATGTGCGCCGCTGCCGGCATTGCCGGATTTTCTTTCTGACTCATCCCCGAAATGCGCAACGGCGCGATCTGTGCTGTGCCTTCGGGTGTCGGCAAGCCCACCGCCAACAGAACTCTACGCGTCGCAGCGTGGAGTACTACCGCAGCCGAGAGGGAAAGGTAAAAAAACAGCTCCACAACCAGCGCCGTCGCTCGCGGCGGCCATCGCCTCCCCGAAGGGGTCGAGCCGATCACCCGTCTCGGAAAACAGGCGAAGAGATGAGCTTTGACTCCGGCATCGTGCGCTATGTGCAAATGGTGACCAGCCTGATCGAGGGTCGAGGGGTGAGCGAAGCAGAGATCTTGCGCATGCTGGTGCGAGCTGTGAGACAACACAGCATGGCGCGACGTCGCCGCCGGGATTATGTTCTGAGTTGCTGGAAAGAGACTCTGGAGAGTCCCTGAAGGAAGCGGTATGGGACAGGAAATCGAGCTGGCGGAGTTGGATGTGCGCTATGAGAACTACCGGATGAAGAATCCGGCGCTGGAGAAGCGCCTGCTGGCTTCGATGGCGCAGCGCGGCATCGAGCAGGCCCTGGAGGGAGCCACTTCGGGGGAGGTCAAGATTTTGCTCAACGGATTTAAGCGCCGTCGTTGCGCGCTGCGCCTGGGCCTAGATCATGTGCCGTACCTTTCGCTGGGAGACGACGAAGCCGGGGCCATTGTCCATCTGCTGCGCGTGTCCAATGAATCGGCGCTGAGCCTGCTGGAGCAGGCGCGGTTCATCGAGCAGCTGCACCGGCTGGAGAAAATGAGCGTGGCCGATATTGCCGAACAGTTATCGCGCAGCAAATCCTGGGTCAGCATGCGGCTGGGACTGCTGGAAGAAATGAGCCCGCGCGTGCAGGAGGAGATCTTCGCCGGCCGCTTCCCCATGTATGCCTACATGTATACCTTGCGGCCGTTCATGCGTCTGAACCCGACCGGCAAGCAGGAGGTGGAGGAGTTCGTACTGGCGGTGAGCGGGCAAAACATGAGCGTGCGAGAGATCGAGCAGCTGGCGTACGGCTACTTTCGCGGTCCACAGTCCATGCGGGAAATGATTCAGAACGGGCACGCGAGCGAGGTCTTGACCTGGATGCAGCAGGTTCCGCAGGACGCCGAAGGTTGTAGTGAGCGGGAACGAATCCTGCTGCGCGACCTGGAACTGGTGCAGAAGTACATGCTGCGGGTGATGGGCAAAAGCCTGGATTCCAAGCTGAAGTCGCCCCCCTTTTACGCCCAGGCCCATCTGCTGACGGCAGGGATTCTCAGCCGCCAGCGCGCTTTTTTCGACAGTGTGAGGCAACTGCATGATCGCAGCGGACAAGCGCAAAGCGGTGTACCTGCTCCACCAGGATGGAATGAGCCTGCGCGAGATGGTTCGCCGTCTCCACCTCAGTCGTAACACGGTGCGCGCCATCCTGAAACAAAAGGGCGAGATGCCGCTCGGTCCACGGCAGGACAAGATCCGCATCGAGGAAGACTTGCTGCGGCGGCTCTATGCGGACTGCAAAGGATGGATAGAGCGTATGCACGAGAAGCTGGTGGAAGAAGAGGGCCTGGCAGTTTCCTACTCCACCGTGCTCCGCCGCGTGCACGAGCTCGGGCTGGGCCAAGGTCGCGAGCAGCAACGTTGCGGCCGCGTGCCCGATCTAGCCGGCGCCGAAATGCAACATGACACCAGCCCCTATCAGGTTGAGCTGGGCACCACCACTACGGTGCTGATCGCCAGCATGATCTATCTGCGCTACTCCAAGCGCCGCTATCTGCGCTTCTATCGCCGCTTCAATCGCTTCCTGATGAAGTGCTTCTTACACGAAGCCCTCTGCTTCTGGGGCTATGCGGCCAAGATATGCATCATCGACAACACCAATCTGGCCCGTCTGCGGGGAACTGGAGCGAACGCGGTCATCGTGCCAGAGATGGCTGACTTTGGCCGGGAGCACGGTTTTCGTTTTGTTTGTCATGAGAAAGGGCATGCCAACCGCAAGGCCGGGGAAGAGCGGAGCTTCTGGACAACGGAGACAAACTTCTTTCCCGGCCGCCACTTTGCCAGTCTGGAAGATCTGAATCGCCAGGCCTTGGAGTGGGCCACGGTGCGCTTGGAACATCGGCCGCAAGGGGATGGCCGTATCGTTCCGGCCGAGGCGTTTGAGAAGGAGCGTCCCTTCTTGGTAGCCGTACCTGCTCATCTGCCCGCACCCTATCTATGTTTGGAGCGACGTATCGACCAGTACGGGTATGTCGAGCTGGGCAAGAACTACTACTGGGTACCGGGAAAGGAGCGGGGTGACGTCAAGGTATTCGTCTACAGCGATCACATGAAGATCCACCAAAATCGGGAATGTGTAATGGAGTATCCGCTGGCGGGTGATGGAGTGCGGAACGAACGCATCAGTCCACCCGGACTGCCAGCGCCACCGCATCAACCGAACAATCGCAAGCGGCCGACCGAAGGGGAAGAGAAACGGCTCCGGGCGCTCGCGCCGGCAGTGAATGAGTTCCTGGACTGCGCTCTGGCCACAAGATCCGGACTCGCACGGCACCACTTCGTACGCGAGTTATTTGCTTTGTCGCAACACATGACCGACGCGCTGTTGGTTCAAACCCTGGAGCGCGCGCTGCGCTATCGCATTACCGACATCGGGACTTTGCGGCGCATCGCGCGCCTTTCCGCGCAGCAGGGTCAGATGGATCTTCACCTTACTGTCGAGGTCGATGATAGCTTCTCGGAGCGCGCGGCCTACGAAGAAGGACGTCTGAGCGAGGCTCCCGACTTATCCGTTTACGACCAGATGTTCGAGGACGATGACGAAGAGGATCCGCATGGATGAGCCGTTCGCCAACACGCTGAAATATCTGCGCCTCTGGGGTGTACTGGCGCATTGGGATGAGTATGTCGCTTTGGCCGAGCAGCAGGATTTTTCGCCGGTTCGCTGGCTGCGCTATGTGCTGGAGGAAGAATCCAAACTCCACGCCGCCAACTCTCGCCGCCTACGCCTGCTGCGGGCCAAGATTCCAGACCTATGGCGGATGGAGACTTTCCCCTTCGAGCGGCAACCCAATCTGAATAAGAAACGCCTGCTCGCGCTCTATGATGCCTTTGAGTACATGGAGAAGCATCACAACTTCTGTTTCATTGGCCCGACAGGCGTGGGCAAGACGAGCTTAGCCACTGCTTTCCTGATCCAGGCCATTGAACGGGGATCCAGTGGCCGTTACGTTCTGTTTCCCGATCTAGTCAACGAGCTGTTTCGCTCTGTTGCCGATCACTCCGAAGCGCAAGTGATCGGGCGTTACCTGGCCTACGATCCATTACTGGTGGACGAATTAGGGTATGTCGAGATGGAACCGACGCAGGTCGGTCTGTTCTTCACGCTTATGCATAAGCGGCACCGCAGAAAATGTACGCTGATCACGTCGAACCTAGGCTTCGCCGAATGGGGTTCGTTTCTCAAAAATCCGCATCTGACAGCGGCCCTGATTGATCGGCTCACGGAAAACAGTCACGTATTCAACATGAGTAAGTGCCGCAGTCTGCGCCCGACGCTGCAAGAGAAACCCGAAGCATGACTCGCTATCTCGGGCCCGATGAGCTCCACGCGCTGCGCCAGATTCCCCTGCCCGCGGTACTGCGGGCGTGTGGTGCCCGCCCGGATCGCTGTGACCACAAGAAATGGCATACCCCCCAAGGCAGCCTTTCTGTCACTGGCCTGCAGTTTATGAACTGGAGTCGCGGCTACGGTGGTGGCGGCGCCATCGACCTCGTCATGCATCTTGAGGAGCTAGACTTCTTGGCGGCCGCGGTATGGCTGCGGCAACGCTTCTCGCTGCCTGTACCCGCATCGCCCGCTCGTTCAGCAACTCGCCCATTGCTGTTGCCTTCACCCGACCCCCGGCGCTGGTCTGCAGTCAAGTATTATCTCGAGCGGCAGCGTGCGCTTCCCGGAAAACTGATTGAAGCGCTGGTTCAATCCGGCACGCTCTATGCCGACGCTCACGCCAATGCGGTCTTTCTGCTGCGGGGAGAAAACCATCAGCCGGTAGGAGCTGAACTACGCGGAACAGGGTCGGCACGCTGGCGTGGCTTCGCCCCCGGCTCACGCCAAGATCTCGGCTACTTTCGTGTGCGGCCAGTCTCACCCACGACCATTGCGTTGTGCGAATCAGCTATCGATGCCCTCAGTTGTTATGTCCTTTATCCTGACTGTTGCGCCATCTCTACGTCAGGAGCTCGCGCCGATCCACGTTGGTTACTCGTGCTCTTGCAGCAAGGCTTGCCGATCTACTGTGGCTTCGATGCCGATCCGGTCGGAGATCAGCAAGCGCAACTCATGATGGTGCTCCACCCCGAGGTTCGCCGTCTCCGTCCCGACCATCACGACTGGAATGA
>CAVQNY010000043.1:0-213201 GCA_963714225.1 uncultured Acidobacteriaceae bacterium | reverse complement strand
CCGCCAAGCTCAAGCCGGAAAGTAGGTGAACAAAAGGCGCGTCCACAAAGCAAAAATCACCGAAAGAAGGCAATCTCGGCCGCTTAGGAGTTGACTGGGAGTTTCAGGCTAGAGACAATCGTTGGCCTAAGAACAAACATGGACCCTATAAAGGAATTCATCGACAACCTGGGCGAAGTGGCTGAAAGGCCATACGCATACGTGGCCTACGTGTGCGTGGTTGCTGCGTGGACCTACATAGCAATCTCTGGGCTTCAACTAAAAAGCATTCAGGCGTTAAAAACCGGAAGATCGTTCAAGAGTACTTGCCGCGAGATATAGAGTATTTCCGAAAACCGGCTTGTCAGGAGATGAATATATTCGCTCGCGAAAGAACGAATTGTTCTTTTGGGGCTTCGTCGTCCCGGTAGCGGCAGTTGTGCTCCTTGGCACAATAACGTTAGTAAAAACTTCACAGGTAAGTAGTTCACAAAATACCGACCCCAATCGAAGCTTGATAACGGAAGACATGAAAAAGTTTTTGCCCTACGATGAAGCGTCTTTGCCCTACGATAAGAATTGGCTAGTTATCGAAAAAACACCAAGGCGCTCTCCACCTTATCCGGGGTTTAAACAACGGGGTGAACCTAACTCCTATGAAGTGCAGAATGGCGTCTTGGAAATAAAATCCGACGACCGATCGGGAAAGGACCATCACCGCACTCTGACTGCTTCAGAAAAGGAGTTTGCCCTCAACCGTGGTTGGACGTTGACCTGTATCTGTATGGTAGAGAGCGGTAACCTATTCGCAAATATTGACTTTGGCTCGCGGCGCTTCGATATCGAACTTGTGCAAGAAGGCCACCAGTATTTTGTGGGTCTGACACAAACGATTTTTCCTGAGAAATGGTGGCAAGAGATTGAAATTCCAGTCAATCAGCCACATCGTTATGAACTTCGATATGACCCCTCTGCCAAAACAGCGAGCTTGTGGGTGGATGGACAAGACAGAGCTGATGGATATCGTGGTCATACCGAGGCCGTTGGAGATTTCGGACTGGTTTTTGGTTCGGCTAGATATTCCGATCAGACTGGCATCGGATTATTTCATACTGTTCGTTTTGAGGCCCACTAATCGCGAATTGCGATTTGGGGCTTTGCTATCGCACGAGCGATCTTTCAACCGACAACAAAAGCAGTTGCAGTTATCGCCTTAGTCTTCTGGCTTGGACTCCTTCGATACGACTTGCATTCACTGCCGCCCAATCGCCCAATCGGCATCTGTATAGCTGCCCGATGCTAACGAGGTCAGCCAGCTTGTCCGCGTATGCTTGGGAAAGCGCTTGAGAATTGCTGGATCGCGACGGCGTTCGAATCGAAACCCCACCTGTTTACTATCTAGTCAAGTGCAGAATTTATCCCGCTATGTTCTCACCCCCGGCGTTGATTGACTTGCCTGTTTCGCAGACGTAAGATTCGCGCCAGTGATCGGCCAGACCATATCTCGCTACCGCATTGTAGAAAGGCTCGGCGGCGTGTTCATAAACCCAATCAAATCAGCAAAGGGTGCCCAGTTTTGCCATGTGCATAGGGGCACATGTAAAAATTGTTTAAATTTAATCAAGCTATATTCTAGATTCTCAATGCCACCTGGTGGATTCGCCAGGCGATCACCCGAGCCATTGCCGATCAGGCGCGCACCATCCGCCACCCGGTGTACATGATCGAGACCGTCAACAGGCTGATTCGAACCTCGCGGCAACTGGTCCAAGCGCTGGGCCGCGAACCCACGTCGGCAGAGATCGCCAAGCGCATGGACATTCCCGCTGCCAAGGTGCGCAAGGTGCTCAAGATCATGGAGGGACCGATCTCGCTGGAGACGCCCCTTGGCGAGGAGGGGGATTCGCACCTCAGCGACCTTATCGAAGACCGCACCGTGGTCTCACAGACCGAGGCCATGATCAACCTGGACCTGAAGAAAGTGACCGCGCACGTGTTGCACACCCTCAGCGCGCGTGAGGAGAGGGTCAAGATGCGCTTTGGTCTGGAGGACGGCTCGGAGCACACGCTGGACGAGGTTGGCCGGTCGTTCGCCGTCACTCGCGAGCGTATTCGCCAGATTGAGGCCAAAGCCCTGCGCAAACTGCGTCTTCCTTCGCGCGCCCGCAAACTTAGGTTATTTCTCGACCATGTGCATGAATAGCGCCGCGGGCCGAGACGTGCAAGCAGGGAAAGCCCAGGAAAGGGATGGCGCAGCAGGGTGATCGGTCTGCTTAACTTGAGGCCTTTAGTTTCGACACGAGGGTGACGTAATGGGGCACGAGTGGAGGTGTCACGCTAAGAATTAGACAGTTTAGATCGAATAATCTGAGGCTTGCAGTATTTCTCGACCTCACCCGCCACCTCCACAGTTTGCTGATCAGGCCTGACAAGTCGTAGCATGCTCATTTTTTCGGGGTTCCTTGGCCAACCTGGACATCGGGAAAAACATCTAGACTGGTGAGGAAAAACCTGTAGAAAGTGCTTCAGGTTCGCCGCAGGCCTGCTCATGAAAATTTCGCAGTCCATGAGCAGGCCTGCGGCGAACCTGAAGCACTTTCTGCCGGTTTCGGCGTGCATTCCTTCACACCGCATTCGGGAATCAAGATCGAGCCCGCTTATGATTGCGATGGGTCGCTCTGTCGTCAACCGCTGTTTGACGACGCTGGCTGGCTGCACTACGTTGCGCCGCACTGCCACCTTATCGAATGGGCGGCCAACGAGCCTCGCTACCACGCTGTTCTCTGTGATTTCCCGTCCTAACAAACTGCAGCGGGCCAAAGCAACGCATAAAATCGACGGTGAGGGCACTTTTCCTTCCGGAACAACGGCATCAAAGGAAGATGTCAAACAGGCTGAAAGGCGGGTGCGATGATGGCGCTTATCCGAGCCTATTTATGATCTGCGAAAGCTAATCCTGAATGTCCTTGTCGGAGGTCTCGAGACCGCCCAGACGGGTACACGCTGTATTTTCACCCGCTGCCTGCATCCTTCCCTTAGCCTTTTAGCCTTTCTTGGCAATTTGCAGTGCCTGATGCTTGCAGTTGGCTTTGGTAGACAGCGTGGTTTGATCAGAGAGATCCCCACTGCCCCAAGACCGCGGGCTCCCCTCGCGAGTTGTACCCTGTATATTGTTCCGGGCGGCACCTAAAACAGCGCATGATGCCAGAGGGTCATACCGAAAAGAAAGCAAGATGAGAAACTTTGCACTGGGAATTGTCGTCACGCTCGTCGTGCTCGCTTTTGCCAGTTGGCTCTTCCTGAAGCTCGGCTATGCAGACCTGCGGTCTGACGCCGGGCCCTCTTGGCTCGAATCGGAACTTGCCGTCAGCGCTCTGCATGCTTCAGCAGCACGCCACGCGCTCGGGCAGCAGAACCCGGTTCCGTCGACTGAAGCAAACCTGCTTGATGGAGCCCAGCCTGCCGGAGAACCGGACCTTCTACATCATTAAGTACGGCGTGCGTTGGACGGCATGCCTGCCTGGGGAGATATCATGGCCGACAGCGAGATCTGGCAAACCGTTACTTTTCTCAGTCACCTCGGGAATCTGCCCCCTTCAGTCCAGCAGGAGCTCCACCGACCCGCCGGGAGCACTCCCTGAGAGGTCCGAGCGCAAGAGCAGAAATCGAAATTCCGCAACCTAATCTGCCGGGCTGACGACTCGCGGTTTTTCCATCGCACCAGCCTGACGAAAACGGTATAAATATAGTTGGCTGACCTCACCGATTTGGCGGTTCTTTACTCCTGGCCGACTCTAGCGACTTCGGAATTAGTAGTCCGCCAACGATTAGAACGATCAGGCCGACCGCTACATTTATGCCCAGGAATGATGCAGCGGTCAGCGCGATCGAAAGCGGGCCACCATTTCACACGGAATTCTCAACGAAATCTACTTTCCCACCATCGATCATCCGCAAACCAGGGACATGCAGTTCCTGATCACGGATGGTGAGAGCTTCTTTCACGAAGAACGGCGTGACCTGGACAACGAAATTGAATGCATCGAGGCCGATGCGCTGGGGTATCGAGTGACATGCTCCGACCGCGATCACCGCTATCGGCTCGTGAAAGAGGTCATCTCCGACCCCCATCAATCGTGTGTCCTTATCAACACCCGACTGGAAGGCGATCCCGAATTCCTGAAGAAACTGCGAATCTATGCGCTGCTTGCGTCTCACCTGGAAGTCGGAGGCTATGGAAATTCAGCTTGCCGCTTCAAGACCGCAGGTCAAAACGTTTTGATCGCGTGGAAGGCTGGCAAATTTCTTGCGATGGGGGCTAATGTCGGGTTCAACAAGACTTCATGTGGTTACGTCGGACATAGCGATGGGTGGCAGGACCTTCACAAGGACTTCCAACTGGACTGGGAATTCGACAAGGCCGAGGACGGCAATGTGGCCGTGATCGGCGAAGTCAACCTTACCGTCGGTCGGGAGTTCACGGTCGGCATAGCCTTCGGGGATAGTCTTCATGGCGCAGTAACAGTTCTCGAGCAATCGCTGGCGACTCCGTTCGCCGAACATCGCGAGAGATTTGTCGACCAGTGGCATCGGGCCTGTAGTCGTATGAAGAAATTGGATGCGGTTTCAAGCGACAAAGGAACCTTGTACCGGACCAGCCGAAACTTGCTGTTGGCGCATGAGGACAAGACATTTGCCGGCGCGCTGATCGCATCGGCAAGTATTCCGTGGGGAAATTCCAAGGGTGACGAAGACGTGGGCGGCTATCACCTGGTATGGACTCGCGATATGGTGAACAGCGCGTTAGCCCTACTTGCCTGTGATGACACGGCCACTCCGTTGCGCGCGCTTGTGTATCTCGCTTGCTGCCAGCAAGCCGACGGTGGATTTGCGCAGAACTTCTGGATTGACGGTACCCCGCATTGGCAAGGTATTCAGCTCGATGAAGTCGCTTTTCCAATTCTTCTGGCTTGGCACCTGTGGAAGAAAGATGCACTTAGGGATTTCGATCCTTATTCGATGGTCCGTTCTGCGGCGGCTTACCTTGTTCGGCACGGGCCAGTCACACAGCAAGAGAGATGGGAGGAAGACAGCGGATATTCACCATCTACGTTGGCGGTCAGCATTGCCGCCCTGATCTGTGCCGCAGATTTCGCAGGGGCGAGGGGCAAGCAGGACGACGCGAGCTTCTTGCAGGACTATGCGGATTTTCTTGAATCCCACGTCGAAAGCTGGACTGTTACTACCGACGGATCCCTCGTTCCGGGGATTAGACGCCACTATATTCGCATTCATCCTGCTGCGATCGGCGATGCTTCGCCAGATGAGGATCCCAATCACGGACTCCTCACCATTCACAATCTTCCTCCCAGACAGCCATGGCAGTTCCCGGCAAAAGACATCACGGATGGCGGTTTCCTCGAGTTGGTGCGCTACGGCGTTCGCAAGCCAGGCGATCCGCTCGTGGAAGACTCGTTGCGAGTCGTCGATGCTGCTTTGAAGGTCAATACGCCGTTTGGCCCCTGCTGGCACCGCTACAACCACGATGGCTACGGTACGCATGCGGATGGCGGGCCGTTTGAAGGCTGGGGGCAGGGCCGGGCTTGGCCGTTACTGACTGGCGAACGGGCGCACTACGAGTTCGCGGCGGGACGTGATGTTCGCAAACTGATTCGGACTATGGAACAGTTTGCATTCACAGGCAGGATGTTGCCAGAGCAGGTCTGGGATAGTCCCGATGACGTGAAGTCGGCTGGCATGTATTTTGGAAAGCCGGCAGGATCAGCCATGCCGTTGATGTGGGCCCACGCTGAATATGTAAAGCTGTTGCGTTCGGTTGCGGATGGCCAGGTGTTCGATCTGATCCCGGTGGTGGCGGAACGATACTTGAAAAAGCGTGGACGAAAGAACTTAGAGGTGTGGAAACCCACTCGCCAAGTCAGAGAAGTGACCGTTGGGCAAGTATTACGGATCCAAGCTCCAGAGTCATTCCGGCTGCATTGGACCAATGACAGTTGGGTTTCGGCGAGTGACACACCGTCAACTTCGACTGAAATCGGAATTGAATTCGCCGATATCGCCATCCACGGCAATCAGAGTGCTCCTGTGCAATTCACTTTCTTCTGGACCGGCAGCAATCGCTGGGAAGGACACAACTATGATGTGTGCATCAACCAGAAGCACAGTCGTGCAGTCGCCGCCTAAGCCGTGAGCAATCCGAACTGACCGTCTGATCGTTTGGCGGTGCAGTCGTTAGTCGCGGAGTCACTTGTTGGAGCAGGAAACGGACGCCTCTTGGGTCCAGCGTGCTGCAATCGCTGAGCATCGGTGTGTGTCTGACATGCGCGAGCCAGAACCGATCTAAGCGCGATTCGCTGCCAATACTGGTGACAACCGTAACGCTCCCAAGGACGAATGTAGCATTGTGTAAAGTGTTTGGAGTTCACCATACTTTAGTTGTTTCCTGAGGTCCGACTGTGATCTCCAGATGTGCGAATCCGGCGTGTTCCACTCGTTTCCGATATCTGCACGAAGGACGGATCTTCCAGTTCGAAGTGAGATCGATTCCAGTCGCTGGAGTCGATGCTCGTGATACGAACTCCTCGCCGCGAGGAACCGAGTACTTCTGGTTGTGTGACTCATGTGCGTTGACTATGACGCTTGTTCTCGAGCCAGATGCCGGGGTTGCACTGGTACGTGTTCAGAGAGGTCTCGGCCAAGGCGTGGCTCCTGGTAGACAGTTGGCCAACAGTGACCGTCAACGTGCTGCAAGTCTGCACAGCGTGACAACGGGATACGGCTTTAAGTGACATCCGGCGGATGAGGAGTTTACGAAGCTGGGCTCCGCGGCTGGCGACGGAATTGTCCTAGGACTGCTACAACGTCACCACTATATGGCAGGCAGGTGGTCGTTCACAGGCGAGGGGGCTGCCGACTGGCCTATTCCCGCGGCGCGAGTGTTAGAGGTGAAGGAAGTCTGATTGAAACATCTCGGACGTTGCTTCTTGGGAGTGATGGAGAATGAACATGCAACTTGGAATGGTTGGACTAGGAAGAATGGGCGCCAGCATGGTGCAGCGCCTGATACGTGGCGGGCATGAATGCGTTGTGTTCGATACGAAGCCTGCGAACGTGAGCAAGTTAGCCAAGGATGGCGCGGTCGGAGCGAAGTCGCTCGACGACTTCGTCTCCAAGTTAAAGCCGCCACGCGTTGTCTGGCTGATGGTGCCTGCCGCGGCCGTCGATAAGACGCTGCACGATCTTGCTGCTCACATACAGCAAGGCGACATTACCATCGACGGGGGCAACTCCCACTACATTGACGACATCCGGCGGGCCAATGAACTCAAGCCCAAAGGTATTCACTACGTCGACGCCGGGACAAGTGGCGGAGTCTGGGGTTCTGAGCGCGGGTACTGTCTTATGATCGGCGGCGAAAAGAATATCGTCCAGCATCTTGACCCAATTTTCGCCACTCTCGCCCCCGGGATTGGAACGGCGTCCCGCACACCGGGGCGCGATAAGACCGGCGGCACGGCTGAGCAGGGCTATCTGCATTGCGGACCCAGCGGTGCCGGCCACTTCGTCAAGATGGTCCACAACGGGATCGAGTACGGGGTTATGGCGGCTTACGCGGAGGGCTTAAACATCCTTCAGCATGCTGATGCCGGCAGGAAAACGCTTGCGAACGATGCAGAGACCACCCCGTTGCGGCAACCGGAATTGTATCAATATGAGTTTTGTTTACCCGACGTCGCGGAGGTCTGGCGTCGTGGCAGCGTGATTGCTTCGTGGCTGCTGGATCTCACGGCGACTGAGTTGCTGAAAGAGCCGAGCCTCGAAAGCTACGCGGGACGCGTGTCAGACTCGGGCGAGGGACGCTGGACGATCAAGGCTGCAATTGATGAAGCGGTCCCTGCCGCTGTTTTGAGTGTCGCACTTTATGAACGATTCAGTTCCCGAGGCAATGCTGATTTTGCCGATCGAGTTCTGTCCGCAATGCGGCATGAGTTTGGGGGGCATGTAGAAAAAGCCGCGTGACGGATGAAAATGACGAACCTCGATTCGGATGCGTTTGTCTTCTTCGGTGCCACCGGGGATCTGGCGTACAAGCAGATCTTCCCGGCGCTTCAGGCGATGATCCAGCGCAGTCACTTCAATATGCCGATTATCGGAGTGGCAAGGTCTGCCAAGGGCCTGGACCAGCTTCGGGCCCGTGCTCGCGAGAGTCTTGAGAAGCACGGCGGCCTGGATCCTGACGCGTTTGCAGTGCTTTCGGAAAAGCTACAGTACGTCAACGGAGACTACGGCTCCCAACAGACATTCCGCGATCTGCGAAAGGCGCTTGGCGGGGCGTCTAGGCCTCTTTACTACCTTGCCATACCGCCAAACATGTTTGCGACCGTTGTCAAGGGCCTAGCCGACGCAGACTGCCACAAGGGCGCGCGTGTGATCGTCGAAAAACCTTTTGGCCGCGACCTAGCCTCCGCCCAGGAACTCAACCGAATCCTCCATCGGTCCTTCCCGGAATCGGCAGTTTTCCGGATCGATCATTACCTCGGCAAGGAACCAGTCCAAAATCTGCTCTACTTCCGCTTTGCCAACTCGTTTCTGGAGCCGATCTGGAACGGCAACTATGTCCAGAGCGTACAGGTCACGATGGCTGAAACCCTCGGTGTGCAGGGCCGGGGAGTTTTCTATGAAGAGGTAGGTGCGATCCGCGATGTCGTGCAGAACCACATGTTGGAGGTCGTTGCGCTGCTCACGATGGAGGCTCCAACCGGCCGCGATCCAGATGCCTTGCGCGACGAGAAGCAGCGTGCTTTTCGAGCCATGCGGCCGCTGACTCCTGCCGATGTTGTTCGCGGTCAGTTCCGTGGCTACCGCAAGGAACACGGTGTCGCTTCGGATTCGCAGGTGGAGACATTCGCCGCAGTCAGGTTGCGCATCGACACATGGCGCTGGGCAGGCGTCCCATTCTATATTCGAGCCGGCAAGCGTATGCCTGTTACCGCAACCGAAGTATTGGTTGAACTCAAGCGTCCACCACAGGCAGTGTTCGACACAATCACCCAAAGTCAAGCGAACTACTTTCGCTTTCGTCTCAGCCCCAATGTGTCGATCGCTCTGGGCGCGCGGGACAAGATGCCAGGTGAGGCCATGGTCGGCGAGCATGTCGAACTCCTCGTGCGACCTGGCTCAGACGACGAAATGATGCCGTACGAGCGACTGCTTGGCGACGCCATTCGAGGCGATTCTCTGCTATTTGTTCGTGAGGACGGCGTAGAAGCCGCTTGGGGTGTTGTCGATCCGATTCTGGGAAACGTGACGCCGGTCCATGGGTACGAACCCAATACTTGGGGGCCAGTCGAAACTAAGCAGATCATATCCGGCGACGACCGCTGGCACAATCCCCAGCCGATCGCGGAAAAAACGCTGGCGACGAAAGAATGAGATCACCGTGCAAGGTCGTATTCATGATGGATACGGTGCTGTGGAGTTTTGAAAACCCGCACCCTCTGTGTGCCGCTTGCCGATTTGTTTGGCCCGCCTCAGCTTCGGCACATCTAAAGAACGTTGAACCATGAAAACAAGGTAATCATAGGAGATCATGCCGATGAAGAAGGACTTTAAAGTTGGAGATCAAGTGGGGTGGAACTCGGAAGCCGGCCACGTCCGGGGAACGATCAAGAAAAAGATCACCTCGGCCATCACGTTCAAGGGGTACACGGTCCGCGCGTCGAAGGAGGATCCCCAGTATTTGATCAAAAGCAACACGACCGACCATCTGGCCATGCACAAGGGAGCGGCACTCAAGAAACTCAAAAGTCAACAATGAGCGCGCTGTCTACTGCATCACCGGACCAGCAGCCATGGTGTCGTCGCGGTTACGCTCACGAGTACGGCATCGAGAAGTCTGAGACTGAGAAATAACCGTCGCACTCAAAAGAGGTGCGACTGTGCCGAAGGGCCAACGTCTAGAACGGCAAAGGTGTGATGTTATGACTGTTGAAGCTTCAGAACAAGTTGCGTTGCAAATGCTGCAGGACAAGGCGACCCGCTTGCGGATCGACTCGGTCCGTTCTACGACCGAGGCCGGCAGTGGACACCCGACGAGTTGCGCCTCGGCGGCAGAGATCATGTCCGTCCTTTTCTATTCCGTGATGCGTTACGATCCTCGCGATCCGCACCGACGGGAGAGCGACGTCTTCGTGCTTTCGAAGGGCCATGCCGCTCCCATCCTCTATGCGGCGTGGGCAGAGGCCGGAGCCTTTCCGCGCGAAAAGCTGCTGACTTTGCGTAAGGTCGACTCTGATCTGGAAGGCCACCCCACGACCTGCTTGCCGTTCGTGGACGTAGCCACCGGTTCGCTGGGTCAGGGCTTGTCTGTTGGTGCAGGAATCGCCATCAATGCGAAACAATTCGAGAATTCCGATCAGCGCGTTTATGTTTTGATGGGCGATGGCGAATCGGCGGAAGGCTCAGTATGGGAGGCCGCGCAATGGGCGGCTCTCCACCGCCTCAATAATCTCTGCGCGACCATCGATATCAATCGTCTGGGTCAGAGTCAGCCGACCATGCTGGAGTGGGATCTTGAAACCTACAAGGCTCGCTGGGAACCATTTGGCTGGCAGGTGTTGATCGTTGATGGACACAGCATTCCCGATCTCCTAACAGCCTATGAAACCGCGAGCCGGTCCGCCGACCGACCGACGATCGTGCTCGCGCGGACATTGAAGGGCAAGGGCCTCATCGGAATCGAGGGTCTTGAGCATTGGCATGGCAAGGCACTCCCCAAAGACACCGCCGCGAAGGTCATAGCTGAACTCGAGAAACAACTGACGGGTGCTGAGACGGAATGGAAAGCTAAGCTGCCTCCGGCACGACCTCACAGCTCCAAAGCCATGACAGGCAGCGACGCCGGTCCGACTGCAAAACCGCCTTATGTAATCGGAGGTCAGGAAGTTGCTACGAGAAGGGGCTTTGGCGACGGCCTGTCCGCTCTGGCGAAGGTTGATACTCGGATTGTGGTGCTCGACGGTGACGTAAAGAACTCCACCTACACAGAGGAATTCGAGAATGCCGCACCGAATCGGTTCTTTCAGGGTTACATCGCGGAGCAGAACATCGTCGGAGTCGCCATGGGATTGGCGGCACGAGGCAGGGTCCCGGTTGCGGCCATATTTTCATGCTTCGTAACCCGGGCGTACGATTTCATCCGCATGGCAGCCATCAGCAAGCTCAATATAAAGCTTGTTGGTACGCACTGTGGAGTGTCCATCGGCGAGGACGGTCCATCACAGATGGGGCTCGAAGATCTCGCCATGATGTGCGCGCAACCAGACTTCACGGTGCTGTATCCTACCGATGCTACGAGTGCCTGGAGGGCCACAGCACTGATCGTCGAGCAATCCGGCCCCTGCTACCTCCGTCTGGGGCGGCCGAAGTCGCCGGTTCTCTACAGTCCGGACGAGGGATTTGCGATCGGGGAATGCAAAGTCCTCCGCAAAAGCGACAGAGACAAAGCGCTCATTATCGCGGGCGGCATCACTGTGTTTGAAGCGCTGGCCGCGTACGATCAACTTCAAGAAGAGGGCATGCCCGTTCGCGTCATCGATCTGTTCAGCGTTCAACCAATCGATCGTGACGAGCTGATCGCTTCGGCGCGGGCCGTCGGCGGCCTCATCGTCACTGTCGAAGACCACTATGCGCGCGGAGGACTCGGCGACGCCGTTCTCGCAGCTCTAGCTGAGGAGCGCGTTCGAGTCTGCAAGCTAGCCGTGCGGGAGATCGCTCACAGCGGAGAAGCCAAGGAACTGATTGAAAAATACGGCATTTCGTCCGGGCACATCGTGAGCGCGGTCAAGTCTGTCTTATTGGCAGCCTCGCGCGATACCGTCGGCGTCGCAAGGTCAAAGGGATTGCGGAAGAGACCTGTTGGCCGTGCGATCAATGGCAACGATATGAAGCCGACGCGACAGCTTCACGAGCTCGGCCAGAGTCTCTGGCTTGACAACATCTCCCGAGGGCTCCTGACGAGCGGGACGCTCCGCCGCTACATCGACGAACTCTCGGTCACTGGGCTCACATCAAATCCGTCCATCTTCGACCATGCGATTAAGAACTCAAACTCCTACAATGACGCCATCCGCCAGAAGATAAAAGAGGGCAAGTCGGGCGAGGCGCTCTTCTTCGAGCTTGCGCTCGAGGACTTGAGGCAAGCCGCTGGCCTCTTCCGGCCGATCTACGACCGGACCAATGGCACCGACGGTTGGGTGTCCGTGGAGGTCTCTCCCTTGTTCGCTCATGACACGGCGCACACGATCGCCCAGGCTAAGCAGCTTTATGCTCGCGCCGGAAGCCCCAACCTCTTCATCAAGATTCCCGGTACTCGCGAAGGCGTGCCTGCGATCGAGGAGACTATATTCGCCGGAGTGCCAGTTAATGTAACTCTGCTCTTTTCCTGCGAGCAATATCTGGCGGCGGCTGAAGCCTACATGCGCGGTATTGAGCGGCGCATCGCAGCAGGCGTGAACCCGGATGTTTGCTCCGTAGCCTCTTTATTCATTAGCCGCTGGGATAAGTCGACAATGGGGAAGGTCCGCAAAACTTTGCAGGACCATCTCGGGATCGCCGTCGCCAAGCGGACCTACAAAGCGTACCGCCAACTGCTCGATTCGGAGCGTTGGCAGCGGCTCGCCAATGCCGGTGCACATCCGCAACGCCTGCTCTGGGCGAGCACAGGTACCAAAGACCCCGCTGCTTCCGACGTTCTGTACATCAAGGCGCTCGCCGCGCCATTCACCATCAACACGATTCCGGATGCGACATTACTTGCTTTCGCCGATCACGGCAAACTGGGTAAGCTTCTGCCCGTCGACGGCGGGGATGCGGAGAAAGTGATCGCCAAGTTCGGCCAAGCAGGCATCGACTATGAGCAACTGGCCACCGATCTGCAGCGCGAAGGCACCGATTCGTTCGTCAAATCCTGGAACGAACTGCTCGGTGCGATCGCGTCGAAAGACGTTCAGCTCAAAGCCGCGGGGTGAGATCCGCAGCGATGAAATCAACAGGAATGGACCCAGGATGGGCCCAGGTTCGAGGAGAACATCCTATTCATCTCGACGGCCCCGATTGTTCTGTGGAGGAGTAGAAAATGATCGCGATCTCGCAACCGCAAACTGGAATCATTCC
The DNA here is from genome assembly GCA_963714225.1 of uncultured Acidobacteriaceae bacterium. GTDB lineage: Bacteria > Acidobacteriota > Terriglobia > Terriglobales > Acidobacteriaceae > Sulfotelmatobacter. Next base: position 200,028 of record CAVQNY010000043.1, on the reverse strand, counting down.
GCTCTACGAGCGGCCAGCCTGGAAAGCGCTGCAGCAGCACTATGCCAAGGTACAGAATGTGCACCTCCGCCAACTCTTCGCGGAGGATCCGCGGCGCGCCGAGCACTTCGCGTTCGAGGCTGTAGGTCTCTATTTCGACTACTCAAAGAACCGCATCACCGATGAGACGATCAGACTGCTGCTTGAACTCGCAAATCAGTCCGGCCTGCGCGAGCGAATCGACGCCATGTTCAGCGGCGAGAAGATCAATGTCACCGAGAAACGCGCCGTTCTGCACGTTGCGTTGCGAGCGAAGAAGGGCGAGTCGATCATGGTGGAGGGCAAAAACGTGGTGCCCGAAGTCCACGCCGTGCTCGATCAGATGACGGGATTTGCGAATCAGGTCCGCAGCGGCCAATGGAGAGGGCATGCCGGCAAGCGCGTACGCAACGTGATCAACATTGGTATCGGCGGCTCCGATCTCGGCCCCGTCATGGCCTATGAGGCGCTGAAGTACTACAGCCAGCGCGACATGACGTTCCGCTTCGTCTCGAACGTGGACGGCACGGACTTTGCCGAGGCCACGCGCGACCTAAGGCGCCGCAAATAAATAAGGGTATCAATTTGTGCTCCGCTGTCGAGCGGGGTTAGGCTTGATCACATAGCTGCGAACTGAAAGCTGTTGAAGTGATTATTCATCGAGAGAAGTCCTCTCTCGAACGAATCTCGCCTCCCATGGCGGGTACCCAACGAAGTAGGAGGTTCGTCGGTTCGTCAATCGAGGGGCGAGTGCTCCGCAGATATTTCGTCCGCGCGAAATTATGGATCGTTCCCACTCGCGCGGCTCACGCGTTTCTCAAAAATCGTTGTCGGCGAGGAATCATCCGTAATCGTTAGTCTCAAGCCAATGGCAGGGACGGACCTGATCGACGTGGGAGGCAACAAGTTCCTTTCCCAGTTCCTGGTTCTCGTTGCACAGGAACGGAACCTTTGGCCCGGCGAGCTTCGAGAACCGGATCGCAGGGTGTGGCGTAGGCACTGCTGACATCTGCCATTTCGACGGCGATGCAAATCAGTGTACGGTGTCTTCTCATCGGCGAGGCCTCAGGCGGCAATCTTGGCCAGGTGGTATTTGTGATGCAACCCGATGCAACCCATGCAACCATGCAACCCGCCGAGGATCGGCTTAGCCCTCGCACTGTGTTATAATGTAGCTACGTTGCTACATGGGAGCTACCGACGTGACAATTACCAAACTGTCGAGCCGAGAGTTCAATCAAGACACGAGCCGGGCGAAACGAGCGGCGAAACGGGGTCCGGTTTTTATCACGGATCGAGGGCGGCCCTCGCACGTACTGCTCACAGTCGCGGATTACCAGAGGATTACCGGCGGGCAGAAAAGCATTGCCGAACTGTTGGCGATGCCGGAAGCGTCTCGCATTGAATTTGAGCCACCTCGCCTGAAAGGCCATTGGCACGAGCCCCTGGATTTGTCCTGATGTACCTCGTCGATACGAACGTAGTTTCGGAATTACGAAAAGCGAAGAACGCCGTCCGAGCTTGGGCCGATGCCCTCCCCGCCGAAAGCCTCTACCTCTCGGTCGTCTCGATTTTGGAACTCGAGATTGGCATTCTGCTGCTCGAGCGCCGCGACCGGAGACAGGGTGCGGTTCTCCGGGCTTGGATGGATGGGCACGTCTTGCCGACGTTTTCAGATCGTATTCTGGCGGTGGATACTCGAGTGGCACAGCGCTGCGCGGCGCTCCATGTCCCGGATCCCCGTTCCGACCGAGACGCGCTCATCGCCGCCACGGCCCTGGTCCATGACATGACGGTGGTGACCAGGAATGTGAGCCATTTTCAGCCCATCGGCGTCGCCGTGTTCAACCCATGGGAACATTGAGCAGCGACCTTGCTCAAGTCCGCATGGCACTGGCAAACCACAGGGCAAAATTTTCTGCCCATGTTCCGTGAATCCCAAACGACCGGGAAAGAATGCGGTGGGACCTTCCGAAGATCAATTCTTAAGCGTCCTGATAAGTATAGGTTTTAGTTAGTTTTGAGGGGCAACTTGGCGAGCCGAAAAACGGCCCGTTTTATGTCGTTGACGGTAGCCCGCGAAATTCCACGGCGAATGGAATTATGTGATGAAGCCTAACATCGCTCGACAGCGGAGCACAAATTGATACCCTTATTTATTTGCGGCGCCTAAGCGCCGACGAGACGCTCTTCATCGTGTCCTCCAAGACGTTCACAACGCTTGAGACGATGACCAACGCACGCACGGCCCGCGAGTGGGCGCTCCAGGCGTTGGGAGATGAGAAGGCTGTTGCGCGCCACTTCGTCGCAGTCTCGACCAACACCGCCGAGGTCAAGAAGTTCGGCATCGACACCGCCAACATGTTCCAGTTCTGGGATTGGGTCGGCGGACGCTACTCGATAGACTCGGCGATTGGTCTGTCGACGATGATCGCGATTGGCCCCGACCAGTTCCGCGCGATGCTCGCCGGCTTCCACGCGATGGATGAGCACTTTCGCACTGCGACCTTCGGCCGCAATCTGCCGGTACTGATGGGGCTGCTCGCCGTCTGGTACAACAACTTTTTCGAGTCTCAGACAATCGCTGTTCTGCCGTAGGAGCAATACCTCAAGCGCTTCCCGGCCTACTTGCAGCAGTTGACCATGGAGAGTAACGGAAAGCATGTGACGCTGGACGGCACGCGCGTGGAATACCAGACTGGTCCGATCTTCTGGGGCGAGCCGGGAACCAACGGCCAGCACTCTTTCTATCAACTCATTCACCAGGGAACGAAACTCATCCCGTGTGATTTCATCGGCTTCTTTCAGACGCTGAATCCGCTAGGCGATCACCACGACCTCTTGGTGTCGAATGTTTTCGCACAAGCGGAGGCACTCGCGTTCGGCAAGATTCCGGAAGAGGTCCGGGCGGAGGGAACGCCCGACTGGCTCGTTCCCCACCGTACGTTCGAAGGCAATCGCCCGTCGAACGTGATCCTGGCGGAGTGGCTGACACCGGAGACTCTGGGCAAACTGGTGGCGCTCTACGAACACAGTGTGTTTACACAGGGAACGATCTGGCAAATCGATTCGTTTGATCAGTGGGGCGTCGAGCTGGGCAAGGTCCTGGCCCAGCGGATCATACCGGAACTCGAGGCCGCCGAGGATCCATCGCTGAAGCACGATAGCTCGACCAATGCTCTCATTCGGCGCTATCGCAACCTCAAGGGCGGCGCCGCACGAATGAAAAAGAACGGCTGAGTCGGCGCGAACTCTCCGATAACGTTGCGAAGCGTAACCGGGAGTGTGGATGCGCGGACCACCCTACGCGACGCCGCTTGCACTGCACCCAATGGTTCGTTTGCTTCGTTAGTGTGCACAGACGGTAAGCAATCGTGAATGACATGAAGATTCTGGTAATTGATGTGGGAGGCACTCACGTGAAGGTGCATCGCCCCGGCCACGAGGAGCCTGTGAAGATTCCCTCCGGGCCGAAAATGACTGCAAAGAAAATGGTCGCTGACGTGAAGAAGGTGGCAGCTGGATGGAAGTATTCTGCCGTGTCGATTGGTTATCCAGGCCCGGTAGTTCACGGACGACCTTTCAGCGAACCCTACAATCTTGGGTCCGGGTGGGTGGGCTTCGATTTCACCCGAGCTTTCGGTCATCGCGTTAAGGTGGTCAACGATGCCGCTATGCAGGCGCTGGGGAGCTACAAAGGAGGGCGCATGCTCTTCCTGGGTTTGGGCACCGGGCTGGGTTCGGCACTGATCGTCGATGGAGTCCTCGAACCGATGGAACTGGCACACCTGCCTTACAGAAAGGGACGAACCTTTGAGGACTACATAGGTTTAGCTGGCCTTAAGCGACTGGGAAAGAAAAAGTGGCGTCACTATGTGGCTGATGTTGTGAAGCGGCTGAAGGCGGCGCTTCAAGCTGACTACGTCGTGCTGGGCGGGGGCAATGTCGGGTTGCTCAAAACGCTTCCAGCCAAGGCTCGTTTAGGGGAGAACTCCAACGCGTTCCTCGGTGGATCTCGACTTTGGCAAAACCGAGGCAGGTTTGCCCGCAGCCGTTTCGGTTCATGCGACAAGCACTCGTCCTCTAGGGAGGCTGCCGGACTTTCTTTTCCTTCTCATCCGTGACAACCGTAATGCCAATAGAAACGAATGTAGCATTGCACGAAGCAAGCATTGAGCTCAGCATGAGCTTATAGCGCGCGGGACATTCGTCGGCAGCAACAAGGCTAGACGGAAGGGCGCACGTCAGCGGTGATCGCACGGATAAGTGTCTGTGAACATTGGAGGCCGAATCTGTGAGTCAGCGGTCGTTTTCGATCACGCCCATACCGCCCTTCCGTTTGGATCTCACAGCTTGGGCACTCCGTCGACGTCCGGAGAATGCAGTAGATCGCTGGGATGGGAGGACGTACCGGCGTGTTTTGATGATCGATAGTCAAGCTGTAGAAGTGGCTGTACACCAGAGTGGCGGCCCAGAGGAGCCACAACTTGAAGTCGATGTGACTGGCTCTGGTCTCACGGTGCGGCAGGAAGGATTCGCAAGAGTGTTGCTCGAACGCATGCTTGGAGTGCATAAAGAGTTGAGACCTTTTTACAGGCTGGCAACGCGCGATCCGAGGTTGCAGCCGTTGGTCGACGAATTCCGCGGGCTCAAGCCACCGCAATTTCCCACCGTGTTCGAGGCAGTGGCTAATGGCATTGCATGCCAACAACTCTCGCTGCTGGTGGGAATTCTTCTGCTTAGCCGATTGGCGCATGAAATTGGTGTCATATCGGCAAACTCGCAGGATGCAGCGCACGCCTTCCCCAATCCGGCAGATTTTTCCGGGGTGAAGGTGCAGTCTTTGAAGTCTCTGGGGTTCAGCGCCAACAAATCGCAGGCTTTGATCGACGCCAGTTCCGCGATTCGTGATCAGCGCCTAAACCTGGAGTCGTTGGTTAAACTCGACAACCAGGTCGTGCTTGAACGACTGGTGAAACTGAAAGGAGTGGGCCGCTGGACTGCAGAATACGTTCTACTCCGGGGGCTCGGACGATTGGACATCTTCCCTGGAGATGACGTTGGCGCCCGCAAGAAATTAGCCCATTTCTTGGGTAAGAAAAAACCGTTGGATTACGACGGAGTGCGCAGAGCCGTTGCCGACTGGCAACCCTATGCGGGGTTGGTCTATTTCCACCTCTTGTTGGCTCGCATAAAGAAGGATGGATGGCTCTCTTCTCATCATTTCCAGTGCGCCACCAACCATGATTTAACGCTCGCACAGTAAAGGACGATAGTTGAAAACCGCATAGTCGTAGAAAAGATTCGCAATCGTCATAAAGCATTGATGAAATTGACTAAAAGGAGAAAATGCAATGAAAAGCACACTGACAACGAGTCCACGGCCCACCACTCAACCTGCCGTCTTCAGACTTACAGCAAGCGGTACCTTCGTCGAGCGGATGCGGCAGATCTCCGCAGCTATCGCCAATCGCGCCTACGAACTATTCGAAGCCCGAGGGTCTGAGCACGGCCATGACTGGGAGGATTGGTTTCGCGCCGAGTCTGAGTTGCTGACTCCAATCCCGGCCCAAGTCGTCGACACAGACGGAGGGTTTACGGTTCGAGCCCAAGTCCCCGGTTTTACAGGCAAAGATTTAGAAGTGCGAGCGGAGCCCCGGCGCCTGATCATCTACGCCAAGAAGCAAGAAACAGCGCAACAAGAGAAGGGGAAAGCGGTCCTCCATGGGAAAACGTCCGATGAGATGTTCCGTGTTGTCGATCTACCTCACGAGATAGATCCAGACAAGATAACGGCCAACGTTAAGGACGAAGTGCTGGAGGTCATTTTGCCAAAAGTCAACCCGGGCAAGAAGATTGCAGTCGGCGTTAAAGCTGCCTAGAAGTTGGATATTGCGAGGACAACTCACGAACAATCCCAATTTCGGGTGGACAACGATCTTGGAGATTCGGAATTCCGAGTGCTGGAAAGGAGAATAATATTCATCCTTCGTGATTTGGCAGGTTGCGCCAGCAGCATGTGCGATGACCGCTCTCGAAATGCTCGACAAAAGTCGCTACCGGCAAACCGCCAATCTATCTCTAAATTTGGCTCGCGCCACGAGAATTGGCCACAAAACAAGCAGGGTTCGCTTGATATGAGATCTGCGGTGGTTGTCGTAAAACGGTTCCTGGCCGGCGTGTCATTGCTGGGAACGATGTCAATCGGAGCTCTTCCCTCATATCCGTGCGAGACCATTGTGCAGCTAGCGGTGACTGCAGTGCCGGTTGATTCCTCCGCTCGGGCGCAATACGGTACGGCCGACTTGTTTTCTCGGTTGATCGAACGCCACCATTGGCAAGCATCCCGTCTAGATCGACTCTCCGTGGTTCGAACCTACAAGGTAGAGAACGACGAAGAAAAGACTCTCGCTTTAGAAGTGGTAGTCATGGAATACAGGGCGCCAGGAACAAAAACGTTCACACCCACCTCTGGAAAAGGCTCGGGATTCATACGGCACCATGTGTTCCAGCGGCTCATGCAGGCTGAGGCAAAGCGAGCACGAGCCAATAAGGATCCAGACAGCTTGATCACTCCGGAAAACTACACCCTTGAAATACTTGGGAAAGATAGAATCGGCAGCTTTGACTGCTCAGTTGTTCATGCTATTCCGAAGCGCAAGGAAACGGATCTCTTCGAAGGGAAGATATGGATCGATAACCAGGATTTTGCGATCGTGAAGATCTCTGGGCATCTTGCTAAGAGCCCGTCGTTTTGGATCAAGCAGGTGGACTTCGTGCGCGACTATCAGAAGATCGATGGGTTCTGGCTTCTCTCGAGAGAAGAAGCGGTTTCAGCGGTCAGGATATACGGCAAGGAGACACTGACAATCGATTACCAAGACTATACCGTCAATGGAGCCGGAGCAGTTCGGGCTCTTCTCACGAGTAGCCGAGCCAGAGCAGTACTGGGATGGCGGGAGTAGTGGGTTCTTAAGGCCAAGGCGACCTGCTTCGAAATGCGAATTCCTACTGATGCTCTTTCAAATCTCTAGAACGGCCATCTCAGTGGCCGGTACAAACGGACTATTGAAGATGTCTCCGCAAAACAATCACCATGGGGTGGTCAAGACTTTTCAACGGTCCTGGTCACGGATGTCGCGAGTGGATGCGTCCGCGCTCCGTCACCTGCCCGGTTGTGTTCGTGAGAGGTGGATTTGATGGCAAGCAACGAAGAAGCGCCGGAAGATGTACGCCTGGTAGTAGCGGATGTTGACGGTGCACTGGTCACTCCCGATAAAGTCCTGACACCGCGGGCACGTGCCGCCGTTCGAAAAATCATTGAGTCGGGAATCGCTTTTACAATCACCAGCGGCCGGCCTCCACGAGGGATGAAGATGTTGATCGAAGATCTTCAACTTCAGGACCCAATCACTGCATTCAACGGCGGTCTGTTCGTGCGGCCCGACCTTTCCGTCATTCGAGAAAACCTGCTCCCCGGCGAGGCGGTACAACCTGTGATAGACGTCCTGATCAAACATAAGCTCGACGTCTGGATCTATAGCGATAAGGACTGGTTTGTCCCATCGCGCCATGGCCCCCATGTGGACCGAGAAGAGTGGACTGTCAAGTTTCCCCCGATCGTAGTGCCAAACTTTGAGGGCTTACTGAATCGAGTGGCTAAGATCGTCGGAGTCAGTGACAATCTTGAAGCGGTGGCCCGCTGTGAAAAGGACGTGCAAAAGGAATGCGGGGAGCACGTATCGGCTGCACGCTCTCAACCCTATTACCTGGACGTAACCCATCCGAAAGCCAACAAAGGAGAGGTAGTCACTGTCCTCTCGGAAATGCTGCATGTCCCGACCGCAAATATCGCAACTATCGGTGATATGCCGAACGATGTCTTCATGTTCAAGCGCAGCGGGGTGAGCATCGCCATGGGGAATGCGAGTTCAGATGTGCAACATGCCGCCAGGTTTGTGACCAGTTCCAACAAGGAAGAAGGCTTCGCGCTGGCCATGGAACGGTTTGTCCTTCGAGCCCAAGCCGCCTGAGGGGCGGTCGATAGAGAAGCAGCAAGTACCGGACAGAGAGGATCCATGGTAAATGGGGGTTCTACGTCGGGGGCCAAGTAGAAGTTGTGTGAAAACTGCGGGGCTTTCTCAATGACGCAGCGCTCGCGAAGGAGGTAACAAATGAAAGCCATTTCGGTTGTGCCCGGAACCAAGACTGTCCGGTTAATCGACCGGCCGGAACCGTCGATCTCCGTGCCTGATGAGATAAAAGTCCGCGTGTTAAGGGTTGGCATTTGTGGCACTGACCGCGAGGAGGCGGCGGGTGGCCGTGCCCAGGCACCACCTTCCCACGAAGATCTAGTGCTAGGCCATGAGATGTTCGGCCAGGTAGTAGAAACTGGCCGTGGGGTGCAGCAAGTCAAACCTGGCGATTATGCCGTGTTTACGGTTCGCCGAGGCTGTGGAAAGTGTCGTCCTTGTGCCATGAACCGCTCTGACATGTGCCGGACCGGGCTCTACACCGAGCGCGGCATCTCAGGCATGGATGGATACCAGACGGAATTCGTGGTCGACCACGAACAATATGTCGTACGAGTGCCGCCTGAACTGGAGGCGGTGGGAGTGCTCGCCGAGCCTTTTTCAGTGGCAGAGAAGGCGATCGCTGAAGCCATGCTGTTGCAACTCATCCGTCTGCCGGATTCTTCCGCCTCGCGGGATTGGGTATCTGGAAAGCGCTGTATGGTAGCGGGACTGGGGCCGATCGGCCTGCTGGCGGCGTTGGCGTTGCGCCTGCGTGGCGCAGAAGTCTGGGGCTTGGATGTCGTGGACGCAAGCACAGTCCGCCCGAGATGGTTACATTTGATTGGCGGCCATTACCTTGATGGACGTCAGATTACACCGGAGCATTTCATCGACCAGATCGAGTTGTTCGACCTGGTCTTGGAGGCTACTGGGATCGCCAGCCTCGAATTCGACCTCATCGATGCGTTGGCCATCAACGGAGTGTACGCGGTGACCGGCATACCATCGGGTGACCGGCCGCTGAAAATAGATGGTGCGGAGTTCATGCGGCGCCTCGTGCTGAAAAACCAGGTCATGGTAGGGAGCGTCAATGCATCGCACGATCACTTCCAACTGGCAGTGAACGACCTCGTTCAGGCGCAGATTCGCTGGCACGAACATGTAGCAGACCTCATTACGCAGCGGCACAACTACACGGAATTCGAAAACGCGTTTCAGCATCACGGTTCAGACGAGATCAAGGTCGTGCTGGAGTGGAGCGGAGATCGAGTGTCCACGCAGGAGAAGGTCAGCCAATTGTCATATCACGAAGCATAAATGGTCTGATCCTTGTAAAGCGCTCGGACTGTGCTGACTTTAGGAACCAAAGAGCGTGGCGAAATGAAACCCGATGTACGTGTATTTGCTGATGTGAATGAGCTCAGCCTTCGCGCGGTCGAGGGGGTGGTCAGAACAATCAACGAGTCCGTAGAAACCAATGGCCGTTTTTCTCTTGCGCTCTCGGGTGGGAACACGCCGCGAACCCTCTACCGCTTGCTTTCTTCGCAGTTTCGAGACCAGATCCCATGGACAAAAGTGCACGTTTTCTGGGGAGATGAGCGTTACGTGCCGCGTGGCGATCCACACAGCAACTACCGCATGGCCCGGGAGACTTTGCTGGATGCCGTTCCGTGTCCGCCTGGGAATGTGCATCCTATGCCGACAGAACTGCCGGACCCCGACCTAGCTGCTCGGGACTACGAGACGACTCTGAGGAACTATTTCTCCAGAGAGTGGCCGCGTTTCGATCTGGTTCTCCTCGGGCTCGGAGACGAGGGACATACTGCATCGCTATTCCCTGGATCACCTGCCTTGGAGGAGACGAAGCGCTGGGTGGTAGCAGTAAAAGCCCCGGCCGAGCCGCCTCTGCGGCTTACGCTCACGTTGCCAGCACTCACTCAAGCAGCCAACGTCTACTTCCTCGTGACGGGATCGAACAAGGCACAGGCCTTACATCACGTTCTCAGAGGATTGCCTGATCCGAAGAACTACCCGGCGTCCGGTGTTCGCCTCGCTCGGGGGACTGTGATCTGGTGGGTGGATCGGGAAGCAGCGGCACTAGCCGGGGAGTCGGCAGCATAATGTCATGAGCAAGCACAATCACTCATTTTCTGCCCACTTATTTATCGACTGAGAACTTGCGGATCGATGAGCAAAGAGCACTTCCCGGCTATGTTTCTTTTCATGTAGCTGATTGTGTTCTTGCCTGGTATGCAGGATGCCTGTGATAAAGGGTTCCTCCATCCGTAACGATAGACACAATACGTTCAGGAGTACGAATGATCCCGTTCGACGCGGCCCATAAAGCTGTTCATTATCCTCCAGACCGGCGCTTTCGCGTCTGGATCAGGCCCTCGTTTGTCGCCGGAGCAGTCGTGTTGATCCTCTTGCCTCTCCTGTTTGCTTGGGGACAGGCTGCTATTTTCGGGTTGCCGTATATTCCTCCCGTACCTCAGTTTAACGAAGCCTCTCCAACCGGACCGCATGGTTTTCCGTTGTGGATCCGGTATGCACACTTCTTCAATTTCCTTTTCTTGATGATGCTGGTCCGCAGTGGTCTTTCAATTCTCATGGATCATCCGCGGCTTTACTTTAATAACGACTGCACACCGGGCGCCGAGTGGATTCGATTCACGCCCTTAAGAGTCCCGAAAGACCGAGTGTGGACGGCCAAGGACGATGCGCGTTACATCTCGCCAGTGTTTGCACTGCCTGGATATCGCCATACCGTTGGAGTGGCGCGCTCCTGGCACTTCATTGATGTTTATGGATTCATCATTACGGGCCTGATTTTTATTCCACTGCTTTTCATAACGGAGCAATGGAAACGGGTCGTGCCGACATCGTGGATAGTTCTACCTCAGGCCTGGAACACGTTCGTACATTACGCGAACTTCCGTTTCCCGCCTGAACCTAACGGCTTTTATGGATATAATGCGCTGCAGCAATTGGCCTACTTTGCCGCGATTTTCTTGTTCGCACCGGTATCGATTCTTACCGGCGCCGCGATGTCCCCGGCAATGGTGAATCGCTTTTCCTGGTTCCCCCGCTTGTTTGGTGGAAGACAGGGGGGCCGTTCCATCCACTTTCTGATGATGCTCGGCTGGGTCGCATTTTTGATCGCCCACGTGACCCTGGTGGTTTTGACCGGATTTAAGCGGAATATGAACCACATTGTTCTCGGAACGGATAATCTTCGGCCGCTGGGTATGATTCTTGGCTTTGCCGGTATCGCGGTGGTGATTGCCACCTGGGTTGCCGCTCACTACACTTCGTGGGAGTTTCCACGCCTCTTGCAACACGTCCAAAAAGCGGTTTCTCAACCGCTGCGCCTCGCTACGCTGAACCGGTTCGCTCCCAGCGAGCGGTATACAAAAGAGCAGATTTCTCCATACTTCTGGCCGAATGGCAAGAGGCCAGAACGCGAGGATTGGAAACAACTATCTGCGGGAAAGTTCCGCGATTTTAGGCTCAAGGTCGGAGGGCTCGTGGAGAGACCGGCGGCACTTTCTTTGTTGGAGATCCAGGCGCTGGGAAAAGACGAGCACATCACCATGCATCACTGCATTCAAGGCTGGTCAGGCATTGCGCAGTGGAAAGGCATGCCAATGAAAACGCTGATTGACCTGGTCAAGCCAAAACCGTCTGCCAAGACAGTCGTTTTCTTCTCCTTTGGGGAAGGCCTGTATGGTGGCGTGTATTACGACACACAGAGCCTGGAGAACGTGTTAAAGCCAGAGTGCCTGCTTGCTTATGAAATGAATGGCGAACCGCTTCCGGACGAGTATGGTGCTCGGCTGCGCGTCGAAAACCAGCTCGGTTACAAGATGGTCAAGTGGATCGAACGAATAGAATTCATCGAATCCGAGAAGCAAGTTGGCGAAGGCGAGGGCGGCGAACGAAGACGATGAGTACTTTGACGAGCTGCCGAACATCTGATTGCACACGCCGAGCACCACCTGGACTCAGGTCTCATCCCGAACATCATGCAGCCGGACATTCTTTTCAGATTGATCGAGCATCCATGCCTGAGGTGGCTTCCAATGCCAGGTAAGGTCGGCATGACAGGCTTTGACTTGGACTCTCCTTTAAATTGTCTTCCTGGAGGTTTCTTTGGCTGGTGTTACCAAAATCTCTCCTGCACTCAAAAACCGCGCCGCGCAAATCAAACTGCTCCTCATGGACGTGGACGGCACGATGACGGACGGCAGCGTTACCCTGCTCTCGCAAACCGACTGCACCGCTCTCGAAATCAAAACCTTTGAGTAGCCCTGGCTCTGCTCTTTGCTCATCGGATCTTCTTAGAACGCTCTTCTTCTTCCAAGCGTTTGGGCACAGCACTGGTGTTACTGGTCGGAAACAAGCCTGGCGTAGTCGAGATCGTGGTGCCGGTATTGGGCGCGGATCAGGCGCAGCCATTCTCGCTCGACAGGTTTCATTCTCCCTAAGATCTAATCGAAGAGATGCGCGCAGCATCAGCGCAGGAATGTTCTTACATGTTTTATCTTGTATATCGTAGCACGATATAATGAGTCAGGCAACGTTGTTGCCACTCTTAGCATTCCTACTCTTAGTGATCTCAACCAGGAGGATTAGAGCTTATGACTTGTCGTAGATCGCTAGCCATTGTGTTCTGTTTGATTCTGGCCTGCATGGCGTTCCTACCTGCTGCCCGAGCAGACGAATGGAATCAGAAAACGAAAATGATGTTTAGCGAGCCGATAGAGATTCCAGGTACTGTGCTGCCGGCAGGGGCCTATTGGTTTGTGCTGTTAGACAATCAAAGCGACCGGCAGATCGTTCAGATCTTCAGCAGCGACTGGTCAACGCTCTACGCGACCCTGCTCACGGTGCGGACTCAGCGGACGGAACCGACTGATCGTACGGAAATCAAGTTTGCAGAGAGGCTTCATTCGCAGCCTGAAGCTGTTTTGGACTGGTACTATCCCGGACTCCTGATTGGGCACGAGTTCTTGTACCCAAGGAAAGAGGAAAAGGAATTAATACGTGACAGCGAGCAAGATGTAGTGGTTCGGCCCATGCATGCAACTTCGAACGCTGCCACGCCCGGGGTGTAGTTGGATGTGGGAGATTGGAGCAGAACACACTTGGTGAGGTTTCATTCGAGGCACGATACAAGCCTGCGTCCGCCGTCAAAGACTGGCCGAGTTTTCACCAAGTCAGAGCTACTATAGGGCGCACTGCACCTAAAGGGGCGCAATGACTCAGGCGCGATGAAAAGAGTAGCCATATCGGCCAGATGGCCAGGAGCATTGGTACTGACGCTGATGGTTTGCGTATCTGGGGTTTGGGCACTGGACCGTATTGCCAACGCACAGATCATTGATGAGATCCAAGATCATCTTCATCACGCGAATGTCTTTAAGCACGGTCAAGTTCAGGTAACCGTCGCCGACGGTGTCGCGATTCTCTCTGGGAAGGTGGACAGTGTTGGCGTGAAGATGGACGCACAAAACGCGACCATGAAGGATGAAGACGTTGTTCGGGTTGTGAACAATATCGAGGTTGATACCAATATCGTCACCTCAAACCAGATCGTCGAGCAAGCGCAACGCAGGCTTCTCACTTGCTATGCATATACAGTGTATGACCACGTAGATTTCGAGGCACATGGGTGTGCCGACTCGATTTATTTACGTCGATTCCCAGCGTGCGTGTCCCGCACAGGTGTGAGTGGGCAATGCTGGAAGCGAACTGGCAAGACCGGGCGCAGCGCGGAATGGGACAGGCGACTCGGCAGAAGCTTCAACGTGAAAAGCGGTGAGTTGACGAGATTATAGGAGGAGGTGAGACACTTCAGCGTCCGACCAAGGAACACTGGAGCGTGTCTCATGAGTCAGAATCGACTCCCTCCCCCTCAGTCTGAAGCTTGCCTTATTCGGCTGCGTTCGTCCACTCAAAAAGGCGGTACCCTCATCGCCGAAGAGGTCACCGACCACCCCACACACGAGCGGCGCATTTGCGATCCAAACGGGTATCGGCCACCCTTCTGCCCGCGATGCGGGGAGCGGCGACTGCACGTGCATGATTACCGCGAGCGCGTGCTGCGCGCACAACCCGGCACGCCGGTGGCCAGGATTGTGCGTCACCTCTGTGTGTGCTGTAAGGCGATCTGGCAGATTCTGCCCCTCTTCCTTGCTCGTCATCTATGGCGGACCTGGAATGTGGTGCGACACGCGGTGATGCCGGCTCCCAAGGCATCTTCACCAAGCGAGCCGCAACACTGGCCGAAGGTGCCACTGCGAACTGTGCGGCGCTGGCGCCAACGGTGGATGCGACCAACTCGAGCACTGGCCCAGATCCTGGCTGCTTCCGGCCCGGCCGTCTGGGCCGGGCTCGCCACTCGGTTACCCGTGGACGCCACCTGCGCGGATCTGGTCTTTGCCTATGCCCGCGAGCACGTCGGCCAACCCCTGGCTGGCTTGGCCGCGCTCGTGTACCGCTTACAACCCAAGGTCCGTCTCATGTAACCCGCGGCTGTCTCCGCGCCCTCCGGGACGACGCGGGGCACGGCGAAGCGATCCCCCCAGAAATGGCCGCAGATCCCCGGTATAACGTGGCCCATGAGACACGAGGAAAAAGAAAAGATCGCCCTTTGGCGATTCAGCGTTCTCGGTCCGCTCATCAGTGCGCGGCTGGAGCACGGCGATCGTCGCCGCTACATCGAGGAAGCGGCCGCGCGGCTTCAGCAAGAGCCAGACGGAACCTATGTGCAGCTTTCCCCTCGCACCATCGAAGCCTGGTATTACGCCTATCGCCACGGCGGCTTTCCGGCCCTCTTCCCCCAGGACCGTGCCGATCGCGGCCGCAGCCGGGCCATCGCCGCCGAACTCGCCGAGCAGATTGTGCGCGTGAAACGCGAGCGCCCCCGCCGTTCCATCCGGCGCATCATCCGCATGCTGGAGCGCGCCGGGATCGTTCCTATCGCTACGCTGCATCGCTCCACCGTGCATCGTTTGCTCCAGGCTCATCACCTTTCCACCCGGCCGCAGCGCCATGGAGCCACCGAGCGACGCTCCTTCCTGCCCGAACACGCGGGCGATTTGTGGGTGGGCGACGCCCTGCACGGGCCCCTGGTCATCGCCCCCGATGGCTGCCTGCGCAAAGCCTACTTGCTCTCCCAGATCGATGGCGCGACTCGCTTTGTCCCCCATAGCTACTTCGCCCTTTCCGAAGGTGCCGTCGACCAGGAATATGGCTTGCAACAGGCCCTCCTCAAGCATGGACCGCCGCGCACCTATTATGTCGATCTTGGCGCCGCCTACATCGCCCACTCGCTCCAGCTGATCTGTGCCGAACTCGACATCCGCCTGCTCCATACCCAGGTCCAGGATTGTGAGGCCAAGGGGGTCATTGAGCGCTGGCATCGCACCTGGCGCGAAGAAGTCGGGGATGAATTGCCCGACCAACCGCTCCCGCTCGCCGAGCTCAATGCCAAGCATTGGTCTTGGCTCGCAGCGGAATATCACGCCCGTCGACACAGCACCACCGGCCGGGTGCCGCGGGAACACTGGCTGGCCGAGCTGCCCTTCCTGCGCACCCTCCCACGCCAGAAGAACCTCTCGGAAATCTTTCTGCACCGCGAGCGCCGCGTGGTGCGCAAGGATGGCACCGTCCGCTTTAAAGGGGGCTATGTGGAAGTTCGAGCTGGCCTGGAGGGCCAGGAAGTGGAACTGCGCTTCGATCCCCGCGACCACACGGCGCGCCCACGCGTCTTCCTCGAAGATGCCTTCGTGTGCGACACCGTGCCGCTGGACCGTGTGGCCAACGCTTCCCGCCGGCGGCGCCGCGTGCCTGGCCCAGCCGCCCCGGACGCCGAGCCCAGCGGCCTGGACCCATTGGCTTTGATCGAAGCCGAGCACTACCACCGAGTCCGCCCGGTGGGCCAGCCGCCCACCACCCAGAAAACCGAAAAAAAGGAGGAGTGAGGAATGTATCGCCAACGCTTTGGTCTCACCGGCTATCCGCTTCCCAAAAATGCTCAGGGCAAGACGTTTTTCGACAAGAGTCCGGGCTTCAAAAAACTCGAACGCGCCTTTCGTCAGTTGATCGCTGATCCCGGCTTGGGCGTTCTCACCGCCGATGCCGGCGTCGGCAAGACCGCCGCTCTGCGCCATCTCTGCGTCCAACTCCCCAAACCCGACTACCTTGTGCTCTATCTTTGTGCCGCCGTCGGGACCTTTGATTTCTACCGGGCCTTGGCCCTGGAGCTCGGCCTCCGCCCCGCCCACCGCCGCGCCGAACTGTGGGCCAGCCTCAAGAAAAGCCTGTTGCACTTGGTCGATGAGCGGGGCATTGCGCCCATCCTCATCCTCGACGAAGCGCAACATCTGTCCGATCCCTTCCTCATCGACCTCTCGGCTTTCCTGAACTTCGCCTTTGATAGCCGCGATCTGCTCACGCTGTGGCTGGTGGGATTGCCTCCCCTGGCGCGCCATCTGCGCATGCAACAACACGCCCCGCTGGCCATGCGCATCGTGCATTACATCCACCTCGAGCCCCTCGATCGTGAACTGTTCCGAGCCATGATCGACCATGCCTTCCAGGCCGCCGGCGCGACCCAGACCCTCTTGGCCGACTCCGCTCGCGAACTCCTGTTCCGCACCAGCCGCGGGCTACCCCGGATCGCGGCCCATCTGCTGCACCGGGCCCTGTACGAAGCCCACGAGCGCAATCAGAACTTCATCGACGATCACATTATGGAGGCCGCCATCGATCAGTCGCCGGTCGGCCATGTGGTGCTGGGATGAGCCCCCACGATCGGGAAACGCTGCCTGTGGTGCGCGCGGTCGATCTCGACGAACTCGATCCCGCACGCCGCTGGCTGATTGAGCCGCTCTGGATCCATGGCGGCGTGGGCACCATCGGCGGTTTGCCGAAAAGCTGTAAGAGCTGGATGGGCTTGGATATGACCGTGTCGGTAGCCAGCGGCACGCCCTGTCTGGACACCTTTGCCGTGCGCGACCCCGGGGGCGTGCTGCTGTACATGGCCGAAGATGCGGCCCCGCTGGTGAAAGCTCGGCTCCTCGGCCTTTGTCGCCATCGCGGTCTGGACCTGAAGCAGTTGCCCATCGACGTCATCACCGCCCCCACGGTGCGTTTGGATCTGCTGCCCGATCAGCATCGTCTGGCCGAGACCGTGCGCCGCCTAGCGCCCCGCCTGCTCGTCCTGGACCCCTTTGTCCGCCTGCATCAGGTGAACGAAAACCAGGCGGGCGAGGTGGCCGCGATTCTCGGCTACTTGCGTGGCTTGCAGCGCGCCTACCACTTGGCGGTTACCGTCGTCCATCATGCTCGCAAGAACGGCTCCGCTGCCGGTGGCTTGAGCCTGCGCGGATCCGGTGATTTCTTTGCCTGGGTGGATACAGCGCTCTCCCTTCGCCGCCGGCAGCACACGCTGGTTCTGTCGGTGGAGCATCGCGCCGCGGCCGCTCCCGATTCGCTCACGCTCGCGCTCCTGGGCACCGAGCAAGACATGCACTTGGGCATCGTTGGCGCCGAAGGAGCGGCTGCGCCGCCTGCCACAGTCGATCTCGATGCCATGATTCTCGACACGCTGGAGCACGCCGGTGGCGAGGGACTCGCGCGTGCATCACTGCGCGCGGCCGTCCGCGTACGCAATGAGCGCGTCGGCGAGGCACTCACGCGCCTGGCCGCAACCGGCCAGGTCACGCGTCGTGGGGATAGTTGGCTGCTCGTTCCCCGGCCGCACATGCCAGACACGCATCGGAACGGGAACGGGAACTCGTCCACACCTCATTCCGGACCGAGTTCTGTGGCGTGCGAAGAATTGATCCGCTAAGTGAATCAGCGGAACAACAAGACCAGGTGAAACAAAAGCGGGCACTGCAGGGATGCAACCATCGCCGAGGGATAACCTGGTGGGGGCTCATTCGAGCCGATGTGGGCAGCGCGGGAGAAAGCAACTCGATCTCGCGCTGCTTCCTCCTTCACACGTCACCCACATCGGACGAATAGACCCCGCATGCCTTGAAAATCCTCTTCCGTTTTTCCCGCATCAACGGAACCACTCGGCGCAGTTACACCTTGTTACATTCGCGAGCTTCGGGAGCAAAGTTTCCCCGATGCGTTGCTCCGGTCAGATCACGACATCAGACTGGGATGCTTTCCCCAGTAAAGTGCGGGCCGGTACACATGGGAACACGCTAGTCCTTCTCGGAGAAGTGACACAACCATACAAGAAGGCAGAAATCACCTACGGTGTGGCCCACATCAAGGGCGTCGCGGCCGTTGACGACAGGACTCAGGTCCTGCCGCTATCGCCGTTCGACGACGATCTGCGCATGCGCATCGCACGTGCCATTTACGACGATCCCTACTTTTCGGAATACGTGGACGCAGGCAGGCTGCCGATTCATATTGTGGTCCACGAGGAAGGCGTCACGCTCGAAGGTGTTGTCGATTCACAGATAGACCGAGCGAGAGCCGAGGAGGATGCAGAAATAGTCACCAAGATTGAAACGGTAACCAATAACCTGCGCGTTGCCGCCGCCGGCCGTTGAGCACGAGTTGGAAACTGAGGAGGAGTTGTTTAGCTAACAACTACTCCGGAAGAGAAGGAGCTTGCAAAGAGATGAAAACCATTGGAAGCATAATCTTAGCTTTGTTGCTTGTTTCGGCTGCCTACGCTGCAGAAGACGTTGTCACTGCAGTCCACGGCACAATCAAGAAGGTAGATTCGGCCGGCAGGATCGTCGTAGTGAAAACGACTGACGGGACGGAACACTCGTTGCATTTTCTCGACCGACCAACAGTTCATGGCGTGGATGCTGCAGCGGAAGCCGCCAAAGATTCATGGCATGGCTTGAGGGCAGGAACCGAGGTGGTAGCCCACTACACCACGCGTAGAACTGAAGACACAGCTCTGGAGATTGACAAATTGGGTAAGGGCGGTCTGAAAATGAAAGACGGCACAATCAAAGACATTGATCGAGGCGGGAAAAAGCTTATCGTTAAATCCGGCGATGGTGTCGAGTCAACCTTCCGGCTGACCGACCACGCTGCCAAGGATGGGGGAAAAGACATCGGAAAGGGGATGGAGAAGGGCGCAAAGGTTACCGTCTATTACACTGAAGATGCCGGCAAGAAAGCCGCCCACTTTTTCGAGAAAGGTTAGAAGTGGCTGGGAAGGGTCGGGACAAGCCATGAAATCGCAGATCAAGCTGGGCACAGTGTTCGGCGTTGAGCTGGGGCTGCACTATAGCTGGTTAGTAATAGCGCTGCTGATCGCTTTTTCGCTGGTCGCGCAATTCCACGCTGCAAACCGAGATTGGAGTGACGCGCTGGTGTTGAGCACGGCCATCATCACAGGCGTGCTCTTCTTTGCCTGCCTGTTCGCGCACGAGTTATCTCACGCCATCGTTGCCAAAGCCCGCGGAATTCCGGTTCACAAAATTACGTTCTTCTTGCTTGGGGGCGTCGCCCAAATCGAGAAAGAAGCATCCGACGCGAAGACGGAATTCTGGATGGCTATTGTCGGGCCTGTCACCAGCGGAGCCTTGGGGCTAATCCTGCTGGCATTGGCCCGGCTTTCTGGCTGGACTCCGTGGACTTCGCCGACAACACCCGGGACCGCGCTCCTAGTATGGCTTGGCTACATCAACCTGGGCCTCGGAGCATTCAACATGATTCCGGGTTTTCCTCTCGATGGCGGGCGAGTGCTGCACGCCATCCTATGGTGGGCGATGGATGATGCTGAACGCTCAACGCGCGCCGCGGCGTTCGTCGGGCAGATCATCGCTGTTTTGTTCATTGTTTTTGGAATTCTCCGGTTCTTTCAGGGAGCAGGGCTTGGAGGACTCTGGATTGCTTTTATCGGTTGGTTCCTTTTGCAAGCCGCCACTGCCACGTACATGCAGGTTAAATCGCGTACGCTTCTGCGCGGTCTCCGGGTCAAAGATGTGATGTCGACGGACTGTTACACAATAGATCCCGCGACTTCAGTGCAGGAGTTCGTGCACGAACAATTGTTGCGTTCTGGTCGGCGCTGCTTCCTAGTGGTCCAAGATGGGCGCCTGTTAGGCCTGATAACACCCACCGAGGTGCGCGCAGTCGAGCCGCGAGCGTGGCCGTTCACGGCTGTGCGTAGCGTGATGCGTTCTGCAAGTAACGTCCATTTCGTTTCGCCCGACATGCCCGCGATGGAGGCCTTGGAGACCATGGGGCGCGAAGACGTGAATCAGCTACCGGTCATGTCGGATGGCCGAGTGCAAGGTATCGTTTCCCGCGCGCACGTACTGCAGGTACTACGCTCACGGGAGGAGCTGAACGTGCCCCCCAGTTTGCCTCGGGCCGCATGAGAATGCGTTTTTCGTCAAAACTTCTCATAGCTCCTCAGGGTAACCGGCGTCCTTTCGCCTAGGTGCCGGCGAACCCGAGCAGCGGCGGTAGCACGGCGCATCACCGAGCTTTCCTCGAATCGTCCTCGCCAATGCTGAGGAGCGAAGGCCGTTATGTGTTGCCGAATCAGAGATTAAGTGAACTTGGTTCACACTCCATAAGGTTCGCGAAGGCTATCCTCTGAATGCGAACGGCAAAACACGCAAGAGCCTTGCGCACCGGGGAGGAGAAACCCCGGCGCACAAGGAAGCTGGCATCGCGGGATTACAGCAGATTGATCGCGGTGACCTTCAACGTATCACCCTGCACATCTCCGCTGACGTCCACGCGAAGGTGATCTTTCTTATCAGACGCCTTAAGAGCCTCGACGATCTTTGCATTGCCCTCGGCATCGAACTTCAGGAATTGTTTGTCCTGCGTCACGATGCCAAAGCCACTTGCCGCACACTTTAGAGCACAGGCGCGCGGGTGGGAGTCAGGGTCAGCAGCTACCTTCGAAGAGCACTTGACGTCCACCACAGGCACATTTTTGTAGGTCTGTGCAGCCCCAAAAGCGGGCAGCGCACACAGTCCGAACAATACAAGAAACGAAGCAAGTTTCCGCATAGTATCCTCCGATCGAGTTTTTATTGTGGCTTGCATTTACTGGGTTCAAGAAACGTGCGAATTTAGCGCGGCTCTTGCGCTTTGCTTTGCAGTTGCGTGTTGTTCGCGCACCGTTGTCAGTTGTGATAGCGCGAATGCCCCGATGGCAATCTCCACATCGCGCATGGCCAAGTCATAGAACATGCCGGTTGTCAGCAGATTCACAGCAATGCCGAGCAGCCAAAACATGACGATGTAACTCCCGAGTTTTGTCCAGCGGCTAAGAACGATCAGCCCTGCGATAATCTCCACAACGCCAATGACATGCATGAAGGTTGTTGCGTTGACCGGAACAACCTTTGTCGCCAGAGGGCTCAGATACATTCCCCAGTCGGCCAGCTTATTGAAGTATTTGTCGATGCCGGTGATGATGGGACCAACTCCCAGACCGATTCTCAGCGCCCACCAGCTAGTGTTGAGGCGGTTGTCAAAGTCTGTCATTTCTTGCCCCTACCGAAGAGAGTGTTAAGCCGACGATTGGATACAAGAATTGCGGTGCCAATCTTCTGAATGTGAACGGCAAAACGCATAGATGATCCCGTTCAAGCTCGATCCACAGCGAGTCCGGTAAACAGACTCCTGATGTCCAAGCTTGTCCAAGCTATGTACTGTGTCTTGCGTGAATAAGAGCGAGAAACTCATCCCGCGTCTCTTTCTCCCGGAAAGCACCCAGCATGGCGGACGTTATGGTCGAGGAGTGCTGTTTCTCAACTCCACGCATCATCATGCACAGATGTCGCGCTTCAATGACCACCCCCACGCCAAGCGGGTTGATCGCACTCTCAATCGCTTCAGCAATCTGTGTTGTGAGACGCTCCTGCACCTGCAATCGACGCGCAAATACGTCCACCAGGCGGGGCACCTTACTGAGCCCAATCACTTTTCCTCGCGGAATGTAGGCGACGTGGACCTTACCGAAAAACGGAAGCAGGTGGTGTTCGCAGAGACTAAACATCTCAATATCCTTCACGATCATCATCTCGTCATACGCCACATCAAACGTCGCGCCCCGCAGAATTTCCTCTGCGTTCTCCTGATAGCCTTTGGTCAGGTACTTCAGGGAACGTTCCATGCGTTCAGGAGTCTGCTGCAGGCCATCACGCTCTGGGTCCTCACCGAGACGGACCAACATTTCCTGCACGAGGTCCTGCAGGCTCGTACTGGCTAACGATTGGGGTTCAAGTATCGTTTGCATCTCTTCTGTGGAAATGCCGACGATCTGCATGGAGATTTTGTCAGCTGAACAGATACCCACCTCCAAGCCAAGTCATCCGCGCTGGCCCTCCAACCCTGGTTCAGTCGGGAATCAAATCCCTTGTTCATGCTCAGCCCCTCCACGAGAATGGAGTTGGCAGGAGCGAATCGGTTACAGGCCGGCGCATCCATTTCTCTTCTCGAGCTGCGGCAGTTTGTTCTGTAACCTTTATTAGTGTGTTGACTCCATCCTATGGAGGGTTTGTATGGTCAGCCCGGCGGAAGTGGCCACTTCGCAACAGCCCTTGAGTGACGAAGAGGTTGTGGCCCGAGTGTTGGCAGGTGAGACGGCGATGTTTGAAATCGTTATGCGCCGTCACAACCAGCGCCTCTACCGCGTGGCCCGGGCTATTCTGCGCAACGATGGTGAGGCTGAGGACGTAATGCAGGACGCTTACGTGCGCGCCTACGAACATCTGGACCAGTTTGCCGGGAGGGCCAAGTTTTCCACCTGGCTGACACGCATCGCGGTGCACGAAGCTCTAGCGCGACAGCATCGCGGAAGCCGATATCAGGAGTTGGAACCATTGTCACAACGGGAGGGTGACCCCATGGATAGGCTTGCCTCTTTGGCACCGAATCCAGAAGAGCAAGCGTCGAACGCGGAGATCCGCAGCCTCCTGGAACAAGCGGTCGAAAAGCTGCCGGACGCTTACCGAACCATTTTCATGTTGCGCGACGTAGAGGAAATGAGCACGACCGATGCCGCGGATGTCCTTGAGATCACCGAGGAAAATGTCAAGGTTCGCCTCCATCGGGCGCGGTCGTTGTTACGGAAAAGCCTTTACGCGCGAGCGGGAATGGAACGGAAGGAAGCATTCAATTTTCATGCCGTGCGCTGTGATCGAGTGGTGAAGAATGTGTTTGAAAGAATTCAGAAGCACGTCTTGCAAACAAACGGCTCGGCGCCGAGTATGCAGTAACAGTCCGCACGGTACCATGATGGCAGGTTATACGAATATCGATATCGACCGGGGGGCGAGGAGGTAGGCATGGCGGCCAACGAAGTTCCGATAGCCGGTTACCAATCCAAACTACTGAGCCGAGTCGAGGTTGCGGAAGGCACCACCGCCTTCCATTTCGAGAAGCCATCACAATTCGATTTCAAACCGGGGCAATCCGCCGACCTGACACTATTCAATCCTCCACAAACCGACTCTGAGGGGAACACACGCACGTTCTCCATCGCCAGTCCTCCCTTTGAAAACCAATTGATGTTCACCACCCGCATGCGCGACACCGCATTTAAGCGTTCATTGGCGAAAGTGCCCTTGGGTACCGAGGTGAAGATTGACTCCCCTATGGGTTCCTTTACTCTACATAAGAATTCAGCCAAGCCGGCAGTGTTTCTAGCCGGTGGAATCGGCATCACACCGTTTCTCAGCATCGTGCGGCAAGCTGATCACGACCGGCTCCCGCACAAGTTGCATCTCTTCTATTCCAACCGGCGACCCGAGGATGCGCCTTTTCTCGACACTGTTCAAATGCTGGAAAAGAGCAACCCAAATTTCCAGTTGGTCTGCACCATGACTAAAATGCCGCAGTCCAAGAAGAAATGGAAGGGAGAGACAGGGCTAATCAACCAAGAGATGTTGTCAAGGCATCTGACCAACCTGCGGGGACCTATCTATTACATTGCCGGACCACCCGCCATGGTTGCTGGCTTGAGGAAAATGCTTGTGGGCGCGAACATTGACGAGGACGACATCCGAACGGAAGACTTTGCCGGATACTGAAGCGCGTGGCTTACACCCCGCAGGACGCCGTGTTGCAAAGAAAGGCAGAGTTCTTCTGAGGTGAAAACCATGCTGACAAACAGACCTAAAACGAAAATTCTAGTCGACGGTGGCGACCCTAATGAGACTCTCCGAATCAAAAGCCTGATCGGGTTTGTTGATGGCCAGACTACGAATCCATCCTTGATTGCCAAAAAAGCCAGAGATTCAGCAGCTCATTGCCTCCGGCCATACCTTGCGGCCCGAAGAAGAGAAAAACGAATACAAGAATATTGTTCAAAGCATTTCACCACTGGTGGGAAATGCTGGAGTTTCCATTGAGGTGTTCGCCGATCTTAGTACAACAGCCGAGGAGATGCTTGCCCAGGGCCAGGAAATGTTCTCCTGGATTCCAAATGCTTATATCAAATATCCCTGTACCCACGAGGGTTTGCGAGCCGCACAAATATCGGTCAAGAAGAAAATTCGGGTCAACATGACGCTGTGTTTCTCGCAGGAGCAGGCGGCCGCAGTGTATGCGGCAACCAAGGGATCAAGGGAACCTGTGTATGTATCGCCATTTGTCGGCAGGCTCGACGATCACGGCGAAGACGGCATGGATCTCGTCAGAAATATTAAGAGGATGTACGAACGCAGCGACGGGCATGTGCATGTCTTAGCCGCAAGCATACGCAGCGTCAACCACTTGCTTTGTTCCTTTGCTCTTAGGTGCTGAGCTTGCCACTGTCCCTGCTAAAGTTCTGGACGACTGGGCATCAACAGGTTTTGCAATGCCAGATCAAGATTTCAAGTACAAAGGGGTCGATGCGATCGGCAAGCTCCTGAGGCCGATCCCATACAAAGAGCTGGACCTGAACCTTCCATGGGAGAGCTTTGACATCGCACACGAGCTCACAACTAAAGGTATCCAGAAATTTGTGGCTGATTATCAGAGCACACTGAGACGATCGGCGTAGAGATCTGCAGTCCGTCGGAGTCGTCGCTTTCCGCGGTTGGAAGCTGAGAGAGCTTGCTGCCCGCGAATGTGCGATCCTGCGAATGTGCAACGCGCCGTGTTTGCGGCGCAGAACTCCTCTACGGCACTCCGGCACCGCTCGGGCTCTTGAAACCACATTTGGTGTCCCGCACTACGCACGATTGCGAACGTGCGGCAATTCGCATGCGCTGCTCGGATGGCCTCGGGCAACCTCGGTTTCCCAACCGGATTCTAATAGTATTAGGGTTGGTGCCTCGATGGATGGAAGAACGGTTAAATTCCTCGTGGCGGCAGTGGCTCTGTCGCTCTCGGCTTGGGCTATGGCTGAGCAGGACAGGACTTCTGCACAGTCTCAGGGCCGGGTCGGTGCAACCGCGACTCGCACTGCTGAGATCACTATTCGAGGTTGTGTGAGCGGAGGAAAACGCTACACGTTCATGCAAGCCAGCACGGGAGCGATATTCGCCCTGACCGGAACGAGCCGCTTTGCTCCCATTCGAGGAAAGTTGGTTGAGATCAGAGCGAACGAATTTGCGCCGCAGGGCAAGTCGGGCGAACTCCCGAACCTCCAGGTCAACAATCTGCGGGTTATTGCAGGCAAGTGTCCGATTCAGGCCGGCGCGGCGTCTACCACGGCAACTCTGCCCTCAGCAGATCAAGGCCAGCTCGCCGCCACATCTCCCGCCACGGAGCCCTACGCCGACCCCGGCACCGTAAGCCAGACTCCACCTAACGTGAATAATCCAAACATTGCGGGCGATACAGGTGCTCCAAGTCCAGGCACAGGAAACCCTCCAAGTCCGCCCGAATAGTCAAGGTGGGTTTGCGCCGAACTGCTTCCTCCGAGCTTTTTTCGGCTGAGGGCTTCAGACGCTTTTAGTCATCCGGTTGGCCACGAAACACATTTCAGTTTGAATTTACTGCCTCGGGTTCCGGCGGACGGAGAGGACGCTGTGCTCTTTTCAAAACGGAAGCGACGCAGCATTTCCTATCGCCGGACTGATCCTACCTGCTCTTGAGTTTTCTCACTCGACAGCTAACGCGACAACAGATCTCCGTCTTGGGCAGAGCATTTGAGGCAATACCCCCTAGTGTGAGTAGCGAGCGGAATTCAAGCAAATTTGGCAAGACGTTGCTCACGAGGCAGCTTCACTGCCGGCCACTCGCGATTTCCGCAAGGAGCCTCGTCCCCTCGTCCCCTGGCTTGGCTTGAAGAGTAGGCAATCAAGCGTTACACTAAAAGTGTACTCAATCGGTACTATTTAAGCGCCGCCTCCAACACTGCGGGCAGGAAGCGTCAGCGAACGGAGCGAAGAGGGCCCGAAGGGATGATCAGATTAGGCAAACTAACGGATTACGGACTGGTTCTGATGACCTACATGGCACGCAACCATGATCGGTCTCTGCACACGGCACGCGATCTGGCTGTGGAGTCGCGGCTGCCTCTGCCCACGGTGAGCAAGCTCTTAAAGGAACTCCTTCAGGGTGGGCTTTTGGTTTCGCATCGTGGCATCAGAGGTGGTTACAGCCTGGCCAGGGCACCACGGGAGATCTCAGTGGCTGAGATCATTTCTGTTCTGGAAGGGCCTATCGCGCTCACCGAGTGCTGCACCGATGTTGTCGGGCAATGCGACCTAGAGCCGTGCTGTCCAATTATGGGCAATCAGCGGATCATCAGCCAAGCGGTGAGCGGGGCTCTGGATAGGGTAATGCTTTCCGATCTGACCCGGCCCTTGCATCTGACCACCATCAGGAATGCGCACGGATCTCTGGTGCCAGCAATTGGTCTTCTAGCCGGGAGAGCGCAATGAGCACTGACCTAAACACAATCCGAGATTTGGCGGGACGGGAATACAAGTGGGGTTTCGTCACTTCTGTCGAGGAAGAGAGGGTTCCAAAGGGACTCAACGAGGACATTATTCGCCTGATCTCTGCCAAGAAAAATGAGCCGGAGTTCATGCTTCACTGGAGGCTCAGGGCTTATCGCCACTGGGCGTCGCTGGAGAAGGCGCAGGCCGAACCAAAGTGGGCCAATGTCAAGTACGGGCCAATCGACTACCAGGAAATCGTTTATTACTCGGCTCCCAAACAGAAACCCGGTCTGACGAGCCTTGAGGAACTGGATCCGGAGATCCTGCGCACCTACGAGAAACTGGGTATCCCGCTCGAGGAGCAGAAGCACCTGGCTGGTGTGGCGGTGGATGCGGTGTTCGACAGCGTCTCTGTGGCCACTACGTTCAAAGAAAAGTTGGCTGATCTGGGAATTATTTTCTGTTCTTTCTCGGAAGCCGTGCAGAAACATCCCGACCTGGTCCAGAAGTACCTGGGCTCGGTTGTGCCGTATTCTGACAACTTCTTCGCCGCCCTGAACGCCGCCGTGTTCACTGACGGGTCCTTTGTCTATGTGCCGAAGGGCATTCGCTGCCCGATGGAACTTTCCACCTACTTTCGCATTAACGCGGCGAACACGGGCCAGTTCGAACGCACGTTGATCATCGCCGACGAGGGCTCCTACGTCAGTTACCTCGAAGGCTGCACAGCGCCTATACGGGACGAGAACCAGTTACACGCCGCGGTGGTCGAATTGCTCGCACTCGATAACGCACAGATCAAGTACTCCACGGTGCAGAACTGGTACCCGGGCGATAAAGACGGCAAAGGCGGGATATACAACTTCGTGACCAAGCGGGGCAGGTGCCAGGGGGCCAACGCGAAGATCTCCTGGACACAAGTGGAAACCGGCTCAGCCATTACCTGGAAGTATCCGAGCTGCATCCTGCAGGGTGAGAACTCGGTGGGCGAGTTCTACTCGGTTGCCCTGACCAACAACCGCCAGCAGGCCGACACCGGCACCAAGATGATCCACATCGGCAAGAACACGCGCAGCACCATCGTTGCCAAGGGCATTTCTGCCGGTCACGGCCAGAACACCTATCGAGGTCAGGTGAAGATCATGAAGGGGGCCACCGGAGCGCGCAACTACACGCAGTGCGATTCGCTTCTGATCGGCGACAAGTGCGGCGCCCACACCTTCCCTTACATCGAGGTGAGGAACTCCACCGCTCGCATGGAACATGAGGCTTCCACCTCGAAGATCGGTGACGACCAGCTCTTCTACCTGCGGCAGCGCGGGCTGAAGGCCGAAGACGCGGTGTCCATGATCGTGAATGGCTTCTGCAAGCGTGTGTTCCGCGAGTTGCCCATGGAGTTCGCGGTGGAGGCACAAAAACTGCTAGGCGTCAGCCTGGAAGGCAGCGTTGGGTAAGCCTGAGATCATGCAGGTAGCAACGACGCTG
The DNA here is from genome assembly GCA_963714225.1 of uncultured Acidobacteriaceae bacterium. Lineage (GTDB taxonomy): Bacteria > Acidobacteriota > Terriglobia > Terriglobales > Acidobacteriaceae > Sulfotelmatobacter. Next base: position 171,668 of record CAVQNY010000043.1, on the reverse strand, counting down.
CCGATGAGAGGAACGGGGATGAGCTTACTGGAAATCAAGAATCTGCACGTCAAAGTAGACAACCATGAAATCCTCAAAGGCGTTGACCTGAAGGTAAATGCCGGCGAGGTGCACTCCATCATGGGCCCAAACGGCTCGGGCAAAAGCACGCTGGCGCAGGCGCTGGCCCGCCGTGAGACCTACGCGGTCACCGCTGGCGAGGTGTCTTACAACGGCAAGGATTTGCTTGCTATGAAACCGGAGGAGGCCGCCTGCGAAGGCATCTTCATGGCCTTCCAATATCCGGTCGAGATTCCCGGAATCAGCAACGCTTACTTCCTTCGGTCTGCGCACAATGCCATCCGCAAGCACCGTGGCCTGGATGAGATAGATGCCATGGACTTCCTGCCCATGTTTCGGGAGAAGCTGAAGCTGCTGGACATGGACGAGAAGCTGATGAACCGCTCCGTGAACGAAGGCTTCTCTGGCGGCGAAAAGAAGCGCAACGAGATCCTGCAGATGGCGGTGCTGGAGCCGAAGCTCGCCATTCTGGACGAGACCGATTCCGGTCTGGACATTGACGCGCTGAAGATCGTAGCCCAGGGCGTCGATACCATGCGCCACCCGGAGCGCGCCATCGTCGTGGTAACTCATTACCAGCGCCTGCTGAACTACATCGTTCCTGACTTTGTCCACGTGTTGGTGGATGGCCGTATCGTGCGTTCGGGTGGCCCCGAACTGGCCCTGGAGCTGGAAGAGAAGGGTTATGGCTCGATGGAAGCCGAGGCGCGGCATGCTGCTCCGGCCTAAAGAGAACGAGGGAAGAACAACGTGATCATGGGAACTCAGCAGTTGGAAAGTTACCTGGAAAGCTTCAGCGAGCTCGAGAAGGTCGCCACCGGCCATGACCCGCCGTGGTTGCGGCGATTGCGCCAAGATGCCTTCGCCCGCTTTTGCGAAGTCGGGTTCCCCACTTCTCACGACGAAGATTGGCGGTTCACCAGCGTTTCTGCGATCGCGCAAACTTCTTTTCGGCTCACGCGGAACGGCCGCGCCCGGGTGTCCCAACAGGAACTGGAGCCGTACCGGATTCCGGTTGTTGCCTGTCAACTCGTGTTTGTGAACGGGCGCTTCGCGCGCGAGCTATCGTTGCTGGGCAAGCTGCCCAATGGGGTGAAGGTCAGCAGTCTTGCTAGGGAGATTTCCAGCCATACCGGAGCGATTGAAGCGTGCCTGGGCCGCTATCTTGATGTCCGCCGCGATGCCTTTTGTGCGCTGAACACGGCTTTCGTGGAAGACGGAGCGTTCGTACACATTTCCCGGGGCACACTAGTGGCGGAGCCCATCTGCTTGCTGTTTGTCTCGACCCCGGACGATGCTCCATCCATGAGCCATCCACGGAACCTCATTGTGGCGGAGGAAGACAGCCAGGCCACGTTTGTCGAGGACTATGTGACGCTCGGCGGTGGCGCCGTGTTATGCAACACGGTCACGGAACTGGTAGCCGGCGACCACGCTGTGCTTTCACACTACATGATCGAGCGCGAGCACAAGGAGGCTTTCAACGTCTCAACGCTGCGTATCCAGCAGGGGAGAAGCACCAACGTCGTGTCGCACTCAGTGCTTCTGGGTGGAGCACTGGTGCGCAACAACGTGCACCCGGTGCTGGCTGGCGAAGGGGGAGAGTGTCTGATTAACGGTCTTTTCATCGGCAGCGGCCACCAGCACCTGGACAACTACATGCTGGTGGAACATGCCAGCCCGCGCTGCGGCAGCCGGCAGTTCTACAATGGGATCCTCGATGGCCACGCACACGGCGTTTTTCACGGCCGGATCATCGTGCATAAGGACGCGCAGAAAACCGACGCCAAGCAGACCAACCGCAACCTACTGCTCTCGGATGACGCGCAGATCGATACCAAGCCGCAACTTGAGATCTACGCCGACGACATCAAGTGCACGCATGGGGCTACTATCGGCCAGATCGAGGGGGACGCTCTGTTCTATCTGCGCTCTCGCGGAATCGACGAAGTGTCTGCGCGCAAACTTCTTCTCTTCGCCTTCGCCAGTGAGTGCCTCGACCGCATGAAGCAGGGACCGGTCCACAGGCACGTAGAAGGACTGATCAACCAATGTCTGTTCCAGGTGGCCGATCGCCCGGGTGCGTCGGCAGAGAACCGCTGCGTGGACACGGGAAGAGATTGGGAGGAAGTCGGATGACCACCGCGGCCAACAGATTCTCCAGACAGTTCCGTTCACCGCAACTGCGCGACGCCGGTGTGAAGTATGACGTGGATAAGGTACGCAGTGACTTTCCCATGCTCCGGCGGAGGGTTCGTGACCGGGCGCTGGTTTACCTTGACAATGCAGCCACGTCCCAGAAGCCGCAGGTGGTCATTAATGCGATCAGTCGGTACTACGAGTGGGACAACGCCAACATCCATCGTGGCGTGCATTTCCTTTCCGAACAAGCGACGGAAGAATACGAAGGGGCGCGCAGGGCGGTGCAATCGCTCCTCAACGCTGTTGATGCGAGCGAGATCATCTTTGTTCGCGGCGCCACGGAAGCCATCAACCTCGTGGCGCAGACCTACGGCCGCACTAACGTTCACGCCGGCGACGAAGTGCTCATCACCGCCATGGAGCATCACTCCAACATTGTGCCCTGGCAGATCCTGTGCGAAGAGAAGGGCGCAAGGCTGCGAGTTGCGCCAATCAGCGACAGCGGCGAGTTGCTGCTCGAGGATTTTGAGAAGCTGCTGGGACCGCGAACCAAAATCGTCGCCGTAACGCACGTCTCAAACGCGCTGGGCACGATGATTCCCATCCGCCGCATTATCGAAATGGCACATCGCGGGAGCATCCCTGTGCTGGTCGATGGAGCCCAGGCCGTGCCTCATCTCAAAGTAGACGTCCAGGCTCTGAATTGCGACTTCTATGTTTTCTCCGGTCACAAGGTGTACGGTCCAACTGGCATCGGCGTTTTGTACGGCAAGTCTGCTCTGCTAGATGCCATGCCTCCTTACCAGGGCGGCGGCGACATGATCAGTTCCGTAACCTTCGAGAAGACGATTTACAACAAGCTGCCCTATAAATTTGAAGCTGGCACGCCCCATGTTGGGGGCGCTATCGGCCTGGGCGCAGCCATCGAGTATGTGAACTGCCTCGGAATAGACAACATAGCTGCGCATGAGCACGAGTTGCTGGCCTATGCCACTAAAACCGTTTCAGCAATCCCCGGCATTCGTCTGATCGGCACCGCAAAAGAAAAAGCTGGCGTGCTGTCGTTCTTGCTGGACAGCATCCACCCGCACGACATCGGTACTATTCTCGACCAGAAGGGAATCGCTATCCGAACAGGACATCATTGCGCCCAGCCCGTGATGCAGCGCTTCGGGATCGCGGCCACGGCGCGCGCTTCGTTCGCTCTCTACAACACCAGAGAAGAAGTGGACGCTCTGGTCGATGGCATCCAGAAGGTACGGGAGGTGTTCGCCTAATGCCCGATCTCCGCGACCTCTACCAGGAAGTCATCCTGGAGCACAACAAGGCGCCTCGCAACTATCGCGAGATGGAGACCGCGAACCATAGGGCGGAGGGATATAACCCGCTCTGCGGTGATCACTTCACCGTCTACCTGGACTTAGAGGGCGACTCGATTCGCGACATCAGTTTCCAAGGCTCAGGATGCGCGATTTCCAAAGCCTCAGCATCTCTGATGACGCAAAGCGTGAAAGGCAAGACCAGGGCGGAGGCGGCAAAACTCTTCGACCAGTTCCACAAGCTGGTGACTGGCCAGTCGCCGGCGAACGGGAACCGGGCTGAACTGGGCAAGCTGGCTGTTTTTTCCGGCGTCTCCGAATTCCCAGTGCGGGTCAAATGCGCCACCATTGCCTGGCACACATTGCAAGCGTCTCTGGAAGGGAAACAGGACACTGTGTCGACGGAGTAGCCCGCCCACACAGCGTGAGGAGAAAGAACGGCTATATGGGTGTGAGTGAACCGATCACGCTGAGTCGAGATTGTGAAGTCATTGCGATCCCCAGTGGGATTCGCGCGACCCTCCCGGCCGGTGCTGTTGTGAGGATCATGCAGTCCCTAGGCAGCGGCTGCACGGTGGCTACCGATCGCGGCTACATGTACCGTGTTGATGCCAAGGATAGAGACGCCCTGGGACTCTCGAGCCCGGCGATGGCACAGGAGCCTGCAGTCCGGGAGGGGCCTTTCCGCGAACAGATGGTCTGGGATCAGTTGAAGACCGTGTACGATCCGGAGATTCCGGTCAATATTGTGGATCTGGGTCTGGTTTACTCGTGTGCGATTGTGCCCCTGGAGCAAGGCGGGGTTGAGGTTCATATCAAGATGTCCATGACGGCTCCCGGTTGCGGCATGGGCAACGTTCTCAGAGATGACGTCCAGAACAAGCTGACGCGGCTCCCCGGCGTCAAGCAAGTTCATGTTGAAGTAGTGTTCGATCCGCCGTGGCATCCTGGCCTCATGTCGGAGGCAGCTAAGCTCCAGCTTGGCTTCGACCTGGATTACGGCACAACACCAGCCTCGCTACCGATCTATGGAAAACGAAGGTAATCGTCGAGCATTGCGAGTAAGCCACATCAAGCTTGGGCGAGGGTCAGTGTGATAGATGCGCGGGCTGCGACACAGGCTCAAAGGGTCAAAGGCGATCCTAGCAGGCAATTCCGTTTGCACGTCGTGGACCACTGGCCGTCGATCCCTTTGACGATTTCTTGACGTGAAACTGCTTCTTTTTGACGCTCTCTAGACATTGCGTGGTTTAAGATCCAATTCTGGCCGGCAGGTGTGAGTCCACGTTGGGCTCTGTTGTCACGCAAACGAGGTCAAAAGCGGTGCCGGACCTATCCAAACACAGGCTCATGGTCGTCGACGACGATTCCACTAGTCGCCAGTCCATTACAGCCTTCCTGCACGCGAATGGATACGAGATCACCTCGGCGACCGATGGTTACGATGCTCTCTGGCAGCTCAAGAATGGCATGGTCGACGTAATGATCTCCTATCTAGAGATGCCCGGACTGTCGGGTGCCGAATTCCTATCGGTCATTCGTCAGCAATACCCCAAGATGTTGTTGATCGCAATGACTGTAAAACCTGAAGACCAATCCGAGCTCGCGACTGCGATGGCTGATGCGTTCTTTCCGAAAGGCCAACAGCATCCAAAAAAGCTCTTGTCGACGATTGCCGAACTACTTCGCGATTCGGCAGTGCGGAGGACAGGTCTGGAGGTAGAATCCAGTGAAATAAGGGGCACTGGCTATCGGAGCGATGCAGTTGGAATAGGTCCCGTCGTGCTGACATGTCCAGAATGCCTGAAATCTCTGTCGAACGCAGTTCCGACGAAAAGCCTCCCAGGGGAATCACTAGGACTGGCCTGCGTTGTCTGCGGTAACACATTGGGATATGTCGGTGACCTCTCGTATTCCGCAACGTCTGTTGGCCACACAGGCAGAAGCAAACGCCGACACGGTTTTGGTTTGGGCAAATCTTGCAGTACAACCTGGAGGTTCGCAAGATTAGTACAACGCAAGTTCCGAGAATTGTTGTGCGGGCTTGCCAACAAGCGGCTGCTTGGCGAGTCGTCCGCATATCCGAGTGGAAACCTTCGCGATGACGACGACACAACGCCGTTGAAAGTTTCAACCCAAACTAGCCGTGCTCTCCACGGGGAAGGCAGTGCGCAAGAGGGAAAGACTGATCACTGAAGTGATCTCGGAGGCGAAAGCTGTCGCGGGACCAAGAAGAAAGCGACCACTCATTCTCGACATGCTGTGCATCTCGCAGAGGTGGCAGTGTTGCACACTTGCTCGTGTCTTGCGGCTGCAGTGTGAGTGGAGAAATGGTGGTCGTTAAGACCGTCAAGACGCAATGAGCCTTAGAATACGTCCCCTCGTTCAGCCAATGTTGTTTTTTCGATAGAATCTGGTTATCTGTTGGATGGCAAGATGCCGCAGGCAAGGAATTTCCGATCCGGAGCCTACGCGAGTGGGCTGCCGAACCCTTATATCGGTGAAGATGCATCAAGCCAACTCCGCGGCGCTTTCGCAGATCATGTGATTCCTCTGGGCCGGTTGCCCGTCAAGGGGAAAATCTGGCACCTTTGCCTGGCCAGCATGCTGGTCGCACTGATCACGGTCGCAGGTTTCTGGATCGCACCGATCGTGGGTGGACCTTATCTCATAGTCCTCTACATGCTCGGAGTAGTATTCAGTGCGCTGCGCTGGGGCCGCTGGGCAGCTCTTGTCGGTGCAGGATTGAGCGCGCTCCTCTTCGATTATTTCTTCGTCACACCTAACCGCAGTTTCGCCGTGACTGACTTTTGGTACTTGATCACACTGCTCAGTCTGCTCGCAATCGCCTTCATAGTCAGCACTCTGGCAGCGAGTGCAAGGGAAGATGCTCGGTTGGTGCGGACGCGGGAGGCTTACACAGCAACGGTGTATGCCTTCACCGAATCCTTGGCGGCTGCAAGCAGCTTGGAGCAGATCCTGCAGGCCATTGGTCAACACATCGGCGATGCCTTTCATCGGCCCCTCGTCATTCTGTTGCCCGGGAACAAAGGCTTGGAAGCACGGTTCTGCAGTGCTGATTTCAGTATTGACGAGAACGAGAGCGCGACGGCAGCTTGGGCATTTGAAAATGGACAAGCGGCCGGAGCCGGGAATGGCATGTTCCCAGCTGCGCAGGCTCACTACTTGCCGCTAAGGACGTGGCGGGGAACAGTGGGCGTGCTCGGATTCCAGCCCGAGAGTTCGACAACATTGCTTCCAGCGGACCAGCAGCAACTACTCGGCGCCTTCGTCAACCAGGCTGCTCTGGCGATCACACGGGCACAGCTAGCGGAAGAAGCTCAGCGCGCCGACCTTCTTCAAGAGACCGACAGGCTACAAAAAGCCTTGCTGAATTCCATCTCTCACAACTTGCGTACGCCGATGGCGTCCGTTACAGGCGCGTTGAACAGTGTCCTCGAAGACGGGCACCTCTTGGACCCGTCTACGCAACGGGAGCTATTGGAGACAGCTCGCGAAGAGTCTAAGCGGCTGGATCGCCTTTTGCGCGATCTGCTCGACATGACCCGTCTCGAGGGCAACGCCATTCACATCAAGACCGAACTCTGCGATGTGCAGGACGTGGTCGGCGCTGCGCTGGCGCAACTCGGGCAATCGGCAAAACTGCGTCGGATGTCAGTAGTCGTACCTTCCGATTTGCCCCTGATACCGATGGACTCGGCGTTGATCGCACAGGTGATCGTGAATTTGATGGAGAATGCGCTCAAGTATTCTGAGGCCGAGTCGCCCATTGCGATTGAAGCCCAGCTGGCCGGTGATGAATTGCAATTGAGCGTTCTCGATGGCGGAAATGGAATCCCTGAGGAAGACGTCGAACGCGTTTTTGAGAAATTTTACCGCGGTGCGTCGGCTGGAGGTGCAAAGGGAGCGGGCCTTGGCCTATCCATCTGCAAAGGATTCATCGAGGCCCACAATGGCCGAATCTGGGTAGAACGACGCCCACAAGGTGGAACAGAAGTAAAATTCACCGTGCCAACCGAGCAGAGATGACTGAACAGGGCCCACGGGTGCTTATCGTTGACGACGAGCCGGCCATCCGGCGATTCCTCCGAGCTTCTCTGAGCGTGCACGGCTACTCTGTCCACGAAGCCTCCACCGGAGAAGAAGCACTCCAGGTCGTTCCGGCGGTGCATCCTGATGTCATTATTCTTGATCTTGGCCTGCCGGACATTGGTGGCGCGGAGATCATGACCCACCTTCGTCAATGGTCCCAGACTCCGATCATCATTCTTTCGGTGCAGGGAGAAGAATCAGCAAAGGTCGCTGCATTAGATGCCGGCGCTGACGATTATCTGACCAAGCCGTTCGGTGCGGGCGAACTGCGAGCGCGAATCCGGGCGGCACTGCGCAGAACCTACAAAGAAGAAAGCGGCCCGGTATTCACGACGGGTAACCTAAGAGTCGACCTTGCCGCCAGAATTGTTCGGCTCAGTGAACATGAAGTTCAGCTTACGCCGACCGAGTATAGCTTGTTAAAGGTGTTGGTGATCCACGCAGGTAAACTCCTCACTCACCGCCACTTGGCCCGCGAGGTGTGGGGAGGTGCCCATTACGAAGATACTCAGCATCTGCTGCGCGTCAACATCAGTAACTTGCGACGCAAGCTTGAGGCGGATCCTGCCCGGCCGCGCTACATTGTGACCGAGCCTGGCGTCGGATATCGCTTGCAAGTCGAACATCCTCCTGACGCAGCCCCCACGGGCGTTTGACAGGTTTTTGACGGTCAGATGCCTCTTCTTGATACCGTCTAGACATCGCGTTCGTTAAGATTAAGCTCGGATTAGAACAGTGACTTAATTGGTAGGATCCAAACTTGAGCGACTGCAAACGGGCAGTACTGGTAGTTGACGACGAACAATCGATAAGGCGACCAATTTGCGCGTGGCTGGCGGCACGTGGTTACTCGACCTGCGAAGCCGTAACGGGCAAAGAGACTCTTGAAAGAGCCGCAGGCGCTGAACCTTTGGATGTGATTCTTCTTGATCTTGGCCTGCCCGATATCGACGGCATCGAGGTCGTTCGTCGTCTCCGACGCACGGTCCAGACTCCCATCATCATCCTTTCGGTTCGTGACTCACAGTCCGACAAGCTTGCTGCTCTCGACGCCGGCGCCGATGATTACCTTACAAAACCCTGCGAACCTGCCAAGCTCCTGGAGCGCATAGGAGCCGCACTCCTCCGCGAAACCATAGCACAGGCGCCGGCCCTGGCGTTGGGCGATCTGACGGTCGACCTGAATAACGGCGCGGTGCAAGTAGGCGGGCAGCCGGTGCAACTCACGGCGTCTGAGTACCAACTCCTCAAGGTTCTGGTCATCAATGCCGGGAGGCTTCTCACTCAGAGGCGGCTTATCCGCGAAGTCTGGGGGGAGATTTCAAGCGAAGAAGGACTACGGTGCTTGCGCACCACTGTCAATAGCCTTCGACAGAAACTCGAAGCTAATCCGGCGCAGCCTCGTCACATCGGATCAGAACCGGGTGTCGGATACCGCCTGTGGACTGGGCCCTAGTCGGATTGTGAGAGCGATTGACTTCGCTCCTTCCAGCGTTTTCGTGAAGCGAGGAGGCAGCAGATGGAGCAACGGTACCAACAACAAACACAACAATTGCAGCAAAGACACGAACAGCACGGTTGAAGTATGAAAGCAGCCGCTTACCTGGCTCGGGTACTGGCGATCATCCTGATGATCTGGGCTGTGCCCGACTACGCCTTGAACGCCCGCAGCCACCATTACGATTTGCGCGCAATGGGACGCAATCCCGCCGATTCTAGTTGGGTTTGCGAAGTGGAAAAAGATGAACAAGGGGAGCGGCGAGACGGCGCGGTCGGCATTGCGGCTCTTGTCGCCCTGATCAGCTCTGTAGTGATGTTCTCCCAGCTGAAGAAAGAGAAGCCTGAAATCTAATTGACACTGTCACGGCAAGAAGATTTCTGATGCTTGAATGAGCTGCTTCATTCGATGCGGACGAAACTCACTCTGCCCGCTCTGAGACTCGTTGACTACAGCGTAAGCCATGTGGCCGTCGTGTCCGAGGTGTGCGACTGGGCGAGATTTGTGTGGTCCCGCTGATAGATGCCGATGCATTTTCATCCTCATTGCAAATCGCGTAGTAAGAATCGACTGGTTTTGGCGCGCGTTCAGCGCCCATTATGCGAGGACTCCGTGGTGGAGTGGACCGCTCGCTGAGAGTCGAAATACGTGTCGTCTTCTTGAGTATTGTTCCGAAAGAAAAAGAGGATCTTGGCGCGAGACTTCATCGCAAAGTGTTTTGGAAGCCAGACATCGTCGGTTACAGGCATCCTCTCCAGCTTAAAGCTCGTGCCGGGTTCCACTCGTGCCAGAAACCCTTCGATTGAAACGGGGTGTGTCACTTGGGCCTTAACCTTCACCCACTGGAACGTATTCTTATCGATCCAAAGCTTGCCCTGCATTCCTGTGAGCACCTCGGCTTCCATGTTTGGTGCTTTGTAACCAGCCCGTGGCGTTGCCTCTAGCACGTAAACCTCATGCGGTCCCAGCTTCTGTTGACCGAGCAACCTAAAATCGGCTCTGAGCGAGAAACTGTAACACCCCCTGATGGAATGGGCGTTTTGATTTTTGGGGATTCTGGATACACTCGGCAGGATGAGAGAGACGGACTGGAGCAAAGTACTGGGTTGGCCGGGGTATCGGGTCTACCGACACGAAATCGACGAACCGGGCAAAAGGCTGAAGCTGTGGGTTCGGCGGAAGCGAGGAAACCGGAAACTGATTTGCTCGGGCTGTGGGCGGAAGCTCAACGATGCCTATGACAGCTACGAGCGGGAGGTACGGGATCTGCCATGGTCGGAGTACCGCACGACGGTGGTGATTGAGTTATATCGAGTGCGCTGTCCAGACTGCGGGGTGAAGACGGAGAAGGTGCCGCAGTTACCGAGCAAGGCGCCGTTCAGCAAGCGCTTCGAAGAGGCGGTGGGGTTGGCCTGTGAGAGTGCGGCGGTGCGACGAGTGGCACGGCAGTTTGGCCTGGCCAGCAGCACGGTGCGAGCCATCGATGTGCGCTATCTGAGTCGCTGGTCGGAGGGGCGAAGGAAGCCGGCGTTACGGCAGATGGGAGTCGATGAGATCTATCTGGGGAAGAAGCAAAAGTTTCTGACAGTGGTGAGCAATCTGGAGACGGGGGAGCCGCTGTGGTTCGGGCGGGAGCGGAAGAAACAGACGCTGGACGAGTTCTTCGAGAAACATCTGAGTGCGTTTCAACGAAGTGCGATTGGAGCGGCGTGTGTGGACATGTGGGAACCGTTTCGGCAAAGCCTGGAGCAGTGGGTGCCGAAGTGCCGGATCATCTACGACAAGTTTCATATTCTGCAGCATGCGAGCCAAGCGGTGGACGAAGTGCGGCGGGCTGAGTTCTTCCGCAAAGGAGGAGCAGCACGGGATCTGGTACGGGGGAAGCGCTGGTTGCTTTTGAGCAGTTGGCTCAATCTGGATCGCGGCAAGCGGCGTCAGTTGAACGCCCTGTTCGCTCTGAATCGGCGCATTTTCAAAGCCTACCTGCTGAAGGAGAGCCTCTCGCATTTGTGGGATTACCGCTACGAAGGGGCCATGTTGCGTTACCTGCAGAAATGGATCGGCCAGTTGCGCTGGCAGCGGCTGAAACCCATGGAGAAACTAGCCGGCATGTTGCTGGCTCATCTCGAGGGCATTTTGAACTATTGCCGGACGAAGGTACCAATGGGGGTGGTGGAAGCCGTCAACGGCAACATCAAAGCTCTGCTCCGCCGCGGCCGTGGTTATCGAGACATGAACTATCTGCTGCTGAAGGCGCAGCGCTTGGCCGCCACAAAGACCGAATTCGTCGCTTTCCAGAAAGCCGCGTAGAATGCGCACTCTTACAGATTGTTGTGCAGAACCCTAAAATCAAACGCCTTCACCAACTCGTTCATTAGCAAATGGTCACGCTTGCGATCTTTTTCATATTTCGCGACCCGTCTCTCTCTCTGCTGTGGCGACTCGTGTCGGCGCTGGAACGTAACAGCCTCCAACTTCCTCTGTTCGTCTGCCTGTCCGTCGGGCGTCAGCAGCTTGCCATTTACGGCAATCAGGCCCTCGTACGGCGAGCCAAGGATCATGATGTTCTCGTACGTCTTCGTTTGTCGAGTTTCCTGGTCGCGCTCAAAGTAATCGTAGGTAGGGGCGGCATTCCAATCGGCATTGTTTGCCTGGACGGAGCGTTGAATGATGGTAGGCACGTCGTATTGAGGTGAAGCACCTGCAGAGGACAGCATGACGACAAACGCTAACCACGTCATCTTCCACTTGATGTGAGCCAGAAGTGACATGGGATGCCCATATCGAGCCCAAGCTTCAACCGGGCATCAAGGAAGGAGATCAGGCCCGCACAGGCTTAAATGTCGTTTTGCGACCGGACATCAGGCCAATTGAAACGGCCAGTTCTTCACCTCTTGCCAAATCGCTCTTTGGGCTGTTGTGCTGTCGCACCTCGTCGTACCCCTGTATCCCGTAGTACACGGCGCGATCGAAGAACTGGATCAGCATCTGATGCAATTCCAACTCACCGTGGAGCGCAACGATATTGTCGGCAAAAGCCTCCTGCTGGAGGAAATGCCACAAATGATCACGCGTGAGCATCAAGGCCCACACGAATTGATGCAGGCCGACGCCCTCGACTGCTCGGCGTGTGCCGATTTCCCTAAACCGGCCCTCGATATCGTGCTCGGTCTTTTGCAGCAACCATTCCCCCAGGTTGCGATAAACCTCGACCGCCGCCAGTTGCAAGTCCTTAGTTGGGATCTTGCGGAAGTCAGACGTACGTTCCGACTTGCGAATCTGTTCAGTTAGCCCTCGTGCCAATGTTTCGGAGCGCCTCTCAATCAGGCGCACCAATTTCAGGCCCACCATTTGGTATCCTCCTTAACCTCTGTCTAAAAGGATGCAGGCAACTCGGGAGCAGGATGTCCTTTCCTAGAGACGAGGATTAAGCGTCTGTACAATATATCGTGATACGATATTAGTATATCACAAAGAGTGTGGGGATTGTGACAAGACGAGTGTCTCCGGCGACTGGGGACTTGTCTGTGCGGAGCATTTGTCCGGAATGCGAAGACAAAAATGCCTCGGATATATCGTAGAACGATATACAGGTCGCGCCGGACAACGCTAACTGTGGGTCTAGGCCAAGCAAACCCTCTCCGAGAACCCACCACAAAAACAGGTGGGAACCGGTTCGCAGCCCCGCATAGACGAAACAGACTAGGATCAAGTCCATCCAGAGCAGCACCTTGCCGACGGTCATCATCACCGCACCCTGACGCTGTTCTTCAAGGGCGTCTACTTCTCGCTGAATGTGTTCTTCTATAGCGTCTGCATCTTGCGAGCCTGTTGCAGAAGCTGCCTCTCGGTCGGCAGACGCACAGAGCCTGTCAGGCGGCCAGTTTGCGTGGACCTGTTCATTCAAAAGACCGAGACTCCCAGGCCATCAGCTATCACTACGATCTTCCTCCTGAGTTCTTAGCACTGTGGCTGGACCGACGCATGGTGTATTCCTGCGCGTATTTCGCAACCGGAGAAGATGCTGACCTGGATACGGCACAGTCCAACAAACTGGACTACATCTGTAGAAAGCTGCGACTCCGTCGCGGAGACCGCTTATTGGACATTGGCTGTGGTTGGGGAGGGCTCATGATCCATGCGGCCGCCTGCTATGGCGCGCATGCCTTAGGAGTAACGCTGAGCACTCGGCAAGCGCAGGTCGCACAGCAACGCATTCGCGACGCCGGCGTTGAAGACCGATGCCGGGTGGAGGTCTGTGATTACCGCGATCTCGAATCCGGGCAGCAATATGACAAGGTTGTCAGTGTAGGTATGTTTGAGCACGTCGGCAAAGCGTTGCTGCCTGAGTACTTTAGGAGAGCGTGGCAATTGCTGCGCCCCGGCGGTGCGTTTTTGAACCATGGGATTGCTTTCCCTGCCCATGATCGCCCCAACCCGGCATCCTTCATCGATCGCTACGTGTTCCCTGATGGGGAACTGGTTCCGCTCAATACCAGCCTTGGCGCAGCGGAAAGAGCTGGTTTCGAGGTGAGAGACGTCGAGAGTCTGCGCGAGCACTATGCCTTAACTCTCCGCCACTGGGTACGTAGGCTGGAAGCCCATGCGGAAGACGCGCGACGCATCACCGACGAAACTACATATCGAATCTGGCGCCTGTATATGGCTGCCTCGGCACATCGATTTCGCTCAGGGCGGCTGAACCTATATCAGATGCTGCTGGCCAAGCCTCTCCACGGAGAGAACGGTATGCCTCTAACCCGCGCTGACTGGTATTGTGACTAGAGTCGCCTCGGAGTGTCGATGGCAGTGAAATAATGGTCCAAATTGGCGGCACACCTGGCCCCTTTCTACAATGAGTCATTCCCTCCTGGCGGAGCAGTTTTCCTCAGAACGGCCCGGAGCGGTCAAGGGCGCGCCGATGTTGCGCGGCGAAGCGAACCCTTGAGGGCGAGGACCGTTCTGAGATCATGGTGCGAGAGGGAAAGGCGAGACTTCAAACTGGACCGCCAGAATGGCCCCATCGCTCGCCGCCACTAACACCTCGGAGTCCTCTCGCGACGATTGACTCAGCCCGCAGGAACACCGGATGACAGCCACAACAGTGTCACCGGTCCGCTACGAGAGTGTTTGGGATTGTGATCTCAAAGTGTGCCAATCCGGAGTGCTCCGCAAGTTTCCGCTACCTGCACGAGGGAAAGCTCTTCCAGTTTGAAGTGAGATTGTTCGACGAGCCTCTGATCGACCATTCGACCACGAGTCACAACGAGAAACCATCGGAGATCGAGTGTTTCTGGCTGTGTGACTCATGCGCTTCAACCATGGCCATTGTTTGCGAACCAAATACCCACAGGACAGTGATCGTGCCCCTCCAGGACGATGTCCGCGGAAGATGTAGTGCAAAGGGTGCTTCCGCTGGCGAACCGTCAAGCGAAGATCAGCACAACGCAAACAGCGCTGAGTTTCAAGATTCTGCGTCGGCCTGGAGGAGGCGAGGACCTGTCGGCGGAGCGATTTCCTTCCTGCTGCCGGCTCGTCGGTGACCTTCCGGCTCGTTTCGAGAGCCTAGAGTAGTTGTCGCGAAAACGTGCAGTGCCGACTGGGGGCCTTACGCCTTGCCAGTGATTCAATCAATCTGTCACGGCAACATCGTGTACAACAACAGACCCACCAGGATCGCGCAGAGCGAATAACACACGATCCGCATGGCCTGGTCTTCGTCTGACTGTTGTGCAGGGCCCACCATGGCGAACCTCCCCGTAAAGGCCAAACGAGCTTTACCTCTGTTCATTCGACGATCCTGCAAAGGTTCATGGTTGTCTGACCGATCAGAAATATCGTGTCACGATACAACGAAATCTTCTGCAAGGGAATCCGTTAATGGTGGGGCTCGCGATCTGAACTGATTGAGTTCTTTCTCATCTGCCGCCCGCTCCTGGTCAATCTCCTGCGACGAGCCGTCGTTGTTGGCGGAGACGGCCGTTCACAGACTGGGGCAGATCACCGGCGGAATAAGACTCTCGATCCCCATCGATTCCGCAGATCGGATCGGGGAGCAGTTCGGCGAGCAGGGAGGTTTCACATGCGCGCAGGTTGGTGGAAACAACTGACGCTTGCTCTGCTAGTGGGCGTGTTCTTCACGGGCATGGTGGCAGCTCAGGAGGGAGTCTGGCAAGGAGAAAAAGACCATCCGATGCTACTCGCCACTTTGAAGAACAAGGACAAGAACGCGAAAGAACGCACGGCCGTTGTGGAAGTCGAGACTCAGAACATTGGCTTGGTGACCTCGGATGTCTCCTCATATGAAGGAGACGATATGGGGCTTTTGGAGTACCAAGTGGATCAAGCTCCCGTTTTGGCCACTGCCGATATGCGGGTTATGTTTCGCGATCTGACACCTGGGAAACACACCATCACCGTCTCCTTGGTAAACACCGAGTATAAAGACCTGGGCGCGAAGGCGGAGTTGGAGATCGACATCCCGTAGTCTAAAGGGCACCCCATGGGTCAAGCCAAGAAACTGCGGGCCGATATCGCCACGAAGGTCAAGTCGCCGGTCAGAATCACAGTGCTTGCAACCCTCACGCGGGTGTTTCCAGCAGGTGTGCCTCGCATGCTCCGTCGAAGCGCTCCACATCTATACAGGTCCAGACCCAGCCAGCAAGATGTTGCTTCGGTAGTTGTTCCTACGATCCCGTCACCAGTTGAGGCTGGGGATTATTCACCTAGGTTCACCTACGTTGTTTTAAGGGTAAAGGGCTGTACTCGCCTAAGCTTACGAATTATCGCGACCTTTGCCATAGCGACACTGATCGGCCTCCTGATCTTGGAACTGCGTTCTTCATGGCTAGAAGCTCACGCGCTGGCCGCTACCTCCGGCTTCATGAGATTCTCCTTGGCGCAAGGTACCAGCAGGGCCATCCACTATCCAAACGCGGGACCCTATGACCAACGGCTTGGCTATGCGGACCTGCCTGAATTTCTGCGCCGCTTGAAAGCCTCCGGCTACCAGGTCAAGGCGCAGGCTCGCGATTCCAGGCCCTATCTTCTTCTGACCGGCCTGGGACTGTATCCCGTCTATCACGAGAAGACTCAAGCAGGACTGCAGATTCTAGACCGGGACGGTAAGATTCTTTCTGCGGTCCGTTTTCCTGCCAGGATTTATTCGGATGTTTCGGAAATTCCTCCTCTGCTCGTAGATACAGTCCTGTTCATCGAGAACCACAATCTCCTGGACTCGCGACATCCTTATCGCAATCCCGCTGTTGAATGGAGTCGGCTGAGTCGTGCCCTCGTGGTTTACAGCATTCACAAGGTGGACCACAACACCCATGTCATCGGAGGCAGCACGCTAGCCACACAACTGGAGAAGATTCGGCACTCCCCCGGGGGCAAGACGCATTCTCTCAAGGAAAAGTTCTGGCAAATGGCGTCCGCCTCGTTGCGCGTCTACCAAGACGGTCCGGAGACTGTGGCAGCCCGGAGGGAGATTCTGCGCGACTACATCAACTCTATCCCACTCGCGGCCTTTCCTACTCAGGGTGAAGTCACAGGTTTAGGGGACGGCTTACACGTGTGGTACGGCGCAGATTTTATGGCGGTGAATCACTTACTTGAAGCTCCCGAACGCGCACTTACCGCCGTCGAACAGGACCAAAAAGCACTCGCCTATCGTGAAGCGCTTTCGCTCTTTCTCGCGACCCGTGCGCCGCATTACTACCTGGTCCAGAACCCGGAGAGGTTGGCCGGCCAGACCGACCGCTATCTCCGCGCTTTGCACAAAGCAGGCCTCATCTCTACACAGTTGTGCGGTCTTGCCCTGCGTGCGCACGCCACGGTACGCCGAGAAGTTCCTGGCCAGCAAGTAGCTGACTTCGTTACCGACAAAGCCCCGAACCTGGTCCGGGTGCAATTGCACCCTCTGCTTGGACTAAATAACTCTTACGCGTTGGATCACTTGGACCTCTCAGTCCTCACCACTATCGACAGCCAGGTGCAACAAAATGTGACACACTTCCTTGAACAGCTGGCCAATCCTGCCAACGTGGACAAGCAGAACCTGCGGCAATATCAGCTGCTGGCTCAAGGCGACCCGAGCTCGGTGATCTACAGCTTCACTCTCTATGAGCGAGAGCCGGGCGTGAACCTTCTACGCGTCGAGACCGATAACTACAACGAACCGCTGAGCATCAACCAGGGAACCAGGCTGCAGCTGGGATCGACCGCTAAGCTGCGCACGCTGATCGAGTATTTGCAGATCGTAGAGCAGCTGCATGACGCGTATTCAACTCTTGCACCGGCACAACTAGAGACGACGTCGATCCAGCCGGATGACAGGTTAACACAGTGGGCCTGCAAATATCTTTCGACCACTCAAGACAAGAGCTTGATGGCTATGTTCCAGGCGGCTCTGAACCGCGAGTACTCGGCCAGACCAGACGAAGGATTCTTCACTGCAGGCGGCCTGCACCATTTCGCCAACTTCGAAACGTCGGACAACGGCCGCGTTCTGACCGTTAGCGACGCATTCCAGCATTCGGTAAACTTGGTCTTCGTTCGTCTGATGCGGGACATCGAGCGGTACTACGTCTATCGCACACCGGGTGCTACACCGAACGTACTTACAGATCCGGCCGCCGAGGCGCGTCAGCGCTATCTCGCTCGCTTCGCTGACCAAGAAGGCAAGGTCTTTCTTGCTCGCTTCTATGAGCAGTACCGCGGCCAGTCTCCTGACCAAGCGGTGGGAACATTACTGCACAGTATCCACCTCACGCCCGCAAGGTTATCCGTTATCTATCGCTCGGTGCATCCTGAGGCCGGGTTGGGCGAGTTCTCTGGATTCATGCGGTCGCATCTTCCTTCCGAACTTTTCAAGAGCCAAGAGCTAGAGGGGCTGTACACGAAATACGACCGTGACAATTTCGACCTCTCCGATCGTGGATACCTGGCGCATATTCATCCGTTGCAGTTGTGGCTGCTGAATTATCTGCGGCAGCACCCGACCGCCACGCTCTCAGAAATCCTTGCTCAGAGTGCATCTCAGCGGCAGGAGGTCTATAGGTGGCTCTTCCGCACGAAGTACCGGAGTGCTCAGGATCTACGCATCAAGATCCTGATGGAACAAGATGCCTTTGAGAATATTTGGCGCGACTGGAGACAGCTAGGCTACCCCTTCGATTCTTTGGTTCCATCCTACGCGACTGCGATTGGAGTCTCAGGTGACACTCCAGAGGCACTGGCTGAGCTGATGGGGATCATCGTGAACGACGGGGTGCGTGATCCCACCATCACTATCCGCCAGTTACAATTCGCTCAAGACACGCCTATAGACACGGTGTTGGCACGTGAGTCGAGGCAGGGTGAACGAGTGCTCTCGCCCCAAATAGCCGAGCTCGTACGTGAGCAACTGATCGGTGTGGTGGAGAACGGAACGGGTCGGCGCATCCAGGGGGGAGTGATCCTTCAGGACGGCACGATTCTACCGATCGGAGGGAAAACCGGCACTGGTGATAACAGGTTCAAAATCTTTGACGCGGCGGGGCAGCTTCTCGGCTCGCGTGCGGTCAACCGCACCGCGGCCTTTGTCTTCATGATCGGGGATCGGTTCTACGGAACGGTGACTGCATTTGTTCCCGGCAAGACTTCCGCTAACTACAATTTCACCAGCGCACTCGCAGTACAGGTGCTTAAAGATCTTGAGCCTCAGCTGCTCCCGCTGATCGAGAGGGCGGAGAAGGAACGGCCGAGGCGCCAGGCGTAAGTCCACCGCGCCGCGGACAGCGGCAGACAAAACATTGTGCCAATCCTCTCACCTGTCTGTGTGGCTTGTTGTGCCTCCCTTACCAGCCACAGAGCTTCGGTCTCGCGCCACACTGCGCAAACCATGAGATTTTATGGCTGTGGGATGTGGGCGTGTTCAGTGTGCCTCGTAGGTTCCCCCCAGGGTGCACCGGCGTCCATTCGCTTGGGCGCCGGCGAGAGGGGTGGTGGCTCTAGGAAGGATTGATCTGGATACTTTCGGGCAAATTGCCATCGGCCCTCGGAACAAAATGAACGGTGGCTTGCTTGTGACTTTCGCTGGCCAATTCATTCATTCCTATCTTGCTGTTCGAGAGTTCAAGCTGCGTTTTCTTGGTCAACTTGAAGTCGTAGGGAATGCCGTTGGAGCCGATCAGCGTCACCTCCTTATCAGTGGGATCGACCACGGTAATGGTTCCGCTAACTAAGATCTTCGGCGGCGCCAGCACATGCTCCGTCTTCCTGGCAGAGGATTTTGCCGTGGACATCTCGGCCCTCTTGCTGGCTGATGGTTTAGTCTTCGCAGTTGCGTTGGTCGTGGCCTCCTTTGTGGAATCTTTCGATCCTGGAGCTGGCGCTGCCAGAGATACGCTGACGGCCAGAGTTAACAGAAACGGAAAAGCATTGGAACGTGCATTATCTTGCGCATGTCACAACATCTCCTTTCTTCAGTTAAGAAAAAACCAGTTGGCAAACAATGTCCCCGCGCCCTGCAGTATTCGGAGGCGAAGGAGAAACAAAGCCGCCGCTTCCACAAGTGCGCGGAACTCCTCGCGAGTCAGTGCAGCTGCAGCCATCACTTGGCGCAAAGTTATGCGACACGCGACTCGCTGGACACGACAGGGGTTGCTGGTCGAGCCTTTTCCGTCTTTCCAACGCGCATCATCGGCTCGCTGGCCACATACCACGCCACGAGCGCCGACACGATCAGAAAGTATCCAGACAGCATCCGTAGCCAATCCATCCCTGCCAGTTCGGCAATGGCTTCCAGCGTTGAACCGATCGAGAGGAACACCAGCACAGTCGTCATGCCCTTGTTTTCTCGTGAGGCAAAAGTGATAGCCCAGGTAATCGCCGCAACCGCAATGAACCAGAAACCCAACTCGGGGAATGCCCCCTGCGGACGGGCGACCCTACCGGTGGCGTACAAGATTTCCAGGATCCCGTACGCGGTCCAGAACGAACCCCATGTGCCATGCATGGCCAAAGCCACTGCATCGTTCGTCCGAAACGCCCGGGCTCCGGCATAGAAACTGTGCCAACCCACCAAGAATCAAAACCAATGGAAACAGCACAATTGCGCTCTGGACATTGCCGTACCAGTGCGCCATGTGTGCGGCTACGATGAAGGTGGCAGCTGCAAAGGCATACATCCCCAGGATGGACGGCAGGGCGGCTGTCGGGTGGGAGCGTCTTAGAGCCACACCTTCTCCTTGGGGGCTAGGCATCGGGACAACTGAACTTGTCATTGTCATCTCCTTCCTCGTGCAGGATCGCAGTCGCATGCCGTAGCTCGCATTTGGGTAAGCTGAGCTACAGCTTAGCTTCGGCGACCCCCGCAGGGTAACGGTCGACTTGGTGGAGGTGGACGGGTTGACCAGCCAACTGGGTGCTGTCCTCGCACGAACTCAGCCGCAGAGGAAATACGGGCAATTGAACTCTGACTGG
Organism: uncultured Acidobacteriaceae bacterium; assembly: GCA_963714225.1. Taxonomy (GTDB): domain Bacteria; phylum Acidobacteriota; class Terriglobia; order Terriglobales; family Acidobacteriaceae; genus Sulfotelmatobacter. The sequence goes on along the minus strand of CAVQNY010000043.1, from coordinate 151,070 downwards.
CTCAATCCGGCGCCCTCCATCCACATAGATTCAATGAGGGGTGATTTTCGTTGTATCGTGTTACGATATAGTAGGGATTGCGACCTGGGATTGGCACAATCAGCCAATCTGCGGGTCGGTTACGTACATCCAAGAATTTGGGTCCCTTAGCAGGACATCCTTAATATTGGGGAGCGGCAAATCGATGTTTCCCCGGCACCTGGGGTACGAAATTGCCATCCTGACCGTAATTTGCACTGTCGCCCTATTCTTGTTCCCGACAGTGAGTGGTTCCTATTGTGCGGTCCACGGGCCAGTAACCGCCTTGCTCAGCCTCCGCGTGAAACTCAAGCTTCAGTTGGGGATGGCGCTGGTCGCGTTGCCCCGGTGGGGGCACGGGCTGCCCGGCAGATCCACAGAGTTGTGCATCGTCCGGCCAACGGTTTCGTCGCCACAGTCAGTCCCTTTCGAGCAGATCCCGGTGCTTCGTTGCTAACAACTGAGACAGCCTTGGCGTAGTACCAGACCGATTTCCCGACATTTGGTTTCTTCTTTCTTGCTGTCTACAAGCATGAGTGCAGCAAGGTGATTTCTCTTCGTGAGACCGGGCTAGCCCGGTCAGGCGTCAACTCATCTATTGGAGGACGAATATGACACGCAGAAGGTTCAGGATGTCTTGCCTGATTACAACGCTCTCCGGCATGTTCTTGCTGGCGGCCTGCAACAAGAAAGTGGCAAAAGTAACTCCACCACCACCACCTGCACCGCCGGCTCCAACTGCGACTCTGGCTGCTAACCCGAAGGTGGTTCAGCAAGGGCAGTCGACAACCCTGACGTGGCAAACCACCAACGCGAATGACATCACGATTCCGGGGCTGGGGACGGTGGCAGCGTCGGGCTCGCGCAGTGTTACCCCGAGCACATCCACAACTTACGAGCTAGTGGCCAAGGGCCCGGGCGGAACGCAAGACGCAAGCGCGCGCGTGACCGTTAATCCCGCTCCTGCAGCCAAGGTTGTGACACCGCAACCGAGCGAAGCGGATTTGTTTGCCAAGAACGTCAAGGACGTGTTCTTCGACTTTAACAAGGCTGCAGTTCGTCCTGACGAAGTGCCTGTGACCGATAGCGATGCGAAATTTCTCGCGCAGCATCCCGATATCAAAATCATGGTCGAAGGACACTGCGACGACAGGGGTTCGGAGGAATACAACCTGGCGCTCGGCGACAGCCGTGCCAATTCTATGAAGCAGTCACTCGAGCGGCAAGGCGTAAGCGCGGACCGGATCCAGACCATCAGCTACGGCAAAGAGAAGCCTTTCTGCACAGCTGAGGACGAGCAGTGCTGGCAGGCGAACCGGCGTGATCACGTCGCACTTGAGCAGTGAAGGACGCGGTTTGTGCAGGGCGGCCACAGCGTGACCGCCCTGATGTAAGGAATTCGTGAGGAGGAGAAAACATGGCGCAGGGAAGACTCGAAATTCGGCGTCCAGCGGCGGCACTGTTGACTACCGTGGTGCTCGTAGTGGGGATCATTGTTGGCCTGGGTGCGGCGGCGTGGGCTGGGCATCCGGGGTTTGCGAAGGCTGTGCCCCTGTTTATTTCGAGCAGCAATGCTCAGCCGGCCGATGTGACAACCAGCGGAATGGGTTACGCTTCCATTCTCAAGCCGGTGTTGTCGGCCGTAGTCAACATCTCATCCTCGAAAATCGTAAAGACACCGGGCGGCAGTGCGCCTTTCGGGCCGCTCTTCAACGATCCGTTCTTCCGCCAATTCTTTGGTGACCAGTTCTTCCACGGATTCCAGACGCCACGAGAACAGCGGGAACAAAGCCTGGGATCGGATGTGATCGTCAGCCCGGATGGCTACATTCTCACCAACAATCACGTGATCGAAGGGGCGAGCGAGATCAAAGTGTTTCTGCCTGACAAGCGCGAATTCAAGGGCAAAGTCGTGGGGTCCGATCCCAAGACGGATGTCGCGGTGGTCAGAATTGAGGCAAAGAATCTTCCCGCTCTCACTATGGGCGACTCTTCGAAGATCCAGGTGGGCGACCTGGCATTTGCGGTTGGAGACCCCTTCGGAATCGGCGAGAAGGCCACCATGGGCATCGTTAGTGCCACAGGGCGAAACGGTCTCGACATCGAGGACTACGAGGATTTTATTCAGACGGATGCAGCTATCAATCCTGGCAACTCCGGCGGCGCACTGGTGAATGCGCGCGGTGAACTCATTGGCATCAACACGGCGATTCTCACCGGCGGAGGCGGCGGAAACCAAGGCATTGGGTTTGCCATCCCCATCAACATGGCGCGCCGTGTCATGGGAGAGATTCTCAAGACTGGCAAGGTCGTGCGTAGCTACTTGGGAGTTGTCATCCAGGAGGTGACCCCGGCGCTGGCGAAAGCCTTCAATGTTCCCCAAGGCAAAGGAGTGGTAATCGGAGATGTAACGGCGGGCGGTCCCGCGGACAAAGCTGGTTTGCAAAAGGGCGATGTGATTGAGGAGTTGAATGGGCAGACCGTGAACGGAGTCAACGATCTGCGGCTGCAGATTGCATCCATGCCGCCTGGGACTGTGGCACACCTCAAGATTCTGCGCAATGGTCAGGAACGTGAAGTTTCCGTCACCCTGGGCGAGCTGCCCGGAAAGACAGGTCCAATTGGACCGAGTGGCCTCAGCGAAAACAGCCCGATGCGCGGAGTTCAGGTCGACAACATGACGCCGAGCGTTGCGCGGGACCTGGGGATGCCGATGACAACGAAGGGCGCAGTGGTGACGGATGTGGCGGCGGGAACGCCCGCCTCGGATGCCGGTCTGCACGGTGCTCGCTGAACAAAGGCAACTTCCACCTCGCGGTTTACAAACGGCACCATCGCTCTTCTAGGAGAAGTGAGAGAAGAACTTCATGCATGATAAGCAAACCGCAGCGCCAGACAGCACGGCGGTGCGTGTCGCCTTGTGGCGGGCCATGCACGTCCAGGTCGATCCGCCGCCGCATGTGCTCGAAGACGAAATTGGCCTCAAGCTGGTGGCCCCGGACGAAGGTCTGGCGCCGCCGCCCGGACATGGACCCCGCGTCACGAGGCTCTTCCGCGCCTCCATCGTGGCCCGTGCTCGCTTCATCGAGGATCTGGTCGTGGAACAGGCTGGCCGCGGCGTCAGCCAATACGTCATCCTCGGAGCTGGCCTGGACACTTTCGCCCAGCGCAGGCCGGAGATCGCCTCGCCATGAAGGTGTTCGAGGTCGATCAGCCTGGCCCTCAGGCATGGAAGCGGCAGCGCCTGATCGAACTCGGCTTCGGCATCCCAGAGTGGCTGCGGCTCGTTCCGGTCGATTTCGAGGCGGGCGAGGTTCCTGGTGGGAGGGCTGGTCGGCCGCCGGCTTCGATGCCGGCCAGCCAGCGGTCGTGGCCTCCACCGGCGTCAGCATGTACCTCACCGAAGGACGCGATCGCGGCCACGCTGCGCCAGGTCGCGGTGCTCGCCCCGGGCTCCACGCTCGCCATGACGTTCATGCTGCCGCTGGAATTCGCCGCACCAGAGGAGCGTCCCGGGCTTCAGGCAGCGGAGAAAGGGGCACGAGCAAGCGGAACGCCTTTTATCAGCTTCTTCACCCCGCAGGAGATGCTGACACTGGCCCGCGACGCCGGCTTTCAGAGAAGCCCAGCACGTGTCGGCAGCCAGTCTTACCCAGCGCTATTTCGCGGATAGGACGGACGGCCTTCGGCCATCAAGCTCAGAGGAACTGCTGGTGGCAGCTACCAGACAAGCATCATATGTTCCCATAAAACCCTAGCAGGTTGCTAAACAACTTGATCTTAGTGATCAAAGGGTAGGAGTCGTTGAAAGGTTGTTCACGCTTTAGCGCTTGCGGTGTGCTTTTCATGCCCGCGATAGCTTTTTCCGCGGCTCGCTGGAGACATGGTTTCGACTCGCGCTTCGTTCTTTTCCAGAAGGCGATTGATTTCCTTCAGCAGACCTAGCAGTTTGTTGGGTTCTTGTTCGACCGCCGCTTGGGCGCAAAGCTCAAGCAAGCGTTCTTTCGTCTGGCCTTGCATCATGAGTCCTCACAGGCATTGATTTGTGCGCTCTACGCAAGAATCTGACGGGACCCGCGATTTTAGCGGGTTTGGTCTCTAGGGGTAAACCGTTCCCACCGCGCGTCATTTCCTCAGCCAAGCCCGGATTCTGGGCCATTTGGTGAGAATGCCGTCCTTGGTCACAAGCGGAGGTTCATTTCCTCATTTTTCAGAAACCGCAACAGATGCACATTTTTCCAGATTCTTGCGGAGAGCCGATTTGTGTGACGGTAGTAATGTGCTTTGCCCTTGATGGCGTGCTGGAACCACGCGAAGAAACAAATTTTCTCAGCGTGGATCTAGCCGGAGAAACCATCAATCCGATTGTGCGTGATGCGGCCACAAACGATTGTAGAGAGAATCTTCGATACGTCCTAACTTGAAGCGTCTTATCTCGTGAGAAATCCAGCGGCATCGGCCAGAAAGTGGCCGAGCATATTAGAAGGCAGATCCCTCCGCCAGACATACAAGAGAGCAAGAACCGCGCCACCCCCTCCGACTGCAATGAGCTGTACGGGTCCCCATCCACGAAGATGGGCGTAGGTGAAGGCTGCGACCGACACGATAAGGGCCAACGCCGTGCTCCCGGAGAGCTGGCGAACCTTCTCGATGAGATAACCACGAAAGAGGATTTCCTCAGTGACCGCCGCTCGCAGTACCAGCAAAATTCGGTACCAATATGGTGTATTCATAATGGCTTGCTCCCTCGCGACGATCGACGACGTATGCAAGTGAAGCAAAGGAATGATGACACTGAATTGCACGACCTGAATAGCTGTGATCACGACCGCTGCCAGAATTCCGAGTATGACCCCTTTCCATGTCGGTCGGCAGAAACCGATGGCGCTAAGAGGCAGTCGTTCGACGAATGTTAGCCACAAAAGAACAGCCAGCGCACAGTACCATACAATGGCCTCGCGAGCCAGCAGCCGTTCAATCGAGTTGCCGTGCACAAACCAACTAGGGATCGGCAGTACACCGAGAAGCAGGGCGCCTACCAAGCCACATAGTGCGAGCATTGTCGCTCGCTGACTGAGTCGTTCTTCGGAAGGGCTATTCATCCTTCGCCGATTTGACTGAAGTAAGGTCTCACGCTGTAATCCCACAGCCTATTACGCAACCGAGCGTGAGCGAATGACGATTGCCTTCTCGTTATAGAAGAAGGAAGCGCCAAAATCCTGACGGCGCTTACAGCGTGGGCAGTCCCAATGCCATTGCCCTTCATGGCAGGCACCGCAGAAAATGCCTGGCACGCCCATGGCAGTTCCCAGAACCAACTTGGTGCTTCCGCATGTCTCGCATTTCAAATCAAACGGAAATTCCTGGTGACATTTATTGCAGACCATCTTGGCATTCGTCTCGTTGAATCCGCCATTGATCCCATTCCAGCAATCGGGGTTTCTCACCCGGCGCCACTTAGCATCGGTTTCTTTTTTCATACTTGTTTTCAACCTCTCGCTCTCGATTGGTTTCGGCCGCGGCCTGCGTGTCCCTAAAGGAAATACGAGGTGGAGAGGCAGCACGCGCTCACGTCCGTGTTCTTCGTCTAGACGCCGGACTCTTGCTTGCAGGAGGTCGTCAAGCGAAACCAGACCCAAGAGTTTCCGCGGGTTGCGTGGTTCCACAACCGGGAACTCAGTCAGTCCCGTTGACGCCATCCGATCCACTACTGCCGTAAGAGTCTCGTCCGGATAAGCACGAACTGGATTATGTCGGGCCACCTCTACCAGGGAAGAGTCATCACGCTGAAGAGATTGCTCCTGTGCATATTTCTGGATGTCGGATTGAGTCACAACCCCCAGTAAGTCGCCGTCGACGTCCGCAACAGGGAATAAGCGCTGCTTGCGGCGAGGGCCACCGGAAATGGCAGTGCCTAATTCCTTCAGGAGCATGGAAGACGGAAATGCGGAGATGTTGGTTCGCATGACCTCTCGAACGAACAGAATCTCCAGCGGGTCAACGGCGTATTCTCGGCTCAGATGATAGCCCCGCCGCGCTACCTTTTCGGTCAGGATGGACCGGCGCAGGGTCAATACCGTGAACCCGTGGGCGATAACAGCAGCGGTCAGCAAAGGCAAGAGCACCGTGACATCGTGCGTCAGTTCCAACGCAAAGACCACCCCCGTGAAAGGTGAGCGCATCGTGCCACCCAGGATTGCACTCATGCTAATGAGCGGCCAGAACCCGACGCCCTCGTTGGGCAGAACCGTGGCCATAACCCCACCCAGCGCGCCGCCCATCATCAGGAGCGGAGCGAGGACACCACCTGAAGTGCCGGATCCGAGTGAGACGGACCAGATGATCCACTTGACTACCAGCAGACCCAGCATCAGACGAACCGGCATGTCGCCCTGAAGGAGTGCACCGATCGAATCGTACCCCACACCCAGCGCCTGCGGACAAATCCAACCTCCAACTCCAATCACCAAACCTCCGAGTGCTGGCCACCACATCCAATGGATTGGCAGTTTGCCAAAGAAGTCCTCAGCGGCATACACCGAAATGGTCAGGAGCGCCGAGAGGGCGCCGGCAAGCAATCCCACCAGGACACACCCAAGAAGCCCTTTGCCACCAATGAACACGGGATGTGCTGGAACGGGGAAAAGGGGCCCTAACCCGATGATGTAGCGTCGCACGACGGTCGCGGCCACACTCGCTAGGGCCACCGGGATCAAACTTCTCGGCTTCCATTCGAAGAGCAACAGTTCAACGGCGAGCAGAACTGCTGCGACTGGTGACGCGAAGGTGGCTGACATGCCTCCCGCGGCCCCGGCGACGAGTAGCGTCTTGCGTTCAGCGCTTGTCAGGTGCAGGAACTGCGCCACGATTGAACCGAAGGCCCCGCCGGTCATGATGATAGGTCCTTCGGCGCCAAACGGCCCCCCGGAACCAATGGAGATGGCAGAGGAAAGCGGCTTCCAAAAGGCAAGCGAGGGTTCGACTCGGCTGCCTTGAATGAGGATTGCCTCGATCGCCTCGGGAATCCCGTGTCCCCGGATGCGCTCAGAGCCGTAGCGTGCCATGAGCCCAACGATGACCGCGCCCAACACCGGAACGACGATTTCGATTACGCCAAGCTTGTTTCCGACCGGCGACACCAACGCTGTGGCCCAGCGCTGGAAGAAGAAAAGATTCGTGAAAAGCCCGATGAGTCGGAGCAGAGCGAGTGCCACAAAAGCGCTGAGGACACCGATTCCGAGAGCGATGATCGAAAGGAAGATGACCCGGTTGTCCGTAGTGAAGTCGCCCAGTTCCCGGCGGCCCGCCTTCGTGCTGATGGTTTTTCTTCGGCTGCCGAATGGCAGTTGCACTCTGTCCTCCCACGCTTCCGGGCTGTGCTCGGAGCTGAAGGTCTGGGCACTGGTCAGATAGTATCTACGACCATGATTCTCAACTTAAGAGCCATACCTGAATCTTAGAGGACCCCATGTCCTGAAAGTGTCAAGAAGAAGAAGTCTCTCGACAATAAATCGTCAAGCAGCAGGGGCACATTTCGGCCTCATCGTCGCCTTGACCACGTTTTGACGAGCTACGCTTCATTCTTGACCCCGTCTTGACGTTGCATGTCCCACAGTTGAACAGTCAGGGCGCAGCATCATCAGTCGATACGGAAGGAGCGTCCTCCCAAGCCAACTAAGTTTGCGGATAGAACGCAACGAAGGCGATTTTCGTCACCGATGTTTGGCAAGAACTGAGGCTTCTCCCTCGCCCTGGAGGTCGGCATGAACACCTGTGGCGAGAGAGAACTTTGCGGAAGTGATTGTGATGATACCTCTTCCAAGGGTTGGGAAAGCGGAGTGTCCCGCACGGAAATGCCACGCGACGTTGCCGGATTCAACCGCATTTACCAGTTGCACAGTCGAAACATCTACTCGTTTTGCCTGGGAATGGTCGGAAACAGGGCGGAAGCAGAAAATCTCATGAAGGAAGCATTTCTCAATGCATTTCGCCAGGCCGACAGCTGCCACAGCGACGCAACCCTCGCAACGCAGCTATACCGGTTCGTGATAACTGCACTGCGGATGCAATTTCAGAACGATCAAGCGGGCTTCGACACTCCGCTGCCGCCAGGGACGAGTTTGGGTGGCCAAAACTGCGACCTACGTGCAGTCAAACGAGTACCGTCACCGGTCTCGGCGTGCGCTATCGATCGACGGCATTTGCAACGGGCCATCGTCCAATTACCACTCGATCTTAGGGTCGTGTTTATTCTGCACGATGTTCCGGGGTGCGAACACAGCAAGCTCGCTGAAATATTGGAATTCTCGCCCCATACTTCGCAATCACAATTGCACAAAGCTCGCTTGCGACTGCGTGAATGCCTGTGGGGAATAACAGAGAAACCCGCGCCGGACGAGGAGACTCGTTTCACGAAACAACGGCAAGAAATCGGTGAATGCGGGATTGGTCTCGACGCGCAGCGCGACGAAGTGCGAGGAAATGCAAGGGAAAGATTCGCGGTCGTGGTCAAGGCCGAGGGCTCACGAATCGCTGATTCAGGACGGGAAACACGGCTTGTCGGCGTCCGAGAAACACATTGCCTGAAGTGAGCACGCGGAGCAACGAACCAAACCGTTTGTCATTACGCGCGAGCTGTTGTGATCGTTGCCACAGTCGCACAAACCGGAGCGCGGGAAGACTTTTCGCATAGCTGGAAAGCTTATCGATGGCGCAGATATTTCATTCGCAGTACTAACACGATTTCCCGCGCCACGATCTTTGGTTCTGTCTTTATTGTTTGCGCACTGTTCTGGGCAGCGGCCCAGATTCAGCGAGTCGACGATACGGGGATCACCGGGGGTTCTCAATCCAAAGCGCACCAACGCCAGGAAATCTGGGCTAACGACCCGGCCTGCACTGGCGTAGTTGTTACATGAGGGGCATGCGGTCCACCGGCCCGTGGCAGGTGTTGCATCCCACGCCTTTGTTGATATGAATGCTGTGGTCGAAATATACAAAGTCGGGAAGGTCGTCGACCCGCGTCCACACCAAGGACTTGTTGCTGCGGTAACTCTCCCGTACCGGTTCCAGCAGGGCCTCGTTCGTCCAGATCTGGGAGTGACAATTCATGCAGGTCTTGGTCGGTGGGATACCGGCGAATCTGGAGTCCTCGACCGATGTGTGACAGTAGCGGCAGTCGATACCCAGACCGGCGACATGATGCTGATGGCTGAACGGAGCAGGCTGTGGGCGCACGACCCCAGCGTAGGTGACGTAGGGAGAGCGTCTCAAGGTGGTGGATGCTCTCCTGAAAGTGGAAGCACCGCAGGGACCGCTTTGGCATCGATATAACGGCGACGGCTACGGCGAGCATGCCGATGGATCACCGTTTGACGGAACCGGAACTGGGCGAGCCTGGCCGTTGCTTGCTGGCGAGCGCGCACATTACGAACTCGCGTTAGGATGCCGGCAGGCGGCGGAACGACTTCTCCGTACCTTAGAACAGTCGACCGGCGAAGGGGGCATGTTGCCTGAACAGATCTGGGATGCTTCAGACATTCCTGGCCGCGAACGTTATTTCGGTCATCCGTCTGGATCTGCACAGCCACTGGTCTGGATGCACGCAGAGTATGTCAAGTTACTACGCTCGCTTCAAGACGGCCGGGTCTTCGACCAGCCGCCCCAGCCGGTGCGACGTTATCTGATCGACCAAAAGGCGTCACGGTATTGGATTTGGCGGCTAAACAACAAATGCCGCTGGATTCAGGCGGGAAAGCGCTCACGCGTCGAAGTGTTCGCACCAGCAATCATGCATTGGAGCACTGACGGGTGGCAAACGACCCACGATGCCCACACCAGAGATGTAGGATTGAACGTGCACACGATCGATCTACCTACCCCGATCGCTTCCGGGACGAGAATCGATTTCACGTTCTATTGGAAGAAAGCCGCAGCTGGCAAGGTCACAATTTTAGCGTTGCGGCGGACTAGTGAGTACGTGGTATCACCTACCCTCGCGGCTCGGGATCTTAACCAGCATGGAGCCGGCTATTCAGCCTTGGCCATTCCTATCCCCAAGACGCGCGGTATATATTACCCAAGATCTGATGTATCGTGTCGCGATATTAAGATGATATGATTAAAATGTTAATTTCTGTATGGAAAAAGCACTCACACCGAAGGACTACGGGGCCTTGGCCGATTTGCGGCACCATATCCGACGCTTCCTTCACTTCAGTGAGCTTGCTGTTTGTCGACTAGGCCTCGAACCCCGCCAACATCAACTGATGTTGGCTCTGAAAGGACTTCCACACGGAACACGCCCGCGGATTGGGGAACTCGCAGAGCGGTTGCAAATCCGGCACCACAGCACGGTGGAACTGGTGGACCGTCTTGCCAGCCGCGGATATGTGAAGCGACAAAAGGGCGACAATGACCGTCGCGAGGTTCTCCTGGCGCTCACTCCCAAGGGCGAAAGAGTGCTGCAAGAACTATCGCTGTACCACCGGGCCGAACTACGCAAGGAGGGCCCCGTGTTGTTCGAAGCTCTCCGGCGAGTGATGCGCTCGATCGAGAACACGAATGGGCGGGACGCAGGCCTGCCTAACAGAAACGGAGAACATGTTAGGCATGTCGGATCAGAAAGCCGATCAACCCCTTCCGAGTCGAGATAGCAATGAGAATTTACAATTTATGAACGGCGGCAAACTTGCGCTCGCACCCACCGGAGGTTCCTTCGTTACACCGCCCGCCCGATTCCGGATGGCGCTGGTGTCCTTGCTGGCCGGTGGAATCGGCCTAATCGCCGGTGTGATTGCGTACGCTCTCTACAAGCTGATCGCGCTCTTTACTAACTTCTTCTTCTATCACCGATTCTCGTTCGACTTTACCAGCGCTCGGCTGAACCATCTTGGTCTGTGGGCGATCGTCACTCCAGTCATCGGCGGGCTTATCGTCGGCTTCATGGCGAAGTATGGAACCTCAAAGATCAAGGGCCATGGGATTCCGGAGGCCATGGAGGCTGTGTTGGTGAACCGGAGCCGCATTGCGCCGCGAGTCGCGATTCTCAAACCGCTCTCGGCTGCGATCGCCATTGGCACCGGCGGGCCGTTCGGTGCGGAAGGGCCCATCATTCAAACCGGTGGCGCGGTGGGCTCACTGATCGGCCAAGTTTTTCATACCACGGCAGCGGAGCGGAAAGTGTTGCTTGCCTGCGGAGCCGCTGCCGGAATGTCCGCTACCTTCAACACTCCGATCGCTGGAGTGATCCTCGCCATCGAATTGCTGCTGTTCGAATTCAAGTCACGGTCCTTCATTCCCCTGGTGATCGCAAGTACTTTGGCGACTGCTGTACATGCCGAACTACTCGGGAGCGGTCCGATGTTTGCGGTCGCTCCGGTCGACTTCGGCATACCAAAGGCGCTGCCTTTTTACCTCCTTCTGGGAGTGATCTGTGGGCTGGCCGCGGTCGGTTTCAGCAACGCGTTGTACTGGGTGGAAGACCAGTTCGAGAAACTACCGATTGACGAACTGTGGTGGCCGGCCATTGGTGCGCTCGGGCTAGGCATCATCGGCTACTTTGTTCCCCGGGTTTTCGGCGTCGGCTACGACACGATCGGCGACATCCTAAACGCCAACCTCGCGCTGAAGTTGCTTCTGCTGGTCATGGTCGCTAAGGCAGTCGCGCTCGTTGTATCGCTCGGATCGGGAACATCCGGCGGCCTGCTCGCTCCGATGTTCATGTCGAGCGCCGCTCTAGGCGGAGCCTACGCCATGGTGATCGACCGTTTCTTTCCGGCGGCCGGGCTTGCACCGGGAGCGTTTGCGCTGGTAGCGATGGGAGCTGTGTTTGGCGCTGCTTCGCGTGCGGCCTTCACCTTTATCATCTTCGCGTTTGAGATTACGCGTGATTACAACTCAGTGCTGCCTCTCATGCTGGTCACGGTAATCGCTGATGGCATTGCGATGCTCTTCATGCCTACATCTTCGATTATGACCGAGAAGCTCGCACGACGGGGCCTGCGCATCCATCAGGATTACGAAGCCGATGTCCTCCAGCAGGTCGCGGTAAAGGAGACGATGGACGGAGATGTACCTGCAATCTCGAGCGAAATGCGTGTGTCGGAACTTGCAGACCGCATCGCGCGGCATGATCCGGCGGTCAGCAGACATCAAGGTCTGGTTATTCTTGACCCCGATGGCAACCTGGCAGGCATCATTACCCGCGCCGATGTCCTTCGCGCTCTCGACAAATATCCAACAGGCGACCTCAGCGTGCTGGATGCGGGTACCCGCGATGTGATAGTCACGTATCCGGAGGAGCTGTTGCACGATGCATCGGACAAGATGCTGCGTCATAATGTCGGGCGTTTACCAGTAGTCGACCCCAAAAATCCCCGCCGAGTAATTGGATACCTGGGACGCGCGGGCATCATGGCCGCCCGACAGCGCCGGATGGAAGAAGAACACGTGCGTGAGCGCGGCTGGATTGGTTGGTCCTCGCGCCGAGATCCTTCATAGCACAGCGAACGAATATCGGTTGGAACGAATCCTCTCGCGGAAGATGCTGCAACTGGTGTCTGACTCGACCAGACTCACTCTCACGCCAATTTAGATCAAACGATGCCCGAGCATCGCGGTCCAGGTTGCGTTCATCTAATACAGTAGAACGAACCAGATTAAGCAATGAATCGGCTAGGAGGAGGATCCTATGAGGCTGTTACAGGTACAAGGGTTAGCGGGCTTGTTCCTGGCAGCAGTTTTATCTGTGCCCGCATTTGGAACTAACGCAAGCTCGAATTCAGCTGTGCCGGGAACCGTGAACTATGTCGAGGGGCAAGCTTATGTTGCCGATCAGCTCCTTGACCACAACTCGATTGGCAAGACTACCCTCGAAGCGAAGTTGGCGAGTCGCTGAGCACGCAAAACGGCAAGGCAGAAATTCTGTTGACACCAGGTGTGTTCCTGCGGGTCGGCAGCAACAGCTCGGTCAGGATGTTGGCCAATGGTCTGGCCGACACGGAGCTGAATTTGATGAATGGCCACGCGATGGTGGAGGTGGATCAGATCTATCCACAGAACGATCTTCGCGTGGTAGAAGGCGACGCCACGGCCAGAATGATGAAGCCTGGACTGTATGACTTCGACTTGCGACAGAATCAAATCCGCGTATTCGATGGCCAGGCCATCGTTCAGGACGACGACAAACAAATCAAACTGAAAGGCGGACACGAACTGACGTTGGCGTCGAATGCGCCAGCGAAGGCGGAAGGGTTCGATAAGAAGGCCTACGAAACCGACGATCTTTATAACTGGAGCAGTCTCAGGTCCGATTATGTGGCCGAAGCCAATGTGGATGCGGCCCATATCTTGGTCGCGGGCGGATGGTGGGGTGCCGGCTTCTGGGGTCCTGGATGGTGGGGCCCCGGCTGGGCGGGTTGGTATTGGGATCCATGGTTCTCGGTATACACATTCATGCCCTGGGATGGAATCTTCTACAGCCCGTTTGGGTGGGGATTCTATTCACCGGGCTTCGTCTACCGAGCTCCGTTCTACGGTGGACATTTCTATCACACATTTAATGCGGCGAACGTTCGCGCGTGGAGTCCGGGTCAGCACTATGCAACCAGCGCTGCTTATTCGCACGGTGTCTACACTGGAGCCGGAGCCGAGCGTGGCGCCTTCCACTCAGGGCCAGCGATGGCAACGAGAGGTATGCGCGGCGGCTCCGGTGGTGGATTCCATGGCGGTGGATCTTCACACGAAGGCTTCCACGGTGTGATGACAATGCGATAAAAAATAGGGCCAACCGTGAAGCGGGGCGCGAAGCGGCGCCCCGCTTTTTTGTCTTCTCTCAATCTGCTGCTCCGATTCCTGTCGATACGGGTTGCCGGAGAAAGCTCAGGATGGCTTGAACCACCGTTTCGTCCCCCGCACCAGTGTTAACCATGGCGTGGTAAACCGAGCGATTGGGCCATTCAGCGTGGAAATACGCCTTGATGAACTCGGCACGTTCACTGTCGACCGTGTCCACCAGCCCTTCTGCATCGGCTTGTGTCTTCCCTTCTGAAATGAGGCGTCGTAATTTTTCCTCTCTGGAGGCATAGAGAAAGAAGCGCAGCGTGTCGCTGCGAGCTCTCAGAAAGTGCTGCGATCCTCTCCCTACGATAACGCAGTTACCTGCCGCTGCAGCTTGTTCGACGACACGTTTGGAGATTCTTACAATGCTGTCGGCATCGAGTGTCTCTACAGGGACGCAGGGAGCGCAGCCCTCATAACTTCCGAGCGCGAAGGACTTGAGCAGCCGATAATATAAGGGGTCCCGTCGCTCCGCACGTTTTTCAATTGTGAACTGCTCGCAGTGGGCCAGACGGGCGATCTCCTGTGTCAGCAGTTGGTCCCAGAGTGTCCAGTGCAGCCGGGTAGCCAGCTTCTGAGCTATTCCCGCTGCCCCGCAGCCGTACTCCCGTTCGATAGTGATGATTCGAATCATGGCCTTCCAAATTGTTAGATGCCTTTTCAGTCGAGTTGATCTTTATATCGTAATACGATATACCATTGAAGGGAAAAACCTCAAGATCTCAGTGTGATTGAAAATGCCGCGAGTGAAAAACAATTTGGAAAAGGGGTAGCGATTAGGCATGCTACGTGGCAGAAGGTAAGCTGAACTCTCCTCACTCGCAAGTGTCATAAAACCGAATGAATTTCACAGAAAGGAGAGAAAAGCCTAAAATCTAAGCGGCCCCGTCACGGCGAGTGCTGATCTCGGCTTCGGTGATCGCGTTTATGGCCTCTGGGCGACTCTTCGTCGTGTTCATCAGGATTTCGTCATTCTTGATGCGAAGCTTGGACACTCTACCTTCAAGCTCCGACCGGTGAGATGTCGAAATTTTCGAGTGCTGTGTGCAAAACTCCACAACCCGCGGCTCGGCCCAGAAGCGCTCATCACCGTTATTGCGTGAAACAAACCCGCAGTGCCCGCCATGCTCCGGCGTGACGAGGGTAATGAACGGATTATCAACAATCTTGGCGTTGCGAACTGACGCGATGGGGATGATTGGGTCATCTTGAGCTGCGAGGATCAGCGTCGGCACCCGAATCTGATCAATCACGCGCAGCGCGCTCGCTCGATAGTAGTAGTCGGCTGCGTCGCGGTAGCCGCATGCCGGCGCCGTAATGGTCTCGTGCCATTGGTGCATCGTGTGCAGCCGCCACAACCCCACCACGTGATAGCGTTCCGGAAACAGCTCAGCCTTCCGACGCATCCGCCTCTTGAAGCTCCACAAGAAGTACCACTTGTAGAGAACACTCGTTCGCTCATCACTCGCGGCAGACGACGCCGCCAGATCCAGACTCGGGCAAACAGCGCAGACACCCCGAAGCTCTCGCGGCGGGTGCGCGCCAAATTCCCCGGCCATTTTCACGACCAGGTTGCCGCCCATCGAATACCCGGCATAGAAAATCTCAGGCAGGTGGTCCTTCTCAATCAGCTCCTCAAGGACTGCGCGGTAGTCACTCGAAAGGCCTGATTCATAGAGCGTCGGCGTCAGATGTTCCGTACCGCCGCAGTTACGCTGATTCACTCGCAGAACATTGAGCCCAGCCGCGAACGCCTTCTCCGCAATTCCAAGCATGTAGCGCGATTCGCTCGAGCCTTCGAGGCCGTGGACAAGGACCAGCGTTGGATGCCGCGGTGGCATCGCCTGCCAGTGGCATTTCGCAAGGAGCTGCGTCCCTGCTTCAACGTTAAACAGTCGCTCAGATGTCTGCGGTAACGCGGACAAATTCCGCGGCCAATACTCTGCCACCATGTCATCAAATGCGGATTTCCGAGCCACGGGTGCACTTCGAACTCCTTTACAGGCAGGTGCGGCACCCGTTCCTGCGTCGTCTTTTGCAGGACGGCACGCGCCGGGATGTTGTTGCTGATCGACTCTATGTCATCTACTAGGTTGGCAATCGCGGTATCACCAACATCGCGTCCTCGTTCGATGCCATTGTGATGAGGAACGATGACTACTTTGTCCGTGCGCGGTTCTCGAACGAGCGTCAAAGTCAAAGCACACGAAGCGCATAGCCAAAAACACTCGATCTCTTGCGATGGTTTCTTGTAGCGCTTCGGGCCCGGCACTTCAAAGGAAGACCTCTCGAATGCTCTCTCGTCAAACTCGAAGAGCTTTCCTTCATGCAAATACCGGAAAACCGCAGGACACTTCGGATTGGCACATTTCGAGACCACAATGTCACGAAAACTCGACTTTTCAATCCACGCGGCAGCCCGAGTTCTTGCAAAACGAATTCTATCCGCGGTACCAGTCAGCACGGATGAGCGGCATACCGCTCCTTCCGTTTAGAGGCTTGGCCAGCACCATCTGATATAGATTGATGCCGGCCGATCGAAATCGATGTGCCGAGGCAGCCATATATAAGCGCCACGTACGGTATGTACTGTCGTCAGTGATGCGGCGGGCTTCCTCAGCATTGGCTTCCAGCCGGCGCACCCAGTGGTGAAGGGTGAGGGCATAGTGCTCGCGAAGGCTCTCGACATCCTTCACTTCAAAACCGTTCCCTTCTGCCGCGCCGAGAGTGGCATTGAGAGGGACTAGCTCGCCATCCGGAAAAACGTAACGATCGATGAAAGATGAGCCTTGTCGGCGATAGGCAACCGACGCGGCAATCCCACTGTTCAAGAACGCGCCACCGGGGCGCAGCAATCGCCAAGTTCGCGAAAAATAATCAGCCAGGTGCTCCTCGCCGACGTGCTCAAACATCCCGACACTGACAATTTTGTCGAACTGCTGGTCGATCCCGAGATCGCGGTAGTCGCGCACTTCGACTCTGCATCGGCCATCAAGGCCTGAATCGTGAATGCGTTGCCGTGCCAACTCTGCCTGTGGCGCACTTAGTGAAATCCCCCAAGCAAGTATTCCATAGTGAGCAGTCGCATGGATCACTAGTGCTCCCCAGCCGCAGCCTATGTCAAGCAGATGCTCGCCAGGGCGAAGTCGCAGTTTTCTGCAGATGTAGTCCAGTTTCTGTTCCTGCGCCTGCTCTAATCCATCTTCAGGTGTATGAAAGTAAGCGCAGGAATAGACCATCCGGCGATCAAGAAAAAGTGAGTAAAATTCGGGCGGAAGATCATAGTGGTAACTGATCGCGTCTCGATCTCGGCACCGCGAGTGAACTGCTGCTCGCAAACGAAGTGGTCGCGGAACGGCTCGCGGCCGTCCTGTCGCGGGCAGCCTGCCCAAACTGACGGCTAGATACAACCGCTTGGTGACGGCCCGCTCCTGGGAGAGCAGGAAATCAGCCAGGTCAAAGGAAGCCTCGATATCTCCTTCAACATCGAAATCATCAAAGATGTATGCTTCTCCAAGCGTTAATTCGTTTGGAGCAGTAAACATTCTTCGCAGGGCGCCGGGATGTTTCAGGACCAAAGTAAATCTGCATTTATTTCCGCCCCAAGTAGTTCCGTCCCAGAATCGAACCCGGAAATCGCGACGCGGATATGAAAGAAAGAGATGTTCCAGAAAGTCTATGCTTTCCGCGATTGTGCGGTCTCTTGGAATGGCATCATGCAAAAGTGGAATGTTGCGTTCGGCTAGCATGTTTCATCCTTCGTGTGCAACATCACAAGACTTCCTCACGAGGAACGTTCTTTTGCCCAAGGAGCAGCGCAGTAACTCGTCACCAAGGTCCTACGTCGTGCTCAGATTCGGGCCTGGTAGTGTTCATAACTGTCTTTCCCATTACTCCCTTGTCCTGGAGGACACCCTTCGGAGTCATGGATTTTTTCCGATTGCGTCGTAAGAGGGCTAGAGCTTCGTTCAATTGATGGATCAGTTCCATGAGTTTCTTGGGATCATTTTCAGTGCTTGCTTCCTGAGCAAGCTGTCGCACGTCTCTGATATGGTTAGCCATAGGTCATTCCACCTCCTCGTCCGAAAGCTACGATTGCTTTCCTGACGTTCGCGTACAGGGACTTCGGCGATCCGGTCGCTAAGCAGCCGGCTTGATTGGCTGAGCCATTTGGGCTGCGTTCTGCGGTTTGCCGCCGTTGTGGCACCGCCCATTGCTGCCAACCAACCTAGAAACAGAGAGAGAAATCCCGTCCATGCCAAGTTGACAGACAGACCAGGCAGGTCCCGGCTGTGCATTCCACCAATCAGGCCCGCATCGCTACTTGTGCTGCCGCCAACGACAGCGAGCAGCGCGACCGGCAATCACCGATAGCCCGAACATGATCATTCCGTGAATGAGGCCGTCATGTCGGTTGCCGACGGCAGCCAAGCGACCGGTCTCGCGGCCCGCAACGTACCTTGCAATGATTGTGAGCACAATTGCCCAGATGTCCATTCCCAAGCTCATTCCCATTAGACGATTTGCGACATCGGGGTTTCCGAGACTGGCGAATATCGCTAGTCCTAGCAGACCAAAGACAGACCAGATTGCAACGAACGTAAAAACCCCTGCCCAGATGGCGCCCCAATCCGTCCGTGAGGCTCTAGCCGTGGTGTGTTCATTTCGATGCCATTTTGCCCTCCTTAGCTTGTTGGATGAATATCGGTTCGCCTGCGATGTCTCCATTTGACATTTATATCGTAAGACGATATAATTTCCAGAGGAATGGAGATTTCACTGTAAGGGAATCGGGATGTCGCTGTAATTGAGAATCCCGAAAAAAGAATTGGAGGAGGTAGCGGTAGGGAGATCAGGGTTCGGTAGATCGCGAAGTCGCGGGAAACGGAAGTTTCCGAAGGATGATAAGGTGAGCGCATGCTCGTGTGGTCCGGGCCGAAGACACGGTGGACTCTCCTCCCGGGCTGGCTCAGACTTCAAAACGGCCTTGGACCTCGCAGGTACCTAACCGGCGTGGGAACAACACTCACATCTTGTGATTATCAATCGCTTGCCGACTGGACGAAGAGCAAGTTCGAGAACTGGGTGGGTGTGTCGATTTCCAGACGGCGTCCAGTGCAGTGATCGCGCGTGTCCTGGGTGGTAGAAGATGGTGTCTTTCGTGAGAAAGGTTAATACTGGAACGCCCCTTGTCTTGACGATTGGGCATTCGACGCGCACGTGGGAAGCCTTCTTGAAGCTTCTGCGGGCGCACCGCGTCAAGCGTGTCATAGATGTCCGCAGTATTCCACGCTCCCGGCATAACCCTCAGTTCAATCGCGAAACCTTGTCGAAGAAACTGCGAGCTGCCAGGATCGGCTATGTGCACTTGCGGAAGCTCGGAGGTTTACGTCGCACCCATCGCGATTCGGTGAATATGGGATGGCGCAATAGCTCATTTCGTGGTTTTGCTGACTATATGCAGACATCCGAATTCGGAGCAGGGTTGAACCGATTGATGAAATTGGCCGGGCAGAAGCGGAGCGCGATTATGTGCGCGGAAGCAGTTCCATGGCGTTGCCACCGTTCGCTCATCGCCGACGCGCTGACTGTACGAGGGATTCGGGTTGACGACATTATGGGCATGCAACGTTCCCAGGTTCATTCCCTCACGCCTTTTGCGCATGTCCAAGGTCATTGCATCATCTACTCTGTCGGCGATCGCGGCGGCGGGTGGGTGAAGCGACGAAGCAGAAGTGGCGTCGTGGGGTAGATAGTCTCAGTTCTTCGTAGACGAATCCCAATCGTTAGCGGAGGACACAGTGGTCTGCAATCCAACATCCTGGCCCGTTAAGACGTACTTGCCGAAGAAACGTACAAATGCGGTAACTTTTAGAGACGTATGTAGCCACATGCCTTTTACTTCCTCAAATTGCAACGTGATGTGGAGCGTCTTGATCCACCAGGACGGCTTCCTTATTGGAGTGCCCTCGATCCTCCAAATACGAAAGGTCTTCTCATCCACCCAGATCAGTCCACTCAGTAACCCATTTTCCTTCCTCTTCGGAATAAGCCGCAAAATGTATGTAGGGTGACCATCCAGATTTTCCTGTCGTAAAAAAGCGAATTCATAGTTGCGATCGCTGATCTCGCTGTAGCGATTCTTTTTGGTCGTTCGTGTTTCGCTGTCGATTATTTTACGCACGACTGTTTCTCCCCTTGAGCTACCACTCGCGTGCGTGATTTCATAAGTGGTCGCGCCATGCGAAACGAAACTGATCTCTGCTGTGATTTGAGCGACAGGTTGTTTGTTGTCGTGGCGAAATATCTTGTATTCGCGGGTGACTTTATAGGGTCGAAGGCGGGCGGAATCTCGTCGGTGGGTCTCACCCAAGGATTGCACTATCACATTGAGATCAGGAGGCATGTTGGTTTCAGCCATGGGTGAGGCCGCCTGAGACTTTAATGTCAATGGCGCCGTTACGATCAAAAGAAGGATCGTCAAGGTGTCAAACTTCCCTACAACCCAACTCAACAAGCACAGTGTCCTTTTTGGCAAGATTCGTAGCCTCAGCTGAAGTCGGTAGCCGCCGTGTTCCAAGCATATTGCGCATACGTATTTACGCGCAAAGGCCAAGAATTGTCCACGAACTAAAGCCTCGCGTAGGCGCAACCCGTTTTTATGGACCAAGGCTTCTGTAATTCATCAGCAAATGCAATCGCCCAGAGTCGCAAAATCTTCAGCGTCATTTTGTCACCCATATTCCATCAGCCCAAGGCTATGATGCTTCGAGTGCGCGAACTGGGTCCCGCAGCAAGGATGAAATTGGTCATACGGTTCGTCGCGATCGGCGTTAGATGGAGCGCTAGCCAGCGCCCACGGGATGGACGGAACTGAAGGGCTCTCCTTAATTGTCCCTGTCGAACGATTTTTCCTTTGCAGGCGCATCACCGGTGGGCGAGGCTTGATTGGAACCTGCGTTAGAAAGCTCCGAAAGAAATCCCGCAAGCGTATAATTCATTGGCTTGGGGTCCAAAAAGGGAAAGATGCAGATGAAGTGATTCAGCCAAGCATTGCCTCAAGAAACCAATCCACGACGGCGTGCCAACGAGTTCTGGGGAACGAGGTCGCTGTGATGCGGCCCCTCAGTCAACTCCGGACAATTGCGCCCGACACTCCCGCAATCCAGGCGCTTGAGATTATGAGCCGGGAGGATATCAACCAATTACCTGTTCTCTCTAACGCGCGGCTGGAGGGAATCTTTTCCCGCAGGCATATACTGGGTTTCCTCCAGAACCATGCTGAATTGTACAGGCGGTGAGGCTCGATGGTTTCTGCTCTTTGGGAGTCCTGGCAGCACGGTGCACTGCACGAATGCGTTGGCAAACTTGGTCCGCCGCTGACTTGGCTCAACAGTCCGACTTATACCGCTGATGGATCCAGCGATCCCAGGAGTTTCGAGCATGCTGGAAGAGGAGCTTTTTGATTTACTGGAAGGAACGTCTGACGCCGCCTTCGCGGTAACCGATCAGGGCGAGATTTGTTCTTGGAATAGTGCGGCAGAGAAACTGTTTGGTTACAGTGCGTCAGAAGCGCTCAACAAAACCTGCCATGGTTTGTTGCAAGGACGTGGATCCCTTGGCGCCCAGTTCTGCGGCGAGAATTGCAGCGTCAGGGATTGCGCTGCAAAGCACATCGAGATTCCCAACTTCGATTTGGAAACGAAGGTACGATCCGGACGCCGAAAGTGGGTGAGTGTGTCTATCCTGGTGTTTGAAAACTCTCGGAACCACCGGCGTCTCATAGTGCACTTCGCCCGCGACATCACGGAGAGGAAAAAGAACGAAGAACTTCTCCACAGAATGATGGATGTTGCGCGTCAACTATCCAACATACAAGATGTGGCATTGAGACCGGCACCGATCACCCCTCTATCCGAGCAGGAAAAGGAAATCTTGCGATCGTTTTCGATGGGCAAGAACTCGACGGAGATTGCGCGCAAACTGAACATAACTTTGCAAACCTTGCGCAACCATCTCCACCACATCAATCAGAAACTCCATACCCACAACCGCCTAGAGGCAGTAACCCACGCCATGCAGCGCAAGCTTTTTTAATTTGTCTGGATTCCGCTTGCCGCTGATCATTACAGCCTCTAGAAGAGCTTTAGCCTGGGTCCATCGGCTCTCCGAAAGTGCTTACTGTCGGCGGTTGCCCGAAGGCCACATCGAAATCCTGATACAGATGCTTTCCGGTCCGTCAAGATATGTTGCTCCTAACAGCAATCGCCGTGGGGGCCTCGATAACTCTCGGCATCGTACCCTCCATAACCAGTGACCGGCGTCATGGGCATAAGTACAAACGATCCATTGCAAATTATGGGCCAACGACCCAAAGTGGATCTGATAATGTGAGGTGTTATCTGGCTGTTAATGGCACTGATCAGTTACATGAGGCTTTCGGGCGACCGGGCATTCCACCGAGGTGGACCTCGAGTTCGAAGGGAGGTGTGGGAACCGCTTATTCAACCTCGAGCCGGGTATGGTTCACCATATCGCACGGAATTCTTAACGAAATCTACTTTCCCACAATCGATTGCCCGCAAACTAGGGATATGCAATTCCTGATTACTGACGGCGAGACGTTCTTCCACGAAGAGCGGCGCGACCTGCAGGACGAAATTGAATGCATGGAGTCTAATGCCCTGGGCTATCGTGTCACCACCTCAGATCCGGAAGACCGGTATCGAGTCGTAAAACAAATTATCTCAGACCCCCACCAGCCCTGTGTCCTTATCGATGCGAAACTGGAAGGTAATCCTCAATTCCTGAAGAAGTTGCGAGTTTACGTGCTGCTCGCGCCGCACTTGGAAGTCGGCGGTTATGGAAATTCGGCACGTCGGTTCAAGACGGTCGGACAAGACGTTCTCATAGCATGGAAGGGTCGCAGATTTCTCGCTATGGGAGCGAATGTCGGATTCAGCAGAACTTCGTGCGGTTATGTCGGATATAGCGACGGATGGCAAGATCTTCAGAAGGACTTTCGGCTGGACTGGGAATTCGAAAAGGCCGAGGACGGCAATGTGGCCGTTATCGGTGAAATCAACCTCAACCGCAATCGGGAATTCACGATCGGCATAGCGTTCGGAGGCAGCCTTCATGCCGCCCTAACCGTGGTCAAGCAATCGCTGGCGATTCCGTTCGCGGAACATCGCGAGAAGTTTGTTGAGCAATGGCATCGAGCTTGCGCTCGCATGAAAGCATTGGATGAGGTCTCGGGCGACGGGGGAGAGTTGTATCGGACGAGTCGAAACCTATTGCTGGCACATGAGGATAAGACCTTTTCGGGCGCATTGATCGCATCTGCGAGTATTCCGTGGGGCAACGCCAAAGGCGACGAAGACGTGGGCGGCTATCATCTGGTATGGACTAGGGATATGGTAAACAGCACGCTGGCACTGCTCGCTTGTGCCGACACTGTTACGCCGGTACGAGCCCTCGTGTATCTCGCTTGCTGCCAGCGGGCCGATGGCGGATTTCCGCAAAACTTCTGGATTGACGGTACTCCTTATTGGCAAGGTATTCAGCTCGATGAAGTCGCCTTTCCTATTCTCCTGGCTTGGCACCTGTGGAAGAAAGATGCCCTAAGAGATTTCGATCCGTATTCGATGGTCCGTTCTGCGGCAGCCTACCTTGTCAGGCGCGGGCCGGTAACTCAGCAAGAGCGATGGGAAGAGGATAGTGGATATTCACCGTCTACGCTGGCGGTCAGCATTGCTGCTCTCGTATGTGCTGCAGATTTTGCGGATTCGCGAGGTAAGCAGGACGATGCGAGCTTTTTGCGGGACTATGCTGATTTTCTTGAGTCTCATATCGAGGATTGGACTGTCACCACAGACGGGGCGCTCCTTCCGGAGATCAAACGGCACTACATTCGCATTCATCCTGCAGCAATCGACGATCTATCTCCGGATGAGAATCCCAATCACGGATTTCTCACCATTCACAATAGCCCACCCCCAGCACCACGAGAGTTTCCGGCAAAAGACATCGTGGATCCTAGTTTTCTCGAGTTGGTTCGCTACGGTATTCGCAAGCCGGGCGACCCACTCATTGAGGACTCGTTGCGAGTCGTTGATGCTGTCTTGAAAGTGGATACACCGTTCGGTCCTTGCTGGCGGCGTTACAACCACGACGGCTATGGGACCCGCCCGGATGGCGGCCCGTTTGAAGGCTGGGGACAGGGCCGAGCCTGGCCCCTGTTGACAGGCGAACGCGCGCACTACGAGTTTGCCGCGCGACGCGATGTTCGCGCGCTGATCCGTGCTATTGAGCGATTCGCGTTCAGAGATCGGATGTTGCCGGAACAGGTCTGGGATAGTCCCGACATGAAGGCAGCTGGAATGTATTTCGGAAAACCGGCGGGATCCGCAATGCCGTTAATGTGGGCCCACGCTGAGTATATAAAGCTACTGCGTTCGGTGGCGGATGGCCATGTTTTCGACCTGATTCCGATCGTAGCGGAGCGATACCTAAAAGGTCGCAGAAGGAAAGACTTAGAAGTTTGGAAGCCTGTTCGCCAAGTCCGGGAAGTGATTGGGGGGCAGGTATTGCGAATCCAGGTAGCAGAGCCATTTCGGCTGCATTGGACCGATGACGGTTGGGCTTCGGCGAACGACACACCATCAACTTCGACTGGAATCGGAATTGAATTCGCCGATATTGTCATCCACCGCAATCAGAATGCACCTGTTCAATTCACCTTCTTCTGGACCCGCAGCAATCGCTGGGAGGAACACAACTATGAAGTGAGCATCCAACGGAAGCAGACCCGAGCCGTCGCCGCCTAAGGCGTGAGGATTCGGAACTGACCGCCTATCGGTGGCGGCATGACTCGCAAGTGTCATACGCCCTGATGACTTTTACAAAAAGGAGAAAATCTAATGAAAAGCACACCGGCAACGAACCCACAGGCCACCACTCAACCTGCAATCTTTAGACTTGGAGAAGAGGGTACTTATGTCGAGCGGATGCGGCAGATCTCCGATGCTATCGCCCGTCGTGCCTACGAACTGTTCGAAGCCCGAGGGTATGAGCACGGCCATGACCGAGAGGATTGGTTTCGCGCCGAGTCTGAGTTGCTGACTCCAGTCCCAGCGAAAGTCCTCGCCATAGACGGAGGGCTTACTATCCGGGCCGAAGTCCCGGGTTTCGCACACAAAGACGTCGAGGTGCACGTGTGGCCGAGACGCCTGATCATCTATGCCAGGGAGCGAGAAAAATCGGGACGAGAGAGAGGAAAAGCGCTCCCCAATGGAAAAACGTCCGATGAGATTTTCCGTGTTCTCGATTTGCCCCACGAGATAGAGCCAGACAAAATAACGGCTACTCTTGAGAACGAGGTGCTCGAGGTCACTTTGCAAAAAGTCGAGCCACACAAGAAGGTTGCAGGCAACGTTAAAGCTGCTTAGGGGTTCGGATATGACTTAAACTGCATTTGTCTTTTGAACTTGAGTTCCAACAACGCGGCGATGTAGTTCTTTCGAGTCGGGGGTGACAGTGTCCAGTACAGTTTCGCTTCCGCCAGCCTCACCCATTTCCCGTCTCAGGTCTGTTATTACAGTCATCCTGGGGACAATTCTCTTTCTCGTAATCGTGGGAATTGCTTCCAAAGGGTTACGATTGCTCCTGGAGGGCCATGTTGCAACCACGCTGCGAGCCCGCACCACACTCGCCATCAGCGGCTCGGCGCTCGGCGAAATCATAGTTCTGATTCTGCTCGTTCTGTTTCTTGGCCTCCGTGGCCGCTCGCTCCGCGAGCTTGGCTTGTGGCACTCATCGCCCTTGCACGGCTGGATTGTCGCCGCAGTTTTCAGCGTGCTTTACCTCGGGATGACTTTGGCTGGGTTGCGGGGGCATGCGGCGTTGACCGAAGGTAGCGCTTTTCACATCTACAATTCGCTCGCGGCAGGAATTACCGCTGGTTTCATCGAAGAAATGTTTTTTCGTGGTTTCGTAATGAACGAATTGAAATGGTCCGGCTTCGGTGCCACGGTTCAAATAATCGCGTCGGGTGTTCTTTTCGGCATCGCACATGTGGGCTGGGGACTCTTTGCAGCGAAGGTCAACTGGCCTGCCCTCCTTGGCTCCGTAACGGCCACGACCGTTATCGGCTTCTTTTACGCGATCGCGTATGTCGCGAGCCGCCGCAGCCTGATGCCCGTCATCGTCGGGCACCTCGTCGTGGACGTTCTCATCGAACCGTGGCTCGTCCTGACCGCTCTGGCCGGAACGATGGCCCACGCTCATTGATATTCAAGAGAGGTGCTCGAGGTCACTTTGCAAAAAGTGGCTCTGTGCAGGAATCTGAACAACTGGTCGATTAACGGGGGTTTTCGAGTCGCGGTTTTTTCAGTACGCTCAGCAGTATGAGCGAGAGCGAATGGACAAAGATTCTGGGATGGCCGGGGTATCGGGTCTATCGCAGCGAGATCAACGAAGAAGCCAAGACCCTGCGTCTGTGGGCGCGACGCAAGCGCGGAAACCGCAAGCTGGAGTGTTCTGGCTGTGGTCGGAGGGTCAACGATATTGCCGAGATCTACGAGCGGGAGGTGCGGGATCTGCCGTGGTCAGAATACCGCACGACGGTGGTGATCGAGCTCTATCGAGTGCGCTGTCCGGACTGTGGGATCAAGGCCGAGAAAGTGGCGCTTTTGCCGAGCAAGGCGCCCTTTAGCAAGCGTTTTGAGGAAGCGGTGGGACAAGCCTGTGAGAGCGCCGCGGTACGGCGAGTGGCGCGGCAGTTTGGTTTGGCGGCGAGCACGGTGCGGGCGATCGATTTGCGATATCTCCAACGCTGGGCCCAGGGGCGACGCCGGCCGGCGCTGCGGCAGATGGGAGTAGACGAGATCTACCTGGGGAAGAAGCAAAAGTTTCTGACGGTAGTGACGAACTTGGAGACGGGAGAACCGCTGTGGTTTGGTCGAGAGCGGAAGAAAGAGACGCTGGACGAGTTTTTCGAGAAGCACCTGAGTGCTTTTCAACGAAGTGCGATTCGAGCGGCTTGCGTGGACATGTGGGAACCATTCCGGCAAAGCCTGGAGCAATGGGTCCCGGAGTGCCGGATCGTGTACGACAAGTTTCACATTCTGCAGCATGCCAGCCAAGCGGTGGACGAAGTGCGGCGGGCCGAGTTCTTCCGCAAAGGAGGAGCAGCACGGGATCTGGTACGAGGGAAGCGCTGGTTGCTTTTGACCAGTTGGCTCAATCTGGATCGCAGCAAGCGGCGACAGTTGAACGCTCTGTTTGCTCTGAACCGGCGCATTCTCAAAGCCTATCTCCTCAAGGAGAGTCTTTCGCATTTGTGGGATTTCAGCTACGAAGGAGCCATGTTGCGTTACCTGCAGAAATGGATCGACCAGTTACGCTGGCAGCGGTTGAAACCGATGGAGAAACTAGCCCGCATGTTGCTGGATCATCTCGAGGGCATCTTGAACTACTGCCGGACGAAGGTACCGATGGGAGTGATAGAAGCCGTCAACGGCAACATCAAAGCTCTGCTCCGGCGCGGCCGCGGTTATCGAGACATGAACTACCTGCTGCTGAAGGCACAGCGCTTGGCCGCGACCAAGACCGAATTCGTCGTTCTTCAAAAAGCCGCGTAATATGCGCACTTATCCAGATTCTTGTTCAGAGCCCAAAAAGTCGACCCGCACAAGAAGAATGCGGGTAACGTTAAAGCTGCGTAGAGCTTGGATATTGCGCTGAAGTGGGCAACGTAGTTTCAATTATTTTGCTTCCGCCTTCATTGAAGATTCCTTGCGGCCAGCATGCAATGCCGCGAGCGCTGTTCTCAAGTCGTATTGATTACAAGTCGGCTTAGACGCACGGTTAGATCAGGGCTCTTCATCCGCAGTCAGGCCTCGGCTTCGTGTGCCTGCAATTGGATTAGTTTTCGAGAACCTTGCGGCGGTGTCAACTGAACGCATCATGCCTTGGCCCAACTTGTCTGCTACCACCCCTCACGATTCGACTGCCTGTTTTCAGAGACTTGATCAATCTGTCACAGTAACATCGTGTACAACAACAGACCGACCATGATGGCAATGGTCAGGGCGCAGAGCAAATAAGATGCGACCCGCATCGCCTCATCCTCATCTTCGTCGGGAAACTGGTGTGCATGGGGTAGATGGAGAACCTCGCGACAGACGCCCAACGAACTGTACCTCTACTCATTCGACGACCCCGCAACGGTCAAGGTTGTCCAAGCGACTAAATATCGTGTTACGATACAACGAACCCCTGCAGAGGAATCTGGTAATAGTGGGCTCGCGAGGAAGTTGAGGGTTCCCCAGGCGCCCGCCTCTGGTTGCGTGACGCCCTCTGAAGAGGCCGTGGACAGGAAGCAGCAGCGCCGGTCAGGGGAGTCGGCGGCATAGTACCAGGAGCAGGAGTAATTACTTATTTTCCACGTATCATTGCGTATTGATCAACTGGAAACTTGCCGATCAATCAGCGATGAGTGCTCGTTTAGCTTGCCGTGCCGCTCGCTGCGGTCGTAAAACTTGCTGAGCGTTCCCGGTTTTAGCATTGCCTGCAAACACAAGTTACAATCAGCTTGCAGCGAGCTGTTCGGAGGGTTCTTCCTCGGGGGTGCGGCCTTGAACAAGCGTGCCGATTTGTTTTGGGCAACTGTGGGTGAGGGCGGGCTAGTGCTTGCGCTGGCGGCTGTTGGCTGGGCTACGAGACAGCCGTTGATCTTCGCCAGCCTAGGCCCGACAGCTTATGAGCTAGTGGAGCAGCCCCAGGTGCGGAGTGCCAGAGTCTACAACATAATTGTTGGACACCTGATCGGTCTGGGTGCCGGCTTTCTTGCAGTTTATCTGTTGAACGCGTGGAATGCACCAAATGTGATTTCTACGGGTATTGTATCTTCGGAACGACTATGGGCGGCGACGGTGGCGGCAATGCTCACGACATTCGTTACCCTGATCTTAAAAGCCGGCCAGCCCGCCGCTCTGGCAACCACCCTGCTTATCTCGCTCGGATCGATGCAGACTCTCTGGGGTGCTATAGACATCGTTGCCGGTGTGCTGATCATCACCGCTATTGGAGAACCGGTGCGCCGCTTTCGTCTTAAACATACCGAGATTCGGACAGTGTTAGGTAAAATCTGACGTGCACTTCCTGCAGCTGCGGCGATGCCAACTTCACGGCCTCCGTAATCGCCAGTTCCAGGCGCCACGGGTCAGAACGACCACCACCAAACGACTCCCGCTAGATGACCATCCCTCGGCAGCAACGAGCGAATTCGCACTCCGATACACTTTCTGAAACCAAGCACCCGACTCAACAGTTTAGGTTTGGCACCCTCCTTCTTGTAGCGCGGCTTCCGATGCCATCGGAGATCAAACCGCTGTCTTTTCCGAGATTGCGCGTCGCGCTCGGCAGATCAGTTTGCCACGCGAGTCTCCTCTTGCTGAAATCCCACCAGCGCCATCGCTTTCGTTATCTGTGAATTCTTCATGAACGTATTCCACACGAGCTGTGTTCGGTTGTTTTCGGCCATCAGGGCGACGATACCCAACGTCAAGGGATTGAATGCGTTGACATAGCCATAACGAGTCCATGCTGCGGGGAAGTGGTCGTAAATGTTTTCGAGGACCGCGAGCGTCTCCTGCGGAAGGAAAGGAACTGAACCACCAGCCGCCGCCTCAGTGGTCACCTCAAAACCGGCCATTAGTGGTCACTTCAAAACCGGCCATTAATCGTCACTCCGGGACAGAGTTTGTTTTACATGCCGAGAACTAATTCGGCAAGTTATTTGTTGCTCACAAAGCAGAAACTTTCTTGGTTGCGTATTCCGGCGATGTGAGTAAAGTCGGAGCGCAGCGACGCTGGGATTACAATCATGCCGATACCTTCGAGATCAATCAAGCTGGTGCACGATTCATATTCAGCATTGTTTCGTTTCTGTGTTTGTCGTTTTCGTCTCTCGGTTCCCTGACGTGAAACCAGTTCTTTCGTTCTTGCCCGGTTTCTTCTTTTTTGTGCCGGTCCCCGTTTTTCCCAGAAAAATTTCGCGCTAGGATCGTCTGAGAGCGACGATTCCCGACTCGGTCGACCCACAGCATCCCTGGTTTTGTCCCTCTTCGGTCGCATTTCACTTTTCCAAAGGGGATCGCCGCCGGCCTGGGTGCGAGCTTTCCCGGTTTGTATCGGCAGCCGTGAAGTTGGTTGTGATATGGTGAAACTCGGCGTATCGGGGTCGCGCCCGGTACGACGATACCCAAGGCCGATGCGACGGGGCTGGCTCCGAAGAAATCGGCATAGCGAAACCCTCTGCGCATGAGCCGAAGATTGGCTTATGGGACAGGGGGTTTGGCTTTTGGGTCGTAGGCGATTTTTTTGGAGAAGTCTCGGAGCGGAGGCCTTGGGGATCATAGAACGCGAAAGTCGCCGGGCGCGGTTTGCCCGGCTTTCCTTTTTGCTCTTGGCCTGGGCCGCATGGGCACGGCCTTGCGGGAAGGCGCCGGCGTGGCTGCGGTGGCGGGAGTTTAGGGAAACGATCATTGCCCAACTCCGCTGGGCAGGGGATGAGCTCCACCCTCTTCGTTGGCTCCGATCTTGGTGCGCCAGCTGCGGGGACCACACTTGAGAACATGGCCGTGGTGAAGCAGGCGATCCAGCATGGCGCTGATCGCCGCGGCATCGCCCAACAGCTTGCCCCAATCCTCGACGGGACGATTCGAGGTCACCAGAGTGCTGGCCCGCTGATAGCGTCGCAGCACGATCTCCAGCAGATCTTCGGCCGCGGTCAGGGGCAGCTTGCGCATCCCCAAGTCATCGATGATGAGCAAAGGCACGCTCGCCAAAGCGGCCATGTAGTCGCGGCGGGTGCCGTCGATGGTGGCATCGGCCAGCTCATCCAGGAGCACGTGGGTCTCGCGGTACTGCACGCGATAGCCTTGTTGAATCACCGCCTGGCCGATGGCCTGGGCTAAGTGGCTCTTGCCCGTGCCCGGGGGACCCAAGAAAAGTCCGTCGTCGTGGTGGGCGATGAAGTTGCCGGTGGCGAGGTCAAAGACCAGGCTGCGATTCATCTTCTTATTAAAGTCAAAATCGAAGTTATCCAGGGTGGCTTGGGGGTCGCGAAAGTCGGCTTGCTTGCGCCGCCGCTCCAGCAATCGATCTTGGCGTCGCGTGAGCTCATCGGAGATCAGACAGGAGATCAGATCGATGGGCACCATAGCTTCGGCCTGGGCCTGTCGCAAACGGGTTTCCAGTACGGCGGCCATGCCGCCCAGCCGTAATTGTCGTAAGGCACGATTGATTTCAATCAGGTTCATGGGATGGCTCCTTGGTTTTTTGTTCAATGAGATCGCGGTACTCGACCAGCTTGCGGATCAGGGGATCGACTTGCTGCAGGCTCAAGGGGGCGGAGAGACAGTGCTCGAGATAGTGCCGGACAAAGCGGTACTCGTAGACTCCCATCTCCAGAGCTACCGAGCACGCCTTATCGACCGCCGGAGGGCCGAATTTTTTAGCCATGGCCAGCACGCCCTGGATGCGGCGGACCGCGACCTGGCCTTGCCGAGCATGCAGGGCACGGCAGAAGGTGCCGATGTGATTCCCGGCTTGCTGGGTGCGCCACAGCAGATGATGAACGCCCAGGGGAGTGCGCGGGGAACGGTCCGATTCCTTGATGCGATGTCCACCCCGTTTCTGCACCACATGCTCGCGCATAAGCCGGTCGGTCTTGGGGTTGAGGACCCGGACGAATAAGCTATCCCACTGCACTTTGACGTCGCGTCCGATCCAACCTGGCGGGGCGCTGTAATAGGCAGCGTCGATTTCCACGCAGCCATCCAGGTGCACGGTGCGAACGCCGAATTTGTAATACCGGAAAGGCTCCAGCGGTAGCGGCAGCAAGGCCGGCTTCTCTTCGGCAAACATGGCCGCGACTTGCCGCTTGGTGGTGCCGTGAATGCGGGTATCGGCCCAATGCGTTTCCCAGTCATCCAGGTAGGCTTGCGCCTCCTCCAGGCTTTCGAAGCGCTTGCCCTTGAGCGGGGTTCTCTTGGCATGACCGACGCCGGACTCGACCTTGCCTTTCCGATCGGGATCGTGAATCCGGCAAGCCAGGCCTACGGCGCCGTAATGGGTCAGAACATCGCGGAAAAGAGGATTGAGCGTGGGATCATAAATGTCTGGGATGAGTACGCCCTCCTTCAGGTTATCCAGGACCACGACCCTGGGGCTACCTCCCAGCCGACGGAATGCTTTCTCGTGGAGCTCGGCCCAGGTTCGTGTACTGGAGCGGAACGTCAGTAGGCGTACAGACTTGCGGCTGTAGCCGAGGGTGAGAACAAACATTCGGGTGCGGCGGTACTTGCCGGTCTGGGGATAGCGGACCATAGGCCCGCTCCCGTAGTCGACCTGGGCTTCCTCCCCGGCGGCCGTGACGATGACGGCGCAGGCCACCGGGGTTTGCGCTCCGCGGAGTTTGCGCACGAAGCGTTTGACCGTCTGGTAGCCACCGCTAAAACCGGTCTGGGAAATCAGATCCTGCCAAATGGCCATGGCGTTACGGCCTTGGCTCAACCCCAGCTCGATCGCTTCCCGGAAGGGTTTGCACGTACTGGCAGACGGACTACGATTGCCCCCGGCGACCGGCGCTAGCGGAACCGGTGGGGCGGCCCCAGAGTCGGTGGTCACCTCCGAGATGGCCGGTTTTGCTGCCTCCGAGTCGGTGGTCACCTGGTTGGCTGTAATGGCCGGTTTTGCCGCCTCCGAGTCGGTGGTCACCTGATTGGCTGTAATGGCCGGTTTTGCCGCCGGCCGTTGTCTCCGCCTACCAGGCGGGTGAACAATGATTCCCTCGGCCTTCAGGTAAGTACTTGCCGTTTCACGACGTACACCGAGCTCCTGCTGGATGCGCCGTAACGACCACCCCAGCCGACCCAGCGCTATGACTTGAAGTCTCTCTAATTCACTCATGACATTGCTCATGCCGACCAAGGTAATTTGGTCGAGTCAATGTCCTGGAGTGGCCTTCTTAATGGCCGGTTTTGAGGTGACCACTAATGGCCGGTTTTGGGTGACCGCTGAGGGCCGCCGAGGGGACGATGGTGCCGTCGATTGGTCCCATTGCGGGTGGTCCGCCCCAGGCTACATAGTCTCAGTCTCGTGGGTTATCTGAGGACGATATGCCCCAGAGATTGTCACTATAGTCCGGAAACTGGTCAGCCAAAGAAAGGCAGAATAGCTTGTGCGCTCGGGTGGCGGTCACCGAATTTGTGAAGTAGTTGGCGAATGCATCACGCTTGTTTCGGGAATCGATCCACGCGTGAGAAAACTGATGGATCAAAAGAGGCGCTTTCGAAGTGATATAGGTCATTCCTTGATAATTCAGGGTCGGCCGAGCCCACGCATGCCAACTGCTACTCGGAATGGGATACGTCCGGGATCCGATGGCCAGCAGGTAGAGCATCATCAACTCGCTGTAACTGCGCCGCGCAGCCCAAATGCTGTTTCATTTCGGGAGCCCCATCCTGGAGACAGCCTTCGCCAGCCAGCGTTGCGCGACTACCTTCGCAAGCTTCTTCTCTCCGCAGATGAGTTCATACAGCTATTAGAAGATTGCTAGAGCGGGCGCGCAAACGACAGCTCGTGGCCGTCCGGATCGGGCATATGGAAATAGCGTTCTCCCCAGGAGGCGTCTTCTGGGATTTTTGGATGGAATCCTCTTTCGTTCAGATGAGTCCATAACGCGTCCACATCCGTGACGTAGAAGATCAGCCGCCCCCATCGAGTCACCCTGTCGCCCTGTTCTAGATTGAGGATCGCAGATTGTGCGTCTCTTGTGCGCAGTGAAGAGAAACCCGCGTCCTCTCCCCCATAGAGAAGCTCCATGCCCAGAACATCTCTGTAAAATCGCACGGACTTCGTCATGTTCGTAACCCGCAGAGTGATCGCGGAAATCCTCTCAAGCGTCGGCCCCATACGCCACAAGTTTACCTCGGCTGCGCTTGAATCTTCTTTGTGGAAGGCCTACGGTGAAGGACAGCGGAGGTGACCCATGGCATATGTCATTGCCGAACCCTGCATCGGGACAAAGGACACCGCTTGCGTCGACGCCTGCCCGGTAGACTGCATCCACCCCAAGAAGAACACGACCTATGATGACGGTCGGCCAACATTTGACGATGTTCTCCAGCTCTACATTGATCCCGTGGAATGCATCGATTGCGGCGCCTGCGTACCGGTCTGCCCGGTGTCCGCGATTTTTGCGCTGGACGACTTGCCCGAGAAGTGGAAGCAGTATACGGAACTGAACGAGAGCTACGTGAAGGCCGGCAAATTCACGCCCGAAGAATACGCCAAGCATCAGGCGGTGAAGTAGGGCGTTAAGCCACAAGGGCCAACCGTGCGAGTCCGGGGTCGTGGCGTGGCGGCTTTCCTTTTCAAGCAGACTGTGACCGACATCACTTTCGTCACAGCGACACGCGACATAGAATTGATCGCTGGACGGGCAGCGAACTGCGCCTGAGTATCGAGCATCACCTGCAATACGCACGACGAAGAGTGGAGCCAGAGCCTGATACCGTGGATCAAGCTGCCAGCGGGTATGAGAAGGGGTCATTGCTTCAAAGAAGCAACCAAGAGCAGCAGTTGCTTCGGGCAATCGAGTCGGCGCTTGGTCGCATTCAAGACGGGACTTACGGGAAGTGCCTGTCTTGCGGCAAACAAATTGACGGAAGGCGACTAGCAGCCGTACCGTGGACGCCGTATTGCATTCAGTGCGAAGAGACCTTCGAGCAGTGACTCGGTGGATAGCGATCCCATCTAGAGGGCCAACCGGCCCGCAGTCCCGCCGAAATCTCGGCAGCAGGACTGACTGTCCCAGATGAAACTCAAGCTCAAGGCACGTGTCAGTCGCTCCGATGCCCGGACGATCCAGCACGCACTTTTTGCTTGACCGAGCGGACAATTCCTCCGCTGGCCGACTGCTGTTGCAGTGATCCAAAGATAATCGCTACCTGCTTGCAATCAAATCGCTGATCGGCTGTAGCCGCTTGGCCTAAAGAATCTGTTCTCATTCGCCCTCCCTTGATGTATGTGCTGGCTAGGTCATAAGGCAGCACGTCAAACTGCGTCTGGAACAGGTCCAGCCATCGTTCCCGCAGATGTTGAAACCGGGCTGGCTTCTGCTCCAGAATGTGATCAAGGAAGCGATAGATCGAGACGATACGCATTATAAAAGCGGCTCATTTAGGTATCCTCTCGTGTGTAAACAAATCTTCGGGCATCCTCAGTGTCCATCGAGCTCAGCGACCGTCATTTTTCAATCCCGCGAGCACGACTACCAGTGCGGAAACGGCCCGAGCGGATGCATCTCTTGGGGGCTGGCATGATGCCTGGCGCTTTTGCTATAGATTGGCGTCGTGAAGTTTCTCCGCAGAATTCGGTAATCTCACGATTGCGGTCGAGGGCACCCAGCCCAAGATCTCAGCCCAAGATAAGCGTGTCTCCCATGAACTTTAAAGCACTTACGCAGCCACCCAAGACCTGTTAGGTCGTTGTAAATACTCATTAACGCCAGTCTGAAAAGGCTGGCGTCGGCGGTTCAACTCCGTCCCTGGCCACCATATTTATCAATCGTTTAGCAGACCAGCTCGAAATTTCACACCTGTGATTTCACACCTGTGGTCGCCTACGGCCCTAAGCAAACGGCTTTCGAACTGGCTGGTTAACTGCCGCATTGCCAAGATACGCCCAGAGCCTTAAATCGCTCCGATATTGAATCATGCAGCGACGACAGTAGTGGCTCGAAGAGCTTTGACATCGCGCATGGGAGGCTGGCCAAAGAAGCGGCGGTATTCTCGGTTGAATTGGCTGACGCTCTCGTAGCCGACCTCGTAAGCTGCGCTCGTGGCGTCCACCCCATCCATGAGCATCCGCTCCCTTGCCCTCTGCAGCCTCAACTGCTTTTGGTATTGAAGTGGACTCATAGCGGTCAATGCGCGG
The DNA here is from genome assembly GCA_963714225.1 of uncultured Acidobacteriaceae bacterium. Lineage (GTDB taxonomy): Bacteria > Acidobacteriota > Terriglobia > Terriglobales > Acidobacteriaceae > Sulfotelmatobacter. The sequence continues at coordinate 115,205 of CAVQNY010000043.1, read as the reverse complement.
AACTGATGATGAAGCGTTGAAACTCCCATCCGTGCGACGCCTGCCAGCTCCTCCATGTGCAAACGCTTCGCATAGTTGTCTTTGAGCCAGGTGATCGCTCTCGCCGTCCTGCTGCCGAGATCGCCCGTCGTTGCAATAGTCCGGAGCCGCGCCCCCTGCGGCGTTTTCAGGATGCGATAAATGATCTCGCGCTGGATTAAGTGGCTGAGAAAAGGTATGTCCTCGGGAGTGTCGAGAAGCTCCATGAGCCGGGAGCACGCATTCAGCAAACCTGCCGGGGCCTGACCGATGGCAACGCCGCGCTGTTGCCCAGAGGTTTCCGCTTCGGGTAGTTCCTCACGATTAAGGATCTCGCGCACGATGGACATATCGAGACGAAGTAACATCGATAAGAGCGGCACCTCTTCCGAGGCCTCGACGATTTGGCTCTCAATGGGAACATCTATCGAGGATAAGAAGAATGACGAAGGACCGCAGAGGTATGCTGTTCCTCCGAGGCTCATGCGTTTCTTTCCCTGTACGAAAACCGTGAGGCTGGGTTCTACAGCAGCGCGATAGCATGCCGTGGCTTGCGTTCGGCGAAAGAGAACCAAACCGGCAATTGCCGTGGAATGCTCTCCGACCGATGGAGCATGCGCTGCGATCCTGCTGACTAGTTCTGTCCTTGCGTCCATCACTGATGACTCGGCGGTCTTCTGCGCAGGCTTTGTCACTGTGTTTTTCCTCTTTCCTAGGGTACTACTCGGCCGGCTAAACCGTGCACAAAATAATAACATCCGACAGGATTAGGCAAAGAATCGGCAGTATTGGGAAAGCGCAGCCAAACCGACATTCCGTATCTTTGGAATGCGTAATAAGGAGTTCTGAAAGTGCCGAATGCCATTCCCACCCGGTTCCCCCGGATTTGGCAACAAAGGAGTAATCACAATGCAAAAGCGCAAACTTGGAGCAAGCAATCTCGAAGTATCGGCCATCGGATTTGGCTGTACGGGAATGAGCTGGTCCTACGGGCCGCCGAAAGATAAACAGGAGATGATTGCTCTTCTGCACGCCGCCGTGGAGCGAGGAGTCACATTCTTCGATACCGCTGAGGTCTACGGCCCGCTGCTGAACGAAGAACTAGTGGGTGAAGCTCTCGCTCCATTTCGAGGGAAAGTCGTCATCGCGACGAAGTTCGGATGGGAACCCAACCCCGACGATGGGGGCAAATGGAGCGCGCTGAACAGCCGGCCTGAGCACATCAAGCAGGTTGCAGAACAGTCGCTCAAGCGTCTCAAGGTTGATGCTATCGATCTCTTCTATCAACATCGTGTCGACCTGAACGTTCCGATCGAGGATGTTGCGGGCGCTGTAAAGGAATTGATTCAGGAAGGCAAGGTGAAGCACTTCGGCCTTTCTGACGCGAGCGCGCAGACAATCCGCCGCGCCCACGCAGTTCAGCCAGTCGCTGCCCTTCAGAGCGAGTACTCGCTCTTCTGGCGAGAGCCCGAAGAGAAAGTGATGCCCACTCTGGAAGAGCTTGGGATCGGATTCGTTCCTTTCAGCCCGCTGGGCAAAGGCTTCCTGACTGGCAAGATCGACGCGAACACAAAGTTCGACAGTACCGATTTCCGCAGCAGCGTGCCGCGTTTCAGCCCGGAGAATCGCAAAGCGAACCAGGCTTTGGTTGATCTGGTGAGTTTGTTCGCAGCGCAAAGGAAAGTAACTCCGGCCCAGATCGCACTCGCCTGGCTGCTTGCGAAGAAGCCGTGGATCGTTCCGATCCCGGGCACAACGAAGCTGGCGCGCCTTGAAGAGAATCTTGGAGCGGCGACGGTTGACCTAACCGCAGACGATGTTCATGCCCTTGAAGAGGCTTCGTCAAAGATCAAGCTTGAAGGGGCTCGCTATCCAAAGTTCCATGAACAGCTGGTGGGCCGCTGAGCGGCAGCCGCCAAGAGGAATCGAAAATGAAAGCTTTGCATTATGGTGCGTGGGTAGTGGTTTTGGCAATCGCAGGTCTTGTGCACGTTCAATCTGCAAAGACCCAAGAAGCAGGGCATGCCTCCGATAGAGAAAGGCTGATCGGAGCATGGCATCTGGTGCACATAGATTCACCGGGACAGGACGGGAAACCAACAGACATACCTCAGCCGCAAGGCATGCTGATCTACACGCGTGACGGACATATATCGGTGCAGCTCATGTACCCGAAGTCGACAAATGCTCTATCCAATGAGTACGTCCAGAATGGGTATGAAGCTTCTTTCGGGAGCTACGACGTGGATGAAGCGAGGCACACGCTGACCCATCACGTGCAGGGATCGATTACGCGAGACTTGCTTGTCGGCAAGGACCTTCCTCGCGTTTACCATCTCACCGCAGACGGGAAACTGATCATCCAGTCGGCTCGGCCCGATGAACACTGGTCGGTGACGTCGGAGCATTACTGATCGAATTGCATCGACGCCTTGGCTATTGCGCAGAAAGCTGTCCAAAGGAAGGGAAGCAATGCAGAAACGCAAACTAGGAAAGAGCAATCTTGAAGTCTCGGCCATGGGGCTTGGCTGCATGAGGTTGAGTCCTGGTCACGGCGCAGTGGCAGGGACAAGGCAGGAGATGATTGCGCTCATTCGGGCAGCGGTCGAACGCGGCGTCACTTTCTTCGATACCGCTGAAGTTTACGGTCCCTTCGTGAATGAAGCGCTCGTGGGCGAGGCTCTCGCTCCCATGCGTAGCCAAGTAGTGATCGCGACCAAGTTCGGGTTCCAGATTGACTCCGAAAAAGATCCGCATCCAGTCGGTCTGAACAGTCGGCCGGAGTACATCAAAGAGACCGTCGAGGGCTCGCTGAGAAGGCTCAAGGTCGACACCATCGATCTGCTCTATCAGCATCGCGTCGATCCGAATGTGCCCATTGAAGACGTGGCAGGAGCGGTGAAGGACTTGATTCAGGAAGGCAAGGTGAAGTACTTCGGATTATCTGAAGCGGGGGCACAGACCATCCGCCGGGCACACGCAATTCAGCCGGTGACGGCGCTTCAAAGTGAATACTCGCTCTGGTGGAAACGCCCGGAAGAAGAAATCATTCCCACGCTCGAAGAACTTGGCATAGGCCTTGTTCCGTTCAGTCCGCTTGGCAAGGGATTCCTCACTGGGACGATTACGGAAAACACGCAGTTTGACCAAGAGGACAATCGTGGCAGTTTCCCCCGCTTCTCGCCTGAAGCCCGAAAGGCAAATCGCGCGCTGGTGGACCTGATAGCTGCATTCGCCTCGAAGAAGAATGCGACATCCGCTCAGATCGCGCTCGCCTGGCTCCTTGCACAGAAACCCTGGCTCGTTCCTATTCCCGGCACCACGAAACTGGAGCGCCTTGAAGAGAACATCGGAGCGGTTGCCATGGAACTCACCCCGGATGATCTCCGGGAACTCGACGTCGCCACCGCAAAGATCACAGTGCAAGGCGCCCGGTACCCGGAAGAACTAGAACGAATGACGTATCGGTGACAGCAAGCGAGGGGTTGTTCAAGAAACAGGTGAGCAGATCGCCTGAAAGTGGAATCCGTCCACAAATCAAGGGAATTCATTTATGAATCTGTCTTTTGAAAACAAAGTTGCACTGGTTACAGGCGCCGCATCTGGACTGGGTCTTGCGACGGCCAGGGCTTTTGCTGAATCAGGTGCCTCCGTGGTGTTAGCGGACTGGAATGAGAAAGACGCGCAATCCGCAGCCCAGGAGCTTGCCAATAAAGGTCATAAGACACTGGCCGTCCGCTGTGACGTGTCCAACGACGCGCAAGTGGAGGCAATGGTGAAACAGACGGTCGCCACTTTCGGGCGGCTCGATGCGGCTTACAACAATGCCGGCGTTCAAAATGTTCTCGCAGAGACTGCTGATACTGCCCGGGAAGATTACGACCGGGTGATGGCGATCAATCTCCGCGGTGTATGGAGTTGCATGAAGTTCGAACTGCAACAGATGCGCAAACAAGGAAGTGGAACCATCGTCAATTGCTCTTCGCTTGGGGGGCTTGTGGGAGGTGCCGAGCGTGGGATCTACCATGCCGCCAAGCACGGAGTAATTGGGTTCACAAAGAGCGCGGCTCTCGAATACGCTCCACGGGGCATTCGAATCAATGCCGTATGTCCGGGGCTCATTTGGACACCGATGGCCGACCAGATGGTCGCGGCCGGTCAAGGTGAAGCCCTCAAGGCGATGGAAAAGAGCATCCCAATGGGACGGGTTGGCCGCCCCGAAGAGATTGCTGATGCTGTTCTGTGGCTTTGCAGTGATGCTGCAAGCTACGTGACTGGTCAGTCCATCTCGGTGGACGGCGGCTTCATCATGCGTTGAAGCAGAGGCGATAAACCATGCGAGGAGCAGTTCTTTACGGGCCGCGAGATGTGCCATTATGGAAACGCCCCGGCCTCACGCGTCGCGACCGCAACATTGTTACGATCGCCGCCCTGATCGCGCGCCACCAGACGATCGAAATGCCCTACTATTTCAACCTCGCACTCGATAATGGCGTGAAGCCGCGCGAGATTTCGGAGATCATCACGCATCTCGCTTTTTACTCCGGCTGGGCGAATGCGATGTCGGCAGTCGCCGTCGCGAAAGATGTTTTTGCCAATCGAGGGATTGGGGCCGATCAGCTTCCTCCCGGTTCGCCTGTGCCTCTTCCGCTCGATCAAGAAGCGGAGGCGAAACGTGCCGCGGCTGTGGAACAGCAGTTCGGTAACGTCGCTCCGGGCATCGTGCAGTACACCACTGACGTTCTGTTTCGCGACTTGTGGCTGCGTCCGGATCTTGCGCCTCGGGATCGGAGTCTCGTTACTGTCAGCGCCCTGATTGCTTCCGGCCAGGTCGCGCAGATCACATACCACCTAAACAGGGCGATGGACAACGGCCCGACACAGACGCAGGCGGCGGAGGTCGTCACGCACCTGGCCTTCTACGCCGGTTGGCCGAATGCCTTTTCTGCCTTACCAGTCGTGAAGGATGTCTTCGAGAAACGTCCACACTAACAGTTCAGGGAGTGGCTCGCGACGACCCTCTACGCTGTTCAAAGCAGCACCTCAACTGATGAAGGAGTTAGGGGACAAATACATGGATTGGCCGGTTGTACTTTCACTCCAAGCTTCTCGTTTCTTTCCAGGAGTAAGATCAGTCGAATATGTTTGTGCAGACTTGACGGCCGAACCGCAAAGGAGGCTTAGCCTGGTACACCCCAGTACAGCAATGCTTCGGCGGTCTTTTATGCTCATTCTGGTCGCGTGCGCCTGGTCGGCCGCAAGTTCCGGTGCACTGGGACAAGACACTGCGATGAAGAAAGTGCCTGTCCAGGGAGGCCGCGAAGCTGGTCTTGCTGCTTGGGAGCACGTCTATTCGGTGCTGACGCATCCCCGTTGCATAAACTGCCATACCGCGACGAACTATCCACAACAGGGGGATGACCGGCACCGCCATTTGTTCAACGTCGTCCGCGGCCCAGGAGGCAAAGGTGTACCAGCCCTCAACTGCGCAACGTGCACACCCTCCCATTTTCGGCGCATCGCCCAAGTCTTTCGACGACAAGGCCGCGCGCAGCCTTCAAGGTGTCATGGATGTGTTCGAAATCCCTACGATCAGCCGAGGAACCGCAGTGGTGGTTGTGGCGGACAAGTTCTGGACCGCCAAGCAGGCGCGCGATCGCCTTGCGATCAATTGGGAGCACTGGATGGCATTAGCGCTGCCTACCGGATCGATGCGGAATACGAATTCCCGTATCTAGCTCACACCCCTATGGAACCGTTGAACACCACTGTCCACTTTAACGACGACCATGCTGACGTTTGGGCTGGATCTCAGTTTCAAACGATCGATCAAATCGCCATCGCCGAAACCCTCGGTCTGAAGCCGGAGCAGGTCGCGTTTCACACTGAAATGGCCGGTGGAGGATTCGGGAGAAGAGCGACACCTGATTCTCATGTGCAGCGCGAGGCAGCTGCCATTGCCAAGCATTGCAAAGGTGTTCCTGTGAAGCTCATCTGGACGCGCGAGGACGACGTGCAAGGTGGCTATTATCGTCCGATGCATGCGCATCGGATCGCGATTGGGATCGGCGCGGACGGTATGCCTGTGGCATGGAGGCACGTGATCGTAGGACAGTCCATTGTGGCGGGTACTCCGTTTGCTTCCATGCTTATCAAGAACGGAGTGGACGAAACAGCGGTCGAGGGTGTCGCTGACAATCCGTATGAAATCCCTAACTTCAGTGTCTCAGCGCATCACCCTACGGTGAACGTGCCGGTACTGTGGTGGCGTTCTGTGGGACACACCCACACTGCCTTCGTGATGGAAACGCTGGTCGATGAACTCGCAAGTCGTGCTGGGACGGACCCCTTTGCCTATCGCAGGATGCTGCTCAAGCCGGATGCGAAAAAACTGAGGGGAGTGATCGACCTGGTAGACGAAAAAAGTGCCGCCTGGCGGAATCACCTGACGGAAGGCCACGCCGCTGGCGTTGCGTTTCATGAGTCGTTCGGCACAACGGTTGGCTGTGCCGTGGATATCTCGATCGAGAATAAACGGCCAAAGATCCATCGTGTGACCCTCGCGGTCGACTGCGGTACTGTCGTGAATCCGTTGACGGTTGAAAGTCAGTTCCAGGGTGGCATGAGCTTCGGCGTGTCGCAGTTGATGGCGAAAGGGGCGATAACTTTCAAGAACGGCTATGCGCAGCAGAACAACTTCGACGGCTACACTCCACCGTACATAATCGACGCACCGAATGCCGTCGACGTTCACATCGTTCCAAGCACGGAAAAACCCTCAGGATGCGGCGAACCCTCCGTTCCGGTCATTTCCCCCGCCGTTGTGAATGCGTTGTTTCGCTTGACCGGCAAGCGGTACCGCAGCCTCCCGCTGCTAAGCCTCTAACCTGAGCGGCCAGGTGTGGATGGATCGTCACCGCGTTGGTTGTGGCTGGATAACGAGCAAACAGGAAGCAATCTGGCGGCTTCGGCGCTATGCAAGAGTAGGCCAGTAGCGTTTCGCTGGACCGACCCACTCGGAGAACGGGAGTAGTAACAGGATCAAGATGGGGGGTGGCATCATCCACGCCGAAGGCGTGCTGGGTTTGTTGGCAGTGGAGGAAGGATACTGCGACATCATCATCCACGCTGCAGGCGTGCGCGTTGCTTTTCCATCATCCGTGCCCAAGGCGGCGGTAAACGCGAACCTAGCAGCTGGAGTTGGCGCGTGTGAGTTTGTGGCGGAGGTAATCGAAGTAAGCCGGGCTGGCCCGCAGTTTCATCACTTCTTCAATCACCGGTAGAAAATAAGCCAGCGAACGAATCGTGCCTAAGGGCGGTGCAGCGGCTGGCCGAATCAGGCGACGCGTGGCCGCCAGCACCAACGCATTTTCGATCACCTTCACGGAAAGGCCGCGCTGGTATAGTTCCCCTGCAAGCGTCCGGTCCGCGCGGCGAACTGTCCCTGTGGTGCCCGGCGTCTTTCGGTACGCCTCCAGCACCTGGCAAACGTATTCTTCCTGGCTGAGATCCTGGTCCATCACTGTTTTTCAGCCTTGCGGTTCGCACAACGACGGGCCATCGATGCGCACCGTGTGGCAGTAATGCCTCAGGCGGCTCAACAACGCCTCCACCATGGGCCGGTTGCCCAGAAAGTTCGGCCACTCGTCATACCCGAGATTGGTGGTAATGATGCAGGGATGCCGCCGGTAGCGCTCCTCGATCAGTTTGAAAAAAATGTTGGACTGCTCCGGTTTCAGATTCAGATATCCAAATTCGTCGATTAAGAGCACATCGAGCCGCGCCAGGCGCTTGAGCAACTGCCGCGTCGAACGATCCGCCAGCGACGCGTACATCTCGTCGAACAGGTCCTGGGCCTTGATGAATTGACACCGGTAGCCGTTCTCCAACGCTTTCATCAGCAGACCGCACGCCAGTCCCGTCTTGCCTCTGCCGGTTTCGCCAACCAAGACGATATTTTCTGCTTTGGCGATGAACTCCAACTCCGCAAATCCGCGAATCTGTTTGCGGTTTACGCCGGGCTGTCGGGCGAAGGGAAACGTCTCCAGGGTCCACCGCTCCGGCAGATTGGCGCGCCGGATGCGCCACTCTAGCGCCCCTTCCTGTTTGGCCTGAAATTGGGCGCGCACCAGGCGCGTGACGAACTCCGTGTAGCTGATCTCCTCCTTGTCGGCGGCGCGCAACTGTTCCTCGTAGATTTCCAGAACGCGCCGCAGCTTGAGATTCTTCAGCAGTTGTTCCAGTTCTTCAGTCATCTTCCTCAGGTCCCCTGTCGAGCAGAAAATATTCGCGGGTCACGCGTTTAAGGATCATCCTCTCCAACCGGTCCAGGTCGTAGAGACCATACTGGGCCGCCTCGCGCACCGCTCCCAGCAGCGGTTCGCGCGGATACTCCTGCACGAACCGCAGCAACTGCCGCAGAGCCAGCGTGATCCCCTTGCGGCTCCGCTGCTTCAAGCCGGCGACATATTCGGCCAGCTCGGGCGCGGCCGTGAGAATGGCCTTCTCTTCCGGATGCGGATCCGGTCGTGGCGCCCGCTGGCCCCGCGGCGGCCGATGCTCCGCCAAGGTGATGCGCTGGTGCTCGGCCTCGGCGATGCGCCGGTGCCTGACCAGACGCCGGGCATCCAGTTGAATCTCGATCTTGTCCTTGGTCTCGCGCACTTCCACCCGCCGACCGATCCAGTCCACCGGCACCGAGTAGCGGTTGCTGTGTAGGGCCACATAGCCTTCGATGTCCACCAGACGCTGATGTAGGCGGTAGACCTCGGGAATCCACGCCGGCAGCGGCTTCAGATGCAGCCGCTCGACCGCGAACAACTCCCGTGGCACCGCACGGATATGTTTCTTATAGGTAGCGTTGACCTTGTCGCACCACTCCCGTGCCTGCTGATTCAGATCTTCCCAACTCGAGAAGGTGCGCCCGGCCAGAAAGTTGTGCTCTATGAAATGAAAAGGTCTCTCGACCCGTCCCGAACGGTTCGCATTCCCAATCGCGTGCGCTACGAACTCAAAGCCGAAGCGCTCACCAAAGGCTGCCATCTCCGGCACCGGCACCATGTCGCGTCCGCTGCCCCGCAGCACCACCACATGCGTGTTATCGATCATCACGCGGGTTGGGGCGCCGGAGAAGTAACGCAGTCCATCGGTGAGAAACACCTTGCAGTCGAAGCGCTGGAACGTCGGATAGCATTGGAAGAACAGCATCCGCGAGTAGCAAAGTACGGCTGATGCTGTCTGCACCTTGCGTTTTCTACCCGCCAGTTCCAGTTCGTGCGGAGAGCTGTCATGCTGAAGTTCTTCGCCCGGAGAAAACTCATACTGACCCGCTGGTACTGGCGGCGCGTATCCGATTCCATGCCGGCGGCAAAACCCGGTTAATGCCGGATAGGACAGCTCCGCACCTCCCGCTACCAGCTCCTCATGGACTCGCACCAGATTCCCCTTGCACTTCTCGAACAGCTCCAGGATCTGGGGCCGGTACGGTTCGGCCTTCTCCGGACGCTGCAATTCCGGTACGGCGGTAGAGTTCGAGCGGACGACTTTGCGCACCGATGTGCGAGAGACCCCCAACACTCGCGCGATCTCGCGTTTCCCTATTCCCTGGCTGTGCAATTCCAGAATCGTGGTCCGCTGTGCTTGGCTCAACATGGGTTTGCTCCTGGAGTTTTTCCTCGATACGCTGGAGTTGCTTTTCGATCCGCTCGATCTGCTGCCGCGCACCGGCCCGCTGCGCATCATCCCACTCCATGGCCGCCGCGCCGGCGATCCGACGATGAGCGCGGTTTACAATCGCGGTGACCATCTCCAGATCGCGGATCAGTTCCGCGCCCGCCCCGGGCGGGGCTTTCTCCTGCCGCTGCGTTTTGAAAAACAGCGCCGGGTCCTCCAGAATGCGCTTGCGAATCGCGGCCGATCCTCGCCGCCAGGCCATATACAGTTGACCGGCTTCGCGCGTGTCGCAGTGCTGCTCGGCGAAAATGGCCGCCATGCGCTGGCAGTCTTCCAGGCTTTGGCGGGCTACTGGCACCAGAAACTTCATGGCTGCCGGCGCCGCGATCTTGCCCTCGCGCACCTGCTGCTGAATGGTTTCCGGTAAAAGCTCCACCAAGGCCAACCGCCCCGCCACCCAGCTCACACTGCGGTCGAACCGCCGCGCCAACTCCTCCAGGCTGTAGCCGAAACGCTGCTCCAACTCCTGCAGTAGCCAGCCCACCTCCAGCGCGCTCTCCTGGGTGCAGAAACGCAGCGAGCGATCCAGCAGCACGGCCGCGGCCTCGCTCATCGGCCACACCACCGCTTCCACCGTGTCCCGCCCCAACCGTTCCAGCGCGGCGATCCGCTTGTAGCCGTCGATTACCACATACCGATCCGCCTGGCCTTCTGCGGTCACGACCACGATCGGCATCTGCTGCCCGCTGTCTGCCAGCGACGCCAGCAACCGCCGCTGCCGCGCTGGGTTGCGCACGCGCAAATGCTCCCAGCGCCGCTCGAGCTGATGAAACTCCAGTTGCATCGATCGGCTCAAGGTAAGGTAAATCTCGCGGGCCGATCAATATGTCCGGATTAAATGCGCGCTTGTCGCCAACGTCGTTCCCGCTCCCGCACTCGCTCCAGGGCGCGCCGGCAGGCGTGCGAACAAAAACGCTGCAAAGGACTTCGCCGCTGACGCGCGAAGTGCTCGTAGCACCCCGGCCGGTCGCAGCTGTGCTCGAAAAAAATATTGTGGAGTGATTACCCTCGCGGCTTGGCTAACTGCCGCTGGCTCTGGCAATTTCCCGGCCTTGACCCGCTCCCGGTAGCGCTGGTTTTGCCCCTTGCGTTTCTGCTTGCCCCCGACGCTTCTGCGGTACCTCTGCTGGGCTTTCCACCGCAACCATCTCCGCGCCCCCGATCGGCAGCTCTCGCTGCAATAGCGCTGCCGCATTTGCCGGGGTCGAAAGAGCTGTTCGCACCCCTTGAGCAAACAGCGACGCAGCCGCGGTCGGCATGCCCGGCGCTTCCGCCCGCCGGCCGCTTGAGTTTTGCGACGGAGTGTAGGACTCTCGTGAGGGCCCATGGGAGGTTACGTCTCCCAGAAGCTCATGCCCTGGAGAGGAATCTAGTCCTCTCCGGGGCACAGTCAGCCTCACCCGCTCATAACAAAATCAATACTGTAAGGGGGCGCCTCCGCTTTTTGCGGGAGCTGACATGCAACATTATGGCTCAGATCAGACTACCTGGATCATTTTCGGAATGTAGGGGTGGGTCACTCGTCGCAAGCGCCGAAGCTGGCGGTGTCGCTGACTTGTGTTTCACGCACTGTGGCCGCTCAATTCACCGCGTTTGACGGCGTCATCATTGCCGCCAGCATGTCATCCTGCGCTGCCAGACGATCCTCGCTCATGCTGTGGCAATACAGGTGGCGTTAGACCTCCCGTCCAAGGTTGTGTCGTGGGCCGTCCTTCGGACCACACCGCTCTGCCGCTCAGGTGCCGAGAGAGGCACGATCGTGGTCGGTCGGTCGGACCGTAACCAGTCGCCATCAGCGGAGAGCGGAGGGTGTGCGTGAGAGAGCGAACGCGACGTTCGCTGGAGAACCTCAGTGCGCCGCTGCGCCAGACCGAAGTGCCGATCCAGCAAGCCAAAGGTCGCGTCTCCGCTACCCACTTTGCACGAAGAAATCTTAGCCGCGAATCCTTTCGAACAGTTCCTTGACCTCCGGCGGAGCTGCTACCATGTCCGGCATGGATGAGGCGGCAAAGGTCACACACTCCCAACCACCCGAACAGGAGTAAACTGGAACCACATTGGGGGAGGGCCATGGTCACTCGAACTGCCTTCCTTGTGCGGTCGCTGCGCATCCTTCCGATCTTGCTGTCCGTGATCTGTCTCCTCACCCCCGCAGAGGCGCTACACGGAAGCGGAGGCGGCCACTCCGGAGGCGGCCACTTTGGAGGCGGGCACTCTTCCGGCAGGCACTCTGGCGGGAGCCCGCGGGCGGGCGCTTCGGCTGGCTGCACTTCTGGTCCGGAAAGCACTCTGCCCGGCATGCGGGATTCGGAGCGTCCTCCACTACGGATACTTCGCCCCATGGGCCGTCACACCTGTGGAACCCCACGCCGGCCCAGACTGCATCTACTTTGCGGACTCCGCCAACGCTTATCTGGTCTCCGCCGCTATTCCGACCCCGTCCTGACGGTCGAGTTTCTTTCGTTTCTTCTCCCGTGCGCCCTCATCCCGGCTTCTTCTTCAACCGCTTTCCGCGGTTTTCTTCCTCCGGATGCTTCTGGAACAGCGTGACCCAAGTCTGCTTCTACGAACCATTTTTGCCGCTGCTTTCCTTCTTCGGTTACTTTGATCCTTTTTACTCGGGCTTCAGCAGAGACTCGCTTGATCTCGGCGACGACCTCAATTCCCAGAGACTCACGCAGTCGGAAATGTCCGCGATCCCGCCCACTGTCAATCCGTCGGATGACGACACGGCAGAAGGGAATTCGTCGGTGCGCCCCGGAGCCACGCTCGGCGCAGCCACCGAAGACTGGGCGGTAGGCAAGGGAGTCTTTCTACTGGTGCTGAACAATGGCACGAGCCAGGCCGTGACCGACTACTGGGTCGCCGACGGCTATCTCGAATACATCAGCTCCGACGGCACACGCAGCCATATTCCGCTCGAAGCTCTCGATCTGCAAAACACGGTGATCCAAAATGCTCCCCGTGGCCTTCCGTTTGTCCTCCGCTCCGCGCAGGCACAGAATCGTTAGCGCTACCCCAAATCTCTGGAACGACGAGACGCCCGAGCTCGCGCGTCCAATCGTGCCCCTCGAAAACCTCGAAATGTCTGAGCAGACGGGAGTTATACTTCGTTCATAATCCTCTCCTTCGGCTCTGAGCACCCACCACAGAACCCAGTCTTGATGTGCTGCTGCAACGCGCGGTCCTTGTAGCTCTTCATAGAACCTAAGTGTAAGATGACTCCGTGATCATTGGTGTGCCTAAGGAGAGTTATCCGGGCGAACGACGCGTTGCGCTCGTTCCTATGGTGATCCCGATTCTCACTAAGGCGGGATTCGAAGTGCTGGTCGAGACCGGGGCAGGGGCGGAGGCGGGCTATCCGGACGTTCTCTATGTCGAAAAGGGCGCCCAGATCCTTCCTGATCGCGGTGCGATCTTTGGTCGTGCAGATATCGTCGTCCAGGTTCTATGCTATGGCTCGAATGATGTTACAGGGCAAGCGGACCTTCCACTGCTGCATAGTGAGCAAGTCCTCGTCGGCTTCTTGCGGCCGCTGGGGTCAGTGGACGTAATCCAGCAGATTGCGCAAACGGGGGTCATCTCGTTCTCCGAGGAGTTGATGCCGCGTACCACGCGAGCGCAAAGCATGGACGCGCTCTCCTCGATGGGGACGATCTGTGGCTACAAAGCCGTTCTCATCGCGGCCAACACCCTGCCAAGAATCTTCCCCATGCTAACGACCGCCGCAGGTACCATTACCCCAGCGCGCGTCCTGGTCATTGGCGCTGGGGTCGCGGGACTGCAAGCCATTGCCACTGCGCATCGACTTGGCGCGGTCGCCTCTGCGTACGATTTGCGACCCGCCGTCAAAGAGCAAGTACAGAGCCTGGGTGGGCGGTTCGTGGAACTCCCGATTGAGGCCAAAGACGCGGAGGATGCGCGCGGGTATGGTACCGCGCAGGATGAGAGCTTCTACGCACGGCAGCGTGAACTTCTCAGTCGCGTGATCGCGGGGAGCGATGTGGTTATAACCACGGCTGTCGTACCGGGCAAGAGAGCCCCGGTACTGGTGACCCGCGAGATGGTAAAAGGAATGGCGCCTGGCTCTGTGATCTTTGATCTGGCCGCAGAGCGTGGAGGCAACTGCGAACTGACACGCGCCGGCCAAACCGTGGTCGAGCAAGGTGTTACGATCATCGGCCGGATCAATGTTGCCAGCCAAGTGCCTTATCATGCCAGCCAGATGTACGGGCGCAATATCACCGCATTTCTTCTGAACTTGGTAAAAGATGGGAAGCTACGGCGCGATTCCGAAGACGAAATTGTTCGCGAGACTCTGTTAACCCGTGGTGGCGAAATCGTGAATCGGCGGGTTCGGGAGTTTTTCTCGTTGCCGGAGCTGGTTTCGCAGAGGGCTGCTTAGTCTGGCTTGGCGTGTGTATGGTCTGCATCCGCTCGTCTCGTGAGTAAGACGGCGGCCAAACACTGGACGCGCCCCCTCTGGTTGGAGCTACTGCGCAGAAAGCACAAGGAATACGCTTCTCACTCACTGCGTTTCACGCGGCCGCTTTCTTCGCCGGCACCCAGTAGATCTCCTCCTTGAGGGCTTCCTTGGGATAGCCACACCGTTTGAGAATCTCCTTGCAGTGCTCAATCATCTCCGGATGACCGCAAAGATAGGCGACGCAATTCTCGCGGGTAGTCTCCCACATATCGGCGTACTTCCGTAAAATGTCCTCGACTCGGCCCGTTTCGCCCTTCCATTTCTCATCTTCCCACGGGCGACTGACCGTAGGCACCGACTTCAGCCAAGGAACCTGTCGCGCATACTCCTCTATCTCGCCGCGATACCCGAACTCCCACGAGCGGCTGGCCCCAGTCAGCAGGAAGAGCTTGTGCTCGCCCGCGAACTTGCCCTCCTTCCAATCTTGGTACAAGGTGCGGACATAGCTCACAAAGGGCGCAATGCCCGTCACCGTGCAGACCAGGAGATGGTTGGTTCGGCCGCTCCTGGTGTCGAGCGTAAATCGTCCCTTGGCAACCTTGCGCATGAGCATTTCATCGCCTAGCTGCAGCTTATGGAGCTGAGGTGTGAGGTCGCCGTCGGTTACAAGTTCGAAGAAAAACTCCATTTCGTTTTCATAGGGCGACGACACAATCGAATAGGGTCGCTCGGATCGCTTCTGCGGTCCCTCCACACCCAAGGTGGCGTATTGGCCGGGCGCGAACTTGAATTCTCCACCGGGGTGGATACGAATCATCCAGAGGTCGGGGGCAAAATCAACCCGCTTCGTAATTCTTGGGCGATAGAACTTGTCGTCGGTAGCGCCCATAAGGACCTCCCTAAGGACGTAGACACCCTCGAAATCTGCCAGGTCACCGGAGTCCAGCGTGAAAGCGGAGGCTAACAGCATTTCCGTTTTGAACTTCCAAACAGACGGCATTGTACATCAGTCACGATGGTCTAACGTTGCTTTGCAGGACCGCTAGAGCACCTGAGCCGAAAGGCAATACTTTCCCCACGTCTGTACGCTTTCTAGGTAGTGTTCTATTAAGGGCGGTACCCCTCCCCATTACTTTCACTCCTCCCGGGAGGAGAATTCGCTCCAACTGCTCTCCCAAGAGGGCTCCTCCAGTTTTCGGAGGGTATGGTAGGCACCAGCCACCGCTTTGTGGTCGCCCCATTTTTGCCGGCAAGAAAGTTCTCCTCATCGATCCTCACCAACTTACGCGCGACGTGCGCGCCAGCGTCCTGCTGAGTCAGGGCATCGAGGTGCACGTCGCTGAAAGCCTCTCGGCGGCGCGATGTTTGTGGCGACCCAAACTCTACGACTGGATATTGCTGGACATGCGCAGATACCTTCCAGAAGAGGCGCTGGCTTTTTATGAACAGATCAGCGATGCGAGCCCCCGAGAGCGTTTTGCGTTCCTTGTTGGACCCCCGAAGTACTTGTCTCTTGCCTGGCCCCACGAGTTCAGAACAGGGGAAAGTGGAAACCAGCAGTGGAAAGAGACCGTTAACCGTTTCTTCGCTGCTGCCTGAAGCGGAGTGTCAAACCTCTACCGTGTCAATTCTCCGTGCGATGATGCGGAGGAGACCTACAATGCACCCTTGAGGACAGTTTGTGTGACCTCAGGAAAGAAGATTTATAACAAGGTTGGAATCCATATTGCGACCATCGGCTACAACGATACGGCCGGTCGTTGGGAAATCGACGCGGTCAACGAACCTGAATTGGAGTATCTCTTTCTTACGGAGCAACAGGCGTGGGATGCTTGGAATGAGGAATTTGATACGGAAACTGGATTTCGTACGTCAAGGTAGATGCTCCGACCCAGTGGTCGGCGTTTGTGCCGAAAGATATGATTTCCGTCAACGGTCACGTCAATCCGAATTTTCTCCAACTGCACGGCAACGCCTCCTTGCGTTGCCAAGACCCACAAAGGAGGTTACCCACATGCCTACAACTAAAGAATTGACTATTCGCTTGGGGGACGGGCCGGGGACTCTGGGAAGGGTCTGCCGCGCCCAGGCTGACCACAAAGTGAACATTGTCGCGTTCCAGTCAATCCCTTTAGAGGGAAACAGTCTGGTTCGCTTCGTGGTGAACCACCCGGAGGCGGGCAAAGAGGCCTTGGACAGTGAAGGCCTGAGCTATATAGAGACCGAAGTCGCTCAAGTCAGACTTCCACATCGACCGGGCGAGTTGCCACGGGCGGCTTTGCGACTCGGCGAAGCCGACATTAACATCAACTATGCCTACTGCGGGGGTAGATCCAAGATCCAAGTACGAACATCCCTCTGGTTATCTTTGGCGTCGCAGAAGCCGGACAGGCCGCGGTGATTTTAGACCGGAGTGCCGCCGCCGCATAACCGGGGCTGCCCGGTTTTCCCAAGCCTATGGCTAAACCATCGCCGCGCGTTTAACCTATCCCTGACTCAGGTCTGCGTCACCCTCTTCTCCCCCAAAGAAGCTCATCGCTGCTTCGTCGTCTATATCTTGCGGACGATCCACGACAGCAACCACTTCGCGCTGGGTACAAATAGCCTCACTGGCGCCAATGTTCTGGGCAATTTCTTCGAGGTCGCTCTCCGCCGGATTCCAATCGCACCAGACTTCAATCCGAACCTTGTAGTAAGCCATCGGACCTCCTTCCTGGCCGCACAGGCTGTCTTTCTCTGCAACTTCTGCTCCACCTTCGCCCGAGGCGATTACGTCCTTGAGGCGCTTCAACGAACTCGCGATACCTCGGCGTTGTTTGCGTCGAAGCCTGCAGATGTCCTAAAGTCTAGCTGATGTCTGGGCTACCCACTCAGGTCCCATGGAGGCGTTTCGTCCGTGTTCTCCGCAAGCTCGGCTATACGCCGCAAAAGGCGAAGCCGGGTTCGACAAGATCGTTCTTTAACCCGAGGCGCAGCCCAAATGCTGTTTCATTTCGGGAGCCCCATCCTGGAGACAGCCTTCGCCAGCCAGCGTTGCGCGACTACCTTCGCAAGCTTCTTCTCTCCGCAGATGAGTTCATACAGCTATTAGAAGATTGCTAGAGCGGGCGCGCAAACGACAGCTCGTGGCCGTCCGGATCGGGCATATGGAAATAGCGTTCTCCCCAGGAGGCGTCTTCTGGGATTTTTGGATGGAATCCTCTTTCGTTCAGATGAGTCCATAACGCGTCCACATCCGTGACGTAGAAGATCAGCCGCCCCCATCGAGTCACCCTGTCGCCCTGTTCTAGATTGAGGATCGCAGATTGTGCGTCTTTTGTGCGCAGTGAAGAGAAACCCGCGTCCTCTCCCCCATAGAGAAGCTCCATGTCCAGAACATCTCTGTAAAATCGCACGGACTTCGTCATGTTTGTAACCCGCAGAGTGACCGCGGAAATCCTCTCAAGCGTCGGCCCCATACGCCACAAGTTTACCTCGGCTGCGCTTGAATCTTCTTTGTGGAAGGCCTACGGTGAAGGACAGCGGAGGTGACCCATGGCATATGTCATTGCCGAACCCTGCATCGGGACAAAGGACACCGCTTGCGTCGACGCCTGCCCGGTAGACTGCATCCACCCCAAGAAGAACACGACCTATGATGACGGTCGGCCAACATTTGACGATGTTCTCCAGCTCTACATTGATCCCGTGGAATGCATCGATTGCGGCGCCTGCGTACCGGTCTGCCCGGTGTCCGCGATTTTTGCGCTGGACGACTTGCCCGAGAAGTGGAAGCAGTATACGGAACTGAACGAGAGCTACGTGAAGGCCGGCAAATTCACGCCCGAAGAATACGCCAAGCATCAGGCGGCGAAGTAGGGCGTTAAACCACAAGGGCCAACCGTGCGAGTCCGGGGTCGGGGCGTGGCGGCTTTCCTTTTCAAGCAGACTGTGACCGACATCACTTTCGTCACAGCGACACGCGACATAGAATTGATCGCTGGACGGGCAGCGGATGCGGCGATTCAAGACGCTATTGGAAGTCCGCCAGCATGAACTGCGCCTGAGTATCGAGCATCACCTGCAATACGCACGACGAAGAGTGGAGCCAGAGCCTGATACCGTGGATCAAGCTGCCAGCGGGTATGAGAAGGGGTCATTGCTTCAAAGAAGCAACCAAGAGCAGCAGTTGCTTCGGGCAATCGAGTCGGCGCTTGGTCGCATTCAAGACGGGACTTACGGGAAGTGCCTGCCTGTCTTGCTGTCTTGCGGCAAACAAATTGACGGAAGGCGACTAGCAGCCGTACCGTGGACGCCGTATTGCATTCAGTGCGAAGAGACCTTCGAGCAGTGACTCGGTGGATAGCGATCCCATCTAGATCTAGAGGGCCAACCGGCCCCGCAGTCCCGCCGAAATCTCGGCAGCAGGATTGACTGTCCCAGATGAAACTCAAGCTCAAGGCACGTGTCAGTCGCTCCGATGCCCGGACGATCCAGCACGCACTTTTTGCTTGACCGAGCGGACAATTCCTCCGCTGGCCGACTGCTGTTGCAGTGATCCAAAGATAATCGCTACCTGCTTGCAATCAAATCGCTGATCGGCTGTAGCCGCTTGGCCTAAAGAATCTGTTCTCATTCGCTCTCCCTTGATGTATGTGCTGGCTGGGTCATAAGGCAGCACGTCAAACTGCGTCTGGAACAGGTCCAGCCATCGTTCCCGCAGATGTTGAAACCGGGCTGGCTTCTGCTCCAGAATGTGATCAAGGAAGCGATAGATCGAGACGATACGCATTATAAAAGCGGCTCATTTAGGTATCCTCTCGTGTGTAAACAAATCTTCGGGCATCCTCAGTGCCCATCGAGCTCAGCGACCGTCATTTTTCGGTTCTACACAACAATCTGTAAGAGTGCTCATTCTACGCAGCTTTCTGAAAAGCAACGAATTCGGTCTTGGTGGCGGCCAAGCGCTGCGCCTTCAGCAGCAGATAGTTCATGTCTCGGTAACCGCGGCCGCGGCGGAGCAGAGCTTTGATGTTGCCATTGACGGCTTCTACCACACCCATCGGTACCTTTGTCCGGCAGTAGTTCAAGATCCCCTCGAGATGAGCCAGCAACATGCCGGCTAGTTTCTCCATGGGTTTCAGCCGCTGCCAGCGCAACTGGGCGATCCATTTCTGCAGGTAACGCAACATGGCTCCTTCGTAGCTGAAATCCCACAAACGCGAAAGACTCTCCTTGAGGAGATAGGCTTTGAGAATGCGCCGGTTCAGAGCAAACAGAGCGTTCAACTGTCGCCGCTGGCTGCGATCCAGATTGAGCCAACTGGTCAAAAGCAACCAGCGCTTCCCTCGCACCAGATCCCGTGCTGCTCCTCCTTTGCGGAAGAACTCAGCCCGCCGCACTTCGTCCACCGCTTGGCTGGCATGCTGCAGAATGTGAAACTTGTCGTACACGATCCGGCACTCCGGCACCCACTGCTCCAGGCTTTGCCGAAACGGTTCCCACATGTCCACACATGCCGCCCGAATCGCACTTCGTTGAAACGCACTCAGATGTTTCTCGAAGAATTCGTCCAGCGTCTGCTTCTTCCTCTCCCCTCCGAACCACAACGGTTCTCCCGTCTCCAGATTGCTCACCACCGTGAGGAACTTTTGCTTCTTCCCCAGATAGATCTCATCCACTCCCATCTGCCGCAACGCCGGCTTCCTTCGCCCCTTCGACCAGCGACTCAGATAGCGCACATCGATGGCTCGCACCGTGCTGCTGGCCAGACCAAACTGTCGTGCCACTCGCCGCACCGCCGCGCTCTCACAGGCCAACCCCACCGCCTCTTCGAAGCGCTTGCTGAACGGCGCCTTGCTGGGTAACTGCGGCACCTTCTCCGTTTTCACTCCGCAGTCCGGACAGCGCACTCGATACAGTTCGATCACCACCGTCGTCCGAAACTCGAAACACGGGAGATCTCGCACCTCCCGCTCGTAGCTGTCATAGGCATCGCTCAGCTTCCGCCCACAGCCCGAGCAAATCAGTTTCCGGTTTCCTCGCTTGCGCCGTACCCACAGCTTCAGCGTCTTTGCCTGCTCATTGATTTCGTGTCGGTAGACCCGATACCCCGGCCAACCCAGTACTTTGCTCCAGTCCGTCTCTGCCATGCTGCCGAGTGTATCCAGAATTCCACTAAAGGAAAATGCCCATTCCATCAGGAGTCGTTACAGATTCTCGCTCAGAGCCCATTTTTCAATCCCGCGAGCACGACTACCGGTGCGGAAACGGCCCGAGCGGATGCATCTCTTGGGGGCTGGCATGATGCCTGGCGCTTTTGCTATAGATTGGCGTCGTGAAGTTTCTCCGCAGAATTCGGTAATCTCTCGATTGCGGTCGAGGGCACCCAGCCCAAGATCTCAGCCCAAGATAAGCGTGTCTCCCATGAACTTTAAAGCAGTCGCAGCCACCCAAGACCTGTTAAGTCGTTGTAAATACTCATTAACGCCAGTCTGAAAAGGCTGGCGTCGGCGGTTCAACTCCGTCCCTGGCCACCAACCAAATTAAATTCAATCATTTGCTGTTCATTATTAATCCTTCACATCTAGCGCATATTTCATCAATCGATGATCGTCGATGTTCGTAGTCCGCTACGTTTATGAAGGTTAGCGAATGGCAGAGCGCAGATCAGAAGGGCTTGGCGTCTACCGTTTTTCGATGCCTTCTGGAACCGACTATCGCAATGTTCCCAATGTGTGAACGTTGCCCTGTCACGGCACGGCCAGATGGAACGGAAAGGAACGAGAGGGAATCGGAAGGAGTCAGACGACGTTGTATGCGGGGGCGTAGTTCAGCTGGTTAGAACGCTGCCCTGTCACCGGCTCTGATTTTCTTTCCTGTTCCCCCCACTCCTTCAACCAGGCACGGTCGGCTGACCTAATCCCTTTGATTTACGAAAGAAGGAGCGATAGGACTTTGGGGTAGTTCGAACTTCCCGGTGAAATACAGATAAAAATGACTCTGGCTGCTCTAAGCTTTCAATAGCTCCGGATGGACGTTTCGGAGCCAGACTAGGGTGTTGTTCTTGAGTTCCTCCGCGAGTTTCACCATCGCTTCCAACTCCTGATCTGATACGGCACCTGCAACGTCATAAACCGATTTGTTTCTCTTATTGTTGAAGGTCTTGAATCTTTGAATGACCTTCGGGTTGGCCTTTACGGTGAGTTCCAGAGATTCGATTGTTTTTACGTGGTGACCCGCTTGGGTAACGGTGCGAAGACCGGAGGCGCGGAGCGCTGTCGTCGCGACGCAGAGCGCGGCGTTGAAAGCAGCGATAAATCGAAGATCGGTCGAAACAGCTTCGACCTTTGAATCCGCAAGGCTACGATCCACAATTCCCAGAAGATCCTTGATTTCACCTGTGCTGGTCGGCGCCCGCCTTAGCCAACCGTACTCCACCCACTTTTCTAAGCTCATCCTCGTCTCCTAGCAAAAATTCCTTTTGGCCTTTGAGCACGGCGATCAAAAAATGATTCCCGCTCGCAAGTTTAGACTTGAATTCCTCGATGGAATACACGGTTGGGTTGATAGGGCGGCCGATATTTTTCTCCACCGTAGAAAGCCGTGAAAGGATCTCGTCAAGTGTGGCCCTCCCAATAACCATTAGATCAACATCACTCTGTGCCGTTTCTTCCTCGCGTGCGACGGAACCATACACAAATGCCACAAGGACTCGCTTCGCTAAAGGATGCAGTGCTGATCGCAAGACGCTGAAGATGCCAATTGTCTTGTTCACGAGGGCCTGCATCTCTCGAAATATAGGGGCCTGTCGGTTCGCCTGATAAAAAACCTGACTGCCCACTGAACTGCGAATGATAAGTCCCACTTTCGAGAGATTTTCAAGCTCTCGTTGAACCGCGCCAACGCTGGCATCTACTTCGCGTGCAATTTGGCGCGTATAGAATGATTGGTCGGCCCTGCCATAGAGCAGGGCGAGGATAGCGCCCCGTGTGCGTCCGAATAGAAGGTCCCCGAGACCGTCGCGTGTACTCATTACGAGAACAATTGTACTCAGGATGAGAACGCATCTCAAGGGTTTAGTTTTGATTTGCCTATCCTCTTTAACTATTCTCGTTTAATGGTTTCGGCCGACGCTTAGGCGAACATCGGCGCTGGTCACAGAATGGTCACAATAAATCGGCCATCTTGACGAATTAAGTTGTTGAATGAAAAAGGGTTTAGACTCAAAGAACACCTGAAAAGGCTGGCGTCGGCGGTTCAACTCCGTCCCTGGCCACCATCATTCCAAAGGACGTGGGTGTTTTCGCCCACTTTCTCCAGCCCAAGATTCAGCCCAAGATGCGTCACTGGATCGTCTCCGTGAGCACGTGGGCCTTGTCTCCGAGCAGCAGTGCCAAGAACTTGCCCTGAGCTTCGAGCCTCGATTCTTGGTCGGACTGACTCGTTTTGAATGTAATGCTGATGCAAGTGCGCCCTCGAACCAAGAGTGTGCAGTCCACGGAGAAAAGCTTTGGAGCCGACCTCAGTGTTGCGAACCGCGAGTTGGGGACCATCGAGAGCATCGACGAAGACGGGCACCTGCGCTTGAAGATGGACGGTGGTCGTGCGGTCCAACTCGACCCGCACAAGCATCCGCATCTCGACCACGGTTATGCCATGACCAGCCACTCCAGCCAGGGACAGACTGCCGACCGTGTCCTGATTCACGTGGACACCGAGTTGGGCGCTAAGGATCTACTCAACAGCCGCATGGCCTATGTCTCGGTCTCACGCGGACGCTATGACGCCCAGATTTATACGAACAACGCACCGACGCTCGGGCAAGAACTCAGCCGCGACGTGTCCCATTCTCCTGCGATTCAGCAGGAGCCAGTGGTACACAAGATAGAACCACAAACCACGCACACGAATCAGATCAATCAGGGTTTCGGTCTAGGTCTGTGATGCAGCATCCCCGAATGACATGCCCCGGATAGCCAGAGCATAGCCGAGGCCCGGCCAGTGTCAAGGCCGCGCTGCGCGCGCCGCGTTCGCGGTCGAAGAGCCGTGACACTGGCCTTTGCGCCTCGGCTTATTATTCAGCTATCCGGCGGATGTCAGATTTCTAGTTCTACGAAACGGGCTCCGCCCCAAGTTGAATCGCTATTGACGGCAATTGTCCTCTTACACATCGAGACAGTGCAAAAAACCGCTGTCGGAGGAGATCTGGCAGTTGAGAAAGACGGGTTCAAACAAGCGTTCTCCTACGAGCATGAGAATCATTACTTATAGCGACCTGCATCTTGAATTTGGCTCGGGCTGGATGTTGCCGCCGGCACCGACCGGAGATGTCATGATCCTGGCAGGCGATATCGTCACGCTCAGGGATTACGACCCGCTCGACAAGATTCTGCGGAAGTGGAAGAAACCCGTCCTCTATGTGACGGGAAACCACGAATATTACACGCGGCGGCCAATGAACGAAGAGGACAATAGATTCAAGGCGTGGCTCGAAGACAGACATCCGCATGTGGAACTGCTGCTTGATGAAGAGGTCAGCATTGGGGGTGTCAATTTCTTCGGCGGTACGATGTGGACGAATTTCAACGGCGGGGACTTATGCGCCATGGAAACCGCCCGCTCTCAAATGAATGATTACCGCCTCATCTATAGCCCTGACGAAACGCCTTTCACGCCAGCAGACTCGATTGTGCTACATAAACACTTCGCGTCGAAATTGCTGAACTGGTTTGGCAAGAATCTAAGTGGTCCGCGCGTGGTTATCAGCCATAGTGCACCGGTCATCAATCCCAATTCCAAATACAAGGGCGGCCCTCTCACGCCGGCATTCAATTCCCTGGACATGGTGGAGATCATTGGGACCCACCAGCCGGCCCTCTGGGTGTATGGCCATACGCATGAATGCGACAATCAGACGATCGGCCGGACCCGGATCATTTCAAGTCAACTCGGATATCCCGGCAACCTTGGCGGTTTTGAATGCAAGGATTTTGATGAAGCGGGTCTGCCAGTCGAGGTAGGCGTTTAGCCCCGAGCGGGGAAAGAAATTACCTTACGAAGGCAAACAATATCCCATGCATTCTTCCGAAAATGGACATTCCACAAGGTTCTCGTAACCGACGTGGCTCCGACCGCTCAGCCAATACGAGAAGGTGCTCAAGAAATTGAACGATTCTTCCTGGTCCCTGCATTCAATGACATTCCCCGGATAGCCAGAGCGTAGCCGAGGCCCGGTCTGTGTCAAGACTCTGCGACCGCGTTACGCGGCGGCCTTCGCCCGGTCTTGACACAGACCTCAGCAGCCTTCGGCTTAGGCTTTATCTATCCCGGGAATGTCAGAAGGAAAGTACTATTCCCAAACCGTGCTTTGCAGGCTGCCGTGTAACCGTTCGCTCTCATATCAAAATGTCACCGTACGCTCTCTTTACAGATTGTCACCGTTCGGTTACTCTGTGTGTTCTAGGTGAGGTGTGCATGATGCGTATTCGAACCGCTGCCGATTTGGGGGCCTTCATCCGCGAGCGTCGTACCAAACTCGGGATGGATCAAATTTCCCTGGCTAAGAAAGCAGGGACGAGCCGGAAATGGCTTGTCGAGGTGGAACAAGGGAAACCGCGTGCTGAAATCGGTCTCATCCTGCGCACGCTGAAGGGCCTCAGAGTGTCCGTAGATCTGAAGGCGGATTCTTCCCATGAGACTTCCTCGATCAGCAACGCAAGTACGCCCGACATCAACAGCGTTCTTGATGCCTTGAAGAAACGGCCATGACGAATCAACTTATCGCCCTTTTGGATGGCCGCGAGGTGGGAACGGTCCACTACAAGAACGCTAGACTTTCGTTCGTCTATACCCATGCATGGAGAGCCGATCCCAATGCTTATCCGCTATCGCTATCGATGCCGCTGGCGTCGGCAGAGCACGGCCATGCGAGGACCGAAGCGTTTCTGTGGGGACTGCTACCCGATAATGACCGTGTTCTTGAGAACTGGGGCAGACGCTTTCAAGTTTCTCCCAGGAATGTCTTTCGGCTGATTACACATGTGGGTGAAGACTGCGCAGGGGCTGTTCAGTTTGTCCGTCCGGAACGTCTCGAACCACTGCAAAAGGAACCGGCTTCCAGAGAGGTTAAATGGCTTACCGAGGACGAGGTTGCCGAGCGGTTGAGAGCACTACGCGCGGACCATTCTCAATGGCGTAGTGCTCAAGACACGGGACAGTTCAGCTTGGCCGGGGCACAACCAAAGACGGCTCTTCTGTTCGAGCGCCAGCGATGGGGTGTGCCGTCTGGTCGAGTTCCGACCACTCACATTCTCAAACCACCGACGGGCGAATGGGATGGGCACGCGGAGAACGAGCATTTTTCGCTGCGTTTGGCCAGAGCTGCTGGACTGATCGTTCCCAACTCCACCGTCCAGCACTTTGGCGACGAGATCGCAATTGTGGTGGAGCGTTACGACCGCGTGCGAAGCGGAGGACGCTGGTCACGCATCCATCAAGAGGACATGTGTCAGGCGCTTGGCCTTCGTCCTACGAACAAGTATGAAAGTGATGGCGGACCCGGAGTACGCACGATTGTAGAATTGTTGCGTGAACAATCGAGCAATCCCAGGGAGGATGTGCAATCGTTTGTGGATGCTATCGCTTTCAACTGGCTCATTGCAGGAACAGATGCCCATGCAAAGAACTATGCACTGCTATTAGGCGGAAGCGGCGCCATACGACTTGCGCCGCTTTATGATTTAGCAAGCATTCTGCCCTACCAGACCATCAACCTGCAGAAAGTGAAGCTTGCCATGAAAATCGGCGGAGAATACCGGCTGAGGAATATCAGACTGCGGCATTGGAAAAGATTCGCAACCGATCTGCGATTGGACGAGGCCTGGCTCATGGGGCGTATCAGAACAATGGCCGAGTCTCTTCCAGATCATGCAGCCTCAATCCGCAATGAACTTGAGGCGGAGGGACTGTCACACACAACTATGACCCGGCTGGCACAAAGGCTGAAAGCGAGAGCCGCATCTTGCCTGCGGCTTGTACAATGACAGGGAGTTGAAGAGCATTGATAGCCAAGGCGACGTGCCTCATGGCTTCCGCAAAACTTCCGCCGGCGAAGTCGTGCTAGGTAAACTCGGCGGATTGGTCTTGCGATCGATACCCACGAGCCGCCATGTTCCATTCTCTTCATGGAAATAGGCTGTGGTTGAGAGATCCCCTTGTTCCTCACTTGTGATTGTGCATCCGAAGTAGCCGCCCTTCGCGCCGTTTATCAGCTCCCAGGGAACCATTGTCGAAGAGGAAGCTGGCACCACCTTCTTCCCACCAGTCTGATTATCGAAGTGGAACCACTCATAGCGATACGACGGGGCTTTCGCTAAACCGTATCGAAGCGCCAGGTTCTCGAAGCGCAATTCGTCATTTTCAATGCGCAGTTCTTCAAGCGGTAATGCGCGTTGAAACCAGGCGCGGCCGACCGCGTCTCTGCGCGCGATCAGAGTCTTCGTGATGTAATCGACGGCTTCTGGATTACTGAACTGTCCTTGCTCGACGATGGCGCGGATGTCATCGTCGGTAAATGCCATCACTTTTTTCGCAGCCCAATAGGCATCGGCGGGAAGCATCGCTCGAAACGCAGGGTTCGGATAATTTTCCTTCCACTTTATGGGATCAAAGGCTTCGGCAGTAAAATTTCCGACACTTGTGAGTTGGCTGGGATAATGAACCGTCTGCCAGTCCGGAAAGTCCAACCCAAAGGTTGAGATCTGTTTCACTTGCGCACGGCTGGTGGGGAAGGTAAACTCGCAAAGAATTAGTCGGGTGCAAACGTCAATTTTGACAAGTGGTGACACAGCTTCGCCAGGAGTGCAACCAGTCTGGTTTTGGATTGTAAGAAGTGGGAGATTTATCCGCTCTGCGCGCCCAAACGGCAGGCGATAAGACGGAAGGCAGGTAGAAACGGGAACGACGTGGGCAGGTGAATGACCCAGCGCCGTGCCGAGACCATTACCCGAGCCCCGAGCTTGAGCAGGCGCTCACGCAAGGTGAGGACCTGGGCCCGGGCACAGGCTGTACCCGCAGCTCGCAAACGTAATTCCTGCATCAAGACGTAAGCCGTGGCGGTGAGCAGAACCCGAAACTGGTTGGCGCAAAAGCGGGTGCAACTGGTGCGATCGATTTCCAGGTCGTGCAACTCTTTCAGGCGGTTTTCGATGTCCCCACGTTGGCAGTACACTCGTTCGTAAATCCATTGCGGACTCTGTTTCATGTTGGTAATCATGAAACGGGGATCCGGGCCCCGGAAAAAGACGCCGGGTGGTGATCAAAGCCTGAACTATCCCACTCCAGCCCAAGATCCCAGCCCAAGATGAGCATGTCTTTCGCGACTTTGTAACTTTGTAACGCCTTACGCAGCCACCTAAGAATGTATTCACAACTACTAATTTCCTTCTATCACGTTACTATTCCAAAAGAATTATCTTGTTCAAACTCAATTTTGACAAGTGGTGACACACCTTCGCCAGGAGTGTAACCAGTCTGCTTTCTGATTATAAAAAGTGGGAGATTTATCCGCTCTGCGCGCCCAAACGGCAGGCGATAAGACGGAAGGCAGGTAGAAACGGGAACGACGTGGGCAGGTGAATGACCCAGCGCCGTGCCGAGACCATTACCCGAGCCCCGAGCTTGAGCAAGCGCTCGCGCAAGGTGAGGACCTGGGCCCGGGCACAGGCTGTACCCGCCGCTCGCAAACGTAATTCCTGCATCAAGACGTAAGCCGCGGCGGTGAGCAGAACCCGAAACTGGTTGGCCCAAAAGCGGGTGCAACTGGTGCGATCGATTTCCAGGTCGTGCAACTCTTTTATGCGATTTTCGATGTCCCCACGTTGGCAGTACACCCGTTCGTAAATCCATTGCGGACTCTGCTTCATGTTGGTAATCACGAAGCGGGGATTGTCTTTGGGATCTTTTTCCGGCGCTCGGACGACTTCCGCTTTGATCACCACCCGGCGTCGATGAGGCCATTTGCGAGCCGCGTAGTCAACTTCTCCGTAGATATGTTCCGTTTTTCCGCTGCTTTCTGATTGCTTACGAGCGCGACGAATTCCCGGAGCCGCGATCCGCTTCAGGACTGCGTTTTTGGCCATGGCCACCACATATTCCAGTTTGCTCTGCGCCTCCAAAAACTCCAGCACCGCGGGATCGGCAAAACCACCATCCAGGCGAACCCGAATGGTCACTCCAGGAAAATGACTACGAAAGATCCGGATCAGCCGCCGCAGCAATCCTACGGCGCCCACCGCGGCGGGGGCGTTGCCAGGACGCAACACCGCAGCGCACAAATACTGTTCGGCTTCCTCATTGAAACTGATAAAGCCCATCACCGGTAAATAACACCAGCTGTCGTAATGCCCGTTAAAGAAAGAGAGTCGCTGGGCGCCATGGGTGGGATCATCGGTGAGATCCAAATCGATGGTGACCCGGTACACCCGGCGCCGTAGTCGCTTGGCATGCCGCCGGATGACGCTCCGAGCCAAAGTCTCACCCATGCGATACAGTACCTTGACTCCGACCGCATTCTCGAAACGCGACACCGTCGGTTGCGAGGCCAGGTCGTGCCCTTCTATGGGATCGCGATCGAGAAGCAGCTTATGAATGGGGTCGCTGCCCAAGCGGGCCGAGTCGTTGCCGTCGGGATAGCCACAGGCAATCGAGAACACGCGCTGTGCGACTAAGTCCTGCAAGGTATGATCGACCTTGCCGCCTCGTCTTTCGTCCCGCAGACAGGCGGTCAATTCCTCCACCAATCTATAGTGACTGATTGGCGGCCTTCAGCAGTAGAGCGCCGCCATCGGAACTGCCTTCTCGCTGATCAAATTGGGCAACGACCGGCTTGCGAAAAATTTCTGGGAACAACAAACACTCTGTTGTGCTATCGTCAGACACGAAGAGGCCTCCGCAAGTGCTTCAAACAGCGTTTGGTCAACATGTAGTTTAAAATAAATTATTTATCTAAGACCTGTTAAGTCGTTGCAAATACTGATTAACGCTGAAAAGGCTGGCGTCGGCGGTTCAACTCCGTCCCTGGCCACCATCATTCTTAAGAACTTAGCGGAATCGCGTCTTGCGCTCTCAGTCCGCTCCCAGTCCGCTATTTTTGGCGAGATCCGGTTCGATTCCTGGCTACGATGACGGTGAAGGACTTAAACTCGAATTGCCTCTCGCTCAGTCCGCTTTCAGTCCGCTTCGGTTTGCGGCGTGGCTGAAAATCGCAGTCAGCATTGCCCCTGCCGCAGCCATGCGATCCTCGCTGACACTGTGGGTATAACACTGCAAGGTCAACTTAACATCACTGTGGCGCAGCAAAGTCTGTACCGTCTTTGGGTCAGTTCTAGTGCGGACCAGAAACGATGCCAGGCTGTGACGCAGATTATGGAAGCCAAATCGCCGTGGGTCATCATCTACCAGTCTACCTTCGTCGTCTCGGTGCGATGAAAGAATGCCCGCCCTCACTGCCGCTGGCCGCAGATAATCTTCCACCAGCATGTTAGCCACACGCGGCTGCCGGCCCTCGAGCTTGAGCGCGGGAAACACCCAATCCCCCGGCTGAGAATATGGCGTCTTACGTTTCCAGCGAAACATGAATTTGGCTAGCAAAGGATGCAGCGGCACGGGGCCTTTCGAGGCTTTGCTTTTCGGCCAGCCCACTTTGCCGCATGTCCATGTGCGGCCCTGGATGACGGCTTCAGCAAAACTCACGTCTTGCCATTGCAGCCCGAGGCACTCTGAGATACGCAGACCTGTGCCAGCGGCCAAGAGCGTTAGGGTACGTTCCGGCTCTCGCAGGTTGAGTAATACTGCGTATGCTTGTTCCGGGGTGAGAATCATCGCTTCGTACTCGCTGGTGGTCTTGCAACGGACGAAGCGCATTGGGTTCGACTCCTGATTTCGAGGAATCAGCCCGTAACGTTGGCTGTGCCTGTAGACCAGCGACATAACACGGCGCATCTTGTCGAGCGTGGGATTTGCAAGGCCCTCCTTGCGCTTCAAGGCTTTCAACCATTCCTCCACCTCCAGCGGTTCGAGGCCCAGCGCTACCCGATTCCCCCATTGTGGCAGCAGTCGATTGCGGAGCACTCGCTCGTAACCTCTGATTGTCGTGTGTGCTTTTGGATGGATAGATTCTGTGGGCTCGCTTAGCTCATATTCCGCGTAGTGATGTGCCAGATCTGCAAATGTTACGGATCCGCGGAAATCAACTTGGTTGATGTGGAGATGCTGTTTTTCGACCTCCGCCCATGCACAGCTCTTGTCGGGGAAGTCTTTTACCAGACCAATCGAAATCTTGTTCTCGACGCGCTTACCGTCGGACTTCCGCAGGGTACGGAAGAACAGCACCCAAGTTTCACCTTGACTGCGTTTTTCTTTCTCTAACCAACCTTGTTGCTGTCTGTGTGCCATTTAGAGTTTCTCCTTGATTACGAAGAACTTAATTCGAATCGCAAGATTTTAGTCCGCTTGCCAAGCGAGTATTGAGCAAGCGTAAGCCCGCGCTGGGATCCTCGCTGGCGCGGGTTCTGGCTGAACGCGAGAATGCCGTCGGGAAAACACTCTCTTGATATGATGCCACCTGTGGTGGTATATTTTGTTGAGGGAGATCGTTATGACTGAACTGTTTTCTGTGAATGAGGCGGCGGCCATTGCGGAAGTGTCGCCCGAAACCGTTCGGACGGCACTGGAAAAGAAATCAGTGAAGCCGTCGCACAAACGGAAAATCGGCAAGGCGGTGCGGCATCAGTTCTCCGTTGGCGATGTACTTCTTGTGAAGCTGTTGGTTGAATTTCCTTTCCCCTTGAGCCGGCAGGACAAAGAATCTTTAGCACAAATCTTGGCGCGTGGAGACACGAAAGCATCGCACTGGTCTAAAGAAGGCGCTGATATTGTGTACCGCTCCGGGAAAATCCAGCTACTGGTTGAGTGCAAGTCATTCCGGCAAACGGTTGCCAAGAATTTGGCAGCCTTCCGCTGGGGCAGGCGGCGTATCGTCTCCTCACCCGAAGTTTTGGGGGGAGAACCCGTTTTTCGTGGAACTCGAATTCCAGTACAGCATGTCGCGTCGCTCTTTCGAAAGGGTGCTCCCGAACAAGAGATCGTGGAAGATTTTCCCAGCCTCAGTGAGCGAGACCTAGCCTACGCTCGCCTATTTTCTCGCTTTGGTGAAAAGCCCGGACGCCCCAGAAAGCAACTGGCCATTCACAGGAAGCGTAGGGCCATGTAGTCATGCGCCTGCTCCTGGATGAGCATATCTCGCCGGCGTTGGTTGCCAGATTGGCCGAGGTTGGCATATATGCTCAATCCGTACCGCACGTCGGCTTAGCTGGTCGAGCGGATCATGAGATATGGCAATATGCGCTTGATCACGATTTCGCAGTTGTGACGACAAATGCGCGAGACTTCATCGAACTCCTCGATGTGGATGTGCACCCAGCGTTGATCGTCTTGCGCGAGAGTGGATTGAGTCGCGACGAACAGTGGAGGCGCATCCAGCCTGTGGTCGAGTATGCGAAGAATTCGGGAGATAAGGACTTCTTGCTCAACAAGCTCGTTGAGATTGCTGGTACGGGACGATTTGAGATGCGCGAGATTCCGCCCCCTTAATGGTAGTGCCATCACTGATGTGGAAACCGCGGTTGGGACGGAGACCGCGTGAACGCAAGGAATGGCTAGCGCGATGCCCTGTCTATTCAATGACAAAGCAGGCCTTCCGCAGCCCACCTCTTCCACAACAATGGAGATGGCACGTTCACCGATGTCAGCGAGAAAAGCAGGAGTTAACGATCCCAACCTATATTACGGTCTTACCGCCGTGTTCGCCGATTTGAACAATGACGGGAAAGTCGACCTCGTGGTCGCCGACGACTCGACTCCCAACTACCTCTACCTGAATAAGGGCAATGGCACCTTCGAGGATGACAGTTACGCATCCGGCTATGCGCTGAACGAGAACGGCCGCGAGACGGCTTCGATGGGGATTGCAGTTGGCGACTATCGCAACAACGGCCTGCTCGACCTGTACAACACCGTGTTCTCCGACGACTACAACCCGCTCTACCGCAACGACGGCAATGCCAACTTTACGGACGTCAGCTACCGGCTAGGCATTGCCGAGGTCACGATTCCCTTTCTCGGCTGGGGAACCGGCTTCGTCGACTACGACAACGATGGCTGGAAAGACCTTTTCGTGGCCAATGGGCATATTTATCCGGAGGTCGACAACAGCGGCTGGGGTACGACGTTTCGGCAGCGGCCCCTGCTTTTCCACAATCTCAAAGGCGAGAAATTTGAGATCATTCCTCCGGTCAGAGGCACCGGGCTGGCCCTTTTGATGAAAGCCAGGGGAGCGGCTTTCGGCGATCTTTTCAACGTCGGCAAAATGGACGTTGTGATCAATCAGGTAGATGATGTGCCGGTACTGCTGCGCAACGTCAATCCGGACAAGAACCACTGGGTGGGCCTCAAACTGATCGGGGGTCCGAAGAGTCCGCGGGATGCCGTGGGAGCTACCGTCTATGTCAACGCTGGGGGCATGCGCCAGAGAGCGGACGTGCTTAGCGGCGGGAGTTTTGCTTCCTCGAACGATCAACGCGTCCACTTTGGTTTGGGGGAAAGCACGACGGTGCGAGCTGTCGAAGTCCACTGGCCCAGCGGTGCTGTGGAGCATATCACATTGCCTGCGATCGATCGGTTTTACGCTATTGAAGAAGGTAAGGGAATTGTGCCAAGTGTCTATGATCGGCTCGCTCCGGACACGGGGCATCGGCGATCGCCGAGCCCTAAGTAGTTGGCGGGAATCAAGGGCATCAGGATCCCCAATCGCAGTCCAGAAGAAGGTAGGCGAACTGTATGAGCTGATTCTTGCGGAAGGTACTTGTGGACGGCCAATAGTCTAGCCGCCTGCACAAGTGGAAACTCCAGCAGCAAACACCAAGGCGTGCCGAACTCTTTTCCCTTCTTCGTGCGTTAGCGGGGAAGATGTTTCACCTTTTGAAACTTTCTGTCGCTCAACTTCAAAGAACTTCATCATGGACTGGGACGAAATCTCGACCTTTCGGCTCTTGGATAACGGCAACTTTGATTCTTGGCGCGGCAATATCTAAGAAAACGGTTAGCATCCGGGTATCGCTTTGTCGCCGCAGTGACGCGTGAGTCGCCGGCGCCTGGTGGTGCGGAAGTCGAGAACCCCAGGGTTACGCTACACGTTGCCAATGCTGGAATACACGACCGAAGGGAGCGCCATCAATCGCAGGCGTTCTGCGAACCGCGGGTCAGCTCGGAGGCTGTCCCAATCCGGTGCGACTGCCAGGTGAACGAGTGCTGGGTCGCGGTACGCGATGGCCTGATCAAGGCAGTCGAACGCTTCATCGAGCCGGCCTGCTGCCCCATACAGAACGGCGCGAAAGAATGCCATCTTCAGCAAGACGTCGAAGTCCAGTTGCGGGTTCGTGATCTGATCCACCATGAATCTTCTCACCCCGGGGAGGCCGGCCGTCGCGTACACCTGCTGCATATCCGCGGTAACCTGCTTCATCACCGCCACCCTCTCTTCGGAAAAGCCCCACGCGATGGCCTGGCTGACGATCCAGGCCGCGAATCTATTGACTTCCCCGATCTTCCAATAGACGTGCGTAATGAATTGGCTCGCCAGCACATGTTTCGGGTCGATCTCTAGAGCTCGCCGAGCCCAGACTTGCGTCTCGTCGTACTTCCGCTGATGCCAATACGAGATGGCGATCTGCACCAGAACGCCGGGCGATCGCGGATCGCGTGCGAGCGCCTTCTGCTTGCATCGCAGCCCATCGTCGAGCCGTCCGAGCGCTTCCTGGAGCGACCCATACTGTAGGAGCGCCTCGGTGTGATCCGGATTGATCTGGAGCGCACGCTGCAGGCTGCGCTCCGCCGCCGCCCAGTCCCACTCGCTGAGAAAAAGGACGGTGCCAAGGGCAACTTGCGCGTCCGCCGAGGCGCTGTCCATCGCCAGTGCGCGCAAGGCAGACGCTTTCGCCTCTGTAAACGCTTTTCCTGGTGCGGCGCCGCGCGAAACGCTGCTTGCTGGCACCGTGCGCGCGCCAAGCCGGCGTGCGCCGGTGCATAGGTCGGATCGATCTCGATCGCGGAACGAAAGGCGTCCACGGCGGTAGGGAGTTCGAAGTACGAGCCTGACAACAGGTGAGACCGGCCGCGGCCGACCAGCTCGTAGAGTTCGACGGGTCGCACTATGGCGCTCGGTGTTAATGGCTTCTCATCGGCCGGATCGAAGCTGACTACAGCGATGAAGCGATACCCTGACCGCACGACGGTTTCGATGTAGGCCGGAGGCCGCGTGTCGTCGCCGAGCGCCTTGCGCAGTGCTGCCACGTGAACATTGAGAATGCCCTCTTCGACAAACGACTCGGGCCAAACCTGCGCCAGCAATTCGTCCTTCGTGACCAACCGCCCCGACTGCCGCACCAACAGAACCAGCACATCGTAGGCCTTCGGTGACAAGTGAACGGTTTCGGCGCCGCGCAGCAGCCGTCGCTCTCCCACGTCCAGCGCGAACTCGTCGAAACGAAATACTTCCCGGCTAGCCATTAAGTTTTCGGCCAATCTTAACAAATCCTTCGGGACACGTCACGGCCCGGCTGCTACTGTGTGCACATTGATGAGGATTCACGAGATGAGCACACGATCGTCGGTCGTCGTCATTCTGATCTGCGGATTCACATCACTATTGCTCGCACAAGCTCCACCAGCGCCACCCAAGCCTGGTCCGGAACACAAGAAGTTGGAGTACTTCGTTGGCAAATGGTCTGTGGAAAGCGAGATTAAAGCCAACGAGTTTGTGCCGGCCGGTCGTGTCAAGCCATCTGAAAAGGTAACCCAAGCTAAGCCTGTCGGGACATCTGAAAAGTAACCCGAGAGACTAAGCGGGGAAAGGGGGTCTGGGGGAAAAGGGGCTGGCGTTTGAGGCCCCTTTTCTCCCAGTCCTCTCCTTAGAAGCCCCGCGTTTCTTCACTTTGACTCCTGCACCACCGGGTATAGCGGTTACGGCTTTTTTCTCCGCCTTCGGCTGTGCAACTTTCGGGCTGAGCCGTCGATTCGCCATCGTGTAGATGCGCTGCAACTTCTGGTCGATCTGCCGGCTGAGTTGAAATGGGTCCAGAGACAACCGCAGTTTTTTCAATTCCGCAACCCGGGTTGCGTCGGCCTGGCCCGAGGCCAACACCCGCTGCAGTGGGGTTTGTGCCGCATCGTAAACTCGGCGCAGTTTGGAACCCACTCGCATTTTCTTTACCAGTTTCACCGAGGGCAAATACAGGTTCAGCCACAACCGCAGCTCTTGGCCATAGAGATCGTTGATGGCCTCTACCACCGCCGCCGAGTCGTACCGATCCCAGCCCAGTAACTTGCGGACATGCGTCCAGTTCTTCTGCTCGATATGCGCGTTGTCGTCTTTCTTGTACGGTCGTCCCCGCGTCAACTGAATCTTCTTGGCCTCGCACCAGCGCTTCAGATGCCAATTGATAAACTCCGATCCGTTGTCGCTATCCAGCCCCTGCAAGCGAAACGGCAACACCCCCGCAATCTCCTCCAGCGCCTGCCGCACCGCTTCGTGGCCGCGACCCAGAATCGCCCGCGATTCCGTCCATCCGGTGTGGATGTCCGTCAGGTTCAGCGATTGGGCAAATTCTCCCGCCCCAGAATTTCCCGAATGCGAAACCAAATCGATTTCCGCAAAGCCCGGAGTCTTCACGTCCCAAGTATCCGTTTTCACCGGAATGTGGTGCTTCAGCAGACTCCCGGGTCGGGTTCGTCCATAGATGCGTCGCCGCCAAGCTTGCTTTTTTCCCTGCAGGCGCCGATCCATTTGCCGCGCGCTGATGCGCAGCAGTTGCTGTTCCAGCGCCGGAGTCGTTCGGTAGCGCTTGCGAATCCAGGGCAGCCATTCCGGCAACAGTGCCTTGAGCCGCACCGACCACGGGTATCCTGCCGCTTCCCAGATCGCCCCCAGAATCATCATGACCCGGTGACCATAGCTCGCTCGTCGTGCCGCACGAGATCGCTCCTGCTTTTTGCCCGGCGGTGGTCCATTCAAGCGACGAATGGCGTACTTACGGTGGTAACCCGTATTTCGGCAGAATTCGTCGAGAATCAGTTTTTTCCCCGCCCGTGCGCTCTTGCGATAGCGGTCATACACCACCCGAAAATATTCCCACTTTGCCTTGCTTCCCAATGCAACCCTCCTCAAAAATTATTTTCGCATTGGGTTACATCCTAAATGTCTCGACAGCACCTCCTTGGGTTACATTTTAGATGGCTTGATTCGCCGGTAAGACTGTCGGCACCGAAACAGGTACACTGGGGCCGGGGGGATTCTATGTCGAGAGCCGCGCTGAAGGCCAATTTGGGACGAGGCTCAGCATCATCGCCTATGACAGCCATGCGAAGGTCTACACATCCTATTACGCCAGCAGTGCCGGACTCGTGGGTACCGCCACAGGAACGGTTAACGGAAATACCTGGACGTGGATGGTGGAAGACAAGTATGCGGGCAAAGCCGTCAAAGGAAGGACGACAATCACGGTGTTATCGCCCACTCAGTACACAAGCAAGTATGAAATGGCCGACGGAAAGGGCGGTTACACAACCATCTTAGAAGGCAAAGCCACCAAAGACGGGCGTTAGAGACGCAGGCATCCAGAGCTTCGGCATGAAGCAGGAAAACCGTGTGGGCGATTTACGGGTGCTCGACGGTGCCGGTCCTCTGTGATTTCACACCTCTGGTCTACACCTGTGGCGTTTCCGTTTTGCAGGACTTACGACGTACCACAGCAGTCCTCGGCGGCTTGTAAGGCGTTGAAAGTACTCAAAACCACGGTTCTGAAAAGGCTGGCGTCGGCGGTTCAACTCCGTCCCTGGCCACCATCATTATCAAGCACTTAGCAGACCAGCCCAAAATTTCACACCTGTGATTTCACACCTGTGGTCGCTCACGGCCCTAAGAAAACGGTTAGCATCCGGGTATCGCTTTGTCGCCGCAGTGACGCGTGAGTCGCCGGCGCCTGGTGGTGCGGAAGTCGAGAACCCCAGGGTTACGCTACACGTTGCCAATGCTGGAATACACGACCGAAGGGAGCGCCATCAATCGCAGGCGTTCTGCGAACCGCGGGTCAGCTCGGAGGCTGTCCCAATCCGGTGCGACTGCCAGGTGAACGAGTGCTGGGTCGCGGTACGCGATGGCCTGATCAAGGCAGTCGAACGCTTCATCGAGCCGGCCTGCTGCCCCATACAGAACGGCGCGAAAGAATGCCATCTTCAGCAAGACGTCGAAGTCCAGTTGCGGGTTCGTGATCTGATCCACCATGAATCTTCTCACCCCGGGGAGGCCGGCCGTCGCGTACACCTGCTGCATATCCGCGGTAACCTGCTTCATCACCGCCACCCTCTCTTCGGAAAAGCCCCACGCGATGGCCTGGCTGACGATCCAGGCCGCGAATCTATTGACTTCCCCGATCTTCCAATAGACGTGCGTAATGAATTGGCTCGCCAGCACATGTTTCGTCGGTCGCCGTCATTCTGATCTGCGGATTCACATCACTATTGCTTGCACAAGCTCCACCAGCGCCACCCAAGCCTGGTCCGGAACACGAGAATACGAGCGATCGACGGCGTAGGATCCGGCCTCAGATTATGGACGGCTCAATTTGGAGTTGATGCGTGCGGTTCGCCTGTACTGGCTGCGCAAGCTGCGTCGTGCCCCCCGGTCTGACTCCCTTGGTCTCCCGCGATTCCCGCGGGGCTCATTTATCCCATGGTGGCTAGCGTCTTTCGACGCTCCGCTCAATGACCTGCTCCGACGTGAGTCCAAAGATCGGCGGTGTGGGCACCTTCAGTATGGCGAGGTAGATGTAGAGCTGGCCGCGATGGTGGATCTCATGTTCCAGCATCGCGCGCATCCATTTCCATGTCGCGATGGCCGCGCCATCCGGCGTCCTGCATTCGCCATTCAGGTCGGTGAGGCGGGAGATAATCTCCGACGATTCTTTATGCAGCGCTTCCATGAAGGAAAGGATCTCATCATAACTGGGAGCCAATTGCCGGCCGCAACCGGCGTATCGGCTCGGCTTGCCCGCGAGGGTTTCGGCGAAGATGTAGCGATTGGCACCGGCGATGTGCCGCGCCAAGTCTCCTAGTGTGAATTTGCCTTCGCGAAACGACCAGTCGACTTTTTCCGGAGGAATACAGCGGACGACCCGCATAGTGCGCTTGTGAATTTTGTCGAAGTAGTCCAGAAATACGTTCAGGTCGTGAATCTCCATGTCTCACACTCCTTATTGCTGCTGCGCAGAAATTCGAAAAATGTGGTAAAGCGACCATCATATGCCACAGGCGACTCGCAAAGAACGCGAGAAATGGGGCACCCGGCCGCACTCTCGTGTATTACGAAAGGCATTCTCGCTTTAAGCGCGCAATGCTTGGAACCCTCGGCGAAGATCGCCCAGCAAGTCAGCCATATCTTCGATTCCCACCGACAAGCGGACAAGCCCAGGGGCGATTCCGGTATTTTGTGCTGCGGTACCGAGCTGATCCTCGCCCCAATCGATGTCGAAGGGGATCTCGATTACCGACTCGACTCCTCCTAAACTCGTCGCCACCGGAATCAACTGGAGTGCGTCGACGAACTTTGTGGCCGCTTCAAACCCTCCTTTGAACTGGAAGGAAAGCACGCCCCCTCCACCGCGCATTTGCTTGGTTGCCAACTCATAGTGGGGAGATCCTTCCAGATAGGGATAATTGACGCCCTCGATCTCGGTCTGATCTTTGAGGAATCTTGCGATGGCCAGAGCTGAATCCGTCTGCCGCTGCATGCGGATCCCGAGCGATTTGATGCCTCGCAAGAGCAGCCAGCTGGCATGCGAATCGAGAACAGTGCCCAGCAGCCTTTGCATGCTCCCGATATTGGCTATTAGTTCGCTTCTCCCCGCCGCCGCACCGCACATCACATCGGAATGTCCGGCAAGAAACTTCGTGGCTGAATGCAGTACGACACTCGCGCCTAGACTTATCGGATTCTGCAAGTACGGGCTAGCAAACGTGCTGTCGATTAGGACCGGAACTCCCGCTTCTTGTGCGATTGCGGAAATGGCAGCGATGTCGGCGATTCGAAGCAGAGGATTGGAGGGGCTTTCGATGTAAACCAGCTTTGTTGTGGCCCGAATTGCACTACGGACTTCACGAAGGTCAGGGACATTGACAAAGGTCGTCTCGACTCCGAAAGTTCGCAATGTTTCGTTCAAGAATGTGAATGTTTGAGCGAAGATTTCCCGCTGCGCCACCACGTGCGCCCCGGCGGACCCCGCTAGCGCTATGAGGGTCGTGGAGATTGCTCCCATTCCTGAACCGAAGACGAGTGCCGACTCGGCGCCCTCAAGCAGGGCAATTTTATCGGCGGCTGCTCGCGACGTCGGATGGCCAAATCGCTGATACACCATTTCCGATCCGTCGCGAAAATCTTTTCCCAGTTGACGACTGGATTCCGCCTCGAAGTTGACCGCTGGATGGATCGGCATGCTCAGAGGACGTTGCTTCTTTTGGAAATCGTTGTATGTCTTGGTGGCTTTCGTTTCCAGCGTAAGTTTAATATCGGAATTCAATCCGGTTCTCCCTTTCCCAATTGTCGAAACCACAACA
Organism: uncultured Acidobacteriaceae bacterium; assembly: GCA_963714225.1. Classification (GTDB taxonomy): domain Bacteria; phylum Acidobacteriota; class Terriglobia; order Terriglobales; family Acidobacteriaceae; genus Sulfotelmatobacter. The sequence goes on along the minus strand of CAVQNY010000043.1, from coordinate 75,325 downwards.
CCAATCGTGTCTGCGCGGAGCTTCGCACGCGATCATTCGATGAGAGTCCCTGAAGCAAGATTCTCGGATTGGGATACCATGCGCGGGCTCCCGCTTCGTTCACGCCCGGAATACGCCTCGAGAAGCATTCCACAATCCCATCCTCTCCCTTTGCGAGAGTTGGTTGAAGAATTCTTTCTGCGGGTCGCTGACCAACTGCCACGGTTGCACGTCGCCTCCGTCCATGACGTGATTCGCGATGTGGGCGAGAACATCCGCCAAGTAAATCCCGGGGGCCAGTTTGTCGCTCATCGCCTCGCCTTTCGTGCGTTCTCAGCGAAGTCCCGCGTGTTAAGAGCTTTGTGAAATCTGGAGCGCGTCAAGCCTTTTATATATGGACATCGGATCTCATTTCTTCCTGTCAGTTTGTTGTGTTATCGTCATTTAGCCAATGGACGAAGAATAGTGACACAGATTTCGTCAACTGTCCAGACTGGGTTCGTCCAGTTGACACTTGTCATTCCTTTCTTTGAGAAGACGCCCGCAGCAGGAACTGCTGCGGGCGTCAGGTAGCCGAGGGACCAGTGGGGCGCACGGTGTTGTAGATCTTTTCCCTCTGGCGCAGTTCGCGAATCAGACATTTTGTGCTTGACAATCAGCTAAAGCGTTATTATATTACATCGTCACTTAGCAAAGGGACGACATACCGTTGAAATTATGTCGTGGTGCGGTTGACTTTTTCCGACCTACTTCGTCTACACTACTAACCTTCAGAGGGTGAGCTATGACGACGCCTTTCTACAAAATCGTGCTGGGAACTGCGATTCTCGCGATGAGCAATCTGGCCGCCGTCGCCCAGACGAATACCATCAAGCCAGCGTACGATTTTTCCCTTTCGCGCGAAGAGAAAATCAAGCTGGCCGAGAGCGCGGGCCCACCCGAGGTTTCCAGCAAGGCTACTGTCTATGTTCTTGACAGCACTGGCTACGTAAAAGTCCGAGACGGAAGCAATGGCTTCTCCTGCTTTGTGGATCGGCAAGCGCCGGTCAATCTGGAACCCACTTGTTTTGACGCTGAAGGAAGCGCAACGACGCTCCTTGCCCGGCTCTTCGTAGAGGCGCAACGCGCGCTGGGGAAGAACGAGGACCAAATCAAGGCTGATCTCGATGAGGGTTATCGGACTGGGAAGTTCCAGGCCCCGCGCAAGCCCGGAATCGTTTACATGCTTTCAGACCTGGGCTATCTTTTGGTTCCCACGGCGAACAAATTGGTTCACATTCCGCCGCATCTGATGTTTTATGCGCCTTATGTCACCGACAAGGATATCGGTTCCCCGCCAAGTGCGCGGAACATGCCTCGCGTGCTTAGGGCGGGCCAGCCGGACGCTTACATTATTGTGATGGCGCCATCGGAGGGAGTGCACTGAGTTTCTTCGGGGAAATCGGGAAATCGGGGACAGACGGTGGGAAATCGGGGGGAAATCGGGGACAGACGGAACGTTCCCCAATTTCCCGTCACGAAAAAAGGAAACGTCCCGTCTGTCCCCAGTTCCCCCCGTCCCCAAGTTCCCCCGTGCGTCGGGCGAGGTGCGCGAGCTTCTTTTCATGCCGGACCCGAAGCGAGCAACGGAATAGCCTCACCGGCCGCGACTTCGGGCGGGTGGGATTCCCGAATGCGAACATCACAGGATTTTGTTTTTGATCTTTTCTATCCCGCCAAGCTGACCTTCGAATAGATTGAGGAAATGCCCACCGGCCCCAAGCGCTACTCTGGCCACGATTATCTCCACTTCCTCACCTGTAGTTGTTATCACCGCCAGCCCTGGCTCGCGAGTCCAAAACGGCACGATCTGTTTCTGCAAATATTCGAGGAAGTCCGTCAGCGCTACCAGTTTATTGTGGTCGGCTACGTCGTGATGCCCAACCACATTCATCTGCTCATCGGCGAGCCAGAACGCGGAACGCCGTCGCCGATTATGCAAGTCGTCAAACAACGGTTCGCTCGCCGCATTCTGAATCGCAAGCGGCGTAACCCAAAGGCAGGCCTCGCTCTGGCCCGAGGCGCCACACCATAATGTCCGGCAGAAACGATTTTACGACTTTCATGCGTGGAGCGAGCGCAATCGCGTGGAGAAGTTGCGCTAAATGCATCACAACCCAGTCAAGCAGGGCCTGGTGCAGGAGCCCGAACAGTGGGTCTGGAGCAGCTATCGCAGCTATGCCTATGATGAGGTCGGCACGGTCAAGATCAATCAGTGGCCAAAGGCGGAACTGAGGCAACGCCCTGCAGCATGGCTTCGCCGCTGCCGGCATTCCCGAATCCCACCCTTGCAAAACTGCGCAAGGGTGGGCCACCCGGCCGGCATGGGATCGCTTTGTTACCCTGGGGTCAGCTGCGACTACTCGTCCAGACAACGGACAAGATCTTCCACACCCCATCAATTTTGTACAACTGCCAGTGTTCGACGCCAGAATTGGTAACCTTGTCGTTGACGAGAAATTCAAAATTAAATGTCACCAACCCTAAGTTGCCGTCTTGGCGAATCTCTATGTTGTGAAACTTCTCTTCGATTTTGTCCTTCGATGTAGAGAGGTATCTCGCAGTTCCATCTAGACCGCTCGGGTCAATCCCATCGAACTGGGCGTTATATTTGCGAGCACTATCAACATCATCTTCCTGGTCGTCAAGTGAATGAAAGAGCACATTGGAGTTCAGCATGAGCTTCGTCAGGGCGTACCCGTCCTTGTGAATAATGTCCTGGCGAAACTCCTCCAACACGCTGCGAATTTTCGTGAGGTCATCGGCATTGGAATTGAATTTGGTCTCGGGACTCTGCGCTAACGCTTGAGCGGCCAGGCCACACGTAAGAAGCACAATGAATACTACGCCCGCTTTCTTTTTGTTCATTTGACATTTCCTTTCATGGCTAGTTTTCGTGTTGCATCACTGATCTGGCGACACTAACGGTGGGGGAGAAACACCGACAGGATATTTTTGTCCTTGACACCACCTTCGCTCTTATCGGGGGCCACCCGCGGAACAAAGCTTTAGGCATCGTCCGTGTTCTTGCCATTCCGCCTAAACTAACTATTAATGTGACAGTTAGCTAACTAACGACATATAGTGGCACAGATTCTCGCAAATGTAAAGTCTGTCGGGATGTAAAATAAAACTCAGTGACCAGTCCGCGAGACTTCTTATTTCAAAGCATGGCGAGCTACATACCGGCGCGGCGCGCGCGGGCAAGGTGAACCCGATCGTCGCCTTGCGCGAGAGTTGAAACAGCAGGATTGGCGGACTCTGCAAGCAAACAGGTCTGTGATATTATAATTCGTCAGTTGGCTAATAGTAAATATGAGTGTGCAATCGAGTTGAAGCAGCAGGATTGATCCGGTATCAATGTTTACCGTGTTAGAACCCCGGAAAATAGGCCTCTGGACGAGGCTCACGCCTGAAAGTTAACTACTTAGAGACCGACATGGGAAATCAGGCTGGACAATTCTTCCGCTTTTGGCTAGGGTAAGTCGCACGAGTAGGTACGATGGCGTTTCTTCCGCTAGATACTGTGCGACATTGGAAGGAGAAGCTAGCGGAACTGCGAGAGCGGTGGCGTGGCGCTCGCCAGGAAATCGAGAGGTTACGCAGAGAGAACGAGAGATTGCAGCAAGAGCGAGACCGAGTGGAGCGGGAGCGAGACCGACTGCGCCAAGAAATCGAGAAGCTGAAGAAGCAGCTGGAGGAAGCGCAACGAGCAGCCAAAAGACAAGCAGCCCCTTTTTCCCGCGGCACGCGCAACACCGATCCTAAGCCCCCAGGACGCAAACCCGGTTCGGCATACGGCCAGCACCGTCGCAAGGCCATTCCCCAGAAAGTGGATGAAGTCATCCCGGTCCCCGCGCCCACGCAGTGTGAATGTGGGGGCGAACTGGAAGTGGAGAGGATCGAGTCGCAGTTTCAGCAAGAAATTGTACGTAAGACCATTTGGCGCCGTTTCGATATTGCGATCTGCCGTTGCCGCAAGTGTCACAAGCGGGTGCAAGGGCGTGATCCCCGCCAGACCTCCGATGCTTTAGGAGCGGCCGCAGTGCAGATCGGGCCGGAGGCCTTGGCCTTGGCGGTGCAGATGAATAAAGGCCTGAGCATGCCCCATGCCGACGTGGCCGCGGTGCTGCAAACCGGGTTTGATCTGCAGGTGAATCGCAGTACCATCTGCCGGGCGGTGGAGCGGGCCGCGCGTCGCGGCCAAGCCACTTGGCAGGCGCTTCGCCAAGCCGCCCAGAAACATTACGTCAACACCATGGACGAGACCGGGTGGAAGGTCGATGCTCAGCTGCAGTGGCTGTGGGTAGTAGCCAATGAGATGGTCACGGTGTGCGACATCTTGCCTGGGCGCGGCTTTGAGCAGGCCGCCTCCCTGTTGGGGGCCGATTACGACGGCTTTTTGGTGCGCGATGGCTGGCGAGTCTACATGAAATTTGTGCAGGCGGCCCATCAGAGCTGCGCCGGGCATATCCTCAACCGTTGTCAAAAGATGATTGAGATCGCCTCTCCCACCGCCGCGCGCTTCCCCTTGGCGATTAAAGATCTCTTCCAGCAAGCCTTGGCCTTGCGCGACCGCTATGCCCAGCAGGAAATCTCTGTGCACGGCCTGTGGACCGCTACCGGACGGCTGGAAGCGAAATTGGATCGCTTCTTACTACGGCCGCATCGCGACCCGGCCAATCGCCGCCTGGCCAATCATCTGTGGCGGGAACGCCCCTATCTGCTCACCTTTCTCTATTGCCCTGGCTTAGACGCCACCAACCATCGCGCCGAGCGCGCCGTACGCGCTCTGATCGGGGCGCGCAAGAACTGGGGCGGAAACCGCACCTGGAAGGGAGCCCGTGCGCAAGCCGTTCTCACCTCCGTAATTCAGACGGCCAAACAGCAAGGCAAGGATCCGTTCCAGCTTCTGCTCCAACTATTTTGTAGCTCGGACCCGGAGAAGATTCTCGACCTGCTGCCTGGGACGGCCTCGCGACCGACTGCGGCGCCGGTTCCGGTTTCTCGTCCCGAGACGGAAATCCTTCCGCCCCTTCCATATTTGCCCTACGCAGCCGTGGTTCCCGCCGGCCTACATTCTCCAGGTTGAAACGGATACGCGCGGGGCACTCTGACTCGACTGAAGCTGTGCCTTCGTTCTCCAAGATCGATGATCAGGCAGGTTGGAACGCCTCGCCGATGTACGGGTGTGCTTGCTGATGGATCACCTACACTTGGATTGTTCAGTGCAGGTTCAGCTACCAATAGTGCAGTGGCTCCCACCCGCCGCGGCCCTGTTTGACTCTTGCACACGTGGAGCTCGACTCACCCGTTACCCTTGCCATAGGCGGAGTCGTACTCGGCTTGCAGCCGATCGAGCAGCTTCTTAATCGCCCGCTTATTGGCCGGTGGTGTGTAATAGTCATCAGGCTCATCCAAAGCGATCGACAACGCCGCCAACAAGCCGTCGAGATCCCAGCGATACAAACCCAAGGGCCGCTTCCCTTGGTAGCGCTCGATCCGACGATCCAGTCCATACGATTCCGGCAGATCTAATGCCTTCAACTCTCGCAATTCGGCACCCTTGATCAGAAAGTAATGCTTACGGTCATACTTGCCAGGTTTCACGCCCAATATTTTACTCGCCAGATTTTCCTCAAATGCTCCGGCCTATACATCAAAAAGCACGCCCTACCCGGTAACCAATGACGATCCGGTGATGGACCCGCTTCGCGATGATCCACGGTTCGGAGACTTGATGAACAAGATGATTTTCAACGCGTCGTCAGGCGCTTCAAAACTGATGGGATTCGCCCACGTTAAACAGTCGAGGGGGTTTTGATGACCACGTTATTGCAGGATATGCGTTACGGACTGCGGCTGCTTTGGAAGAGTCCGGGTTTTACGATCGTAGCGGTGCTTTCCCTGGCTTTGGGCGTGGGCGCGAACACGGCGATTTTTAGCATCGTGAACGCGGTTTTGTTGCGTTCGCTTCCTTTTTCGCACCCGGACCGGTTGGTGAAGATCGTGGCCAACAATCGCGGGGTCGGGGCGCAGGATATTGGATTCTCCGTTCCCGAGCTGGACGATCTCAGATCAAGGGCGGGCGTCTTTGAGCAGGTGACCGTTACCTTCCCAACCGACACTAATTTGACCGGCGCAGAGCGTCCGCAACGTCTCGAAGCGCTGGCCGTCAGTCCTAACTATTTCTCCATGCTCGGCACCTCAGCGCACATCGGGCGGGTGTTTGGCCCGGGTGACGAGGAGCAGGGTTTCGCCGAAGCGGTCGTGATCAGCGACAGTCTGTGGGCCAGAGGGTTCGGCAGAGATCCCGGAATTCTGGGCAGAAAGGTGCAACTCGACAATGATCCCTACACGATTGTCGGCGTTCTTCCGCCCGGATTCCGCCATCCCGGCAGCACGCGTGCCACGGATGTCGAAATATGGGTGACAGCGGGATTCAAAGCCGATCCTTTCCCGAAACCTCCTGATCGCAGCCGGCGGTTCTTGCCCGGAGCGATCGGACTTTTGAAGCCTGGAATCGGCCGGGAGCAGGCGCAATCCAGGTTGGACGCGTTCGCGTCCCAGCTACGGGCGGAATACGCCACCGACTATCCGGCGGGGTCGGGCTGGTCGATTGAGGTGGAGCCGTTGCAGGAGTCGTTGGTGGGCAACGTCCGGCCCATGTTGTTGGTGCTGATGGGCGCGGTGGTGCTGATCATTCTACTGGCCTCGGTCAACGTTGCGAATCTGCTCCTGGCCCGGGCTTCCGGAAGACAACGAGAGATGGCCGTACGGCTGGCGCTGGGGGCAAGCCGTGCGCGCATGATTCGGCAGTTACTGACCGAGTCGATGATACTGTCTCTGGTGTCTGGGGTGGTCGGGGTACTGACCGCAATTGCAGCCTTGCATTTTGTGCAGTTCTTGCCGGCGCGAATTCCCCGGCTGGCCGAGGTGCAGGTGGACTGGACAGTGCTGTCTTTCGCCTTGCTGGTTTCCCTGCTTGCCGGGCTGGGGTTCGGATTGGTTCCGGCCCTGCAATCTTCGAAGGCCGAAATTGCAGTAGCCATCCGGGAAGGAGCCCGAGGCTCGGGCACCAGTGGTAAAACCAACCGGTTGCGCGGTCTGCTGATCCCATCAGAATCTGCCCTGGCGGTGGTGCTGATGGTGGGAGCGGGTCTGCTGTTGCGCACGTTTTGGGGACTGCTCCAGGAAAATCCCGGGTTCAATCCATCAAGAATTGTTGTTGCCAATCTCTGGCTGCCGTTTCCTAACAATCCTGATATGGATCGCTACGCCAAGCCCGAAATTTTGAACTCTTTCGTGCCGGAGGCTTTGCGCCGCGTGCGCGCTATCCCCGGAGTTGGCCTCGCTTCCATGACCACTGATTTACCGGTCACCCACTTGGCGCGGCGGCGCCTCGTCAATATTGAGGACCGTCCGGACGAATCTGGCAAAGGTCTGTTTTCTGAAATCACCAGTGTGACTCCTGAGTATTTCAAGGTGTTGCAGGCTCCGTTGATACGCGGACGTTATTTCGCGGAAGACGATGAGCCCGGCAAACAACCAGTGGTCATCGTCGATGAAACTACGGCCCGTACTTTCTGGCCGGACCGCGATCCCATTGGCCGCCGTTTGAGCATTAGGGGCGCAGCCGCCAACCCGCCGTGGTCGACCGTAGTTGGAGTGATCGCGGACATCAAGAACGATGGTCTCGATCAATCCGGAAGCCCCCACATCTACTCCCCGATCTACCAGTCTCCAAGAGTCGGGACTTTGAGCGTGACCGTCCAGACGTCTTTGTCCGCCACCAGCCTGGAGCCGCAGATACGTCGTGCGATACAGGCAGTCGATCCAGATCTGCCGATATTCAACGTACGCACTATGAATGAGGTTATTGACGGTTCTCTGGCTTCGCGCCGCTTCTCCGCTGAATCAGTGGGGGTATTTGCCGTGGTGGCGCTTCTGTTGGCGTCGGTGGGAATTTACGGTCTGTTGGCCTACATGGTAGGTCAGCGGGCGCACGAGATTGGAGTGCGCATGGCGCTGGGAGCCATGCCCTCGACCATTGGGAAAATGATTGTGAGCCGGGGTGCGGGTCTGGCCGGCATCGGACTGGGGGTCGGTCTGATCTTATCGGGGATCATGGCCCCGCTGATTTCCCGTTTACTGTACGGAGTTCGGCCGATTGATCCGGAAGTGTTTATCTCTGTGCCATTGATCCTGATGGTGGTTGTACTTTTGGCGAGCTACATACCGGCGCGGCGCGCGGCCAAGGTGAACCCGATCGTCGCCTTGCGCGAGAGTTGAAACAGCAGGATTGGCGGACTCTGCAAGCAAACTGGTCTGTGATATTATAATTCGTCAGTTAGCTAACATAAGAATATATACGCAATCGAATGGACATCGCCCGGCCCGAGTTCAAGACCCAGAAAGGTCGCCGCCAGCTGTTTATCTTGGCGGCGGTAATCTCAGGCGTGGCCGCAGTCTCAGTTGGAGTTTCACGCCTAAGGCCGGCGGCACCTACAGTTGAGCGCGGAACCGTGTGGACCGACACGGTCAAGCGCGGTCCGATGCTGCGCCAGGACAACCGCTACTTCAAGTCGAAGATCTGAAAAAAATCTTCTACACCGATGAAGTCGAAACGCACGCGCTCTCCGGAGTGCATTTGTCCATTCGCAAAGGGGAATACATTGCCATGTCGGGGCCTTCGGGCTGCGGCAAATCCACGCTGCTCTCGATTCTCGGTTTGCTCGATACTCTGACGGCAGGCAAATATCAGCTGAATGACCAACCCGTCGAGAGCCTCGACTTCGCGGACCGGTCGCGCATTCGCAATCAGGAAATTGGCTTTATCTTTCAGAGTTTCAATCTGATTGGCGATCTCACAATTTACGAAAACGTGGAGTTGCCGCTCACCTACCGCCGGAAAATGCCCGCCGCCGATCGCAAAAAGCGAGTGATGGAGTCGCTGGAACGCGTAGGCATGGCGCACAGCGTGCGCCACTATCCTTCTCAGCTCTCCGGAGGGCAGCAACAGCGCGTCGCCGTGGCTGGCGACCTTTTTCTACGGGTCGTTCATGGACGATAACATTTTGAAACAGCTCGGCGTTGTAGCGGAGCGCAGTGAGGTCGCGGTGTTTGTGTTACGTCATCACACCCGTATGATTGCGAACCAGGATGGCTCGGTCTACTCCACGAGATGTTCGGCCGCAAACGCAGTCTACCGAGAGGACCAATGGCAGAGACATTCGAAGCATACCGAACTCGAGTCCTAAGCTATCTTGGCGATGAGGAGCCCATCGGTGTCCAACAAGCGACCCCATCGCAGCTCGATCGGCGCCTGCGCGATGTCGCGCCCGAGGAGTTGATCCGGCGCCCTGCACCTGAAAAGTGGTCAATTGCCGAGATCGTAGCGCACTTGGCGGACGCGGAGCTGGCCATGGGGTGGCGATTGCGAAACATGCTGGCGAATCCGGGCGTGGCCTTAACGTGGTGGGATGAGGCGGCATGGGCGGAGCGCTTGGGTTACGCGCAGCAAGATGCGAGCCTTTCGGCAGGGGTCTTTCGGGCGCTGCGCGAGAGCAACCTGCGACTGTTGGAGTGAGTCCCGCGCGTACGGTGGGTGGAGTGCTATGGGGTCCACGAGGTACGCGGACGGCAAACGGTCGAGGAGTTCGTCCGCTTGGAAGCGGCACACGACTTGAACCATCTTCGGCAGATCGACCGCATCTTGGGTGGGTGTATGCAGTGGTAGCCGTTTGGCTGCCAACGCCTCGGCGAGCGCATTCGGTCGGTTGTGGCATTGAAAATGGGAATAAAAGAGCGTGAACGACGTGTAGTGCGTATTCCGGGGCATGTGGATACCGATTCCGGGGCGATGTGGATAAAGATTCCGGGAGGATGTGGATAAGGATTCCGGGCATGTGAATAGAGATTCCGGGGGATGTGAATACTCCGAACCGCGATGAAAGAGGCGGGGTGGAACCGGGGTTAATATTGACGTTTCTGGATCAAGCTTTCTGAGTAGGAGCGGAAAGCGGTGCTGGACAACCAATGGGGATTTCTCCTCTGGCTAGAGGAGAAACCGAATGTCCCAGAAGGCTCTGTCCATGTAATGTGCCCACCCGCGTTATGTAGCCGAGACCCAAAATTCACAGAAATTGTTGCGAAATCCACAGGTATTTCGAAGTTTCAACAGCTCGACCGGTCACATAACGAGTCGGTGAGCACCTAAACCTACACCTTAGAAAGGAGATTTTTGTGCTCAACCGATATTTCATTCGTCCAACTACCGTCGATCGAATCCGCGCATCCTGGATCGGCGAGCCGATCGAGCGTTACGTCGAGTGGCTCTCCGAGCAAAAGTATGCCGCGCGAAACGTGTTTTCGCGTGTGCCGCTGCTTATCCGGTTTGGAGAGTTTGCGAAAGCTGCCGGTGCAAATAGCTGGCCGGAGCTCCCTGCTCATGTTGACTCGTTCTTAGAAGCGTGGCTGAGACGCCGAGGACGGGAATATTCCGAGCTTCAACGTCAAGCCTTGACGCGAAATCTTCGAAATCCCATCCGGCAACTGCTTCGGCTGATTCTCCCAGACGTTCAGGACAGCAACGCCCTCATGGCAGAACCATTCGCGGACTTGGTACCCGACTTCTTCGCGTTTTTACGTCGGGAACGAGGCCTTCGTGAAACCACTATTGTCCAGTACCGGCATTATCTTCGGCGACTCGAAGACTACTTACGAAGTGCGAAGCGGCCGTTAATGCCGACTCTGGCTCCCACGGTTATCAGCGCATTCATTACTGAAAGTGGGAAGACCATCGACAAGCGCTCGGTGCAGAGCCTCTGCAGCATTCTCAAAGTCTTCTTCCGTTACACGTTTCGTATGGGTCTCATGACGCGCGACCTGAGTAAGGCAATCGAGTCGCCGCGAAGATACCGCTTCGCGAATCTGCCGCGCTCGATTGCCTGGAGTGAAGTTGAGCACCTGCTTCAAAAGGTGGACCGACGAACTGCGACTGGTCGACGCGACTATGCCATCCTCATGCTCTTGGTGAGCTACGGGTTGCGTGCCCGTGAAGTGGCGGCGATGACGCTGGACGACGTCGATTGGAAACACGACCGCATTCACGTTCCCAGTCGCAAAGCCGGACACTCGACGGCCTATCCATTGGCGCCAGGAACGGGTGAAGCAATCCTTGCCTACTTGAAACAAGGGCGTCAGGAGACCAAGCAACGTGCCATGTTTTTGGCAGCTGTTGCACCATACAAGCCGCTATCACCGGCAGCCGTCTCACAACGAGCCAAATATTACTTAAGAAAGGCTGGTATCCATGTTCCCCGGCCAGGTTCGCACACGCTAAGGCACACCTGCGTGCAACGCCTGGTTGATGCCGGGTTTTCGCTCAAGACAATCGGAGACTTTGTTGGACACGGAACACCCGATGCCACCCAGATCTATACCAAGGTCGATATCGAGAAGCTTCGCCAGGTCGCGCTCGGCGTCGGTGAGGAGGCCCTGTGAAGAGCACAATCAAAGGTCCCTTGGCCGATAGTATTGACAGCTACCTCGCCCATAAACACTCGTTGGGCAAACAGCTCGACAGTGCCGGCCTGATGCTGCATGTGCTGGACAACTACCTGAACACACAAGAGATTGTTGAGGCCCACCAGATTACCTCTGCCCACCTCGCCGGGTTTGTAGCCTCACGCCATCGAAACTCTGCGCGCAGCTACAACGAACTCATTGGAACGATACGAGGATTGCTGAATTGGATGGTGGTTCACGAACTGCTGCCAGAGTCGCCGCTAAAATGTGAAACTCGGCAAGTTCCTCCACCTCGACGACCATTTCTTTTCGACTCGGACCAGGCCCGCCGTATTTTCGAAGTTGCTGAACGGCTGCCCAGTACCTCACGAGCGCAGAACCGCGGAGGAATCTATCGGATGATCTTCGTGTTGCTGTATGGTCTGGGGCTTCGCGTGGGAGAAGTGTCTCGGTTGTGCCGCAAGGACATCGATCTCGACAACCAGCTTTTGATGATTCGTCAGACGAAATTCGGAAAGGATCGACTGGTCCCATTCGGGCCAAGGATGGGCCTCGCGATTGCAGAATTTCTGGATCGTGAAGGGGCGCGCTTTGGGCCGATTCCGCCCGACGGCGCGGTGTTTACATTTGACAAGCCGAAACGGACGCCGATTGGCACGAACGCTATTACTTGGACATTCCACAAACTGTTGCCCGGCCTTCAGCTGACGGTTCCATCGGGCGTTGCTCCGCCACACTTGCATTGCCTCCGTCATTCATTCGCAGTCGGTACACTGCTGCGCTGGTACCGCGCAGGTGTCGACCCCAGGTCACGTTTATTGGATCTTTCCACGTTCCTGGGACACGTCAGCCTTTCCTCGACCGCTGTCTACCTGACCATCACTACAGAACTGCTGCAATGCGCCAGTGAGCGCTTCGAGCGTTTTGCGCTGAACAGCCGAAAGGAGCATTTGCAATGAGCGAGGCTACACATTCGCCGGGAGTCATCCTGGCTTCATTCTTCAGCGATCACCTCAGGCTTCAACGGGGATTGCGGCCAAACTCGATAACGAGTTACGCGGACGCCATACGACTCTTCTTGCAGTTTGCGGCAGAAGCGGCTGGGAAAAGGATTACCCAGCTTGGCTGGGACGAGCTTGACGTTGATATCGTGTCCCGGTTTCTGAATAGCCTGGAAGAGCGCCGAGGCAATAAGGCTCAATCCCGCAATCAACGATTAGCTGCGATCCGTACGTTTTTCGAATACGTTGGCCAACGACTCCCGGAGCGGCTTGGGCAGGCACAAAGAATAGTCGCTATTCAACGAAAGCGCGCTCCGCTTCCCGAAACCATCTTTCTCGAGCGCGATGAGATCGACAGCACGCTCGCTGCATTGCCGATCGACAAGCAATCCTCTCTGCGTGATCGAACCCTGATGCTCTTCCTTTACAACACAGGAGCCCGAGTACAGGAAGTGGCAGACCTCCGCGCAAGCGATATCCAGTTTGATCCGACCCCGCGGGTACATCTCCACGGGAAAGGTGACAAGTGGCGCATCTGTCCATTGTGGGCAGAGACGACTGCCTTGCTAAAGAAACTACTGTGCGCGGAAGGGTCCGTGGGGGCACACAATCGACCTGTCTTCATCAACTCGAGGGGTACAGCCTTAACTCGGTTTGGCATCTACAAGATCGTTGGGCGGTATACCACGCATCTCCTCAAGAAAGCATCCGATGGACGGACACGCCGAGTCACGCCTCATGTTTGGAGGCACACAACCGCCATGCATCTGCTCGAAGCTGGGGTTGAATTAAACGTCATCCGTGCATGGCTAGGTCATGCACGGCTTGAGACCACCAATCGCTACGCTGAAATCACCCTCAGGACTAAGCAGGCTGCTTTAGAAAAGTGCACAGTACCAAGCGGCGCAGAAAAGAGGATTCCGGTGAAACCTGCTTGGCAGAGCGATGCAACTCTGTTGGCCTGGCTCCAATCACTGTAGGCGTTATGTACCACTCAAGTCATGCTCCCTCCAGAATCCGGGCGCCATCCCGCAACGTTGGCCACATAACGCGGGTGGGCACATTACATGGATTGGACTAAACCGCTACGCGGTAGGATTCCGCACGACATTCAGTTCGTAACCTCGGGGATCCATCTGGTCTCACTCCGCCTCTTGTTCCCCAAGTAAGCCCCTTTGCGGAATCATGGAGTCGCTGCTTGCAGCAAATTCCATCCGACAAAGGAGCTTTCCATGACATCCCTTCGGCAACGCATGCTCGCTATGCCGCATTCGGCATAGCGAGCAGCATGCCGAGCCCGGGAAAATGCCGAGTGGAACGATTGGGGCCCCATTTTTAGGCAGTTTGTAACTCGTGCACTCGGCATGTTTTCCTGTCTTCTCCTCCGACCAGGAGGATAAAGGAGAAGACATGAGCACGAATGAACTGTTTACAGCGCCCCACACACTGCGCCGCTTGCACGAAGGACCATTAGGCTCCCATATAGACGCATACGCAGTGCGACTACTGGAACAAGGTTTTTCACGGAAGAGAGCTTGCGACAAGATTCGACTTATCGCGGACTTAAGTGGCTGGCTCCAACGAAAGAAGCTCGGCGCTAAGGATCTCGATCCGCAGACGCTCAATCGTTATCTTAAGGATCGCAAAGGTTGCATACACCCAGGTCGTGGTGCTTGCTCTGCACTGCAAGAACTCCTGGAGGTATTGTGCGAAAGGAAGATCGCTAGGAAAGAACGCCCTCCCGAAGCAGCTGGCCCGTGCCAACGCGCGGAGCAGGAGTTCAAACGGTACTTGTCTCAGGAAAGAGGGCTTTCAGCCGCGACGCTAGCGAATTATCTGCCCTTCGTTCATCAGCTACTGCTGGAGCGATTTGGAAATGGTCCTATCGAGTTCGCCAAGCTACACGCCACAGATATCATAGGATTCGTTCAACGCCACGCTCACGATCACAGTCCGGGCCGCAGCGGGCCTATGGTTGCAGCATTACGCGCCTTTCTACGGCACCTGCGACAGGCTGGCGAGATCATGAGCGATCTCGTGGCTTGCGTACCCACGGTGGCGAGCTGGTCGCAAGCGACTTTACCCAAGTTCCTTAAACCCGGCCAAGTGGACCAAGTTCTCAAGCATTGCGATCGACGGTGCGCAACAGGCCGACGCGATTACGCAATCCTACTCCTGCTAGCTCGGCTCGGGCTGCGGGCAGGTGAAGTCGTCGCGTTGACATTGGACGACATCGATTGGGAGGAGGGTAGTCTTAGGTTGCGCGGCAAAGGTGGCCGGGAACTCAAATTTCCCTTGCCCGTGGAGATCGGCGAAGCGATCGTCGACTACCTACATAACGGGCGACCACACTGCGTGAGCCGTTGTCTGTTCATCCGTCAACGCGCTCCACGCCTCAGCCTTGTAAACAGCGCAATCACCAGTCTCGTCATGCGCGCGTTGGCCCGCGCGGGAATAGATTCCCCACGCAAGGGCGCTCATGTCTTCCGTCACTCGTTAGCCACGGAGATGCTCCACCAAGGTGCCTCTCTGACTGAAATCGGTGAGCTCCTCCGCCACCAGCACCCGAACACCACCATGATCTACGCGAAGGTGGACCTTTTGGCGCTGCGCCGCCTGGCACCGGCTTGGTTGGGAGGTGGGCGATGAAAACCCTCCGACAAGCCATCAACGATTATTTGAGGATGCGTCGTGGCTTGGGCTTCAAGCTTTATCATGCCGAGCGTGACCTGGGAAGTTTCGTCTCCTTCCTGGAGAGCGAGAAAGCCTCGTACATCACCATCGATTTGGCACTCAAGTGGGCCATGCAGCCCGCGGACGTGCAGCCCGCCTATTGGGCCCAACGGCTCTGCTACGTACGCGGGTTCGCACGGCACTGGAGCGCTATAGATTCTCGTACCGAGGTTCCCCCTGGTCGGCTCCTGCCATTTGCCAATCGGCGAGCCCGGCCCTACCTCTACACGAAAGAGGAGATTCAACGCCTGATGGCAGCGGCCAAGGCACTGCCCCCTGTCGATGGCTTACGCGGCTGGACCTACTACTGCCTATTCGGACTGCTCAGTGCGACGGGACTCCGGATCAGTGAGCTCATTGCCCTCGAGCGTCGTGATGTTGACCTACAAGAAGGCATCTTGACCATTCGTGGAGCGAAGTTCGATAAGTCCCGCTTAATACCGCTGCACGTCTCCACACGAGACGTCCTCAGGCGGTATGCACAGCGTCGCGATGCATATCTTGACCGACAAACCGCAGTCCACTTCCTAGTCTCAAAGCGCGGTCAGCCGCTCGAGACCTCCAACGTACGCCGCACGTTTTACCGCCTCTCACAACAAACGGGGTTGCGTGGGGCAGGTGACCATAATGGCCCCCGCTTGCATGATTTTCGGCACCGATTTGCGGTGGAGTGCTTGCTGAAATGGTACCGCTCGGGCAAGGACGTGACTCGTCTTCTGCCCGTCCTGGCTACCTACTTGGGACACAGCAACGTCAGGGACACGTACTGGTATTTGACCGCTTCTCCCGAACTTATGGGACACGCGGCTCGCCGGCTGGAAACACGGTGGGAGGTGCGGGCATGAAACGGATACCAAACTTCCCGACACTGCTAGAGTGCTTCTTCACCCAACGTCTGATGACCCAACGACAGGCTAGCCCGCACACGATCGCCTCCTATCGAGATACGTTCCGCCTGCTGTTATGCTTTGCCCAGAAGCAACTGCATAAGCCCCCCTCCAGCTTGGACCTGTCGGATCTTGATGCTCCATTTATCGGAGCATTCCTGAGCGACTTAGAGAAATGCCGTGGTGTCACCCAGCGCACTCGCAATGTGCGCTTGACTGCCATCCGCTCTTTCTTCCGTTACGCTGCTTATCAAGAACCTACACAATCCGAGCACATTCAGCGTGTTCTCGCGATTCCCAGTAAGCGACAGAATCGCCCGCTGGTCAGCTTTCTGACGCGACCGGAAATCGACGCGCTCCTGTCTGTGCCCGATCAGTCCACGTGGAACGGGCGCCGCGACCATGCCTTGCTGCTGCTGGCATTGCAGACCGGCTTACGTCTGTCTGAAATAACGAGTCTTTCTCGAGAGGATCTTGTTTTTGGTGCGGGCGCTCATGTCCGTTGCCAAGGCAAGGGCCGCAAGGAACGTTGCACACCACTCACCAAACACACGGCCACCGTCATGAAGGCATGGTTGAAAGAACCGGCCCGGGGAAATTCCGGCGTCCTGTTCCCTAACGTCCATGGAGAACGACTAAGTCCCGACGCTGTGCAGTATCTGCTCGCCAAACACACAGCGGTGGCCCGTCAGAGATGTCCCACGCTGAAGCATAAACGGGTCACACCACATGTACTGAGGCACAGCGCAGCCATGGAACTGCTCCAGGCTGGGGTGGATCCGTCTGTGATTGCACTCTGGCTGGGTCACGAGTCAGTTGCAACCACTCAAATCTATCTGCACGCCCACCTCGCTCTCAAAGAGGCCGCTCTCGCCAAGACGAGACCATTCAAAGGTAAAGTTCGTCGATTCCGCGCGGGCGACAGACTTCTACAGTTTCTCAAATCTCTGTAGGTGATCAAAAAATGCCGAGTGCCACTGGCGGCCAATACCGCCGAGTCACTGTATCCGAGCCATTCCGCGGCGACCGTAAGAAAGCTACTCGGCATTTTTTCAGACTCGGCATGCTGCTCGAGGACATGCAGATCCGCAATTTGGCGGTGAACACTCAGGAGTCGTACGTCCAGCAGGTCTCACTGTTCGCGCGCTACTTCAACCAGTCACCCGAGCGGTTGGGACCGGAGCAGATTCGCGCCTATCAGGTCTACTTGACCAACGAAAGGAAGTTAGCCACCAGTTCGATCCTTATCGCCATTTCCGCGCTTCGCTTCCTGTATAAAGTCACCCTCAAGAAGGACTGGACGTTCGAAGATATCATCCCGGCACCGAAAAAACCCCAAACCCTACCCGTGGTCCTCAGTCCCGAGGAAGTCGTTCACTTTCTTGCCTGCGTTGCCAGCCGGAAGCACCGTGCCATTTTGACCACTTGCTACGGAGCCGGCCTACGCATCTCCGAATCTATCGCTCTCAAACCTCCCGCCATCGACAGCAAGCGCATGGTCCTGCGGGTCGAGCTGGGCAAGGGCAAGAAAGATCGTTACGTGATGCTCTCGCCGAAGCTCTTGGAGATCTTGCGCGACTGGTGGCGAGCGGAAAGGCCGCAGCACTGGCTCTTTCCCGGCGATATGCCGGGCCAGCACATCAGCCGATCCGCGGTGGAGTCCGAGTGCAAGAAAGCCCGCCGTATTTGCAAAATTTCCAAACCCATCACCCCGCATTCCATGAGGCACGCCTTCGCCGTGCATCTCCTCGAGCAAGGCACCGATGTGCGCACCATTCAACTACTGCTCGGACATCGCAGTCTGGCGACCACCGCACGGTATCTCCGCATCGCTACCAGCAAAGTCTGCTCGACATCGAGTCCGCTCGATCTGCTGCCGCGACCTGTTCCCTTGGAGGTCAAGTCCACTCCACCACCACTCTTCTAGCCGCTGGGCCCCATGGACCGCCCAAAGCTGGAAGTGGCGGACATCTTCCGCCGCTATGGAGAAACTTATCGTCAGAAGCACGCTGCGTCGCTCTCCACGGCGCAGCGGCGCGTCATGACCGCGATCGAGGTGTGTCGCACGGCAGCCCTCGGCGGTCATCTCGAACACTGCGACAGCTGTCCCTACGAACGGCCTTGCTACGATAGCTGCCGCAACCGGCACTGCCCAAAATGCCAGTCCTTGGCACGGGCCCAGTGGATCGAGGATCGTCAATCCGAGCTCCTCGACACCCAATATTTCCATGTCGTCTTTACTCTCCCGGAAGAGATTGCCGCCATCGCTTACCAGAACAAGAAAGTGGTGTACGACATTCTCTTTCGGGCCACTTCTGAAACCCTGCGCACCATTGCCGCCGACCCCAAACATCTCGGCGCCGAGATCGGCTTCTTCGCCGTGTTGCACAGTTGGGGACAAAACTTGATGTTTCATCCACATTTACATTGCGTCGTTCCCGGTGGCGGACTCTCCCTGGACGGCGACCGTTGGGTCTCCTGCCGTCCGGGCTTCTTCTTGTCCGTGCGCGTGCTCTCGCGTCTATTCCGCCGCTTGTTCCTCGAGCTGTTGCAGCAGGCCTTCGACGACGGCCAACTGCATTTCTTTACCGCCCTCCAGCAGCTTCAGGTTCCCTCTGCCTTCGCGGCTTATCTCGCACCACTCCGCCAAGCAGAATGGATCGTCTATGCCAAAGCCCCCTTTGCCGGGCCCCAACAAGTTCTCGACTACGTGGGACGCTACACCCACCGCGTCGCCATCTCCAACCATCGCCTGCTGGATATCGACAACGGCCAGGTGCAGTTCCGCTACAAGGACTATCGCCGGGACGGCCAGCAGAAAACCATGCCCCTGTCCGCCGACGAGTTCATCCGTCGCTTCCTGCTCCACGTACTCCCCGACGGCTTCCACCGCATCCGCTACTATGGCTTCCTGGGTAATCGCTACCGCCAAGAAAAACTGGAACGCTGTCGCCAACTCTTAGGGATGGCGGTTCCCGCAACCGAGCCGCCCAAGGACTACCGCGACCAGTACGAGGAACTGACCGGCATTTCTCTGCGGCTATGCCCGGTCTGCCGCCGCGGTCAGATGATTCGAATCGCAGTGCCACTAACCCCGGCCTGTGCATCCCCAACGTTACGGGACACTTCATGAGAACGCTCGGCTCTCAACCTCTTCCTCCGCAGACTTGCCCAAAACAAGTCCGCGCACAGCTGTCTTCACACACCCTTCCCGGCCGCTCTCATTGCTTCCTTCTCGCTCTGCACGTCACAGATCTTCGCTCTCTGGGTACTAACACGCTGCCAGAACTCCTCTTCGGAACAACGCCATCGCTCTTCAGCAAGCCTTCCTTCGATTCAATACCCATAGCGCCGGCACCATCGAGGCGGTTTAGTCCAATACATTTTTAGCTCACCGGCGCGGCTTCCAGGTTTCTTGCCGACCATGCTCCCTCGTAGCCGCGCCGCCGAGCTAAAAATGCTCTGCATTATGTTCCCGGGAACATAATCCATGCGAAAAATCAAAGAAGTGTTGCGTTTGCGGTACGATCTTGGCCTGCTGCAGAACGAGATCGCCCGTAGTTGTTCCATCGCCCAATCTAGCGTTCATCGTTATCTAGAGCGAGCTACGGCAGCGGGTCTGAGTTGGCCTCTCCCAGAGGATTGCGACGATCGCCGGCTGAATGAGTTGCTTTTTCCTGTGGTATCGACGGGTGGCAGTCCGCCGGCTCGGGAACCCGTCGACTTCGCAAAAATCCATCTTGAGCTGCAAAGCAACAAGCATGTGACGTTGCAGTTACAGCGTTCCCTATGCGCTGGCCGGGGAACAGCTCGAAGCACGGTTCACCGCCCACACCGTGGAGATCTTCCATCGTGGAAACCGCGTGGCGTCGCACGTGCGCAACTTCACGGCTGACCACCACAGCACGGTGCGCGAGCACATGCCCAAGAGCCATCAGGCTCATCTGGAGTGGACCCCCTCCCGGTTGATTCATTGGGGGGAGAGCGTGGGCGAGGCCACGGCCCAAGTCATCCGTACCATCCTGGACAGCAAACCGCATCCGGAGATGGGCTATCGCGCCTGTCTGGGCATTCAGAGCCTAGCCAAGGCCTACTCCCAGCCTCGGCTGGAAGCGGCTTGCCGACGCGCCCTCGAAGGACAGGCCTGTTCCTTTCCCAGCCTGAAGTCGATGCTGAAACGAGGCCTGGACCGACAACCGACCCTGGCGCAGGAACCGGAGCGCTCTAGCCCGCAGCATGAAAATCTCCGCGGCGGTCACTACTACCACTCCCCCACCAAGCTCGTGCAATAAACGCCAATTTAAATAGGAGGCTACAAACATGTTGAATCAACCCACGATCGAGAAACTACACACCATGAAAATGCACGGGATGGCCGATGCCTTCCGCGCTCAACTGGAAACCACCGAGTCGCACCAACTGAGTTTCGAAGAACGTTTTGCCCTGTTGGTCGATCAACAATGGCTGTGGAAAGAGAATCGGGCCCTGGGGCGCCGGCTGCGCTGTGCCAAGTTGAAACAACGCGCCGTGATCGAAGATGTCAACTACCAACATCCCCGCGAGCTGGATCGCAGGCTCTTGCGTACGCTGGCTAGCAGCGAATGGGTACGCCAGAAACTCAATCTAGTTTTCACCGGTCCCACGGGTATCGGCAAAAGCTGGCTGGCGTGTGCCTTGGCGCAGAAAGCATGCCGGGAAGGATTCTCGGTTCTGCACAAGAAAACCAGCGAGTTATTCCGGGAACTGGCGGTAGCCCATACCGACGGCAGCATAGGCCGGATGCTGCTCCGGTTGGCGCAGATCGATGTGCTGTTGCTCGATGACTTTGCCATGGCGCCCCTGAAGGACAGTGAGCGCCGCGACTTTCTCGAGGTCTGTGACGACCGCTATCAGCACCGCTCCATGATTCTGACCTCACAGATGCCGGTGGCCCATTGGCACGAACAGATCGGCGATCCCACCGTTGCCGACAGCATCCTCGACCGGTTGCTGCACAACGCCTACCGCATCGAACTCAAGGGCGAGTCCATTCGCAAGACGCTCGGTCGCAAGCCCGACCAGGAGGATGGCCAATGAGTGGAGGAACTCGTTTCCAACTGAAGCAGCCGACTGGCTGGTTTGCCGCCGGCCGGGAAGTCCGCTGCGCCCTCGAACTGCTTTCCGACGCGACCTTCAAACTGTTCGTCTGGCTCTGCTTACATGCCGAGCGGGGCCGAGGTACTCTGTCGGCTACACCGGCAGAGTTGGCTCGAGCGCTGGGCAAAAAGGAAAGCGATATGCATCTTGCCCTCGAAGAACTAGAGCGGCAAGGTGTCTGCACCCGGAGAGCAGATGGAGTCATCGAGATCAGAGATCGCTTCTGGCCTTATCAGCGCGAGTACGATTCTGCTGCCAGTGACGAATCGCGACGCTATGTGGAGGAAGTGAAACGTCGGTTTCTCCAACGCCGCTGCGTACAGAGTAGTTTTACGGCCGCCGATGAGAAACTGGCTCTGACGCTCCATCATCGCGGTGTCTCGCTCCTCCACGTTGAGCATGCCATTTTGCTGGGCGCCCTGCGCAAGTACGCCGCGGTCCGCCAGAACGAGAACGGGGGACGCGGCACGCCGATCAGCAGCTTGCACTACTTCGCCAACCTCTTCGAAGAAGTCCAACAGGAGATATCGCCTCAGTACTGGAACTATGTCGCCCACAAGGTGAATAGATTCGAGCAAACCGAGCTTTGGGCTATCCCAGGCCGGACTTTGGAAAAGTGAAATGCGCCCCAAAGAAAGACGAAACCAGGGATGCTGTGGGTCGACCGAGTCCGAGATCGTCGCTCTCAGGCGATCCTGGCGCGATATTTTTCCGAGAACAACCGGGACAAGCACAACAACGACGAAAACGAGCAAGCACGCAGAACTGGTTTCACCAGAGCAACCGAGAGACGAAACAATGACAAAAACGGAAAACGAAACGATGATGCTGAATATGAATCGTGCCCCTTGATTAATCTCGAAGGTATCGGGCATGATTGTAATCCCAGCGTCGCTGCGCTCCGACTTTATTCACATGGCCGGAATGGCCATCCACATCGCGCTGGAATCGACCATCCACATCGTCGGAATACGCAGTGTAGAGGTTTTCTTCTATGGCCTGTTCATGGACGAGGAACTCCTGCGTGGGAAGGGTCTTGAACCGGAAGGCGGTGAGATCGCCGCCGTCGACGGCTTCGCCCTCCGCATCGGCCAACGAGCAGCGCTCGTTCCCGCGCCGGGTGCGAAGGTCTACGGGTTGGTATTCTCACTCACGCGGTCTGAACTGGATCGCCTCTATTCTGAATCGAACGTCCAGGCTTACAAGCCACAGGCCGTGCTCGCGCAGTTGGCCAGCGGAGGCGTCGTCGCCGCCCTTTGCTACAACCTTCCACAGCCGCCGTCGCCTACCGAACGCAATCCAGAATACGCCGTGAAGTTGCGTGCCGTCTCGCAGAAGGTTGGACTCCCGGCCGAGTACATCGCATCGCTTCAGTAGTGCTTCGTGGACGACCTCACAGGTGAGGTGCTTCGTAAGCGCCTACGCGCCTTCGACGACCAGCTTGAGCGCCTTAGCATTGGCGCTCGCCGAAACCTGGCCAGCGCGGGGCTGTCCGTCAGGCATGGCACGTGGACGCCGGACACTGGTAATGCCGGACACTGGTGTGCCTGACGGCAAGCACCCCGGGCGAGATGCAGCCCCGTGCAGCACGCGATCATAAGTGACTCCTAGAGTCGCCGATGGATTGTGCTACTTCGGGCAGTGCTCCGCAACAGGTACTTTGGCGCCGGATTACTGTGCGGCTTTCGCTCGTTGGTGATGGCGAAGTCCTTGCCCATTTCCTCATTTGAACGGACCAAGTTCAGGAACTCGGTTTTCTCCTCAGGAGACGAAAAGGGTACCTGGTTGGCTATGCAAATCTCACGAACACACGCTCGCTGGTACTCCTCGGTGATCCTGACGCCAGCGCTTACGAGCTTCTATTTTCCCAATGATCTCGGCAACAAAGAGCCGGGCCACTGGATTATCGGTGGGCAAGAATTCGACAATGCAGAGCCAGTCCTTCTCGTCTTGCCAGAACGGCTCGAAATCGTCTTTGTGCTTCGTTCCCAAGACCGCCAGATCACCTTTTTCCAAAGTTTTGCTTCAGACTCGCAATACACAGACGATACACAGTCTGTCCGTTCCTTCGTACTCCCTACTGCTATTTACAGGGCATTACGGTGCGACCGGTGCCTTGTAATTACAACGTGATACAGCACATGAGCGCCCTTTCACGGCGGTAGCCTGCGTGGTGGGATCAGTTGTCGAAAATAGTCCGTTGAAGTCTGACCTTGTGTATTGCTAACTGGAAGCCTTGTCGAATCGAGGCAAATCGCGACAGGCTCAGATTTGTACGTGCATTGCTTGGCTCCATTTTTGGCTCCAATAAAGAGGACAAAATCAGGTAGGTTTTCCGAGCTATGCCTTGTAGAATCAATAGATAGCTTTGGGCGACTACACTGAAAAGGCTGGCGTCGGCGGTTCAACTCCGTCCCTGGCCACCATCTTTTCAATGACTTAGCTCCATCGTCCCGCCCGTTCTTGGCTCCAATTGGCACCTTTTGGCTTTCCACAATTCTTTTCAACCAGCTAATCCACCATCCGCGATTGCGGCGGCATGGAAATACTTCCCGTGTTTGCCGCAATCGGCTTTGACGTGCGGGACCCGACCATCGCAGACATCTTCGCCAGTGCGCGCCGTTGTGACTCCGGCACGAATTGGGCATAGATGTCCATCGTGGTCGAGATACGGGAATGGCGCATCTGGCCCTGCCCGTCTTTTGGATTGGCGTTGGCACTCTTGTGAGTGCTCCCCGTATCCTTGGTAGAGAAAAAGACTACCAGTGGCGCACACGCCCAACGTCGACGTGCACGAAGTCCGAGCTGCGATAGTAGCCCACCCCTCCTCGATGTAGGAGCAGGGCGGCGTCACGCAACTCCGACGTCGAGATCCCAGGTAGACGAATGTCGATCGCTTCGGCCTGCATGTGCAGGCTGTGCTGCGCCACGCCGGTGTGGGGGTTGCGCGTGCGCAGGAATTCGTTGCTCCAGGGCGTACGGTAGCCGCAAATCACATCGATTTCACCGCCGGAATCGCCGAGAGACGCCGTCAGATCGTAGAGCAAGTCGAAGAGGCGAGGGTCAAAATGGTGCACGTCTCCGGTGCGGTGGTCGCGCAGATAATGGTCGAGTTTGTCTAGCGCTTCGGGGATGTATTGATCACCGCGACGGTAGACGACATCCAATCGCTCGCCCGTGTGAGTTTGAAAGAAGCGGAGCCGGTACTCGTGTGGGGATGGAACCGTCGATTCTGTGGTGTGCCCCAGCGTCGCCACCAGCAGAAAAAGAATCAGGGATGAACAGAGCTTACAACTCACTCTTCGCAAGGCCGCCGAAAATGTCCGACGTCCTTGCAAGAGGTTCACTTCACTGTACTCGAACGGGTGCACTCTCGTTAGATGCGGTTCAAACCAGATTCGGTGCCTTGATGCCGGTCCAAACGTCCAGCTCCCTAAGGATGTTCTGCGGCCAACGCTTTGTCGAGTTCCGCGTCATAACCATAGATATCGTCGAAAAAACGAATTTGATTTTCCTCGTTCACCGTCGCCGTGCCGTAGACAATCAGAACCGGAATTCGCGTGACGAGGTTCACCTGAAGATTGTTCTTCTCGCCATTCATCGTGGCCTTCACCCGCTCCAAATCCCAGCCAGGATTGTTTCGCAACACCCAAGCAACGAGTTCCGCGGGCTTCTCTACCCGAATGCATCCGTGGCTGAAATCGCGGACGTCCGGCGAGAACAGTTCCGGAGCGTCTGTGCCATGCAGGTACACGTTGTCCGGATTGGGGAAGATGATCTTCACCAGGCCCAGAGAATTCGTTTCGCCAGGCTTTTGCCGCACCATCAGGTGAAGAGATCGTATGCCTTCTAAAACCTCCGGGCTCACTTGATTGTCGGTTACGACCTCGCCTTGGGGCGTGACCACTTCAAAATTATGCTTGGCGATGTAGTTCGGGTCCTTCTGGATGTGGGGCACGACTTCGTTCCGCTGAATGCTGGGAGTCACGTTCCAGTAGGGCCGAAAGACCACGTATTGAATCTCTTTCTCAAAGACCGGAGACTTGTGGCCGTAGGCTTTTCCAATGATGACGTTCTTGTAGAAGGCGACGGTGCCATCCGGGTTCATCGCGCGCAAACGATACTCAGGAAGATTCACAACCACGGGCGGCTGTGGGAAGGAGTGCGGAATCCAGCGCCAACGTTCGAGCGTCAGCTTGATCTGGCGAATGCGGACGGCTGGAGGGGTATTGAGTTCATTGATCGTGCGCACGTCAAGGTTGCCGGTGGGAGTTTCCCCATGTCTGTCCTGGTAATGCTTCACCCCCTCGACGAGCGCACCGTCATAGATGCTTGCATTGGGATTCAGTTGTGCGCCTGCAGGAATGTCGCCGATGACTTGAAGGAACCGCCCCAAGCGGACCACTCCAGCGTAGGTTTGGCCGGGGTGCACAGTCTTAGTGACCATTGGCAGCTCCTCTCCAACAACTTGGTTTGCGTATCCTTCATAAACCGGCAAGAGCGCGAGCAGCTTCCGGTAGCCCGGGAAGGACGGTTCCAGCTTCTGGATTTCGGCGGCTGGATCGCCTGCATTCACCACCTGGGTCTGAATGAATTCGGCCAACGGTAGTTGTTTTCCCTCCGTATCAAGCTCGAACTTGAATTCCTTGGGATTTACGCGGCCACAGTGGATGGCACGGATGTAGCGCATCGCCGAGACCGTAAGCGCGGTATCGAACGAGACCAAGTCTTGTTCAGACGGCTTTTGCCCCAGCTTGAGGAGGCGGCCCTGCCATCGCGAGCCGTCGTAAGCTTCGGGGTCGAGTCCTTTAGCGTCCGCATGTTGTAAGAGCTCGATCACGGCCAGCCCCTGGGGACGGACGCGGCCGTTCTGAACCCAAAGCAAAGAATCACCGTTCGTCTCGTAAAGTTTGGCGACCTCTGTTTTGTAGGGAGTAAAGTCGGACCAGCGAAGATCGGCATTACGACCTGAATCCACAATACCGTGGAGCGCGGGAACACCCGAGGCAGACAACGTCTGGCCTGCAAGAGCAGGGTGCTGCTCCGCGAAGAACGCAGGGAAGGTCTCGCCGCTCGCAATAGACATTCCGGCAACCACTACGCTCGTTAGAACGATCATCCACTGAGGCCGATAAACAGGATTCCTCACAGCAAACCTCCGCTTGATGTTTTATATGAGTATCGAGAGCAATTCCAGGTCCTGTTAATTTGAAGGGATTTCCTGTGCCATTAATCGACGCGATCGAACGCTTGAGCCTTAGAAGTCGACTGACTAGCAATCAGTCAAAAAATGTCGTTTTGCTGGCCTTTTAGGCAATTCGGTGTGCGAGTTGTGCGCCAGATTCTGGAGACACAACTGCGCCGGCCCTAGCCAACCCCTATTCCAAGCGCCTTGCGATCCGGCTTCCTTTTATATATTCATGCTGATGGTGTAGTCGTAAAGGCGCTTTCCGATGCGTCGTTGTGCCTCAACACATGTGTGATCCTGAGAGCCGATAACACCTCCCGGCTCGTAGAGGAATATGTTCGCATGTTCCTTCGCCGATATTCGTCCCAGCGCCTGCCACCAAAGCAGGTGGAATTGTCGTCGTCCGCCCAAGTCTTGGGCTGGAAGACGTCAACCCCGCCGTCCCGGCCTTGAAGCACAGCATCGCCAGAACCGATAAAGCATGAAAATTCCGCAGATCGTGGTGCCATCTTTCGTCGTAATCGTAGACACGAAATAGTCTCGGTTTTGTCAGTCTTTCGTCGGTGAACTGTTCGCCCTCAACCTTCTATCAGTCTTCGAAACTTCTTGCTCCGCCCTTCATCCTGTTCTTGACCAGAGTCGTCCACACGAACTTGATGACCCGATCACTATAACAGTATGCGAGATTGTGATTCAGCGTCGAAAAACAATGCTGCTGGCAGGTTTTCTTCATGCCACCGAGCTGGCCGTCATCGAACTTGTGCTTATCGATATTTCCCCAATCGTAGGTAGATGCGTACATGGGGAAACAGGGAGCGACTGCCCCGTCGGTTCGAATGATGACGTTGTTCTGGCCGGCGCGACAGTTCCACTCGGCGAAGTGCAACTCGCCATTGGCATCCTGGACGATTACAGCATGGCGATGCGGTCGGCAATTCGGAAGGCGCTTGGCATTTCATGAGTCACGACGATGGATAGGCGCGAATGAGATCGTCGAATCGCTCTGCAAAGAAGCTTTGTGGCTTTTTCACGGAGACAGATTTCGGGGCAACAGATGCGGCCGGGTGGTCTGTTTGCGGTTTGCGGTCCACTAGTAGCGACGGCGATCCATCTGCGTCCGCCGATTGTTCTTTTGCTTCAACGGCCTCAGGCTTTTCATTTTCAATGGCTGGGGCGGAAGGATTGGCACTTTCAGGGCCAGCTGCTGCTGACTTCGCTATCTCCGGTTTCGGTCCTATGCCCGTCGAAGGTTTATCTTTCGGTTGTACTGAATCGTCGCCATTTTCCTTATGATTCATTTGCGACGACCTCCGACCGCTCGACTCTCGTTGACCAACCTACGATCATGCTGCGCAGCGTGTCCCACCCGTCGGCGAAAACTAGAAACACATGCGGCACGACGAAGAAGATGTAGAGCCACATCAGCCAGAAATGCCAGACGCGCGCAGCGTTGTATCCTCCAAAGAGCGCTGCGAGCCAATGGAGTTGCATGGGCTTGTGAATCGCCCACCCCGTAGCGACCGAAAGGAACCCGGCGACCGGAACCGAGAAGTATGCTGCACGCTGGAGCGCGTTGTACTTTGTGTTAAAGCGGGGATGGGGCCATTGGCGGCGCGCCAGTTTGGCGAAAGGAAAACCGACGTAGTATCGAAACATCCTGAGCGCGTCTAACAAATCGGTCCGGCGCGGCAGCAAGGAGCGGCAGCCTCCTCCCCTGACCAGCCCGGTAACGTACACAATGCCATTCAGCATGAACAGGTACGCGCAGAACCAATGCAGGCGCAGCGCTAACCCCAACATGCCCGGCCCAAGGCTCATGTGGTTGTAAATCCAGTCGGGTGGACTGCTGTAATGATGCAGTCCAGGCACATGGGCGCATATCCAGATCCCAATATCCGCCGCCACATCGAAGTTTCCCGTATTCGGATCTGGCTTGTGTTGATAGATCGGCGAAGCCCAGTAGATAGAGATGCCACTCAGAATGAGGCCAAGAAGGATCGGCACATTCAGCCAGTGACTCCAGCGCACCAAAAAATGGTGTTTCCTGACGACGAGCACGCCCGGCTGTTCCGGTAACGTGCTCGTAGAGTGCGGTTCACAATCAGGAGGTGTTGAATGGCTCATTGCTCGGAATCCTTACTACTTGGTATCGGGCGGCGCCGCTGGAATGAACTGGAAAATCTTATCCGTCACAAGTGTTCCGTCCGGACGCTTCTCTGTTGTCGCATAGACGACGTCGCCAGCATTGAATGTGACTTTTTCGGGTGCGACCAGCGTCACGGGGACATTTGCAGGCACGGAGAACGTCTTGGAGCCATCCTGATACTGGACCACCAGGTTGGTGCCGCTGCCTTTCTGTACCGTGCCGTTCGTCATGCGTGAGTGCGAGGCAGGGCGCGAGACGGAGCCGTTGGTCATTCTGCTGTGAGTAGTTGCACCCGGCGGGTCGGTCAGAACACTACCTTCTGCAGCTCCACTCAGTTCCGGTGGAAATATGATGACCTGCTTCGCTACTTCTTCCCCATCCGCCTGCTCGGTCGACGGAACGCCGACGTAAGACGTGGGCGTGACATGATTCAAATCCGAAGGTATTTGTTTATAGGTTGTGAGCGGCTGCTTGACATCAACGTGGACCACGCCTGCAGGTGTCTGAACGTCGAGTGTGCTGCCGGTAAATGACTGGACTTTTCCAATAACTCCGGAGATTGGGGGGGCCGCTTGTTGCGCCTCGGCCACACCGATGAGGAGCGTACAGGCGAGAAGGGTTAAGCCGAGACGTTGCATCAGCCCTCGGAGCGTTGACTTGGGATCTAGGGGTGCGGAGTCAGTTCGGTAGCTCTGTGAGATTTTCATTTGTTTCTCCTTGATGATCATTTTTGCCGTAATTGTTGTTTCTTTTTCCTTTGGTTTAGCTTCGGATGAATGCGAGGATGTCCGCATTGATTACGTCGGCATGAGTGGTCATCATGCCGTGCGGGAAGCCAGGGTAAATCTTGAGCGTGCCATGCTGGAGCAGTTTGGCCTGCAGCACTGAAGCATCTCTGTACGGTACGACCTGATCATCGTCACCCTGCATCACGAGAGTCGGAGCCGTGATCGCTTTCAGATCATCCGTTTGGTCGGTCTCAGAGAAAGCCTTGATGCCTTCGTAGTGAGCCAGTGCGCTGCCCATCATCCCATGACGCCACCAATTCTGGATGATTCCTTGCGATACCTTTGCGCCGGGTCTATTGAAGCCGTAAAACGGACCCGAAGGGACATCGAGAAAGAACTGCGCACGGTTCGCGGCCAGCGCCTTGCGGAAGCCGTCGAACACTTCCATCGGGGTGCCACCTGGGTTCTTCTCGGTCTTGAGCATGAGCGGGGGAATGGCGGCGATCAGCACGGCCTTGGCTACGCGGCCCTGAGGCTCGCCGTACTTCGCGACATAGCGCGCCACCTCGCCGCCGCCCGTCGAATGGCCGATGTGGACTGCATTCCTCAGGTCGAGATGCTCGACTACCGCCGAGGTGTCGGACGCATAGTGGTCCATGTCGTTGCCTGTGTCCACCTGCGAGGAGCGACCGTGGCCCCGCCTGTCATGTGCGACGACGCGATAGCCATTGGCTAGGAAAAACAGCATTTGCGTATCCCAGTCGTCCGACGACAGAGGCCAGCCGTGGTGAAACACAATGGGCTGAGCATCCTTCGGGCCCCAATCCTTGTAGAAAATCTCGGCACCGTCTTTGGTCGTAATCGTTGGCATATCATTTTCTCCTGCTTCTGGTTGTGAAGTTGTCGAAGCTGCCATCCCATGCAAGAATGGAGCCGGTTTCCCGATTGCTGCGCCTGCGGCAAGAACACCAAGTGTTTTCAAAACATCGCGTCGGTTAGGGTGAAACATTGTGCGCTCCTTGAGTTGTATGGCGCTCGGCCAGGATCGATGGAAACACGAGCGAGCCCAACCCAGCACATCTAGCTACTAGTCACAAGTAGATAGTCGTTCACTTTGGCAGCTCGGTCCCTGCCTGCTCCGCCGCCATGTACGCTGCGTACCAGTCCGGCCAGTTCGCGTCGCCCTGCCCGTTGCTCTTCTCGTGCTGGCCGTGGGCAGCTGCCGCACGCCGCATCGCGCTTGCCAGATCATTTGCGGAAGCGAAGGTCGTCGTTGCGGGATCGATGCGCCCAGGCGCCCGGCGCGTGACCTCCTGGACGATCCACGCGTTGCCATCGGGATCTTCGAATGCGACGTATGAGCGATAGCTCTGGCGCTCGGGGTCCGGGCCGCTGATGCGTCCTGCCGGCGAGAACGGCGAGCCGTGGAATACTTCACTCGCGTTGACGCCCCTGGACACGAGTTCCTTGTGGGCGGCTTCGATGTCGGAGACGATCAGCCCGCCCCTGAACGAGCCAGGCGCGGCCGACGTAACCCCTTTGCCGAATGAAATCGAACTCCCTGAACCCAGTGATCTGTACGACGCGAAAATCGTCTCCCACAACGAGATCGTCGTCGAGCCGCCATCCGAGCCTTGTGTAGAACTCCTTTGCACGGTCGACGTCCGAGACGGGGATGAGCGAGACCTCGAACTTCATGTCGACTCTCGCGACACCGGCGTCATACTTCTGTTGTTTGAAACTGCTGACTGCTTGACTCATGTGATTTTCCTTTTGCTCGTGATTTAGTCTCGCGGCCTATGCGGCTCATAGGGTCCCTGAGAAACTTGCACTCACCCTTTTAAGGGTGTGTTTGCAAGGATCTCCATTTTTTCCACCTGCGGAGAAACCGCAAATAATTCGCTGGCCCGAGCTCCCAATGCCTTCGCGATCTCGCCAGTCAAGTGAGCATTGCGGCCCGCTTCATTTGCAAAGGTGTCGAAGATGCCGAACTTCCGCGAGCCGATCTTGAACGCATACCATTTCAAGGTCCCCTTTTCATTCAGCGCGAGTGCTTGAGCTGACTTTAGAAATGCCTCGGCATCGGCCTCCTTGCCTGAGCGTGCTTCGAGCGTGACCAACAATCCGATTGCTTCCATTGACTTCTCTCCTGGGTTGAATTAGTTCCGACCGCAAACAGTAAGCAGTTGACCTGGTTTCTGGTTTGTTAACGCTGCGGCTCTGCTCACAACTGTGAGTAAAATGCATATCGGGAACGGACTTGTGCGGATTTCTGCTGGGATGGTCGGAATCTTGCTAAATTCACGCTCGTCCGAGAAACTCCAACTTTTAGTGAGGGATCGAGGACGAGAGTTGGAATGAACTACGGCAAGTGTGCGTGATGGCGGAGTTCGATGCAGTTACAGGTTGACATCGACGACGACGCGGCCCCGAATCTTTGCTTCGAGAATGCGCCTAGCAATATCCGGCACCTCGGCTAGACCGATCACCTGCGTCGTCTGAGCGAGCTTCTTGAGATCAAGGTCGCGAGCCAGACGCGACCAGGCTTTGACCCGGACCGCGTGCGGTGCGTTCACGGAATCGATGCCGGCGAGCGTAACGTTGCGCAAGATGAAAGGAAGCACGGTTGCCGGAAGATCGGAGCCCTGAGCGAGGCCGCACGCCGCCACGACGCCGCGATATTGAGTCTGGGCCAGCACGTTCGCCAGCGTATGGCTGCCGACAGAGTCCACCGCCCCGGCCCATCGCTCACTCGCGAGAGGCTTGCCCGGTTCAGAGATCGTACGCCGATCAATGACATCGGCTGCGCCAAGCTTGCGCAGATAATCGGCCTCTTCGAGACGGCCGGTTGAAGCCACAACACGGTAGCCGAGTTCCGATAGTAGCGTGATCGCAATCGATCCGACGCCGCCACTGGCGCCCGTGACAAGGATTTCGCCACGGTCGGGGGTAATGCCACCATGTTCGAGAGCCAGCACCGACAGCATTGCCGTGTAGCCTGCCGTTCCGATAGCCATGGCATCCCTGCTTGAGAGCGGCGTCGGAATCTTGACGAGCCACTCGCCGCTCATCCGAGCTTTCTGCGCGTAGCCGCCGTTATGTGTCTGACTGAGACCCCAGCCATTGGCAACGACCCTATCCCCCACTTTGATGCCCGAGTAAGAGGAGGCTTGGACCGTGCCGGAAAGATCGACGCCCGGGATCAGCGGAAATTTCCGGATGATCGGCGCGCGACCTGTAAGCGCCATTCCATCCTTAGTAGTTCACGGTCGAGTAGTCGACGGCGATCGTGACGTCACCTGACATGAGGTCTTTTTCTTCCAATTCGACTAGGTCCGTCGAGATCTTCTCACCATCTTTGGTGGCGAGAAGCGCTTTGAAGGTCATTGATTTATCCTCGTAGGGTTTGAGTCTGGTTCGCACTCCGTCCAGGCCAAATCGGAAGGAGTTCTGTCTTGCAGCCTTCTCGGATGGAGAGATTTTTCACCAGTGTTTTCTCTATACGCGCATTAACAAGGAAGTGAACGGCAACCTGTGAGACTGAAGTTCTGGTCACTAACCAGAAATCACCAGGCGTGACGAATCTTCGGAGCAGATTTCGCACGCGCAAGTTGCTTCGGAACCGACAAAATTCTGGCGATACTCTGTCGGGCTAACTCCCCAGATCTCACGAAAGGCCTGTGCAAAGTGCTGCTGGGTCTTGAAGCCACAGGCAATGGCCACGTCCAATACCCGCGCATCGGGAGCACGCAACATCGCTTTAGCGCGCTCAAGCCTTTGGCGCAGAACAAATTGATGCGGGGTCGCGCCCGTTGACTTGCGAAACATCCGCGCGAAATGAGCTGTGCTCAATCCTACCGATTGCGCCATCTCGTCGAGACTCAGGTCGTCTTCCATCTTCGCATGGACCAATTGTTTGATCCTTCGCAAGCGCGCCGAGCCGAGTCCGCCTCGGTAAATTTGCACAGGACGGTGCCTTACTGCATGACCATTGACCAGGGTTACAGCCATCGCCTGTTCGACAGAATCCAGAAACAGCCGCCCGCTCGGAAAGCCAGCAACCATCTCCGCATGAACGGCCGCAACCATCGCACTCAGGCGCGGGTCTGCAAACTTGCGTGAAGCGCGCAGTTCTACCTCGCCGTAAGCTCCGTCAGAGCAGGCCATCAGTGCCGCGTCGGAAATACCGAGCTGCAGGTGCGATACGTTCATAAGGCCAACCCACTCACCCACATGGCGATCGCACAGCGCAAGGTCGCCGGCCGTGT
This sequence comes from uncultured Acidobacteriaceae bacterium, assembly GCA_963714225.1. GTDB lineage: Bacteria > Acidobacteriota > Terriglobia > Terriglobales > Acidobacteriaceae > Sulfotelmatobacter. Next base: position 41,691 of record CAVQNY010000043.1, on the reverse strand, counting down.
AGGCGAACTTTTCCAGCGCGCAACGCTTCGAGCCCCATTCAATTGAGCCGGGCCGCAACATCATTGCGAAAGCCTGATCATGCCGTACCCAATGACGCGGCTCTGTTTCAGGGTCGGGGGAAAGCGTTCCACTTTCATCTCTTATTCCATGCCTCACGCCGTGAATAACACACGCACCGAGGCGATTCAATTAGACCTTAGTATCGGCGCATTCGCGTGATCCGGTTTAATTCACTGCCATTTCTAAGTTCCTTAGCATCTCTGCAAGACCAAATCGCTGCACCTTAATAGATTTGGGAAGTGACATCGCGATACGTCGTATGTTGCAATCAGACTGATAGGGAGCGCCTATCAGATGAAACTACGACATCTGCGCTATTTCACCGCAGTGGTAGAGTGCAAAGGGTATCGGGAGGCATCGCGGCGGCTGCATATTGCTCAGCCCTCGATCAGCCAGGCTCTGTCCGATCTGGAAGACGAACTTGGCCTAAAACTCTTTTCGCGAAACGGTCGCAACGCGCGTTTGAGGCCGGAAGGCGAGATATTTTACGCGGACGCCGTTCGTATCCTTCAACAGGCGGAGACTGCTATCATAACGGCTGGTATTCGTTTGAGAGCGCAGCCTTTGAGCCAATTTTGCGCTCTGGCTTTCTCAATTGTGAAGAGACTTAGTGTTAAGAAGGAAACTGGAAACTGGAAGTAACGGGATTTAGATAGGATCTCGAAATAGGAGCGTTCCTCAGACAAGAAATTGAGGCCACACGAATAGCGCCGACTTAGGATGTTACCTTTCACGAAGGTCGACCGGTTGCGGTGTAGGGCGAGAGAAGGTTCGATCACCAAGCGATTCTTGTGACACCAGAAACCGCATCGAAGTGGCGGTCGCGGCTGACGAGAGGCAAAGAATGCTGGCGGCATAAGGCTGCGATCCAAACATCATTGGAAGGAATCGGCCTGCCAGCTTTTCTAAGCTCGCTGCGCACCACGCTATAGAAGACCGTAGTCCGCTCATCGACATCGAGAATCCGAAACCTGGGCAAGTATTCGGCCAACCACTCCTCGTAGTCCTTGCGATGGCGGGACTGTGAAATACCATACCGGTATTCGCCAATGACAATGACAGGAATCGCGAGCTGCGAAGCTTTGCGGAGGACCGATTCCAGTCCAGAGTCGCCCTCTGCCAGAGCTGAAAGCCCATTCGTGTCCAAGATCACAGTCGATCTTCCGCTTCGACCTGCTCGAATTCTTCCTCAATCAGCCGATTGATCTTGGCGCTTTCCTTGCGCATGTGCCGAAGCCTACCAAAAGCCGCCATCCATGGCTTGTCGCCCTCCTTGCGCGTATCCGCCAGCTTGTCCTTTACCGCCTCGGTGACGAACTCGCGGAGGGGGATTCCACGCTCGGCGGCTGCCGACTTGGCGCGCCGGAAAATGGCGTCGGGAATTTCCAGAGTTGTCTTCATGGTGTTATGTTCCCATATTTATGGGAGGCGATCAAGTCCTCCGTGTGCCGCGATCCGCGCCACTTACAACCGGTCGAGACGGCCGGTTTGGGTGGAGATAGATCGGAACGTTCAGGTTTTCGGCACACTCAAATACCGATATCCGGACAGATTTCGAGCCTTTGCTACATTACCTATGCGCGATCCCAAAGCGGCGGCTGAGGCGCGACTCACGGGAGAGTTCGCTATTTGACATTTGCGAGAAGTAGCGTTGAATGTTGAGGTTGTCATGTCGCGTAGAAAAGCGCTGCCAAAAGCGGGCAAGAGATAATCATCCATGATGCCCTGGTACCTCTGGCGCGTAGTCTTGGCTAGGCTTGAGCGCAGCGTTGCTGAAAAAGCTGCGGGCGTATGACCGGCCGCAAGAACGAGGGTTTATTGGCCGACAGATGGCGGCACCGGGTTTCGATCCTGAGACTGACGTTGGTGCCAGTAAGGATAAGGGACAGCCGATTTGCTGGCCTCATCCAGTTTCGCCACTTGCTCCGGCGTCAACCGCCACCCCTCCGCTCCGATGTTCTGCATCAGTTGTTCTTCATTGCGCGCCCCAATGACTAGGGTTGAAACCGTAGGCTTGCGCAGCAGCCAGTTGAGCGCAATTTGCGCCACGGTCTTGCCCGTTTCCTGTGCGACGGCATCGATGGCGTCGACAACTCGGTGGAGATAATCGTCGGGAACCGGGGGCCCGCCATCCGCGGTTTTAGGCAGACGGCTTACCTGCGGCAACGGCTGCCCACGCCGGATTTTGCCGGTCAATCGTGCCCATCCCAACGGACTCCAGACCAATGCCCCCACGTTCTGGTCGAGCGCGAGCGGCATGAGCTCATACTCGTAGTCACGGCCCACCAGAGAGTAGTAAACCTGATGCCCGACATATTTCGCCCAGCCATACTTCTCCGATATGGAAAGCGACTTCATTAAATGCCAGCCAGAGAAGTTCGAGCAGGCGATGTAGCGGACCTTGCCGCTGTGCACCAAATCATTGAGGGTGTACAGCACCTCCTCGACAGGCGTCAGCGCATCGAAGGTGTGCATATGGTAAATGTCGATGTAATCGGTGCCCAGCCGCTTCAGGCTGCCCTCGCATGCCTGGATCAGGTGATAGCGGGACGACCCGACGTCATTCGGACCTTTGCCGAAGGGGAAGGTCGCCTTGGTCGAGATCAATAGTTCGTGGCGTCTTCCCTGAATGGCTTGTCCGAAGATCTCCTCCGACAAGCCGTTGGAGTAGACATCCGCGGTGTCGAAGACATTGATGCCGGCGTCAAGACAAAGGCCAACAAGTCTTTTCCCCTCTTCGACGCCGGTCGAGCCCCACGCCCTAAAAAACTCAGTTCCTCCGCCGAACGTGCCGAGGCCAAAACATAGAGACGATACCTTCAGACCTGAACCTCCCAATAGTCTGTAATCCATTTGCTCTCCTAGAAAAGTCGGAAACGGTAACTGTGATGTCAGCAACCTGATAAAAGGAACTCCTTTTTAGCATTCTGAACCAGGATTTCCAAATCCTAGCGGGTAGTGGAGCGTGGCCTACGGCCGCAACGAGGTTTGCGCCGGACGCAAAAAATCTTGCTAAAAAGTGGGTAGCGAGGTACGCGTATTTTGCATTCCCCCCGCAGCATTTTCTCCACTGTGGTATAACAGCCGACAGGGAATAAAGAACCATCGATCCGAGACTGCCAGGCGCAAAAGCCGCGACCTGCGGGCGATTATAATCTACGCGGCATTCTGCGTGAGCGGTTTCAGTGTTTGTTTTCTGGCGGGGCAACAGGCATTCGGCCAAATTACAACGTCGGACATCGTCGGAACTGTGAGTGACGCCACGGGAGCGGTTGTAATGAACGCCAAAGTCGCAGTCACAATTACGGCGACTGGTGATACCCGCAAGCAGTGGTCCGGCTCGGATGGCGGTTTTGTCTTTAACCCCCTGTTACCGGGCCCATATACCGTAACCGTTGAAGCGCCGAGCTTCAGCAGAATGCTGTCGAACGTGACCGTCGTGGCGGGAGACCGGGCTCGGGTGGATGCGCAGCTGCTTTATTGCCGGGGGGGACCGTGATCGCCTACGTCGAGGCGGAGGGCATCGACGCTTCGGGCGCCCGCGTGGCTGAGAGCGACATCAAAAGACGCCGGGACCGGGCGATGGGGCACTTGCTCTAGGAAACTGATTCCGCGTCGTGGGAAGAGGTGTTTCATTTCGACTAATCGAACCTGCTGGAACAAGGCATGATTTCGGATTCGATCAACGGGGTTTTCGTTATTGCGGCCGGGGGTGTGGCAAACGGGTCATTTCCTGTCCCCTCCAAGCGTATCCTGATCTGGAAGTGGGAACATATTTGGCTCATCTACTCTGCCTTCGCGATGGCGATACTACCCATCGGCCTGGCCCTCGCTTTCGCCCCGCAAATCATCCGTCAAACCCTCATTCGCGATCCTCACCTCACGGCTCAGGTGGGTGGATGTGGACTGCTATTCGGCGCCGGTTCGGTACTTTTTGGGGTGAGCCTGGCCCGGTTGGGAATCGCCATTACCAACGCTCTGGTTTCAGGGATAGTGGTTTTCCTGGGTAGCTTCTGGCCTATTATGGTTGGAGGGGTACAAATGGACCGGAGGCATTTGCAGTGGCTGATCTTCGGCTTGACGCTGTTGATTCTCAGCCTAATCCTCTGCGCCGGAGCGTCGGTCAGCAGGGATCGATCTCAGCAGAACAAGTTGAATGAAGTGCGGCCTTCCACCGGCGCGTTCGTGGCGGTGCTCCTGGCTGTTTTGGCAGGTTGTTTGTCGTCCGTATTGAATGTAGGCTTTGCCTCGGGAGCCCCCCTCATTGCGAACGCCAGGATAGACGGTTCGCCGCCCCTGCTCGCTAGTTTAGCTGTCTGGATCCCGGCACTTTTCGGAGGGCTGATCTTTAATATGGGTTACCCGGCATATTTGATATCCCTTCGCGGTTCCTGGCCTGTGCTCTTTGAAGGACATCATTGTGTAGGCAGATGGTGCCGCTCCGCCCTGATGGGGAGCATGTGGTTTGGCGCCATCCTGCTCTACGGATTTGGGGCGTCCATCCTGGGAAGTGCGGGCTCTGTTTATGGCTGGGCGCTGGGGATTTCGGTTTCCATCCTGACCGCAAACGTTTGGGGCGTCGCCGGCGGAGAGTGGAACGGGGCGAGCTTCCAGCCGAAGCTTCTAATGTTATTGTCGACCGTGCTTTTGATCGCCTCGTTCGGTGTTCTCTGCCTTACGCGGCTACCCCGATGAGCCAATAGGACGTGCCAGTTGGGCTGGCACGGTGAAGGGCAAAACGAAAGGAGGCATGCTTCATGCTCAAGGCCGGAGAGGCAAGGTGCGCTATCACCCCCATGAACGGCATGACCGTTTTAGGCTACGTTTCACGCAACGGCAAAGAAACGGTGAGGAGCCGAACGATAAGCCAAGAAAGGACACGAGCATTAACACGCGCTCAGTCAATTTGCTTGGGGCATCGTAGCGCGAGATAATCTTGTGGAGTGGGAGAGCCTTTGAGTTCCGATTTCGAGACCTTATGGAACGACGGGGAGTTCCGTCTGTCGAGGAGCGCCAAAGCCGGTGCGTCCTGCCCAGTCCTGGTCTTGACCTCTGCAGTAGACCAGCCCGCGCCGAGCAGCAGCGCGCGGCTGGAACACGCGTATGACTTGCGGAGTGAGCTCGATCCAAGCTGGGCTGCACGGCCCCTGGAGCTCATTCATGACCACGGAAAACCGGCGCTGCTCATTGAAGATCACGGCGGGGAGGTGCTTGCGCGACTGCTCGGCAAACCGTGGGAATTGGACCTGTTTTTACGCGTTGCCATAGGCATAACCGCGGCGCTGGGGCGTCTGCATCAGCGCGGTCTGTTCCATAGAGACATCAAACCCGCAAACGTTTTTGTGAACACTTCGACCGGCGAAGCGTGGCTGTCAGGCTTTGGACTCGCTTCGCGCCTGCCGCGCGAGCGACAAACGCCCGAGCCGCCCGAAACAATCGCCGGCACGCTTGCCTATATGGCCCCCGAACAGACCGGGCGGACGAACCGCTCGATCGATTCCCGCAGCGACCTCTACTCTCTCGGCGTCACGCTGTACCAGTTACTTACCGGCTCGCTGCCGTTCACCGCGTCCGATCCGATGGTATGGGTTCACTGCCATATCGCCAGAAGACCGGTGCCGCCAAGCGAGCGATTGGACAATATCCCAATCGCCGTCTCCCAAATCATCATGAGGCTGCTCGCCAAAACGGCCGAGGAGCGCTACCAGACTGCGACCGGCCTTGAGAGTGATCTACGGCGTTGTCTTGCCGAGTGGGAAGCTCACCGGCACGTCATTGAGTTCCCGCTTGGCCAACATGACACCCCCGATCGGCTGCTGATCCCCGAGAAGCTGTACGGCAGGGAACGCGAGGTCGACGCCTTGCTCGCGGCCTTCGACCGCGTGGTCAAGGGCGGCGCGCCGGAATTGGTGCTCGTCTCGGGATATTCCGGCATTGGAAAATCCTCTGTCGTCAATGAGCTGCACATGGTGGTTGCTCCACCGCGAGGACTCTTCGCCTCAGGCAAGTTCGATCAGTACAAGCGCGACATTCCCTATTCGACCCTGGTGCAGGCATTTCAAAGCCTTGTACGGCCTCTTCTCGGCAAGAGCGACGCCGAACTGGCGATCTGGCGCGGCGCGTTTCTGGAGGCGCTCGAGCTGAATGCACGGCTCATGACCGACCTCATCCCCGAACTGAAGCTCATCATCGGAGACCAGGCGCCGGTCCCGGAGCTTGAGCCTCAGCAAGCGCAAAGCCGTTTCCAGCTCGTTTTCCGGCGCTTCATTGGCGTATTCGCCCGGCCGGAACATCCGCTAGCGCTGTTTCTCGACGATTTGCAGTGGCTCGACGCTGCGACCCTCGACCTGCTGGAGGATCTGCTGACCCGGTCGGATTTGCGACATCTGATGTTAATCGGCGCTTACCGCGACAATGAAGTTGATGCCGCTCATCCATTGACGCGCAAGCTCGAAGCGATCCGCCAAGCCGGAGCGCGGGTGCAGGAAGTTCGCCTGGCGCCGCTCGCCCGTGACGACCTTGGACAGTTGATCGCCGATGCGCTTCGCTGCGATCCGGCCGACGCTGCGCCGCTGGTGCAACTAGTGCATGAGAAGACCGCCGGCAATCCCTTCTTCGTGATTCAGTTTCTTTACTCGCTCGCGGAAGAGGGATTGCTCCGCTTCGATCAGGACGCGGCGGGCTGGTCCTGGGATCTCGGTCGCATTCACGACAAGGGTTATACCGACAATGTCGTAGACCTCATGCTGGGCAAGGTGACCCGCTTGCCGGCCGAAACGCAGCACGCGTTGCAGCAGTTCGCCTGTCTCGGCAACGTTGGCGCGACCCCGATGCTTTCGGCCGTTCTGGAGACCCCCGAGGAGCAGGTGCATGCGGTTCTGTGGCCGGCGGTCCGTCAGGAACTGATCGAGCGCCTGGAAGGGTCTTACAAATTTATTCACGACCGGGTGCAGGAGGCCGCCTATTCGCTAATCCCAGAAGCATTGCGCGCTGAGGTCCATCTCCGGATAGGAAGGCTGCTGGCTGACGGAAACGCCCGCCGACAAACGGGAGGAGGCGATCTTCGAGATCCTCAATCAGCTCAACCGCGGCGCCCCGCTGATCACCCAACCAGAGGAACGGGACCAACTCGCAGAGCTCAACCTGCTCGGTGGCAAGCGCGCCAAGGGGTCCACTGCCTATGCCTCGGCGCTCACCTATCTCATCGCCGGTGGGGAGCTATTGAAGGACGATTGTTGGGAGCGCAGACATGAGCTGATTTTTGCGCTGGAGCTGACCCGGGCCGAATGCGAATTTTTGACCGGCCAGTTGTCGGTCGCAGAGGAGCGATTGGCTGCGTTGTCGAATCGCGCCGCGACAACGGTCGAACAGGCAATCCTCGCAAGCTTGCGCATGGATGTCTGTACGGCCCTCCTTCAGACTGGCCGCGCGGTCGCTGTTTGTCTTAACTACCTCCGGCATGTCGGTATCGATTGGTCACCCCATCCGAAAGAGGAGGAGGTGCTACGCGAATACGAGTGCATCTGGTCACTGCTCGGGAGCCGGACTATCGAGGATCTCATTGATTTGCCTCTAATGGATGACCCGGCCTCCCTCGCCACCGTCGACGTTCTAATTAAAGTCTTGCCGCCAGCCATGCAAACCGATGAGAACTTGGCTTCCCTGACCATCTGCAAGGCGGTCAGCCTCAGCCTCGAGCACGGCAACTGCGATGCTTCGTGTGTCGCCTACGTATGGCTCGCCAGGATCGCCGGACCGCATTTCGGCGACTACAGGGCTGGATGTCGATTCGGCCAACTCGGCTATGAGCTCGTCGAACGACGCGGGCTAAAACGCTTCGAGGCGAGCACCTATCATTGCTTCGCGATTTTTGTCGTGCCCTGGATAAAACACGTGCGGGCTTGCCGTGATCTGCTGTGCCGCGCTTTCGAAGCGGCGAACCGGATCGGAGACCTCACGTATGCAGCCTACACGTGCAACAATCTAAACTCGGACCTTCTCTTCGCTGGCGAGCCGCTGCTCGAGGTGCAAGCTGAAGCCGAACATGGCCTCGCGTTCGCCGAGAAGGCGCGGTTCGGCCTTGTCATTCATGACATCACAGTGCAACTCGCGCTGATTCGGATGCTGCGCGGCTTGACGCCGAAATTCGGCTGCTTTGACGACGCGCAGCTCAATGAGGTTCGCACCGAACACCATTTGTCCAGCGACCGGTCCTTGGCGACCCCTGCGTGTCGGTACTGGATCCGGAAATTGCAGGCGCGCTGTATTGCGGGCGACTATGCGACGGCCATCGACGCCGCATCGAAAGCACAACCGCTTCTCTGGACCGTATCCGCGTTGTTTGAGGAAGCCGAATATCACTTTTACGGTGCGCTGGCCCAAGCCGCCTGTTGCGATTCGGCACTCGGCCGGCGAGCGGTTGCAGCACCTGGACGCTGTTGCTGCGCATCACAAGCAGCTACAGGTCTGGGCGGAGAACTGCCCGGAGAACTTCGAAAACCGCGCCGCACTGGTCGGCGCCGAGATCGCCCGCATCGAAGGCCGCGTGCTTGATGCCGAACAGCTGTACGAGCAGGCCATCCACTCGGCCCAGGCAAACGGCTTTGTTCACAATGAGGCGCTTACCGACGAGCTCGCCGCGCGGTTCTACGCGGCGCGTGGATTCGAGGACATCGCACATCTGTACTTGAGGAAGGCTCGCTACGGCTACCTGCGTTGGGGAGCCGACGGAAAGGTGCGACAACTCGAGGAGATGTACCCGCACCTTAGGGCGGAAGAGCCCGCGCCCGGCCCGACGAGCACGATCGCGACGCCGGTCGAACACCTCGACCTCGCAACCGTGATCAAGGTGTCGCAGGCGGTTTCGAGTGAGATTGTCCTGGAAAAACTGATCCATACGCTCATGCGCACGGCGATTGAGCAGGCCGGTGCGGAGCGCGGCCTGCTGATTCTTGCCCGAGGAGGTGAGCAGCGAATAGCAGCGGAAGCCACGACCAGCGGCGACACGGTCAACGTGCAACCGCGCGATATGCCGGTGAGTGAGGCGATGCTGCCGGAGTCGGTCCTCTACTATGTCCTGCGCACCCGGGATAGCATCATTCTCGACGATGCCTCGGCCCAGCCCCAGTTTGCTGCGGATCCCTACATCCGTCAGCATCGCGCCCGCTCCATTCTCTGCTTGCCTTTGACGAACCAGGCCCGGCTCATCGGCGCGCTCTACCTCGAAAACAATCTGACTACCCGCGCCTTTACGCCGACCCGGATCACGGTGCTGAAGCTCATCGCCTCGCAGGCCGCCATCTCGCTGGAAAATACCCGTTTGTACCGCGATCTCGAACAACGCGAGGCAAAGATCCGGCGCCTGGTCGAGTCCAATGTTGTGGGCATTGTCATGTGGATCTCGACGGTGCGATCGTCGGGGCTAATGAAGCGTTTCTCCGCATGGTGCAATACGGCCGTGAAGATCTCGCTTCCGGTCGCGTGCGCTGGACAGACCTCACGCCCGCCGAATGGCGCGACCGCGACGAACGGGCAATAGCTGAGTTAAAGGCGACCGGGAGTCTTCCAACCTTACGAGAAGGAGTACTTCCGGAAAGATGGCAGCCGCGTGCCTGTGCTGCTGGGCGGCGCACTCTTCGAAGACAGCGGGAACGAGGGCGTCGCTTTCGTGCTCGATTTGAGCGAGCAAAAGCGGGCAGAAGGTGAGATCAGGGCGCTCAAGGACCAACTCTACAAAGAAAATTTGGCACTGCGGGACGAACTGGACAGGGCCTCGATGTTCGAGGAAATCGTCGGCACCTCGAAGGCACTAAAGGCTGTTCTCTCCCGGATTGCCAAAGTCGCCCCCACGGACTCCACCGTTCTGATCACCGGCGAAACGGGCACGGGCAAAGAACTAATCGCGCGTGCCGTCCACAAGCGATCCCAGCGTTGCTCGCGTGCGTTTGTCAGTGTGAACTGCGCCGCAGTCCCACGCGACTTGATCGCATCAGAATTGTTCGGGCATGAGAAAGGCGCCTTCACAGGGGCAACCCAGCGACGTTTGGGGCGCTTTGAGTTGGCCGACGGAGGCACGATCTTTCCTCGATGAAATCGGAGAACTTCCTGCCGAGACCCAGATCGCTCTTTTGCGTGTTCTGCAGGAGCACGAATTTGAGCGTGTCGGTGGGACTGGATCCATCCGAACAAATGTTCGGGTGATTGCTGCAACGAACCGCGATTTGGAAGCGGCCATCGCTGCCGGCACGTTCCGGAGTGATCTCTTTTACCGGCTCAACGTTTTCCCGATTGAGGTGCCTTCTTTGCGTGAACGACGAGAAGACATTCCGGTGCTCGTTGAGTACTTCATCGATCGTTATGCAAGGAAAGCGGGAAAGAGCATCCGTGCGGTAAACAAAAAGAGCCTGGAATTGCTTCAGTCCTACCCCTGGCCGGGTAACATTCGCGAATTGCAGAACGTCATCGAACGATCTGTAATTGTGTGCGACACGGAGAATTTCTCGGTGGATGAGAGTTGGCTCTCGCGGCGGCCCATTGCAAGCGAGCCGAATACCCGGCCGGAGCTTCCTCGAAAGCTTGCTGCCCAGGAGAAAGAGATGATTGAGGCTGCCCTGCGCGAATGCCGAGGACGAGTATCGGGACCGTCAGGCGCGGCAGCTAAACTCGGCATCCCGGGATCTACCCTGGAGACGAAGATCAGATCGCTAAAGATCGACAAGAATCGCTTTAGAACTGCGGGCCTCCCACCAAGTCGCATTTGAATACCCTCGCTGAATCCCAGAATATTTTAGTTACGGAATTCCGCAAGATTGCGGAATTCCGCAATTCTTTTATTCAGTAAGCGGATTACTTTCAGCACATTAACATTGGCGCCGCGATTGCCTCTATAGGTGCGTGTGACGGAGGTCACAGAAGCAGAATTCTCAGGAGAGAGTGGATGCTCAAGATCACGCGGGCAGCGAACGGAGACGTGGTCTTTAAGCTGAGCGGTCGAATGGGCGCAGAAAACATAGGTGAGTTGGAGAAGCTCATCAGTGCAGAAGCGAGGGACCGCCGCATCGTCTTGGACTTGAAAGACCTAACGCTTGTAGATCAAGAGGTTGTCAGTTTTCTTGGGCGCTGTGAGACAGGCAGCATTCAGCTAAGGAATTGCCCAGCGTACATCCGCAAATGGATCGCGGGAGAAGGCGATTAGGACAATGAGCCGAGAAACCAGATTGGCAATTGAGCAAACGACCGATGCCACAGTGTTCCGAGAGCCGCGTGAGTGTGCGTTACGAAACAAACGTTTTCTCGCATTGTAAGTAGGGAGGCCGGTTCCGACGCGGCCACGATAGAAAGCTCAGTCTAGAGTAGCGGATCATTCTGGCGAGGCAAATCAAGGAGGAGAACGATGCAAACACTTCAAGCTGACTACTTCACAGCCTATCACAACCTAAAGCTGACGCGAGATGCCAACGGTGTGCTGGTTGCTGAATTCCACGGCAACGGCGGGCCGTTCATTATGTCCGCGCCAGCTCACACGGAATTTGTCGATGCCTTCTACCGGATTTCGCAAGATCGAGCGAACAAGATCGTGATCCTGACGGGCGCAGGCGGGGAGTTCATTACTGATGTCGAGTGGTCCTCTTTCGGCGATGTCTCCGATCCCGGCGTTTGGAGCCAGGTTCACGACGAAGGCGTTCAGGTATTGGAAAACATAGCCAACATACGCGTGCCAGTCATCGCGGCTATCGAGGGACGCGCGCATGTGCACTCAGACTACGCGCTGCTTGCCAGTGTAATTGTGGCGGCGGATGGTGCGACCTTCCAGGATGTGGCCCACTTCTCCGTGGGCGTTGCACCCGGTGACGGAATCTTTACCACCTGGAGTTATCGCGCGGGAGCGGGGCGAGCGGAGGCGTTCCTGCTGAACCCACAACCGCTGCCGGCGCATACTGCACACGAATGGGGAGTGGTTGCCGAGGTTGTACCGAACGGTAAAGCGCTCACCCGGGCGCGGGAATTGGCCGAGCTGTACCTGAAGGCCCCAGAGGTGACCCGCCGAAACACACGCATCCACTTCATTCAACCGTTGAAGGAGCGCATCGTGCGAGAAGTTGGCTACGGACTGTCGCTCGAAGGAGCGTCCTCGGCCGCCCTCATCAAGTCAAAGCAGGCCAAAGCAAAGCCAAGTCCTGAGAAGGGGAAAGTCGCATAGGTACCAACAGAACAGATCAATGCGGACATGCTTGCCTTCTTCAAAACCACAAGAAGTGCAGCGGCGTGACCAATCGTTCGTATGTGTTCAGCTACAAAAGGCCATTGCTAATGTGCCTTCATCTCAAGAGAGGAGAAAGTCGTGAGTCAAAACAACGGTAGTACAAAACGAAGTGAAAAGGGGTTGCTCACGCCAGACAATTGCGTCGTGGCGCTTATCGATCACCAACCACAGATGCTGTTCGGAATTACCAGCATCGATCGTCAAAGCCTCATCAACAACGTCGTGGGTTTCTCAAAGGCGACCAAAGTGTTCGGCGTGCCCACGATCCTCAGCACGGTCGAGACGAAATCCTTCAGCGGCTATATCTGGCCGCAACTCAAGGCGCAGTTCCCCGACACCACGCCCATCGAACGCAGCAGCATGAACTCCTGGGACGATGCAAAGTTCGTTGCGGCCATCAAGGCCTCAGGTTGTAAAAAAATCGTACTCGCAGGACTCTGGACGGAGGTTTGTGTAACTTTTCCCACAATCCAGGCTATCGCGGACGGCTACGAAGTGTATGTGGTGGAAGACCTCTGTGGCGACCTCGATGTCAGGACGCATGATGCCGCAATGCGCCGCGTGGAACAGGCGGGGGCCAAACCGGTTACCTGGATCCAGGTCATGCTCGAGTGGCAGCGGGACTGGGCTCTCAGGGAAACCTATGACGCAGTAATGGACATTGTAAAGACGCACGCAGGTGCGTACGGCATGGGCGTCGAATATGCCTACACGATGGTGCATGGTGCGTCGCCAACGGAACTTCCCAATTGGACGCCACCGCTTGAGCTAGCCCACAAATAGTGAACAGGGAGGGCAGGCTAGCTCCCTGCCCTCATTAACCCGTTTCGAACCGTGGAAGGAGATTCCTATGTCTGTTGATACGATAATTCACAACGCCAAGATCGCAACGAACGGAGTCCCATCGTTTGTCGAGGCAATTGCTATAACTGGCGGAAAGATCTCAGCTGTCGGCAAGGACGAAGAGATTCTTCGACTGCGAGAGCCGGGGACGCAAGTCATCAACGGGGAGCGTCGCACCGTGATTCCCGGATTGAATGACTCGCACATGCATCCAATTCGGGGCGGCCTCAACTACAACATGGAGTTGCGGTGGGATGGGGTGGCGTCTCTTGCCGATGCATTGCGCATGTTGAAGGTACAGGCAGCGCGTACGCCGGCGCCGCAGTGGGTGCGGGTGGTCGGGGGCTGGACGGAATTCCAATTTGCAGAACGACGCATGCCTACCCTCGATGAAATCAACGCAGCGGCTCCCGACACCCCGGTCTTTGTTCTTCACCTGTACGACCGTGCGTTGTTGAATGCGGCGGCCCTGCGCGCCGTGGGCTACGGCAAGGACTCGCCGGAATTTCCCGCCGGAGAAGTGCAGCGGGATTCGCGCGGAAATCCCACCGGTCTACTTATCGCAAAACCCAACGCGAATATTCTTTATTCCACACTGGCTAGGGGACCGAAGCTGTCGCGCGAGGACCAGCTCAACTCCTCGCGTCTCTTTTTCCAGGAACTCAACCGCTTTGGCCTTACCAGCGTGATTGACGCCGGCGGTGGCTTCCAGAACTATCCCGACGACTATGGAGTCGTAAACGAACTGCACCGAAACGGGGAGCTTTCGATTCGCCTCGCCTACAACCTCTTTACGCAGAAACCGAAACAGGAACTGTCCGATTTCCAAAATTGGACAAAAATGACGAAACCCGGCGCGGGCGACGACTTTTACCGCGTGAACGGCGCGGGTGAGATGCTCGTTTTCACAGCCGCCGATTTCGAGGACTTCCTCCAGCCACGGCCCGACATGTTCCCGGTCATGGAGAGTGAACTGAAAGCGGTCATCCGGCATCTGGTGGAAAATCGCTGGCCGTTTCGTCTGCATGCAACCTACAACGAAACGATCGGGCGGGCGCTGAATGTCTACGAAGAGGTGAACCGGGAGATTCCGTTCGACGGCCTGCATTGGTTTTTCGATCATTGCGAAACGATTTCCGATCGCAACATCGAGCGCGTTAAGGCGTTAGGCGGCGGTATCGCGGTGCAGAACCGCATGGCCTTCCAGGGGGAGTATTTTGTAGAGCGATATGGCTCGCAGCAGGCGATCCGCACGCCTCCGATTCAGCGCATGTTGGAGTTGGGCGTGCCCGTGGGAGCGGGCACGGATGCGACGAGAGTCTCCAGTTACAACCCGTTCCTTTCCCTCTACTGGCTGGTGACGGGGAAGACCATCGGTGGGTTGAGTTTATATCCAGAGGAAAACCGATTCGACCGTGCGAAAGCGCTGGAGCTGTATACCGTGGGGAGTAGTTGGTTTTCTACGGAGGATGGCAAGAAAGGATCGCTGACGGCAGGGCAGCTTGCAGACTTGGCGGTCCTCTCGTCGGACTATTTCTCAATTCCTGAAGAGGAGATCAAGAACCTGGAGTCGGTACTAACGATTGTCGGGGGCAAGATAGTTTACGCGGCAGGCGAGTATTCAAAGATGGCGCCTCCAGAACTGCCCGTGAGTCCGGACTGGTCCCCGGTGAAGCAATACGGTGGATATGCGTCGAGACCGGTCGCCGGCGTCGCAGCGTGCGAAGCAATGTCACCGCATGATGCCAAGCGTTCCGGCGGCGACAAGGCGCACCGATCAGTTTTGGGACAACTGGGGCTTTGGAGTCTCGGTTGCGATTGCTTCGCGTATTAGGGACGAGTTCGCAACCGCGCGCGGCCAGCGACGAATCGGCCTTAGCTGGCAAAGCGATGGTGAGGTTCAGCACTCAAGAGACGGCAATGAGCAGAACCACAATTTCAGCGACGCGAGCCACAGGTGTAGTTATTGCAACACTGCTAGGCGCGGTTTTCTTTTTCGTGATTATCGGCGTGTTCGGCCTATCGGAAGCGATCGCGGGCCTCTTGGTATTCGTCTCTTTGGCTCTCTTGATCTTCCGGCGTCCGCAAACGAAAGGAGCATGACAGTGAAACTTGACCCGACGATCCTGGCACGCGTCCAATTTGCCTTCACTGTCAGCTTCCATATTATTTTTCCCACGATCTCCATCGGTCTCGCGACCTTCCTGGCAATCGTCGAAGGGCTTTGGTTGAAGACCAAAGACGCCATTTATCTTCAGATCTACCGTTTCTGGCTGGGAATTTTTGCGATGTCGTTCGGTGTCGGTGTTGTCACCGGGATCGTTCTATCGTTCGAATTCGGTCTCGGCTTTGCCCGCTTCGCACAGATCGCCGGTCCGGCAATTGGACCCGATGATCGCGTTGGAAGTTCTTACTTCCTTCTTCTTAGAGGCCGGTTTCCTCGGCATCATGCTCTTCGGGTTGCATCGTGTCGGTGCCAAGCTCCATTTCTTCGCCACCTGCATGGTCGCACTCGGTACGCTGCTGTCAGCCTCCTGGATTCTTTCCGCGAATAGCTGGATGCAAACTCCGGACGGCGTTTCTATCCAGAATGGGCACGTGGCTGTTACCAACTGGCTAAATGTCATCGTGAACCCATCATGGCTCTACCGTCTCCCGCACATGCTGGCAGCTGCCTACATTACCGGCTCTTTTTTTGTCGCCGGCGTAGGTGCATGGTACTTGCTTCATGGAAAGCACGAGGACTTTGGGCGCCGAACCGTCGCGCTTGGCACCGCCTTCGCAACCATACTGATTGCCGGTCAGGTTTTTCTGGGAGACATCCTGTACGGCACGATGCTCAAGTATCAACCATCGAAGATGCAGGCGGCCGAGGGCTTCTGGGAAGATCATTCGCAATCGCCAGCGCCATATTACTGGATCATCGCTCCCGATCAAGCGCACCAGCGCAATCGGTTCGCGATTGGCATTCCTTATCTCGGCAGCATTTGGCTGACTCACAGCCTGCGCGGCCAGGTCAACGGAATGAAAAATACCCCTCCCGACCGTCAGCCGAGGATGGTCATGGTCTTTTACGGATTTCGGATCATGTACGGCATGGCCATTCTTATGTTCGGCCTCGCGGTCACATCGCTGTGGCTGCGCTGGCAGGGACGTCTTTTCACCACGCGCTGGTTCCTGCATGCTCTCGTGATCATGACGCCTTCGGGGGTGATTGCGACGCTAGGAGGCTGGTACGTCGCCGAGACCGGCCGCCAGCCCTGGGTGATCTGGGGCATCCTGCGCACGGCCGATGCCGTTTCGCCGGTGCCAGCCGGAGCGCTTCTTTCAACGCT
This sequence comes from uncultured Acidobacteriaceae bacterium, assembly GCA_963714225.1. Taxonomy (GTDB): domain Bacteria; phylum Acidobacteriota; class Terriglobia; order Terriglobales; family Acidobacteriaceae; genus Sulfotelmatobacter. The sequence continues at coordinate 25,190 of CAVQNY010000043.1, read as the reverse complement.
CATCGCCTTCGTGTGCATCTACGCGCTATTTATAATGGCTTTCCTCGTCTTCACATTTCGCATGATCCGACGCGGTCCCGAATTAGCGCCTGCGCACGCAGAGGCCTCGGGCTCGCTCAAGAATTCACTCAGGCCGCAGGTCATGAACAACGCTGCGAGCTCTCATCCCGCGCTGGAGGAACAATTGCCTTGAACCTACCGCTCCTCTCTGCTGCTTTCGCAGCCTTCGCTATCGCGCTTTACGTGATGCTAGACGGATTCGATCTGGGAGTAGGAGCGCTGCTGCTCATCCAGTCGGACGAACGTCTGCGCGACCACATGGTGGATTCGATCATGCCGACCTGGGACGGCAATGAGACTTGGCTCATCATGGCTGGCGTGGCCCTGCTCGCAGCTTTTCCTATTGCGTACAGCATTCTGCTGCCAGCATTCTACTTGCCTCTCATTGTCATGCTGCTGTCTTTGGGATTGCGGGGTGTCGCCTTCGAATTTCGTTATCAGGTAGATAGCCATCGCCGCATCTGGGACGTTGCCTTCAGCTTTGGATCGATCATGGCTGCCTTGATGCAGGGTTTAATCGTTGGCGGTCTCATTCAAGGCGTGACGATTACCGCGAACCGTTTCAGTGGGAGTGTCTTTGACATTTTTCGCCCCTTCCCTCTCGTCACTGCCGCGGCCGTTCTCATCGGCTATATTGTTCTCGGCAGTGGCTGGCTGCATCTGAAGGCCACGGGAGCGTTGCGTCTCTTCGCTGAACGAATGCTACACCGGGCCACTCCTCTATTTGCCGGGCTCGCTGCGGTGTGCTGCATCGCGTCGGTTTTCGTTCAGCCGGGTATCGCAGCCGCTTGGAGTGCGCACTCTGTGCCGCTTACGCTCATTATTATTCTTTTCTTTGCTACATTCCTGGCCGTTATGGCGGTTAACGGCGGACACTCGGACATCCTTCCGTTCGCGCTGGCTCTGGGTCTGTTCGGACTGGGAATATCGGGCCTCGTTCTGGTCGCCTACCCGAATATTGTGCCCTTTCGCCTCACGCTTTGGGACGCCGCGTCCTCGACTCTTAGCCACGTTTTTCTGCTGATAGGGGCAGCGGTTGTGACTCCCGTCGTTCTTGCCTACTCGGCTTTCGCCTATCGTGTGTTCCGAGGCAAGACACCGGAGAAGGGCTGGGAGGTATGAAACCGCGTTCTCGAAAGCTGATCTGGTTCTTCGGCATTTATCTAGGTTCAGTATGTGCCTTGGGGGTTGTGACGGTGCTGATCAGAGTCGTCCTGCGGCTTCTCACTAGCTTAGCTAAAGGACTAACGATGATCAAACTCAATCGATAGAAGGCTAGTTTACGCGGCAGGCGAGTATTCAAAGATGGCGCCGACAAAGCGCATCGAATCGGTCTTGGGAGAACTCGGGCTTCGGAGTCTCGGTTGTGACTGCTCCGCGTATTGAGACCTCCGCGGCTGGCCAGGCAAAATCGCACTTCCAAGTGCTGGGCGATCTTGGCCTTTGGGGGTTGGGTTGCGACTGCTTTGCATTCTAGATCAGTAGAGAAGGGGGACAGTTATGAAAGTGTTATTCATTTCTTTTGTAGTGGGGCTGGGCGTGGGAGTTTTTTACGGTCTTATCCGTGTAAAAAGCCCGGCCCCGCCGATCGTAGCTTTGGTGGGTTTACTAGGCATGGTTCTCGGAGAACCAATCGGTACCTGGGTACACACGAGGAAAGTCGATGTCTCGCAGGCTGCTTCTGTTTGTCTTGTCGGCGAATCCTACGATTCGGCAGCATCCGCTCGAAACGCTTTAGCAGTCTCAGCGCCCGAGGTTGTCGAGCAAACTAAGTGATTGTCAATTTAGGAGAAGACGGAATGCGCTTCAACAAAATTATCGTCGGAACGTGCGTTGCGCTACTGACACTCGGTCTAGCGGTCGGATCTCCGCACGTCAGTGCTTTTGCCCAAGCTGCGAAGACAACCGAAACCGTAAGCGTGGCTGTAGGGCCGCAGTACGACACGACACATGTCTACGTGGCTCCGGAAGATTTCGACCGCTTTGTCGCTAGTTTATTGGCGACATTCGGCGGCACCACCACCAAACAGTTCGTCCTCACGATTACGCCCACTCCAAGCAGCACAATGTGGCAACTGGTGATGACTCCAGCGGGGAACTTGTCAGTTCTCGGTTTCAAGACACCGATCCCATATCCGTTCGGCGCAGAAAAGATGGGTTTTCTGGTGACGGACATGGATGCGGCGATCCGTGCCGCTCGCGCAAACGGCGCAGACGTCTTTGTCGCGCCCTTTAACGATCCGATCGGGAGAGATGCCGTCATCCAATGGCCCGGCGGGGTGAATACGCAGCTCTACTGGCATACGACCGCGCCGTCCTACACGCCTCTCCAGACCATTCCCGAAAACCGCGTCTATGTGTCCGCCGACAGGGCGGCCGCGTTCATTCGCGAGCTTCCTTGCCTTCTCTCAAGGCAAAGTCATCTCCGATGACGCGCATGCGCCTGGCATCGAGATCGGGCGGCCGAGCTGACACTTATCGGCGAATCCGGATCCAATCGAACTTCGGCAAGCTGACCGTGCTCGTGACAGATGGCCATCTTCCGTATCCCTACGGACGGGAGATGACCGGCTATGAGGTCGCGAACCTGGCGGATACTCTCGCAAAGGCGAAGGTGGCCGGAGCCACGATCGTCGTGCCTCCTTATACCGCCGATCAGCGAGATGCGGCCCTCGTGCAGTTTCCCGGTGGCTATATCGCCGAGATCCACTCGCCGGTCAGCAAATAGATCGCTGACGGAACGAAATCAGGGCAACTAGCCGCAGCGCGGTGACTCTGATGAGCGAGGCTTATTCAGCGGAAGGAAGCGATTGCAGAAATGAATTCGAGTGCATGTTTCCAATCATCGCAGTCGCGTTCCTCGTCGGCGTGCTGCCAGCGCGTGCCCAGTCGGATCATGCAGTCGCCCCAGCGATCCCGGATCGCAGTTACCAGTTACTGAGTGAGGACGAGGACTGGAGCTTCCTGAGAGATCCGGCCCTCCGGCAGGACTTCTGGGACCCGATCAAGTACATCCCGTTGCGAAACGGCGCGAACGATTGGTATCTCACGATCGGAGGAGAGGCGCGAGAGGTCTGGGAACAGATCGGAAATGACAACTGGGGCCAACAGCCATTCTGGAACGGCTATTTCAATGAACGATACATGATTCACTTCGACGTTCACTACGGCAAACACGTGCGCACGTTCGTCGAGCTAAAGAGCGGTTTGAATTCGTTCCGGATAGGTGGCCCGCGACCCATCGATGAAAAGAAGCTCGACTTCCAGGCGGCGTTTCTGGAACTGGGAACAACCGCAGGAGAAACTTCGGTCAAGCTTCGAGTCGGACGACAGGAGACTGGAATACGGCTCCGGCCGCTTGATCGACGTGCGCGAAGGCCCGAACGTCCGGCTCAGCTTCGATGGCTTCATGGTGAAGACCAAGGTCGACTCTTGGCAAATCGACGGATTTGCCATGCGCCCTGACCTGGACAATTCGGATTTTTCGACAACGCGCCCGAACCACCAGTTGGTTTTTGGGGCGTGTACGCCACACGGCCCTCCTCGACAAATGGAACTACTCTTGGATCGTGTACTACCTGGGTCTTGAACCGCAAAGAGGCTGACCTTCGAACGAGGCACCGCCCAAGAGGTGCGGCACTCGCTTGGGTGCGCGGATTTTCGCGCCCGCCGCAACCGAACAGCCCGGATGGGACTTTGACTATGAGGGCGCTCTGGCAGTTCGGCACTTTCGGTTCGGCAAACATCGAGGCATGGACTGTCGCCATCGCAAACCGGCTATCGGTTCCCGACGCTCCCGCTTAAACCGCGGTTCAGCGTCAAAGCCGACATTGCGAGTGGAGACCATCCCGGGCGCAACACGCTCGGAACATTCAATCCGTTGTTCCCAAGGGAAATTACTTTGGCGTCTTCGCCACAACCGGTCCCGGACCCATCAACTTTATCGATGTTCACCCTCACGTCGAAACTTGACGTTCCCCACGATGTTTCCATCTCCTGTCGATTGGATTTTTCAGTGGCGGGAGAGTCTTGAGGATGGCGTGTACGCCGTGCCTGGATTTCTGATCAGCGGCCGCAGACGACAGTCGCGCACGATTCGTTGGAAACCGGCCTGGCACGGAGATTCGATGGCAAGCGAATCGTCATCTCTGGTTTCAGGCCGACTACGGAATTTTTTATGCGGGACCTTCCTAAAGCAGACGCAGCCCGGTCGCAACCTCAACTACTGGGCGTTGTGGGCCGGCTACAAGTTTTGAGAGCTTGTTTCGCGCACAAAGACAAGTTCTAGCTTTATCGAGGTTGGCTAACATTTCATGGTGGACGACAGGTAATCGGCATGAGCTTCTCAGAGGTTGTTCTCTTCGTCGGTCTCGGAGCGGTGGTGGGCTTCGCCGGCGGATTGTTCGCGATCGGAGGCGCGTTGATCGCGATCCCGTTGCTAACCGCCGGCTTCGGCTTCACCCAACACGACTCGCAGGGAACGGCGATGGTGATGGCTCTTGCCAGCGCGAGTGTGACCTTGTTGATCTACGCGCGAAAGAAGCTCTTGCGTGTTCGCGATGGCCTAATCATGACGGCCTGCAGCACGGCGCTGGGGCTCGCGTCCTCCCAAATGGTGCGGTACGTTAACGACCGAGTGTTGCAGCGCGGCTTCGGGGCGTTCTTGATCGTGCTCGCGGTGCTGGTCTGGTTCGGACACCTCGGTGAGGGCGACCGGGATTCGCCGCTTTCGGCTCCGGTGCAAATCGGCATCGGATCCTTGGCCGGCGCGCTCAGTGGGCTCTTCGTCGTTGGCGGCGCGCTGGTGAGCGTGCCACTGCTCGAACGGGCGGCTGGGTACTCGCAGCAGCGGGCCCAGGCCATGGTGCTGCTCATGCTGGTCCCGCGTCGGCGATCGGCCTAGTGGTCTACTCGTCGGCGGGATACGTGCGGTGGGAAGACGCGCTCGCGCTCGCCTTGGGTGCCGTCGCGCTCGCGCCGCTCGGGACGCGGACGGCGCTGGCCATGAAGCCGCGACTGCTGAGGCGCTGCTTCGCCGTGGTGCAAGCCGGCGCTGGGTTACTGCTCGTCGCGGGCCGCTAAAGACGGCGGCTGGGCGCGAGCTGGGCAGCGGGTCGGACTCGGCTCACTCAGTAAGACACTGTATCGGAGATAAACATGTCGCTTTGGTCTTCGCCCAATCAACACCAGATCCTTTGCGAATTGACGGGAATGACACTGCTCATTCTTCTTGTACTCGTTGCCGGCTCAACAGCAATCGCGACAATGGAGCCGATCAAGAAATCGACCGGCTATCAGCTTGGCACCGCGACAGGTGCAGGAGCAATATCACAGCAAGATACATCGGAGGCTAACATGCATGCTTCGCTCTCACCGGTGATCACGGATGAGATCAAGATCGTCGATAGCCAAGGCCATCCGCGAATCATAATGTCCGCAAAATCGGGAAACCCAGTCATTCGCTTGCTTCAAACCGATGGCGCGCCAAGTGTCGAGGTCCTCCTCGACTCTACTGGGCATCCGGCGGTAAAGCTGGCGAACCCAGATCTGAAAGGCCCCACGGCAGCGCTAGCGGTGGACGACAAAGGTACGCATGTGAAGTTCGATCGTCCGGGCGGGGCATCGAGCTATCTCTTTCTCAACAATGCCGGCGAATCGGGGGTGGTATTTGTCGACGCGAATGGCGTGCGACGTCTAAACGTGCTCGTCGGACCTGACAACGACGCTAAGATCGAGCGCTTTGGTTCCGACGGCAAGCCTATCCCTCAACTGAAACCTTGATGCATCAACGAAGCAGGCGACACGGAGGCTTACACTCTAGCAGCCCACTCTGATGCGCATGCCCGTCTTCCTGTTCTTGAGCTCGTGCTCATAGCGGACGTGGGGAAAGTTGCAGTTCTGACACTCGAAAGCACCCATCTCGTTGTCGGCGATGCCTACCCATACCCATCCTCTGCGGGGTAGGTCATCACGGAACCGGAAGACTTCCTTCATCAGTCGGCTTCCAATCATGCGAATTGTACAGCTCGGTTAGGGTTTGTCTGCCTTAACCGGCCAAACGCATTCTGGCTGGAGACGGGTTTCGAAAGGAATTCGTGGTTGACTCGGACGAGGTCGCGTGGCACGAGTTTGACCTCGAAAGTCTCAAAACTTTGCGTCCGGTTGGTCCAGGACGCGTCGCCAGCCATCGGGTGAGCCTTGTAGCACCACCCCGATTTCACTTCTGTCCCTTCCTTTTCCGCCGATGTTCCCTCCGCGCCATGGGCGCCGATCATCCACGAGCTTGCGCTGAGGTGTATGTTGGTCGTCGAAAAGGTGGGCAAACGATTCTGGGACCTCGCCGCTGCTAACGACGAGGTCCCAGCTTGGCAACCCTTGAGAGGTAGCCATCATTACCCGATGATCCTACCCTGCCATGAACCGTTGGCGTTGTCCAGCCCCACCTGGCAACCAGCATGGCGGAGCAGGACGAGGATGTTCTCCGGCTGCGCATATGCCATGCCTGCCACGCGTTTTTCTGGATCTGTCGCCCCTGTGATCGCGGACAGCGGTATTGCAGCACGCCATGCCGAGCCTCCGCCCGGCGGGAACAGCAGCGCCAAGCCAACCGCCGCCATCAACACAGCCTGGCAGGTCGCCAAGATCATCGCGACCGTCAGCGGGAATACCGCAAACGATGCGTGCATAGGCGCTGGGCCAGCCGGGCACTGGCACCAAAAAACGTGACGGACCAATCTTCCCTTGTGCTCACCTCCCCAGGCAATATGCCCGAGTGGAATTCCGGATCAGCATCGACCACAGCTCGAGTCGGCTCTGCCGCCCCGCGGGTCGGGTTTCGGGCCTTGCCCGTATGGCGAACAAGCGCCAGCCAGCTTCCGCCTCCCTTTCTTCGCTGTGTGATCTGTGGCCGACGTGGTCATGTCCGCGATCCGTTTCCTCCTACCCTGCGCTACCTGCGCTTGTAGGGTTCGTAGGCTAACACTGGAGTCTGAGCACATCATGGGGAAGGATCTAGAACGGCTCAAACAACGCATTCCCCTGCTGGAGTTCTTGCAACGGCACCATTGGACCGGGCATCAGGTCGGCGTTCGCTCCGAGTTCGTGGGCTTGTGTCCCTTGCATGAGGAAACTCATCCCTCTTTCTACGTCAACGTGCAGAAAAACCTGTTCTACTGTCATGGCTGCGGGCGCGGCGGAGACCTGATCCGTTTTGTCGAACTCTCGCGGCATCTCTCCTTTCGCCAGTGCGTCGACTATCTGGAAGAGGAACTCGCCCCCACCGCTCAACTGCTCCATCACACCGCCGCCTTCTATCAACTCGAACTGCGCCGTCACCCCGAAGGCATTCAGTATGTGGCCCAGCGCGGCGTGCACGATCCCCACCTCATCGAGGAACTCGGCATCGGCTATGCACGCGGCGGCAACTTGCGCCCGCACCTGCAGAACCTCGGCTATTCCCTGGAACGCTTGTTAGAAATGGGACTGATCGAGCCGCAGGGACGCGATGCTTTTTGCCGGCGGGTGATCTTTCCCTGCCGCCACCAGGATCGCGTCGTCAACCTGTATGGCCGCAGCATCGGCAGTGCTTTCCCCCATCGTCTCTTGCCCCGTTCGAAAGGCGGATTGTTTGCTTGGGAATCGGTTCGCCAGTTTCGCAACGTGATCCTAGTCGAAGGACTGTTTGATCTCGCCGTGTTGTGGCAGGCAGGATTCCGCAACACCACCTGCGCCATCGGCACCCGCTTAACTCCCATGCAATTGCACCAACTCCGCGCGAACCCTGACCGCTCTGTCTACATCGCCTTTGATCAAGACGAAAACCAAGCTGGCCAAAACGCTGCTGACGCTCTCCTCCAGTGCCTCGACCAAGCTGGTCTATACGGACGCATCGTCAGCTTGCCCGCCGGCCATGACCCCAACAGTTACTTCGTCGCGGGCGCCACCGCCCGCGATTTCGACCACCTCCTCGAGGAGGCACCCTCGCTATGAGCTTTCGTCTGGTTGTAGAAAACTCCGTGCCCGCCAGCGCTTCTCCTTATCGCCTGCTCGACGAGGGCGGCCGCGAAGTCGCCTGGGCCAATCAGTTCCTCGACGCCCAGAAACTTCGCCAGCTCTCACTCCGCTCCTTGCGTGCTTACGCCTTTGACTTGCTCCACCTTGCACGTTGGTTCAAAACTACGCGACACTCGCTGGCCAAACTCAAGCAATCCCACCTGCTCAACTACGTCCGCTCCCAACTCGAACAACCGCTCCCACCCACACCGCAAACAATCAATCACCGCCTGTGCGTGCTGCGCTGTCTCTATCGTTTCCATTATGGACAGGAGATTCCAGGAAAGGCACACTTCCAGCGCAGGTATACGACACGCTCACCTCTCGGCTACGGCCGTCGGCAACCCAAGATCACTACCAACCTGAAACTGCGGCAGCCTCAACGCGTGATCGTCCCTCTCTCTGCCGACCAGGTGGCTCTTTTCTGGAAAAGCTTTCGCACCTTCCGCGATCTTGCCGTCATTGCTCTGATGTTGCTCGATGGCCTGCGTTCTTGCGAGGTCCTCCAACTCCAGCTGGAGGATCTATCGCTCGCTGAAGCCCACCTCCGCGTCTTGGGCAAGGGCCGCAAGCAGCGTGTCTTGCCCCTGCCCCTCGATACCCTCCAAGTCCTGCAAAACTATCTCCACCTGGAGAGACCTCTGACCAACTCCTCCGCTCTGTTTGTCTCTCTCAAAGGCCGCCAGCGCGGACGCCCCATGACCGCCGCTGGACTGCGCTCCCTGTTTCGCCATCACCGACTCCGGAGCAAGGTCCCCCAAGCCAATCCCCACCGGTTTCGTCACAGCTTCGGCCGTGACATGGTGCGCGCTGGCATCTCCTTGCCTGCCTTGCAGCATTTAATGGGACACGCCAACATTCAAACCACCATGCTCTACGTGCAGCTCGCCCCAGAAGATGTCTGGCACGAGTATGCCCGCGCCGTCGCCCAGCGCGTCCGTTTGTCCTTCCCGGAAAAAATATTGTGAAGCCTTCGCAGCCCACCCTCGACCAGCTCTTTGAAAAGCAGATCCAGATCCTGGCCACCACCCTCCGGCCGCGTACCGTGCAGCAATATCGTTCCTGGGTGCGTGGCTTCCTCGCTTATCTCCACGCTAGCTTTCCTCACCTCCACAAACTTTCCCAACTACGCCGTGATCCCCATCTGCTAGGCTGGTTCCGCTTCCTTTGCCAGCACCATCCCCCGCTGCGCAATAAAACCCGCGAACAGTATCTCCTTCAACTCCGCCGTATGTTACGTGACTTTGCAAATCAGGGGCATCGCCTCCCGCCCGACCTCATTCGTCGCGAAGACTTCCCCCCTCACGACCACTATCTGCCTCGACCCCTCCCCTACGAGCAGGATCAACGCCTCCAGCAAGAGCTCCGTCACCGCGACACGCTCGAGGCCAACGCTCTCCGACTCATACGGAACACGGGAATCCGTATCGGCGAATGCATCGATCTTCCCTCAGATTGCCTGCAGCAGGTCAGTGAACAGCAAGTCGCGCTTCACGTTCCCTTGGGTAAGCTTCATTCGGAACGCTACGTGCCAGTCGATGAGGAGACGCAGCGCATCGTGGCGCGCATACTGCAGCTACGTGTTCTCACCCCTACTCCCGTGGGCAAATCACAATCTTTCTTACTGCCTCGCTACCACCAGCCCCACTACTGGGAAGAGGTTCTCCGCAAAACCTTAGCGCAGGCGGCTCGGGTTGCGGGTTGCACCAGCCGGGTAACTCCCCACCGTCTTCGTCACGGCTTCGCCACAGAAATGGTGCGTCTCGGCGTCAGCTTGCCAGCACTGATGCAAATGCTGGGACACAAAGACATTCGCATGACCTTGCGCTACGTAGAAGTGGTCCAACTAGACCTACAACGTGAATTTCATCGCGCTCGGCAAAACACTGCTTCCCTCTACTCTATTCCCCAACTCCCTCTACCCTCCCCAACCGCTCCCGTGCACGCTGACCTTTCCACCATTCGCCAGGCCATCGCCGCTACCCGCCATCTTCTCCAGCTGCTCCAGCCTCAGCTGGAGGTTAAGGCCCAACGTAAACTTCGCCGCCTCACGCAGCGGCTGCTTAACATCGGCCACGAACTTGACCATCTCTCCGCAAAATGAGTGCACATTGGCCGGTCAACTGTCGCCCATCTCCGACCTAGCGGACTCGCACCAGAATTCCGGCGAAGATCTGATTTCTCAGTGAAGGATTTGCAAGGTCACCCCCTGTCCTCGGCTGACCTTCGGGGGAAGGTGGTTCTTGTTGATTTTTGGGCGACGTGGTGCCAACCCTGCAAAAAAGAGATGCCGGGTTATCAGACGCTCCTAGACCGCTATGGCGCTCGCGGATTCGTAGTAATTGGGCTCAAGTTCGACACGATGCCGGATATGAAGGACCCACTTCAGTTTGCGAGGAAGATCGGAGTTCGCTATCCACTGGCGGTCGCGACCGACGACGTGAAGCAGAAGTTCGGGGGCATCGAAGGCTTGCCCACTACGTTGCTTTACGACCGTCAGGGCATTCTTCGAACTAAAGTCATTGGGTTCGAGTACGCCGACAATTTCGAGTCGGCATTGAAGCCGCTTCTTTGAGGTCGGAGGATTCTGCATCCACTTGTGCCAATCTCGTTGCCGTTGATGTCTACTTTCCAGCGGTTTGGGAGTGAGGCATCAGAACTTCGTCCGCGTGTAATAAATTAGCAAATTCGGGACGAGCCATCGGAACAAAAAAGTAGCGGCTAAGGCTCCCGCCAGCTGCGCCCCGATGAATGGAAGTACATCGGATGGTTGAATCCCGGCAAAGGCCATCAGTCCCAAAACCTACTGCGCTCTGCTGCACCCTGAGCGAATGACTGCTTGAAGATTTTTGTCCCAGTCGGCCTCGTCATCCCAGCAGCCAGCTAGTCCATCCATAACGTCTTTTGCTCTTTTGCTGCTTCCCAAATCGTGATGCCTTTTCGGTCTCAAGTCCAACCCGAGCCGAGCGGCCACGACGATATGCCCTGCCTCGTGATAGGCGGTTTCCTCCAGCGTATTTCCGAAATCAACACGTCTTCCACGATCCGATGCTACGGTGGGCAGAATGGTCAACCGAGAACGAGTTCGACTAGAGAGCCGACAGTCTTCTGGAGTTCAATCGCTTGTCGCATGGTCTGGATGAACGGTGCTGGGAGCCATATTTATTCCGTGTCCCGGCGGGCACGAATTGTCCGCTGCAGTCACGAAAATACGTCTGCAAGTTACATCCAGGTTTCGCTTCGGCAATGTGAGCGTGGCGCATCCGGTTCTACCCAGAAACTTGAAAGTAGCCGGTGCTAAGCCGCAGGAATCTGCTCGGTTGAGCGGTTAGAGGGATCGGCAAAAAGGTGGGCGGGAGAGTCGAGATGTGGCAACGGCGTGCGCATTAAGAACTTCTGCGAGAAATTCAGGATGCTCGACCTGTAAATCATTGATCAGGATCCGATTGGGTGTGTGCCACGTGAGCTGCTTAAGAGATGCGCCGACCGCACACCAGCGGTTGCCGACATGCGGCCGGTTCGGCACATCGTTGTGCAATCGAATCCGTAGGTTGCCCCACAAACCAGACAGACCTGGTAGTCCTGGCCTTGGGCTCCTGTATGTGGCCACGAGAATTGGTGACGGCAAAACAGCTCCAAGAGTCGCGTTAACAATGGTGGAGTCACGCTGTTGTGGTCCCCTACATTGATAAGGTGATCGTAACTCAAGAATTCGCTGCCTTCCGCAAGTTTCTGGTTCATCCTACACAGGCAGATGGACAATGCCTGGTCTCATTACCCCGTCTCTTCGGTTAACACAATCCCAGAAACCCTTCCGCTGGCTAACGCCTTCCTGAAACATCGAGGCAAGCCTGCCGACTTGCCTGAAATCCGAAATGCCCATATGTTCTCGCCTGCGACGCGGGAGATTTACTCACTGCGATCGCACGCGAGGAGCATATGAAATTGTTGAGTTGGGGAGACGCGCGATATCGCTTTGCACTCTTGAGTCTCATGATGGTTGTTTTCCTTCAGCTATTTCCATTGATGTCCAATGCACAAAACCTCGGGCAACAGCGAGCAACGGGCCAAGCCATGCAGGGACAAAGTGCCGCCCAACCTGAGGGAACAGTTCTCAACCTGGTGAACTGGGTGGGCAATGTGATCTCCCCGGTCGGTGCGGCACTCGCTGTGGTTATGGCAGTCGTCTCCTATTCGCAAGGCCGCGGCGTGGCACGCTGGGCGGTCACAGCCGGTGGACTGCTGGTCATATCCGGTCTCACACGCCTGATTGAGTTCTGGATTGCAAATGGCACAGCTGGAGTCCAGTAGGAGCGGTTAGTGCGGAGCGCTTAGGCCATGACGCTGCCCCAAATCATCGTCGATCTGTTGACACTGCTGTTCGACATGGCAGCCCCGGCCGCCATCTGCACCATGGTGCTGGCAGGGATCGCCTTGCGGCAGGAAGGCGGCGTGAACTTCCAGACCGGCGGCAAATTCCAGAGGTGGGTGCTGTGGTCCGTGATTCTGTTGACGCTGCCCCAGTTCCTGTCCTGGTTTGCGGCACAAGGTATCACGATGCCTATTGAGTCGCTCGAATTTTCGTCAAGCTGTGACTTGACATTACCATCAATAATGTATATTTATAGATAGTCATCGTTCACAAAGTGACTATTTATACATTGTCGATCCGAGCCCGTCCTCGCTCGGCCGGAAGCGATGATCAGCCATGCGCGATGAATTCCGCAACCTCCGCTTAAAACAACTGGATCGCACACTGAAGCCATTTCGTGCGGCCGCAAAGAACCCACGTCCGCAGAAAGGCTGGCTACGCGCGATCCGAGAAGCAGCAGGAATCTCCGCCAGTGAAGTTGCTCGCACGCTGAAGACCAGCCGCCAACTCCCGGTGCAACTGGAAAAGGCCGAAGCCGAAGACCGCATCACCTTAAAGAGTCTAAGAGCAGCGGCCCAGGCTCTGGGATGTGAGTTGGTGTATGCGCTGGTGCCGAAGGCGGACACGCTCCAGGATCTGGTCGAAGAGCGGGCGCGCGCTCAGGCCAAGAAGCATGTCCTGGGCGTCGAACACTCGATGGCGCTTGAGGATCAAGCCGTGGGCCGGGTCGATGAAGCTGTGGAAGCGGAAACCAAGCGGCTGCTCAGAAAGCGCGGGGTCCGGTGACTCTGTTCCCTGACGGAGGGGGCAACACGCCTCTGTCTGCCGGAGAGCAGGCAGATCTGATCCCCAATCTCGCGACCAAGGAAGAGTTGAACGAGTGGGAACGCCAGAACATTCTCGAAGCATATGCGTGGGCACTGGCGCCAAACCATCTTCGCCGACGTGATCCTCTGTCCGAGCCCTACGTGAGAGATCTTCATCTGCGTATGTTCGATCAGACCTGGCGGTGGGCCGGGGTGTATCGAACCACAGAGAAAAATATTGGTGTTCCACATCATGAGATCAGAGAGCGACTGGGTGCCCTGCTCGGCGACGCGCGCTATTGGGTGGAACACGAGACCTATCCTCCCGATGAACTGGCTGTGCGCTTTCATCACCGTCTGGTTTTGATCCATCCCTTTGCCAACGGCAACGGACGCCACGCCCGTTTGATAGCGGATGTGCTGGCCCAAAGAGAGGGCCGCCCCGTCCTTACCTGGGGCGGCGCGGATCTGGTGCGCGCCGGCGACTTTCGGCGGCGCTATATCGATGCCCTGCAGGCGGCCGATGCGGGCGATATCGGACAGCTTCTCGCGTTTGCACGCTCCTGAGAGCACGCACCAAGCGTGCCGCCAGGTGTCAACCGACGGGTGCCAGGCAGGCACATTCACTTCTTGGCGAAAGCTGACGTGGAAAAGGGTTGCGGCGGTGTCCATGATGCCTTTCTTCACCTGGTTGTACGGCAGATAGGGGCGGACGCTTTGCGAATCGAAGTCGTAATGCAGCAGCGGAGATTGCGGCCTAGGGCTGATCGGCATCGGAGTGGTGATCGGTCTGCTATTGTCGGGAATCATGGCTCCGATGATTTCAACCCTGCGGAGTCCGTCCTCTTGATCCGGAGGTGTTTTTCGCCGTGCCCCTCATTCTCCTGGTCGCGCTCTTGGCCAGCTATATTCCGGCGCGCCGCGCGGCAAGGGTAAATCCCATCGTCGCTTTGAGAGAGGGCTGAACAGGGTAGACACGATCCTCGCATTGCGAGGACTCGAAACAGCAGGATCCAAGACTTGCGGGCGAGAACTTTTGCCCGCACGGAATCCATACCCTGATATTCATTGGCTTGATCAATTAGATAATTCTACAGTTAGCTAACTGACGACGTATGAGAGCTTTAACTGTGCCGTAGAGTTTGTCACCGAGGCGACGATGACTCTTCTCATTCCGAACCACGACAAACCCGGGCGGGAATTGAATGGTGGGGGCAATCAGCGAATATACAGAGTACGCGTGCGGGTCTGTGACGCGCTTTGCGCGCATTGCTGCCGTCGGTGACATCCGAGCCAGCGGCACTCGCAGCAGCCGCATAACAACCCCAATCCTGACGACCGCGCTGAGACTAAAGCGACCGCCGCGGAAAGCGCGGTTGGGACCAAAACTGCGTGACAGTGGGTAATGACTACCACGATGCCCTCTTTATTCGATGACAAAGAAGCTGCAACATCAGCCCTAGTTGGTTGATGATGGCGAAGGCCTGAACCGGTGTCAAAATGATCGGTTCGAAGTTGCTGGCTGTGGTGGACAGTTCCATCGAGTCGCCGGATCACCCGGGCCGTTCGCCATCACACCCGCAACAGCTTCTCCAGCAAGTCTGCGGCCGGTCTTCCAAAACGGCGCGTGGTCCGACGCAACAGCTCCATATCGAGGGGCTGATCGGTGGTCTTGAGCGCTTGGACCGCATCGGCGATATCTTGAGGACCACCGGCAAAGCACTTCATTGCGACAAAGTCCTCCCGCCCAATCACACGCAGGGAAGTGCCGAGAAAGGGCACGGTGATCGAGCGCGACAAGGCCAGTCGGTCGAGGCCGCGCAGGCCCGCCAGCAGATCCACCCGATTGTCGTGCCGGTCGCTTACTGAGAGCAGTGCGGGAATGGGATCGTCCGCATCCCCGCGACGCAACTCCGTCGCAAATCCCGCTTTCTTGAATATTTTTTCGAGCTGCCCGAGCTTGGCGATGGAAACGGATAGCAGAGCATCCGCATCTGTCGTCGCACGTATGGCGCCATACACCGCGGCGGCCATGGCACCGATGACGGCGTACTCGACGTCGTTTTTTGCCAACACCGCGCTTACCTCGAGCAACAGATGCGCAGATTCACCTGCCCCGCGCGCTTTCATCGAGCCCTTCTGCTCTTTCGGCCCGCCCGGTGGAGCGCGACCATCAACTGGCTGTGTCGGGCATGCGCTTCGAGCCGTTGTTGCGGAGTCAGATTTCTCGCATCCTCGCTCAACGCCTGATGTGCCTCATCGGCAACCTTCGACCTCAGGATCCGATTCTCCTGAAGTGGCTCGCCCGCGACGAACACTCCCGCTTCTTCCGCATCCTTGCCTGTTTGCAGCACCACCGGCAATTCGGCACGCACTGCAATGCGGATCAGCAGCTCGAGGGAAAGCTGCGAGACTTTGCCGTGCATGATCTGGCTCACAGTCGGCTGCGGGACAGCCAGCCGTTTAGCCGCGGCGACCTGGGTTTGGCCGCTACCCCTGATGTGGCGCGCGATCTGCAGCGCCAGATCGCTGCGCAGCGCCTGGACGGTGCGGGTATCGGTATTAGCGGTCATAGTGTATTCACTATAACATTAGCGAATACACTATGGCAATCGGAATTGGCTAAGTCAACCTCCATCGCTGCTCCGCCAGACCATCCAGTACGACCTCGCAATCACCGAGTCGCTATTATCTCTACCCGGCGTACATCCGTGGCCTGGCCTGTGGGCCGGTGATATATACCCAGCACATACCCGGATTGTCGATCAGTTTTTGGAACTCGCCCGCTGCTGATCGGCCATCACCTGACTCCAGGTATGAGATGCGTCGGAGTCGAATGAGGCGACCACCGACGCTGCTTAAGCGTACTCTCGGACCTTTAGTCCCGTTTTAGGTCCAATAGTTTGCACCATTTCTGGTGCAGATTGTTGGCGTAACTTGTTTGGGATTAACTAGATAACAACGGTAGAATCCAGCTGAAAAGGCTGGCGTCGGCGGTTCAACTCCGTCCCTGGCCACCATATTTTCAACAGCTGGTGTTTATGCTTCGACTGCCAACTAGATGTGCCGCTTGCAGGCGATCTGGCACACTCGTTGCCTTTGCGGCTACCGGAATAACGCCCACAGCGCCACGGCGGCAGACTTCGTGAACTGCCTGAGCATGAACGCTGCATCCTCCGGCGAGAAGCGGCCAGCCGCGCCCCTTAGCGCAGCCTGCAAGACTTCGTCCTTGCTCCATCCCTGTTCGTCGGCTATCTTGAACCCATGACGCAACTGCGCGAATGCCTGTTGCTCCCCAGGTGACATCTTCGCTGGGTCTTGAATCTTCCCCAAATTGGTGATGGCATACCGCATCGACTCACCGAGTTCTGCGGCGGTATCGCCAAAGATGTTGCCAAGGGCACGCCGGTAGTCTGCGAAGTCCTCATAGGTTGGGCCAGTCTCGCCGATTCCGAAGAGTTTGGCCTGTTGCTCCGGTGTCAGCTTGGATTCCATCAGCGCGAGTTCATCGCTCGCTTTATCTGCTCTCGCTGTGTTGGTGCTGTGGGCTGTTCGCTGGAGCGAGTTATAGCGCTTCGCACCTTCGTCGCCGAATAGCTGCTTGAGCATGGCAGAATCGTAACCACGATCTGCGATCTCTGCCGTCTGGAGTTCATCGGGCGTCATGTTATAGATGGGCTTCTGGGCGACTGCGGGAGCAGTGCGAGCAGGCGCGTCAGGACGCAACTTGGTGGCAGCTTCAACGAGGTCGCGCGGGGCAGCCGCACTATCGACGACGCGGATGGATGGAGCAGAATCAGCGAGCACCTTCCCGACCGGCGAATCAGCGGCAAGTTCGGCAGTTCGTTGCGCGACCTGCTGATCGAGTTCGGCCGTCCCGAACTTTCGCTTTTTCATCCTATTTCCCCCCCGGGGCTGCTAAAGCGTTTTCACAAAGTGTAGTACCGAGACAAGCCCGATAGTTGGCGACAAGCCAACTAATCTTCAGACGACTATCGATGGGATTTCTTCTGCGCACATCGTCTCTTCAACAGACTAACGGGTTAGTGTTCTTGCGTGTCCTCAAATGTGTCACAGATTCTTCCTGTCCGACCATCTGTAGCGCCGCTTCGATTCCGTGATTCAGGGATACAGGTTCGAGGGCGAATTTTTTGTGAGATCACTGCCTCTGCTCGGCAGTAACAGTCGCACGTCCACGACGCGTCCAGTTGCGGCTTCCCAAGGTGCCTCTAAGGGCGGTAAATCGCTATCCATGTCGCCTGATTTCAATGAGTTATTAAGGGTTGTCACTCTGTCACGGCAGAGGCCGCAGTTCCGCGAACTTTTACTTGTCCTCCAATCCTGAATATTTCTACTCCGACGCTTAGGCGAACATCGGCGCTGGTCACAGAGTGGTCACAATAAAGGGGCCACCTTGATGAATGAAGTTATTGATTGAGAAGGGGTTAGGCTCATAGAATCCAGCCCTGAAAAGGCTGGCGTCGGCGGTTCAACTCCGTCCCCGGCCACCATCATTCCAAAGGCCTTGGGACTGGGGTCCAATATCTCAACACGAAGACTTTCCGACGGAGCGCGGCGACTACAAGCTGCTGACGAAAGTAGATGCCCATGGCCAGCCGCTCATGGCGGTCGATGCCGAGGTTGTACCGGGACCGATGCCAGGATGGCCACCGTTTCCGTTTGCCCTCACGCCGAAAGCGCGGCAAAAGGGAGCGGGCGCTCTCAAGGTGGACACTGTGCATTCTGGCAAGTATCAGTCCAGGCACCAGCACGAGCAGTGCACCAACCCAAGCAGGCCGTATCAGATCATCCGGAGTGTGGCCTTCGTAAATCCGTTCCAAACGCATCTGGTTCATTTGCGCACTCGTGAGGTAGTTACGAACGCGGACAACGGCCAAGGCAACGACGACGAACAGAAAACCGCACTGCTGGCCGAGCATTATGACATCATTGCAGAATCGCCAAGTCCCTTTGTCCTGTCATTCATACATAGTCGAATAGTGTCATGAAACCGAAATCCATGTGCAGCTGTTGGTGACAGTGGAATAACGTCAGTCCTGGGTTGTCGGCAATAAAGTCGATTTCGGCCTCCTGGTAGCCACCCAGCAGGACGACATCTTTCAGGATTCCGGAGGTAGTCTTTCCTGCCAACCTCGTAACCTCAAAGCTGTGGCGATGAAGATGGATCGGGTGTATGTCATCGCTGGCATTACGCATACGAATTCGGTAGCGCTTTCCTTGTTTCAAGTGAAGCGAAGCTGGCACCGGCTGGCCGCTCATCGGATAAGCCACTCCATTGATAGCCCATCGGTTGAAGCCCTCTTCGGCGGCATTGTCCTTCACAAAGACCATCTCGATCGTTTCGTCCGGAGGCGCGGCTGTAGCGCCGGGCTTCGCGAAGAGTGAGTAGTTCCAACGGTGTGGCGGGGGTGCAATCCATTGTCCCTTGCCCTTGGCACCCGCGTACTCGACGATGACTCCCATGCCGTGGTGCCGATCATCATCTGCTAGGTCGCCCATGATCCAGACGCCGGGGTGTTTCATTTCAACGATGGCAGAAACGCGCTCCGCAGTGCCCAACCAGAGCACCGGAACCGTCGCTGGGTTAGGCACAGGATTTCCGTCCAGCGCCACGACATGAAAGGAATGACCCGGTAGGGCAAGGCTCCGAATTTCGGTCGCACTCCCGTTCAGCACGTGGAGCAGGACTCGTTCGCCCTGCTTCACACGGATGGGCTCGCCGTGGTGCAGCATCCGGCCATTGATCGTAAAAGAACCATAGCCCACCTCGTATCCGTGCGGCATGCCCTTAGCGAGTGAAGCCTTCATGGCTGCCTCGCCTTGTTCTTCTAGCGCCTTAACCTCGGTTGGTGGCAGGAAGTTCTGGGCCATATCTCCACCGCGGCTGAAAGTTGGCTCGAACTCCTTCAGCACCAGGAATACCTCGCGGTCATAGTTGCCCGGCTCACGCTTCGGCTCGATGTACACAGGACCAACTTCGCCACCGTACTGTCCGGCGTAGAGATTCGCTCCGGCTCGATTGTGCGTGTGATAGAACCGAAAGCCTGCGGGTCGCGGAGTAAATACGATCCTGCGTTTACCATGCGCAGGAATAAAGGGTGTGCCCTCCTCCGCGGCTCCATCCACGTCGACAGGCACCATCTGGCCGTGCCAGTGCAGTTGTTCTGGCGAATCCGTCTCGTTGAACACGTCTATCGCGACCTGTTGACCTTCCTTGAAGCGAAGTAGCGGTCCTGGAAACTGCCCGTTGTATGTCGTTGCCGAGATGATCCGGTTGGGCGCGATCTCAATAGGAGATGTTTTGATGTGCAGCGTGTAGTCAGCGGAACCGAGCTCAGAAGCAGCAGATGACTCGCCGGTCTGCGGCGATATGACGGACTCAGAAACGACCTTGCTGGACGAGAGCAAAACCGCTCCGGTCGTCAGGCCCGCTGCTTTTAGAAACTTGCGTCTGGATTCAGACAATTCCTTCATCGAGCCTCCTTCAGAGTCCCGGTCCTAACTGATTCCTCTTTCCGCGAGGGCGCCAACAATCGCGCCGAACAGAATGAGCCAAGTCGAGTTTATTTTGAAACGAATGAGGGCGAAGGCGCTCAGCGCAGCTAGCGCGATCGTGGTCACGTCCACCAGGGCGGCCCGACCCAATTGCCAGGTGACTACAACCATCAGCGCCAACGCCCCGACATTCACGCCATCGAGGAGCGCACCGAAAACGGGGGACTTCCTTAAACGTGGAACCAGTGGGCCAACAATTGCGATAAGAATAAACGATGGCAGAAAGATCCCAATTGTTGCGACAACAGCGCCGGGCACGCGGCCGAGCAGGTAACCGATGAAGGTCGCCGTGGTGAACACTGGCCCTGGCGTCACTTGCCCCACCGCGATTGCGTCCAGCAGTTGCTTGTCGGTTAGCCACCTCAGCCGAACCACCAGATCCGTGCGAAGAAAGGCCAGGAGAACATAACCGCTTCCAAAAAGAACTGCTCCCACTTTGAAGAAGAAAGTAAACAAAGACGCGAGGCTGAATGGAGCTGAGGTGCCAAGAGCCCCGGCCAGATTACTTGACCCGGTTGTCGGGAACACTAGAGCCAAAGCTTTCGGCGGAATGCCTTTCCAGCCCGACGCTGCTCGCTTGGCAGCCATTGTTACCAGTCCTGCACCAAAGAGAACAATCAGAATGTTGAGACCGAGCGCATTCGCCACGACTGCCAATGCTCCGACGACGGCCAACAAGCTGCTCTTGACCGCGGTGCGAGAGAGATTCCAGATCGCCTGGAGCACAACTGCAATCATCACTGCCTTGATTCCGTATAAGACACCCGCAGCTTGTGGCAGCATGCCGTAGCGCACATAAATCCAAGCGAGCGCGAGAGTCATTAGCGCAGCTGGCAAGATGAAACAAAGTCCGCCGATGAGCAGCCCCCGCCAACCCGCTACCCGATAACCGATTTGGATCGCCATCTCGGTGGAGTTGGGGCCGGGAATCAAGTTGACGACGCCGAGAAGATCCAGGAACTCCTCGTGCGTCAGCCAATTGCGGCGGCGAACAACTTCATCCTCCATCAGCGCGATATGGGCCGCCGGCCCCCCGAATGCTGTCGTTCCAAGGCGGAGGTATAGGAGTGCCAGTTCCCACAGAGGCCTCGACTCCTGCCTGTTCCGCACCTCAGTGATCAGTTCGGGGCTCTTTGGCAACCTTTGCATCAAGAGACCAACTTCCGCCGCCTACTGAGATGAGAAAAACCAAGCAGCAGAACATAGCGAAATCGGTGCGCGCGTCGCTCACCATGTACCAGAAACCCTGGTTGGCCCGGAACAATTCTGGAATCTTTGTCGTCGCGATCGCGGTCGTGATCACGATCAGTAGCGGAATGGACACGAGCCTCGTCCACAGCCCGGCTAGAAGTAAGAGGCCGCATAGAATCTCGAAGGTACCGACAAAATGGGCCGTGAAGTACGGATGTGGGAATCCGATCCTTGTGAAGCGGACCGCACCCATACTTGAGTCAATGTACTTCAGAATGCCCTGTGTAAAGAAGATCAGCCCCACAGCGATACGAACCAGCAGTGCACTGCGTGGGGCTCCTGTGGGTCTGAACAAGAACTGAACGATTATGCTCATTGAAGGATGACCTCAACGCAACTCCGTTAATTTGCTCCTTTGCTCAGTTCATTTGTGCTGGGTGCGATTTAGAAGTCATTGTGCAACTTCAATTAAATTATCGACAATCGTTGTCGAATCACGATATGAAAAAGACATTGTACGTCCAACAGGAACTTCCTCGACTCCTTCTCGATTCGAAAGTTGAGAGTGTCGGAAATAACAGTGTTAAGCCTTCGGCTATCGCAACCCGAAGTAACAAGTTGGCGTGGTGCCCAAAGCCTTCCTGAACATGGAAATGAAAGCGCTCGGTGTACTATACCCAGATTCCAAAGCGGCATGCGTCACCTTTGCTCCTTCAGCCAAGAGGCGCATGGCTTGCATGAGCCGAAGTTGCTGCCGCCATCTTCCAAAGGTCATTCCGATTTCTTGCTGAAAGAGTCTTTCGACCGACCTCTTGCTGGCACCGATTACCCGGCAACACTGAGCAAGCGTTCGGCGATCGCTGGGGTCAGCAACAAATATTTGTGCAATCCGCACTAGCCTTGGATCCGACAAGTGTGGCAGTTGTAGGGGTACCATTTGCACCGTTTCCAATTGATGCAGGATCACTCCGATCAAGTGATCCTGCCATTTCACCGTCTTTTTCAAAGCGCGGAAAGTACACGCGTAGAGAATGAGTTCTTTCAGCAATGCTGAGACATTGATCACGCAACAATCTCGCGGCAGCCCCATGGCAATCCCCGGTTTCAAATACAGAGTTCGCATCGCCACTGCACCTGACATCGTGATTGAGTGCGAGATCTCTGCCGGTATCCAAACCGCTCGGTTGGGTGGAACCACCCATGTGCCGTCGCGAGTACGAATTGTCATCACTCCTCGCGATGCATAGACGAGCTGATCTCGATCATGGAAATGCAGCGGTATCACATAGTCCGCTGGATAGTCCCGTGTGAGAGTCGCGATCGCGGACTTACGATCCCTCGATCGATCGAACATTCCATTGTGCCGCTTTTGCGACATACATTGTCACCTTATCGAAAGCGCGCAAAGCTGACAACCGGTAATGTGACAACCAAGCAGCAACTGTGGGGATATGAATCGCTTACATCGATGGCTGTGCCATTCTGACCACTGGCGTTCCACCATTCGGCAACGCGTGCCCTGGGTTTTAGGAAGCACCGATCTCGGATCAAATGTTTTGGAGCTCGGCCCGGGACCGGGCTTGAGCACGGACGTATTGCGGATCTCTGTCACCCGACTGACAGCTCTGGAAATTGATCCGAAGCTGGCGAGCGCGCTTAGCGCTCGCCTCCGCGGAAGCAATGTGGAGGTGATCAAGGGAAACGCCACACAGATGCCATTCACGGACAAACAGTTCTCGGGGGTCGTTTCATTCACCATGCTTCATCATGTTCCCTCTCGCGAACTTCAAGACAAAGTCCTCCGCGAGGTCTTCCGCGTTCTCAGGCCCGGTGGGTCCTTTGTGGGCAGTGACAGTCTACAGAGCTGGTTGATGAGCATCATTCATATCGGCGATACGTTGGTTCTTGTAGATCCAGATACTTTCGGCATTCGATTGCAGGCTGCAGGATTCGAAGTGTTGGAGGTACAGAAGAACGCACAAACCTTTCGGTTCCGGGCTAGGCGACCAGAGCGGGAGTAGTGAACAGTAAAAACAGCAGATGACGGATTACACGCCAATTCGAGATATGGAGGAAGCAGTATGAATACACGAGTCATGGCCTTCGGGTGTAGTGTCTCAAAGTCCATCCTTCTGGGAATGTCGATTGGGTTAGCCCTCACAGTAAACGGCTTCGGTCAAACAACTTCGTGCGCAGCGAGCTCGGAGAGGGGTGCGGCTCTTTTAGTTTTTCTTATTTCTATGAAATTCAGGGCCAGCTCGCTGGTGCGAGGGCGGTTACGACTCTCCTTTTTTCTTGATGATTTTCAGAGTGCTGCGACGACTGGGTTGGGATAAGAGGGCCGCAGGCAGAACGACAATCGGCACGTGATGATCGGCATAGTGCGACGCGTGATTGCGTTTGTACTCCTGTTCCTCGTGAAACTTCCAATAAGCATCGAAATCATCACTCGAGCGCAGGGCGCGTAAGCGGAGCACGGCTTCGGCGCCGCTTAAACTCCAACGTGCCCCAGTAAGATTCATCCGGTCCTCAACCAGATGACGACAGGCACCTTCAATGACACCGGTAGCGATGGGCACGCCGTCAGCCAGCGCCTTGTCGTACTGCAGATATGGCGAGTACTTAAGGAGGTAATCTGCACAGTCGTCAACCGCCTGGCGCTCCGCAGCGGCCATGGCTCGCAGCGTGGCACTTCGGCGGATACCTGCCGCCACGAAGCTCGCCTTGCCGCGCAGGATCTCCAGTAGGTGCGCTCGCACCCAGCGATCTTGTTCTGCCTGATTATCGGGGAAAAGGGCCAGTGATGCCTGCCAGACATACTGCGCCACATGAATGAAATCCACGACGATGATCAAATCTAGCTTCCGCTCATCGGCAAGCTTGTGGAGATAATCGATCTGCGTGCGATTGCCGTCGACGAGTGCAACCCACTGCTTTTTTCTTTTTGGATCCCGGTGCTCCGCTTCATCGAACATGGCCGTGATCACTGCTTCGGGCGAGTGGGCGAGGCTGGCCCAGACCCGTTTATGTTCCGGCTGTGGCCGCGTTGGCTTCTCCCGCCGCTCCTCCGATAGCGGCAGAATTTCCTCTGGCGTGCGCATGAAGCGCTCGACGGTATAGATGGCGGCCACCGAGGCCATCCGTTTGGCGTGCAGCCGGCGACTGCGCCCCAGCCGTGCCGTGAAGCTCTCCGCTCGCTTCGCGGCAGCGCGTTGCGTGGCTTCGCGTAGATCCTCGGGCCGCATCACTACGCCTTTGCCATCTACCGTGAGCACCAGGACGGGCCCGCTATGGGGGTCGGCGCGAGCGCGCTTCTGGCGATCGGCGTAAAGGGCCTCGAAATCCTGCGCCGCGCGGATTACCAGTTCTTCGAACTGCCGCTTGGGAACGTGCGCGCCGCTAAACTCCTCCAGCGTCTTGACCCCCTCGTCAAACGCTCCTTTGGCCGCTTCGATGGCCACTCGCCGCCGCACTTCCAGCGAGTACTTCTCTGGCGGCAGATTGAGCCCACCATCGAGCGGATGCAGACTGGGCTTGTCTTCGGCTCGATAACCAGTGCGTGTCACCTCCACCGTCCCGAAAATGCTTTCCAGGCTGCGCGTGTGCGCCGGCGTAGGCGTGAGGGTCGTGCCCGCCGCATCCCGTACCGGCTCGATCGCTTTCCCCGGCTGGCGTAAGTCGAGATGCGCTTGCAGCAATTTTCGCATCAACTCACGCCCCATCCCCTCCAACTGCCGCTCCAAGTCACTATGCTTCACCTGACACGCCTCCTCCGAACCTAGGAATTGGCTGATTGTCGCATAGGCTTGGTCGGCCGCAGCAAACGGATCCGCAACCGGACAGGGCAGCGCGCTCATGGGGTCACCGCTCTCCCCGCAACCGTGCCCGCGCATCCCGCCTTAGCGGATACAAGAAGACCCGCTTGCGCCGCGCTCCATGGCGGCGATGCTGACGATCATCGCGGCCCCGCCCGCTCGTCTCTCCCAGCTCCACCCAATTGGCCGCCCGATAACAAGTGCCGCTATACTGCGCCGGGTCCACGAAGGTTTCCACCAGCAGTGGGGTGACGCCGTATTGCGCCTGCCAGTCCGCGGGCAAACGCCGGAGTCCGCGGGCCAACGTGGCACTAGCTA
>CAVQNY010000042.1:0-131760 GCA_963714225.1 uncultured Acidobacteriaceae bacterium | reverse complement strand
CGCGGACGAACTCACCACGGGCCGGGCCGTCAGTGGTGAAGGTGAGGATAGCTTCGACCTCGGTGTTCTTGGGGAAGGCCTTCGTCGCATCAAGTGCAATGGTGGAGCGTGTCGCGTCAACTTTGTACGCGCCTTGCTGGGTGCGGGTTAGCGCGGCGGCTACTTCGTGGGCGTCGCGGAGGAAGAAGTCAGTGGCATCGACGAGCACTGCGCCGCTTGGTCTTCGGCTTCGACCTTGGCCAAAAGGACCGACTCGGGGAAAGACTGGCGGACGGCGAGGACCTCGTTGGGATCAGTGGAGGTGGAGCGGAAGCGCTGGTTGGGTTCGATGAGGAGGATCTTGGGGCCGAAGCGCTCGAAGTGGACGAGCTGGCCGCGCGAGATCTGGCCGCGATCGAGGCCGAGGTCGTTGGAGCCGGTGCCGTAGGGCAGGGAATGGGTGTAGAGGATGTCAGGGCTTTTGCCGGCGGAGTCGAGATTGGGGATTTCGAGGTAAAGCTTGCCGGCCTTGGTGTCCCAGTCGAGGGGCAGGTAGCCGCTGATGTGCGTCATGGATGCGGTTTTGGCGGAGATGGTTTGGGCAGCGGGAGGCTGGGCGGACGCGAATGCTGAGACGGCGACAAGGGCCAGGGCAAGATGTTTGGGCATGCGTCTTTTTTAGCACACGCTACGGCGGAGACGGCAGGCATCTAGTGCGAAATGATTTTGGGCTGGGCTTATGGCAGGGTGATGGAGGGGTCGCTGAGGTGTTCGCGGAGGAGACGCTGGGTGAGGGTTTTGAGGTCTTCGCCGGTTTTGGGGAGGGTGAAGGCGCGGGTGGTCTCGGACCAGTCGAGTTTGAAGCTCGTGGCCTGCGCGGAGATCCAGACCTGACGGATGGGAGTGTTGGGCGTGATGACGAACTTGGATGAGCCGTTTTCGAAGATGATGTTCATTACGCCGTTGTTGTCTTCGAACTCGAAGCCGGAATCGTCGTTTTCGGCGACGATGAGTGATTGCTTGAGAGTTTCAAGGGCGCGGTCGGATTCGCGGCGGAAGGTGGCTTCGTCGATCATGAATTTAGTTTAGCTGTGTCGAGGGCTGCTAGGACGTCGGCGGGCTCGGGCGGACGCGGAAGTCGGCGTGGGCCTCACTGAAGGCGATGGTGTTGTCTTGTTTGATGACGAAGACGGCGGGCAGCGGGAGGTGCCAGCTCTCTTCGGTGGCGTTGTGGTAGCTGAGGCCGGCGTTGTTGAAGGGGATATTGACGAGGATGGATTGGTAGTAGCGGCGGTGGCGGGGTGGTATGGGGTAGGCCAGTCCGAACCGAGCGGCTACGGCGGCGCCGGGGTCGGAGAGTAGCGGGAAGGTGAGGGCGTGCTGCTGGAGGGTGAAGTCGTTCTGGCGCGGGGTCTGCGGGGAGATGGCTACGAAGAGAGCTCCACGGCGGCGGATCTCGGGTTGGAGTTCGCGCCAGGTCTCGAGCTCGGTGATGCAGTAGGGGCACCAGCGGCCGCGGAAGAAGTTGATGACGAGGGGGCCGAGGGCCAGGAGGTCTTCGGAGCGGATTGGCTTGCCGGTGAGGGTGTCCTGCAGGGTGAAGGATGGGGCCTTTGCGCCGGGTTTGAGGACGCGGTCTTCGATGCCGGAGGCTAAGAGCTCTGCGGTGGCTTGCTCGGAGACGGCGAGGCGCTCGGGCTGGACCAGCTTGCGGGTGTTGGCGGTGATGGCGTCGAGCTGGTCCTGAAGTGATGTTTTGAGAGAAGCGGTCACGACTCCATTATTTCATTGCAGCCATCTCTGTTGTGGTGCCGGAGCCTTCGTCGTGACAGGACATCGCAGGGGCTGAGGATTTCTTCGCGGCTACAGTCCTGTTCGGGCGAGGCGTTGCTGGCCATGGGCGAGCTCTTCATCTCTTTGATGACAGTGACGAGGCGGGTGAAGCCTTGCTCGCGTGCGGCTTTGTCGTCGGGGCGGGCATCGGGGGTCTTCGCCGGCGCGCATGAACCCGTGGCCGGCCCCCTCGTAGATCACCGGCTCATACGTCTTGCCGGCGGCCTTCATCGGCTCCTGATGGCGGGACCGTCGCGTTGACCCGCGCGTCGTTGCCGCCGTAGAAGCCGTAGACCGGCGCTGTGATGCTGGACGGCGGCCTCGGCGGGCGGCCCGCCGCCGTAGAAGACGAAGGCGGCCTTGAGCCCCTTGCGGTGCGTCGCGAAGCTGAAGGACTTGCCGCCGCCCCAGCAGAAGCCGCACGACGGCGACCTTGCCGTTGCACGGCGGGCAGCTTCGTGCCGTACTCGGCGACGGCGTCCAGGTCGGCCGTGACCTGCTTCGGCGTGAGGTCGGGGACGGCGTTGGTCACGCCGTCCCGGCCCGGGAAGCGCTCGGTGCCGCCGCCGTTGGGGCCCATGCCGCGAGAGCAGGTCGGGCGCGATGACGATGTAGCCTGCCCGGCCAGCTCGTCGGCCAGCACCTTGGCCCAGTCGCCGAGGCCGAAGATCTCGTGGATGACGACGACGGCCGGGGCCTTGTCCTTGACCTCGGGGTAGACCACGAAGCGGTTGACCGCGCGGCGGCCGTGCTCGACCTTGACATACTCGTGGTGGCGGGGCGACTTCTCGAGTCGGGCCTTGGCCCAGTCCTGTGCGTTGAGGGGCGCGGCGATGAGGGGAAGGAACAGGGCGGCGGGGAGTAGCTGGAGGGCGCGAGACTTAGTTGTCGTCATGGGGAGGAGTCTAGTACGAAGCACGCGTCAGGGACAAGATTGCGGGGAAGATTTTTACATCTCGATTGGCACAAAGGCGTGGCTTTTATACTGCACGCATGCGGAAATTTCATCTGCGGACCGCGACGGCGGAGGATGTGCCGGGGATTCTTACGTTGATCGACTCTTCGGTGCGGGGCCTGCAGGCTGGAGACTATTCGCCGGCGCAGATTGAAGGAGCGTTGGCTACTGTGTTCACGGTGGATAGCCGGTTGATTGCGGATGGAACTTATTTTGTGGCTTTCGATGAAGGTGGTGAGTTGGCCGGGTGTGGTGGATGGAGTTTTCGGAAGACACTATACGGTGGAGACCACCAGGTTGAGATGATCGAGCCGGAGAAGCTTGACCCTGAGGTTGATGCCGCGAAGATTCGCGCGATCTTTGTGCATCCGAGTTTGCGCGGCAGGGGCTGGGGAGCTTGATCTGGATGCTGCCGAGCGCGCCGCGATCGCGATGGGCTTTCGGCGGTTCGAGATAGGAAACACGTTGACCGGGGTGGCGCTTTATTGGCTGAAAGGGTACCGGGAGATGGGACGGATTGCGGTGCCAGTGGGAAATGGGGAGAGGATTGAAGTGGTGAGGATGTTGAAGGAGGCTTCGCACGTGCATTGAGTTGGGCATCCCATTCTCCACGGGCGCGAAGAATGGGATGCCGGTGGCTAGAAGACCTTGAGCAGGAGGAGGATCAGGACGATAGTGAGGATGAGCGAGAGGCCTCCGCCGCCGTAATAGCCCAGCCCTGGTCCCATGCGGTAACCACCGAAGCCGAACACAAGGATCAAAACGATCAAGAGAAGAATAATCATGTTGTTTTTTCTCCGTTCGGCGAAGATTCGCCGGATGAAGGTGTGATGCAGATTCCTGAGCGACGGGATTTGACGAGGGTTTCGAGGCAAATAGCTTATACCGGGCTCACAATGCTGAACCTCCCCTCCCCGTCAAAAAGTGTGCAAAGTATTCGAGTAGATACTTTAGGTCTGGACTTCGGTTTTGGACTTTTGGGCAGCGTCAATTTGGATAGGGTTCTTTGGGGAGTGGGTAGTGTCAAGAGCGGCTCGCGCGTGGCGGGATGCCCAAAGTCCTGAATCGAGAGATGGGCCACCCGCCGCACAGGTGGATAAGCAAACCGACGAGGATTTATACCGGGCTATAATCGGCCATGCCATCGAGCGTTGTGGATGAGGGGAGCAGGGCGCGGTCGACTTCTGCGACCAGAGCCAGTCGGGAAGGGAAGACCTGGCTTCTTCTTCTGGCGGTGTTAGCGCCTGCCGTTGTTGCCTTCGGCATCCTGTATCGACAAGCGCTCACTGTTCCGTTCCTGGACGACTACAACGCGATCGTGGCCTACGCGATCGATTACGAGCAATCGCCGAGCTTTGAGGCGAAGTTACTGGAGATTGCGGCGAAACAGCACAACGAATACAAGCTGAGTTTTGCGAATTCTATTGTGGCTGCCGAACTGGAGTTCACCCATGATTTGAACTTCACTTTTCTGACTGTCCTGGGCGATCTCTTCCTGCTGCCGATTGGCTTTCTCCTTTGGAAGACTTATGAAGAGGGTGCGGGGGATCTTAATCGCCGTCTGTTGGAGTTCCTGCCGATAAGCCTTCTCTTCTTTTCTCTTTCTTATTGGGAGAATCTGAATTATTCAATGACCGGACTAGTAAATACTCCGGTCATTCTGTTCAGCCTGCTGGCGATCTACCTTCTCGCGGGAAAGGATTCACCTGCAACGGGTGTTCGTCTGTCTTTTGCATGTCTGGCTGGCGCACTTGCGGCTCTTACGTCGGCGAACGGGTTCTTGCTTGGACCCGTGGGTCTTTTGATTCTTTTGCCTCGCCGGGCTTATGCCAGATCACTGGCGTGGTCGGCGAGTTTCATCGTGCCGCTTATCACTTACCTGTATCACTACACCCACTACACACCCCCGACTTTTATCGCGGGAAAGAGTCTCTATCTTTCGAGGGTGCTGTCTTTTCTCGCGTTTTTTGGCGGTGTCAGTCCGAATGATGGGTGGCGGCCCTGCTGGGGCTGGTTATTCTGGCCATCCTTTTGGTTGCGATTCGCTCTCGCTTTGACCGCGCTAATCCAACTGCGTTCTATTTCACGGTGTGGGTGGTGGCGACGGGCGGAGTCGTCTCATGGGTGCGCGGAGCAATAGCTTTCCAGACGTCGTCGAGTATCAGCATCTATAGCTGCCTGGTTTTGATCTTCTGTTATTCGTTTCTCGCATGGTATTTGTCCAAGCGCTCGCCGAACCTCCGGCAGTTTTATGTGACTTCTATCCTCGCTGCAGTCGTTTTCTGTTTTTTTGCGGATTTGGATGCCGAGAGAAATCTTGAGGCGCGACGCCGGATGGCTCTGACGGGGATTGAGAACTATCGCGCCGACCCTAAGAACAATTCACCGATGAATGCTCGCTGCTTCCAGACGTTATTTTGAAGGAGACGGAGTTTGAACGAGAGGTGTTGACCCAGGCGATCGAGAGAGGCATTTATAGTTTGCCTCCGAGGCAGTAGGTTCTGGGGTTCGCTCTTCTTAGGGGCGGACTAACGAGGGGGGGTCTGCCGATCTCCCAGTGGTGGCCGAAGGGGTCGAGGACGCGGCCTATGCGCCAGGCGTGCTCGGTGCGGATGGGGCAGACGACGGTGGCGCCGGCGGCTATGGCGCGGTCGAAGGCGGCGTCGGGGTCTTCGATGGTGAGGATCATGCGGACGGTGCCGCCGTTGAGGGTCTCGGGGCTGAAGTTTTTGTGCTCGGGAGATTCGTCGGCGACCCAGAAGCCGTGGCCGTTGATGGCTAGATTGCAGACTACAGCGCCGCTCGGGTCTTCGTGGCGGAAGATCTCTTCGGCTCCGAAGGCGGATTTGTAGAAGTCGACTGCTTTGGCTCCGTTGCGGACGGAGAGGAATGGGGCGAGGGTGGTGGGAATGGGATTGTTCGCCATGGTTAGCTCCACTGCCTTAGAGCATATTTGAGAACGATGGGACAGCCCGATTTTTGGGTTCGAAGCTTTCAGAGAGCCGTTCGCGCTTTGCGCGAATGCCCACATTTCAAAATCGAGATGTGGGCATTCGTTTGTGCTCCACTTAGAGGCGGGAGATCCAACCCCGATTGCGTGGGTTGGTTCAAGCGTTGGTTCCACCGTCGACGGTGAGATTGGCTCCCGTGATGTACGAAGACTCGGGACCAGCGACGAAGGATACCAGGGCACTTCTGCGTTGGATCCTCAACTAATCCGATTGAATGTGGCAGTTTCGGCTCGATTGATTCTCCGTCGTGTTTGTCAACCGCGATCAATCGACCGGAAGGGCAGTTACCCACCTGCTGGAGAAACTGCACTCGCACCTTGGGATCATCGGTGTCTTTCACCTCATTCCAAACCTGGCCGTTTGGATCGCAAAAGCGTGCGAACGCGCACAAGACCTCGGCATCAGCGAGTTGCATCGACGGCCCTTCGAGCACTTGCGCCTGCTCCGTGACGGGCTTTCGACTGGCAGTTTCGGTCCCGTCGAAACCGATCTGGGCATGCGTGCCGTCGCAAAACGGTTTCTTGTTCGAATTTCCGCAGCGGCAGAGTGCATATTGCGCGGATGCCGGGAAAGCATTACCCTCAACCCACTCAGTTGACTCGCCCGCGGTGTTAACTCCGATTGTCTCAAGCCTGAGTGACACCGAACCGGAGACGATGTAAGGTCCATTTTTTGAGACGGTAATCGTTTTGTGGCTAGACATGCGTCACCATGAAAATGGGCGGCGTCCGAGACCTTAGATTATGCATGGCCGCTTCTATTAAATCGGAAGTACATGAGCAGTTTACGCCTCTTTGCTGTGACGAACTATGAATTGTCGGCCGACGATGGAGGTGATGAATGAAGAGAAGCAATGGTTCGAGAATGTGTGTAGCGGTAGCTTTAAGCACAGTCGCCGCCATGTTCTTAGCAACGCAAGGAATTGCACAGGTTGCGTCAGTCGATCCGGCCAAGATGCCAACCATAGGCACGGTCGATGAAAGATTCCAGTCCTACAACATTGAAATGGTGGAGGTCATCGGCGGAAGATTTTGGAAACCATACGGGAGTACCAGGAACGAAAGTAAAGCGCAGGAGCCCGCCCCCCAGGCAGGTTTCACTCCGGTAGGCATAGACCCCAACCTCTATCGATATCGAGTTCCGATTGATCTTTCAAATCCGCGACTGCGAAAATTGGCAGCGGCGTTAAGCCCCGCATATGTGCGAGTCAGCGGTACGTGGGCCAATAGCGCGTATTTTCAGGATTCGGAAAACGCCGCCCGAGCCAACGCCCCAGCAGGTTTCAGCGGAGTCCTAACGCGAGAGGAATGGAAGGGCGTCGTCGATTGTTCTCATGCGGTGAATGCCGAAATTGTGACATCTGTGGCTACGGGGCCAGGATCGCGTGATGCTCAAGGCGTATGGACCTCGGACCAAGCGCGGCAACTGTTCGAATACACCAAGGCCGCTGGAGGGCGAATCGCTGCAAGCGAATTCATGAATGAGCCGACATATGCGGCGATGGGCGGCGCGCCGAAAGGATACGATGCCGCAAGCTATGGCCGCGATGTTGCCGTCTTCCGTACATTCCTTCGGAAAAGTGCCCCCGGTACACTATTTCTCGGTCCAGGTTCAGTTGGTGAGGGTCCGTTCGCAATGCCAATGGGCGGCGGGGTGTTGAAATCTGAAGACCTGCTCCACGCAGCCGGTCCCGTATTCGACGTTTTTTCGTACCATCTTTATGCGGCTGCTTCACAGCGGTGCGCAACCATGGGCGCATCATCACAAACAACAGCGGCAACGGCACTTTCTCAAGACTGGCTCTCGCGACCGGAAAAGATTGGCGCATTCTACGCGGACCTTCGAGACAGGTTCGAACCGGGCAAGTCACTCTGGATTACGGAAACCGCCGATGCAGCCTGCGGAGGAAACCCCTGGGCCGCTACTTTCCTGGACACGTTCCGATACCTTATCCAACATGCAAGCCTCGCCCAGCGTGGCGTGAAAGTAATTATGCACAACACGCTGGCATCAAGCGACTACGGCCTGTTAGACGAAAATACATTCGCACCACGTCCGAATTACTGGGCCGCTTTGCTTTGGCGACGCCTCATGGGTGTGACGGTTCTCGATCCACAGATATCACCGACACCGAATCTTTATGTTTATGCGCACTGTCTGCGGAACCATCCCGGCGGCGTCGCGCTCTTGGTCATCAATGCCGACGGACAGCAAGTCCATGAAATCACATTGGCCCCTGAGGCAGAACGCTATACATTGACTGCCAACCAACTTCGAGACAGAGCAGTGCAGCTCAACGGGAAGACGCTTGAACTGAACAGCGATAGCGACGTTCCAGAATTCGTAGGTCAGCGAACGCTCGCAGGTCGTATCAGTTTCGCGCCCGCCAGCATTACGTTCCTAGCAATTCCCAACGCTAACAACAGCACTTGTCGCTAGCTCGCTACCCGACTCATGTTGTGGCGATTTGACTTAAGGAGACTACTTTCATGAGCGAGAAGAAGCCGGCAGAGATCCTTGCAAGTCTAGCCACATTGCTTCCAGAACTAGAGGCTGTCTATAAAGACATCCATGCCCACCCCGAATTGTCGATGCACGAGACACGAACCGCTCAGATTGCGGCGGATCATCTCAAGGCCAACGGCTTTGAGGTCACCACAGGAGTCGGCAAGACGGGAGTTGTCGGTATATTGCGCAACGGAGACGGCCCAACCGTAATGCTGCGCGCTGACATGGATGCGTTGCCCATCAAGGAAGCTACTGGACTCCCCTATGCGAGTACAGTTACAGCGACAGGCCCTGATGGCAAGACCGTGCCAGTGGCGCACTCCTGCGGGCACGACATGCACGTGGCCTGCTTGATTGGAGCGACCTCGCTGTTTGCCAAAAGCCGCGATAGCTGGCATGGAACGTTGATGCCAGTCTTTCAACCAGGGGAGGAGACGGCACAGGGCGCTCAAGCCATGATTGACGACGGGCTCTTCAAACGGTTTACGAAGCCCGATGTCGTACTCGGGCAACACGTCATGAGCTTGCCATCTGGGCATCTCGATTGGCGTACAGGAGTTGTGACCTCCGCTGCTGACAGCCTGCAAATTCGTTTGTTTGGGCGTGGTGCGCATGGCTCGATGCCAGAGGCGAGCATTGACCCTGTTGTCATGGCCGCCTCGACGGTCATGAGGCTGCAAACCATCGTCTCGCGAGAAGTCGCCCCCACAGATTCCGCCGTGGTGACGATTGGGGCGCTGCAGGCGGGCACGAAAGAGAACGTTATTCCTGACGACGCGATTATCAAGTTAAACGTGCGCACTTTTGATGAGGGGGTCCGCAAACATGTGCTCGCTGCGATTGAACGAATTGTGAATGCCGAAGCAGCAGCTTCAGGTGCGCCGAGGCTACCGGAGATCACTCCACTGGACCGCTATTCATTGGTAACAAACGATGTCGATGCGACAGAGAAGGTCGTTGACGCGTTTCGCCAAAACTTCCCTGACGGCTCCGTAGAGCAAACTAAACCTACGATGGCGAGCGAGGATTTCGGATGCTTTGGGGCGGAGTGGCACGCTCCGGCGGTGTTCTGGTTCTTCGGCGGTGACGATCCTGAGGTATATGACAAGGCGAAGAAGGATGGCACGCTCAATTCGCTGCCGACGAACCACAATCCGCGCTTCGCACCGGTGGTCCACCCAACTCTGGAGACAGGTGTGAAGGCCCTGGTTGTTGCGGCGCAT
This sequence comes from uncultured Acidobacteriaceae bacterium, assembly GCA_963714225.1. GTDB lineage: Bacteria > Acidobacteriota > Terriglobia > Terriglobales > Acidobacteriaceae > Sulfotelmatobacter. The sequence continues at coordinate 122,251 of CAVQNY010000042.1, read as the reverse complement.
GCATGGCTGGCCTCGTGAACAACATCCTGATGCATGGGCATCAACTAGCGGGTCCTTTTCTGGATGCGGTGGATCTGCTTGGCACATTCGTTTTCGCACTCAGCGGTGCGGCAGCGGGTGTCAAAAGCCGGTTCGATCTGTTCGGTCTAATGGCACTCTCGTTCGCGGCCGGTAACGCCGGCGGGATCACACGAGATGTGCTGATTGGCGCGGTGCCACCAGCGGCCATCAGCGACTGGCACTATCTGGGGGTCTCTCTTCTGGCAGGATTGGTGACGTTCTTCTGGTATCCCAACATCGATAAACGTCGCAGGCTGGTGTTGTTATTCGACGCCGCGGGACTCGGCCTGTTTGCCGTCGCCGGCACACAAAAGGCGCTCATCGCGGGACTCAATCCGGTGATGGCGATTTTTATGGGAGTGCTAACCGGGATTGGCGGTGGCATATTGCGCGATGTGCTTGTCAACCAAACGCCGACGGTGCTCGAGGCGGATGTTTATGCTGTTGCGGCGCTAGCCGCTGGCGTCGTAGTGGTGATCGGATATGAATTGCATTACCCGGCTTTTGTGGTGTTGACCGTGGGCGCACTACTTTGCTTCTGGCTGCGAGTTATGGCGATATACCGAGGATGGCATCTTCCCCGCCGCGAATCCTAGGCCCCGTATCGGTCTCCCTCAGTTCGATGCGCATGTCTCCGCCGGCCGGATCGCCGCTCTGCTGCAGAAGCCATCCCGCCGCATGTCGGCGGCACAATAGAGATACCGCGACAGCTTTCTGCGCTTCTGTCCGGGCGCTCATCAAGTCCGCAAACTGACCCTACAGTTTCGGGCGATGCTGCGCTGGCGGCGCTCGAGGCGGCAGGCGCAATGGATTGCGACGGCGACAAGCTCGGGATTCTCTTTCCTGGCGCAGTTCGCCAGAACTCTGCGCCGCGATCTGGGTGCGGTGGAGTTGGCCATCGAAACGCCGTGGAACAACGGACCGATCGAAGATCAGATCAATCGACTCAAAGTCATCAAGCGTCAGATGTACGGGCGTGCTGGCTTCGAGCTTCTGAAAGCTCGGGTGCTGCCCTTGTCGGTCTGACTCTTGCTGAACTGCATGGCGGTTCAGGTCATGTGGCGCGTTTGATAGCGGGGAGGGTGCGTTCGCGGATACGCATCAGCGCTGCCTGCATCTTGATTACTCGCGAAGACCACAATCCCCGCTCACGAGGGCGGGCACAACAATAATAATGATGATGACATCTCGGCTCAGCCATTCTTATCGGACACCCGGGCTAGTGGCGTCCTATGAGTTTCTCTTCCAGCGAGCCCAGTGTGTACCCGGTATTGGTGCTCGCGTAAAACTTCATCCGGCCGTTCGCAAAGGTTTACGCCGATTTGGTTGCACCGAAAGTGCGCAAGAACCCGTAAAAATGAGAATCGCCGGTACCGCTTTGGCGAGATCTGTCGAAGCGGTGCGTGGGCCATCTGTTCAAACGCTGACGAGACGCGTTCGCGGAGACAAATAGGCCACGAAGCAAATCTTGCTCGAAAGAATTCCCACACCGCGGGAGAAAGCGTCATCGGACGAAGGGGATAAAACTGGTTCTTGGAGTTGCAGGCTCGTAGTAATCAGTGCTCCGCGGCCCCAATAGAAACTGGGCGAGCGCGGCCATGAGCGTGAAGCGAAGGCGCGCGGGCAGAGTAAACAGTGGCGGGTATTCAATTCCCCGAGGCAGGGGCTGGAAATAGGAAAAACTGGGTATGTGCTTGACTCAGGTAACCACTAGCCCTTGTAGCGAGGTGGTTTTGGGTTGCGGGGGACCCGGCCGACTATTTCGTCGTAGGTGGAGGGTTCGACGGCTACCGCTTGCTGGATCAGGCGATAAAACAATTTCCCACGACTGGCTGACTTTCGGCGGTTGAATCGAAACGTGAACTCGTCGAGGTAGTACGCGAGGTGCTTGTGGCTGACTGCGCCCTGATGAGTTCCCATAAGCCACCGTTTCAGGAGTGAGATAACGAGATGCACTCGGGGGAGCAGTTCGGAGGCAGGCTCCTTCCTGCCCTTCAACACGGTTATCTGTCGGAGGTAGCCTTTGGTCTCGATGCCGCTATAGCCCCTCCACCCATCCGTATGGATCACGCTGCCGGCGGTAACTGAGTCGAGGATGAAGGGGTGAAGACTTTCTGCCGAAGCATCCGGGATCTGGCGAAGGCGGATTCGCCCAATACCCCGGCCATTCTCCTGAGCGGCCACTACAATCAGCGCATTGGACTCTATCAGGCGACCGCGTAAACCTTCTTCCAGAGCGCCCAGATAACACTCGTCAACTTCAATCCGTCCGGTCAACAGATCGCGTCCCGGACGCACCATCGCGCTCCGCAACTTGTGGAGCCACGTCCATGCGGTCTGATATTGCTTCAGACCCAGCACACGCTGTAGACCGAGAGCACTAGCTCCGTTCTTCTGGGTCGTCATCCACCACATCGCCTGAAACCATAACCGCAGGGGTGTCCGGGTGTCCTGGAAGATCGTGCCCGCCGTGACTGAGCACTGGTATCCACAAGCGGCGCATTCCCGCAAGATACCGCGACCTGGCCACGACTTGTTGCCGCCGCACCGGGGACAAGAAAACCCATCCGGCCAGCGCAGCTTGAACAAGTACTCTCGACACGCCTCCTCACTCCAGAACCGCGTGTCAAACTCCCTCAGGTTCCGTGGGTAATCCTCCACCGCCAAAGGCTACCCATTGTGGTTACCGGAGTCAAGCACATACCCAGTTAGGAAAATTCTCTGCTGCCCACTGAGTGGGCAAGGATGGGGCCCTCGCCATTCTCGCGGTGGGTCAGTAGATGAAGGACGTCCCGAGAACGCCCGTTCGAATTGAACCGGCAGCCCGGTGACTTTGAGCGTGGTCGCCGTAGTTTTTTCGGCGGTCAACCCATATCGGCCGTGATTTTCGCGATGTCGGCGCTCGAAGGCGCGAAACGCTCCACGAACTCCTCGGCGGTCAGAAAGTGATGGAATTGTGGATCGCCGGGCGTGTAGATCGCATGCTGAAGTCTTTCGGCTTCGCTTAGATTGGGCAGCGAGAGCGCGATGGTGATGGAAATCGCCGTCTCGGGATCGACCGGGCGAAGGACTCAGCTATGAAGGTTTCGAACTTCGTCGACGTTGTGTTGCTGGCGGTGCTCCTTTCAAGTTCGCCAAGAGGCTTGAAATTCCTCCGAGGCCTTGCTAAGGTTTGGGCTGGAACGGCATTCTTAACGTCCCTTCCGAGACGGAGTGTCTATGTCTCAGGTGCAGGTACCACCTCAGAAGACCTACAAGTACAGAAGTCTGCGGAATTTCCCGTTTGTGTTGAAGACGATGAAATTCAAACAGTCAGCGCTAATGCAAGATGCGACTGCCGATGATGACCTCTTGATGGCGTTGATGAAGATGTTTACCCACATGAATGTCCCCCGCAGCCAGTGGGAGTATTATTTGAAGGACAGAGGTGCCTGCTCCGTTTTTTCCGTGAGATGGCTATCTGAAGTATTAGGGGTACGTTACGCACAAAGCATCGCGGCAGCGAATCGCGTTGAACGTCCGACGACAGCAGAATCGAAAGCAGCCTTATCGATTGCGGTTACGCAATGCATCTCACGGAATGTTTTTCTACAGATGCGTCAAGACGAAGCGTTCCTAGGACATCTCATGTCGCTGCATGGCCTCCGCAACGATCATCCTCTACAGCTCAGCGATCTCTCACAAATGGTTCACCACTGCGGAAGCTACTTTATCGGCTGTGACGCTAGCGGTGGACTAGGACACGTTGCGCACGCCATCGCCTACACGAATCTATACGGAGGTGTCTTCTTCGACCCCAATGCGGGGGAATATACGTTCACGACCAACGCTCAGGAAGGTCAGAAGATGGAGTTCCTAAAGGAGTGGGTGCAGATCAATGTTAAAGATGGCTACAGTTACACTGATTTCTCCTGCTACCAGGTCCACCGTGGTTGGAAATCGACTTCGTTCCAGTCAGCAAAAGGTGGGCCTCGACTTGCCAGCGCTTAACATTGCCCATGTCACGAGATGGACGCGATACCTGTCACGGAAAGATGCGAACTCCTGTCACGAAAAAAGTAGTTGCGGAATAAGCGGAGAACGCAACCATCAACCGGGAACTTGCCGCGCTGAAACGCAAGTTTAACCTCGCGCGTCAGTCGACGCCGGTAACGGCGTGCAAGCCAGGCATTTTCCGCCGGAAGGGCACTAAAATGCCCTTCGGTGACAAAGCGCGCCACTTAAACTTTGGTGCAACCTCATGCATCGGAGTAGAATCTGATTAATTAGGAGTGCGCCGTCCCTGTACGTAGGCTCCTCGTACATAGACTCCCCGCTCGAAGCTGCACCACGTTCGAAGGGGGTACAGGTCATGAGCAAATTCGTTCTTCGTGGATTCCTCCTTCCGTTTGCTGCTTCGCTCGGTCTTTTTCTAACGCCATATCCAGCATTCGCCCAGCACGGCGGTGGTGGTGGCGGTCACGGTGGCGGCGGTGGCGGTTTCCATGGCGGGGGCGGTGGTGGCGGCGGTGCCTACCATGGTGGCGGCGGATATTACGGTGGCGGGCGGTCTTATGGCGGAGGAAGTTACGGCCGAGGCGGCGGCTTTCGTGGTGGATCAGCGGCCGGTCGTGAGGGAGCGGGCCGCGGTTCCTACGGCGGGTCCGAAGCTGGCCGCAATTCCGGTTGGTTCGCAGATCGTTCGTCGAATGTTCGTCCCGCAATCGCCGATGGCCAGTGGCATTCGTTTGGCAACGCGGGCAGTTCCGCGCGTTCCACTGAAGCACGCAATTCCGGAGGCGCAGCGAACTCAAGCCTCTCCGCTCGTAACAGCGGAAGTTCCGATGGCGCTTGGCACTCCTCTGACTCGTCAAGAGGCGAGTCCGGTCTCGCCGGCGGAGCCTCCAGAGCTACGCCAGGCTTGAGTCGAGGTGGCTATGGTTGGGGCCGCGGTGACTATGGTTGGGGAGGCGGTTGGGGCTGGGGAGGTTGGGGTTGGGGCTTCGGCTTCGGATGGCCGTACTGGGGACTTGGCTGGGGGTTCGGCTGGGATCCTTGGTTGTACAACCCCTACTGGTATGCTCCAATGGCTTACGCCTACCCGGATTACAGCTACGATGGGTCCGACGATCCGCCGTACCGTCCCGGTTCGTCGCCAGATTCGTCATATAACCATGACAAGCCGGCAGGCGACCTGAGCCCATCAAGCTCGAACTATAACTATGACCACAGCTTCGATCTCAACCCTGGCTCGGACCAAGGCAACATCGACTCAGTCCAGAACGGCCAAACGCAGCAGCTCGAAGCTGCGCCGAACAGTCTAGCTCCGGCGGCCCAGCCGCAACCCTGAATTTGTGCAGTTGTCGTTATTCCTTATTGAATAGACTGGCACACGTTTTGCCATCGTCTGGGTTTGATTCCACTGTGTTTATCCTGACCAAGGTTTCGGAGAAGTTTTGGGATCTTGGATGGCGCCGCGCATGAAGTCCTTGATCTCCTTCAGGAATGGCCGACTGTTGGTACTCGTATAGTGACGCCATAAGGAGTTGAATAAGCTTACCCAGGTGCCAAGCGTTGGGGCGATAACTTGTCGATTTCAGGAATCTCTTGGATCGTCGCCTCTCCTTCTCTGGGGCCATTCGGGCGGGGTGTCTCTGATGGCTTCGTATTGAGCGCGTGCAGAATAAGCAAGAGGCGGGTCTTCTTAGAAACGAACCCCCTGCACCGAAATTGAGGAAGAACCTCAATAAAGAAAAACGACAACGGCAGGCTGATCTCAAAAAAGCGTTTCCACCTATGACCAGGCAGGGCATAAAACCAAAGAAGAGGTATACGATTCAACGGGCTCCCTCATTGGAAAGACCCTCTACGCGTATGACAAGGCCGGGCGTAGAACCGGTAACCCTGCTATGGTCGTCGATATGTTCGAGGAGCTTACCCTTGTCGTTCCAAGTGAACTGATCCTCCACCGCCGAGGTAGCCCCCCGGTGAGGTTTTGCGCCGCCAATATCGCCGTACTCCTGGATTTTCCGTTTGGTAAGACGGCCTGCAGCGTCATAGGCATACTCGGTAACTAGAGCACGACATTCTCTTGGATAGCATCGCGTGAGCGGTGGTTGCCCTCTCGATCGCGAGAGCGGGCGGTGATAGCTGATTTCCTTCACTTCGTGAAGAGTTGAGCAGCCGGGCCTCTATCGGAGCCTCCTCAAGGGCTTGTTCAGTGCCTGCTATTGTCCGACAGAACCGTTCCGGTGGACCCGGCCGCCTTGAAAGAAGCGGTGACGCACCATGCTTTGGCCAAGCAGAAAAAAGACGGCTGCCAACACGACTACAAACAGGAATCTTCCAATTCCGAACGAGGGTGGCTCTCGTCCTGCAGGGGACGTCGTTTTCATCGGAATAAACCTCCATTAATGAAGTCGCTCACGCACTCGGTTAGAGGTACGGAGTCCAACCTATGCGTCCAGGTCCTCGAAAACTTGTTCCGGTCGTTCCGGATTTCGAAGATATGAATCAAAGAAACGAAGCAGAAAAGGCGTCTGGCTCCCGATGCCCGCAAACAACAAGACCGGGACATCCGGTTTGATCCGCTTCATCTTCGCCCGTACCGCACTGCCGGTAGCATCTGGCAAATCGTATTCCAGAAGGACGCCGTCTACCGGCAGAGTTGTCAGCAAGTGCAGAGCTTGATCGCCATTCGTCGCGGCCATGACCTCGTAGCCCGCTGTTTCTAGCATGTATTTCAACGCTCCCATGTACTCAGGGTGGTTCTCAACGCAAAGAACTCTTGTGGCACTCATTTTAATCCGCGCCTCCATGTTTGAAAATAACCGAGACTATGCCGCTGCTCTCCGCCCAGCGGTGCTTCGCGGGGCAGTACTTCTCGGAGAGCCCAGTCAATGCGTTCAACTCCCTTCGAAATCACGCGAATTAGTTGCTGATTCTCCGTGACATACACCGAAAGGGAGATAGAGGTCAGAGCGTTCCGGATGTGGTGATTCATCTCGGCAATAACCTGCATCCTTGCAATGGTTAGCCGACGTTGCCTTCGGTTGATGTTTGCCAACTTCGCGATCAGGCAGCCCATAATAAAAGCGGACAAGCCTTCCGCGAGTAATCTTTCCTGATGGCGTCCAAGATCCGGCACAAGCACATAGTGCATGAGCTCTGTCGCCAGAAAGGACACTACTGCTACTCCGAGCGCGGCTCCAAGGACAGATCGCCGAGAACCCGGCTCAAGCCGGGACCTCTCCCGGACTGGCGGAATACCTGGGCCATTCAGCCAGCGAGACGTGGCTCGGCGCGGGATAGAACTAGTCGTTGACATTCGGACCTCCTCTCACTGACATTGGACCTCTCCAAGAGACTGGTTTGCTCTACTCGCCTCCCTGAAATCACGACGAACCTGCTCTTCACGTTTCAGAACCTCGTTGAGTTCCTGAACGATCCGCAGTAACTCATCGGGATCTTTGGCTTGTAACGCGGCGTTGCACAAATCTATCCAGTTCTTGTGATTTCCTTCCGCCATGGTGCATTTCCTCCGAGATTCGAGCTCGTACGGAATATCGGGTTTACGTACGTCGCGGTGGACGGGCTCGCCCCTCCGCGTCAGCCTCTGCCGGTGCACTGAAACGAACTCGCGCGAGCCTCCCACCGCGATTGCTTGCAAGTCAACCGACAGCGTCCCGATTCGTCCGTTTCGCATACTCACTTCTTACAGGAGGTTGGTTGTGGTGAGGCAATATCTCGCGTTTGTTTGTCGTGTTTCTTCACATGTCGCGCGAATCGCTACAGCACTTCCATCTCACCACGAAATTGACTTGAGGAATCCTGAAGTTTGTCTGAACTTTCGGGCTTTGCGAGGAGAGCATTGGTATCCAGCCTCATCTAATCGACTAAGAAGTTTTGTGGAGGTGAGATATGAAAGAGCCAAGGTTGGGGGCAGGAGCGCCGAAAAGATGGCTCCTCGGCTTCTTCCTGGCCGCGATACTATCTGCACCGTCGTGGGGTAGAGAGACGAGCGCACAATCAGCGGTACCAGGAACTCTCAATTATGTTGAAGGCCGGGTCTCAATCGGCGATCAGGCTCTCAACTCGAAGTCAATCGGCAAGGCGGAGTTGCAGCCGGGCGAATCATTAGTTACTGAAAAAGGCAAGGCGGAGGTCTTGTTGACACCCGGTGTCTTTTTACGAATCGGGAACAATAGTTCGGTAAAGATGATTTCACCCAGCCTTACGGACACAGAGGTTGAAGTGGACCGAGGTCACGCCATGATCGAAGTGGCCGAGATCCATCCGGAGAACAGCCTTCGCGTTGACGAGGATGGCACAGCCACGCAGCTGTTAAAGACTGGGCTGTATGACTTTAATCGGAATCAAAGAGAGCTGCGCGTATTCGACGGCAAGGCGTTCGTAGAGAGTGGCCGTGATCATGTCGATGTAAAAGGCGGCCGCGAAGTTACACTTGCCAGCAACGATCTGTCGAAAGCGCGAAAATTTGACAAGAAGTCGTATGAGGAAGGCGATCTATTTCGCTGGAGCAGTCTGCGATCCGGCTACCTAGCCGAAGCCAACGTCGATGCGGCTGGCATGTACGCGGTGAACGGATGGGGCGGTCCTGGCTGGTGGGGAGCCGACTGGTATTGGGATCCGTGGTTTGACGCTTTCACTTTCATTCCGGGGGACGGGATTTTCTACAGCCCGTTCGGCTGGGGTTTTTATTCCCCGTGGTGGGTATATGACGCTCCGTTCTTCGGATACGGATATGGTTGGAGGGGTTACGGATATGGCTACGGATATGGACACTACTACCATCACTTCAGTACTGATGCTCGCAACTGGGGAGGAGGCTCTCACTACGTAACCGGCCACAGCTATGCCCACGGCATTTATCACGGAGCGGGATCGACAGGACGCGGCTTCCATTCTGGACCTAGCATGGCCAGCTCAGCGCGCGGCTTCGGAAGATTCGGTGGCGGAGGGTTTCACGGAGGAGGTGGCGGGTTCCACGGCGGAGGAGGTGGCGGTGGCTTTCACGGAGGAGGTGGCGGGGGTCACGGTCGGTGACAGGTAACGATCGGGACCCTGTCAGTTGACTTGCAAGCAATCGCGGTGGGAGGCTCGCGCGAGTTCGTTTCAGTGCATCGGCAGACACTGGCGCGGCGAGCCTGTCCACCGCGACGAAGACAGGCATCCTCTGCTGTTCAAACGGTCCGCGGAATATCTATTTGGGCTATACATCGGATCGTCGATCTGGTGTGCAACCCTTAATCGTTTATCCCTGTAGCGAACGGTAGTTTGATACAAAAGATCGCTCCAGTGGGGAAAGAGGCTTTCACATTAAGGGTGCCTCCATGGGCTTCAACTGCCCATTTGGCTATAGGCAATCCGAGCCCGAAGCCGCCTGAGTCGCGCGAACGGGCTTCGTCCAGCCGGTAGAAGCGGTCAAACACTCGCTGTTGGGCACCCTCGGGAATCCCCGGCCCTTCATCCTGGATGGCGAGTTCAATAAACTGCGCAGGCCCGGTGTCCGATCCAACAATATGCAAAGAAACATGAATGCTACTGCCAACTGGGGAATACTTCACCGCGTTGTCGAGGAGGTTGACAAGGGCCATGCGCAGAAAGGCGCGATCGGCGCGGACTGCGACTCCTTGGTCGCCCGTCACTGAAAGAATCTGTTCCTTATCCTCTGCCAGGACACCAACGACCGCGACCGCCTCTTGAACAAGGTCCATGAGGGCGAAAGTGGTTTGTTGCAGCTGGATCGCTCCCGAATCAGCGTGTGCGATGGTCAGTAGCGTGTCGATCATGGCAGTGAGCTTCGCGACTTCCTCCAGCATGCTTCCGATGATATCGCGATATTTCTCGGCATCGTGCTCCTCCTGCAGGCCCACCTCTCCAACACTGCGCACGGCTGCCAACGGTGTCCTGAGTTCGTGCGAGACGTCAGACGTGAAACGCTGCAGCTTTTCAAAGGATTCCTGCAGGCGCTCAAGGAGTGCGTTGAGGACAAGCGCCATGTGACCGAGTTCGTCCTCGGGATTCTTGACGGGGATGCGTTCATTGAGGCGGCGCGCAGTAATGCGCTCGGTGAGCCTGGCCATTTGTTCGAGAGGGTCAAGAACCTTCATGACGAAACGGTAGCCCGCAAAACCGGCAGCGATCAGCGCGATCGGCAGAACAAGAGTAAGTAGGCCAAGCAACTGAAGCGATTGGAGTCTCAGTGGCTCCGTGCTGTACGCCAGGCGGATGAGAACTGGGATGTCCTGGAGAACATGAACATGACTGATAACTAAAACCGGCGTCCCGTCAGCGAGGCGCAGGCTCCGCGGAGAAAAACTATTCGCACCTTCATCGGGTACAGGCTGGTTACCCAGTGAGTTTCCATTGAGCTTACGATTCCGGAAAAGCACTCGCCCACTTGAATCAAGTACTTCCAACAGCCGGTCGAGCAAAAGTCTCGATTCGGGCCGATTGAAATACTCCTCATGCAACGAGAGTTGCCCGTCGGCGGTGAAGTAAAGGAGGCCCTGCACGGTCTCCATATCCTGTACTTCGGCATGGTAAAGCTGCTGCTTCAGCTGCCAATACTGGAGAAAACACGCAGTGCAAATGTAGGCTGCAAACAAGAGACCGAAAATGGCAACATACCAGAGTGTGAGGCGGCTTCGGATGTGAGTAAGCGGGATGGTCACTTCTTCGCACCCTCCATCCGCATAACAAAGCCTACGCCACGAACCGTGTGCAGAAGCTTGACCGGCCAAGGGTCATCGATCTTCCGCCGAATGCGGGCGATGTGTACGTCAATCACGTTGTCCATCGAAGTGTAGCGCAGGGTTGTCTTCCATACGTCACGGGCGACCATCTCCCGGGAAACAACCGATCCGCTATTCAGCAGGAGATATTCGAGCAGATCGAATTCGAGTCCGGTGAGCTCGATTACCTGATCGCCGCGCGTTGCTATTCGCCCGCTAACATCCATCTTTAGATCCGCCAACTGCAAAACCGACGCAGCCGCGGGAGTGGCTCTGCGATGAAGTGCGCGCACGCGGGCAAGCAGCTCGGGGAAGGCAAAAGGTTTGACGAGATAATCGTCTGCGCCAGCATCCAGACCGCGCACACGGTCATCAACGGAGCCCTTAGATGTGAGGGCTAATACCGGCATTTTGAATCCGTCGCGACGCAGTTCACGCAGGGTCTCAAGACCACCCATCCGCGGCAGCATGATGTCCAAGAGAATTAGGTCGAAGTTGTGATCGCGTAATTTCTCGATCGCTGATTCCCCAGAATAGGCGACGGTGACTTGATAGCCATTGCGAAGTAGGCCCTCGGCAATTGCGTTGGCCAGTTTGTGCTCGTCCTCGACAACCAGAATGTCGAGCGCTTCTTTTGGGTGAATATTTTCTGCGCCAAACATGACTCACACTTTACCGCAGGTCGCCAGAATTGCAGCCCGCCGAAATGAAAAGTTCAGAAACACTTCAGGATTCCTTAATGCTGTCATGTGTTGAGATAAAAGAGCAACAAAAGCGATGTTTGCTATGAAAGCAAGGTGGCGAATATCGCAGCGGATGAAGGAGGCTTAGATGAAAAGTATGAGTCGTTTTATATTCTCGCTGGGAGTGACCGCATTCACCTTGATCGGTCTGCTCCTGAGCGCTCCTTGTGCGATATCGGCGACACAGACCAAAGTGCCACCCGGCACGACGCTTCCCGTGCGCTTTGTTCGCTCAGTGGACGCGAAGAGAGCGCGACCCGGCGATCGTGTAATTGCGAAAACGCTACAGATAGTCTTCCTCCCCGGAGGCCAGCGCCTTCCCAAAGGGACTGTGCTCGTTGGTCACGTCGTGGACGCGCAGCCTTATCACTTCGATCCCGAACCGTATGCGCATCAGAAGGCCTCGTCCATCTCCATTCACTTCGACCAGATCGTCAACGGAGATTTGACCTTGCCGGTGAATCTCTCGGTTCGGGCGCTTGCGAATACATTCGAATCGCAATGGGCCCCCAGACCGCATTACCAAGATGAGACGGACGGGGCAGGAACCATGATCTTGATCGGCGGCGACGAGTTTTCGCCCTTCGACAGGACGGTTCGTGACAATAGTGGAGACGTGATCGCATACAACCGCAAAGATGGCCTGTTTGCTCGGTTGTTGCCATCCGATGACCCCGTCTCGAAGACGCGCCTGAACTGCAGCAGCACAAGCACCGAGCAGTCGGTTGCAATTTTCTCGCCCAATGCATGCGGGCTTTATGGGTTTGGGAGCGTGTCCATGCCCCATGCCGGACGGAGCGGAAGTGGAACATTCACCCTGGTTTCAAGAGACCGATCGATAAAACTCTATGCAGGGAGCACAGCTCTTTTGCAAGAGACGGAGGAGCCCTTAGCGCAAAACAAATCGTGAAACGCGATTCAGGTTTGAATAGCAGAGATACGTGGCATGTCCAAGTTGCAGAGAGTACGTCTACTCAAGACGAGGAGCTTATATGCGGAGTTTCGGCTGTTTTCTTGCAGTAACGGTATTTCTATCGGTGATGGCTAACGCGTCATCAAAACCTCTACCTATTGAGGTCAAGGTGCTGAAGGCGGAGAGCTACACCTTCAGGTCGCCTCCGATAATTCCCCACGATTGCAATTGGCAGGACCTCTCTGCCTACTGCTACGGCTCAAAGCCCATCGACTATGTGCAGAACAAAATGGTCGTGCGGGAACCCGATGGCAAGTCACTGCAAATCGCCTGCACAGTTTACAACCGGTGGTCGCATTGTGCTGACTTGCCCGTTAATTCAACTTTTGAAGCAAAGATGGAAAGGCACGGCCTGGAGATTCGCTATCTGGGTCCGAACCATAAAATCCGCAGGCAGCTATATGAAATCCTGAGGGCGAAGGAAGTGAGCCGTTGAAGGCGAGGCTGGCCACCGGTCGCATTGAACAAAAAGATGACGGAGTAACCACGATTACCACGCAAACATAAATGCAAGCGACACACGAGGAGAAGACAAATGAGTAACGTCAGGGTTTTGTGCGTCGAGAACCATATCGAGTATCTCGATGCCCTGAAGTACATGCTGGAGACGGCTGGCTACGAGGTTTTGTCTGCAACCACGGGAAGTCAGGGTCTCTCGATTCTCATGAAACACATCCATGGCGTGCTCTTGGAGTGCGACCTGCCGGATGCCACGGGCGCCGCAGTGCGGGCCGAAATGAAGCGCGTCAAGCCTGACATTCCGGTTCTCCTGTTTGCAGGGATCGGAAGCCAGACGCCATTCTTGCTTCGGTTTTTCGACTCCTATCTCCGCAACGCGGACAGACCGGAGTGGGGCTTTCAAGATCTCGATGCGTAGGTGGCACTTGCCCGGGCACAGCACATGTTTCGCGAAGGAAACCAGCAGGTCTGCCCTCGGGGCAGCTTCGCAGATTCAGTACACGGTCCAGCTTACGAAAGGAGTTAAATCAACATTGAAATCCACGATAGCTTCAGGAAGAAGAACGGCGAGCTTCCCTTCCCAGATTTTTCCGGCGCTCTTCGCCGTGATCTTTCTGGCCAGCGCCGCTACAGCGGCAGAACCACCCAAAGTGATCGCACATTTAACGCTGCCGGGAACGGCGGTTCGGCAGATGGTTGTGCGGCAGCACGATGCACCGATCCGAAGAACTCCACCATCGTCGAGCGGGTTGCCTCGCAAGGCAGCCTGGAATGGATTCAATCCGGTCTCGTACTGACGGTAGCTCCGGAGGAGGGATCAACAAGCGAGCAGCTAAGCACGGTCTCTACTCAAGTCGTGAATGTGATGGACCTGAGCGATCCCAAGAATGCGCGGACCGTAGCCGATCGAAGTGATCGACAGAAAGAAGGTGAGCTGAAGTGAATCAACAGAAGAAGTTAATTGAACTGCAAGAGTATGCCCGTCAGCACTTCGCCGCACGCCCCGGTCTTTCGCACGGGGCTTTGTTGTGGCTTGTTGGCGGTTGTGCGCTTGTGGTCGGAGTGCTGCTCGAAATGGTGCGGCGATGAGAACTTTACTTGTCGTGCCGTGAAGTCCTGCGCAGACATCTCTGCAGTTCGCCGGACGCAATATCGTCGGCCATTCCGAACTGTGACTAACACGTAGAACGGCTGTAACGCACACCGACCTTTGAGGCCGCGCACTAAAGTGAGGAAAAAGCGGCTCTGAGCGAGAAACTGTAACACCCCCTGATGGAATGGGCGTTTTGATTTTTGGGGATTCTGGATACACTCGGCAGGATGAGAGAGACGGACTGGAGCAAAGTACTGGGTTGGCCGGGGTATCGGGTCTACCGACACGAAATCGACGAACCGGGCAAAAGGCTGAAGCTGTGGGTTCGGCGGAAGCGAGGAAACCGGAAACTGATTTGCTCGGGCTGTGGGCGGAAGCTCAACGATGCCTATGACAGCTACGAGCGGGAGGTACGGGATCTGCCATGGTCGGAGTACCGCACGACGGTGGTGATTGAGTTATATCGAGTGCGCTGTCCAGACTGCGGGGTGAAGACGGAGAAGGTGCCGCAGTTACCGAGCAAGGCGCCGTTCAGCAAGCGCTTCGAAGAGGCGGTGGGGTTGGCCTGTGAGAGTGCGGCGGTGCGACGAGTGGCACGGCAGTTTGGCCTGGCCAGCAGCACGGTGCGAGCCATCGATGTGCGCTATCTGAGTCGCTGGTCGGAGGGGCGAAGGAAGCCGGCGTTACGGCAGATGGGAGTCGATGAGATCTATCTGGGGAAGAAGCAAAAGTTTCTGACAGTGGTGAGCAATCTGGAGACGGGGGAGCCGCTGTGGTTCGGGCGGGAGCGGAAGAAACAGACGCTGGACGAGTTCTTCGAGAAACATCTGAGTGCGTTTCAACGAAGTGCGATTGGAGCGGCGTGTGTGGACATGTGGGAACCGTTTCGGCAAAGCCTGGAGCAGTGGGTGCCGAAGTGCCGGATCATCTACGACAAGTTTCATATTCTGCAGCATGCGAGCCAAGCGGTGGACGAAGTGCGGCGGGCTGAGTTCTTCCGCAAAGGAGGAGCAGCACGGGATCTGGTACGGGGGAAGCGCTGGTTGCTTTTGAGCAGTTGGCTCAATCTGGATCGCGGCAAGCGGCGTCAGTTGAACGCCCTGTTCGCTCTGAATCGGCGCATTTTCAAAGCCTACCTGCTGAAGGAGAGCCTCTCGCATTTGTGGGATTACCGCTACGAAGGGGCCATGTTGCGTTACCTGCAGAAATGGATCGGCCAGTTGCGCTGGCAGCGGCTGAAACCCATGGAGAAACTAGCCGGCATGTTGCTGGCTCATCTCGAGGGCATTTTGAACTATTGCCGGACGAAGGTACCAATGGGGGTGGTGGAAGCCGTCAACGGCAACATCAAAGCTCTGCTCCGCCGCGGCCGTGGTTATCGAGACATGAACTATCTGCTGCTGAAGGCGCAGCGCTTGGCCGCCACAAAGACCGAATTCGTCGCTTTCCAGAAAGCCGCGTAGAATGCGCACTCTTACAGATTGTTGTGCAGAACCGAAAAAGCAATGGAGCAGGCAGACGTTGAACGGCTGAGACAAAAGCTTGAATTCCAGCGCCATGAGACCCGGCAGTTCTTGCGCCGTCTGGAGCAGGAAGCACGGTCTCTGGATGCCGAAGCAACACAAGACAGTGCGGAACGGTGCGTCATCAGTGTGTCAAAGGAGTCTTTGTTCGAGCGGAGCAGCCAGCGAAGAACGGTTTTGGGCCTGATTGAAGCGGCTCTCAAGAGAATCGCTGATGGCTCCTTCGGAATATGCGTGGGGTGCGGCGACGAAATTCAGGATCAGAGGCTGCAAGCATTGCCGTGGACGCAATTCTGCCTTCGATGTCAAGGTGAACTCGAAGAGAAAATCGGAGCTAGCTTGTCGACGAGGACTCCGATACCAGCAACTGCTACGTCGAGGCGCGCGGGATAGCGGATTCCTGTGGTCGACACGTCGAGGTTGTTCGGACCGAACGTAGAAGAGGGCAATAGGGTGCGGCCTGACAAAACAGCGGTGGAAGACGTGCAGGGAGAAAGCCAATCTAGACAAGAGGCGCTCGTCGCGACCGCAACTCAATCGGCCTTCAGGCCCAACCCCACGCAATACGTCGGCACTCCGGCAATCGGGACTTCCAAAGCGGCCGCTGCAGCAGGGATTTCTTCCGTCGGACCCGCCAACACAGTTATCGACCGGCGACGGCGAAGGTTTGTTTGGAGCTGCGTGGCTGCCTTCCTGGCGGCGTGGTTCATCGCATTCTTTCGGTTCTTCCTGCCGCGTGTGCTCTTTGAACCAGCTACTGTCTTCAAGATTGGGCATCCAGCCGATTATGCGCTAGGCATCGACCAAAAATTCCTACAGAAGTACCGAATTTGGGTAACCGAACACCGGATCGGCTTTTTCGTCATCTATGCACGCTGCACGCATTTGGACTGCACGCCCGATTGGAAGCCAGCGGAGAACAAATTCAGGTGCCCCTGTCACGGCAGCGGCTATGACAACGAGGGAATTAACTTCGAAGGTCCGGCTCCGAGACCGATGGACCGTGCCCAGGTGGAAGTAGTCCAGATGGCCAGATCGTCGTAGACGTTGGTCATCTCTACTCGTGGCCCAAAGGCCAGAGAGATCAATTCAACGACCGAGGGGCTTATTTATCCGCATGAAGTGTGCGAAACGGGAAATCGAGAGTTCTCATGAACGAGAACTACAACGGGTTTGAAGGCGCGCCCCCGACTGGGCAGTCGCGTGACCATCGACTTTGACCTAGCCATGGTTCCGGCTGCAGTTCAGTTCGAGCCACCCAGTTCGCTATGGAGTCTCGATTGGTTACGCGACCGGTGGCAGCAGGTAGGATTCGCAATGCAAAACTGGAGGAAAAAACATCGGAGGTGATGGCACAAAAACGAAGGTTGTCGTGCTTGTTGTGGGCGGCAGGATCGTCTTCCTAGGAATCGATCCCTACGAGAACGGTCCTGCTTCTTGCCGCGACAGGTGAGGCTCTGAAGATGCAACCGGAAACTGCGAACAAATGCGGACATTTCGAGGGGTTGATGGCCGTAGGAATCAGACAAAAGGCGTGGAAGAGATGCTAGTCGTTTTGGTTCTCTATTCCATCTGGGCGTCCGCCGTCCTCGTCGGGAGCCCGCTGTTAGATGAGGGACGAATGCTGAACCCTCAAATCTCGCGCGATGGGTTCGAGTATGTTGCAATTCCGGATCACTCGTTCCTCGAACTGATGGAGCAACATCCAAATCTTGTGATTTTCGACGTGCACGCCGATCGTGGAGCCAGTGGATGGTCCGAGCTCATTTCCTATTGGCTTCGAATTTCCGCAGTTGACTTACCCAGGGTGCTGAAATGGCTCCCGCCTGCCAGCACGGTTGTTTTTTGCTGCAGACACGCCGCGGAGCAGCTCGATACCCGAATTAAGACGATCCTGTCGCGACTCGGCATCGAGACGGTCTATTTCCTGGACGACGGCCAAACCTTCCGGCCGAATCATTGTGACTTGGCTGTCACAGCAGACCCAGCCAATCGGGAAATTCGAAGAAGAACATTGAATGAAACAAGGCGCCGCTAAGGAGGTTTGCAGAATCAGCGAAGGGCAACCATATGAAACGTATGAAACGAGTTTTGTTACTTGTGTGTTTGATTGTTTCACTGGTGGAACTGGATTGGGAGCGCTACCGAATTTACTTGTTGTCTTCGATAGCGTCCTTCTTGTTCGTACTGGGCAGCGAGTTGACGCAGCGTCGCAGAGTCCAACAAGTAGCTACTGAGCGAGCGTTCAAGACAGGCGAAGGCTTTCCCCCGGAGGCTTACGTTGCAGGCTTGCCAAATACCGATTGTCAGGCAGATTACTTTGAGAAAGTTGAACCGGCATGCGCGGCTATAGGCGAGGTTGCGTCATGCAGAACAACTCAGGCTGACCACCCGGAAAGGAGCCGATTGCTCGATTGCGCGTAGTGGAAGTTTGCCAAAGTCCTATGTCATCTAGCCGACTACCCGGACCACCAGGTAGCTTCGTTCGCACAAGGCTGGCGTTGCTTGTCCACAAAGCGAAGTCGAATCAGGTGCGGAACTCGTCGATGAGCTTCATGTTGATATCATGCCGGTATTCTTAGGCACCGGTCTCCGGTCGTTCGAAAGCTCCAGCCCTGAGAGCGTCCGGCTCGAGAAAATCAACGTGCAGGAAGTCGGCGCAAGAACAAGCCTCAGATTCCGCGTGAAGCGTTGACATCCCTCTTTATGGAACTCGTTGACTTCTCAGCCCTCGGGAAGGGCGGAGGTCGCGCTTGCTCTATCTGCCTCGTGCTCGACGATTGACTGAAACTTCCGCAGCGCGTCTTCGGGAAGAGATGGCTTCTGACATGTCAGGAGGCCCGATATCCGAACAACTTTCGGCACTCCAGTCTCAAAAACTTCCCGAAGACGGGAATGTGGCGGTCGCCCCTTTCAAGAACAAATTTGCATGAAATAAGACAGGCGCGCCATTTGAATTCCTCGGTACCGTGTTTCTTGCCGTAGGCGGTGATATCTTCTTGGGAAACGCCAAATACCACCGCTCCTATTTTGGACCAGACGCAGGCACCCGCGCACATAGCACAAGGTTCGTGCGTGGAATACAACACGAAATCCGGGAGATAGCGACCGTAGCCGGAGGAAACGTATTTCAAGGTTTCAAGCTCCACATGCTTGATGGATGAACCCGAAGTTTTTACGCGGTTGCCGGCAGACGCGATAACCACTTCCCGTTTCCCGACAAGGTGGGTGATGACGGCACCGATAGCATAGTCGCCCCGGTCGCGGGCGCGCTTTGCCTCCGCGATCGCAAGCTGCATAAACTTTTTCTTCGGTTTGTAGGTGGGAGGAATCATTGTTCTCCCCAATTCGAAGGTCCTAGGCCGCTTTCTTCTGCCGAACCTTCGCCCACCGCGCACGTTGAGCAGCCGCGATTCTCCTGCGGCCGGCCGCTGAGAGGGTTCGTCTAGGCTTCTTCCGCTGTTTTGCCCAGCGCGCTTTCTGAGCCAGGCTGATCTTCCGACGAGCAGCAGGAGACATTGAGTGCCGCCGCGACGAACCGTTGGTGCTAACAGTGCCCAAGGCGGCAAGTGCTGCGTCTATACGCTGGGCTTCCTTTTGTACTCGTTCGCGTTCTTTTCTCAACCGCATTACAACGACCGACAGGTTTCCCATTTTGGTGTTTCCCCCTCGGCTAAAGATGATAGCAGGTCAGACGAAGCAAAGGGGCGATTCCTGGAACTCGGTTTTCGTCTAACGCGGATTATTTCTGAATTGCCCCGGTATTCGGAAAGAATCTCCTTAGTCGGTGCTCGGAAACTTCCTAGAAGCCGACTCAGATTGTTGAAGAATGCAAGCTCCTGCCAGAGTCCCACGTCCCTCAGCTTGATGATCTGATGGAAGTCCCCGTCCTCGCCCCTCACAAAGTCTCAGTCGAACGCAAGAGACTCCCCCTCGAGGTAGGGCAGCTGATCAGCGCTTCGGATTTTGTCTTCCTCGAACTTTTCCAGCAGCTGCCAATTGTGGTTAACCCTCGCCTCAAACCTGTGCTCGGATCGACTCCTTGTTGCCCTGGGCTGTTGCTTCCTTCGTATCCTGAAGGTTCGGATACAAGACGACGACGAGGTTGCGATAGCACGTCGGGCATTCGATGATCGCGACCACATCGCCTGCCTCCAAAAGTCCTCAAAGCCTACCGTCCCCGCCCATCCGCAATGCTCACACGTTAAGACCTCATGCTGCCAGTCGGAATAATACTTCTGATTGAGGATTCCTGGCGAAATTGAATGGAGGCGAAAATATATGAGGCTACCGGAGGCCCATTGCCAACGGGAACCTGGGAGGTGACCAATGCCGCATAATTCTCGTCACTGGCTGTCCACTTAACAATCTGCCCCTGCACCCTTTCAAGTTCCTTATGATCGACGACGACGAATATCAAAGGTTAAGCAGCTTGATTCGGTCATCGGTAGCTGTTGCAAATCGCCGGATTTGCCTTGCGAATGCCACTCTTTTCGGCAGATAATTCTCCCCAAAAGGAGGTAACTCTGATGCGCAGAGTGCCATTGCTAACTCTCCTTGCCCTGCTCGGGGTGTCCGTCGGCCACACTTCTCCGCCAATAACGGACTGGGCAATCAACGCTACCGCGATTGAGGCCTGCAGCTGTCCTCACTTCTGCATGTGCTATTTCAACTCGCACCCGGCGGCACACCACGAGAACGGCAAAACAGAACACTATTGCAAGTTCAACAACGCTTACAAAGTCAATCAGGGTCACTACGGCCCCACTAGCCTTGCTGGCAGCAAGTTCTGGGTCGCCGGTGATCTCGGCGGAGATTTCTCCCAGGGTCAAATGGAACGCGCTTTAGTGACCTTCGACAAGGACACCACGGCGGAACAGCGCCAAGCTCTGGGTGAGATTTTGGGCCATGTGTTTCCGGTAAAGTGGAAATCGTTTCAGACCGCCGAGGGTAACATCGACACATGGACGTTCGACAAGGATCAGGCCCATGCGACTCTTAACGGGGGCAAGACGGCCGAGATCAAACTCAAGCGCTTCCAGGGCATGACGGATGAACCTGCGGTGCTCAACAATGTTAAATACTGGGGAACGCCGCGCAACACTGGATTCGTGATGATGCCCAATGAGCTTGAAACCTATCGAGAGGGCCCCAACGCTTTCGAATTCAAGGGCACAAATGGATTCATGCTGACTTTCGACATGACATCAAAGGACGTTGTAAGCAACAAGTCTTCGATGAGCTACTGATCAACATGTTTCCCAAGAGATTGCCTCTGGCGCGCCGGAGTAGTTCCGGCGCTCTTTTTGCCCCTCCTCAATCCTGTTTTCCGTGATGTTCGCATTACGGCGCCGTCGGACTGCCGTGCCGGATTCGCCATCCAGGGACGGATGCTGGCGAAGAGTCCAGGATTCACGGCCGGCGTACCGCGAATCCTGCCAAAGATTGGTCATTGATGGTCTCCTATTCGTACTTCAAGGCCACCATGGGATCGACCCGCATCGCCCGCCGCGCTGGGATGTAGCTGGCCATTAACCCAACCGAAGCCAGGACCAACGATGCAGCGCCAAACGCGATGGTGTCGGTGGAGCGCACGCCGTAGAGCAATGACGAGATCAGGTGCGCACAGGCAAATGCGCACGTGATCCCGAGCACGATACCAATTGCGGTAAGCTGCAACCCGCAGCCCAACACGTGCCGTGCGATCTGCCCGCGTGTTGCACCCAGCGCCATGCGCAGGCCGATTTCACGCGTGCGATGCGCGAACACGTGCGATAGAACTCCATAAATTCCCACCGAGCATAACAACAATGCAATCCCGGCAAACATTACCAGCAGAAACGTGTCGAAGTGGGATTCTTCGAGCGTGCCCTCAATCTTCTGCTGCACGGTCGAGAGTTGGTAAATAGGCACGCCGGGCGCAATCAAGGCCACGGTAGTTCGCAAATCGTTGGCTGGGAATACGCTCCCTCTCGTCCGCACTACCAAGTCCATGGTGCGCCCGAGCCAATCCCAGGCACTTGGCGGCATCTGCGCTAACGGAAGGTAAAACTCGGGCTGGACTTGGCGATCCAGTCCCTGGGCACGTACGTCTCCGACAACGCCGACGATCTCGTGCCACACGGGATTCATGCGCCCTCTCGGCCCATTATCCTCGCAACATGCGAAGCGCTTGCCGATCGGGTTCTCGCCGCGCCACATCGTGCGAGCAAGTGTCTCGTTGACGATCGTGACCAGCGTTTTGTCACGCGTGTCCTGCGCGGTGAAGTCGCGTCCGGCCTTCAACGGCACGCGAGTGGTCGAGAGATAGCTTGGGGAGACGATTTGCAGTTGTGCGTTAACCAGGTTCGATGGATCAAGTGCCTTGCCTTCCGCGATGAGGCCGCTGCTGCTCCCCCCGCCTGCGAGCGGAGCACGGGAGACTACTGCGGCCGACTGAACTCCTGGTAAAGCCGCCGACGCCTCGATCATGCGCTCGAAAGTCTGCCGCGCAATGGTCGGATCGTGATAGGCAGCATCCGGAAGCCCGACGCGGCCGACAACGAGGTTTGCGGTGTCGAACCCTGGATTCAGATGCAACACGAGCAACGCGCTACGGATCAGCAATCCGGCGCCTGTCATCAACGTCAGCGCTAGTGCAATTTCGCCGACCACAAGGATGCTCTGAACCCGATCGCGGCCGCCGGAGGCACCGGTGCTTTCTTTGAAGGCTTCGCTCAGTCGCGGCGAGGCGGAACGCAGCGCGGGCGCAAGGCCGGACAGGAAGCTGGAGAGCAGCGCCACAACGCAGGCAAACGTGAGTTCGGTCCCATCCACACTCGACTGGTCCAGTCGCGGAACCTCGGATGGCCCCTTCGCGACGATCCACGCTACGGCCCCGTACGCCAACAGAACGCCGACACCCCCGCTGACTATCCCCAGAACCACATTCTCTGTAAGCAGTTGAGAGGCGATCCGTTTTGGCGAGGCTCCAAGCGCCGCGCGCACGGCTATTTCCTTCTTTCTCGTTTGCGCGCGGGCAAGTTGCAGGTTTGCGATGTTGGCACAGGCAATCAGGAGCAAGAACCCAACCGATGCGAGCAACATCTGCAATGTCAATTGCTGATCGCCAAGTAATACGGTTGACAGCGGAGCCAGTCGAAAGCCGCGGTCTTTGTCGTCAATCGGGTATTGCTGCTGCAGCCGCTGCGCGATCACATTAAGTTCCGACTGCGCCGCGTCCAGTTTGACTCCGGGCTTGAGCCGGCCGATCACACTGAGGTAATGAACGTCATGATCGGCGAGTTGCTGTGGAGTGTACGCTGCCGGAACCCACAGATCGCTGTTCTCCAACAGCGGATCGAACCTCTTCGGCATGACGCCGATCACGGTGTAGAGGAGTCCGTTAATGCGTAAGGCTTGCCCGACTATCGCGGGGTCTGCGTGAAACCGTCCGCGCCACAGCCGTTCGCCGATCACGACCACCTGCGAGTGTCCAGGCTTATCCTCATCGGTCGTGAAGACGCGCCCGGCTAACGGCTGAATGCCGAACGTGGCAAAATAGTTCGCTGTGGCGATTTCTCCCTCCACGCGCTCGGGAGTTTCCCGTGTTGCCAGGTTGAAACTTGCGTTATTTGACGCGCCAAGGCTTGCGAAGGAAGTGCTTTGCTGCTGCACATCGACGAAGTTTCCTACTGAGAGACCGGGGAAGATGTCCCGCCATTGTTCCTGTACGTAAATGACGCGAGAGGGTTCCTGCATCGCGAGCGGCCTGAGCAGGACCGCGCGAATGACCGAAAACATTGCCGTATTGGCGCCGATTCCCAGAGCCAGCGTGATCACCGCCACGGCCGTGAAGCCCGGACTCTTGCGGAGCTGGCGTAGCGCGTAACGTACGTCTTGGAGCACACCAGTCATACTGTTTGGTCTTCCTGTACTCTCACCACAGCGCCACGATGGGATCGACGTTCGCGGCACGGCGCGCCGCGGAGCCACTTGCAATGACAGCTGCGGCGCTCAACACGCGACGGCGACAAAGGTGCCAAGCGATTCTGTGGGAGCAAGGCTCTGACCAAATCTACTTCAAGAGGTAACTTATTGACTGTAAAAGGAAAATCGAAGACTACTGTGGGAACGAAGTGGATCATTCTGTCCGCCCACGAACTTCACTGTCCGGAAGTGAACAGCAACAATCAGTCTCCTGGGTTTATGAGACCGCTTCTAGTCAGTCACCGTTAGAAGTGCCTCGTAGTGCAAAGATTCTGAACTTGGATCTGCCAGTCGCGAGTGACGAGGCGGCATACGACGTAGCTCTGTTCAATCCGAGTGGCGCTGAACTTTTCCGAACGAGTGGCGCCGCTAAGCTCGAAGACCACGTTGTGTTACACTCGGTGATCTCACAGCACTCGAACTCCGAGCCGTCACAGGCCACTGTGCGCCTGGTTAGGAGACTCCCATACCGAGCTATATCAGCACACAGCAATAAACGTGAAACGTGGGGGCGAAATCTCTTACGCCGATTGTGCTGCTGTTTCTTCCCGTCTCTCTTTTCCGCAGTTCTGAATCGCAAATCGTCTCAAACAACGTCGGTAGCTGACGACTTGTACGTTGTTGCGGCTCGCCCAGTTTTGGGTCGATTCCTTTTAACCCGAAGCCTAGAATGGTCAGGTAAAAGGGAGGGAGCTTTTCCCTATGGCCCGCCGAGCCTTCGGCCAGGATTCCCTCGTGGCCATCCGTCTGGGCCACTACCTCATCGCCGAGAAGATCGGCGCCGGAGGCATGGGCGAAGTCTATCGCGCCCGCGATGAGCACCTCGACCGCAACGTAGCCATCAAGGTACTGCCGCCTAAAACGTTCTCCGACGACTCGGCGCGCAAACGTTTCCGCAAGGAAGCCATAGCACTGTCCAAGCTGAACCACCCCAACATCGCCACCATCCACGATTTTGATACGCAGCAGGGCATCGACTTTTTGGTGATGGAGTACGTGCCAGGGGTGACGCTGAGCGAGAGAATCGCGAATCATGCTCTGGCGGAGAAGGAATGCACGCGGCTGGGGTTGCAACTGGTGGAAGGATTGGCGGCCGCACACGAGCATGGTGTCATCCACTGTGACCTGAAGCCGAATAACCTGCGTCTGACCCCTGACGGCCGGCTGAAGATCCTGGACTTCGGACTGGCGAAGCTGGCCCAACCCGCGGCGCCAGAGGCAGAGACAGAGACAGAGAGCGAAACCTGGACCGGAGCGGGGACCTTGCCCTACATGTCGCCGGAGCATTTGCAAGGGGAAGCGGTGGATGCACGCTCCGATATCTGGGCCGCGGGGACGGTGCTTTACGAGATGGCGACTGGGCATACCGCCTTTCACGAGAAGACCGCCACGGCGACGGCAGACGCCATCCTGCGCAAGCCGGTCACTCGGCCGGGCCGCCTAGCGCATGAACTCTCACCACAACTGGAAGATATCATCCTGAAGTGCCTGGAGAAAGAGGCGGAGAACCGCTACCAGTCGGCGAAGGAGCTGGCGGTGGACCTGCGGCGGTTGAGCGTGGCAAGCGCTGGCGCTTCGGTTCGAGCCGCTGCACCAAAGCCATGGCGAAGGCTTATGAGTGCGGCCATAGCGGGCGCAGCCACGCTGCTCATTGTAACGGCGTTGCTCGTGGCCTTCAACGCCGGTGACTGGCGTGATCGCTGGTTGGGACGCGATGGCCAGCCGCAGATCAGCTCGCTGGCGGTGCTGCCCTTGATCAATCTCTCCCGCGATCCCGAGCAAGACTATTTCGCCGACGGCATGACCGAGGCGCTGATTACCGATCTGGCCAAGACCGCTGACCTCCGCGTGATTTCGAGGACTTCCGTGATGCACTACAAGGGAACCGAGAAGCCGCTACCGGAGATTGCACGCGAATTGCACGTGGACGCTGTGGTGGAAGGGTCGGTACAACGATCAGAGAAGCGGGTAAGAATATCCGCGCAACTGATCCGGGCAGCCACCGACCAACACCTGTGGGCGGACAGTTACGAGCGTGACCTTCAGGATATCCTGGGCCTGCAGAAGGAAGTGGCAAACGCCATTACGCAGCAGGTCGAAGGGAGGCTCAGTCAAAAGCACGAAGCGGGCCGCGAGAGCCCCCGCCCCCTCAATCCCGGAGCCTATGAGGCTTATCTCAAAGGACGTTATTTTTGGAACAAGCGGGACCGCGCCTCTCTGGAAAAAAGTCTGGACTATTTCAACGAAGCCATCGCGAAGGATCCAAACTATGCGCTGGCATATGCGGGATTGGCTGATGTCTATGTTGTTCTTGGTCCTGATTGGGCCATGGCACCACAGGACACCAATGAAAAGGCCAAAGCAGCCGCGCAGAAAGCATTGGAAATCGATGATAGTTTGGCGGAAGCGCACACTTCTCTGGCGAGCATTTATCACAACGAGTGGAATTGGCAGGAGGCTGAGCGCCAATTCAAACGAGCGATCGAGTTGAATCCGAATTATGCGACCGCGCACCATTGGTATTCCATCTACCTTGCCACAGCTGGCAGATTCGACGAAACCGTGAAGGAAGCAAAGAAAGCGGCAGAGTTGGACCCGCTGTCGCTAATTATCAGTGCCAGTTTGGGAAATCGTCTCAACGAGGCACGACGCTATGAAGACGCTGCCAACCAATGCCACAAGACCCTCGATATGGATCCGAACTTCGGGCTTGCCTATCTCTGTATTGGTATCTCTTCCGTAAATGAAGGCCACTTCCAAGAAGGCCTTACAGAATTGCAAAAGGCAACAGAGCTGCTTCCGGGAAATCCGTATTCTATAGGGCAGCTTGGCATCGCCTATGCCTTGTCAGGAGATCGTGCACGGGCGCGGAAGATCCTAAGCAAGTTGAAAAGCCCTTCCCAACCCTATCTTCCGGCTTACAGTATCGCCATGGTGTCTGCCGGATTGGCTGACAAAGAGCTGGCCATTTTCTGGCTCGAAAAAGGCTACGAAAAACGGAACGACGATATGGTCTATTTGAAGATCGAGCCAGTGTTTGATCCTATCCGCTCCGATCCTCGATTTCAGGATTTGATCCGCCGGATAGGCTTCCCACCCTAGCAGCCCGTGCCTAAATCGGTTATTTCTGGCATCGAGTTTTCCAGCGAACACATTGACCAGGATGCTCCTCTTGCCGGTGACGCTGCCTACGCGTTCCCATCGCCATGGCAGGACACTACCCCTAAATCATCGGGGTTCACTTTTTTTGTCCTGTAAATTCGCTAACTACTTTGCCGCTTTCGTCGAGGAACTGCAGCATGGACTTTCCATCTGACTGAACGTCGAGCAAGATGCGTATTCTGCCGTTGCCGTCGCGCAGACTTAGACCCACCGACCCATCCGGAGCGCGGCCAAGGACTAGTCGTTTCACATCGTGCCGAT
Organism: uncultured Acidobacteriaceae bacterium; assembly: GCA_963714225.1. Taxonomy (GTDB): domain Bacteria; phylum Acidobacteriota; class Terriglobia; order Terriglobales; family Acidobacteriaceae; genus Sulfotelmatobacter. Next base: position 95,273 of record CAVQNY010000042.1, on the reverse strand, counting down.
GGGTCGCAAAAAACTCTTTCCATGCATCGTCCTGCTTGTCCGCGGGCAGTTTACCGATCCTCTCCGCTGCACTCCTCTTCTCCTCGATTGGGTAGTCTCCCTGATCCGCTATGGTGATACGCGAAAACTTGTCTTTTCCCTCCTGACCAGCATCCAGAGCAAAGATCTGATTCTCCTCATATTGGTCAAGACTCAGATGTCCATGATTTTCTATTGTGCCGTCAGGGAGTTGGCTCGCTCCCCAAATCAGGCCGCCTTGTTCTGAGCCTTCCTCACTCATGAACAGCATTCCCGCGGCCTCCCGGCGATCCGGTCGGGGAGACTCCTTCCTATGAATCCACCCGCCAGGAAAATCGGCGCGGTTGGAGATCGTGAGCCGCACCGTTCCATCCGGCTCGACAATGTTGATGCGTCGTGCGGTGATGATGCCGAGGTTGGGATTTCGCATCATCGCGAAGCCACACAGAACGGTGACCGCAAACATGAGCGTGAGCACTCCGGAATAGATTGCAAAAAAGCGAGGACTGGCCATAGCTTGCATCGGAACCTCCCTTGTCGGAATCTCCCCCTTTACGAGGAAACCGATTGTACGCTCGCTCCAACGATCGCGACAGTTAAGACACCTGTAAGCGTCTGACCAACACACCTGTTCGCGAACACCTGTCTGTGTTGAGGTAGCTGGATACCGCCGCATTCGCTGCGTCCGGGGAGCAGTCCACATTCCTGTCGCTTGTCGTCCGGCTTTTGATTACGGACGACAGAACGCACGACACGCTGATACATTGAGCGAGCTATACGTTGAAAATGGTAAACGGGCAAGAGTTTTCCTTTACGTCTGCAGAGAGGTCCATCTTTGGATTTAGTTTGTACCCACCGTCTCATCCTTTCACTGCCGAGCGGATTTTTGGGTTACCCGAGACAGCGGCTTTCAGCGCCTCGTCGGTTTCGATTAGATCCAGGACTTTTCTTGTCATCTCCTCATCAATATCCGGCGCCTTGCGGATCTCTACTGGGTAGCGTACCAGCAGTTCCAGGCCCGCATCGGCGAACTGAAGACGTGCCTCTGGGCGCGGCACCTCCACCTGAATATCGACATGGCGCTCGATGGCGTAGTGCTGGCGTTCGATCGCCTCTCGATATTGCGAATAGACAGCGTTTACGGCTGCCACCAGCTTCTCCTGTGCTGCCTTATGATTTCCGTCCGGCGCAATCATCACCACGACTTCGTGCCATGCGTACTCAGTTCCTGGAATCTGCTTGAAGAGCGGTGTACCCGTCTGGAAAAGAACGGAATTTGAGAACACAACGATGCGTCCCGTAGGATAGAAATCCAATCCCGTACCCGCCAGTTCCATCAGGTACAGCCTCACAAGACCGATATCGACAACGTCGCCGGTGATGCCAGCAACGCTGATTCGGTCGCCGACCCGGATGCCATACCGGCCGATGATAAAGAAATACGCGGCAACGGAAAGAAGGACGGCTTGCAACCCTACGGCGATGCCAGCGGTGATGAATCCGGCAAAGGTGGCCAGAGAACTGAACTCGCTGACGAAGCCCACGGTCAGGACAATCACAATTAAGAAACCGATTACTACACGGCGCAGGACCAGAAACTGCCTTCGGCGGCGAGGTTCACTTACATACCGGAACGTGATACGGCGCCAGATTTCCGAGAGAACCAGAATCACCGCCAGCGCCAGGACAATTCCACCCACTCGGAGGAGTACGGAGCGAAGAACGTATTTCGATTCGCGGGCAATCGAATTGCGCCATTCGGCGAAATTCGTCTTGCTGTCATCGAGCACGATGATTTCCTCGTTGAGTGGGAGAAGCGCACCGGAGAGCTGTTTGAAGCGCTCGGTAAGATCATGGAAGTCTTGCCGTTCCGTTTGAAGCTGTTGCGGATCGGTGGCTGGCGGCTGATTGGCCAGGTTCTGACTCTGCTGAATGGTTGCCCGCAACGCGTTTCGGAGCGGGGTCCGCAAGTGGTCCGCCACCTCGCGCGCGTAGTTGGTTTCGTTGGTGACTCCATCGATCCGGTGCACGGCGCTCATGTAGTCATACAGTGTCATTGCCTCGCTGATCAGACCGCCAGAGTTGGCAAGCGAGGGTTTAGCTGGCGTAGGCGCACCACCCGTCTTTTGAGAGCTCGCGCTCGAACCCAAAACCTCGGGGATCGATCGGGCCAGTTGATTGATACTGCCTTCGAGTCCACCGGCGATCTCGCCGTTGGTTTCCACGAACGCCGCCATTTTTTGAACGGCATCGAGGAGAGCCTTCTGTAGTTCCAATTCGCCCTGAAGGGCGTCTCGCTGTGAAATGAGGGTGCTGCGCCGGGCGGCTGGTGTTTTAGCAATCTGCGCAGCTAGATTTTCGATCTGCGATTGCAATTGATCGATCTGGGAAGAAGTCTTTGCCAGCATCTCGGCCAATTTCTGCTGCTCAGTCGATTGGCCGGACGGCTGCGTTGCACCGCTGATTTTCTGCTGGGCTCTGATCAGCTCGGCTTCGGCCTTCGCGGACTGAAATGCGAGCCGCACGACCTTAGCTTCGAGACTCTGCGCATTGTCCTGATAGATGGCGTCGCTGGACAATCCGACAGACTGAACGCCTGTAGTGGTATGACGGTACCAACTGATGACCTGGTTCAGGTGATGCAGCACGGCAGCGCCATCGAGTTGCATCGGCGGCAAGGTATTCGGTGAGGTTTGTGAACTCTGTTGCCCCGGAGTTTTCAGCGGCTGGGGCGGCATCGAATTTTGCGCCCACGAAACCACTCCTCCAGTTAAGGATAGCGCGACAGTTGCAACGATCGACCTAACGGCGCGACGCGAGCGAGCGGTCGGACGATACTTGATTGTTTCCAGCATATTGCTCCAGGTTCGCGAAATTACGCCAATAAGCCAAATGGCGGGTTAGGGAATCAAATGCACCATGCGGATTCGGAAAATGCTTAATCGGTTTCATTGTAATTATTCGATGCGTTGCTCCAGGATCGCGAGCTAACGGCATCATCTCGGGAGCCATAATCCCGGAGGGCGGCGGGATACCCCTACAGTGGACGACTTTGGGAACTCAACTCTTTGCCCCATATCTTTATATCTCCAATGAGTCCATTATTTTGAGTTGCCAATGAGTCACGGAGCCCGAAATGACGGATTCAATGGTTTATACGCGTTCTGGTTGCGGACGACAACAGGTTGATGCGAAAGAAAATCCGCACCATCATTGATTCCGACGAGGAGCCGGAGGTTTGTGCTGAGGCCAACAAGGAGAATAAAGAGGCACGAACTCGGCGGATGCCCCACCTTGCCCGTCGTCCATGAGCGGCACGGTAGTTGAAAGAGCCAAGGTCAAGCTTCTGCCTTGAATATCGCCCCGTTAGCCTCAAAGATCGGGGGACATAATCGTGCGCAAGGGCTGCCATTCGCAGCGCGAGGAGGAACTCTTGCGTGGCGATACCGCCCGGGGTTTGGATCGAACCATGCGGTGGGTTACGGCCGGCCGTTGCGGCAACTATATCCATTTCTAGGAGGCCCGATGAAAAAGAGGATATTCGCGTGCGCAATGAGCGCATTGTTGCTCGCAATCACCGGTTGGGCACACGACAAAGAAAAGGACGAGGATCGTCTGAAGAATGCCAGCACGTGCTGACAGAAATTCTGAATATTCCAGACGACATTCCTCAAGATCTCCTCGATAAGGCCGACTGTGTGGTTGTTTTTCCATCGGTCCTCAAGGCCGCGTTTGTAGTCGGTGGCAGTTATGGCCGCGGTGCGATGACGGGCGAAAATTTCAACGGCCCTTGGGGTGCGCCCTCAATGATGGCCCTTGAGGGTGGCAGCGTAGGCTTCCAGATCGGCGGGCAAGCGACCGATTTCGTCCTTCTTGTGATGAATGACCGCGGTGCGAATGGAATCTTGAGCAGCAAAGTGAAGCCCGGAGGAGAGCGTCGGTGGCAGCAGGACCAGTCGGTCGTGACGCGTCGGCAGAAACCGATGTCTCGATGCGGGCTGAAATATTGAACTATTCACGCGCGCGGGGCCTATTTGCAGGCATTTCGCTCGAGGGATCGACGATCCGACCTGACAACGATGCAAACATGAGAATCTACGGGGGGAAAATCCCGGCGAGGGATATCGTAATTGCTCATGGGACGCATGTGCCTCCCGCAGCACAGGGCCTTATCTCGACGCTTAAGGCGAAGACGCCGAAGCACAAGTCGCTATAGCAGTTGTTTTGAAGAAAGTTTTGCCTATTCGGCGCAAGAGGCCAAGTTTTGCAAGTGTCCCCTTGCGCCAGCTACGGTAGTTTCCACTCGATCCTCAGAACATCGCCGATTTACCTACCTCCGTCTGCATTTCAACGCTGTGGAGACCCGACTGCCTCACGAACGACAGATGGTGGTGGTGTGGCGGCACTTGCGTCCGTCTTGACCAGGGGCCCCGCCAGAGGAGCGCCATTCTTGACCAAGTCAGTCTTAATTTCAACATTCTGATTAGCGAGCGGATTGATGTCTGTCTCAAAAGTTTGGTAGCCGGGAAGGGCGATTCTGATCTGATGTGTTCCCGGCGCCACTAGCATCCCTCGACCCAGGCCCTCAAACTCCCCGACGTGTCCCACGAAAAGGCCGTCCAAGAAAACCGCGGCCCTCGAAGGGTTGACCGCGATCTTCACCGTGGCTGGCACATCAGGAAGCGGTCCCGTAGCAGCCTTCTCCATGGCTACGCGAACCAGCTCCTTCTGTCCGGGCTGGACAAGAATTCGTTCTGTGAAGTCTTGGTAGCCGTCCTGACGGACGGTAATTACGTGTTCGCCAGGTAGAAGAAGAACCTTCTTCGATCCCTTGAGTTCTTTCAGATAGCCTACGTATTCTCCGTCAACCCAAACCCCAGAAGTCTTTTCGACATGGGATTTTCCTTCAAATTGAATCTCTCCCATCACATCGTTTTCAGCGTACATCGAAGCGGGTAGAAGCAAGGCACAAACCAAGAGCACTACCCACAGTAATGGATCTAGTCTTCGGAGTGCTTTTTTCATACTAACCTCCATGACTCGTAACTCACGCAACTCGTTTCTTCTCCTCTTGTTGGTGCAACCTCGCACTTGATTCCCTCTAGCGTGGCCTTCTGTTTTGGATCGAAGAGTATAGCCAAAGCTGATCCGATGCCTAGGGGCCAACTAAGAGAAACGTAATCGCAGAATGTAAGTCGTATTCACCTTTCACGGGTCGCACCTCTCTCTCACGCTCTTGCAAAAACACGAAGCAGCGAACCACTATTGTGACTGCAAGAACCGTGCCACTTTATTAAAACCCTTTGTTTTCCGACTGATGCATGAGTCGTCGAGATGCCGAGCACGAAATTTCGACCACTTCGAACGACAAAAGTCCATTCTTTCGTCGAACGGCGCGTCCAAAATGGGGCTGTAGCGAAGCGTCAATAGCTGTTCAAGAAATCGCCAATACGCGACGTGATGACTGCTATACCGAAATGGACTTGGCGAGTTGATTGCAAACTTCCTGAATCACTTCTCGCCTAATCTCGTATTCGAGGATTTCGGTGTCATCTGCTGCGCCAAAGGCTCGTGATTTCAGAACTTCGCTCTGCTTTTTGAGCAGTCCATTGAGCTCTGCTCGCAGTTCGTCGACGCGAGACTTCTCCATGGCAGCCTCCTTTATTGGCGAAGGGGCACCTCGGCCTCATGAACAAGCAATAGTTTGGCAGCAATCGGCCTTCTGTACCATACCGCACATACCTTACGAACGTACTCCCGTCCTTGCCATTAGACTCGGCGACAGGGCCATTACGCTCATTCAAGGGGGGCCTGATTGAGCGCCGAGGATTGATCCCGTTTCTGCTTCAGACAACTTAAGACACAGGCCGCTGGCACGTGCCTGAATCAGCCTGAATCCTATTGACAACAAGGGCGTCTGCCCATATCTTTCATGACATTCTAGGTTCTTGCCTGAAATTCAGCCTAGGAGGCAGCCATGCCTGTTGGAAAGAGGAAACCCCAAAAGCGCGTTGACAAAGCTCAATTGCAAAAACAACTACGGGTCGTCACCCGGGAAGCGAAGAGGCTTGACGCCCACATTAAGGATTTGACCAGGATACTAAACAAAGGCAACTTTCGCATTCTGTGACGGACCAGACCCTTCATTGATGAGGCCAGCAATGGTGCCATCTCCTGCACGGCTGCGCCGCGCAGCAAGTATCGTTTGCTACTGGCGCGACAGTAAGCTGATCTTCGAGAACTATCTTACCCGTTCGCTGATCTCGGCCGATCCCATCGTGGCTTCGCTTCTAGACAGTTTCAGCGAGTGGCGGACTCCTGCTCAGGCCTGCTCCCGTGCGTCCGAGTTCACTCCTTCGAGCGTAGAGTCTACCTTGCGACAACTCACCCGGCGAGGGTTTTTAGTAGAGGAAGGCTCGATCACGGCGCGTGCAGATGCGAGATTTCAGGAATCGTGGTCACCGTGGCTTCCGGCTGGCGGACTGCTTCATTTCTCTACCAAAAACCTGCCATACGTCTCCGACCTGGGTAAGTCCCGCCGTGCGCTCTTAGTTCATGCGCGACGTGAACCTGCACCGCCTGAAGTGAAACAGTATCCAAGCGCTGTCCGCGTGCAACTCCCAAATCCGAATACAACGGGCGAGTTCCCGCAAGTGCTGCTAGCACGACGCACCTGGCGCGAATTCTCCCAGCGTCGTCTGGAACTCGAGGATTTGAGCACATTGCTTTGGCTCACTTGTGGCGTGCAGTATTGGGTAACGCTGCCGGGCTCGATCGGCCGCGTGGCCCTGAAGACTTCTCCGTCGGCAGGCGCGCGACATCCCCTAGAGGCATACGTGGCGGTGCTCCGAGTGCGCGGTCTGCGGTGCGGTTTGTATCACTATTCGTCCAACTCACATTCGCTGGAGTTGCTAAGAAGAGGCTGCAGGTCGCGACAGTTCGGGAGTTACCTGGCGGGGCAGTCCTGGTATGGCTCAGCCAGCGCCCTGATGTTTATGACCGCCGTATTCAAGCGCAACCAGTGGAAGTATCCCGATTCCGCCGCCTATCGCACGGTGATTCTGGACGCCGGACACATGTGCCAGACGTTCTGCCTCACAGCGACCTGGCTGGGCCTCGCCCCCTTCTGCACCATGGCGCTCGCCGACTCCAAAGTGGAAAAAGCTCTGGGACTGGATGGAATCTCCGAGTCGGCGGTCTACGCTGCGGGCGTGGGCACGCGGCCGACAAAAGACTGGGCCCCCTGGCCTGAGCCTGACATTCGCTTATCGAAGACGAGGAACTTCCCGGTTGGAAAATCGCGGGTCTCTAAGGTTCGTCCATTCTGAGTGGGGGTGTGTGAAATTAGAAAACTACGCTTTTCCAACCAAATGAGGTGCTGAGAGGCCAGCGGATTCGGTCCAAGTCATGAAAAGCGTGAAGTTGGCTGTGACCTGAAGGATGGTTGCAGGCGCCACATCGATTTCGTTTTCTGAGCCGTGCTCGTTTAGTGCAACAGGAGAGAGGAGAACCATAAAATTTGAAACCCGAACTGGCCAATGTGAAGGCGCTGGTGTTCGATGTATTCGGCACAGTAGTGGACTGGCGCGGTTCAGTAATTGCCGAGGGCATGGCCTGGGGCAAGGCCAAAGACCTGAACATTGACTGGGTGGCGTTTGCCGACCGCTGGCGCCTCGGATACAAACCGACGATGGATAAGGTACGTAAGGGCGAGATCCCCTGGACCAGACTGGATGATGTGCATCGAATGATCCTCGAAGAACTGCTCAGTGAATTCAAAATTGACGGGCTCACCGAAGAAGAAAAAGTTTCTTGGACTCACGTCTGGCGCCGGCTCAAGCCTTGGCCTGACTCCGTCGAGGGGCTGACACGAATAAGAAAGAAGTACGTGATCGCGCCGCTTTCGAACGGCAATCTCGCCCTAATGACGAACCTGGCCAAATTCGGCGGTTTGCCATGGGACGCCATCTTGGGAGCCGAATTGGTCCGGCACTATAAACCGGACCGCGAAGTGTACGTCTCCGCGTACTACTATCTCGATCTGCAGCCGGAGGAAGTAATGATGTGCGCGGCCCACGCCTCCGATTTGCAGGCTGCCCGCAGCAATGGTCTCCGTACAGGGTTCGTTTATCGCCCCAACGAGTTCGGAAGGGGTCCAGTTGGCGTGCCGGACAGAGCTAGCCCGGCAGATTTTGACCTGGTTTCCCTGAGCATAATCGACTTGGCTCAACAAATGGGGGCGTGATCGCGCGGCCGAAAGGGCCAACCTTATTATTACTTATAAGATCGGGAAGCAGAAATTGCAGCCCAAAATAACCCACAAAATATGACTGATTCGGACGCGCCGCTTCGAGGCTGCGTCCGGTCATCAGGAGAAGAATGACCGGGGAATGAAGCTTGTAGCGCGCGCCGACTTCCATTGTGGGCTGGGCGAATGAAGGATGAAAAGTCCCCAGGGAATACACTTCCAGGTCGGCCTCAAACTTGGGCGTAAATTCATGCCCCAGCACCAGGCCGGTTAGCCAGTTGTCCGGTCCCTTGTGGTTAAACTGATAGCCAAGTTCGTAGTCCACGTCCACCGGCCCGAATTTCCTGGAAAATTCGAAAGGCAGGAGAAACCCCTGGGTCGCGGGAGTGATGCCGCGGCGTACGGCATTGTTCGGATTGTTGAGAAAAAGCTGAGGGAATGTTGAGACCGATAAGCCGTCTTCCCCAGCATCGTAAAAACGCCACTTCACGCCCGGATTGGATTGATTCATTCCGAATTTCGCGGGCGAGCCGGGACTTTGCACCCTCAGCCAGGCACTCTCGTAAGTCAACTGAATGCGTTCGCCAACGCCGAAATTGATGTCGACGTCGGGGATGTGAGACAGCGATTGGTCGCTGTAATAGAATGGCATGTAACCAAGATTGATTTCCCAATTGAGATTACCGGGCGTGCCCGGATCATTCGTGTAATAGGGGGGCCCGCCTTGAGTGAACGCCAGACTCGCCGCCAGAACCCAGCCGAAGCCAAAAACAAAATTCCGTAACATGTGTGATGAACGAGAGGACCAGAGAATCTACGCACGCCATTGCTAAGCTCTAAACAAAACCGGCGTTGCTCTCGCGCGATTCCCTCAAACCGATCCTACGGCGCTCCCTCCACCACGAGCACGACGAACGAACCGGGTTCCACTTTTCTCTCCGGCCTCGGACCCACGTTTGCGGCTACCGTGAAGAGTCGATGGGTCCGGCCATCGACCGCCATGGTGCGCGCGCTCTTTTGCGTCGTCACCGTCTGCACCACGCTGAACTTATCGCCGCCGTCTTCCTTGATCACCGTAATCGTTCCGTCTCCTGCCGAGGCAAAAGCCAGCCCACGGCCGGCGTCGAACGCGGTGGCATCGCAACCATCTCCGATGGCCGGAAGCGCCAAAACCTTTCCGCTGTCGGCATCGACAATCGCCATCTTCCTGTTCCCGCCGCAACCCGCAAACAGGCGGCGGTGTTTCAGGTCGATGGCCAGACCAGTCGGCTCTTCACAGTCGGTGAGCTTCCAGCGCGACTTCACCGTCAGCTTCTGTGGATCAAAGGCCTCGATTTCGGATTTGTCTTCCAGATTCACGAACACTGTACCGTTTTCGTCGGTCGCGGCAAATTCCGGCCTTCCGTCCAGTTGAATCTTCCCCACCACCTCGCGCTTGGACGCGTCGATGGCTGTCGCCGTCGTCTCGCTGCCTTTTCCGTTGAAGGTGAACACGCGTTTCGAAAACGGATCGTACAAAATCGCGTCGGGACCGTTGCCCACCTTGATCTTCTTTTCTACCGCCAGCGTTTTCAGATCGAACACACTCACCGTATCTTCGCGGCCATTGCTGGTAAATCCACGGCCGAGTTCGTAGTCGAGGGCCACTCCGTGCACGCCCGCCGTGTCTGGAATCTCACCGACCTGCTTGCCCGACTCGGTGTCCACGACCATCACCCGCGTGTCGCGAGCTATAAACAAGCGATGTCCGTCGCTATCGGCGGTCAGATAATCCCATCCGCCATCGCCGCCGAGTTTCCAGGTCGCAACGCCTTTATAGTCCCCACTCTTATCGTCCGCAGCAACTGCCACAGTGGCAAGCGCCAGAGCAGTAGCCAATACCATCAAAGAAATCTCGACCCCCGTAAGCCTTCTCATATCTGTCACTCCTGCGTAATCTCCTTTGCGCGTCATCGTCATAGGGAACCGATTTGCTCGTGACCCGGCTCCGGCTCCAGTGTGTGCACCAGCCACGGGATGATCACTTCTTTGAAAATCCTGGGATCGGGCCACACTCCAACCTGTCGCCCGAGATGGCCGCCCTGAGGATTGATCCAGGCCGTCTTCGGAACGTCCCCCCGGTCGAGAAGCAGGTAGATGTCGGAGATGGGCACCTGCGTGTCTTTCACTCCGGCCAGAATGAGCATGGGCGACATCGGCTGGCCGAGCAGGCCTTGTTTGACGAGTGAGATTTTTTCCAGTGCCGCCGCTAATTCGTCCACGGTGTGCACGTTATCAAAGATTGCCATGAGCGCGGGAACCTGATCGAAGAGATATTCGCGATTGCCGATCAAGGAATCCATCAGGAAATCTTTCTGGAAGAACTTATCGGTCGGCGGGGACTGTGCAGTGGCTCCCTTGATTCGGGTGCGCTCGACAATGGCCATTTTCGTCGCCCAATATGCGCCCCAACTAACGCCATGCATGGCTACTCGGGTCTTGTCGATCTCGGGCCGGGTGGCAATATAATCGAGCACGCGCGAGAGCATGCGATCCGCATTTTCACTGACCTTGATCGGATTCTGTCCCGTGCCAGGACCGTCGACGGCGAGATAGCCGACACCGAAGGGCAGAATCGCACTGAAACTCTCGGCCAAATCTTCCTTGCGGCTGTCGAGTCCATTCACGGCCACCACGAGCGGCACGGGCCCCGTCGGATTTTTCGGCAAGCGCAGGTAGCCGATGATTTCTTTTCCTTCGAAGGGAATTCTGACGATCTCCATGGGAGGATCCCAGAATTTTGCGTGAGCCCGGAAAGCTTCGAGCGCTGTTTCGTACGAGCGCTGCTTGCCGGGAGATGCGGGAATCGGCCAGCGTCCGAAGGAATAGAGCCGCCAGGCGCGGATGTAATCGGCATTCGCTTTCGCGGGATCGGTTTTCTCCAGCGACCTGGCTTCGTTCATGTAGCGGTCGGCCACTCCCATGAACGCTGCGGCCCACTCGTCTTTATCGCGCGTGTGGATGGAGTTGAACGCCTCCTTCACGTCGTCGGGGTCGAGTCCGATAAGCGGGTACTGGCCTACTTCGGCACGGTGAATGGCTTCCGTCTTGATCTCTTCGATGGTGCGCTCAGCGGGCTGCTGGGCGAATCCGCAAATGCAGAGCGATACAATCAGAGCCAGCAACGCTGCTAGCGACGCTGTCAATGACGTTGTCGGTATGAACGGTGGATGAAGATGCACGAACGGGGTCGACACAGGATGATTCCTTTCCAGTCGAAATGCGGTCGAAATGAAGATGGAGCCGGACGAGCAAATTCCGACCGCGATTTGCGAAGCCTAAAAGCCATCAGAAAGCAAGCTTCAGGGCTAGTTGAACCGAACGCGGTCCTCCCGAACCCACAGCCGGGTTGGCGGCCGCTATATCGGGAGTGGCACAGCCGCATCCGAAGCCAGGCACGGACGGATCATTGAAACCGAAACCATTCTGCCCGCCGTAAGGATTGGCGAAGTTGGGATGGTTCAAAATGTTGAAGAACTCCGCCCGGAACTGGGCGTGCAAACGCTCGCCATAGTGCCAGTTCTTGGCTACCGAGAAATCGAAGTTGCGGAAACCGGAATCGGGAAAGATGTTGCGTCCCATGGTTCCGAAGGTTCCGAGGGCTGGCGGAATCATGACGGAGTTGCCTTTGGCATAACAGCCGAACAGGTTGACCGCGGCGGTTGCAGCGCCGGGAGATCCGCCATCCAGCGCCAAAGCCTTCGCCGTGCAGGCTGTGGGCAAGCCCGTTGTGGCTACGGTGTACGTCGGAATTCCGGTTGGCCCGGACTTGAAGTCATCGGTGTTGCCGAAGAAATCCCACCGAATGGGACTGTTCGCCGGGGGACTCACGGGCAGGGCACCTATGCCGGCAGCATCGGTTCCCTCATCCATCGCTCCCCAATATTGCGGGCTTTGCAAAGTAACAATCGAGTTGATCTCCCAACCTTCGAGGGCCTGGGCGTAGCCCCTCTTGCCCGGGATAGCGTAGGTAAGCGAAAGCGTGAAGCGCTGACGAACATCAAAGTCGCTGTTGGCGTATTCTGCGCCCGGGTTATGAGCGTTCTGCGGCAGTCCCGATCCGTAACCGAAATCCCAGTTCGCGCCCACGTCATCGAGAGCGTGGGACCAGGTGTAACCTGCGACCATCGACAGCCCATGATAGTTGCGCGAGTTTAGCGTGGCTTGCAATCCGTTGTAATTCGAGCGGTAGACGTTGCCCATCTGGAAGATGTTGCTCAGGTAGGGGAACTTGGTCACGAACGGCTCGGCCGCCGTCTCGGCATTCGTATCCGCGGCGCAGTTGTTGTAGCCGCTGGCCGCGCTGGCTAGACACGCGGCAAGCGGGGCGCCCAGCCAGCCCGATCCTACCGGCGGCTGATTGATGTCGCGAATGCCGGTTAAATTGTCACCGTGGTTTCCCACGTAGGCCAGCTCCAACGTAAGGTTCGGAGCAAAGGCGTGTTGCACGCTGAGGGTCCAGTTCCAGACATAGGGCGTGGTGAGACTGCGGTCCACGCTCATGACGGGGCAGGCATTTGGCGGAGTGCAGTCGAGCGTGGTGTTGAAAACCGGTGTATTGTCCCAGGTCACAGTGAACGGGGGGTTGTTCAAAAAATTCTTGGTGAGGACATTTCCCGTGTGGATCGTGCCGCCGGGGTCGATCGGGGCGCCGGCGTAGACACCTCCCGTGGGAACACTGCCGGGGCCAAAGGCGTTGTTGAAAGCGATGAACGACTGCCAGTTCACGGTTTCGTAAATCAGACCGCCGCCGCCGCGGATCACCGTAGTTCCTTTGCCGCTGATATCCCAGGCGAATCCGAAGCGCGGCGCGAAATTCTTGTGATCGGGGTTATAGAGGCTAGAAATCTGATTGGAGCCGGTTTTCACCTGTACTAAGCCGAAGTTCGGATCGAAGTTGCCGAGCAGGTTGTGCTCTTCCTGCAAGACGGTGCTGAACTCGTAGCGCAGGCCGAAGTTCAGAGTCAGATTCTTGGTGGCTCGCCAGTCATCCTGGATAAACGCGCCATACGCCCAGTTGTGCAGGTGCAGCGTCGGATTTCCGACTTCGAGAGTTGACTTAAAGGGCAAGCCGGCAAAGAAGTCTTCGAGTGGGCTCGAAGCCGGAGGAGCGCTGGAGGGAGGAGGGCCCGGACTTAGAACGCCGCCCAGGAAGTTAATGCTGCCGCGCGCATTGCCGTATGCGGCATTGGTTACGTCGTTGTAGTGCAACTCGCCTCCAAACTCGAGGGAATGTTTGCCGGCGACGTAAGACACGTGATCGATGAATTGGGTAATGGAATCGGGTCCCTGGAACTTCGGCCACTTGAAGCCGCCCAGGGTCGTGAAGTAGCCACCAAAGCCGATGCGCGGCAGGCCTCCCGTGAATGGCCCCGAAACGCCGGTGTCCAATCCGTAGCTAGAACCGGGTGTGCTGAGATCACCTGGCAGCGTGGGCTGGTACAGGCGATTGTATCCAACGCGCGCTTCGTTGACCCAGCGGAGGCCGGGGATCCACGTCCAGCTTCCACCCACCACCTGGGCGCGGGTGTGAATATCCGACCGCCATCTCGACTGCAATTCGGAAAAGTCCTCGACGGTTCCCGTATTGTTGCCGAAGAAATACATTCCGTTGACATGCTGATTTCGGTTCAGGTTGAAGTCCACTTTGCCGATCGCGTTGTGGACAGTTACGTCGTTGGGGAATCCGTTCTGGATATTGATGTTGGGATTATTGTTGGTAGGAAAGCCGGTTCCGTTGCAAGCGATCGTACCACCGGTGAGCGCGCAGCCAGCGATATTCAAGCTGGCTGGACTCACCGCGATGCCTCCGGCCGTAAGGTCCGCGATCACATTGGGGATGCTGTCGGCGCAGTCGCCTGTCGTCAGGAATACGCAGGTCCCATTGGTCGGCATCGGGACCATGGACGGACTGGTGACGCCGCCATACGAGTTTCCTACGTCGTAGATCTGCCCTTCATAAGCACCAAAGAAAAAGGCCTTGTCCTTGACGATCGGTCCGCCCACGCTGCCGCCGTATTGTTCGAGTGTTCTTTGGAGCTTTGGGTTCGGCACAGTATTGAAGTAATTTCGCGCGTCGAACACGTCGCCATCGCGGCCAAAAGCAAACGCGGTTCCATGCACGTTGTTCGTGCCGGACTTGAGAGCGACATTGACCACCGCTCCCGGCTTCCACCCGAACTCAGCTGGCGGGAGTTCTTCCACGTTAAACTCTTGAATGGAGTCGATCGGCAGGATCGTTGCCGAATCGCCGGCAATACCGGCGCCGTTGATGATGGCTTGCCCGGAGTACGGTTCGCTGTTGAACAAGCCTTCGATAAAGTAGGCGTTGTCCTCCGCACGCAGCCCGTTAGTGCTCGTGGTCGAGAATCCGCCGCCGGGATAACGCATGACGCCGGGGCGTAGCTGCAGCAGGTTCTCATAATTGCGGCCGTTCAACGGCAGATCGTTAATCTCTGCGTTGCTCAGGGTGCCGCCGAGAGTTGAAGATATGCTATCGAGCAGCGGCACTTCCTCAGTCACCACAACCGTTTCGTTGACGGCGCCCGTAGGGAGCGACATGTCGACGCGGAGGTCTTGCGCGACTTCGACCACGATGTTGGGGCGCTCCACCGTTTTGAAACCCCTGGCCTCGGCCCTGACCTTGTAGATGCCGGGCTGGAGCTCAGGCACGGCATAGTCTCCCGAGGCATCAGTCGTGGCGGCGCGAGTAGTCCCGCGCTGCGTGTCAGTCACGAAGACTGCGGCTCCCGCGACGGCCGCGCCGGTAGAATCGGTTACACTGCCGAGAATCTGTCCGGTGGTGGTTTGCGCGGTTAGCGGCAGACAGAGCGCGAGTGTGAACAAAACCAGGCCCAGGATACGGATGCGATTCGACGTAGAATGCATGACGACCTCCAAATTGCTTCAGACCTTGGTTGGGACAACATCAGTTTCAAACCACCCCGAAATTGTCCGTCAAGAACAGAAAAGAGGGCGAGTTGAAGGTATAGCCTTGACGCGGCCTACCCGTCAAGTAGTATTCTGGTCCGACCGCAAGACAGGTATCGGACGCAGGGTTTCTTCTCCGGTGAGTTCGCTTGCTTTCGGAGGCCGCAGAGTTGCCAAGGCACAGGGGGAGCTAAAAACATGGCCATCGCCACTACGAATCCAGCCACTGGCGAAGTCATTAGAACTTTCGAACCTCTCACTGCGGCGCAGATCGAGGCGAAACTTCAATTGGCAGCCGATGCCTTCAAAAAGCACCGCCGGACATCGTTTCCAGAGCGCGCTGCAAGAATGATGCGGTTGGCTGAGATCCTGGAAAAAGAGAGGGACGACTGCGCCCACTTGATGACTCTGGAAATGGGCAAGCCGCTGAAGGCAGCCGTAGCCGAAGCGATGAAGTGCGCCAGCGGGTGCCGCTACTACGCCCAGAACGCGGAGAAATTTCTTGCCGATGAATTGATCGAGACTGGCGCAAGGCGCAGCTTCGTTCGCTATCTGCCGAGTGGCCCCATCCTGGCGATCATGCCTTGGAATTTTCCTTTCTGGCAAGTGATGCGGTTTGTCGCGCCCGCGCTGATGGCCGGGAATGTGGGACTGTTGAAACATGCGTCGAACGTCCCGCAGTGTGCACTCAAGATTGAGGAAATGATTCTCCGCGCCGGGTTCGCCGAGGGCGTGTTTCAGACTCTTCTGATCGGCTCTGGGCCGGTCGATGGCATTCTTAATGATCCTCGGGTAGTCGCGGCAACGCTTACCGGCAGTGAGCAGGCGGGCATTCAAGTTGGAATATCCGCCGCCAAACGCATCAAGAAGATGGTACTGGAACTTGGCGGCAGCGATCCTTTTATCGTGATGCCGAGCGCCGATCTTGAGGCGGCGGTAGCGACGGCAGTGGATGCTCGAATCCAGAACAACGGTCAATCATGTATTGCGGCCAAACGCTTTATAGTCGCGGAGAAGATCGCGTCCGAGTTTGAGAAGAAGTTTGTTACGCGGATGCAGGAACTCCGCGTCGGCGACCCCTCCGATGAGAGCACTCAGCTCGGGCCTCTCGCCAGTGCGGATGCAGTTACAACACTCGATGCCGACGTAAAGAAGTCAATCGCCGCCGGAGCGCGTCTGCTGACTGGTGGCCAACCTTTGCCCGGGCCGGGATTCTACTACCCCCCCACCGTGTTGGCCGATATACCAAGAGGTTCGCCCGCCTACAGTGAAGAACTGTTCGGACCGGTGGCGTCGATATTCCGAGTCAAGGGTATCGATGAAGCGATCACGTTAGCTAACGATGTACGGTTCGGCCTCGGTGCCAGCGCCTGGACGAATGACGCGGCTGAAACCGAACGATTTGTAAATGAACTGCAGGCTGGTATGGTCTTCGTGAATAAGATGGTGGCGTCCGATCCGCGTCTGCCATTTGGAGGGGTCAAATATTCGGGGCACGGACGGGAGTTGGCGGACATCGGGATTCGCGAATTCATGAATATTAAGACGATTTCGATGCAATAGACCCGGAGCGGTCGGTACGGCGGTTTGTGGTATAGTGGTCCGACCAGTCGCTGGTTTGGTGAGCTTGAGGTCCAAATGTCAAACGAAACCATTGATTCCGTAGCTGCCAAGCCTGTGTACCGGGTGGTAAAAACGTCCCGGCTGTACGAGCAGATCGTGAAGCAGGTCGAGGAATCGATTCTCAGCGGCCAACTCAAACCCGGCGACCAGTTGCCCGCAGAGCGCGACTTGGCGCAGAGCTTTGGAGTAAGCCGCACCGCGGTTCGTGAAGCGGTGAAGACACTGCGCGAGAAAGGGCTGGTCGAAGCGTTCTCAGGACGAGGCACATTCGTCACTAACGGCACTTCGCAGGCGATCCGGCAATCGCTCGACTTAATGATCCGGATCAACCAGCAGGAAGGGTCGGCGCATTTGGCTGAGTTGCGACTGGTTCTCGAACCGGAAATTGCTGGCTTGGCGGCTTCCCGGATAGACGGGCAACTACTGGGGACGATGAGGGAGACGGTTGCCATCATGGAGCGTAATTTGCAGGATCGCGAAGCCTATATTGAAGCCGACCTGGATTTTCATCTGGCGCTGGCGGAGGCGGCGGGAAATCCCCTCATCCTTTCGTTGCTGGACTCGATTGTTGGACTGCTGCGTGAGCAGCGAAGCCGTATTTTCGATGTGGAGGGAGGGCCCGAGCGCGGCCAGTACCATCACAAACGAATCCTGGCAGCGGTCGAACGCCGCGACCCGGAAGCGGCCCGCGGGGCCATGCGCGAGCATCTGCAGCAAGTGCTTTTAGACTCTTCCTCTCCCATTACAAAGGCTCTGAACTCCAAGCCGAACGCATAGGTTCTTAGGAGCGGCCTTGTGGCGAAACTCGGATTTATAGGTCTTGGTGTGATGGGCGCCAACATGGTAGCGCGCCTGCTCGAAAAAGGCCATACCGTGACCGGTTATAACCGGACGCGCTCGAAGGCGCAGCGGTTGATCGACAAGGGCATGAAGTTCGCCGATTCTCCCCTGATGGTAGCGGCCGAATCGGACGTGACCTTCACCATGGTCACCAACGCGGCGGCACTGGTGGCGGTCACCGAAGGGGTGGATGGGCTTCTGGCGGGGATGGGTCCGCGCAAGTTCCTCGTCGATATGAGCACCGTGAGTCCGGACGTCAGTCGCGCTCTGGCCGCGAAGGTGCGAGAAAAGGGCGCGGACATGATCGACGCTCCTGTCTCGGGCAGCGTGATCACTTTGCAGCAGGGCAAGCTCTCAGTGATGGTCGGAGGGCGCAAAGAGACCTTCGACCATCTGAAAGCGCTGCTGTATGAGATCGGCCCGAAAGTCACGCACGTGGGCGACAACGGCGTGGCGCTGTCGATGAAGATCGCAGTGAATCTGCAATTAGCCGTGCAAATGCTGGCTTTTTCCGAGGGCGTGCTGCTGGCGGAAAAGAGCGGGATTGCGCGCGACGTCGCGGTTGACGTGATGGTCCACAGCGCGATCGCGTCGCCGATGATTCAGTATCGCGGTCCTTTTGTGTTGCAGCAACCAGAAGAAGCCTGGTTCGACGTGAATATGATGCAGAAAGATATGCTCCTCGCTATGGAGATGGGCCGCAAGCTGAATGTTCCGCTTCCCACAACCGCGGTGAGCAATGAGTTCCTCACTGCCGCGCGCGCCATCGGCTGGCAGAAGTTGGATTTCGCGGTTGTGTTTGAGGTTCTGGCGCGCATGTCGGGAATTACTAAGTGAAGGGTCTGATGAGTGTCTAAGGATGACTACTTCCACCCAGCCGCGAGAAGCTTCAGAAAAAGTCGAGTTGTGGCTGCGCATGTACCGGCAGATGGCCGCGATCCGCCAATTTGAAGCGCAGGTCAACGAACTTTACACGCGGGCGCAGATGCCCGGACTGGCACATCTCTACATTGGTGAGGAGGCCATAGCGGTTGGAGTATGCGAAGCGCTCGAGCGCACTGACTACATCACCAGCACGCATCGCGGTCATGGACATTGTTTGGCGAAAGGCGCCTCCCCCGATCGAATGTTCGCCGAACTGCTGGGCAAGCGAGCCGGGTACTGCAAAGGCAAGGGCGGTTCTATGCACATTGCGGACCCGGCTACTGGCAATCTGGGGGCGAACGCGATCGTTTGTGGCAGCGCGGGTATTGCGACGGGAGCTGCGTTTTCGGCGCGGTGTCTCGGTGACGGCCGCGTCTCGGTATGTTTTTTTGGGGAGGGTGCGCTGGGGCAGGGCGTGCTGTATGAAGAGATGAACCTGGCGCAACTTTTCAAGCTTCCGGTCATTTACGTTTGCGAAAATAATCTTTATACGGAATATACGCATTACTTGGAGACCACGGCCGGCGACATTCTGATGCGCGCGACTGCCTTCGGACTGGAAGCGGTTGGTGTGGACGGCCAGGACGTGCGCGCTGTTTATAACAGTGCCAGACGACTGGTCGAGCGCGCTCGCAGCGGCGACGGTCCTGGGTTCCTGCTGTGCAATACCTATCGCTACCACGGACATCACGTGGGCGACATCAATCGCGAATATTACCGCTCCAAGCAGGAAGAACAGACGTGGAAAGCGGAGCGGGATCCGATCGCAAATCTGGGAACGTGGCTGATCGAACAGAAGATCACCGATCTGGCGACGCTGGAACGCGTGCAGAGCGATGTTGAGTCGGAGATGAAGGCCGCGGTCGATTTTGCAACCGCGGCGCCGTATCCGTCTGTCGATGAAGTGGACGAGGACGTGTATGCCTGAAGGCCCTGCTCACGCGCAAAAGGATCGCGAACTGACATTTGCGCAGGCAATTCGCGAGGCGCTGGCAGAAGAGATGCGACGCGACAAGACCGTTTTTATCATGGGCGAGGACGTGGCCGAGGCAGGCACGCCGTTCAAAGTTCTCTCAGGCCTGTTGGAGGAGTTCGGCAAAGAGCGGGTGCTCGACACGCCGATTTCGGAGGCCGGCTTCACCGGGCTCGCCGTGGGCGCGGCCATGACGGGAATGCGTCCGGTGGTCGACATCATGTTTGGCGATTTCATCACCTTGACTATGGACCAGATGGTCAATCAGGCCGCCAAAATCCATTACATGTCGGGTGGAAAGTGGAAGGTACCGATGGTGAT
Source organism: uncultured Acidobacteriaceae bacterium (assembly GCA_963714225.1). Lineage (GTDB taxonomy): Bacteria > Acidobacteriota > Terriglobia > Terriglobales > Acidobacteriaceae > Sulfotelmatobacter. Next base: position 75,357 of record CAVQNY010000042.1, on the reverse strand, counting down.
GCGCACGACTATGGGAGCGACACGCCGCTCGGCTGCGCAACATTCCCAGTCGCTGCACGCGTGGTTCTGCCACGTTCCCGGTTTGAAAGTTGTTCTGCCCTCGACGCCCTATGATGCGAAGGGGCTGCTGAAAGCGGCGATTCGCGACGAAAATCCGGTGGTCTTTTTCGAAGACAAAATGATGTACAAGCTCAAAGGTGCCGTGCCCGCGGATGATTACGTGGTTCCTCTTGGTGTCGCGGATATAAAACGCGTGGGCGAAGACATTACTTTTGTTGCCACGAGCAGCATGGTGCAAGTGGCGCTGGGTGCTGCGACTTTGCTGGATGAAATTGGAATCAGCGCCGAAGTGGTCGATCCACGGACCATGTGGCCGCTCGATGAAAAAACTCTGGTGGATTCGGTCAAAAAAACTTCTCGGGCGATTGTTCTCGATGAAGGCTACGAACGCTATGGGGTTACCGCCGAACTTGCCTCGGTGATCGCCACCGGCGCATTCTACGATCTGGATGCACCGGTGAAACGCATGGGCGCGATGCACGTCCCGATACCATTTTCGCCGCCTTTGGAAGATGTAACCGTGCCGACAGAGCAGGCCGTGTTTGAGGCCGCCCGCGCATTGTGCGGCCGGTCCTGAGATCGTCAGAACGGCGCGACTGTATAAGGAGAATCCTATGGCTCTACCAACATACGGAACGATGGCGGTGGATTGGGAAAATCGGGTTGATTTCGATCGCTTGCGTCGCGAACGACTGGCCCGCGCCAAGGATCTTCTGCAGAAATCTGAGATGGGCTCGCTGTTGTGCTTCGACATGAACAACGTTCGCTATTTGACGGCGACCCACATCGGTACTTGGGCTCAGGACAAGGCGAACCGCTTCACCCTTCTTCCGCAAAATGACGAGCCGATTCTTTGGGACTTCGGATCGGCAGCGAAGCACCACCAACTGCATTGTCCCTGGCTTGGCGAGCGGTCACGTGCCGGAATTTCCATGCTGCGCGGCGCCATGACACCAGAGATGGGACGCGCGGAAGATGTTGCGAAGAAGATTCGGATCGAGCTAGAAATGCGCGGACTGCATAAAGAGCCGGTGGGCATAGATATCATCGAATTGCCGGTATTGTTCGCCCTGCAGAAAGAAGGAATCAAGATTGTCGACGGGCAGGCGCTCATGTCAGAAGCGCGGCTGATCAAGACGCGCGACGAGATCACGTTGCTCAACACCTCCGCCATGATGGTTGACGCTGCTTATGACGAACTTTATCGCGCCATGAAGCCGGGCATGAGCGAGAACAAGGCCGTTGGCCTCGTGAGCAAGGTGCTCTACGATCTGGGCTCCGAGTATGTGGAGGGGGTGAATGCAATCTCAGGCGAGCGCTGCAATCCGCATCCGCATGTTTTCTCGGATCGCGTGCTGCGTCCAGGAGATCCGGTGTATTACGACATACTCCACTCTTACATGGGATACCGCACGTGTTACTACCGCTGTTTCACGGTCGGATATGCATCGCACGCGATGAACGATGCGTACAAGCGGTGCAGAGAATATCTCGACGCGGCGATTGAACTGGTGCGGCCAGGGCGTACGACGGCGGAGATTGCAGCAGTCTGGCCGAAGGCGCAGGAGTTCGGCTTCCCCAACGAGGAAGCCTGCTTTGCGCTGCAGTACGGTCACGGCATTGGTCTCGCCATCTGGGAGAAGCCGGTGATCAGCCGCCTTGTTTCTCTCGACCATCCATGCGAGATCAAGCCGGGGATGGTGTTCGCCCTGGAGACTTTCTGGCCCTCGACCGACGGTTGGAGCGCCGCCCGCATCGAAGAAGAAATCGTCGTCACTGAAACCGGCCACGAAGTGATCACGCGCTTTCCCGCCGAGCAGCTCATGGTTGCCGGCAGACACTATTTCACGGTGGATGGTCTGCTGCCCGCAGTTCGGGACACGGAATCGAAATCGAGCACGCCTGTACGTGAAATGATCGAAGCCAGTTCCCGGCGCGAGCGCATTGGAGTCGGCGACTAACTCAACTCTCTCGATGTGCAACGAGCGAACCTCGCCGCCACAGAGTTCTCCAAACGAATGGCAATCTAACAGAGTTACTTACTACGTCTATCGAACGAACTAATTATGGCAATCAGTGTGGTTATGCCCGCGCTAGAAATGGCCCAGGAAACAGGTAAGCTGGTTTCCTGGCTGAAGAAAGAAGGCGACTCGATTGCGAAAGGTGAGCCGCTGATCGAGATCGAAACCGATAAAGCAGTGATGGAAATCGAGTCACCGGGCGACGGTATCCTCGCCGGCATCAAGGTTCAAGCGGGGGAGGAAGTGCCCGTAGGCCAGACGATCGCCTGGATCGTCCGTCCCGGAGAAGTCCCTCCAACCGAGCAAGTCCCCGTCACCTCCGGGAGAAAGACCACCACCGCGGCGCCTGTCGCAACTGCGCCTCCTCCGCCTCCCGCGAGTGCGATTGCACACCCGGAAGAGGTCAGGATATCTCCCAAAGCGCGACGCCTCGCTGCCGAACGAGACATTGATTTGGCCCAAGTCCGCGGATCGGGCGCAAGCGGAGAAATTCTTACTTCCGACATTTTGACGGCTGTCGAATCCAAAGCATCCGCGTCATCCACCAAAACTGGTACGAAAGCCGTTAGTGGCAGCCCGATTTCCCGGCTGATGGCGGAACGCACGACGCAGAGCTGGACGACAGTCCCGCATTTCTTTGTCGTCCGGGAAGTTGACGCCGGCGCGCTGAATGAAGCCCGGCAAGCCCTCGGACCGGAAATCGAAAAATCGTGCGCAGTGAAGCTCTCCCACACCGATCTATTGACAGCGCTGGTTGCCCGCGTGCTTCAGAAGCACCCGCGCATAAACGCAGGCTGGGTCGACGAAAGCGTTCGAACCAATCCCGGAATCAACATTGGATTGGCGATAGCTGTGGAGGATGGCGTGGTGGCGCCGGTCATTCGCAACGCCGACAAAATAGCGCTGAACGAGATCGCTGCACAGCGGAGAGATCTCGCAAACCGCGCTCGCAGTGGCAAGTTGCGGCCGCAGGATCTGGTGAACGGCACCTTCACTATCAGCAACCTGGGCATGTTCGGCGTGGATGGCTTTACCGCGATCATCATCCCGCCGCAAGCCGCGATTCTCGCCGTGGGAGCAATTACCGACCGAGTAGTTGCGATCAACGGCCATCCGGGCATCCGTCCGATGATGACGTTGACACTCTCGAGCGATCATCGCGTTATCGATGGCGCGCGGGCAGCGCAATTTCTGCGTGACCTGGTCGCGGTCATCTGTGACCCACTTCGGTATCTCAGCCAATCGGCAGTTGCCGGATAATGTCGGTTCCGGAAATTCTGGCACGCCTAAGGACCACCAGAAGCGTTAAGACACTCCCTGTGCTCCGGCTGTGCCGAAAGCGGAGGGAGGAGGATGTTGGGCGTGTGCTTGAACGTGAAGCATTCGGAGCCGTCGCTGAACTTCATCCTTAAATTCAGGAGTAATCACGTGCGAAGCCAAAACTGCAGAGGCGGTGGTCATGGTGGGCTATGCTGGTTTGGCCAACCTGCTTGTTTTCTCTCCCCACTTAGGAACATTCAAGCCCATCACGAGGAACCACAGGAACACCGATCCTTCCACGAGGAGGGCGGAGGCCAGATTGTAGGGTGACAGATAGTTTGCGAGCGGGGGGGATAGAAAGGTCAGCCAACACAACCCCGCGATCGCCGTCAGTCCACTCAGAATCCGAGGCAGGAAGGTCGACTTGAAAATCAGGTAGCCGATCAGGATCCAATAGAATCCGTGAAATCCAAGGCCGATGTTCACGCCGTGAGGTAGAACTTGAAGAAGCTCTAGGGTGAGTGCCACGAAGTTAAGGGACGCCGCGAGCAAAGAGAGGCGCCTGTCCACCGGCTTAAAGATGTCATATAAGAGCAGCGTCACAGCGATCATGCACGAGACCTCTATGAGGCCGGCTGCGAGGTCGGCTGCGAGACTCAACCTGCCGCGAGCGAAGAACTCGGTAAATCCTGCCGTCAGTACGAGGAGCAAAAAAAGGACACCCGCCATTCTGGCCTTGAAACGTGGTGACACTTCTGCAATCCGTTTCATCATTACTGCTGCGCTCATACTCTTTTCTCCTTATGCGAGTTATTGAACGAGGCATTCATGCGAATCCGATCGGGGTTCCGGATTAGAAGGCCAGCCGTACCGCTGCGACGATAGACGGCGGCTTTCATGCGGCGCTGGCCTGCTCCTTCCATCGTTGAACGTTCACGCCCATCACGAGCAGCCATAGCATCAGCGCTAGTTCGGCGAGGAAGCCGAGGACCAGAATGTAGGGGGACAGATAGCTTGCGAGCGGCGGGGATAGAAAGGTCAGCCAACCCAAACCGGCAAACGCCATCAACACGCCCAGAATTCGAGGCAGGAAGGTCGACTTGACAATCAGGCAGCCGATCAGGAGGCAATAGACTCCGAAAAATACGAAGCAGATGCTGACGCCCTGACCATACAGTTCAAGAAACAGAACCGCCAGCGCCCGCAACTGTTCCACCGTGAATACGCTCAAGTACTGGCCGCCCCCCAAAACGACAAGCGCGGCGAGTTGAAAGAGGCTAGAGAAAGCCAGAATGGCGCATCCCACGAGGCTGAAGAACGCCGCGACTAATGAAAGGGTCCTGTTCACAGGCTCAAATAAGTCGTAGAAGAGAGCCGTCAGCGCGACATAGCACGCCGTTGCGATGAGTCCGGTTGCTAACCCCAACCGAAATAAAGGCTGGTGCGCCAGGATGTTGTTCGCAGTAGCCGCGGCGTCGCCATCCACGACAAGGCCTTTAAGGAAGAGCGCGCCGAATACCGCCGTCAGAAAGTAAAACAAATAAACGACACCGGTAATCCTGGCCCCGCGACGCGGTGACGCTTCTGCAATCCCTTCCATGATTACAGCTGTGCTCATATTCGTTTCTCCGCGAGGAGATTCGCTATCTTCGATGACGTTACTACCCCTGTCAATCAGCTGTCTGAGCAATTCGGCACACTATCGAAGTGTTGATTCGCACGAGTGGGGGCCTGGCTGGCGCGACCCCGAAGATCGGATGGAGTTTGCGACGGTTCCTAACTGGCGAAAACAGGCGATAGATGAGATGAGAAGGTCAATCCCGATCACGGCTTACGGACCGAGTTTCCGTCACGCGCATCTTGGCGCCATGGACCAGCTAAGGGGGAAAGGCGAGAAGTCGCAAGTTGAGCTCCAAAGAACGCACTGCGATCGCTCAAAAAGCGGCGCGTGCTCGATGGGCAAAGGTCAAGCTCGCTGCCCGGATCGAAGAACCGCGGCGTGGGTAGTTGTTGAAAATATCTCGATAATGCATTGAGGGGTTTTGAGTGCGCGACTATCTAGCTGCGGTTCTTCCCGGTCTCGCTGATTGCCTCATCCAACGACTTCCTGAACTCACACCACAGCGATGGCAACGCGGAGGTGCTGAGTTCAATCACCTGTTCACATCAATCGAGATCGCCGACCAAGAGCTACGGGACGTCCCGCCTGCGCGCTTCTTATATGGATCCAATTCCGGGCCGAGAGGGACTTCCATGGACACTTGCCGACTTCAGGGGAGCGACTCTCTTAGTTAGCAGGATGCGGAAAAAACCGTTTTCAAAGGGCGGTTATCCTCGCTCCGGGACTTGCACCCGGCTAGGGGCTGCGACACCGCGAAGGCAGACATATGTCGTAGCCGCGAGGGTGAGCACTCCCATTATCGCCCATCTGTCCCAATGAAAACCCCCACTCGGTTGAACCTTGAACTCATGCCCAAGGCCGATGACTTTGTTAAAGGGAACTGGAGCCGTAAGGTAGAGATAAAGCGGCAAACAGAGCAGCGATGACGCGAGCCCCATGACGGCCGCAACTCGCGGGTGCGTAAAGCTCACGCCAAAAGTCAGCAGAAACAGAACCGCCCCCATGTCGGCCATCGAGAGTAGAGGACCGGTGAGCCACCCGCCGCTGAAATCCGTCCCTGCAAGAACCCTTGTGTTTTGCAGGGCCACAATCACGCCCACCAGGCAAGTGATGGCCAGCGAAAGCTGCTGCGTTCCGGGTTTCTTCACTCGATCCCCTCCCCATATGCAATGGGCGATGCGACTCGTTCAAATTCGCTCAAGAGCGCCAAAGTCGTCCAAAGATATCTCAATCACTATCAGAATACTCTCTTGTTCCCTTGAAGGCGTCGAAATCGCCAAGTGGCCGCCATTACACTCACCCTGCGAAAGAGGATGTCAAGTAAAAACTCAGCTCTCCTCGCATCTCGGTCACTCAGATTGGCCGGTTAATCACTCAAAACCCCCTCCCAGGGGTCAAAGAGTGAATTAGGGATTTAACACCAACTGACCGGCAGCAGGTAGTTTCTGGGTTGCTGACTATCCGGGAGTTTTGATCTTTAACTCGCAGCCTCTCTATGGGTGCGACGACGCCGATGCGAGATCGGCTACAAGTTTTGAAAGAGCCTGCTGAAGCTCCATCGAACCGTTTAGGTGAGGCTTCCAATCCTTTTCAATCAGGGAACGGTCTGGAGCGGGCCACGCTCTTACCCATAGACCATTCTTATCTGCATACGGGACATAGTCGGGGATTTGCTCAGCGACGAGTTCGCCCGCGGTGTAAAAGAGCACCGCGTGCCATATTGAGCCCGAATGGAATGGCCCATTCGAGCGATGCGTATTCAGATTTGCCTCCGCTGCCTGAATCGCATTCATGACCTTGTCCATCATGCCGTGGGACGTCTCGTGAAACACAATCTCCAGAGCCGCAGTCCCCTGGTTGGCAGAGTCTGTGGTCGAAATCGTGGGCCGAGTTGGATTCAGTGTTGTGTAGGCTCCAGCCCAATTTGCATACGTGACTGCGTCCACCCGTACCGGGTATTGCGGCCACTGCTGGCCGTAGATCCGAATAATCTGTGTGCATAGTGTCGAGCCGTACTGGGTCACCAATGGCTTGAGATGGCCAATCCATTCCCGATTCTCTGCATCATTTCGCGGCCACCAGTATCTTCGGTAGATGGGGGCGGCGCTTAGCAGCACGGCTTTCAATTCTGCGGGGAGCTGAACAGTGGCCAGATCGGGAGACGCTTCTGCATCCTCGAGCTTGTCCTTAGCGGCTATCAGGCCCTGGTCGAAAAGAAGGTCGCGTTTCGCGAATGATCCTGCGTAGTAGGCTACTGCAGCGTTCCACGATTCGCGTTCCGTTGGCGAGAGATGTTGCAGCTCATCGCTATCGGCCCCGGTCAGAGCTAAAGAGCGTGGCCCCTTTTGCGGCTGAGAAAGTAATGCTTCCCGATAGAGGAAGTGGTGAAGGTTGATCCAGAACCCGCTATGGAAATCGAAGAGGTTAGCAGTTGATTCTGCCTGAGCAAAAAGGCAAGAAGCGTTCGCAGCAAAGCAAACGGCGAGGCAAAAGACACCGAACTTGATTTTGACCCTCAGAAAGCCCATTGCATTACGTAAGGTACCAAGCCGGACGCTCGACCACCAAACCCGCCGTTATGAGTAAGAATGCTGTGTTGGTTCCCTGATCACGGGCAAATCGGAAGTCCTTGCCGCCGAACCAATCTCTTCTTCGCCCTCCTTTCTACCTCTTCCCAGCCAGCATTTTGCCCTTCTGCACCTCCCGAACCCGCTCTCTTAATCTTCTGCCCTCTGGCACGCCTCACCCGCCCAGTTCAAAAGCTCCCTCCAATCCATTCAATTTGCATAAGCGCAGCGTCCGCCGCGCGAGCGGCTTCCTTCTAACGGCTTTATCGAACGCGCGCCGCAACGCCCTCCTCACCTCCAACCTTCTCCTGAAGGCGCGCCTCTGATAAAGCACTAGCGTTACCCGGGCAGGAACCCGCCACTGTTGCATTTTGCCCCTGCTCTACCCTGTGAGAAACCGATGAGCCGTTTGCACGATGTCACTGCGAAACGAGACGGATATACTGTGGTCAACTCTAAATGTGACGGTGGTGCACTTGAGCCATACTGGAAGTGAAAGGTGTTACGAAGAGCTATGGAAAACTGATTGCCGTTACCGGCGTTAGTTTTCGGGCGGATCGCGGAGAGACCGTCGGGCTGCTGGGGCCGAACGGCGCCGGAAAAACTACTACTGTCTCCATCATTGCGGGATTGCTGAGCCCGGATTCCGGCGAAGTCCTCATCGAAAGCAAGCAGGTTAAGAGCGACACTGACCCGGTCAAGCTGAGGATCGGGCTGGTTCCGCAGGACATGGCGCTTTATGATCAACTTAGCGCGCGCGACAATTTGACTTTCTTTGCGGCGCTTTATTCGATCTCCGGCGCGAAGGCAAAGCATGCCATCAACGAGGCGCTGGATTTGGTCGCACTGTCGGATCGTGCCGGCGACAAAGTGATCACGTTCAGCGGAGGCATGAAACGGCGCTTGAACCTGGCCGCTGCCCTGCTTCACGACCCGCAGATTCTGCTGCTGGATGAGCCGACGGTTGGCGTCGACCCGCAAAGCCGCAACGCCATTTTTGAGAATCTCGAAGTCCTTAAGAAGCGCGGCAAGACTCTCATCTACACCACGCACTACATGGAAGAAGCCGAACGCCTGTGTGATCGCATCGTGATCATCGATCATGGGAAAGTGGTCGCCAACGATACCCTGCAGGGACTGCACAAGCTTTTGCCGCTCACCAACATCATCGCCATCGAACTGGATCGTACCGGCGGTTTCAAGCCAGAACAAATGTTGGCGCTTCCGGAAGTGACGTCGGCGGAGCTGAAACAAGACACGCTGCATGTAGGAGTTCGCGATCTGTCGCGCGGCGCGCCCGGCATTCTCAGCTGGCTGTCTGAAAACGGCCATTCCTACCAGCACGTGTCGAGCGAGCAGCCGAGTCTGGAGACGGTTTTTCTTACTCTCACTGGAAGGAGCCTTCGAGACTCAAAATGATTCCATTCATGGCCCTGGTGCGAAAAGATTTGCGACTGTTCTTCAACGATCGGCGAGCAGTGATCGTAGCGATAGTGGTTCCGATTATTTTGGCCTCTTTCTTTGGCTACCTGTTCGGTGGGCAAAAGGGCAGCACGGAGATGGCCAAGGTACCAGTGCTGATGATTGACCAGGACGGCAGCGACATCTCCGGCGGTCTGATCACGCAGCTGGCGGGCGATAAGAACCTCGATGTAAAGCCCTCCAGTCTGGCCGACGCACGCGATGCGGTTCGCAAAGGCAAGGCGACGGCAGCGATTGTCATCCCGAAGGATTTTGGCAAAGATGCCGGAAACGCGCTGTTTACAGGCGGCAAATCGGGTGCGAACAAACCTGAACTCGGCGTGCTCTATGATCCTTCGCACAACGTGGAACTCGGAATGGTGAAGGGCATCCTGAGCGGCGCGGTCATGCAGAGTGTGACCAAGGAAATGTTCAGCGGCAGGAGCGGCCGCGAAATGGTGAACCAGTCGCTCGCGGAAGTGCAGAACAATTCTCAGATTCCGGCGGAAGACCGGAAGGCGCTGCGCGATCTGCTGGGCGGAGTGAAGGAGTTGAACGAGCGTCAAGATCAGCAACGAGGCAGCGCGGCTGCGTCCGGGCAAACCGAGTTGTCGGGCGGGCTCAGCATGCCCTATGTGACGCGGGAGGAGGCGATCACGTCGGGTGTAGATGTTCAGTACAACGGTTACGCGCACTCTATCGCAGGCATGGGTGTCCAGTTCATCCTCTTTATGGGGCTCGACGTCGGCATCGCGCTGCTGCTGCTGCGTCAGAGCGGGCTGTGGCAGCGTATTCGGGCGGCACCACTTTCCAGGACCGCGCTGCTGGGCAGCCGGACGGTGAGCGCCGCGCTGATCGCCGGGTTTATTTTGCTCGTGCTCTTCAGCTTTGCGCGAGTGGTATTTGGCGTCCGCATCCTGGGCAGTTTCGCGGGCTTTGTGGGAGTGTGCGCCGCATTCTCATTGATGACGGCCGCCTTTGGCCTCATGGTGGCCGCTCTTGGTAAGACCCCGGAAGCCACACGCGGCTACTCGATTATGGCGACGCTCATCATGGTTATGCTGGGCGGCGCGTGGGTGCCTACGTTCATCTTCCCGAAGTGGCTGCAGAAACTGACCGTGGTCGTTCCCACCCGGTGGGCCATCGATGGGTTGGACGGCATGACCTGGCGCGGCCTGGGATTCTCGTCGGCCGTTGCGCCCATCGCGGTATTGCTGCTCTTCACGCTCTTGTTCGCTGTGGTAGCGGTGATGCGATTCCGCTGGAGGACGGATGGATAGCGATAGGTACCACTGCAAACTCCCGGATCGTCGGCTACCTAATCGCGTTACGTCAGAGTTGCCCGTCAATCAGAACATTGCAGGCGACCCATCCATTCGGCCAAGCAGTCCGTTCCAGATTTTGACCGACTCACAGTGTCAGACTATCCGTGCGACGCCGGGAATTCGCCGCAAAGCTGCGGTGATGCTCCAGCTGAGCGCGAGCGTTCCGAGGAATACCACCGATCCTTTCGCGATGGCGGGAAGCCCGGTTTTCAGCAGAGCATACTGCAGCCAGCTGAAGGCGTAGTGGATGAGATACATGCCGTAAGCGTTGTCGCGGAGGCTGTCCAGTGCAACCGTTCCTCAAGGGTTGGAGTGGCGAAATGCACGCACGTATTGGAAACTGGACGGGCGACGGTGGCTACTTTCTGTTTACCAGTGACGCGGGAGGCAGGTGGGACATTTGGGCCTTGCCTGAGAGAACGGGAATCTTTCATCGTCAGCCGATCGAGCCAATCCGCCTCTCCGCGGGACCCTTTCTTATGGAATTCCGGTTCCAAGTCGCGACGGGAAGAAAATCTATGCTGTGGGTACGATGCGCCGCGGGGAGATGGTTCGCTTCGACGCGGCTACGCAGCAATGGGTGCCTTTTTTCTCGAACCTCGCCGCTATTGATGTTGCATTCTCGCGGGATGGCAAGTGGATCGTATACATCTCCTACCCAGATCACGCTCTCTGGCGATGCCGTTCCGACGCTCATCCACGGAGAGGGTCGAGCGATTTATGCGGTCAGCATGCAAGGGGGGCGGCCGAGAATGCTGGCGGAAGCGGCGGTCGGCTCAAAGTGGTCGCCGGACGGAAAGGAATTGATGTTTGGTGGGCTCAAGAGTGGATTTCTGGATTACGAACTCCGTAAGCTGGATCTCCAAACGGGGGAACCCCTAGAATTTTGCTTTATTGCCTACAGTTTTTCCTTAATTAAGTCACCGCACGAACCGTATTTCCCCAGCCGAAACCAACGTTACGTTCTTGATTCCACGCGGCTTCGCTTTTTGTTTTCCTTCAATGGGTTCAGTTTTTCCTTAATCAGTGCACCGGGAGATAAACCTTGCTCTGGCGCGGACATAGGCGAATTGGACCCGATGCCGGAAGCTTGGAGTTGGCCTCGGTCTTCTGACAGAAGGACCCTTCGAGGCCGCCACGCGGCATGGCCGCGAATCTGAAGAAACACCGTATTTTCAACGGAGTGAAATAATTAAGGAAAACTGGGTATGTGCTTGACTCCGGTAACCACAATGGGTAGCCTTTGGCGGTGGAGGATTACCCACGGAACCTGAGGGAGTTTGACACGCGGTTCTGGAGTGAGGAGGCGTGTCGAGAGTACTTGTTCAAGCTGCGCTGGCCGGATGGGTTTTCTTGTCCCCGGTGCGGCGGCAACAAGTCGTGGCCAGGTCGCGGTATCTTGCGGGAATGCGCCGCTTGTGGATACCAGTGCTCAGTCACGGCGGGCACGATCTTCCAGGACACCCGGACACCCCTGCGGTTATGGTTTCAGGCGATGTGGTGGATGACGACCCAGAAGAACGGAGCTAGTGCTCTCGGTCTACAGCGTGTGCTGGGTCTGAAGCAATATCAGACCGCATGGACGTGGCTCCACAAGTTGCGGAGCGCGATGGTGCGTCCGGGACGCGATCTGTTGACCGGACGGATTGAAGTTGACGAGTGTTATCTGGGCGCTCTGGAAGAAGGTTTACGCGGTCGCCTGATAGAGTCCAATGCGCTGATTGTAGTGGCCGCTCAGGAGAATGGCCGGGGTATTGGGCGAATCCGCCTTCGCCAGATCCCGGATGCTTCGGCAGAAAGTCTTCACCCCTTCATCCTCGACTCAGTTACCGCCGGCAGCGTGATCCATACGGATGGGTGGAGGGGCTATAGCGGCATCGAGACCAAAGGCTACCTCCGACAGATAACCGTGTTGAAGGGCAGGAAGGAGCCTGCCTCCGAACTGCTCCCCCGAGTGCATCTCGTTATCTCACTCCTGAAACGGTGGCTTATGGGAACTCATCAGGGCGCAGTCAGCCACAAGCACCTCGCGTACTACCTCGACGAGTTCACGTTTCGATTCAACCGCCGAAAGTCAGCCAGTCGTGGGAAATTGTTTTATCGCCTGATCCAGCAAGCGGTAGCCGTCGAACCCTCCACCTACGACGAAATAGTCGGCCGGGTCCCCCGCAACCCAAAACCACCTCGCTACAAGGGCTAGTGGTTACCTGAGTCAAGCACATACCCAGTTAAGGAAAAATTCGTGCAAACATTAAAATTAAAGATAAATTCCCCCTGGAAATGCCGCCCGTGCACTTCATAAGGAAACACGACAACGAGAAAGGGGCGCTTGATAGAGCGCCCCTTCTCCGTAGCGTGGAGACTCACGGCGCGGCGCACACGTATGTCGGAGTCGAACTCCATGAGCCGGTCCAGTTCGAACCTCCCCCGCCACTTCCACCGCCAGTCACCAAGTTCTTGACTTCTTGGTTCTCAGGCGTTCCGGAGTGGTCGCCGTTGTTGTAGCCGTCGCAGGTGGGCGCGTTATGCACCGGATCAATCATCATCGCGTTGTAGTCAGGCTGGCCGCTTGTGGTCAGCGGGAACACGTCGCCTTTATTGTCCTCGGACAGGTAATTCGCCGCTCCGTACTGGAATTGGAACTGAAGCGACGAAGCGGTGGGAGAGGTGAAGGTGACGTGCCAAGTCACGTTGTTTACATTCCCGGGGAAGCTAGCTGGCAATTTGTAAGCAAGGCCAGCGGAGAAAATCTCGTCCGCATGAGTTGCATACGAGAGAGGAATGAGGGTCTCCCATTCACTCGTCGATGTATTGAAGCTGGTGCTAGCACAACTGACCGAGGACGTGAATGTGATCACGGCGTTCGGTACCGGCAACGTGGATGGGCCAAAGGTGATTGTCTGGTTCGTCACGTTCACCGTAAAGTCTGTGGATGGCACGCTCCCTTGCAGTTTGAAGTGACTATTGAACCAGACGATTTCGCTGGCGTTGCTGCTCTTTTCCGAAACGTTGTAAAGGAGGGACTGCGGGCCGGTGGAGCATGCCGGCGGTGGTGGCGCGCAGTTCAGTGTGGCGGTCGACGAGCCGTTAATGATGATAGAGACCGTAGAACCAGAGCTGGTCAGCGTAGCCGAACCGGTCACCGTGGAATTGGCAGTCAGGCTCCAAGTTCCCGACGCCGTCTCGGTGGCTGTGCTGCCGGTAGCAGTAAAGGTGATGGTGCCTGGGATCGTCGTCGACGTACCGTTGGAGGTCACTGTAAAGGTGTACTTGATCGTGTACATTGTCCCCTTAGTTAAATCACTCGCATTAACGGTGAGACTATAACCTGTACAATTGGCAGTGGCACTGGCCCCCGTTAGAATGTGCGCCATGGCTGGCGTCGCGAACATCGCGACCAGCCCGAATACTAACCCCAAAGCAGCTAGACGCTTCCGAAGCTTGAGTAAGCTCGCGTTGTGCATTACCATGAGTTTCTGTGTCAGAGACATATTTCCTCCTTTTGGTAGAAAATTCCAGCTAAGTGATATAAGTGCGTTCCCGCGATTCGCCCTCATGATTTTCGCGTCTTAAAGCGACATCCTGCGCGATGAGGCACCCTGGGCCCGAAATCAATGGGACCCCACCGGCGCGCTATCTTCAGAAAGCGTATGGGGAGGAGGATCTTGCGGTCACATGCGCTTGGTTCATCTTATGCACAAGAGACCGTCGCCCGTTTCTGGGCACGGCGGAGGGTTGTGGATTGACGCGGCGAGTATACATAGAATCACTGAGTTTGCAACTAATAAACAAAAATGATTTGCACAGTTTTTCCACAACAGGCCTTAGCGGAGATTTGGGGCAGAGGCGCACTCCCTGGGCATTCATTTCCCGGCTGAGCGATCGTGTGCCTTTCCGGCTCCACCTCGTGTCGCTCATGGGATCGCCGGCGGTGTCCGCTTTCATGAGTTCATCCAGGAGTGCCAGCACGTCTTTTTTTTTAATCGAAGGACGGCCGCCTCCTACTTCCCGGATACGCTCGAGCGTAACGTTGCGCTCCAGCAACTGCTGACGCCCAAGCGCGATCGTCTTCACATTGACTCCCGTAATCCGGGATATCTTCACGTCTCCCCCATGCCCGACCCTCATGGACTCGAGTCCCAGGTAGAGACGACGCTGCTTTTCGTTGAAGACCGACAGCAGCAAACGCATGCTTTCACGCATCTCCTCGGACATCTCCTGCCTGCCCACAGATCACCGCTCGTGTGCCTGTTGAATGGCGTGGTCCCGCTTCTCCAATTGGGCGCCGCCGCCGGGAGGAGGTGAAACGAATTCGGGGCGAATTGGAAGAGGGTGGGTTCTCAATAGCTTCGCAAATACCGATTGAAGGTTTGGGCTGCGTTGTAAGAGACATCGAAGCCGTCTGGGCTGACCCAACGAGCAAAGGAGCCTTGCTGAATCTGGAGGCGCAAACCGACATGATCGACGAGATAAGTGGCGTGTCATTTACATCGTGACTGTGGGACAAAAAGCGTAGAGAGATTGAGCAATGTCAATTACAAACTGCCACACAATGCACTCTGGATCAGCTTGACCGCTGCGTCAGGATCGTCCGTGGGCGCATGTCTTTCGACGGAGTGATAACGCCTCTGATTACCGAAGTCGGCGTAAAGCCCCTGCCTTCAGGCCTGGGGATATAAGCCGACGGTTTTGTTCTTGCTTTTGCTCTTGGTTCCGGTATCTTAAAAGTGGCTAGGCGATAACCAAGCCGAGCCACCGTAAATGCTGCACTGTACCAAACGTCGCCTCGGGATACGTGGAGACGCTAAACGATTGCGGACAAGATGTAAGTCTGGCGATAGCCAGCAATCTTGGTTGAAACAGTTAAGGTCGCCGTGAGGCGACTAGAATCCCCCGCCTTCAGGCGTGGGGAGTATCAAGTCAACTGCCACGCAAACCACCACCCACCACCACCACCACCACCACCACCACCACCACCACCACCGCGTTCGGCGCGATGCCAAGAAAAGCCGCCCAGACATCAGGCGGCTTGCTGTTTGTTGCGACGTGATGCGTGAGAACCGCCAGGCTAGTTTCCGCTGCTCAGTTTCGACAGCTCAGCGATGCTTGCCTTGTCATCATAAATCCCGGCGGCTGCCACGTACGGGGTCCCTTTGGCACCCAGTAGATAGCTGACTTTACGCGAGCCTTCCTTCTCACCGGGCTTCGCCCACGAATACTCCACCCAAGTCCCGGAAGGTTTCCTTGCTGCTGCGCAGATGCCCTTCGGGTTCGGGAAGATGGTATTCCCTTTGGGGTCTTTGATGGACGACATTTCTGCGCCTCTGATCTCTGGCCTCATGGGGTGAGCCAGATTGGTCAACTTGTCGCAGTCGAGAACGAAAATATAGGTGTCCTTCCACACCCACGGACTCGGATTTTGGTTAAACTGCGCCGCGTCATGCGTCTTCGACAACGTGCTGGCTGCTTCCTTTACCTTGGCGACGACCTCCTGAGCGGTTGCGTGGTCCTGCCCAACGGCAACAGCGCACAGGGCGACGCTGGCGAGAGCCACCGCCACACCGGCGAAAATTTTGCTGCTCTTCATTCGAAACCTCCTTTTTGACTTCGAAAAGCGGCACCCAGTCTACACCCATCTCCTCCGTTCGCAACAAATGCGCATTGATTTTCATCTGGAGTCAGGATCCTATCTTCGACCAACAGGAAGACCATGCGATTGGCGATTGCTATACGTCTATCCGACGCGTGCTCCAGCGGAGGCAGAGAAAGGACCGCGCGGCACTGTCGTCGAGGGGCTGGGAAAAATTTGGTTAATGACCATCGACGAAGAGTCGTGGAAACCAGCGAGCGGCGAACGTGTCGCTAAAATTGGTCCGCTTCCGTTTCACACCAGGAGAAAAGTATTCCGCGCAGATGGGGTGATTAGAAAACTACACATTCCTAACGCCATGTGTGGAAATCAAGAAGGCTAGTCTTTACGGGGTTTCCACCGAGCAATTCTGGGCAGGTTTTCTAAGACCGCTGCCGCAAGGTGTGGGTGGATCACGTTTCTTCGAGTTGGCCGCCAATCCGGAAACAAAGGTGCGCACTGGCGGTCGGGACCGTCGCTCTTGGTCCGGCGGCAATCGGGGGCAATCGCGGTGGGTGCACTGGCTTTGCTCCAGCAGCAATCGCGTATCAAGCCCGCTCTTGGCTTGAGTGGGGCAGTTCCGAGCTGGACAGAGAAATTCGGGGACAGACGGAACGTTCCCGGTAGCTAGTTTGCATCGCAACCCAGAGAGAAGCGCAGAGCTGCACACACCTCATTCATTCGTGCGGAACTAAGCTGGGCCACACGTTTCCCCAGGCGCTGTTGCGACACGGTAACTGCATGGTGCAGGTTCACCGCGCACGGGGACTTCATGCCGTCCTCCTCGTTCAGCACGACTTCCGATGGCACGCCGCGAATCGTGGAAGTGACCGGAGCCACCGTGACTGTGGATAAATACGCGATGGCACTGTTACGGGTGAGGACGAGGGCCGGTCGTTTCTTGTCGGGCGCGGCAAACTGGTAGAGCCGAACTTCACCTCGGGCTACTCTTCCGGCCACGTGGCCTCCGATTCCCAGCCCCGCGCTTCCGCGCCGGCTTGCGAGTGTCGCGAGTAGCCCTGGCGGTCGCGCTCTTCACTGGCTCGCAGTTCCAACCGGCGGAGATGTTCCCGCAGAGCGTCGCGCACCAGAGCGGACCGGTTCCGCCTGGTGCGCTTCGCGGCTTGGTCGGCGGCGTGTAACAGCTTTTTATCCAGCACGATTTGGACGATTTTCATATGTGGAATCTATTCCACAGTATACTCCACATAGAAGATGCTTTTCAATGCAAGCTGTTACATTCCAGCGATTCCGCAACCGAGAGGCTGCGAAGATCGGAGCCCGAGCTGATCAGTGGTGAAGTCACGCTGGCTGCGGATTCATCTGTCACCGTGTGTTTGCTCTGACACTTACCGATCAGGTGCCTCTTAGACCTTACTCCCGCTGTGTGGGTCGCCCGGCCTTCATAGACTCAAGCGACCTGCGTATTCGCGTGAAGAGATTTTGCGACCAAAAGCATAGTTTCCTGTTAAGCCGACTAACCGCCCAGAATCGTCGCATCCGCTGCAACGCGCTGCACAGTCTATAATTGCGCGCACGGATGGCTCTTACTCCTGGGACAAAACTCGGGCCCTATGAGATCCAATCTCCACTGGGCGCCGGCGGCATGGGTGAGGTCTATCGCGCCCGTGATACTCGACTCGACCGCATCGTTGCGATCAAAATTCTACCCGCGCATCTTTCTCACAACGCTGAAGCCAAGCAGCGCTTCGATCGCGAAGCGCGCGCGATTTCGTCACTGAACCACCCCAACATCTGCACGCTCTATGACGTCGGTCATCAGGACGGGATCGACTATCTGGTCATGGAGTTCCTGGAAGGCGAAACGCTGGCCGATCGCCTCGTGCGGGGACCATTGTCCCCGGAACAGGTGCTGAAGTACGGAATCGAAATCTGTGAGGGGCTGGAGAAAGCGCACAAGACTGGCGTGATCCACCGCGATCTGAAGCCGGGCAACGTCATGCTGACGAAAACCGGCGCAAAGCTGATGGACTTTGGCCTGGCCAAGGCAACGGCCGCAAGCGCGCCGCCGCCCGTTTCCAGCCTCACTATGACGGCCTCGAGTCCATCGGCCGATCAGCCACTGACGGCCCGGGGGACTGTGCTGGGGACGTTCCAATATATGTCCCCGGAGCAACTCGAGGGCAAAGAAGCCGATCCCCGCAGTGACATTTTTGCCCTGGGGGCGGTGCTCTACGAGATGGCCACGGGCAAACGCGCGTTCGCAGGCAAGACCCAAGCCAGCCTGGTAGCGGCCATTCTTGCCTCCGAACCGCAGCCCATCTCCGTGGTGCAACCCATGTCGCCGCCCGCGCTGGATCGCGTAGTGAAGGTTTGTCTGGCGAAGGATCCGGATGAACGTTTTCAATCCGTCTACGATTTGGAATTGCAACTGAAGTGGATCGCTGAGGGCGCGTCGCAAACCGGAGTACCCGCTCCCGTGGCTGCCCGGCGCAGGCGATCACAGAACCTCTCCTGGGGCGTTGCGGCCGTGCTGGCAATCGCTCTGGCTGCGGTTAGCTTTCTGCACTTCCGCGAAAAGTCACCCGCTGCGGCGGCGCCGGTGCGCTTCCAGATCCCGGTGCCAGAAAACACCATGCTCGGGCCGATTTTCAACCTCTCGCCCGATGGCCGCAAGCTGGCTTTTCTTGCCGCAGGCCGACTGTGGGTTCACTTCCTGGAGTCAGAGGAATCTCGCGATTTAACGGCCGCAGACGGTTCGCCCTTCTGGTCTCCCGACAGTCGCTTCATCGGGTATGCATTCGACAACAAGCTCAAGAAAATGGAGGCAACAGGCGGTCCTCCTCAGACTGTGGCGGACTTGCCCGGCACTTGGGGAGCGGGCGCGTGGAACCAGAACGGCGTGATGGTCATCGGCTCTACGAAAGGTTTATTCCGCGTGCCTGCCTCTGGCGGCGTCCCCGATCAAGTCACCGCCGTCAATCCCGCGCGCCTGGAAAGATCTCATTACTGTCCCTCCTTCCTGCCGGACGGGCGGCATTTCGTCTACACTCGCGCCTCGACCGCCGGGGAGAAAAGCGGGATTTATCTTGGCTCCATAGACGATAAACCGGAGCAACAGAGTTCCAAGCCCTTGATAGCCAGCAATTGGGGGCCAGTCTATGCGCCTTCCTCTGATCCCGGCACCGGCTACCTGCTTTTCATGCGCGAAGGCACGCTGATGGCGCAGCCCTTCGACGATCACCGCCTGGAGCTAAAAGGGCAGGCGACGCCGGTCGCCGAGCAAGTGGGTGATAACGGCGGCGGTACCGGCGGCTACGGCGGCTTTTCCGCTTCCGCGAATGACGTCCTGGTTTACTGGCGAGGCGGCGGGGATCGGCAGCTCACCTGGTTCGATCGACAGGGCAAGATCTTGGGAACCGTAGCGGAACCGGGCGATTATCGAGATCTGGCGCTCTCGCCGGATGGGACGCGCGTGGCCTTCAGAAAAAGAAGCGGGCAGGTTTCAAACATCTGGCTGCTGGATCTCTCCCGGGGTACAAGCACGCGCTTTACGTTTGGTTCCTCGGTGGATTCAAGTCCTGTCTGGTCGCCGGACGGGAAACGCATCATCTTTAGGTCTGGAAACGACCTGTATCAAAAGCCGGCCAGCGGCGTGAAAGATGCGGAGCTTCTGTTACAGTCCAGCGCCGTGCCGCGTGTCGACAGTTGGTCGCGTGACGGAAGGTTCCTGCTCTATGACGTGCGTGACCCGAAAACGAGCTTCGATATTTGGCTGCTCCCGCTCGAGGGTGACAGGAAGCCCATCCCGTTTCTGGTCACTGAGTTCACTGAGGCGGCCGCTCGCTTTTCTCCGGACGGCCATTGGGTAGCCTACCTTTCGGATGAATCCGGCCACATAGAGATCTACGTGCGGTCATTTGCCATGAACTCTGCCGGGACGGCTGTCGAGGCGGGAAGCAAGTGGCAAATCTCCAATGGATACTCGGTGGACCCGCACTGGCGCGGTGACGGGCGGGAGCTTTATTACAGTGGTCAAAGCGGACAGATGATGGCTGTCGAAATTGCGACCACTCCGGAGTTCAGCCCCGGCAAGCCTCAACCCCTCGGATTTGCGACCGAGCGCGGGAGTTCCTCGGGCACTTTCTGGGATAACACAGCCGACGGCAAACGTTTTCTTGTGGCGGCGTCAAAGAACAACAAACCGGAGCCGTACACGGTGGTACTGAACTGGCAGGCTGGCCTGAAGAAATAACGCCCCCTGACCGTGCATCGGGGTCCTATCACGGCAACCCGGAAGTCCCAAGGTAAGGTCGGTGATCCGACCAGTGGCTGGGCAGCGAGTATTACGTTTAACCCAGCCAAGGGACCTGCGAACTTTGGCCACGACGGTTACCGCGAGAAAACGGCTCCGTGCGGCAAACCCGACCCTTTCCAACTATTTGTTCAGGCTGGCCGTCCAATCCATCACTACGGACATTGGCATCAATGCCGATTTCAGCTGCGTGTTGATCAAGAACCGCTGACCGTCTTTGCTTACATCATAGGCGAACCGTTCGGACGTGGCCACCATTTCGCGGGGATTCGCCTGGAAGAGCGCCACCGGGCTTCCCGCATCGAAGTTGGCACCGATCGTAACGGGCGTGGCCATGATCTTGCCGTCCGGCGCGAGGTAGAACAACTCTTTCCCGTCGCTTCGCCATTTGGGCTGTTCCCCGCCCGCGCTCGACAATTGCCACTTTCCATGCGCCGCAGGAAAGGAAGTTACGTAAATCTCCCATCGTCCGCTTTCATTCGAAGCATAGGCGAGCCATTTGCCATCGGGTGAAAAGCGGGCCACATTCGGGGCAGAGGCTGCCTTCAGAAAAAGAGTCGGTGCGAGTTCGGGAAAAGTCAGGTACCACAAGTCGGTGCCGCGTTGATAGATCACGTATTTCCCGTCGCGCGACCAATCGAGTGGATAGCGATCGGGACCTTCCTGCGGGATTAGCTGCTCCTCTTGTGACCCGTCCGCATTTTTCACGTACAAGTTGAATTTCTGGGCGCGGTCCGAAGTAAACACCAGCTTGGTCGCGTCCGGACTCCAAAGAGGCGTGGAATCGATGGCGGGATCGAACGTCAGCCGCTTGGCGGTCTCGTTTTCGAGATCGTAGATCCAGAGATCGGTATTCGTAGTAGCAAGATCCATAGCATCTGCGGCGACGAACTTCCCGTTCGGCGACAGAGAGATGTTGCCGTAAACGCCCGGCTTCGTTGCGACTCCAACTTGCTCCCCCTTGCGGTCAAACCAAAGCAGTTGCGACGCTCCTGTGTCGCCGGATGATCTCTGAGCGACCAGAACGCCGCTCTCGGAACTGGCGAACACCGCCCTCTGAATTCGCGGCAAGTATTCAATTTCTGTGAGAAAAGGAGTGGGTTCTCCGCCCAGTGCAAGTTTCTTCGCGTCGAACCGTTGCGCAAAAAGGGTTTGATCGCGGTAGAAGAGCAAATAACCAGGTGCGGCATAAGCGGCGTTCGCTCTGGCTTGTGTAATCAGGCGCTTCTCGCTCGAATTCAAGGCACCCACATAAATGGAAGAGAGAGTGCTCCGGCCGGAAAGGTCCATAGCCAAATATAGAAAGTGGTTTCCGTCAGGCAGAAAAACGGGCCAGCGGTGACTGTCTTCCGCGTGCTCTCTGTCTGGAAATGTGATTTGTGTTGGCGTACCTCCGGAAGCGGCGATTCGATACAGGCCAAATCCCAACTGTCCGCTGGGAGTAAAGATGATGACTCCATCTTTGTTCCATGCGCCGCCGCGGCCGGTCGGAGCGTCGCAGAGCGTTTGCACGGGCCCGCCTGATAAATCCAGCCTCTTTAATCTTCCGTCTGCAAAAAATCCAAGCGACTTGCCGTCGGGAGACCAGAACGGAAAATTAGCTCCCTCGGTGTTGGGAATTGCCTTCGCCTGCGCAGCGCCGGGTTCGTAGATCCACAAAAGATTTTTTCGCTCCGAATCGCGGCCAACGACTGCGACAGTATGGCCATTGGGAGACACAGCCAGGTCTCGAGCCGAGAACGTGAGCGGTGCAGAAAAATATGCGGTCTGTTTGATAGGGCGGGTGGTGCGCCACAGGATCACGGATGCGATCAGTAGGAGTGCCAGCGTGCCTGCCACGGCCCCGAGGACGCTCTCCCGTTTTGTTCTTCCGTACTCTGCGGGCTTGACAGTTGGGTTTTTGCCTCCCGCAATCCACTTCAGTTGGAGACTCAGGTCATGCGCACTCTGGAACCGGTCGTCAGGATTCTTGGCCAGGCAGGTTGCCACGACTTGCTCGAACACAGGTGGCGTGAGGGGATGACTCGCGGTAATTGGCTCAGGTTCTTTCTCAAGGATGGCACTGGCAACGCTGATCTGGCTGCGGCCCGCGAAAGGCCGGTTGCCCGTCACCATTTCGTAAAGAATCGCGCCTAGCGCAAACAGATCCGACCGAGCGTCGGCCTCTTTGCCCTCGAGTTGTTCCGGGGCCATGTATTGGATGGTGCCGATGATTGCTCCTGCCGTCGTCAGCGGAGATATTGGGCTGGCCTCGCTCATCGTGCGGGCTGCGGACAACAGAGGCGCGCTGGATCCCGAGACGCCCAGGCTCGGGCTCGTGGCCTTCGCCAAACCGAAATCCATCAGCTTGGCGCCTGCCGGCGTGAGCATGATGTTGCCCGGTTTAAGATCGCGGTGCACAATCCCTTGCCGATGCGCAACGGTAAGCGCCTCCGCGATCGCGATTGCAATCTTGAGGACTTCGTTCAGTGGCACTGCGCCTTTGCGCAATCTTTCCGCCAGGGTCTCCCCTTCCAGAAACTCCATTACCAGATAATCGGTTCCGCCTTGCGACCCAATATCGTAGAGATGGCAGATGTAAGGGTGGTTCAGCGCAGAAATCGCTCTGGCCTCGCGCTCCATGCGCTGCTTCAGTTCGGCCGAAAAGGAAAGATGGGAAGCAAGAACTTTGATCGCTACGGTTCGACCAAGGCGGACATCGCGGGCGCGGTACACCTCGCCCATGCCGCCCTCACCTAACGGCGATTCGATTTCGTAAGGACCGAGTTTTGTGCCAGCGCTGAGGGCCATCTTTGCGACCGCAATTATAGTCTTTCCCTTCAGCACTCCAACCGCAGAATTAGAAACAGCAATTTGCGGAGGTGTTCCCGATCAGGAACAAGCAGTCATTCCCGAGAATCGATCGCGGTCATCGTCCCGAGTGACGGGCAAGCCGGGCGCTAGTAACCGAATTCCTATTTGACAATCCAGTCGGAACTCGGAAATGAAGCTCGATTTCGCTGGTCCATGGGCGCGTTGACATGAAGTCATGATTCGAGAATTCACGGTCTGCTTCTTCCGTTGACAATCGACAATCGAATATCTACTATCGCTGCCAGATCGAGGGTAGAATGTCTTCTATGGTGAAACGAGCGCAGCAACGGGTCGGGCTCCTCCAGGGAACGCTTGACATGCTCATCTTGAGGACGCTTCTCTATGGACCTGCTCACGGTCACCAGATCGGGAAGCACATTCAGAGGACTACGAATGAATTCTTGCAGATGCAGCACGGCTCGCTTTACCCCGCGCTGCATCGCCTGGAGCGAAGAGGGTGGGTCGTCTCCCAATGGGAGACTGCGCCGGACCGAAATCGGGAATTCAAATACTACCGGTTAACTGCGAAAGGCAGGAAGCAGCTCGTGGCCGAAGAATCGCACTGGAAGCGGATGGCCGAAGCGGTAGCGCGCGTGATGTGGCCGGCGGTCGAGGAGCACTGACATGAACTGGTGGCAGATCAAGAAGAGAGATGCAGACCTGGAGCGGGAGTTGCGTTCCGACCTGGAATTGGAGGAAGAGGAGCAACGCGAAGGTGGCATTTCGGAAGAAGAGGCTCGCTACGCGGCCTTGCGCGCCTTTGGCAATCCTACTCTTATTCGTGAACAGACCAGCGCCATCTGGTCCTGGAACCGGCTTGAATCCCTCGCACGCGACCTGCGCTTTAGTCTGCGCACGCTTCGGCGCACCCCCGGTTTTACCCTCATCGCCATCTTGGTGATGGCGCTGGGCATTGGCGCCAACGTCGCCCTGTTCACGGTAGTGCGTGGCGTTTTGCTCAAGCCCTTGCCCTTCCAAGATCCCGATCGCCTCGTGATGCTTTATGAGGCGGGTCTTCATGAAGACGACAAGGCCAGTTCCAACGTGGTCTCCGGCGGCATGTACGCCGAATGGAAGAATCAGAACCGCAGCTACAGCAGTCTCGCGCTCGCGCAGGGCATCCTGGTCGGGCTTTCCGGTTCCGGCGGGCAATTGCCGGAGAAGCTGAAGAGTGCGTTGTTTTCGTGGGATATGCTCCGCACGCTGGGCGTGCAGCCCGCGCTGGGCCGCGATTTTACGCAGGCGGACGACAGCCCCGGAGCCAACGGCACGGTGTTGCTGAGCTGGGCCTTTGGAAGCGTCGCTTCGGCGGTGACCCTGCCATCCTAAACCAGACGATCGATCTGGACGCCCAGCCGTACACCGTTATCGGCGTTATGCCCGACTGGTTCGATTTTCCTGACCCGTCCACGCAGCTATGGACACCCGTTTACCACGACAAGCCCGAAGATATGATGCTCTCGTTCAGCAATCACATGTTTCGCGTTGTGGGGCGGCTGAGGCCGGGAGTCAGCGCTTCGCAAGGCGTGGCCGATCTGAGCATCATTTCCCAGCGCATCCACAATGAGCACCTTAACGACCCATTCGTATTTCGAAGCGCCAAGAGCCGTCCTCTGCTGGATCACATCGTAGGCGAAATCAAGAAGCCGCTCTACGTACTGCTGGAGGCGACCTGCTGCCTTCTGCTGATCGCCTGCCTCAATGTTGCCAATCTGCTGGTGGCGCGCGCGGCGGCACGGCGCAAAGAGCTCGCTATCCGCACCGCACTGGGCGCGGGCTGGCTACGCCTGATAGGCGAGCGGCTCTTGGAGTGCCTGCTGCTTTCAGCTGCCGGCGGCGCACTGGGACTTTTGCTCGCCTTCGCCGCGCTGCAGTGGCTTACGCAAACTCGCCACGACATGAGCCGCGTCGAATCCATCCACATTGACGGCGTGGTGGCGGCGTTTACGATCGGCGTTATCGTGGTGTGCGCACTATTTTCCGGACTCATCGCGGCGTTCAGCATCAGCGACCAGCGCATTCTCGGTGCGCTGCATGAGGCATCGCGTTCGGTAGGCGGGGGCAGCGCGGGGGCGACGCTGCGCAAGGTGCTGCTTACGCTCGAAGTCGGACTGACGGTGATCCTGCTCATTGGCGCCGGACTGCTGCTCAAGAGCTATGAACGGCTGCGCTCCTCCGACATGGGTTGCATCACGCAAGACGTGATCACCATGCACCTGGGCCTCCCTGATGCCCGCTATGCGACCCCCGCCCTGCGAACAAATTTCTACGACACGCTGCTCGAGCGAGTGCGCGCCCTGCCCGGAGTAGACGCGGCAGGCTTTGTGACGTCTGTCCCTGGGCAGGGCTATGGGATGGATTGGACCTTCAGAATCCTGGAGCATCCGCCCTTACCGCAAGGGAATGGTCTGTCTGCCCTAAGCCGCTGGGCTGATCCGAAGTACTTCGGTGCGATGGGCATTCCCATTGTACGCGGACGTACATTTGACGCCGGGAAGCGTTTGGATGCAGCCAACGAAGCCATCATCAGCCGATCCTTCGCTGGCCAGTACTTTCCCGGCGAAGATCCGCTGGGCCGGCACCTCCGCGTACGCGGGCAAAATGCCGTCATTGTGGGCATTGTGGGCGACACCCGCTACGCCATCGGCGAAACACCGCGGCCGGTGCAGTATTACCCGCTGGAAGCCGGCGTCGAGAATGTCGGCACGCTTGTGATCCGCTCCAGCCACGACCTGGAGCAGTTCGCTCTTCCGGTACAGCGCATCGTCTCGCAGATGGACCCCGATCTGCCCGTCTCCGATGTGCTCACCATGAACCAGTTGCTCGGCAAATCGACCCTGGACCAGAGCTTCAACACGGCACTGCTCGTCGCTTTTGCCGCGGTGTCGCTGGTTCTTGCCGCGGTGGGGCTGTTCGGCGTGATGTCGTACATCGCAGCGCAGCGGACGACGGAAATCGGCATCCGCGTCGCGCTGGGAGCAAAGCGCGAACAGGTGATGCGGAAGATGTTGCTGGATGGAATGCGGCCCGCGGTCTTCGGTCTTCTCGTAGGACTCGCAGCAAGCCTGGAGGCCGGTCAACTGATGCGCGACTTGCTCTATGAGATCAAGCCGCTTGATCCGGCGGTTTATGCCGCAGTTGCCGCAACCCTGCTCGCGGTGGCCGCGTCCGCATGTATCGTTCCCGCGTGGCGTGCATCGCGCGTCGATCCGATGCAAGCATTGAGAGCCGAATAGGCTGATATTCCGTGATCTCCCGGAGGCACTCTCGGTTGGCGCAAAATTCGCCATATCACTCATCAACCTCCGTGACGGGGTCTTGAGTGTAAAGGCCTGGTTTCAACAGTTGTCCCGACCCTCGTGTAAACTGCCCCTTGTGACTACGCAGGGCGCCCATGTTTGAGCGATACACGGAAAAAGCGCGTCGGGTTATTTTCTTTGCACGCTACGAATCCTCACAGTTTGGTTCTCCGTACATCGAGACCGAGCACCTGCTCCTGGGAATCGTGCGCGAAGACAAAACACTAACCAATCGATTTTTGCGCTCTCAGGCGGCGTCCATTCGAAAACAGGTCGAAAGCCACACCACCGCGCGGGAGAAAACTTCAACTTCAGTCGACCTTCCTCTAAGCAACGAATCCAAACGTGTGTTGGCGTACGCGGGAGAGGAAGCGGAGCGCCTCGCCCAGAAGCACATTGGGACCGAGCACCTGCTGCTTGGCCTGTTGCGGGAAGAAAAATGCTTTGCCGCGCAGATTTTGATGGAACGGGGCGTTCGGCTGAGCCAGGTCCGCGAGGAGCTCGCACGGCAGCCTCACGAGGCAACGCAACAGCAGAGATGGCCAGCGGTGCTCGATGAACTCAAACCTTATGTTAGCGATCTAGTGGACCAAACTCAGCCGCTGGTCGGCCGCGAGCATGAACTGGATCGACTCATCGAGCTTCTATGCCGCTTCACTCGGAAGAATCCCGTGCTGGTCGGAGAGCCGGGCGTCGGCAAGAGAACCATCGTCGCCGGGCTGGCTCGGCGCATTGCGGATGGTAATGTTCCTCAATCGCTCGCGGAAAAAGCCATTCTCGTCCTCGATCTCCCTCCGCTTCGGGTATTAGAAAAGGATCCGTCATGGCAAGAGAGACTGGATCGTGCCCTGGTGGCAGCGGCAGAGGACGGAAAAGTCTTTTTTGTGAACCGGATGCATGACCGGCCCGGAGGGATTTCCCCGATAGCCTCGATTCACGTCACTGAACTACTGCAGCGACCGATCATAGCGGGCAAGATTCAGTGCATCGGCACATCAACGCCCGCTACCTTCACCAAGTTGCAGGCAGACGGGCACTGGCTGGCGCAATACTTTGAACCCATCGAGGTCGCTCCGGCCAATGAAGAGACCGCCATCAAAGTGCTGCACGGCATCAAGGGAGCTTACGAGACCTTCCACAATGTCTCATATACGGACGATGTCATTGCGCACTCCGTTCTCTGCGCCAGCAAATACATCGAGAGGGGATGTTTGCCGGGTACAGCCGTTGATGTCATCGACGAGGCGGGTGCGGCTGCCCAACTGCAACAGGGTTCACTGCCAGGGGAGGTCGTCGAGGTGCAGCAACGCATTCGTTTTATCGTACAGCGGATGGAGGCTTCCATCGCGAATCACGAATTGGAGAAAGCTCGCTTCTATTCAGGCGAAGAACGCAAGGAGCGCGACAATTTGAGACAGTTGCGCGAAAAATACAGACTCAACGACAATCCCGCCTTGAACATTCGTCGGGAAGATATCGAAAGAGCTGTCAGCAAGCTGGTTGGCATGCCGATCGAAGCCATCCGGCGGTCACCAAACGGCAATCCCGACGACTCAGGTTCGACGTCAAACTAGAGCGATTGGTCGAGCGGGGACGGCACGAGTTTGATGGTTGGTGAAAACTTCGCCGAGTCGCTCACCGAGAGATCCAACACAGGATCGTAACGGATGACTCCTGGGCGAGTCCCGGGCAAATCTTACCTAATCCGGTAAAGGAGGGTTGCCGACCATACACGAAGAAATCCGGAAAGAGCACCAGCGGCGGTTGTCCGGAGGAAGCGGCGCGCAAAAACTGCCTAAATCAAAAAGCTTTAAATCAGCCACCAACCAGGCAGCCCCTGTAATAAGGAAAGTCAGGACGCATTCAGACCAGTTGAAATGCGCCTTCGGGTGAGCGATCAGGTGCGGAACCCAAACCAACACACCAAACAGTTTAAAATGATTTCGCGGCGCACTGAAATGAAAAACCTGCGCATCATCCTGGCGCTCGCCTGTAGCTTCACTACTTCGACGCACGCTGTGGCGCAGGCGAAAGCAGCGCCACGCGCCGCCGGCACCGCCTTTCGCGATTGCCGCGCCTGCCCGGAGATGGTCGTTCTCCCGGCTGGCAGCTTCACCATGGGCTCATCTCCGCAGGAAAAATCGTGGGCGGCAAGACATGGCAGTAGTTTGGGATCGGTTGCTGATGAAAGCTCCGCAACATCAGGTCTCATTGCCGTCATTCGCCCTGGGCAAGTATGACGTCACTCGTGGCGAGTACGCGGCATTTGCTCGGGAGACGGGATACCAGGCCGGTGATGGTTGCGGCCGCGGCCGCGCCATCTTCAAATGGGAGAAGGATCCGAAGTTGACTTGGGAAAATCCCGGCCAGGCGCAGACTGACCGTGATCCAGTCGTGTGCGTGAGCTGGCAGGATGCGCGTGCCTATATTGCGTGGTTGAACCGCAAGGCGCATCGCGGCGGCGCGGCCTCAGCAAACGGGCCTTATCGGCTGCCCAGCGAAGCGGAGTGGGAATATACCGCACGCGCCGGAACGACAACTACGTTCTACTGGGGCGATGACGATGCTGCCGCTCCTGTCCACGCCTGGTTCAATGCCAACTCCGGCTGCGAAAAAGTGGAAGGTCTTTTTTGCGACCATGGCCAGACACATCCGGTGGGCGCGAAGCCGCCGAACGCATTCGGCCTTTACGACATGGCAGGGAACGTTTGGCAGTGGACCGAGGACTGTTACGACAACAGCTACGCCGGCATTCCCGCCGACGGGGGCGCGAACGAGGCCCCTTCGAGCGACCCCCAGGCGAAAGACGGCCAAGGCAATTGCCTCCGAGTAGATCGCGGCGGCTCATGGATGTTTCCGGCGTGGCTGCTGCGACCGGCCACCCGAGAACGCAATCCTGCCGATTATCGCGACGCCATCATGGGTTTCCGCGTCGCTCGAACGCTCCCGTGAAGCTAGTGCGGTCACACAAAATGAGAAAACTGTACATCATCTTGTCACTCGCACTAAGCGCCAGCGAGCGGGCCAACTCTTCTTCAGACCGGCAGCGTCGCCAGCTTCGCTCAGGAAGCTGCGACCTAGCAATCATTGCCCGCGCCGCGTGTGATATTAAGTCTGCCGATGGCACCCGTTCTCAAGGGCACGTACTTTTCCGCCGGCAAGCCGGGGCCCGGCGTAATTCTCTACCACCAGGCCAACCGCATGCGCGAGTTGTGGACCGGGCAATCGCGAAGTGATCGGCCTGGGCGGCGCTGGATCGCTGGGCGGGTTCTGATGACTCCGACCACGACCATGCGCAAGCAGCCTGCCATTGGCCATCATCTTGCGAACAGCGCAAGGGGAATGGCATTTCCCTCGGCGATGCAACCCGCATTATTGGGATGCAAATGGTCTCCGCTGTCGTATTCAGGAAGCAGTTGCGCGGGATGGCTTGGGTCACGCAAGACCGCATCGAGGTCGACCACACCATCGAACTCACCACTACTGCGAATCCAGTCGTTAACCTTTTGACGGTCGGCTTCCCTCTCGGAAGTATAAAAAGCGGCAACCAGCCCTTCGAAGGAAGAGTTCTCAAATGGCGGGTTTGTCGTCCCAATGACACGAACGCCCTTTCCATGGCCACGCGCGATGAGCTGGCGATAGCCGGAAATGATGTCCTCAGCACTGACCTTTTCACTTGGAGGAGTGAACGGGAATGCCGGGAAAAGGATGTCATTGATGCCCAGACCCACGATGACGTACTCGACGCCTGCTTGAGCTAGCACGTCACGTTCGAACCGCGCTAGCCCCGCCTCGCCCAAGGCTGCTCCAAATGGGTTGTCAGCACCTTTCGGGCTATCATGCAGCAGGCGATTGCCGATGATTCCTTCATTCAGGACGCCAATCCCCGGCTTTCCGCCAGCTCTTTTCTGCAGACGCGCGGCAAGCACGTCAGGCCAACGCCCGTTTGTGTCCACTGTGGTTCCGTCTCCGTCCGTGAGCGAAGAGCCAAACGCCACGATGGCTGCTGCGCCAGGCGAAGCTTCGACATCTAGCCCGGTCAGGAAGGGCCAGGATTGAATGGCCTTGGCCACTGGGAATTTTACGGCGGCTGTTGAGTCCCCTGTTTCGGGAGAGACATAGCTGGTCTGCTTCGCCATACTGTGTGAAGTCTTGGCCTCGGTGCGCTGAGGAAGAAAAAAGCTAACCGCCAAATCCGACAGCGCTGGCACGTCCAGCTCAATCGAATCGCTTACCACCATCGAGCCCGCGGCGACGGTCGTGGACGATTTTCCCTGAAACTTCAGCATCCGGTCGGAGCGCGGATCGATCTCCGCCGCCGCGGTCCGGCGGGCAATGTGTGCGCCGCCGATCAGCAACGGCCCGTCTCCATAAGTATTGGAGATCTTGATTCTGACCTTTGTGCCACCGGTGCTCGTATGCACGATGAGGCGCAGGCTTTGGTTCCGGAAGGTCTGCAGAATCTCTGGCACGAACGGTTGCGCGGCTGTCGCCCAAGTTCCGATCCACTGTTTGGGGGCCCGGTCGGCGTCGGCGCCTGAGGCAATCCCCGAAACTGTAGATCCCAGAATGGCGGATGCCGCTTCGACGGCCAAGATCAATGCAGTCGCACAAACAATCCACGCTTTGAAGTTCCTGCCGTTGCGGGCTGCCAGGCTTCGTCGGTCGTCCTCGTTCATAGGTTCACCCTCCCTCCGTGAGTCATTTCCATTGATGCCGTGCGGGGGTCCAATCTACCATAAGTCACTCAACTGACTATAAGACGACATACTGCCAAGAATGAAAGCAGACAGCAGCCGGAGCCGACTCTTGCAAGCCGCCGAGAGGGCCACCTATCTCTACGGGTTTGGCAGTACCTCGATCGCCGACATTGCGAAGGAGGCCAGGGTCCCTCTGGGCAATGTCTATTACTACTTCTAGACTAAGGACGAGATCGGCGGAGCCATCGTTGAGCTGCGGGTTTCGCGGTTTAAGAAACTGTTGCAGGACCTTGATGAAGGAAACTCCCCGAAGAAACGGCTATGCGGATTTGTAGACATCAAGATCAAAAACCGTGAAGCACTGGCCCGCGGCGGCTGCCCTGTCGGAACCTTGTGTTCCGAACTGCAAAAATACGGCGGCGCAGCGGCAAGGAAATCTAGGGTGTTGTTCGCAGCAGCCCTAGCTTGGATGGAGAAGCAATTCGAGGCGCTTGGCAAAGGAGCCGATTCCCGAGGCCTCGCTGTGCATCTCCTATCCGCAACGCAATGCGTATCCGTACTCGCTCACACCTTCCACGACCCAGCCTTGATCGCCACAGAGGCCGAGCGGCTCAAGGAATGGATTCGAGCCCTCTAACGCAATTGCTTGATAGCCAGCATGGTTCGGATGGAGATGATCTTCCGACGAATGGTCCACGTCAGAGGTCCGCGTTGATGCAGAGTGTGATGCACACTTTTGTCTCAAAGAGGGGTTCACTCGTAAGATTTCTCGCGAAACCGGACAGTTTTGTCGTTGCACACCTTGGGAAGCAAGGATTACCGATGTTTGCCTGTTCGCTTCCGGACATCCTAGGTCGGCGGCGAACACCTTCTAACACTTTGGTTCGACCGCCGGGCTTTCTCTTATCCTTTGTCATCAGAGGTTTACGCTTTGCACAAGATTGGCAAAAGTCTTGCTATTGGAGGGAGCCATGTGACAGCGGCTCATCGTGTCGCCATGGTATTGGCCTGCGCACTGTGCGACTGTTGTGCGAGTAGGAGGACGAACCTGATGAGCGGATTGGCACAAGATCTTCGCTATGCGCTGCGGCAGCTGCGCAAGAGTCCCGGATTCGCCGCTGTAGCCGTAATCACGCTGGCGCTCGGCATCGGAGCGAGCACCGCGATGTTCGGCGTGATGAACGCCGTTCTTCTGCAGCCCCCGCCGTTTCGTGATCCCGACCGTCTGGTCAGAATTTTATCTACCAAGGGCGACAACGTAGATGGGCCTTCCCCGCTTGACGTGCGCGACTTTTCCGCCCAGAACAGCACTTTCGAAAAGATCGCTGTCTACGATTCGGGTTGGAGAAAAAACGTCAGCGCCCTGCCGGGATCGACCGAACCGGAGCAGCGGCCCATCGGCCTGGTGCCCGCCGCTTACTTTGAAGTGTTGGGCGTCAAGCCCCTGATGGGCCGTCTTTTTACCGAAGAGGAGAATCGCTGGGGCAACCACTTTGAAGTGATCTTGAGCTACGATTTCTGGCAGGCGTGGTTTCGGGGCGATGCTGCGGTTCTGGGCAAGACCATCCGCATCAATGACGAGCCTTACACCATCATTGCGGTAATGCCTCCTGGGCTGCCGAACTGGTCGTTTGACAGTCCAAAGGGCAGGGTCGACTTGTGGACCCCATTTGTTCCTTATCTATCTGCGAATGGAACCGTGTGGGATGAAACCTCCAGGCGGGCGAGCTACTTTGCGATCGGCCGGCTGAAGCCTGGCGTCAGCCGGGAGCAGGCTCAGGCCGATCTCGAGAGAATTGCGGGGAGTCTGGCGGCGACCCATCCGCTGGATCGTGGAGTTGGCGTACTTCTTCGCCCTCTTCAGGAGGACCGGACCCAAAACCTCCGTCCACCGATCCTGTTGCTGATGGGCGCAGTCGTTTTGATTCTCCTGATCGCGTGCTCGAATGTCGCCAATCTGTTGCTGGCAAGAAACTCCAGCCGGGCGCGGGAAGTTGCGGTGAGAGTCGCGATGGGCGCGGCGAGATCTGTCTTGGTTCGGCAATTCATGGCAGAAAGTCTTGTGCTCGGGTTGGCCGGAGGCCTTCTTGGCAGCGCGCTGGCCTGGTGGGCCTGCGCTGTCGTGACGCGAGTGCATCCGGCGCAGCTTCGGCAACTCGCGGATGTTCACATGGACCTTCGGGTCTTAGCTTTCGCTTTTGTCGTCTCCGTGAGCAGCAGCGTGATCTTTGGGGTTGTCCCGGCGTGGATCAGTTCGGGTGTTAATTTGTCCGAGGCATTCAAAGAAGGCGGGCGAGGCACTACGATCGGGCGCGGCAGGAAATGGTTGAGGCATTCCTTTGTTGCCGGAGAGATGGCGCTGGCGGTGATGCTGCTGGTTGGCACCGGGCTCTTGATCCAGAGCCTGTTGCGCTTACAGAATCGGGATCCTGGATTTCGTGTTGACCACTTGTTAAGGACGCATCTTTTTCTGCCTCCGGTCCGCTATTCAAATCCGGAAATCATCACGCACTTCTGCGAGGAATATGCCGGACGGGTCGGCCAGTTGCCCGGAGTGCAAAATGTCACGATCAGCGCTGCTTACCCTCCTGATAGTCAGTGGATGCAGTATTTCACCATCGTGGGAAGGCCGGGGTCAGGCCTCGAAGACGCGCCGGAAGCGACATTCAATGTGACGGATGCGCATTATCTTCGTACGCTCGGCGTTCCGTTGCTGCGAGGCCGGGACTTCTCAGATTGGGATACAGCGACCAGTGCCCCGGTCGCGCTGATAAACCAGTCTCTGGTTGAACGATACTTCCCGAGTGAAGATCCGGTGGGTAAGCAAATCCAGATGGGCTTGCTACTGGGAGGCGACGGTTCCAATCTGCCGCCGAGTGTGGCCTCAAACGCCCCGGCCATTCGTTTCACTATTGTCGGAGTTACCGGCGACAGTTTGAATCGTGGATTGGCGCTTCCTCCCGAACCGCAGTTGACCGCTTTATTCCGTCAAATCCCGAACCTCAATTTCGGCTTCAAAAATCTGATCGTTCGCACCGCGCTCGATCCGCTGCAACTGGCCGAGCCGATCCGGGAGCAGCTCCACACGCTCGACCCCAACGTGCCGTTCGCCGAGGTCTACAGCATGGATCAGATCATGGAGCAGGATACGGCCGACCGCCGCTACACGACTGGGCTGCTCGCCTTGTTCGCAATCTTCGGAGTGGTCCTGGCAGGGATCGGCGTGTATAGCGTGGTCTCGTATGTGGTTGCGCAACGGACCAGCGAAATTGGTCTGCGCATGGCGCTGGGTGCACAGCACGGCGATGTGCTGTGGATGGTCATCAAGCAGGGGTTGGGAATGGCCACTGCCGGAGCCCTTGCGGGATTGTTGAGCGCCTGGGTTTTGCGGCGGGCTGTAGCTCAGCTTGTTTTCGAGATTTCTCCCGCCGATCCGGCGACCTTCTTGGCGGCGGCCTTGCTGCTGGTTTCCTTTGCCGCAGCTGCCAGCTACATCCCTGCGCGCCGCGCGGCCATGGTCGATCCCATGGTGGCGCTGCGTTACGAGTAATCGCTCACAAATACCTCAGCATGATTCTCATGCAGCCGAGGCGGACCATGCCGAGAAAGTTCTCGGGCGGCGGCGAAATCAAACTGCAGGTCAGACGGCGCGAAACCCCGACGCTGCCCATCGAACGACGGCCGCAGATCGTTCAGAGTTATTTCAGGTCTCTGCCGTTTGCGCCAACGGACATCGTCTGCCTGGCTCTGGCCGAAATCCTGCCGAGAAGATCTGCGCGTGTTATCAGCGAAATAAGGCACGCGATATTTGGGATCTCGGCGTGTTCGCTACTGGCCCGCTCGACCAAGTCCTTATCCGGCGACTCGTCGTGCTGAAGCTCTGGCAGGCACGAGATACATTCGATCCTGCGCGATTGATGCGGAAATTCGAGGATGGCAGGGACTTCGACTGGGATGACTTGCGCCAGCTTCTTCACCGCGCCGTGGTCATCGACCGCAAAAGAATCACGGCTGATTGCGTGAGGGACCTTGGATTTCTTGCGGAGCTGACAGAAGATGAACGGAGCGTGGCGCGAGACCAGTATCAGCGCGAACGGGACGAGGCGGAAAGACTGCGCGGGGCTCCTGCGCTGGGTTGACGGCAACGCATGAAGATGTCTTGGAGGAGCAAGAATGGGAGCGTATTCGACATCTGACATTCCGCTTGAAGACCTCCAGAGGTTCAGCGGTGAGCTGGGGTCCTGATTTTGACGTGCAGGTCGATGAACGTCAGATGTTTTGCAATAGTTGTAACTGCTGTCTCTATGTCATCCTGCCCGCGTTTCAGCGCGGAAGCGCCTTACGATCGCTGGGGGATCGTCACCGCAGCAAACGAGGACAGAGCGGCGGCCCCTATTCTGCTTCTAGTACGCCTTCGCGATCACGACGCGCCGGTCCACAGTCTCCCCCGTCAAGATGCACTTGCCCGCTCCGTCGTACTCATCCACCGAGGGGATGTTCCTCACGCTGGCCTTGAATTCCTTGATCTTCGCATCGTTTTGCGGACCGTCTTTCAGGTGCACCATGACAAACTTTCCGCCACCCTTCTCGGCTGTCACGTGGTTGAGGATCGACTTGACCTCGTCGAGAGAATTGGCCAGCACGGTGTTGTCCTTCAGCCGCTGCTTGGCCCGAGCGTAGAGGTCCTTCTGTATCGTCTCCAGCAACCCCGCAAACTTCCCCACCACTTCGGCTTGGGGGACCACTTCCTTCGTTCCCGTGTCGCGGCGCTTCATCACAATGTTGCTGCTGGCCACGTCTCGCGGGCCCAACTCAAATACAACCGGCACTCCGCGACGCTCCCAGTGAAAGAACTTTGCACCCGGTGTCAGCCCGTCTCGCGTGTCGATGTGCGCTCCAAGATCTTTTGCCAGCTTCGTGGCCCGCTCCATCACTTGGGCGCGTTCCTCATCCTTGCGGAAGATCGGCACCAGGACGCCCTTTTGCGGCGCGACCTTCGGGGGCAGCACCAGCCCTCTATCGTCCGAGTGGGTCATGATCAGCCCCCCGATCAGCCGCGTGCTCACCCCCCAGCTGGTTTGCCAGACATAATCCAGCTTGCCTTCGTTACTCTGGAATTGCACGTCGAACGCCTTGCCGAAATTCTGCCCCAGGTCATGGCTCGTGCCCGCCTGCAGCGCCAGGCCGTTCTGCATCATGGCCTCGATCGAGTACGATCGGAGAGCACCAGCAAACTTCTCCGCCTGCGTTTTGCCCCCTTTGATCACCGGCATTGCCATTACGTCTTCGGCCACTTCGGCGTAAATGTCCAGTATGCGTAACGTCTCCTGGAGCGCTTCGTCGTGGGATGAGTGCGCGGTATGCCCCTCCTGCCACAAGAACTCCGTCGTCCGCAGGAACATTCGGGTACGCATCTCCCAACGCAGCACATTCGCCCATTGATTGATCAGCACGGGCAGGTCGCGATAGCTTTTGATCCACTTGGCGAAAAAATGTCCGACGATGGTTTCCGAGGTCGGACGAATGACGTAAGGTTCCTCCAACACTTTTCCGCCGGCAATGGTGACAATCGCCAACTCGGGCGCGAAACCTTCCACATGCTCGGCTTCTTTCTTGAAAAAACTCTGCGGAATGAGCAGCGGAAGATAAATGTTCTGGTGGCCGGTGGCCTTGAAGCGGTCGTCGAGTTCACGCTGCAGCACCTCCCAGACAGCGTAGCCGTTCGGCTTGATGACCATGCAGCCTTTGACAATCTCTGCCGGTTCGGCCATGTCGCCCTGCAACACGACGTCCTGATACCACGCAGCAAAGTCTTTCTCACGCGGAGTAATTGGGGATTCTGCCATTGTTCTCTTTTCTTCCTGGATTTTGCCCGGATCACAATCGCACCCCGAACCAGGCTCCGTCACGCGCAATCGGAGAAACAATTATCTTAACCTGTGATCACCTGTTGTCGGAGTGGAGGGATTTGTGGGGCTACGGTCTCGATGTGGCACGCTTTGAGCCAGTCCGCCGCCGCATGCAGATCTACGGTGAAGGTCGAGAAGCACCGCACCGGCTGCGGATCTCGATCCCCAGGTACCGCGATATCGATCTCCGTCGCTCCGATATCTACCCCGGCGGCATTCAGGTTCAGGTACGACAACATGGGTACTCCTGTCTTCTTCTTGTTCTTGCTCCGTCTTCTCGACATGGGCTCTCTCAGGATTGGATTTGTCCCTGCGAGCCGGCCCAGACGGTGCACAAAGGAGTACTCTCCTGAACGAGATCAACGCACCCTGGGAAGGGCCCGCCGTCATCACTGAATTGAGCACAGAGTCTGGGACCATACTGTTAAGCGGGCTCCCGAAGGATGCACCATTGAGGTTCTCGGCCTACTTGCCGACGCGCATGGACCGCCCATTTTATCGCGCCATGCAGGAATCTCAGTTCCTTACCTTTTTGAGCTGCGCGACGCGGGTTGGTTACTGTTAACGTACAATTTGTTCCGTTCCGAGGTCGGACCCAAGCACTGGGCTCCGATGATCGGGCGTCCGCTTACACCTCTTTCTGCCACAAACCCGGACATTTCCATATCTTGCTTTGACATGTCATGGCCGTAGGCTCAACCCGATCGGTACAGGTGGAGTACATTGATGATCCTTTCTCTGCATTACGCACACCGTTTCGGTTCGATCCTAAATAGGACTAATTTACAAGACGATCAATTCTGACCAGTTTTTCGCAGCCTAAGGTTCGATACTGGCAGTTCACAAGGTTCTGGTCGCGCAGGAACTTGGTGAACAAATTTGGTTTTGGACATTCTTGAGGCAGGAGGTTTCGATGAATTTGAATCCGCTGGATCCGAAGCTGATTATCCTCGCCGGCGTGGTGATTCTGGTTATCGCGGTGCTGACTTGGCTGTACATGCAAAAACGCAGGAGTACGACCGCAAACCTGCGGCAAAAATTTGGGCCTGAGTACGGGCGAGCGGTGCGAGAGCATGGGTCAGAACGGAAAGCAGAAGCGCAACTAGTGGATCGCGAGAAGCGGGTTGAAAAGCTCAACATTCGCGATCTTGATCCGATGGAATACGAACGTTTTTCAAAACGGTGGGAGTCCGTACAATCTCATTTTGTCGATTCCCCCACGGGGGGAGTTGCAGAAGCCGAGGACCTGGTGTCCTCTTTAATGAAAGCTCGGGGTTATCCCGTATCCGATTTCGATCAGCGGGCGGCCGACATCTCTGTTGACCATCCCGGAGTGGTGGAAAACTACCGGTCTGCTCATGAGACTGCACTGCGGATTGGGAAAGACGCGGCAACTACCGAAGATCTGAGAACGGCGATGATTCACTACCGCTCTCTATTTCAGGAACTGGTGCAGGTACCAACGATTGTGGAAAGGAAAGAGGTGGCGTAATGGCTGAACTGAAGACAAAAGACGAGGAGCTTACGACGGCCGAACTGGCGAGCTATGGCATTGCGCAAAAGCAGCCCGACGGTCCCAAGCTGGTGAAAAGCCGAGAGCCAGAAACTCCGGATAAAGCGGCGGCTGCAGTCCCAAAGCACATGCCCTTGTTTTCTGAATTGGAGATGGGAGATTTTCGATCGCAGTGGAGCAAGGTACAGACTGGTTTTGTGGACGAACCACGCCGGACGGTTGAAGACGCAGACAAGTTGGTAGCTGCGGTGATGCAGCGACTCGCCGAAGGTTTTGCCTACGAGCGATCGGGATTAGAAAAGCAGTGGGACCGCGGTGACAACGTGTCCACTGAGGACCTGCGGCTTGCCCTACAGCGTTATCGTTCCTTTTTTGATAGATTGCTCAAACTGTGAGGATAGACATCAGGATGTCGGCATTTAGTTATTCAACAACAAGGAGAAAACGGATGAACTCCAGTACGAAGGATGAGATTAAAGGCATGTTCATGAAGTGAAGGGAAAAATCAAAGAGACGGCCGGCAAAGTCACGAACAATCCTGACTTACAGGCCGAAGGCAAAGCCGAAAAAAACACCGGGAAAATTGAAAAAAAAGTCGGGCAGATCGAAAAAGTGTTCGAGAAGTAAAGTAAGACGGCTCTGCCCCGGAGCACGTTCGTGCGTTCGCGACAACAACGTGCTGCAGAGACCCGGCGGACAGTCAGCTTGGAACTCGGAGTTCTGTATTGGGGCGGGACTACACATGTGCGAGCCTAATTAAGCGACCACTTTGTCGCAGGAACCTGCCCCCATCGCCGTGGTAAACGCCTAAACTTGTCTTCAGCCAACGGCGAATCGGGGCAGAAAACGTATGTCCGATCAGGTTAATAGGGCGGTTGCCGAAGAAAGCCAGGTGCGCGCGGTGGCCGTGGCGCTTCCATCTTCGCCCTCATCATCCGATACGCTGCTTCGCAGAATCGCGATTCTGCTCTTTATATTGGTGGCGGGCTTGCTGACTGTGTTCGGCTACTACGGAAGCTCGATTTGCATCACGGTTATTCTGGCAGGATTTCTCGCGATCCTGTTTGACCCAGTGGTAGTCATACTGGAGAAACTGCATATCCCACGCGGTGTGGCGGCGGCGGCCATTGTGCTCGCCGGCATGAGTCTAATTGGGCTGCTGGGTTACGCGCTCTACGGGAGAGCGATGAGCTTTGCGGAAGAACTTCCAGTGTACGCGTCGAAGGTTCAGCAAACCATTGAACCCATTAGCCGCAAGATCCAAGACTTTCAGCAAAATGCCGGAAATTTTACGAACAACGTGCATCCCACCAAGAAAGTCACAGAAGTTCGGTTGCAGGAATCGCCAAACTGGCCTGATTATCTGGTGCGCGGTGTGGGATCTGTGTGGGGAGTGCTGATTATTGCCGGCGTCGTTCCATTCTTAACGTTTTTTATGCTCTGTACCAAGGATCAAATGGCGATCCGGATGGATGGCTTCTTCGATTCCAGGACAGATACGACTCGATTCATCACTAACCTGAACCAGATGATTCGCGGCTTTGTCGCCGGAAACCTTATCGTCGGCTCCGTGATGGCTGTGGCGACCACGCTGGTGTTGTGGAGTATTGGCATGAGAGGTGCCATACCTCTCGGAATCGCCAGCGGGCTCTTGAATCTGCTGCCGTTCCTTGGACTAATCGCTTCGCTTGCTCTTCCTTTGGCAGCGGCACTGCTTCAGTTCAACACACCGGGACCATATATTGTCATCACTCTGACCATTCTCTTGCTGCATGTCGTGTCCGCGAATCTTCTTATTCCGAAATTTATTGCCAATCGCTTAAGTATCGGGCCCGTGGCGGCGACGGTTGGGATTCTCTTCTGGGGCTGGTTATGGGGTGTGATGGGCTTGCTGCTCGCCGTGCCGCTCACAGCATTTATCAAGCTGGTCGCGGATTTGCACCCGTCCTTATGTCACCTGTCGAACATGCTGGCGCTGACCCCGCGTCCGACTCCGCGTTGGGTACGCTACGGCGAGACGGCTTTGGAACGGGCAATCCCTTACCTGCGCCCCCGTCCGGAAAAAGTTCCTGTAGGGCGCTAACCTCCAGCGACCGAGAACTGAGACGTCAATGAGAACTAAACAAAGTAGTGTTTGGATTCTGCACTCCTGTTCTTCCCGACTGAGCTAAGCTAGCGAACCGCTGCTTCCGTTCACGAGCAGTCGATCTTCAATCGTTTCTGTGGCTCGATTCGTCGTGGCGTTGATGTCGCGTGCAAACAGTACGCCTCTGATGTCGACAACTCTCTCGGCCAACAGCGTTTGAGTTTAGCCAGTTCCGAAACGACGCTCGATTCATGAATGCGACCACGTTTTCAGTTTCATTGAATCTGCAAATAGCGACGCGGGACTCTCCCACGCGGGTTCGCAGTTAATTTACGTGTGGGAACCCAGTATCTCCATGAACAATTGACAGTGAGTTCTTTCACGAGCCCTGCAAACAAAGAAAATACAACGGCCAGCTCGCCAGATCGCGGCAAAGTCCGGCACAATCCGCACCCCAGGGCGCACCGTGCCCTCATGCTAATGTAATTTGGAAACCATGAAAGTTCGGGATATCATAAAGATGTTGGAACGGGATGGGTGGCAACTCAAAAGGAACCAGGGGTAGCCACAGGCAATACAAACATCCGACTAAACCAGGACGCGTGACGTTACCGGGTCATCCGAACGACGACCTTCCACGTGGCACTCTCAATAGCGTCCTGAAACAGGCAGGGCTGAAGCAATGAAATACGTTGTTGTCTATGAAAAGTCGGGCACTGGCTGGGCTGCCTATGTCCCCGATCTGCCCGGCGTCATTACAACCGGCCGCACGAAGAAGGAGACGCAGCGGCTTATTCGAGAAGCCATTGAGTTCCATCTTGATGGGCTCAGAGAAGACAACATACCAATTCCTGAGCCAACCGCTGCAACCGAAGTGGTCTCTGTCTCCTAATCCGCCTGGATCGATTTCTAGCAACACTCGTTTGCGCAGCGTGCAACTTTCGAAGCTATGAGGCGATTTCGCGGCTTTGTCGCCGGAAACCTTATCGTCGGCTCCGTGATGGCTGTGGCGACCACGCTGGTGTTGTGGAGTATTGGCATGAGAGGTGCCATACCTCTCGGAATCGCCAGCGGGCTCTTGAATCTGCTGCCGTTCCTTGGACTAATCGCTTCGCTTGCTCTTCCTTTGGCAGCGGCACTGCTTCAGTTCAACACACCGGGACCATATATTGTCATCACTCTGACCATTCTCTTGCTGCATGTCGTGTCCGCGAATCTTCTTATTCCGAAATTTATTGCCAATCGCTTAAGTATCGGGCCCGTGGCGGCGACGGTTGGGATTCTCTTCTGGGGCTGGTTATGGGGTGTGATGGGCTTGCTGCTCGCCGTGCCGCTCACAGCATTTATCAAGCTGGTCGCGGATTTGCACCCGTCCTTATGTCACCTGTCGAACATGCTGGCGCTGACCCCGCGTCCGACTCCGCGTTGGGTACGCTACGGCGAGACGGCTTTGGAACGGGCAATCCCTTACCTGCGCCCCCGTCCGGAAAAAGTTCCTGTAGGGCGCTAACCTCCAGCGACCGAGAACTGAGACGTCAATGAGAACTAAACAAAGTAGTGTTTGGATTCTGCACTCCTGTTCTTCCCGACTGCTTGAATCTCATTTCTTGGCGGGGACCCGGTCTGCAAATGGTACCGAGTGGCCAAAATTGAACTGCTTGGAAGGAGCCAGTTCTGCCAGACTCTGGCCATGAGCTACGTACGGAAGAAGAAGCCGCGCGCATCCAAGCGCTGCACCATGGCCACCATCGTACTGCGAAACAACCTAGAACCCATTTCACAAATAGCAGGCGCCAGCCTCACCGCGTCAGCAACGGGAGGCTGCCGTACCGGTAACAATGTTTTAGACCGTGTGTGACCTAGCGAATAGGGTATGATGCCATCCTCTTTTATTTCGCGCTTTACCTGATCGAATCGTGGGGTGGTTCGATGCGATTGCGGCCGATATCGGTATTGCTTGTCGCTACTCTTTTCGTCGCCGCCTCCTCCGCAAATAGGCTGAATGCTCAAACAACTACCTCTGGCGGGTTGACCGGTGTCGTAACTGATCCGAGCCATGCCGTCGTGCCTGATGCGAGTATCGAGATCAAAGACGATGGCAAGGGGACTGTCCAATCAACCAAAACCGATCGCGAGGGTGTGTACCAGTTCTTCTTTCTCGCGCCAGGGAGATACACGTCGACCGTAACGCATGCCGGCTTTCGGGAGGAAAAGCGGACGATAAACATTCTGCTGGGACCTCCGGTGTCCGTCAATGTCACACTGCAGGTCGCGAAGGCAAGTAGTAGTGTGTCGGTGACGGCAGAAGCTCCACTGCTCCAAGCAGAGAATGGCGATGTCTCCACGACGATGAACCAGAAGCAGATTAGCGAAGTGCCGAATCCTGGGAATGATCTCACTTACATTGCGCAGACCGCCCCCGGTGCAATCATGAACACCGACATGCAGGGCGGCGTCAATTTTTCGATTCTGGGAATGCCGGGCACCTCCTATCGTTACACCGTGGACGGGTTGAGCGACACCGACAACTTCTATCACACCCAACTGGTTGGCGCTCTTTTCCTTCTCCTGGGCCAGAACCAAATTCAAGAAGCAACCGTCGTGAGCACTGGCTACTCCGGCCAGTTCGGCGGCGCCGCAGGAGGAAACATCAATTACATCACCAAGTCGGGGAGCAATGAGTATCACGGGAACGCGCAGTACTATTGGAACGGCCGCGTCTTCAATGCCAATGACTGGTTCAGAAACGCGTTCGATTCACCGCGGGTTTTTGACATCGCAAATCAGTGGGCGGGCTCATTCGGCGGGCCTATCAAGAAGGACAAACTGTTTTTCTTCTTCGATACCGAAGGTCTGCGCCTGCTCATTCCGCAGAACTTCCTAGTGGTGATTCCTAGCCCGCAATTTGAGGCCGCGACTATCGCAAATATCGACACGAAGTTTGGCCCAACTTCTGCGTCGGACGCTTTCTACAAGAAGACTTTCAACCTCTACAACGCTAGACCTGGGGCAGCCGGAGCTATACGAGGCGGCTTTAGTCCGACCGATCCGACCGGTTGCACTGGGTTTCTGAATCTCGGACCTGAAGTCCCCTGCGCGATGCACTTTCTTTCGAGTCGCGGCCGCCCCAGTCAAGATGCGCTAACGTCGGGCCGCGTGGACTGGAACGCAAGCAACGCCGACCGTGCCTTTCTCCGGCTGCAGTACGATCATGGCCGTAGTGCTTACTGGACTGATCCCATCAGCCCGTTGTTCGATGTTGATCTCAATTTGCCATGGTTGCAAGGCCA
Organism: uncultured Acidobacteriaceae bacterium; assembly: GCA_963714225.1. Taxonomy (GTDB): domain Bacteria; phylum Acidobacteriota; class Terriglobia; order Terriglobales; family Acidobacteriaceae; genus Sulfotelmatobacter. Next base: position 31,487 of record CAVQNY010000042.1, on the reverse strand, counting down.
GGTTATCGTGACTCACGCATTTGGTTCATCTGCGGCGAGCCAATTCTTGCTGGCGGGCTCCTATATCGCCCCTATCTACGATGTGAAGAATCCTTCCCAAACGCTGGCTGCGTTCCCTACGTTCTTGGGTTACGGGCCGGGCACGTTTACGAACTTGGGAGGTGAGGACAATTCTTTTCTGGGTTCGGGCGAGTACTATACGCAATATCAACTTTCCGAAGATGTGATGAAAACGAGAGGTAACCAGAAGTTCGGATTTGGTGCTAGCTTCGAACGAACATATTCGACCCTCCTTCAGTACGGATCCAACACGATCGGCGTGCTACTGCCTCAGACTCTCGATGCCTTCTATCAGGGTGGCGTGGACCCCGTCTCGCCAGACACTGATTACACGCAACTGCGCCAGTCCTTTCCTGCAGCTGCCTCCCAGCGCATGGCTTTCTACAATCTCGGACTTTATGGTCTGGACGAGTGGCATGCGCGGACGAACCTGACGCTGACGTTTGCTCTTCGGACTGAACATCAGTCCAATCCGACTTGCCAACGTCGCTGCTTCGCACGCTTGGCTGGTCCGTTCGATTCCGTGAGTCACGATCCCAATCAGCCATATAATCAAGCGATCCTGATCAACCAAAAACAGGCTCTCACCGGCATCGACCACGTCCTGTGGTCGCCGCGACTCAGCTTCGCCTGGCAACCTTTTGGCGTTTCGCATAGCGCGGTGCTGCGCGGTGGGGTCGGTGTCTTTTATGACCCTGTGCCTGGCGCCCTCGCGATTCCGTTTTCCAGCAACGCCCCGCTCTTGAATTCGTACACGGTCGTCAGCGGAAACCTCGCTCCCAATGAGGCAAACAGCCTGTTCAACCATGCAGCCGCTTCGAATGCGACGTTTGTTGACGGGTTTGCTCGCGGTGAGACGCTCGCTCAGCTCCAGGCGACCGACGCAAATTTCTCTCCCCCTGGCATAAGTGTCCCGAATGGGCGGACACACGCGCCGCAGTATCAGAGATGGAGCCTTGAACTGCAACAGCTGTATCGCGCCGAAACATCGGTCAGCATCGGCTACTTCGGACATCACGGCATTCACGAACTGGTACAGGATCCGAGCGCAAATGCGTATGGCTTCGGCTCACTCCCGGCCAGTCTATGCTCTAGCCCGCCGATCCCGCCCTGCGCCGATCCACGCTTCAGCGAGGTCACGGAATACAGCTCGGCGGCAGTGTCCAACTACAACGGCATGGTCGTTTCATTCCGGCATCAATTCTCCCGTTGGGGCAACGGTCTGTTTGAGACCAACTATACGTATGGCCATGCTTTCGACGAAGTCTCAAATGGTGGCTTGTTTCCATTCACGTTCGGAAGTTCGCTGTATCCCCAGGACCCGAACAATCTGCGGGGCAGCTACGGACCGGCGGAGTACGATGTGCGTCACTCCATCAATGGGAACTATGTATGGGAGCTACCATTGAAGGCGGTGTTCGGCGGGCGCGGCTCGGATTATCTGGTGAAGGGATGGCAGGTGTCGGGGACGATCTTTGCGCGAACCGGATTTCCCTACACAGTGTTCGACAACTACGAGTCGGGTCTTCTAGCACCGAATAATTATTTCGGGCTGCTCTATGCAGTACCGGTTGGCCCTCTTCCACCCGGCTCGGCGTGCGGAGAAGGTGCGGCGATTCCGCTGGCCCCTCACCCCTGCCTGCCGCCGCAACTCCTCGCGAATGGGAATCCCAATCCAGACGCGCTTTTTGTACAAGAGGGTTGCGAAACTGGATTCAATATCGGACACTTGGGCCCGTCAGGCTCTTGCAGCAACGGGCCTGTAGTTTCCTTTGCTCAAGGACGCAACCGCTTCCGCTATCCGCATTATTTCGATACTGATTTCAGCATCATGAAGAACACCAAGATCCCTCGTTGGGAAAACGCCGAGCTGGGGATCGGTTTCCAGTTCTTCAACTTCTTCAACCATCCGAACTTTGGCGCTCCGGATAACTACAGTTCAGACCTCGGATTTGGGCAGATCTCTTATTTGGAACAGCCCCCGACCAGCATTCTCGGCAACGGCTTTGGCGGAGATGTAGCTCCTAGAATGATTCAGTTGAAGGCACAGCTCAAATTTTGATACGGCCAGTGGGGTCAGCGCAAATTCTTTGGCTCGATGTGAGAAGACTTAGAAGTTCTCCATCATCCAAACGTTGCTGGTGGCGCTTACGTGTTCGATTGCCAGATGACGGCCGTCCGGCGATGGCCTTGCCCAAGTCGCCCAGCCGCTAGGATTCACCCATAGGACACGTGTGTTGCCGTGTAGATCCAGATAAGAAAGCACCGTTCCGCGCTTTGTTTGATCGGGGACATACAGCACCCTGCCATCCGCTGCCCAATGAAATTCGCCTGCATTGTTGAATTTCGTTGGGATCACCTGTTCCCCGTGCCCGCGCAGGGAAAGAATGTGGATCGGACCGTGCGGGTTTCCGCTCACTGCCAAGCGTGTCCCGTCCGGAGAAATGTCAAAATCCCAATATTCGATCCCCGGGTCAAGATCAAAGCGGGCAAGCTCTGGGCCTCGACCCTTGACAGCATCTATGGATGTAAAAATCACCTGCTTGCGATCCTCGGTCCTCTCACCCAACACGCACAGGCTGGATGGCGGCCTAGCGCAAAAAATTCCGGCCGGTAAGGTCGTAGTCACCAATTCCGGCGATCCTCCGGCGAGAGGAATCCGCATCAGCCGATCCGAATTCTTTGCGTCTCCGAGCTTGGGGGAGGGGATGCCGAACAGCCATTTGCCGTCCGGGCTGACGGGAGTGTCGCGAAAGCCAATTGTCCCTTTCGAAATGCGTTCCGGTGCGTCCTCGTCCAGTGACTGCTTGTAAATTGCAAGCTGACCGGTGCGATTGGATGCGAAGATAACGTTCCTGCTGTCGTTCGTCCAATCCTGCAAGAAGTCAGGACTTTCATCCAGGGTGAAATGCCGCATGTTACTTATGCGCGCCCCTCCGGCCTCAATGTCCGCCACGTGCACAGTCCAGGCGACTGAGCTCCGAAGGAACGCAAGCCGCTTGCCATCGGCTGTAACGTTTGCACTGTTGAAACTGCAGAATCCAGTCCACTTCGTCAGCTGCTGGGGTCTCTCGATCGGCCTGCCGGAATGCGCGTCCAGCCGCAGTGTCCAGAAGTTGCATGTGTCTTGGACGGAGCGGACGCCTTCTGCACCAGAGCCGGGGTCAGCGACTTGAAAGAGCAAACGTCCATCGGGCAACCAGGAGAAATCACCGCGGGTTTGCTTCGTTTCAGTAGCTGTAAGCAACGTGACAACAGGTCCGCCCTGCAAGTCGCGGCTCAGTAATGTATCGCCGGAGGAATCGGTTCTCAGGTAGATTCCCCTTTGGCTGTCAGGTGACCAATAGAATCCGCCGAGTGCACTGTTCTCATCGGTATCGAAGAGTTTGCGAGCATGCCCACCCTCAGAGTCCATCACCCAGGTTTCACGCTCCCCGAGCCTGCCGGCATTTGCCCCGAACGAAATCTGAGCGCCGTCAGGAGAAATAGACCACGCAATGGCGTGTTCGCGAAGCATACGCGGCGCCTCGTCCAGCCTGGAAAAGATCCAGATGCTCGTTGCCCGGGATGACGAGGCACTCGCGTCTTCGTTTACTGGATGGGCATTCGCTAGAAAACGCTCATTATCCGCAAACCAGGCGGCGTCAAGAATCTCCCAGTTGACACTATCCTTCCCCATATCCCTCGGCAGTGTAATAGCCTCGATCGCGCCAGTTTCAATATCCTTGATGTGCATTCCTTGCTTATCGATGTATGCGAGGTATTTGCCATTGGGCGAGATCGACCCACCGCCGACTGGATTCTCCGAAGAGTTGATGGTGAGTTGCCGAAATTTAATATCGGGCGGAGCTTGAAGGGACGTTGTCTGGCGCCTCGCAAACCATAGGAACCCACCGACAATGAATAGCGCGAAAACAATGCCAGAAGCTGCGATCCACCAACGGAGCGGATTTCGCCGCTCAGTCTTGCGTTTCAAAATCTCCAGGTCGGTGTGCATGTCCGACACCGTCTGGTAACGGCCGTCGCGATTCTTTTCGAGTGCTTTGCGGATGATTTGCCCGAGTTTGGCGGGAAGTTCGGGGTTCAGTTGCCGCACTGGAACAGGTGTTTGTGTGAGGATAGCACTTTGGAGCGCTGGTCCAGTGTCTCCCTCAAACGCGCGATGCCCGGTCGCCATCTCGTACAAGACGAGACCAAAAGAAAACAGGTCAGTTCGCGCGTCCAATTTTTCGCCACGCGCCTGCTCGGGCGACATGTACCCCGCCGTGCCCATTGCCACTCCAGTCCGGCTCAGCAGAGGATCGTGGCGTGTTGGTGATGACGGCACTTCACGCTCCTGTCGAGGTGATTCGTCCTCGTGACGTTCCTGCTCCAGTTCATCGGCTTCCTTAGTTGGGCCGGGAGCAAGTTTTGCCAATCCAAAATCCAGAATCTTGGCGTGGCCTTGGCTGGTAACAAAAATGTTCGCTGGCTTTATATCGCGATGGATAATGCCTTTTTGATGCGCGGCATCCAATCCATTTGCAATCTGAACCGCTAGATCGAGGACTTGATCAAGCGCTAGTGAGTGCCGGGCCTGAGACTTGGCGTTTGAATCAGATCCTGGCGTTTCAGGCTTCCCGCTCTCCAGCAACTCCCGTAGCGTCTGTCCTTCCAACAACTGCATTACCAGGAACGTCTGGCCGTCGTGCTCTCCAAATTCATAGATAGGGCAGATGTTAGGATGCTCCAGCGCCGAGGCCGACCGCGCTTCGCGTTCAAAGCGCGCCAGCGCGGCAGGATCCTTTGCCGACTCCTCCGGCAGGAACTTAAGCGCGACTTGGCGGCCTAGCTTGAGGTCCTCCGCCCGGTACACCAGACCCATGCCACCGCCGCCAAGCCCGTCGAGAATGCGATAATGCGACACGACTTCTCCCACCAACGAGAAGCCGAAATCATGAAGCTCACACCGCACGGCCTCCTGGACACGATCGCGTGCGCTTCCCTCGGATGAAAGTAGAGCCTCTATTTCTCGCCGTAACTCCCAATCATTGCCACAGGCACCGTCGAGCAGTGCTGCACGCTGGCTCGCATCGCATTCCGCAGCGCGATGAAATAACTCCTCGATCTGCGCCCAGCGTTCCGGAGTCAAAGTACACCTACAAGTCTTGCATCTCGCGATTAAGCCAGGCTTCGGCCATCCTCAAGTCCCGGCGCACCGTAACCGTAGACACGTCCAGCGCCTGTGCGATCTCGTCCATGGGAAGTCCACCGAAATAGCGCAGTTCCACAGCCCGGCATTTTCTCGGGTCGATTTTTTCCAGCGCACTCAGGCTGCTGTCGAGAGCCAACAGGTCCCGGCTTCGTTCCTGGTGAAAACTGACTGCCTCTTCCAGGGACACTGTTCGCATCGCCCGCTTGCCGGCTTGTCTCATCCGTGCATGGTCCACCAGGATTTGCCGCATCAGTCGTGAAGCCACACCGAAGAAATGCGACCGGTTCTGCCAGCTCGGATTCTTCTGATCCACAAGTCGCAGGTAGGCTTCATGGACCAGCGCGGTCGGTTGCAATGTGTGGCTCTTGCGCTCTTTCCTCAATTGGCTGGCCGCAAGCAGACGGAGTTCCTTGTAGACAAGCGGCGTAAGGTCATCGAGAGCTTCGCTACTGCCGTTTGCCCACCGGGCCAGCAATCGCGTCACATCATGCGTGGTAGACATCGCCTAAGTAATAATGCGGAACTCCAGTTGTGCGGCATTGTACACCGCCTTGCCTGCACTCCCCTCACCCGACTACCGATTCGTCGACCGGGGAAAAACACTTGCCATGATCGATTTCCGCTCTGTTTTCCGCATGAGTAAGTAGAGGATAGGGGACGGCGCTCAGTGGGCGCCCAGGGCACCACAGACGCCGGCAATTGACGCGCGTCTCTTCTACAGTCACGAACGCGAACGACAGACATCAGGAGGAAGTCGTGAAAAAGAATCTGGCAACATACATCACTGCGCTGACCCTACTCGTCGCACTCGCGGTCCCCGCTCAGCTGGCTGCGCAGGACAAACAAGCTCACCTTCACCGTACTCTGGGTACAGGAAATAACGCGCTTGCCACTCAATCCCAATCGTCTGCCCTTGGCGGCGGGGGTTCGTTCAACCTCAACTACTGGCGCCTTCTCTCCCAGGTGGTGGACGACCAGAAAGGGTCCCCTTCCGTTGATCCCCTGAGCCTCCAACCCCCGGCGATTCTAAATAACGACAACCCCGCCGCTCACCCTAGGGGCAACTACCACACCTACAAAGCCTGCTGGAAGGTAACCCACCCCGGGCCACTGGACCCGCCGGGTACGGCGATCAAGTGCTACAGCAGTCCTGTGACGTTCGAGCTGGGCGACGGGAGCCTCGCGAGCAACCCCAATGGCAACCCCGACGAGACGTTTGGTGGCTTGCCGTGTCCCTTGGTAGGCACGCAGCAGTTTCTATGGGTCGACCAGCTCACCGCCTACTGGAACGCCGTTCGCTTTTACGATGCAAGCGAACAGCTGATCGAGGGCTATCGCCTCGAAGCCTATGCCGGAAGGATTTACAACTACACGACCGGCAAGTCGATCCCCGCCTGGATGGACTACGTCAGCACGTATGAGGAAGAGCCCGGCCCAGATGGGACCGACAGCAATCTGCAGTGGGGTTACTACGGAAATGACTTCTCAGCCCAAGCGGGTAATACCCCTGTCTTCACGCCGCAGTGGGCCGTCATCACCTACACGCCCAATTTCGCATCGGTTATTGAGGAGCAAGGGCCGCATCCGCTTGATGATTATCTCAACACGGGCGCGACCGCTGGGCTTGCTCCCATCTGCACTGCAATGGAATAGACCTCGGATAGCGAATCCCCCCACCAGAAGTACTGGAGGTATAGTAGTGGGCCTACAAGGAGGAAGTCGTGAAAAAGGATCTGTCTGTGCACATAGTAGTGATGACTCTGCTCGCACTGCTGGCAATTCCCCGTGAGTTGACGGCGCAGGAGGGTCAAAAATCGCGGCATCAGCCCCATCATTACCAACTCGTCGACGTCGGCACGCTCGGCGGGCCCCAAAGTTACATCGCCGATTCCGGAATACCCGGGGGCAAGTTCGTAAACAACAGCGGCATCTTCACAGACTTTGCGGATACGACCATGCCCGATCTCTTTCAAAGTTTTTGCTTCAATGCGGATTGCTTCGTCTCTCCTGCGCTGCGGTGGCGGAACGGTTCGCCCACTCCCCTCGGTGCACTTGTCCAGGGCGTGAGCAGTGCGCCTACGTGGATCAGCGAAAACGGCCTGATCGCAGGATTCTCCCAGAACGGAGAACTTGACCCATTGAATGGCTTTCCGGAACTACGCGCTGTGCTCTGGGAAAGCGGCGGCGTCACCAATCTGGGGACCCTGCCCGAAGGAGGATTCGAGAGCGTGGCGAATGCCGTTAACAACCGCCGCCAAGTCGTTGGGGCTGCCTTGAATACGATACCGGACCCAAACTCTCTGACACTAACCCTTAACTTTGTCTACGGAGCGACTCAGGTGCGGGCGTTCTTGTGGAACGAAGAAAGTGGGATGCAGGATTTGGGCACTCTGGGCGGCACGGATGCCCTGGGGGCCCTCATCAACGATCACGGCCAGGTAATGGGCTGGTCCTACACCAGTCTGACGCAGCCCGGCTTGTGCTTCCCCTTGGCTATCGGCTCCTTTATCTGGGACAAAGAAAATGGTATGAGGAATATCGGCAGCTTCGGTGGTACTTGCACGCTGGCGCAGGACCTTAACAATCGGGGTCAAATCGTCGGCTATGCATTTCCGGCCGAGCAAGGAAACTCGCGCGCTTTCCTTTGGGAAGGTGGTTCCTTTCGCGAGCTCGGAGGCTCGCTTGGAGGGAACTCTACCGGGGCCTTCGTGGTCAACGATGCCGGTCAGGCCGCTGGCTTCGGATACCTTAACGGAGACACTTTTTTCCATGCGACTCTCTGGAAACAGATTGGGCAGATCACAGATCTTGGAACGATCGGCAGCGATCCATGCAGCTCCGCGAAAGCGATTAATATGACAGGCCAGGTCGTCGGTGATTCGATTTCGCTCGGCAATTGCCTCACTAACGGAGATGCTTCTCGGGCCTTCTTGTGGGAAGACGGCGCGATCTTCGACCTTAATGCTCTGATTCCTCCCGGCTCGCCTCTCTATCTAGTGCACCCGCAGAACATCAACGATGAGGGCGAAATCGCTGGCTTTGGAGTGGATGCGAGCAACAACCAGCATGCTTTTCTTCTGGTTCCCTGCGACGAGAATCATCCTGGCGTCGAGGGCTGCGACTACAGCTTGGCGGACGCGGCTACACAGATGTCCTCCATAGAGCCGGCAATGGGCAAAGCACCCGGCCCGCTGTCGCACTCCGCACTGCGGCGTCGCAATCAGCGGTCTCACTTCGCCACAATCGCGCCCAGAGACTAACCAGCCCCGAGAAACCGCAACGCCAAAGAAAGCAAAAGGAGGTGCGCCATGCTGTCCATGCTCTCGACCCGCACCGCCGGCCCGATTAGGCACACAGTGGCGGTTGTTTCAGGCCTCATTGCCATTGTGCTCCTTTCCCAGTGCGGCGGGGGATCGCAGCCCGGCGGCGGATCGCTGCCCGGCGGCGGATCGCTGCCACCCCCACCGACGTTAGCGATTACCACGCCCACATTACCGAACGGCGTGACGGGCACCTACTACAACCAAACGATCCAGGCGACGGGTGGAGTTTCGCCGTTCGTTTGGATGCTGAGTAGTGGTACGCTGCCTCCCAGTCTCTCTCTTGCCGCCAGCACCACCAATGTGGTTACAATTTCCGGCACGCCGGAAACTGGAGAGCAGGGTGTGGCATTTACGATTCAAGTCACCGATTCTGAGCGCCACGTAGCCACGCAGTCCTACACCGTCTCGATTCTGCTGCAATCCGACAGCCTGGTCCTATCGCCCGCCAGCTTGGATTTCGGCAACGATGTAATCGGGAGCCCGAGTGGCGCGCAGGCTGAGACACTGACAAACACCGCAACCTCGGACGTGGCCATCGCCAGCATAGCCATAACCGGAACCAACGCTGCCGAGTTCAACCAAACTAGTACCACATGCGGGGCGAGCCTTGCCGCAGGAGACACCTGCACCATCAATATGACTTTTCTGCCCGCTCAAGTTGGTCCCCGCAGTGCCGCGATAACGATCAATGACGACACCGTGGGGAGCCCCCAATCAGTGTCGTTGAGCGGTGTGGGACTGACTACCGGACCCAACGCAACGTTTTCAGCCATGAACTTGCCTTTCGGCACGCAACTTGTAGGCACAACCAGTCCACCGCTATCGGTCGCGCTGAACAATTACGGCACCATGACGTTGAACATTGCGAGTATCGCGGTCACGGCGAGTTTTGCTGAAACCGACAACTGCGTTCCAGGCCTGGCGCCGGGAGCGGCCTGTTCAATCAACGTGACTTTCCTGCCGAGTGAATCGGGCGATCTCAGCGGTGCGCTGTCGATGGTCGATAACGCAGTAGGCAGTCCTCAGACGCTCTCTTTGAGCGGCACAGGGTCAACCAATACGCCCCTGCTGACAGGCTACTGTTTTGCCACGTGTGAAAGGCAAACTAAGGATCCGGAGCAATGTCCCGTCGGAGCGCCAGCGGAAAGCCCGGGGAGTGCCAGCGTCTACCCGTGCGGGCCAGTTGGCGGCAGCGTGCCAGTGGATAGATCAAGAGCTTGCCATGTTTCCCCGATTCGTTCAGGTGGACATTGTGTCACACAGTGACGCTCGAACCTGAGCGGGAACGCGTTACGGAGGAAATCGTAAAGATGAACCGATGCATAAACGCACGAGGATAAATTAGCTCCGTGCAGATCCGCGAGACAGATCCGGCCAGGAAACATCTGCTGAGGGAGGATGACAGTGAAGACCACGCTCGTAATCCTTTTGTTTTGGACTCTCTGCGCAGGCTCCGCGACCATCGTGCGAGCCGTATGCATTGGCGCATCGGTGAATTCGTTCGGGGCCAAGGGTGATGGTCATACCGACGACACGGCCGCCATTCAAAGCGCGATCAACGCCGCCGCTTCCGCCGGAGGTGGATCCGTCGTGTTCAATGTGGCCCGCTACTACACCACTGGTACGTTCATCGTGCCGCAGGGTGTGGTCCTGTGTGGGACGATCGAAGGTCCCTTCGATGTCGCGGGAGTCAATCCCGCGCTCACCACTATCGCCCCCACGCTGTTGATCACGAATACCAGCAGCCCGTTCTTGACTTTGCAAGGCGTCGGGGCCGGAGTCACCGACCTGCTGTTCCATTATCCCAACCAGGTGGCCACGAGCGCCTCCGCTCCCACTGTCTACCCCTACACCATCACGGTGACCCAGGGCAATGCTGGAACCAAAGTCGTTCGTTCCACGGTGACCAATGCATACAACTTCCTGGACATCGAGTCCGGTCGATCCATGGCCCAGGATCTGTTCATCGGGGCCTTCCATACGGGAGTCCACATCGATCACACATACGACCGTGTCACGCTACGCAATCTTTTCAACCAGGTCTTCTGGGACGTGATGGGAAACCGACCATATCCCCAGCCGATCGACACCTGGGTGATGAGCCACGCGACCGGCCTGGTGGTGAATCGCATGGACAGTCTTGAGATACATGATTTCTTCGTATTCTCCCGTTTCACCGGCATCCTTCTGACCGATTCCACGGATACGACGCAAGGCACTACCTGCGGATATGGAGCTGGAAGCGACATCGATCTGGATACCGTGCAGTACGGCATCGTCGTCACCGCAACCAATACACCAGGATTCAAATTCACCAATGTGGATATAGGGTCGGGAAACGGCGGGCAGGCGGCGGTACAGGTGAAAACCGGCGGTTCTACGCTGCCGAAAATTGAGATTAATGGAGGCTCGCAGCGGGGAATTTGGGCCCTCGGACCATACCCGACGCCCCCCGTAGGCGAAGAAATCATAGTAAATATCCTGCCCTGAAGCTCCCTGCGTGAGCATTGTGGCTGGGCGGAGGACGAATGAAAAGATCTTCGCAGTTGCTGTTGCTGGCTTTCAGTTTGAGCCTCCTCGCTGGCTGTGGCGGCGGTGGGAGCAGTAACCCCTCCGCGGGAGGTCCGCCCCCTGCTACGCAGTTCTCCGTCAGCGGCCCGGCCAGCAGCGGCGCTGGGTTTGCCTTCACCTTCACCGTGACCGCTTTCGATGCTGCGAACAACGTGGCAACGAGCTATTCCGGGATGGTGCATTTCACCAGCAGCGATCCCGCAGCTAAGCTTCCTCCCAACTCCAAGCTGATGAATGGCACTGGAACCTTCTCGGCCACATTGACGAACGCGGGGTTTCAAACCATCACCGGGACCGACACGGTTTCGGCATCCCTGATGGGTTCGCTCAGCGTCACTACCGTGGCTGGCGAATTTCCCGTGGCTTCGTTCGGAGCCAACGGCGATGGTCACACCGACGACACAACAGCTATTCAAAGCGCGATCAACGCCGCCAGCGCAGCCGGCGGAGGGTCCGTCGTCCTCGGCGTGGCCCGCTATTTCACCGCCGGCACGCTCGTTGTTCCGGCCGGCGTGGTCCTGTGTGGTACCACCGAGGGGCCATTCGATGTGTCCGGAATTAACCCGGCCTCAACCGCAGTCGCCGCCACCCTCCTGATAACCAACACCACCGGCCCCTTTCTCACCCTGCAAGGCGTCGGCGCCGGAGTCACCGACCTGCTGTTCCATTACCCCAACCAGGTGGCCACAAGCGCCTCCGCTCCCAACGTCTATCCCTACACGATTCTGGTGACCGCTCCCGGCACAAAAGTCACCCGCTCCACCGTGACCGATGCATACAACTTCCTGGACATCGAGTCCGGACGAGTCTTGGCCCAGGATTTGTTCATCGGGGCCTTTAATACGGGAATCAATATCGATCATGCTTCCGACCACGTAACCTTGCGCCATTTTGTCCACTCGGTTTTCTGGGACATAATGGCGAACCAGCAATTTCCTCAGCCCATCGACACCTGGGTGTTGAACAATGGAACAGCCATGGTGGTGGGCCGCATGGACAGCCTAGAAGTAAGCGATTTCTTCGTGTTCGAGCGTTTCATCGGTATTCTGCTGACCGACTCGTCAGACACGTCGCAAAACCCCACCTGCGGATATGGCACAGGAAGCGATATCGATATCGAGGGAGTGCAGTACGGCGTCGTTGTCACCGCTTCCAACACGCCCGGTTACAAATTCACCAACCTGTTTCTGGAATCACAGGGGGACATCGGCCAGGCGGCGGTGCAGGTGAGAGCCGGCGGTTCTTTGCCGCCGAAAATTGAGATCAACGGAGTTTCGGAGGGCGGGCCTGGACCCTGGGCTGACGGCCCGTTCCCCCCGCCCCCCGTGGGCGAACTGGTCGTTGTTTATCCCCTGCCCTGAGTTGGCCCGAACGCCGACTAACGCAGCGTTACGCCAATCCTTTTTGGGAGCTGATTCGATGCCGATTGCAAACGGGCGAGACCTCACTGACTCACAATGGAAGACCCTGGGCGATCTGATTCCTGAACCATTGCGTCGCGGAGATGGACGGGGTAGACCATGGAAGGATCGCCGCAGCGTCCTAAATGGGATCCTCTGGGTGCTGCGCACGGGCGCTCCGTGGTTCCCGACCGTTATCCGTCCTACCAAACGTGCCATCGCCGCTTCCAACAATGGGTCCGCTCCGGAGTCATGAAAGGAGTTCTAGATGCTCTTGCCCTCCACTCGAAGGTCCGAGGTGCTCTGGATGTAGAGGAAGCCTTCATCGACGGCAGTTTCGCTCCAGCGAAAAAAGGGGATCGAAAGTCGGGAAAACGAAGCGCGGCAAGGGTACGAAGATCATGGCCGTGGCAGATCGCAATGGTCTCCCCATCCTCTATCTGTGTCGAAAGCGCTACGCCTCACGAAGTGAAGTTGGTTGTTCCCACCCTAGTCCAGATGGTGATTCCAGAGGCCCCCCAGAATCTGATCGGCGACAACGCCTACGACTCGGACAAGCTGGACGATGAACTCAGCCGCTATGGGATCCAGCTAATTGCTCCGCACCGCCGCAACAGAAAAAACAGAACCCAAGATCTGCGTCGGTTGCGGCGGTATCGTAGGCGTTGGAAGGTTGAGAGGCTGTTCGCCTGGCTTCAAAACTTCCGTAGACTGGTTGTCCGATAGGAACGATACGCTGAGAACTTTCTCGGTATGCTACACCTTGCTTGCTGTCTAATTCTGCTGAGGTATTTGTGAGATGGCTTGTAAGCTGAAATTGCCATTTCGCCAAGAAAGTAAAGACGCTCAGACTGTGTTGCCCTACCAAAGCCTGGCCCAATCGCCCCTTCCCTTCCGGATAGGCGGGTGTGACAGGAAACAACGAAGACGATTCCGGCATACCTTGAGGACGAGCGACGATGCTCGTGTCCATTTCTCAAGTACATAACGACCTTCGAATTTCACTAGTTATTGCCAGTTTCCGATGAGGATGAAGGGCGCCCAATAGAAGGGATTCGCGTACCGCGAAGCGGGGTCGTGCTCCGCAGTTCTCCCCGATGAATCCGGTGCGGACGAACCCTCGGACTTTCCGGCGGGGTCGGCAATGCCGTGCAGGACCGCCAGTTGCGCCTGCTGCAGAGCTTCAACTTTCGTCATTCCCGGTGTGGTGATCCACAGTTTATAGAATGTTGCCATCAGTAGCCCGACGCTTGCATCATCCACATCCCACAGCGTCGCCAGCACCGCCTTGGCGCCTTTCCTTTGCGCCGTGATGCCGAGGCCGTCAATCTCGCGCCCGTCCAAGTGGTTTGAGTCCGCAGCTGTCTGGCAGCCAGACAAAGTCAGCAATTCGATACCTTTGAAATCCATTCTCTGATCGTCGCGCAGTTCCGCCAAGGTCAAGCGGAATCCCTTGCCACCCGTATCCTTGCCGCCCAACAGCAGATAGGATTTCGTGTCGTCGCCCACGTGGAACACGTAGTGGCTTGCGATATGAACCAGCGGATTGTGCTGCTCCAGCGCCGTCTCCATGCTCTTTTCCGTGAAGGAGTCGTCCAGCAGAATCGTTCCGGCAACCGGCCCATGCGAACCAGACGTCTGGTCGCTGTGTACCACGGAGTCCAACTCGCCGGGCACGGCTTCCAGCGTGCCCAAACCGTCGTAGTCCTTGGAGACACCCATGGCCATGCCCCGCCAACTGCCCGGTTGCGGCTTATCCTTCAGGTTCCCAGCGCTGGCGGTGGTAATCATGACGTTTCGATAGCGTTCCACTAGGTACTGTTTGCCATCGTAAAGCGCCGCCAGCGGTACGAAGCGCAGCACATCGTCCAACGACCAGACCAGCGTCTTCGCCTGTGCTCCCTGAAGATCTTTCTCGATCGGAGCGATCAGAAGGTTGTAAAGGCCACGCGCCTTCACCTGAATGTCTGCTTCCGAATGTTGTGCCGCCAGCGCGCGTGTGAAGTCAAACACCATGCCGCGCAGCGCAACCTTGCCGATCAGTATTTCGTGCGGCACCCGGGTTGCCCCGGTAATCACGATCAGCACGCACTTCTCGTCCAGCACCAGGGTGTAGATTGCCGTCGTCCCGGCACCGAGTTCTGCGACCAGCGTCTGCAGGCCGGCGGTCTGTTCGTTGGTTTCCACCTTCGAGTTTGATGGATCGCCTTTGCCGAAACTGGCGTACAGAGTGTCGAGAAATGCCTGAAATCGCTGGTTCGCCGCGGTCAGCCTGTCGGAAAGCTCGTTGTACCGATGTTCCTCGTCCGCGGACCTGGAGGAGGACTTGGCTTCCAGCTGCGCGCATTCCTCACCGATGGCTGTAATCTCGTCCGTGATTTGCTCGTATTCCCTTAGTCGATTTATCCTCCGCAGACGTGAGCGCAACCCGGTTGGTCGCAGAACCTGTGTCTCCGCGGCGCTGCGTAAACTCCGAATACTCCTCGGCCTTAAGCAGATCCAGCACCTGCTGGGCTTCCGGAAGGCGTCCCGCGGAAATAAGCAGCTCAGCTAGCTCGCGATAATAATCTTCTTTCGATTTCAGGAAGCTCTGTTGATCTTCTTTTTCCAGTCCTCCGATATTAAGTCTCAGATCCTGGAAGCGGTCGATGGCCTGCTTGCCAAACAGCACGGCCAAACTTGGGTTCTGGAGACTCTTCCAATATTCCATCATGCGCACCAGGGTGGAGGCCTCGCTCAATGGATCGTGGACGGCACGGGAAAGCGGTAGTGATTGCGTGTAGTAATCCAGCGCCTTCTGCTTCTCCCCGAGTTTATCGAACACTGAACCGATATGGCTCAGCGTAATTGCCTCGTCGCGGCGATCATCCACCTTGCGCCAAATCGCTAATGCTTGGTTGTAATACTCTAGCGCCTTCTGCTTCTCACCTAAACGGTCATAGGCTAACCCAATGTTGTTGAGGGTACCGGCTTCCGCCGGATGGTTTCCCACCGCACGCCAGATCGCCAGAGCCTGGTGGTAGTAGTCCAGAGCCTTCCGCTTTTCGCCTAAGCTGTCATACACGCCCCCAAACTCGTTGAGCGTTCCCGCTTCCTCGACACGGTCTTCCATCGCGCGCTCGATCGGCAGCGCCTGTTGGAAATACTCCAGTGCTTTTTGCTTCTCCTCCAGATCGTAATAGATCATTCCTATGTTGTTGAGCGTCCCCGCCTCGCCTCTGTGGGCGCCTACCTCTCGCCAAATCGCCAATGCCTGTTGGTAATACTCCAGCGCACTCTGCTTCTTCCCCAGATGGTTATAGACCCCGCCGATACTGTCCAGGGTCGCCGCCTCGTCGCTGCGGTCGCCCACCTCACGCTGAATAGGTAATGCCTTGTTGTAATATTCCAGCGCCTTCTGCATCTCCCCCAGAAAGTCGTAGACCGCGCCCATATCTCTCAGGATCTCCGATTCTAAGCTGCGGACGCCCGCCTCGCGGTTCACGAGCAACGCCTCGTTGTAATACTCCAGCGCCTCCTGCTTCTGTCCGAGCTGGGAATAAATCTCACCGATGCTATCCTGCGCCAAGGCTTCTTCATAGCGATCACCCGCTATGCGCCACTGCGGCAGACTCGCCAGGTACTTTTGAATCGCAATTCTTAACGAATCCGCACTTCCTTCTTGCCAAAGTTGTCCAGCCTCGAAGCACATTCGCTCTGCGGTGATGTGCGCGCGATCCTGGTTGCTTGGGGTTCGAAGAGGTTTGAGCGTCACACGGTAACGGCCAGCGGGAACAGTCTTGTCACGGGAGGCCACTTCCAATCTGTAAACCCCAAACGTTTCCGCAATCGTGGAGATTTGTTCGGGGCCAAATCTATCGTTTTCATCGATCGAGCCGACCGGCTTGCTGTCGGGGCCGTAGAGCGTCAAGGCCACATCGATGCCACGCAGCTCAACGATGGCGTGAATGAAATTTCCTGTTTCAGCGCGAATCGCATAGATGTGCTTCATTCCGCCCTGCAGAGTTCGCTCGACTGGTTTACCGGGTTCGAGAAATGTGACTTCGCTCTGTGCCTGGCCGGCATTGCCTGGAGAGCTTTGGGCGCAAAGGGTTCCAGCCAGAGCCAGGAATGCAATCGCGGAAAAGACGAATCCTCGCATCAATAGCGCTACCTCCTTGCCGACGCGTTAACTCCGGGGCGTTGTCGATTGGTCACCCGGTTTTTTCGCTGGGTTGGTGAGGAATGTGGCCGGCGTTACCTCCACATCGAAGGTCACGTAGGTCGTGTCCTTCAATGTTTCCGCGGCGGCCTCGTCAAGCGCGGTCAGAGCGGTCTTCGGGGGAACTATGCGGCCCTGTATGACAGAAAGGTCCTTCAATTTGTCGAGCGGCGGCGACTGTTTTGACGGAGTCAAAATGTAGGTGCCGTTCTGTAGCAGGATTCCCGCGGCCGAGCCCGGCGCTCCCGTGCGTTGCACAGCTTCCTGCGTCGCAAATACCCGAACCGGATTCCCCTGGATGATGGGAACGCTCCCGGCGTGCAGCGCTCCGTAGATGATGTTGAACGAGTTGAGCGCAGACATAACAATGCCTTGCAACCCAAGCATCGGCACAAACAGCCCCGATTCCTTCACGACGTTTTGGAGCACCTTACAGAATAAGGAATCTTTTCTTTGCGCTTCAACGTTCAATGCCCATCGACCCTCCCCAGTGGGGAGCGGGATATTCTGCATTTTTTGCCACGCTAGGTCGGAGCTGATGCTGACACTTTGAACTTTTAGCTGTTTCTTTTTCGCAGTGGTCGACGTGGAGCGCATCCCCGCCACAACGGTATAGGCCATCGCTTCGAGGATCGGGATAATTCCGGTTTTCTGAGCGACATCCACGCGAATCTGTGCGTTTTGCAGCCGCTGGAATGTCCTCTGATCCTCTTCCGCGACTTTGACCGTCGAGGTGTTCACGCTGACCATTACGTCGCCTGCGGAAACCAGCTTGGTGATGTCCAATGCGGCGGCGTTCTTGAATCCTTCGGGACCGTAATGCAGAAAAACCGGCTGGGCATCGCCCGGGCGCGTCGAACCTCCCCGGCGCTGCCCGTTAGCTCCTACGATCGGCTCTGCGTCGGAAGACAGAAAGTTGGACCAGAAACTGTAGGCTTTCGGGTCGAAGTCGGGGTTAATGTTTTGCGTGTTGTCTTGATCGAAGAGCGCACCCATGGCTCGTGCAGCGCCGGGCGAAGCAATGAAACTCTGGAGCGCACCTGCGGTTAATAATTCCTTGAGGAAGTCCCTCCGTGGCTTGGACATGAGATACCTCCTACTGGTTTGAGGTGCGAGGTGCGCGAATAAGCATACCATCCATCATGTGCCCACAACCGCCTGTGAAACGTGGTAGCTGCCCACGGCCGGACGACGTGACGGGTTTAGGAACACGCAACGGCAAAGCCTTTGCCGACTCCTTCAACTCGGCAAAGAAATAGTTTCCAGTAACAGGATTCGGATCAGAATCACAAAGCAGTGCAAAAACTTAGGTGGTGGCCCAAACCGAGCCACCACCTTTCCATATATCCCCTGCTTCAATTGCCGAAAAGATTCCGTAGGTGCCAGTGGGGAAGGCGCAGCGCCTTTTGCAGGAACGAAAGCAGGTTAGGGAGCGCACTACCACTCTCCGGCACGACGCGATCTTACCCTTGATTCTAGCGAGCTGCGGCGAATCTGGCTGGCAGAGGGTTCTGCCGCGTTTCTCTCCTCGCCGCCGCTACTGCGTGAAAGTGTCGTAGATCCTCGGGAACGGCAAGGGTTCAAACCTCAGAAAAGCCGGCGGCGTGGGCACCAACGAACCGCCAACCTCCAGAACATTGAGCCCAGAACCCAGCAGAGCTGCGCCATTGTTCAGGTCGCGAACCGTGAGGTCCTTCCATTCCCCCGTCGTCAGGCGCAGGTCAAGCGTTTCAAGCGCAGCAATTGTTTCCGCGGGCGTAAATTCGCAGTGACCAGCGCGGTGCACAAATGTCTGTCGCAACATCGCGCGGTCATGGGCCTCATCGACAACCTTTCGATAGGCGCTCTCGTTTTCCACCGGCACCAGTCCGTCGCCAGTCGTGTGCAGCGTCAGCACCGGAAATGGTAGCTGGCCATTGTAGATGATGTAATCGCTCAAGTAAGCCAAAGCGCCCGGGTCGGCCGTAATTCGCGGGGCGTTCTTTAGTGTCGCAAGGTCTGCCTCCAGGCTCAACCCCGCCGCGGCATACAGTGCCCGCACCTCCTCATAATCGACTGAGTGTTTCAGTTTCTTTTCGTAATCCACGCCGGTGTTCCACGAAGGATTGCCTCCGGCACGGGCTTCCAGTTCGGCGCGCAGAGCAAAGATGAACGGGAAATCTACCTCCGACAACCATAGAAACTGGTTAGCAAGCTGGGCTGCGTAGTCGGTGCGCGCTGGTTCCGGAGACGTAGGATCGAACCAGCCCGGCAAGTCTCCAAGGGCCGCAGCCAATGCCACTCGCGCTCGCCCCTGCGCAGTGGTCTGAGCCCCGGCGAGTATCCCTTCGGCGCTGGCCAAATTGTCCGGGTTCGTGATGTTGACGACTTGCAATGACCCGCCGGCCACCAGCGTGTTGAAGATGAATGCAACATCGAGCGACCCGTTCCACGTGCCCACACCACCGCTCAGCACTCCGCACATGGGAAGCGCCGCGTTGAAGCGACTCGGATACTCCTGCACCAATCCGGCGGTGATCATGCCACCCAGAGAGTGTCCCCAGGCGATGGTCTCGGTTGGCGTTCCAACCGCAGTTTCAAAAGCATCGAGCGTTGCAATCTGATCCGGAATCGCTTGCTGAACTGCCCAGCCGGTGGTCGCGTAAGATGAACCAGCCAGCGCATAACCCACCGCCAGCATATAGCCGCCCGTCAGGGGATCGCCCACGTCTTGGGCAGGATTTGGCGTTCCGGGTACGACATAGCCGTGACTGTAAAGAAGCAGAGTACCGTTCCAAATCGGCGGTACATCAATCACATAGGTTGCGCCATCCGGCAAGGTGCCGGTGATGTGCTGCTGTGCCGCTGCGCTTTGGCAGAGCACAGCAATCAGAATGACGGTCAGCGCAGACAAGAGAGTGCGGCTCGTGATATTCGACATAGGAACCTTCCTCACTAGGGTGAAAACCCTTTCCCCAAGCTGGGTCCAGCTTGGGGCGAAACAAAGCATCTGAAAGTTTGTGCCCGTTCCACGAACTTGTCAACGCGAAAAATCGGAAAAAATCGGGACTTCTCCGCGCCAAGCCGTTTTCCCACCGAGTACAGCCCAACGCCTATCAGCATCAGTAGCCCCTTTTGCAATGCTTTACTGACTCTTTACGATTTGGCGCGCGGCGCGCGCATCCCAAATTACAGATGGAAAAATTTCACCTCATCCTGAGGTCGAAGTAAGGAGTAAGAATATGAATTGCTCAAGAGTATTAAGCGTGTTGTTGTTTCTCATAATGGCGTTTTCAGTGAGCCTTCCGGCTGCGCGCGCGGATTCGTCGAACCAGGAAACCAAGATGACCTTCAATGAGGCCGTGGAAATTCCCGGCCAGACGCTACCTCCGGGAACCTATTGGTTCGTCGTCGTCGACACGGGAGGTTCCCGCAATATAGTCCAAATCTTCAGCGAGGACCGGTCGGTGCTTTGCGCAACATTGATGACTGTGCCCGCCGACCGCCTGGAGGTGAGCGGCGAGACGACTCTTACTTTTGCGGAGCGGCCGCATAGCAAGCCGCAGGCGCTACTCACCTGGTTTTATCCAGGCGAGACCACTGGACACGAGTTTATTTATCCGAAGAATGAGGAGAAAGAACTGGCGCGCGATATGCACCAAAAGGTTGTATCCGAACCCGGTGAAGCGGTAGCGCACAGCGGTCAATAGCGGAGTACCGCTGGCTTGAAATCCTGATCTGAACCAGAGGTTCCTGTCCTTGTCGCTCCGATTTTTGGAGCGACGGGGATGGAATTTGATTTTCTGTCCTTCTACTCTTGTGCATTTCCCGCGCCTGGGAGCCGACATTGTCACGGAATCAATTTCACTAATTTGACTCGGCTGTCGGGGTTTTGAAGGTAAAGTGGTTTCGCCAGTTAATTAACTCAGGCAGACGCGAACGTGCGCGGAATTTAGGCTGCACTGGTTTGGAATGTCGGGCCGTTTTAACCCCGACTTTTCTCAGTTGATGCAATCGGCCCGTCAGGCGGCAGCGGGCCGAGCAGGAAGACCGCGAGCTTGGCGCGTTGGCTCTTCCAAAAATGTCGAAGCCACGCGAGGCGACGTTGGACAGGTGCGGATGGGACGCCACCCCTCTGAACAGCTCGCTCCTCGTGAACGCCTCACATGCGGCACGGTCCTGCCACATGTACACGCCACCGAACGTGTTGCTGGCTGGGTCGGCGAGCCAAACCTTGGAGATCAGCCCCGGTAGCGCGGCGAATTGCGGAGCCAACTCCCGGCAAAGCTTTTCGAAATCCGCCGCTGTCGTGTTGCTTATTGAAATTCACTATCTGGACGTACATGGCGTGTACCTCCCAATTGTGTGAACGATGCTCGAAACGAGTGGAAATGCAGTTGCGGTCCGTTCTCGGGTTGACAGAAAGGCCCACGAGAACGACACTGGACGCGTTGAAGGTGCGACGCACGGGCCGCTTAGGCCACGCTGAGTACTTTACGCACCCCCGCCAGCCACGGCGAGGGCATCCAGAAATCAATACAAACCCAACCAGGAGGACACCATGCCGAACCTTTCAGGATCTTTTTCCGGAAGAGCGATCTCGCAGACCATAATTTCGCTGGAGGACGTTCCCAACCACGAAATGCATCTGGCATCGATCACCGGCTCCCAACAATCAAACGATGCGAACTGGAAAGACACCCGCATCACGTATTGGGGCGTCAGCGACCTCATCGGCGGCAACGGTCCGCAGCGCGGCTACTTCGTCAACGTGCACCCCAATGGCGACCGGGACATCGGGACCTTTGAAGGGATGGTGGTCACCGCCGGCGCCCAGGTCACGATCGAAGGCAAGTGGAAGTACGTCGACGGCACTGGAATGTTCAAGGGCATCACCGGTGGCGGCACGTACAAAGGCCGGATCGCGTCGCCCACGGAAGTTGAGAACGGATGGGAAGGAAAATACGAGCTAGCCGCACAAACCCGAGCGGCATAGGCGCCAGAAGTCGACGAAATAAAACGAGCATCTGATAAATGTCGGACGCCCTTCCTCCTTCGCGCGAGGAAGGGCATTTTTGCGAGGCTAATGGGCGTGGGTGGGTAAGGGTTGGGATAGAACCCGCGCGCGCCAGCTGTAGGTGCAGGGTTACCGCACTTGCCCTTTCGGTTGCAAGACGGGTTCACAATTCCACCATGGCTGCGTTTCGCGGGGCCCCCCGATAATCCCGGACGGCCGGTTTTCCCAGGTCCGGTTCGGAACCACGGCATTTCTTCCATGGGCCTTCCCAGCTTGGCGAGGTTTAAGCGCTGATTCGCATACGCCCCGACTTCCGTGGTTTGCCCACGGCCTAGCGCCATCTCCAGCGGAAGGCTTATGTCGGCTCGGAGTCCGACCACCTCGCTGAATAATGGCACCGCCATGATCCAGGGTCCCTTTGCCCGATGTAGGTGTTACCTGCATCAGGGAGCCGTGTACCGTCTCCTGTGAGGACATTACTCCTCCGTCATCGCTCTTACGGACCCATGCGCCGATCCCGTCACCTCTCCACGACTTCGGCCTTAGCCTCGTTAGAGGAGTCTCTGCAGGTTGCTATCAGCCCCTGCTGCCAACGGGACCTTCTCGACGTTATTCTGCGAATCTTTCCTCAGATGCCTGAGCCCCTACCACGGCGGTCCCACTGAGTGCACTTGCCTGGTTCTTCCCCAGTGTCATCGGCCTTCCCCACGTCGATGTCGGGTCGGCTTCCCGCTTCTTTCCGCGAACGCGATTTTTCGCGGGGGAAGTTTTCGAGGTTGCAGCTATTTCGTTATGTTCAGGCCTCCGAGTTGGCTTGCCTCCCGGATCGCTCCTACCGCTGCGGGTTTCTCCGCAGGGCAGCTGAGGCGTTTACGTCCGAGCGGAACGTGCGTCGTTGCCTTCGCACGCATCGGATATGCTCGCCGCCCGACTACAGGCAATTGGCGGCACGAGGACTTTCACCTCGCGAGATTCGCAGCATTGTCGACTGCTCCATCGACGGTTTCCGCTTGCTGCTCAGCTTCAACAGTTCCGCGATGGTTGCCTTGTCGTCATAAACCCGGCGGCCACCACATACGCACTTGCCCGATAATCCCAGCGTGTGCGTGGAACTAGCGGGAGTTTACCGACTGCGATCGAGCAAGGGTTGCAGCAATTCTGCGAACTCATTGCGTCGTATCGAGTTGTGCGATTTCGGTCGCGACCGATTGTGTATTACCCTTTCCCAACCAGGTTCCCGGCGCGTTTTATTACTATCCCCGTTGCTCACGGTGTGGCAAGCTTGGCTAGAAGTGGTGTCGCTTGCAGGGATTACGTCGTAACGGCGGGCGTGGGTAATACAAGATCGTACCCGTAACGCTATGCGAAATGATGAACTTACGATTCATTTTGCTCAACTCCCAGTAAACTCCCGCTAGGCGAGGCTTACTTACAGAAGAGACACGGAGTCTGGAAAGTGGACCAATACACAGATTTCCTCCTCTGACAGGCTTGTGATGTGTAGCTGGCGCATAAATCGCGATTTCACTCAACCAGGGGTCAAAACGTGTAAAGGACTGATTTCGACAGTTATCGCGAGACACAGTTCCCACATCAACTGAGTGGTTCTGGCGACGCAAGTTCCTCGAAGGCTCGCCCCGTGAGTAGCACCGGCAGCCACCGATTGCCAATTCTTGCGCCGAGCGAACGATAAAAGTCGATGGCACTCGCGTTCCAGTCAAGCACCTCCCAGTGCATACCGAAGCAGTTGTGCTCGCACGCGATTACGGCCATGTGCTGCAAGAGCGCCTTGCCAATCCCCTTGCTGCGAAACTGGGCTCGCACAAATAGGTCTTCTACGAACAAGCTGGGACGGCCCGCCCACGTCGAATAGGTAAAGAAATAAAGTGCGTATGCTGCCGGTTGACCGTCCCAGTCTGCAACAGAAGCGTAAAAACTTGGGTTGGTCCCAAAGCCATCGCGCAGCAGGTCCTGCGGAGTGACATCGACCTGATCGAGCTCGTGTTCGAAATCGGCGAGTTCACGAATCATATCCGCGATGAGAGTTGCGTCCGCCGCGGTGGCTTTCCGTATTATGAGCATGGGGTAGTCTCCCGCGCCAGCGCATTCGCCAGCGGAAGTGTTTTGCCGTTATTGTACGGGCGTTACCTGTTCCTGTTTGAAATATCGCCTTTACACTCAATTTGTCGATGCCACGTTTGCAGAGGCGAAAAAGGGGGCCTCGCGATCGGCCCGACCCGTCGGGGCAAGGGCACAAAGATTCTCGTTATCGCCGCTGATAACAGTCTTCCACTCGCCGTATCTGTCCAGAGCGCTTCCCCGCACGAGTCACAACTGGTGGAAGAGGTTCTGGCGGGAAGCTTCCTCGATGAACTTCCAGCGAGGCTCATTGGCGACAGAGCATACGACTCAGACGTACTCGACCAAAGGCTCAAAGAAGAATATGACATCGAGCTGATTGCGCCCTATCGCGGGCAACGAAGGGTGCGAACGCAGGATGGCCGGAAGTTGCGGCGTTACACGTTGGCGCGTGGAGCGGCTGTTTGCATGGCTGCACGTGCCGTCAAGGCCTGAGCAAGGCGCGAATCCGGTGGTGGAAATTTCCCCGTCGGCCAAAGAAAATCCATGGGAAGGCCAAACCTGATGGGAGGAATAGAACTCAGCGAAGGTACTCTACATGACTACCAGGATATTGCTGCACTTCAGACGGAGAGTTGGCGCAGCGCGTATCGCGGCATATTACCCGGGTCATATCTCGATGGGCCAATTCTTGGGGAGAGGGAGAGCCACTGGCAAAACCTAATGCTTTCCCCTGACGGGAAGCGTCGCCACGTTTGCCTCGCGAAGGATTGCGGTGCTCTTCTCGGTTTTGCTTGCGTTCTGCTGGACGAAGAGCCGGCCTGGGGCGCCCGCCTAGACAATATCCATGTGAGACCTGCCTACAAAGGCAGGGGGACAGGTCGGTTATTGTTCAGATCGGCCGCTGAATGGGCTTCCACGTGCGAACCGCAGTGGCCCATGCACCTATTGGTTTTTGAAACAAACCATCCGGCACGACGATTCTACGAGGCGCTGGGTGGTAAAGTTGTAGAACAGTTTGCCCAGAAGACTCCGGCAGGAGTTGTGGTGCCATCTCTCCGTTTTCTATGGCAGAAACCCAGGACGATACCTAACCTTTAGAGGGACGCCCCGACTTTTATACTGCCTCAAACGATACGACTGAGCGTACCTGCGCAAAGAGCTTCAATCGTAGTGTTCTTGCGTGCTTGGGGCCCGACACGACGCACGGTTGCCGCTGACAGGATCTCCCTTCGGCGCTATCGTCATCTACGGCTTCGCGTGCGTCGCCGTAGCGGAGATCACCAAGTACGTGCGTCACCCGCGATTCTACTCTTCGGGCAGAATAGCGTGCTCACGCTGCTGTCTCTCCGGCGCCAAAGAAACGAGCCGGATTAAGATGTGCTCTGGCTCGTGAATGCACACATTGCGCTGCGGCGACCGTCTACTTTCCAGCTGGGCTTACCGCATCGATGAACGCTAGGCCGTGAGGAGTGCCCCACCCTGTAGCGTTGTCCCAGCCGCGCCTGACCGTGAGTGAACTGTCCAGCCCGAACCCGAAGTCCAGAACATAGGTCGCCCCCCCAAAATCAGGGGGCCAGATTGTGCTAGTGAAGCCCTTGTTGCCTTCGAGCAAGCTTCCAAAGATTTCAGAAGCCGTGTAGCTGGTTGAACCACTCCCGGCTTTAATCTTCCCGGTGACATTGTTCGGGGTACTGTCGGTGGTGGGAAGCACGTCCTGAACGCCACCGTAGGGCAAAGCGGCGATTAGCCGTGCCGCTTGACCGAGGGGATGGCCCGCCTTCTCGTTAGCGATAGCCCAGAAACCCGAGAAGATGGGACAGGATAAGCTCGTGCCTCCCCAGCCGTACTCGACGTACTGCGTCGTGCCACTCGTAACCACGATCGGAAAGCCAGTGTATGGGTCAGCCAATGCGGAGACATCGGGCGTTTCCCTGCCTGTCCCCGGAAGTGACTTCTGCCAACTGGGTTTTGGCCAAAAGACGCTTTCGCCGCCGCCGCCGCCGTAAAGACCGAACGGTACTGGCGGGTCGCTGACCACCCCGGCGGAATCGAGGTAGACCCACGTGTCTCCCCAGGACGTGGTGATCGTCGATCCCGGATTGCTCAAATCATTCAGGATAGAAGTGCCGCCGACGGATGTGGCATGCGGAGCGTCCGAGGGAACGCCGGGCGCACCCAGGGGATTGCCCACCCCATTATCCCCACCGTCCCCAGAGGAGAAATTAACGGAGATACCTTTGGCAGTTGCGACCTCAAGCGTATCGTCCCAACGGTGCCCTTGGTCGGAGATGTTGCCTACATGATTCTTTCCTATAAGGGCGTGCCTGACATTTTGCCCAAACTCGCTCACAAGAAGCCAGATCAGATAAGGATGGACGACTATTTCTTGTGGCCGAGCGTTGGAGATCATCGCATGAGATTGCAGGCGGCCGTTCGCGAATGGCTCGCCAAACACCCTAATTGTTGCGCTGCCCCATCGATCGTTCGCAAACCCGTCTCGAAGCCAAGCTTCCAAATGTCTGCGGATGAATTGGCGAGAACTCGCACACGGTTGTCCCGTTTGAGTCCGGGAATGAGTACTGAGTAAGTGTTGAGGATTGCTGGAAAGCCCGACGCCATAGACGGGCGCGAGGAAAACCAGAACACGAGCTCGGCGTCAGTCTCTCAGCATATTGGGCTTCTCGGATTTTGTGCCGCCGACCGCGGCGAGAATCTAGCGTATATTTTCTTCGCGGAGCGTTGGACTGACGACATTTTTCGACGCGACCCGCTCCGCGACCAGTACGTCATCCTGTTCTTTTCCGCTGAAGGCAAGTTCACACGAATGTTCTCCAATATTGCCGATATTCCCCCTATCTTCCCGCGAAGCGAGGCGAGTTGGCAACGACTGATGTGGGAAGAACCTAAATTGAAAAAGTAGTGCGGGAGCTCGGGACAAGTTTTTGCACCAGTGACTCCGCCCCAGGCGCAGTCAACTGCTTTAGTAGGACTTCTGGCTCGCTACCACATATTCACTTCCTTGGATTGGCTGTTTAACAGGCAAAAAAGGGCCGAGTCGGCGAAACGATGCATAGTGCTAATCTTCTTGGCTAGTGTGGCCTATGGAACTGTGGGGAGATCCCGAAGTGACTGCGCTGATTGGCGGACCATTCACCCCAGAGATGGTGCGCGCACGGCTCGCAGAAGAAATCGCATAGATGCAGGAATGCGGCCTTCAGTACTGGCCGGTTTTTCTGTTGGATGGCAATCGGCATGTCGGATGCGCAGGGCTTCGGCCCCATTGTGCGCAACCCCGCGTGTACGAGCTAGGAGTTCATCTTCGCCGTGCCTTCTGGAAGCGAGGCCTGGCGAAAGAGTCGAGCCACGTATCATTGATTATGGCTTCAGCACGCTTGGCGCTGAGGCGCTCTTTGCAGGACATCACCCGGCAAACGAGGCGTCGCCCCAATTATTGTTGGAACTGGCTTTGTTCGTACGCACGAGGAGCTGTATCCGCCTACGGCGGTTGATGCACCTCTCGTACCTGCTTCGCAAAACATAGGCACTCGGCATTGGAGTACCGTTTCAGTTCGAGTACTAACCGCAACTGCGTCACGGAGAGCGTGCAACGCACGGCATTAGCGGCACTGCTTCTGCTTTCCACCATCGTGGTCAGCGCGAGTGGTCAAAGTTCCAACGCTCGAATCGCTCAAACATCTTTTGTCCTGGATCTGAATATGGATGTGGTGCGCGAGCACCCTTATGACCCGAATGCATATTTTGACACCTCAAAGCCCGGTTGGGAGAGGCGGTTGGGGGCCGGAGCAAAACGGATCGCGTGACTGGGTTATTCCGAGCGAAAGGTTCGGGACTGAACGGGCAAAGCTAGAATAGCTGCTCGTTGACGTTAGCAATCTAGGAGATCGAACATGTCGCGAACTCTGTCCGAATTCGACCTGAGACCCAAGCTTCGCCTTCTAACATCGCAAGTCGCGTTGGCCATTGGTTTGTTTCTCTGCCTGATTGCGACGGTATCAACCGCCCGAGCACGATCCAACAAAGCGTTATTAATCTTTTTCGTCGATGTTGAAGGTGGCCAGGCAACCCTGTTTGTGACACCCGCTCACCAGACGCTGCTGATCGATACGGGGTGGATGGGTAATGATGGTCGGGATGCGAATCGTATCGTTGCGGCTGCAAAACAAGCCGGGATCAGCAAGATCGACTACGTACTGATTACCCATTTTCATGCAGATCATGTGGGTGGCGTGCCGCAGTTGGCGTCGCGCATTCCGATCGGCACGTTTATCGATTGTTGGCGATCACGTAAAAACGTATTTTTTTGAACCGGCCAACATCCCCTAGCTGCCCTGCTGCACGGGGCCGGAGCAAAAACCGGGCCGGGGCGCCCGATGATGAGAGCGGAAGCAACTCACTCGACAAGTTCACCGCATACACGAAGATACGGGGAGATGCGGATGACGTGCGGAGGATGATGCTAATCCTTATCTCCGAAGCAACAAGCAATTCAAATACCGTGATCCGGCAGGAGTTTAGAAACCTTCGTTTTCAGATGATCGATAACAATCGATCACGGCGACAATCGTGAGACCACGGTCGCCACCACTCTAGAAGGGTGGCAGGCATATCAAAAAGTGTTGGCGACCGGGAAGTTCAAACGGATAGTTGCCAAACCGGGAGACACTCTTCCCATTCGCGGGATCCGCGCCACCGTCGTAAGCTCGGACGGCGCATTAATTACCAGCCCCCTGCCAGGCACAGGCCAGCAGAATTCCAGCTGCAACGGCTCAGAGCAATATTCCGTCGATCAGACAGAAAACTTTCGCTCTTTGGGAACCGTAATCACGTTCGGCAAGCTGCGAATCCTTGACTTGGGGGACTTGACCAATGACCAAGAGACGAAATTGATGTGCCCAGTCAATAAACTCGGCAGGTTCGATATTTACATCGTGTCGCATCACGGATGGTCGCAGAGCAGTAGTCCAGTTCTCGTCAACGGCATCGCCCCGCGCGTGGCCATCATGGACAATGGAGCGACAAAAGGGGGCACTCGCGCAGTGTGGGAAATCATCAAAAGGTCGCCAAACATCGAGGATCTTTGGCAATTGCATTTCTCCGAGGAAGGTGGCCCCGCTTACAACCCAGCTCCGGAATTTATCGCCAATCCTTCCGGAACCGATGAGGCGAACTACCTCGAATTGACAGCGCAACCAGACGGAAACTTCCAAGTTTTCAACTCGAGGACACAGAAAAGCAAGGATTATCCAGCAGCTAGCAAGTGACTTCTGTCGTAAACGCCTCCGGAATCCAAAGACGGACGGTCACGCGGTCCTTTGGAACGGAGGAAACCATCGACCGAGTACCAGGTCTGGGGTTTAAACGTAATCTCGTCAAACCAGTTGCCGTCTGTGAATTGAACAACATATTCTTGTTGTTGTCCCCACCGGGACGAGAGGCAAGTCGGGACCACTAGAGGCGAGATCATTGGCTACGCGTCACTTGCTAACGGCGACGAGCATGGTTTCATGTTGATACCATGCGACGAGAATCATCCAGACCTTGAGGGCTGCGACTACAGCCTGGTGGATGTGAGCGCAGCAGCAAGCCTTAGCCCAGTGCCCCTCGCAACAAGGGCAACGACTACAAAGCGAAGAAATTCTTTTGGCCCTACGCTTCCACAGCGGCTGGGATTCACAGGGTTCAAGGCAGGTTCGCGGAAGGCTGTCTCGAACGATAAGCCGGCGACGGGTTCGGAGGTGGAACTTGTTCCGAACTATCTGAACTTTGGGTGCTTCAAGATGGTGTTTCCTCCCTACAGTTGCACCTGTAGCCCACCGAGGACGACCACGCTGACCAACATTGGAAGTACGACGTTGGACATCAGCGACATCGCCACCTCAGGGCCCTTTTCCCAGACGAACACCTGTGGCAAGAACCTGGCCCCCGGAAGCTCCTGCAACATTAGTGTCACATGGTCGCGTTCCCCTGGGTCCGGTACAGTCTCTGTCAGCGACAATGGCAGGGGCAGCCCACAAACGGTGTCGTTGTCCGCCGAGCGGAGAGCCTGCTCTCCGTAATTAGTCGTAAGCCCCGGCCTACGCTTCTGGGGCAATCAGAGCAGCGAAGGCAGCGGGGCGTTCGCAGTCGCGTTGCCCAGACCGAAGGCTGTATGAAAAATTACTTAGCATTAGGTTGTCGGATATGACAAGTAAGCAGAGATCGATTGCCGCTTTTTTCTGGGTTTCATTGGCCGCTATCGGTCAATTTGGGTGTGGCGGGAGTGGTGGGGGCGTCACAGGGGGCGTCACAGGCCCACCCCCGAATCCTCCTACGCTTCAGGCGCTATCTCCGAACAGCAGCCAACAGGGAGGGCCAGCCTTCACGTTGAGCGTAGTTGGCTCGAACTTCCTTTCCGGTGCCACCGTGCAGTGGAACGGCAGTGCCATGCCGACCACAGTTGTAAACGGCAACCTGGTCACCGCCAACATTCCTGCCAACGCTGTGGCGGCGGCCAGTCCGGACGCGGTTACGGTCGTGAACCCGGCGCCGGGCGGCGGCACCTCTGGCCCTTTGGATTTCGCTGTCCCTTGCGTGATTCCCTCGCCAGCGCCTGCTGCAGCGCAAACCAAGGCTCGCGTCGGCGCGTACTATTTCGATGGCTGGTCCGGTCCTCTCACCAACTTTCACTTCCAGGGGCTGCCGTTTGGGCCTTATCAGGATCGCCAGCCGTTCTCTGCATGGCAGGACAGTTCGACCTGCGCGGTCGAGCAGCAACTGGCCACGGCGCATAACTTCGGGATCGATTTCTTCGTCTTCGACTGGTATTTCAACGTCCAGGTCAACGATCCCGGCGAGAATCTCAACTCCGCTTTCCAGATCACACAGGCGCTGCCCAACCGCCACGGCATGCAGTACGCCATCCTTTATGTGGACGGGCCTCCGTTCGATGTGGGGCCAGCCGATTGGACCTCCGCGGTAAACGAGTGGGTCGGTTACATGAGGGACCCAGACTACGCGCAGGTCAATGGCAAGCCTGTATTTTTCATCATCAACGTAGGCGAGATGTATCAGATTTTCGGATCCGATAACGCCGTACTCAATGCGCTTGCGCAGTTGCGTACTGCCGCCCGGGTGCAAGGTCTCGCCGGCGTCTACATCGTAGGCGGCTTTGGAACGCCCGACGGGACGATGGGTCAGGCGTCACTGTCCGACGGTTTTTCGATTGCCGGGGCCGATGGCTATGATGCGATAGCTTTCTACAACTATCCTTTTGCGCCTCCGGCGGTGAACGGCATGCTGCCATTCTCGACGCTTTCCGAGGCCGGCCAGTGGACGTGGAACCAGGCAACCCTGAGCAGTCCCTTGCCGTTTATCCCGACGGCAATGGCCGGCTGGGATCCTCGCCCGTGGAACGAGACCGAGCCAATTACAGGAGACTTGGTGTGGTATAGCCGCACACCGCAGGACGTGGGCACGTTCGTCCAGGGTGCCATTACGTGGACCGCAGCCAACCCGCAGCTTCGGCCTGAGCCCTCACCCACGCCCCCACTGGTACTGATCGAAGCCTGGAACGAATTCGGGGAGGGGAGTCACGTGATCCCGACCGCTGGCGACGGAACCAGCTACGGCGATGCGATCGCTGCCATGCTGCTGGGGCCCT
>CAVQNY010000041.1:0-232036 GCA_963714225.1 uncultured Acidobacteriaceae bacterium | reverse complement strand
TCCTGGTCACAGCGGCGATCCGCGACATCAGCACGCGCAAGGCGGCGGAGAAGCCATCTGAGTCAGATGGAGGGCCGATACCGCGGGTTGCTGGAAGCGGCTCCGGATGCCATGGTGGTGGTGAACCACGGAGGGAGAGATTGTCCTGCTGAATGTGCAGGCGGAGAAGCAGTTTGGATACAGTCGCGATGAACTGGTCGGGCAGAAAGTGAAGAACATCATTCCCGAGGGCTTCGCGGAGCGGCTCATCGCAGACGGCACGCGCAACGGCAGCCGCAGTGCTGGCGCAACAGATCGGGACCGGGATAGAACTTACGGCACGGCGGAAGGATGGCAGCGAGTTTCCCATCGAGATCATGCTGAGCCCGCTCGAAAGCGCCGAGGGGATCCTCGTAACGGCGGCGATTCGCGACATCACTCGGAGGAAAGCGCAAGAACGAGTGATTCAGGAACTCAACGACGAACTCGAGCAGCGGCACCGCAAACTTTTCGACAACAATCCGCATCCCACCTGGGTCTACGACCGGGAGACCCTGCGATTTCTTGCGGTAAACGCCGCCGCCGTGCGCAAGTACGGATATTCAAGCGACGAATTCCTAGCTATGACAATTAAGGACATTCGCCCGCCTGAGGACCCTCCTATGCTCCTCGGGAATGTCGACAGTGCGGGAGACGGAAGTGAGAGCGGTTGCACCTGGCGGCATCGGCGAAAAGACAAAACCGTCATCGATGTGCAGATCACATCTTACGCGCTACAATTTGCGTCCCGAGCGGCGCAAGTAGTGGTCGCGGTTGATGTGACCCAAAGAAAACGCGACGAAGAAGAGAAGCGCAAATTCACTGAGAGCTTAGCCGCCAGCAATCAAGAGCTCGAACTCCGCAACCGCGAGGTCCAACGCGCCACCCAGTTGAAGAGCAACTTTCTGGCCAGCATGAGTCACGAGTTGAGAACTCCACTCAACGCCATTGTGGGTTTTTCCGACCTGCTGGCGGAGGAGACTCCGGGAGCGCTTAACCCTAAGCAGAAACGCTTTGTGAATCACATCAAACAGGGTTCAGCGCACCTGTTGCAGTTAATCAATGACATCCTGGATTTGTCGAAGATCGAGGCCGGGCAGCTCGAACTGCGATGTGAAGATTTCCAGGTCAAAGATGCTTTACCGGAGGTTCTCTCCACCATCCGGCCGCTGGTAATGGCCAAGAATATCCAGCTTGAGCAAAGGATGGAAACGGATCAACACATCTACGCCGATCGGGTCCGTTTCAAACAAATCCTGTACAACCTCTTGAGCAATGCCGTGAAGTTCACGCCGAAGGCGGGCCGAATCGACATCGATTGCCGCGAAGATGGAAACTCGGTTTGCATCTCGGTAACGGATACGGGCGTCGGCATCCGAGCCGAGGATCAGGCCGTGATCTTCGAGGAGTTTCGGCAGGTCGAGGGGCCTGCTGGAGCTACCCAGCAAGGCACCGGTCTCGGGCTGGCGATCACCAAGCGTCTGGTCGAGCAACAAGGGGGCAAAATTTCAGTAGAAAGCGAGTTTGGGAAGGGCAGCCGATTTATCTTTACCCTCCCTGCGAGATCCAGAGGATCCGAGACCCCGCCGGTGAACGACCTACCCAGTTCATTGATCGTGGCAGGTGAAGGTCGCGGGAAACCACTTATCCTGATTGTGGACGACGAAATCACCACCCGCGAGCTTCTCGCCAGCCATCTATGTCTCGAATATCGAGTTGTCATGGTTGAGTCGGGAGAAGAAGCTGTTAGGCAGGCTGGACACCGCCGGCCAGACGCAATCACTTTGGATGTAATGATGCCGGGTGGGAATGGCCTCGAAACACTCGCAGCCCTGAAAAAAGCCCCCGAAACGGCAAACATCCCGATCATTCTTATTTCCATAGTGGACCAGAAACAGGTAGGTTTCGCTTTGGGCGCAGTGGACTATCTCATTAAGCCGGTTCGTAAACCCGAGCTGCTTAAAACGATACGAAAATACGTACGACCTCAGTCCGACGAGGACGGGGCGATTCTGCTGGTCGACGATGATCCCAGAGCTCTGGAGTTGCTGGAGGAGACCCTACGCTCAGCCGGGTACGAGACGGAGAGCGCCCGCAGCGGAATTAGAGCTCTGGAAGCGCTTTCTTCGAAACTCGTGAGTGCAGTCGTGTTGGATTTGCTGATGCCGGGCATGGACGGTTTTGAGGTCACCCGCCACGTACGAAAGGAGGCCGCATTGACGGACCTACCGATTTTTGTGATGACCGCGAAGAGTTTGCCTAAAGCTGAGCTGGCTGCTCTCACTCGCCAAACCCAGGCGCTGTTTCACAAGAATGGCTCCTGGCAACAGCAGCTCACTCTAGAGGCTGGGAGGGTTTGCCAAGGCCGCAAGCTGGCGAAGTCTGTGGGGCAATCATGACCAAGGTTCTCGTGGCTGAGGACAATCCAGTTAACCGCGAACTGCTTCGAGAGCTGCTGGAGACTGGCGGCTACAGCGTAATCGAAGCATGCAACGGCCAAGAGGCGCTCGATATGGTTGAACAGAGTCAGCCGGACCTTCTGCTGCTCGACATCGGCATGCCTGTATTGGATGGTTTTGCCGTGATGCGCAGGATCCGGGAGAATCCCAGCTTAGCCACACTGCCGGTTCTCGCAGTGACGGCTTATGCCATGCGAGATGACCGGAAAAAAATCCTCAAGTCGGGGTTCGATGGCCACCTCTCGAAGCCGATCAATGCGCCTGACCTCGCCAATGAGCTCGAACGCGTTGCGTAAACGAGATGATCGAAATAGCGCTCTGAATCAATCGCCCGAGGGCAAGATAAGCGCGAGGACGCGGGCAGCAGGATCTGGCAAATAGTACAGGTTGCCGTTCTCGATCGTCTCAGCCGCTTATTCTCCTGATTCGGCGATGAATTTTCGGATCGACTGCTCATTTGTGGACTCAAGTTCGTGAACTGGATTCCCTGTCGGTTCT
Organism: uncultured Acidobacteriaceae bacterium; assembly: GCA_963714225.1. Lineage (GTDB taxonomy): Bacteria > Acidobacteriota > Terriglobia > Terriglobales > Acidobacteriaceae > Sulfotelmatobacter. The sequence continues at coordinate 229,061 of CAVQNY010000041.1, read as the reverse complement.
CTTTTACCTAGACTACTGTGCCGATTGCCTCGAGCCGCACGCCTGATACCGGCAATTGGAATAACAATCGCACTGTATCCTTGGGCTGCAAGCCACCCGCTTCTACCTGAATCCCCCCTTGGCTGAGATTCCAGGTTACCCCGTGTATTGTTCGAGCACCTACCGTGCACGTCATCTCGGTTTGGATTGGAGCACCCACGTATCGGCGTCGATTCTCCAACATCCCGCCGTGCACAGTGCGGAACAAGATGCTCAGCTTTTGCCCATCCACCGGCTTCTGAAGAAAGAAAGTTGCTCCTATGGTGAACGCCTGTTGCATGGTCTCTCTCATCCCGTCCCGTCACGGTGATGATCGGAGTGGATTTATTCGAGGAGAACCTACGGATGAGGCACGCCAAATCGAAACCATGCCGGCCTGGGCATCTCCAAATCCAGGAAAATCCCATCGAGTCTTTTCCTGCTTCAACAGGCCAGCCCCGCGCTGCTCGGCGCAGCCTCCCTTAACGATATGGTTAGTCGTATTCCAGACGAATCCCGGTTCGCGACGCTGACCGAAGCGCCGAACAAGGAAAGAATCCGATATGCCACGGGCGGGCCTAGTCCCAGGTCCCCGCCAGGCGTCAGTGTTTCTTCGACCGAGAAGATCTCAAAGAATTTCGGCAGGGTAGCAGTGGAGATTGTCCTACCATGACTCTCGATGATAACCCTTAGTGAATGGGCAACAACCTCATGCGCCAGGCGGACAGTTTCGCCCTCTTCGGAGAATTTAACAGCAGTCTCAAGCAGTGCCTGAAACGCTCGTACCAGCAAGTCCTCATCTCCCACGACGAGGTCCAGGGTCGCCGGTGGCATGGCGAACGCCACGTGTCTGGATTCGGCAAACTCAGTTGTGTTCTCAATTGCTCGAATCAGTGCCGCATTCAGGGAGACGGGAACAGATCCGAACTGGTCCCTCTTGACGTCGATTCGAGTCAGCAGCAATGCATCATCGAGTATCGATAGAATTCTTCGGCGAGATCGTTCAAACACCCTTTGGAGGTCACTGTTTTCTTCTGGAGAGGAAATTCCTTCAAGAATGAGCTCGCCGACAGTGAAAAGGCCACAGAGTGGAGTGCGGAACTCGTGAGAGATGACGTCGAGGAACTCGGTCTTTGCACGATCGAGGACGGTCAGCCGCTCGTTAGCTTCGGCAAGCTCGATGTTCCTCTCTTCCAACTTCGTCACGAGCCGATCGCTGTATTCCTTGAGCACCTCGACTTCCTGCCACGCCTCGGGTCGCAGGGTGGTATGTTGCACGGCGATAGCTTCGTGCAGCGCGATGAGGATGGTTTCGAAAGGTGCAGGCTTTTTCAGATATTTGTCCGCGCCAAGGCTCAGGGCCAGCTTCTCATCGCTCGGCGAGGTGTATGTGGCAGTGTAAATGACGATCGGCAAGTCGCGCAGGCGGTCGGTCGCGCGGATTTCGTGGCACAGCCGGTAGCCGTCCATACGTGGCATCAGGATGTCCGACAACACGGCGTCTACCTTTTCGCGGTTGAGGATTTCCAGGGCTTCGACGCCATCGGCGGCTTCGAGCGCGGTGTGGCCCTCGGCCTCGAACGTCTCGCGCAGCAGCTCCCGGTTGGTGGCGATGTCGTCAACGACAACGAGTTTCATAGAGTGTGAATCTCCACCCGCTAATCGCCTGCATCCTGCCTCTCGGCAACGTCGGTAAGCTGGCTGGACGGTTCACGAGTGTCAATCGGTTTCACGAGGTACGCGTCGCACCCCGCAGCCAAAGCGGCGGCTTTTGGATATTTTCGGGGTATGAGATAACTGCGACGATTTATGTCTTACGTGTCGGGATCGGTTGTGAGCCCTCACTGAGTTGCTAGGGTTTGTCTTTTGCGACCAATCGGCGGTTGCGATGCGGATTGGTACGCGATTGGCCAGTGCTAAGTTCACATTTCTCTCCCGGAGCGGCTCCACAAGTCGGACAGCGAACAGCGAACACCTGCTTTGGGCTGAGTTCTTTTGTCACACAAACCTCCACGTACAAAGCGGTAGTCAACTTTAGGCCAGTTCCCGATGGAGACTGTCTACGCCCTCGTGACGACGGACATGGGCCTATCGTGCAGAAAGGCGCTGATGAGTGCGCTATCTATTTGCAAGCCGCCGTTGTAGTAGACGAAGCCTTTCTTTTTGAACCCATTCATAAATTTACTTACCCTTGCGCGAGTGGTGCCAACCATCTCCGCCAAGGTTGCTTGGCTCACTTTCAGGGGGCGCTCCGGCTTTGACTCCTTGATTATTTGCCCAAACAGCAACAGGGCCCGTGCCAGTCGCTTTTCGCTGAAATTGAAGAATTGATCTACCAAGTCTTCTTCGACTCGAATGACGCGGGAAAGTAGATATTCATTAAACAGCGCCGCAAACTGAGGGTCTCGTTTGAGAATCCGGACCGTGCTTTCCTTCTCCAGACGAATGACATTGGACTGTTCGATTGATCTCGCCGTATACATCCGCACAGCTTGACCTCCTAGGCAGCCTTCGCCAAAAAAACTACCCCGCAGCAGGACAGCGATTATTGCTTTCTTGCGACGCGTGGCGGCCACCGTGAGCTTCACCGTGCCGCTCTGGACGTAGAAAACTGCATCGGCAGCATCCCCTTGCAAAAATACAACCTCGTTGTGTCGGTAGCTCCGCACGGTCATTCCAGAACGAAACTTCTTGCGGAAAACTGCCGAACTGAAGCCGAGAGTTTGCTTTGCCACCTGTCTCCTTGGCACGATCAATTCGCGCCGGAATCCCCTCTCCCGCAGAAAACAGGCTAAAGCATACGGTTCGGGAATGTGACTTGGCTGGTCAATTTAGGTCGTACACAATTGCACATAGTATCTAAGTGGTTATCCCGTCAAGCTGGTCTAACGGCGAGGCTCCGCGTCGCTGATGCCAGTTCGCAACCGTCCCGATGCAATTTGGTTCTTGCCAGCCTTTACGTGGGGTTGTGGATCGCTCGACCTTGAGAAGCCAGACCTGCCGGACGAATCCAAGCGAAACCCGGCACTTAGCCATGACGGTGAAGGGGTCAAGGGGTATGTTTTTGCAGCGGCCGCAAGTAAATGCGACGATGGGAATTTCCCCGAACACACGTATCCGTGAAGCCGGGACTCGAACTGGAGGTCAGACTAGATACGGAGAGGCAGGCGGCGGGAGAGGAAGAGATCGAAGGCTCGATGCCGTTGGATTCGTTGAACGCCCGTACTAATTCGAAGGCGATGGCGGAAAACGAAATGCCTTGCAAGATGATGGCTGACCAAGAGCAGCGTGCATCGCCGGCATGGTCTTGCAACACTAAACCCCGTACCGACAGTGCAACGCCTCGGGAGCATGACGGCGCCTGTCCGGTCTTTGAGTACAATTCTGTCCAGCTTTTAAGTGCAAACTTGTCCGGTTATTAAGCACAATCCGTCCGGGATTTAAGTGCAGCTCGACACCCCGTCCCCGTCCGTACATCGCAACCACAGCACTCGGTCATTTCCTTATGCCCACTCCCCCAAAGATCGCTTCCAGGATTTGTCACGTTACACCATGTCAAGTTATACCGAGACAATTAAGACGGCCAGTATTCTATCGCTCACGGCCGCTCTCGGATCTCGCCTTCCCCCGAGATTAAGGACAGAAGGCAGAGCGTTCAGGGCCGAATCAAGTTGGCGCTCAAAATCACGAACGAGCAGTAGATCGACTGATGCGTCTGGAAAGGAGAACTCACAAACAAATTATCCCCTGTTTCAATGTAAATTGTTCAGGGTTGCAATTGAGGGTTTACATTCGGCCAAAACTGCCGTGATTGAGCAAGAATGAGGCGGTTGAAGCACCACTCAAGTGATTGAGTAACAACGAAATTGGCTCCGGGCACCCCAGTTCGGGACCAGGGGGTCGGAGGTTCAATCCTCTCTCGCCAACCATTCTTTCTCTTCAATTATTTACGCCGCCCTCTGTGCTACAGCTCTTTCCGGCGATTTTCGGCACATTTGGGACAACTGGAAGCCAAAACCACACTAGTCCACCGACTTCCTGCGTCTCCCACGGAACCGTTGACTGATCGTATAGTGTAGCTATACACTATACGAGTGATTAAGAGCTATCGGCACAAGGGGCTGAAACGCTTTGCGGAGTCCGGTTCCAAGGCCGGAATTCAACCGAAACATGCCGACCGTCTTCGCAGACTTCTTACCACTCTTGACGTAGCCAGCGTGCCGCAGGACATGGATGCACCTGGCAACAAGTTGCATCGGTTGGAGGGAGATCTTGCCCATCATTGGGCCGTAAGCGTCAGTGGAAGTTGGCGACTCACATTCTCATTCGATGGGGAAGACGTAATTTTTGTCGATTACCAGGACTATCACTAGGGGTGAAGAACATGATTTTCAATCCTGCACATCCAGGCGAAGTTTTGAAGGACTACCTGGGCAACATCACCGTCGCCGAGGCCTCAAAGCGTTTAGGTGTGACCCGGGCGCATCTTTCGCGGATTCTGAACGGAAGGGCGGGTATTTCTGCTTCCATGTCCTTGCGTCTTTCAGCCGCGCTGCGCACATCGCCCGATTTCTGGCTAAAGATGCAGATACAGCACGATCTCTGGCAGGAGCAGCAAAAGAAGCAACCCAAGATACAGCCGTTTCGAAGAGCGGAACTGTTGGCCTAGCAGCCCGCCGCGTCCGCAAGGGACTTGAAAGGGGATTTTCTTCCCAGAGGGTTACTTACGGATGTGGTGTTCGTCATGGTCAAAGGCTGATGGCGTCTTATTCGAGGTTGGGGCTCCCTTTGAACCCACGATTCCAACCCACGATTCGCGTGTCTCTCACGGCTTCTCAACTATTTAGGCGACTTCGTCCCCAAGTCCGAAACTCGGGGCCTTTGATGTCTTTCTCGCACCACGATTCTCCCTCCGTGCGTCATTGCTCAGCCGCTGCGAAGCAGCGTTTCTCAAAACCCAAACCAAACCTGACCCGACCGAGCGTCCACCGACCAACAATCAGGCGCCCTGCTCAAATGGGGACCTGACTATTTGCTACTACTGCGATTGAGCTGGGCTACTTTTTCGCCAGCTCCAAACTTTTTTCGGCTCTGAGCGAGAAACTGTAACACCCCCTGATGGAATGGGCGTTTTGATTTTTGGGGATTCTGGATACACTCGGCAGGATGAGAGAGACGGACTGGAGCAAAGTACTGGGTTGGCCGGGGTATCGGGTCTACCGACACGAAATCGACGAACCGGGCAAAAGGCTGAAGCTGTGGGTTCGGCGGAAGCGAGGAAACCGGAAACTGATTTGCTCGGGCTGTGGGCGGAAGCTCAACGATGCCTATGACAGCTACGAGCGGGAGGTACGGGATCTGCCATGGTCGGAGTACCGCACGACGGTGGTGATTGAGTTATATCGAGTGCGCTGTCCAGACTGCGGGGTGAAGACGGAGAAGGTGCCGCAGTTACCGAGCAAGGCGCCGTTCAGCAAGCGCTTCGAAGAGGCGGTGGGGTTGGCCTGTGAGAGTGCGGCGGTGCGACGAGTGGCACGGCAGTTTGGCCTGGCCAGCAGCACGGTGCGAGCCATCGATGTGCGCTATCTGAGTCGCTGGTCGGAGGGGCGAAGGAAGCCGGCGTTACGGCAGATGGGAGTCGATGAGATCTATCTGGGGAAGAAGCAAAAGTTTCTGACAGTGGTGAGCAATCTGGAGACGGGGGAGCCGCTGTGGTTCGGGCGGGAGCGGAAGAAACAGACGCTGGACGAGTTCTTCGAGAAACATCTGAGTGCGTTTCAACGAAGTGCGATTGGAGCGGCGTGTGTGGACATGTGGGAACCGTTTCGGCAAAGCCTGGAGCAGTGGGTGCCGAAGTGCCGGATCATCTACGACAAGTTTCATATTCTGCAGCATGCGAGCCAAGCGGTGGACGAAGTGCGGCGGGCTGAGTTCTTCCGCAAAGGAGGAGCAGCACGGGATCTGGTACGGGGGAAGCGCTGGTTGCTTTTGAGCAGTTGGCTCAATCTGGATCGCGGCAAGCGGCGTCAGTTGAACGCCCTGTTCGCTCTGAATCGGCGCATTTTCAAAGCCTACCTGCTGAAGGAGAGCCTCTCGCATTTGTGGGATTACCGCTACGAAGGGGCCATGTTGCGTTACCTGCAGAAATGGATCGGCCAGTTGCGCTGGCAGCGGCTGAAACCCATGGAGAAACTAGCCGGCATGTTGCTGGCTCATCTCGAGGGCATTTTGAACTATTGCCGGACGAAGGTACCAATGGGGGTGGTGGAAGCCGTCAACGGCAACATCAAAGCTCTGCTCCGCCGCGGCCGTGGTTATCGAGACATGAACTATCTGCTGCTGAAGGCGCAGCGCTTGGCCGCCACAAAGACCGAATTCGTCGCTTTCCAGAAAGCCGCGTAGAATGCGCACTCTTACAGATTGTTGTGCAGAACCCTTTTTTCTCTGGAAATCTCCGGATCGGGCTGAGAAAGTCTTACGTATGCGCGCCACGGGAAGAGGAATACTACGGACGTTTTTCGCGCCGAAGTCGATTTCGAACAAGTGCTCTACCGCCTGGCGCTGCACGCTCAAAGTCTGTTCGCCGCAGCGGCAAGTAATTATCCGGGACTTCCATCCCCGATCTCCTGTTCCAGACCATGAGGTACATAAAAACCCAGATCGCCCGCCTTCTCACCCTAACAGCGGAGCTTATGGTTGTTGCTCCGGTTAATCTTAAAATAGAGCTCAGAGCCGATCATTTCCATAGCCAACTGCAAAGCTTGAATGGAGCCCGTGCCCCCCGTGCGAATCGGACTTTTTCATCGCCGATTCCGAGGATTTGGTAGGGGCAAAGGCTAAGCCCTTCATCGGATGCGACAGGCCGTTCTTGAGGTCTGCCTAGCAGAACGCGGATCTTGTTTGTGGGTTGTCCCTCTAGGTAGAGCAATCTCTCCGCGATCACTTCACCAATTTCTTTAACGCAAGCATGGACATGTTTCCTGCCTCCGACTTCAGAACCACCCGCGAACGCGGCTCACCCTGCGCCAAGCATTCGCCGGCGGTGCGCCTAAATCCTGACCTTCCGCTCAAGCTAGAAGACATAAGAAGACATCATCAATCGAGCACTGGAGAAAGATCGCGAGCTGCTAACTAAGTCACGAGTGGGGCGGGATCGATTCAGCCAAGTGTGGAAGACGTTTTCTCTCGAATGAGAAGGACTCTGCGGGCTCTGAGTTACCGTCGTAACGCCTCAAAAGTAACGCCTCGACGAGAAGAAGTTCATGGAAACGCGCTTCTGCGGGGACTCACCAATCAGCCTAAGTCATGTCGCTAGCAGAAGTTCCGAGTTGCGCAAGCGCAGAACGGAACAATCCCGCTGGCGGTCGGGCGTCGCAGTCTGCGTTGGTATCGCGCTTGCACCGTATCAGGCAGGGATTGTTCGCCGACTTTCCCAACCAGGTAACATTCGGTGACTTACGACCACGTTTTGAGTAAGCGTTACTAACGCCCCCTCCCGGGTTACGGACCAGCGAAAAAGCGCTCGTAGACACCCGGTGGAAAAAGCAATGAAGCCAACGGTCTTTGTTCCCATCGTTCTAGCCCTTCTCTTGTTGCTAGCCAGCTGCGGCGGTACTCAAGACAGTCCAGCTCTTAGCATACCTACCACGATTACACTGACGCCACAGGCTCCTTCCATTCAGGCTGGTGCAACACGGCAGTTCAAAGCCACGCTTGAAAACCAGCATGGGCAGGCTATGAGCGCTTCTTTCACCTTTACGAGCAGCCTTCCCACAGTGGCCACAGTAAACACATCTGGGTTGGCAGCAGGACTAACGGCAGGTACAACCAACATCACGGCTGCTGCGAGTGGTCTTAGCACATCTACTCTGCTCATGGTGACCCCACCACCGACCTTCACTCTGTCAGCGCCCAGCACTTTAAGCGTTACCCGGGGGAGCAATATCTCAAGTACGATTACGGTGACCCCAACGGGTGGCTTTACAGGTAGCGTAAGCCTGGCGGCTTCAGGTCTGCCCAGCGGAGTAACCGCATCGTTTACCTCAACCACCTTGACTCTGACGGCGAACGGTTCGGCCACCGTGGGCGCGACAGCAGTGACTATCACAGGTACTTCGGGAAGCGTGACTCAAACCGCCGCAATCAGCCTCACGGTTGTCCTTGCCCCCTCGGTATTAACGAAGATCAGCGTAGCACCAGCATCGGCGTCCATACAAGTTGGGAGTAAGCAGACCTTTACCGCCACGGGGATTGACCAGTACAACAATCCCATGACCGGATTTACTTTTACGTGGGCCTCCTCCAGTAGCGTCATCGCGACGGTCCAAGGCGGTATGGCAACTGGCATAGCAGCGGGAGCAGCGCAGGTCACAGCATCGTCTTCAGGCGTAACCAGCTCACCAGCGGCCCTAACAGTACTTCCACCGCCACCCGCATTGACGACCATAACCTTGACCCCTGCAAACCCTTCTATTCTCACCACCGGTTCTCAACAGTTTGCTGCCAGCGGCGTTGACCAGTACGGGAATTCGATGACCGGAATCACGTTCACGTTCGCCAGCAGCAACAAGAGCGTGGCGACTATCAGTGCCACAGGGCTGGCAACAGGAGCAGGTGGACCTACGGGTGGAACCACTACGATTACCGCCTCGTCTGCGTCGATCAGTGCTAACACAACACTAACAACCACGACTCCTCCATCTGCATTGACGAAAATCACCGTGACGCCGCTTACAGCGTCGGTACCAGCGGGCAGCTCCGTGTCGTTCGCCGCAACAGGACTGGATCAGTTCAACGATACTATGCCTGGACTCACATTTACATGGGTGAGTTCCAATACGAGCATTGCTGCTGTAAACGGTCTTAACAGCGAGGGTGTGAACACTGCCAGCGCGACTGGTATCGCACAAAGTGGTGGCAGTGTAACCCTTACGGCTAGCGCCCAAGGAGTTACTTCGGCGCCAGTGCAGCTAACTGTGACTCCTGCTCCTCCTGCACTCACAACCATCAGCGTTACACCGACGAACGCCTCAATAAACGTGGGCTCGACTCAGACATTCAGCGCGGCTGGCACAGACCAGTTTGGCAACTCGTTTGCTCTTACCTCTGTTCAGTTCAGTAGCGAAAGCCCAGACATAGCTACGATGAACGGCAGTGTTGCTGCAGGGGTAGCCGCTGGCAGCGCGGAGATTATGGCTACGTCTGGCTCTGTAACAGGACAAGTGTTCCTGACAGTTACGGCGCCTCCGCCTCCGCCAGCAGCAGGGTCCCCCGTAATCACCCGACTGTCTCCTCCACTGGCTCTGACAGGCAGTGGTGACCTAAGGTACCTAACAATCACAGGCAGCAACTTCGCCCCTGGGGCCATGGTGAACTTTGGGTCCAACATTCTGACCCCTGTCTCCGTCACCGCAAGCGTTGTAACGGTTACGATTCCAGCCAGCGAACTGGTATCGGCTGCTACAGTTCCGATCACAGTATCGAACCCAGCACCCACGGCTGGGACTTCTGTAGCCATGTCCTTCTTGATTACTGCTAGCGGCTTCGTTTCGATTGACTTCGACGATGGGTACCAGTCCATGTACGACAACGGTCTGCCCATCTTCGATGCGGCAGGAATAAGGACTACGCAATACATCATTACTGGCAACACCCTCGGCGGTACCATCGTCAACCCCGACCTTGGGCCGGTGGGTATTGGTAACGACGGCTACCTCACCTGGGCTGAAGTCCAAACCATGGCTGCCAACGGGCATGAGATAGGTGCCCACACACGCACACACCAGTCCCTGTCCACCCTTTGTACGGTACCTGTATGTTCGGTGGCCGACACTCTAACGAATGAGATTAATGGATCTAAAGCAGACTTAATTGCGCAGGGGTTCAACCCCCTCACGTTTGCTTATCCGTATGGGGATTACGGATATCCTTACAGCACAATAGGGCTAGCTGTCCAGAGTGCTGGGTTCTTCGGTGCGCGCGACTCCGACCAGGGTTACAACGGCCCTGCCTCAGGGGGCGGGGCTATAATGCCCTTTTACGTTTGGTGTGAAGCTGGAGAGACAGACATGAACACCACACTTGCGATGCTAACGGGGTACATTGACTATGCTGTTGCGAATAAGCTTTGGTTAGTTCTCCTGTTCCATCGTGTCGACGACAACACGCCTGGCGACGTGGCCATTAGCATCAGTTCAACGATACTCCAAGGAGTGGCCACCCACATTGTAACGAACAACGTCAATACGGTCACTAATTACGAAGGCCTGGTAATCGAGAACCTCAATGGTCAGACCCAGGCCTTCGTATTTCCGGATTAGTAAGTACGAATTCTTAAAGCCGCCCAGAACTTGAAGGCTGTTGACATCACCAGACAGCAAGCGGTTCGTTATGGGTCGTGGCACGGTAAAAGAAGACGTGTTGCGGATCCGCGATCTCAGGTAAGGCGGGTGGTCAGTAAGGTATAAGTTCGTCACCAACGAGCCTCTACCGAACTCGCATGTGCCGCGTCAACAACTTGGGGCTGGGGAAGCATGGAGCCTTTCTCACCAGCACTCGCCCGGTTAACCAATTTGCAAACTAGGCTCGAGAAACGCCCCAGCTTCTTGGCGACAGCCGCCGACGTGCCGCGAGCGCTCTACATGGAGGCCATCCTGGGCGTTTATGAACTGAAGACCCCGCTTCCTGAGGGCCAGGCCAATTGATTGCGTCGCTCACTTCGCACCATGCTTAGCTGTAGAAAAACCAGATGCCCTGGTGCATTGGTGGTCAAATTGCCAGTTTAGCAATCCAACTCGATGGCGAAGGAGGATACACCAGTCTCACAGGGTATGCCGACTCATTCACGATTTATATATGGTGAGTGATTCGTCCGTTATTTTGGCCAACACGGACTTGGCCGTCCCACACGAGCTCTTACTGAAACGGGTTGACTATCTGAACTCCATCGATTTCGCGATTTCCTTGCATATCTTCTGAGAGGAGAATGCTGCAGCCCGCTTGCTTCGCCGCTCGGAGGGCCAGGGCGTCCCAGAAAGAAACGCCGTGAAGGCGGTGCAGGTCGATGGCCGCGAGAATGTCGGCGCCTTCTGGAGATGCGACGTCGAACTCGGCGATCAGTTCGACTTTCCGACGCGCGATGCGTGGGTCAAGGTGCAGTTTGCGGGTGACCGTGACGAAATACTCTTGGAGCACCTGCAAGGACACAACTCCGGTCCTGGCGCGGCGATGTTCTGCGATGAGATCGAGGGCGCGTCGTTGTTTGGCGGGAGCGGCCTTGTCGTCGGTGTAGACGAGGACGTTGGTGTCGAAGAAGCTACGAGCGCGCATTATCGCCGGGTGTCTTTTGTACGATCGTGTCTTGTATGCTCGTGTTCTGTACGCTCATGGATCTCGTCGCGGTTGAAGCGCCAGCCGCGGGAGTGGCCTTTGCCGGATAGACGCTTGAATTCTTCGATGCTGCCTTCGGGGTCGTCCCCTCCCGCGACCGTCTGCAGATAATCGCGGACAAGTTGATTGAGACTCTTGCCGAGGGCCACTGCTTTCTTGCGGGCGCGGGCGACGAGTTGGTCGTCGATGGACAGGGTAACGTTCATGAACACAGTATATCGACTGCGGGCTCATGCCGGTTTGGCACGCATCTGCGCAACCATCAACCTTCATGGCATTTTGAGCATTAGATCCAGACAGGTCTCAAGCTGTTCTGCGCCGGGATTCCTTGAGACTGAGGCGCGACAGCGCCGCCTTGATTGCATCGGCACTGCGCTGTAAACCTCGTTACTCCGCGGCGGACATTTCGGGCTCGAGGACGCGACGCACGCCTTCCCGGCCAACGACACTTGGCAAGGAAAGCGTGACTCCGAATGTTGCGTTGTAACAGCCGATAGGAATCACTGCTCCCTCATCGCGCAATATCATCTCAGTGAGTCGCGCGGAGACCATCCTATGCCATACTGACTGGCACCGATACCTTCAATGACCGCGATGTGTTCGTTTGCATCGAAGGAGCAGGGGACAGCAACACGCCGCTCGAAGAAAACGCTGCGGACGCTCGACGACCTTATGCGCCAGGGGAAGGTCCGCTATATCGGGCTCTCCAACTTCATGTCATGGCAGGCGGTCACTGCGGTAATGCTGCAGGAGCACCTGAGGTTAGAGAAATACGTAACGGCGCAGATGTACTACAGCCTCGTCGGTCGAGGTCTCGATCACGAGTTCCAGTCGTTCGCCGAGTATCACAACATCGGCATCCTGGTCTGGAGCCCACTTGCGGGCGGGTTCCTCAGCGGCAAGTACACCCGCGCCAACCCCTGCCGGCACACGATTCGCGGAGGCAGGTTCGTTCCTGTCCTTCGACAAGGAGATGGGCTACCGGGTCGTGGAGGCACTGAAGGAGGTGGCGAGTCGCCATGACGCAAGCCCCGCCCGCGTGGCGCTCTCGTGTGTGCTCGGACAGCCGGCGGTCAGCAACGTCATCGTCGCTGCCCGCGAGGCCGAGCAACTGGAGGACAACATCCGTGCCGTAGATCTTCAGCTCTCGGACGACGACGTCCGGCTACTGGACGCAGCGTCGGATGCGGGCATTCCCTATCCGAAGTGGATGGTCCTCCAGCTCGACACCGCGGAGGCTACTGCCATTGCGGTGGAGAATCTTATGCGCGCAATGCCGGCCCCATCACGTTCTCGCTGCTTTGCAGACCAGGCCGGCAAATCCCCAGCTTCTGCATCTTGTGGATCAGCGTGGTGCGTTTCAGGCCAAGTTTGGAGGCTGCGCCTTTCGGACCGCCGATCACCCAGCCCACTTCTTCCAGCGTCTGCTGAATCAGAGTCCGTTCGGAGTCGCGTAGCGTGGTTGCACCTGGAGAGATGGCGGCGCGCTGCTCAGCTTCTGCGGTGGGCAAAGGATTGGGGAGTACACCATCGTTGGAGAGAATTACGGCACGTTCGATCAGGTTCTGCAGTTCGCGGATATTCCCCGGCCACTGGTACGAAATCAGTGCAGACATGGTTTCAGGAGGAATGTGTTCGATCTCCCTCCCCATCCGGCGGCCCAACATCTCGACAAAATGCGTCACCAGGGCTGGAATGTCTTCGCGGCGCTCTCGCAATGGTGGCAGCAGGATGGGAAAGACATTCAGACGATAGTAGAGGTCGCTGCGAAATTCACCCCGACTCACCATCTCCGTCAAATCCCGATTCGTTGCCGCCACCAGCCGCACGTCCACCTGGTGAGTCCGACCGCTGCCCAGGCGCTCGAATTCCTGTTCCTGCAGTACGCGCAGCAGCTTGGGCTGCAGTGCCGGCGGAATATCGCCCACCTCGTCGAGGAAGAGCGTGCCTTTGTCGGCCAACTCGAATCGGCCAATCTTCTGCGCTATGGCTCCCGTGAACGCGCCCTTTTCGTGGCCAAACAGCTCGCTTTCCAGCAGATCCAGCGGAATGGCAGCGCAATTCAGTCTTATAAAAGGCCGTCCGCACCTTGAGCTGATGTTGTGGATCGCTTGTGCGATGAGTTCTTTGCCGGTGCCGGTTTCTCCCTGAATCAACACGGTGGCACCCGTCGGCGCGACGCGTTCGACTTGTTCGAGTACTGCTTCCAGCGCAGGACTGCTGCCTATGACCTGCTGGAATCTGCGCTCGTAAGAATCCTGATCACCCGTCCGCCATGTCCCGGTAGCTGCCACAGAGAACCCCCTTGTGCTGCGTGCACGCTTCTTATCGGGCTCAACGCTCCAAAGCTGCTCGGACACTCTCGAGCAGGGCTTCATCGTCGAATGGCTTTGCCATGAACTCCACTGCGCCTGCTCGTAAGGCCTGCATCCGCATTTTCTCGTCGCCGTGTGCCGTGATGAAGATGGTCGGAATCCTGCACTGATCCGCGTTCAGCTTGGCCTGCAATTCCAAACCGGACATTCCCGGCATGCGGATGTCTGCGACCAGGCACCCAACTCGGTCCTGTTGGCCAGACTTCAGGAATTCCTCCGCTGACGCGAACGCTTGCGTCGGCAGGCCAACTGATTTCAGCAAGCCCTGCAATGCGCTGCGCATCAAATCATCGTCATCAACAATGGCCACCATACTCCCCTTCTTTCGGATCACCATGACGCAACCTTAGCAACGCGTTCAAAGATGGCGCAATTATGCTTAAGTGGCGGCGCAATCATACTTTGGTATAGGGCCGGAATATCAGCTGCCGGCTCCACTCATGTGGGCATCGACTTTAATGGGTAGAGTGAAGCAAAAACTTGCGTTGAAGTTTGGAGAAGACTCTCATTCGAGACCACTGGGCGGAAGCTCAAGCTTCGCCGCCATTCTGACCAATTCCGCCAGTGATTCAGCCTGCATCTTCCGCATCACGTGCCCGCGATGGATCTGGCCTTCCACATGCCCTGGTCACTGAGGAGGGAGAGAATTGTTGCGCTACAGGCTATCCGGCTGCGACTGGATGAGGAGCGGACGATTCGTATCGCGTGCGTTGGTTGACAGTTCTGTCGCAGTCTCGACGTCTATCCTCATCTCGCCATCTGCGCCGACTACATCTTGCCTGTCCCCTCCGATCGCTCCCTCTTTCAGCTTTGGGAAGCTGCGGCCAAAATCAACACGAACATACGCAAACTCCTTTCCGCAACTGAGACACACTTCATACGTCCTGCCCGACAGCGTGAATGGCCGACTGAGTTTGCGGTGCCAGCAACCAAAGAGGAACTTAAAAGCCTGTTGAAAGTTTTGTGCCACGATCGCGTTCCAGCAATTTGCTTTCCCTTTGGCCCGTCCACACTTTGGCAGCTCAGCCCCTCGTTCGAAGCTAAGCAGCAGAATCTCGGTGACTGTGCCCGGCCTTCACGCGGCAGATACGAGGGATCGCTCCTGAATGCGAAAGCACAACGTCGAAATGCGGACCGGCTATCCGCCTGTTGACATCCTGGCGGTTCGCATTCTCTGTTGCGGACCACAAAGCCTTAGAAGGCATCGGGTTGGCGCAACGGGATGTTTGGAGAGCTAGATGCAATTAGTGGGGACGACTTAGGCGCCAACGCTGGGCCACCCGGAGTGACTTCCACTTCACACGCCTCCGAGCCGGAACAGCAGGAGGCGCTACGTCAGAAGTTGTAATGGTTCAGAAGTTGGAGAAGTCAGGTGGAGCTGGAAAGGATGAATTCGTAATGGCGAATCAAGAAACCAGAAAGTGCGCACACATCCCTTGCCTTTGCGATGTACCCAGGGGAATCGAGTACTGCTCAGACTCGTGTCGCGATGCAGGAAGTAACGACTTCGAGATCGCGTGTCAATGCGATCACACGGCATGTCCGCTGACGATTCGGCCGTACGCGCCTCGTATTGTCGCTGACCAGGCCAACTGATAACGAGAGATCTGGCGGTGACCATTTGAGATCGTCGCCGCCTCAGGAGAATCGATTGTCATGTTCTTAAAACACGGTTTGCCCCTCCTTCTTCCCGGCTGCCTTTTGCTGACCTCTGCGCCGGGAGCGTTCGCTCAAGCAACCAATCCGCTGCACAGCCGACGGTTCAGGCCGTGGAACACACACCAGCAGCTGCAGCAACTGGTAGCGCCGGGGCGATGCGCCTGACTGGAGACGGAATCTGGGGTCCACCTAAGCATCCCGCGAGCGCAATTGCCGTCCTTCGCCGCGACTGTTCAAGTAGCCAGTTTCCACTACATCGCCCGCACAGGCCCACAACCCGGATGTTTATCGAGCAGAGCTAGCACTGAAAGGACTCAGCCGAAACTGCCCAGAGCCATCCTGATCACCGCCGAGACGGCATTCCTGGAAAAGAAGATGGCGATGACCGTAGTGGCAACGTGGCTGTAGGATGTGACGAGAAATCTACCCAGTCTCCGCAAGATTGAACCTATTTCTCGTCGGCGCTCTGCCCAGCTCAGTCTCTGCCGATATCCTTGCGTTCCCCCACCTGCGATTGTTTCCGGCATTTGCTGGCGATAAATAGCAGTCGACATGGAAGCTCTGCCACCTACCGCCTCCTCGCGCGAGGAGAAGCCGACCGCGATGATGGAGGCTGCGGCTATGAGTTCGCGCAGTGATTTCTCGTTCGGGTACGCAATCACAAGGCGTTCGGGACCAGTCTCGGTGCGAAGCCCTGCGATTACTGCGTACTGCAGGCCCGAAGAATCAACCATCTGCTTCACGACCGCATCCTCCCTTACGCGTCTCCGTGGTTCGTACGCCTTGAGCAGTAGCAATCGGCATACCAAACCAATTTCTCGGGGCAAGTCAGTGATGGATCGGGCTGCGGCGAAATTGCTTCAGCCGGAAGGGCTTTTGAGGTCAAGAGCCACGCGAAATGACGCCCGCCCTTGGACAGTGTCTCCATCGGAGGACATCGTTTAATTCAAATGGCTGGGACAGGAAATTTGCGACGACAAGGCCGCGCAAGAAGAAGTGAGGGGAAGATCGAACTTAATGTTCCGGGAAGCAGTCACACCGGTTTGGATTCATCGCACGGGCGCTGGTAGTATTCCCGTCCTCGCTGAAATCCGTGCGTAAAGGGTTCCTCCACTGCAACCGTGGGATATTGCTGCTGCAGTTCTTCCAGATCGCTCGTCATCTCGGACGCGATCTGATCAAACTCTTTGCAGTGATTTCTGGCCTGCAGAGCAGCTTCGAAGCCCAATACATAGAGCTTCTCCCCGTCTCCGAACTGCCGGCCAGACTTAAGATAGTGTTCCAAAGCTGTCTTCAGTCATTTTTCTGCCGACCTCTTGTGGCATCGGCGTTTTGGCTCTCCGATCAGCTCGCCATCGAGGCGGAGTGGATATCTGCGATACCGGCAACATCTTCCATTCGCCGCAGGACAGCGGAGAAGTCGTCTTCTTTGTGCTGCACGAGCTCCTCGGAATTGACGCGAAACGCCGCCTCAGTCGCAGGCATGGGGATATGCGCTGCTGCTGCGGCCTTTAGAATCAACTCAAAATCCTTGTTCATCAGGCGAAGAGGAAATTGCGGTGTGTAATCGTTGTTCGCCACCCTCGCCAACTTCCCCACATGAGCTGGCGCGATCACAGCTGTCTTTGACAAGACCTCAAGCAAACGCTCGCGATTCAGACCAACTGTCTCCCCAAGGACCACAGCCTCAGCGATGGCCTGCATGCCAACGCCTAACAGCGTGTTGACGACTAACTTCATCGCTGTTCCGGAGCCAGAGCCCCCGAGAAGAAAGTAATGGTTTGCAATCGCCTGGAATATTGGTTGAGCGGCACGGAACAAGTCTTGGTCGCCGCCGGCCAGTAGGGTTAGGATGCCTTGTTCCGCGGCAGGGGTGCTGCCCGAGATGGCGACATCCAATACCTCGATGCCACTCTCGGCGCCAAGCCTGTGCAATTCCCGCGAACTCTCCGGGGAGATCGTACTCATCTCTAATACGGTGGTTCCTGGCCGTGCCTCCGCAAGAACTCCCGCTGGCCCGGCGTAAACGCTGTGAACTGCTTCATCGTTCGTTAGGCAGGAAAGAATCACATCGGCAGTGCGCGCCAGTTCAAGAATGTTCTTAGCGGCGAAACCTCGCGGTGCCACGACGCCCTCCGCCTTAGCGAAATCCCCGTCGTATGCAACGAGAGGGTACTCGTGATCAAGTAGCCGTTTTGCGATTCGGCTTCCCATGTTGCCTAGTCCAATAAATCCGAGAGTCACGTTATCTGGGGTAAGAAGTTTCATAGGTCTCCTTTGTCTCCTGAATAGTGGAAGGGTGCGTCGCCTGCGGTTGCACAGCCTGGCACCCATCCGTTCAGATCAATTCGGCCTGATCGCCCTCGTTGTTCGTCGATTGAGCCCGGCCGAAAGGACTCGCTCCCAGATCTGACGCCAGTCGGTCTGACATTGGCCCTGACATTTGAACTCCCTACCGACCCCACCCATGCTTCCGCCGCACTCGGGACACACGCAATTCAGAATGCCGGATATGAGATCGGAACTCGTCTTGGCTGTACCCCATCTGATGAACTGCATACGCACCTCCGTCGACAACGAACTTTCGATGAACGGTCCTCGACGTTCACGCGTGGCCAACCCGAGAAAGGGCACCCTGCGGTGTCGACGGACCAGACTGAAAATGCTGTCATGCATTTCCCGTTCCAAACCACAAAGGAACGTGAACAGCGAAAAGTGAAGGTGAGCTTGACCATCAAACGCTGGCAAACTTACGTCGACTGGTGCATCCGCTCATATCGGAGCTTCCGAGTTTAACGCGAGTCTGTCGAAATGCGGACGTTGATGTCAACTGTGGGACGAACATCTGATTGCCATAGGGCCTTGCCCTGCCCGACAGTCGACTCATGTTGCTGAAAATGCTCGACTCAGTTGCCTTCCGGTTGATTGGAAACAGGCGTGCCTTTTAACGTCCTGGAGGGGAGGCCGAGACAGTATGCAAGCGACCGCGGCATACATCGGAGACGAACAGCACATCGATATTCCCGCTCCAAGAGAACAAACTCGGGAACTGCAGGACGATTTCTCGCGTTGTTTGCCTCCGCTCCACAGAACGGCTTATCGATACCTAGGCAATGCGGCCGACGCAGAGGATGCGGTTCAGGATGCGCTCCTCTCCGCTTACAGACACTTGGGTCAGTTCAGAGGGCAAGCGCAAACATCGACGTGACTCGTTGCCATCGTCAGCAATTTCAGTTGCGCGACTTGGATAGCCTCAGTACCAGAGAAGCGGCCCGGATTCTGGGAGTAGTCAACGGAACGGTGAAGGCTCAGATCGCACGCGCCCGCGCAAAGCTCACGCGTCTTGTGCGCCGGCACTTGATGCGCAGCCTCGTCATCCGCGCATCGCACGGCCTTGCAGGTTGCGGAAGGCAAGTAACCGACAAGAATCAGTTTATTCGCCGACATTAGCTGGGCAACGGCCAGGAAGTTCAACGGAGCATTGGAACCTATGGACATGAGGTTAAACAAAACCACAGCTAGCGAACCGACGACAGTCGGTGATTGACAAACCAAAGAAGATTCTATGTGGATTGTTCGACTCGCGTTGCGGCGGCCCTACACGTTTGTAGTCGTGTCCATACTGATCGTGATCCTGGGGAGCCTCGCGATTGTTCGCACTCCGACCGACATTTTTCCGAACATCGACATTCCCGTCGTCAGCATCATCTGGAATTACAACGGTCTCACCCCCGACGACATGAGCGACCGCATCGTTAATGTTACAGAGCGAGCCCTTACCACCACCGTCGATAACATCGAACATATCGAGTCGCAATCGCTGTATGGGGTGGCCGTAGTTAAAGTCTTCCTGCAGCCCAGCGCGAATATTCAGCAGGGCATTGCACAGATCACGGCGATCTCTCAAACCCAACTGAGGCAATTGCCCGCTGGAACTACGCCACCCCTCATCCTAGCCTACAGCGCATCAAGCGTGCCCGTACTCCAATTAGCTCTTTCTGGGCAAAATCTATCGGAGCAAGAACTCAACGACTATGGTTTGAATTTCATTCGAACGCAGCTCATTACTGTACCTGGCGCATCGGTTCCTTATCCCTATGGCGGCAAGCAACGTCAGGTGCAAGTTGATCTCAACACAACTGCCCTGCAGTCAAAAGGCCTGTCTGCGCTGGACGTGGTCAACGCGATCAGCCTGCAAAACCTCATCCTGCCCACCGGAACGGCTAAAATCGGTTCCAAAGAATACGATGTTTCCATTCCCAACGCAGCCCCGCAGACGATCGCAGAGCTAAACCAAATCCCGATCAAGACGATTGGCAGCACGACGATCTACATCAAAGATGTCGCCTGGGTAAGGGATGGTTTCCCTCCGCAGACCAATATCGTGAAAGTCAACGGGCAGCGCTCAGTGTTATTGACCATCCAAAAGGCAGGGAACGCCTCAACGCTGGACGTGATCGCAGGTATCAAGGCCCTTCTGCCTCAAATTAAGACGACAGTTCCACCGCAACTGCAGATGACCCCGTTGGCAGATCAGTCGATTTTTGTCCGTGGCGCGATCAGCGGAGTGGTCAGGGAAACGCTGATCGCCGCATGCCTGACGGCTTTCATGATCCTCACTTTTCTGGGCAGCTGGCGAAGCACATTGATCATCGCGACCTCAATCCCGCTGGCGATCCTGACCTCCATCATTATCTTCAGTGCGATCGGAGAAACGATCAACATCATGACGCTGGGTGGCCTCGCTCTGGCGGTGGGCATCCTGGTGGACGATGCCACGGTCGAAGTCGAGAACATCAATCGCAATCGCGAGGCCGAGCCCGACAAGGACATGGACGAAGTTGTTCTCGACAGCGCGTCGCAAATCGCAACCCCGGCTTTCGTGTCCACACTATCGATCTGCATTGTGTTTGCGCCCATGTTCTTGCTGTCAGGCGTGGCTCGGTACCTCTTTGTGCCGCTCGCCGAAGCAGTGGTTTTCGCCATGTTGGCTTCGTATTTCCTTTCGCGGACCATCGTGCCCACAATGGCCAAGTACCTTCTGCGGGCAGACAAAAAGGAGGCCGGAGATGCCCCCAGCCGCAATCCGCTGATACGACTTCAAAAACGTTTTGAGGCAGCCTTCGAACGATTTCGTCACAGCTATCGCGGGCTGCTGCAGAGCTGCCTCCATCACCGGGGTGTTTTCCTGACTGCGTTCTTCGCGAGCTGTCTCGCCTCTCTGGCAGTTCTGATTCCGTGGCTGGGCCGGGACTTCTTCCCCAGCGTAGACAGCGGCACTTTCAAACTTCATATGCGTGCTCCCACCGGAATGCGAATTGAACAAACCGCCAATCTCTGTGATCTGGTCGAACGCTCGATTCGGCAGCAGATTCCGGCCGTGGAAGTCCAGAGCGTCATTGACAATATAGGATTGCCCTATAGCGGCATTAATCTCTCTTATAGCAATTCGGCGCCAGTGGGAACGTCGGACGCCGACATTCTTGTAAACCTGTCCGCCAATCACCATCCCACGGACGACTACATTCACCAGCTTCGGCAGACACTCCCCAGACAGTTCCCAGGGGTTTCGTTCGCCTTCCTGCCCGCTGACATGGTCGGGCAAATTCTCAACTTTGGACTGCCGGCGCCCATCGATGTCCAGGTTATCGGGAACAACTTGGAAGGGAATCGAAGCTACGCTAATGCATTGTTCGCGAGAATGAGGTACGTACCAGGAACCGCAGATCTGCGAATCCAACAGCCCTTCGATGAGCCCTACCTGCGTCTCAGCGTCGAACGTACAAAAGCACAACAGCTTGGATTTACAGCTCAAAATATTGCGCAGAATCTCCTAGTATCCCTGAGCGGCAGCTTCCAGACTTCACCGACCTTCTGGGTTGACCCAAAAAACCGTGTTAGTTACTCCATTGCGACTCAGACGCCGCAGTACCGGGAAGACACCTTGCAGAACTTAGAAAACATTCCCATCACGGGCACAGACCCAACGGCCCCTCCATCTCTCATGGCCAGTCTGGTATCGCTGCACCGGGGAACGGGAATGGCAGTGGTTTCTCATTACAACGTGGCGCCCGTGATTGACATCTTTGGCTCTGTTGCGGGACGCGATCTGGGTGGCGTGGCCGACGATATTAACAAGATCATCGTCGCTACCCGGCAGCAATTGCCGCGCGGTTCTCAAGTCGTTGTCCGCGGTCAAGTTCAGACGATGCGAGCTTCTTACATGGGCCTGCTGAGCGGATTGCTGTTCTCGATCGTGCTCGTGTATCTACTGATTGTGGTCAACTTTCAGTCCTGGCTCGATCCTTTCATTATGATTTCCGCCCTGCCGGCAGCACTCGCCGGGATTGCCTGGTTCTTGTTTATAACCCACACAACGCTGAGCGTGCCGGCACTCATGGGGGCCATCATGTGCATGGGCGTCGCAACCTCAAACAGCATCTTGGTCGTCAGCTTTGCTACAGAACAAATGACGGATGGACACGATTCCATTAGCGCCGCACTGGAAGCAGGCTTCACCCGTTTTCGCCCCGTCCTGATGACCGCTCTGGCGATGATTATCGGCATGGTGCCCATGGCTCTCGGGCTAGGGGACGGCGGTGAACAAAATGCTCCTCTCGGCCGTGCGGTCATAGGTGGACTGCTATTCGCGACGGTTTCAACATTATTCTTTGTCCCCGTATTCTTCAGCGTTCTGCAGGGTTCACGCCGGCGCCCGGCCCAAACGGGACGGGAAGGCTAGCTACCGAGCCATATGGAGACATTTATGTTGCCTCAAACTGAAGATGGAAGACTATCCGGCGACCCAACGCTCCCGTTGAATGAAGGGTCAGTAGGAAAGCGTCCGTACAAGACACGGCTGGGCGTGGCGATTGCGTTGGTCCTGGTTGCCGCGCTCTTGGTATCGGGCATTTGGTCCCGCGTCAGGGCCCGCAGGACCCTAAACGTGGAGACGGATCAAGCAGCTCTGACGGCAGTCTCGGTCCTATCGCCAAAAAGGACCGCGCCCGCGCAGGAGATCATCCTCCCCGGAAATGTACAACCATTCATCGCCTCACCTGTTTTTGCGCGAACGAATGGGTATCTGAGGAAGTGGTATTTCGATATTGGAGCACACGTCAAGCAAGGCCAACTGCTTGCTGTTATCGAGACTCCGGAAGTCGACCAGCAACTGGAGCAATCGATTAGCAACCTGGACACCGCAAAAGCGAATCTCGCGCTCGCCGAGATCACCAAGAACCGTTTCCAGGGATTACTGAAGAGCAATGCCGTTGCCCAGCAAGATGTGGACAACGCCGTCGGCACCTACAACGCCAACAGGGCAATCGTTGAAGCCAGCCAGGCGAACGTCAAGCAACTCCAGGCATTGCAGTCTTTCGAAAAGGTCTACGCTCCGTTCGACGGAGTCATCACCGCCCGAAACACCGACATCGGCGACCTCATCAATTCCGGCAGCAACAGCAATGTGAAAACCGATCTCTTTCACATCGCTCAACCCGGAGTCTTGCGTGTTTACGTCAACGTCCCTGAGGAATATTCGCGGGGGGTGAAAGTCGGGATGACGGCAGATCTCAGTCTGGCGGAGTTTCCCGGGCGCACATTCCAGGGAAAACTGGTGCGCACTGCCGATGCCATCAATGTGACAACGCGCACCCTGCTGATCGAGATCGATGTCGAAAATCCAACCGGTACGCTGCTCACGGGTTCTTACGCAGAGGTCCACTTGGCGATTCCGGCGCAGGTTTCTACCTTCCTGCTTCCAGTGAATACTTTGCTGTTCCGCTCAGAGGGTCTACGCGTCGGCATCGTGGAGAAAGGCAAAGTCGTGCTCACTCCCGTCACACCCAGACACGACTTCGGTAATGAGATAGAGATTGTCTCTGGCCTCCAGCCGGATGATCAGGTCATTATCAACCCGCCGGACTCGATCGTCTCCGGACAGGAAGTGCAGATTGTTCAGGCAACCTTGCCGGGGGATATCAAGTGAAACGCGCTCGAAAGATAATCTGGTTCGATAACCCGCGGCTCACACGTTGGCTGGAAGTTCTGCTCGCAATAACGGTGATCCCATTAAGCGGATGCGTGGTTGGGCCGAAGTACCACCCTCCGGTGGCACAGGCCCCTCCCGCCTATAAAGAGTTGGGAGACTGGAAGCCCGCCCAACCCAACGACCAGAGTTTTGGCGGTACGTGGTGGACGATTTTTCAAGATCCCCAACTCGATGCCCTTGAACTCGAGATCAATGTGTCGAATCAGAATCTGAAGGCCGCCGCGGCGCAGTTCCAGCAAGCACGTGCAGCTCTGCGCTACTATCGCGCTGATTACTATCCCAGCCTGACGGCCGGGCCATCCGCAACACGGACCCTCGTGTCCGGGAACAATCCCACTAACACCGCTTTGCATGGCACCACCTACAACGACTTTGTGCTGCCATTCGACGTTTCCTATCAAGCCGACGTGTGGGGGCGAGTTCGGAAGAACGTGGAGTCCTATCGAGAGCAAGCACAGGCAAGTGCGGCGGACCTGGCTACGGTCAACCTCAGCATGCACGCGGACCTGGCCCTTGATTACTTTCAGGCCCGCAGCCTCGACGCCGAGGAACAGCTACTGAACTCTACGGTTAAGGATTACGAGCAAGCCTTGGAATTGAATGAAAGCCGCTTCCACGGAGGCATTGCTTCGGAAGTCGACGTAGAGCAGGCGAAGACTCAACTGCAAACGACGCAGGCGGAAGCGATCGATGTGGGCGTGGCGCGTGCACAGTACGAGCACGCGGTCGCGATTCTTATCGGAAAACCTCCCGCGGAATTCAGCCTTCCCCCACTGCCTCTCAGCACACCACCTCCGCACATCCCGGTCAGCGTGCCCTCGGAGCTGCTGGAGAGACGCCCAGATATCGCAGCCGCAGAACGGCGGGTAGCGTCCGCCAATGCCCAAATCGGTGTCGCGAAAACGGCTTACTACCCGCTAATCAATTTGGGTGCCGAGGGAGGCTTTGAAAGCTCCGCCATTACAACCCTCATCAACGGGCCGAGTGGCCTATGGTCTGTCGGACTCTCTGCCGTCGGGACAGTTTTCGATGTGGGAAGACGCCGTTCTCTCAACGACCAGGCGCGTGCGGCTTATGACTATCAAGTCGCTGCCTATCGCCAGAACGTGCTCACTGGATTCCAACAGGTGGAAGACAATCTGGCGGCCGTCCGAATTCTGGAACACGAAGCGCAGGTGCAGGATGAAGCGGTGGTGGCGGCACAGAACTCCCTGAACCTTTCCGTCATTCGCTACAAGGGCGGGGTCACAAGTTATCTGGAGGTGATCACCGCGCAAAGCGCGGCTCTCGCGGATGAGGTCACGGCAGTCAACATTCTGGGACGGCGGATGGCGAATACCGTCTTATTGATCCAAGCGCTTGGTGGCGGATGGGATCGTTCAAGTTTGCCCGCGCGACCGGAGTGCTGTGGCAAACTTGTGAGCGACAATGCCCATTGACCGGTTCATTGAGGCGAGCGACATTACCTAAGAGAGGACGCGGTGAGTATTAACAAGATGAAATCGTTGTGTTTTGCTGAGTTTGGACCACCGTCGGTCCTGCGCATCGAAGAAGTTCGATTCCCGAGCCGGGCGAGGGGGAAGCACTCGTTCGCGTGAAGGCTGCAGGGATCAATCCCAGCGACATCGCGAACGTTTGTCGTTTTTGTGATGGGCTGGGTGATTGCTATCACAGGAGTGTGCGACCGCGCCGCAGCCAACAGCGGACGTAGGAACTTCTGAGGAGGGCGAGGACTTGAGCTATGGCGCTGGGAATCGTATGGCGAAATCCGCTTTCATTGATCAGGACTGAACGAACACTGCAGCGAATTAGAAAAGATCAGCTTGACGCAGTGTACGCAGTCACCGCATTTGGTATGGCCAAAAACATAGCCGCACTAGTTGTTCTGATGTTCTCAAGTCATCTCTATGCGCAGGAAATAACCGTCCTGAAGAACGGGAACGTAATAGATGGCACGGGCGCGGCAGTGCAGCGCAACACAACAGTTGTCATCGCAGGCGATCGGATTCGCTCCGTTTCGAATGACGGGGCACGCGCGCCCTCCAATGCAAAAGTCATTGATATGCATGGCCTGACGATCATGCCCTTGATCATTAACACGCATGGGCATCTCGGTCTCGTAAAAGGCACTTCCTCGTCGGCTGCCAATCAAACCGACGACAATTTTCGACATCAGCTGCTGCGATATCAGGAATACGGAGTTGGGGCGGTACTGTCAATGGGTACCGACGGCCCGAAGTTCGCGGAAATACGCGAAGCCTCTCGCAGCGGGACCTTGCCGGGAGCAAACGTTTTTTCCGCCGGCATCGGAATGGGTGCGAAGGATGGAGTACCGCCTGTCGGCATGGGTTTCACTGCCGTCTTGCGGCCTATGACTCCTGCCGAAGGCCGAAAGTATGTTGCACAACAGGCGTCACTGAAGCCTGACTTCATAAAAATCTGGGTCGATGATTTCTGGGGGCAGTATCCCAAAATGCCACCGGAAATTTACAAGGCCATCATTGATGAAGCACATAATAATGGTCTGCGAGTCGCCACGCACCTGTATCACTTAGACGATGCTCGCTCTCTTGTCGCCGACGGCGTGGACGTGATCGCGCACAGCATTCGTGACGGCGATGTCGATGGCGCCTTGCTGGCGGACATGAAGAAGCAACACGTTGCGTACATCCCGACACTGTCTCTGGACGACTTCGCCGTCGCGTACGGGGGTGACCCTGCCTGGATTAATGATCCGTTTTTCCAGGCGGCACTGGATCCCGGTTTGCTTGAGATGATCACCAGCCCCGAGTACCAGGCGAAAACGCGTGCGAGTAAAGTCACCGCTCAGGAGGCTGCGGCGCTTCCCGTTGCGATGAGAAACCTGAAGAAAATTTACGACGCGGGCATTCTCGTGGCGCTGGGAACCGATTCCGGCGCGACTCCGATTCGCGTGCAGGGGTTTGCGGAACACATGGAGCTTGCACTCATGGTTCAGGCGGGGCTGACGCCCCTCCAGGCGATCAGCGTGGCCACGAAAAACGGAGCGCAACTGCTCCGTGTAGAAGACCAGTACGGAACCCTGGAGCCTGGAAAGAAAGCCAACTTCATGGTGCTGGAGAAAGACCCGTCACAGGACATTAGGAACACCCAGACTATCCGGGCGGTTTGGAAGGACGGCGCCATAGTAAGTAATGGACCTGCTGTAACGGCACCGTAAGCACCACTTAAACGTAGGCAATGCCATGCTATGGCTGCTCGTTCTCCCGCGCCAAAAGTCATCATCTGTGAACCTTGCCGGCTTTAAGCCTGGGGGTTTTTTCAACACGGTACCGGTACAACGTGGGGCCCATCGCCGCGAATGTCGTGCGAACACTGTTCCCACATTGGGTAACGGACTCCGGGCAAAGTAGGTTACGAAGCTTTCTGAGCCGGGATTTTGGTTGACGACGGCCTGAGGAGATCGGCAAGCTTCATATTCCGTAGCAGTTCCGCACGGACATGGTCGGCAACGCCATTGACGATCTCGGCTCGTCATGGGCAGGATCAATATGCACTCGGAACGGGCGTGTGCCGAAGGGCATATCAACGACCTTGACGATAGCCTTCGCGACTTCCGATACATCAGCGTCCGTTGCCGCGGTCAGCTCAAAGCCTTTCATGATTTCCTTTGCCAGTTTGGCGGTCGGTCCAGACTCATACTCTTTCAAACGCGCCTTGTCTTCGGGTGAACCGGCATGAGCGAAGTGATTCGTACCCGACGCGTCCTTTATCATTCACTACCTGGGTTGGTAAGCCAGCGAGCGCAATGTGTAAACTTCGCAACCAATCCAATTACAGACTCCATGTCAGGGTTGCTGAGTATCTGACTGGGACTAGGCTGAGTTTCCCATAAGCCCGTTTGAACGAAGCGTCGTTCAAACGTTGTTTTGGTCTTGCAATTTGCCTTGTAGCCTGACTCGTCAACCGGAATCTCCGTCTAACGCGGACTCCGACGAGGTTGTCCCGAAGTCGGCTTCGAGGAGATCGCCTTTGTTCTCCTCTAAGCCCAGGTGGGCCATTCTCATTGCTGCAGGGGGTACCCCTCCCTCAATATCCCAGCCGCTTATTCACAATGTTCTTCAGCGGCTCGCCCTTCTCAAACCTGCCATACTGCTCTAGAAAGAAGCGCATCGCCTGATCCTGCCAGTCGGCCGTGTGATCCGCGCAGTGCGGCGACAACAAAACATTCTCGAGCTTGTACAGCAGATGTCCCGCCGGCAGCGGTTCGTGCTCAAACACATCTAACCCGGCTCCTTTGATTCGCTTGGCCGCCAGCGCACGCAGCAGTGCCGACTCGTCAATGACCGGCCCGCGTCCCACGTTGATCACGACCGCCGTCGGCTTCATCACCGCGAACTCCGCGTCGCTGATCATGTGCCGCGTCTCCTCGGTCAATGGGGCCGTCGCCACAATGTAGTCAGAGAGCGCAATCATCTCCCTCCGCTCCTCTGGCTTGTAGAAGTGCTCCACTAGCGGATCAATCGATCCGGGAACATGCCGCTTCGTCGCGAGCACGCGCATGCTCATGGCATGCACGCGGCTCGCCACGGCTCGGCCAATGTCGCCAAAGCCCAGAATCCCAACCGTCTGTCCACCTATCTCTTGCACGTCGAACGGCTCCCAGACAGATGCCGTCTGGTTGCGAATCATCCGCCGGAAATCCTTCGCGAAATACAAAATCGCTGCCAGCACAAACTCCCCGAGCGACGCGCTGAACACGCCGCGGCCGTTGCTCAGCAGGACTTGGCTCTCCACGAGTTCCGGAAACAACAGGTTGTCCAGTCCCGCGGCCCGGGAGTGTACCCAGCGCACCTTCCCGCAAATCCCAAATAATTCGCGCAGCAGCTCCCGCGAACCCGACCACAGCAGAATCACCGTCGCGTCCTTCCCTGCCTGGGCGCACGCGGCAACCTGCTCGCATACTGTGTGCGGTAGCTCATTCAGCATGGCAAACTGCGGATCGTCTCCCGACGCCAGCACCAACACCGGATTCTCTTTCCCCATACCCAATATCCTGCCACGCTCTTGTCCTAAACGCTCGGCCCGCGCAGGTCGTATTGGCCCTTGACGGAAACGATGATCGCGGCCAGGTTGCCGCGGCGCGTGATGCCAATCCGCTCGCCTGCCGCCGCGCGTTCTACCAACTCCGAGAGCTTCTGCTTGGCTTCAAACAACCCGACTTTGCGCATCGAATCTTGCCTCCAACGATCTAGATTAATCTTCTAGATGAAAGAGCCCCTACCTGCAATGCTGGGCCAGGCGTCCTCGTTGCTCAGCTTCGCTGCCACATATTGCCTCTGAAGCCAGTAGCCGCAGGCCATCTGGAACAGAAACGGCGACGGGATTCTTCTTTCGTAGGATGTTCATGAGAAGGAATCGAACTGCAGCTCCCGCAATTCTTAAGTGTTCTGACCTCGGTGTCATGTCTTTGTCCGCGCAACGACAACGAGTAGCTCGGGATTCGTGGCAGACGGCCGCATTTCTCAGGAGAGCAGGAGGGCTAGGTCCTCGGGGCGGAGATCACGAATCATACTGTTGTCGGCGCTGATGATTGCGGTAGCAAGATCGCGCTTGGTCTTTTGCAGTTCGAGGACTTTCTCTTCGACGGTGTCACGGGTGATGAGCCGATAAGCAAAGACGGGTCGCGTCTGTCCGATGCGATGGGCGCGGTCTACTGCTTGGGCTTCTACCGCAGGGTTCCACCACGGATCGAGGATGTACACGTACTCGGCGGCGGTTAGATTCAATCCCAGGCCACCTGCCTTTAAACTGACCAGGAACAAACGACAGTCTTCTTTATTCTGGAAGGATTCCACCCGCTCCTGGCGGTCGCGGGTGGCGCCGTCGAGATATTCGTAGCTAATGCCGAGGCGATCCACGCGCTCGCGAACGATCTTCAGCAGGCTGGTGAATTGCGAGAACACCAGGGCCTTGTGTCCTTCCTCGAGTACCTCGGATAGCTGTTCGAGCAGTGCTTCCAGCTTCGCACTGGTGTCGCCAGAGCGTTTTGGATCCAGCAGACCAGGATGGCAGGCGGCTTGGCGCAGGCGGAGCAACGCTTCGAGCACTTGGATCTTTGATTTCGCCAGGCCCTCGCTTTCGATCCGCTCGAACAAAGAGTCCCGGTAGTGCTGGCGCAGTTCGTCATAGAGTTTGCGTTGGGCGGGTTCCATCTCGCAGTACATTGTTTGCTCGGTCTTGAGCGGGAGTTCGCGCGCCACCTGCTCCTTGGTTCGACGCAGGATGAAGGGCCGCAGCGCGCCGGCTAGCAAGCGGCGGGTCTCTTCGTCGGCATTGTGCATCGTCCCCCCCGCGAGCTTGAAAGTATTGGCGGCGCCAAGCATTCCAGGATTGAGAAACTCAAACAGCGTCCATAGTTCACCCAGGTGATTTTGGACCGGGGTGCCGCTGAGTGCCAGGCGGTGTCGCCCTTGGAGCAATCGCACGGCCTTCGACGATTCGCTGTCTGCATTCTTAACGGCCTGCGCCTCATCGAGAACGACATAATCAAACTTGGTATCTGTGAGTCGCAAGATGTCCCGCCGCAGCGTGCCGTAGGTCGCGAGAACCATGTCATAAGCGGCAAAGTCGCTGCCGTTTCGCGCCAGGCCGGTATGATCGAGCACCCGCAATTGCGGGGTAAAGCGTGCCGCCTCTTGCTTCCAATTAAAGATGAGCGATCTGGGGGCTACGACCAGCGATGGAGGGATCACTTCGCCAGCGGCCCGCAACTCGCGGCGTGTTTCGAGCAGCGCCAGCACCTGCGCAGTCTTGCCCACGCCCATGTCATCGGCCAGGCAGCCACCGAAGGACAAACGTCGCAGGAAATGCATCCAGCTCAAGCCTTCGCACTGGTAGCTGCGAAGCTGACCCACAAATCCCGCAGGCTGTTCGGCGGGTTCGACGCCGTGGAAACTGTGCAGTTCGTCACGGATACGCGCAAAGGTCTCGTCGCAGTTGGCTTCCGGCTGCGCGCTGAGCAACGCGTCGAGCAGTCCTGCCTGGCTCTGCCGAAAGCGAATGTGGTTGTCCTCGGGCGTGCCAATTCCGGCCAAGGGGCCCATTCGGCGCAGCCATTCTTCCGGCAATACACCGTAAGTTCCATCATCAAGCCGGACTAAGTTGTCGCCGCGACGCAATGCCTCGAGTAACTGCGGGAGCTGCGCCGTGGTGTTTCCGTAGTCCACCTCACCATGCAGTTCAAACCAGTCCACGCCGCTGGAAACCTCGAAACGGAATGACCCTGGGCGTCGAAAAATCTTCCCTTCGGCTTCGACGAGCCAACCCGCCGCGATGAGCGAGCGCACGACGCGAGGCAGTTTACTCGGCGCCAATTCCAAGGCTGGCGTCAGTTCCCAGTCGCTTGGCTGGCGAAGCTTAACCCCGAGCTGGTGAAGAAGTGCGGCGGCAGCCCTCTCTGCAGCGAAATTGCGGCGGACAAAACGGCGGCCGGCAATCTCGAAAAAGCCTCTTTTCGGATCGAACGCCGAAAATTTTCGGCCCTCATACGCAAATGACAATTCTGCATGCAAGCGCTCCTTTCCGTAGACACGTGCCTTCGAAATCTTCAAGGCAGGATGGGGTTCGAGCGCCACCTCTTCGTATCGCATTTCTTCCGGAACATGGAGCGGTGGCAAGTTGGGCGAGCAGAGCAGGGCGGCCAGGAGTGCATCTTTTTCTTTCTCGGGAGCCCTGATCGAGCCCATTTTCCGAAGGAGAGAAACCCATTCAAAGGGAGCGTCCTTGGCGAGCGGTGCCACGCGGTCCATCGTGAACACAAGACCTTGCGCGATCAGAACTGGCAGGGCCAGATCCATCTCCTCCTGTCCGCGCCGAAAAACGCCGGCCACTGTCCATTCTCCGGTCTCACCTCGGTGCACCAGGAGTTCAAAGTTCCAAGGACCACCTTCATCCCATGTGATCGGGGTGAAGCCGGCAGCTTCACTTTGAAGTCGCACGTAGCAACGTCCGGTTCGCGCCAGCATTGGCATGAGCATTGTGGCCATGGTGGCGGAGAGCACACATGATTCTGGAACCCGGCTGTACGGATCAAAGTACCCGTAATGATCAACGTATCCATATTCTTGACCTCCGGTTAGGGCCGACAAGATGTCGCGGTCGTCCGCAAGCGGTAGTTGTGCGATCTCGCTTCGCTTGATGGCGAGCGCCTTGGGGCGCGCCCAATCGCCGTTCGCTTTACGTTCGCGTGATTGGAGCGAGAGGACCAACCCCGTACTCCGAAGTGTCCTAGAAACATCCACACCGTAGAGGGGTTCGCGTTTGGCCGGCCAGGTGGTGCCGAGCGTGGCAGCGCGCGCTCCGGTCGCGAAAATCTCGCTTACTTGATGCTGCCAGGACGGCTGTTTGGGCGCGGGAAGCGTCCAAACTGCGGCAGCGGGCGAGACGAACGGCTCTTCGATATCTTCGCCTCCGAGCGCGTCGTTGAGATCAAGACCATCACAATCGAAGACCAGGTCCGCCGTCGAGGCAGCGGCAGAAAGAAACCTCTGTTCGTCGGCCGCGAGAATGCACGCCCATAGATGTTCGCAGGGGACGGCGTTCTCCACGAATTGGGAGCAGTCGCACCAGACCGAGAGTATGCCGTCGCCAAAAGTCAGCTCCACGTCATAATTCTCGGAGCCGCGCACACGGGCCAACATCTCGGATTCGGAACCTAGCTCGATTCGGACGCAGCGCCGAGAGTGGTAGTTCTCGCCGCGCTTGCGAACCATGTGGGTAAAATTGTCCGCCAGTCTCGTCGAAAGATTCATGCGTTTGCCGGGTAGAACGTCTCTCTCGGCATTCTACCCGAGACATGAAACGAGGAAGTAGACGCGTTTTCCACATTCCGCTGTGGACGTCGTGTCCAGTTGGCGGGGTGTTGGCTTTCGACTGCCGCTGGCGAGCGGCCTAACTACTCATCGAACCCTCTAACCGAAGGACAAGATCAACAGGGCCTGCCGGCGTCAGTATTCCCCAACACTTACCCAGATATTGAGAAGGAGGGGAAGGACCGAGCTTCCCGAATGAAAATCACGTTCCCGAACCCTGCTGAGCGAAGCCCAGACTGGCAGTGCATTCACACTTAACCGAACCCTGCGGCGTAAGCAGAAGTGTTCACTTGTCTTGCAGATTGACAGCGGAACTAAACCCTTGATCCCTCGTGAGGCCAATCCTCGGGACTTGAATAGGAGGACGAAATCTCCGAACTTGGCGAAAACCTATCCACTCGAAGTGGAACTGCAAATACGTCGCCTTGCCATGGCACGGATATCGATTGCATCGGCTCGCTCGTAGACGAACCGGTCGTGGGTATTCGATCAGGATCCATATTTCCATATTCCCCCGACCATGGTTCGCCCCCACCTGGATCTTCCCATCCAGGTAGATTCAATCAACCACTCGAACCGGAGTTAACCTTCCTCAGATCCGTCGTCCCGTTGAGGATCACGGAGGACGCGTCGCTTCGGTTCACCCACCATGCTGCCAATCATTGAGAAAGAAGCTCCTTTCTCTGCGGTGTCTTGGGGTACAGAAATCGTGGTTTATTTTTTTCCAAGCGATGCCTGAGCGCGAAGAAAAGCGATATAGCCTGCTTCGCCGAGGTTCCCGCTCGCCAACTCCAGGACCACCTGCGCTGCGTCTTCCTCGCTCGCACTGAAGCGATAACCGTTGAGTTCGAGAAACAGGATTCCCACCACAAATCCCGTGCGCTTGTTGCCATCTACAAAAGGAGCAAAAGGATGGTTGCGCACGATGCCCCCGTATAAGCGGCGGCCATGTCGACAATATCAGGAGACTCGGCATAGGCGAAGTGCTGTTGCGGCCGGGCCAGCGCTGATTTCAGCAAGGCATCGTCGCGCAATCTCCCCGCGCCGCCGTGCAGCGCGAGTACATCGCGCTCGTCGATCCAGACCGGGGCCTTCATTTGGCGAGAACGTGGAGTGTATTGCGGTAGCGGCTGATGATGTCGTCCGCCTTCGCCATTTTTTCCTCGAAGCCAGGATCATAAGGCGTGAGCCGATAGCCACCCTCCGGAGCTTCGATCGGGAACAGCGGTTTACCGTCGCCGGTGTGCAGGCGATTGATGACCTCTTTCGGTAGGACAACTCCGAGCGAGTTCCCGAATTTGCGGACCTTGAGTTTGACCACAGCTGGCCTCCGATACGTTATTACTATTGTAATGACTCGAAAGCCGAGACTTATGTTCACGATAAACAGGGAATCACTCCGGTAATTTCTCCTCGCCGCGAATCGTAAAATGAACCTCGGCCTGCGCGGCTGGCGTGCCGGGTTGCCCTCCGCCGACCGTGATCAGGTAATCGCCGGCACCGATAAGCCGGTCTCCGGCTTCGTTTACGTAACTCAAGTCGCGCGGACGCAGGGTGAGCTTCACATGACGTTGCTCGCCTCCATCGAGGTGAACGCGAATAAATCCGCGCAGCGCGCGCAGGGGCACCCCCGGCGTTTTGGGGAAGGTCAAATACAGTTCAACCACCTCATCGCCTGCCCGCTGGCTCACGTTCTTCACGTCGATTTCGAGTTGCAGCGGATTTCCAGCCGGCAATTCGGAATTCGACAGCTTCAACCCGCTGTATTCGAACTTTGAATAACTTAGCCCATAGCCGAACGGATAAAGCGGCTCCCCCGTAAAGTAGCGGTAGGTGCGGTTCGTCATCGAATAGTCTTCAAAGTTTGGCAACTGCTCCACGCCTTTATAGAAAGTCACGGGCAAACGTCCAGCCGGATTGTTCACGCCGGCCAGCGTTTGCGCGACAGCGGTGCCTCCTTCTTCGCCGGCGTACCAGGCCTCGAGAATCGCATTGGCGTGATCGTTCGCCCAGTTTACGGCAAGGGCGCTGCCATTCATCAGCACGATCACGAGCGGCTTGCCACTCGCTTTCAAAGCACCGAGCAGAGCCTGTTCTTCCTCGGGAAGATTCAGGCTGGTGCGATCGCCTCCGCGAAAGCCGGGGAGATTGATGTTCGTCTCTTCGCCTTCCAGCTTCGAGGTAATGCCGGCCACGGCCACGATCACATCCGCCTTGTGCGCCGCAGAAACTGCTTCCACCAGCGGATCGGCACTTACCGGCATCCACACCAGCTCGGTGCCGAAGCCGCCCTGTAAGAATTCAATCTTTACCGGATAGCGATGACCCTTTATCAACTGTAACGCCACTATCTGTGTATTGGGATCGTGGAGGTTCGCATCGTCGACAACCAGCTTGTCATCGAACCACATCCGGTCCATGGAACCGATGAGTCCAACTTTATAGCTCCCCGTTTTATCTGGCGTCAGAAAGCCAGTCCAGCGCACCGACACTTCCTTCATACCGGTGGGCAACGGTACTACCTCTGAGTCTGCGTAGAACATTGGAGCAAGCCGGAGATCAACACGCGGGTCCTCCCGCGTGACTTGCGGGGCACCGGAAAAATCGCCGGAGAAATACTCGGCCTTAAGCCCCGGCTTCCCATTCGGGGTGGTGAGCGCAGACAGAGGGACGGCGCTCGGCTGGCGGAGAAAATCTGTCCCGGGCACGTAGGAAATTTTGCTTGCGGCAAATTGTTTGTGAATGCCTTCGAGCACCGTGACCGCGTGCGATGCCGTTCCGGCGTAGTTGCCGTACAAGACTTCCACTGATTCGGCCAGAGGGCCGACGACAAGAAGGTTCCTCGCATTCGCGCCCAGAGGCAGCACGCCATCATTCTTCAGCAGCACCATGGATTCTTGCGCGATCTTGAGTGCGAGGTCGCGGTGCGCGGGGGTGTCGATCTCCGAGTCCAGAGTTTGCGCATACGGCACTTTATCCGGAGGGTCGAACATCCCCAGCCGAATGCGCGCCGTGAACAGGCGTCGCAGCGAAGTGTCAAGATCAGCTTCGCTAAGCAGTCCCTGCTTCACCGCGTCGATGAACGGCTGATAGTCGAGACTGTCCTTGGCAACGGTGAAAAAGTCCGCGCATTCGTTGTCCATGCCGGTTTTGATCGCGACTGCCGCAGCTTCGGCCTGGCTCTTCACGAAGTGATGGCCATGGTAAATGTCCACAATCGCATCGCAGTCCGACACTACATAACCGTTGAATTTCCATGCACCGCGCAATTCGTCTTGCAGCAAAAAGGTGTTGGCGCAGGCGGGTTGTCCGTTCACGCGATTGTAGGCGCACATCACCGACTCGGCGTGGCCTTCGGTCACGGCCGCGCGGAATGCCGGAAGATACGTATCCTCGATATCGTGCTTGGAAATTTGCACATCAATGCTGTGCCGCGAAAGCTCGGGCCCGCTGTGCACGGCAAAATGCTTCGGAGTAGAGATCACGCGCAAATATTTTGCATCGTCACCCTGCAGCCCGGTGACAAACGCCACGCCCATGCGCCCCGTCAGAAAAGGATCTTCCCCGTAAGTCTCCTGCCCACGTCCCCAGCGCGGATCGCGGAAGATGTTGATGTTTGGCGACCAGAAATCCAGCCCCTCCATGATGTCCCGTCGTCCCGCTCGCACGGCCTGGTTATGCTTGGCTCGTGCTTCGGTGCCAATCACAATCGCCATTTCGTGAATCAGAGGATCATCGAAGGTGGCCGCCAGCCCGATTGGCTCGGGAAATACGGTGGCGATGCCGGCGTTCGCCACCCCGTGAAGAGCTTCACTCCACCAGTCATAGGCGGGAATCTGCAGCCGCGGAATGGCGCGCGCCTGATTTACCAGTTGCGATGCCTTTTCTTCGAGCGTCATCTGGCTGATCAAATCATTTACCCGAACCTCGATCGGCTGCGAGGGTTCAAGATAGATAGGGTCGCCGGACTGAGCCAGACAGTGGGTGAACATCAAGATAAAAAACACAGCGAACTCGAAGGAAACTGAGATCCGCATTCTGTGCATGAAATGTCCTTAATCAGCCGCTGACCGCTTCGCGAGGCGTTGGGGGCAACACCCTCGTTCCCGTTAACGCTTACGGTCAGAAGGATGCTTGTAGCACAGCGCAAATTGCCAGGTCAAGGAGATGTATGAAAAGGTGGTGCAGTCTAACTGGGTCATTGCCCGCGAATCAGCCCCGGCACCGCTCGCGAAAATGTTGGTCGTCACCTTATCCAATTTCAAATTCTAGCGGTTGGACAGCAACGTCACTGCTCCAGCACGGTTGCGCTGGATTCGACATTTTTCATGGCGACAGCGTAGTTGGAAATCACGGACGCCGAGGTATCTGGAGGCGCTTCTGTGTCTGCGCCGACCGGGGAAGGAAAAGGCCTGTAGGCTGGCGAATTTGGATCCCGGGTACCGGCCCATGCCGTTCCCTGTCTTATTGGCAAGGTTAGGGTCACTCTAGAGATTCCTTCTGCGAGCAGAACGTCCCCGCGAACGCATCTTTATTCGCGCTGGAAAGCGATTTTTCTTGACAGGGGATGTAGACCGTAAACGTTTACGCTGGGCCGGGTCGTGCTGTACGCATTGCACGCCAAGGTATGGTGGGGCGGATTACTCTTGATTGTCGGAATTGCTTATTGCTGGCATTTTTCACCGGCACGAGAACGCATGCGAAGAGGCGGGGATGTCTGATTCTTGAAGAGAACACAGTCCTGTTCGATCCCCACGGGAAGGGGCGTTCAGGCCCTTTCATGGAGCGGGACAGAGCTGGTTGAAGCCGGCTTTCCCAAGAGATCCCGAAGGGCGGGATAAATCTTGCCATACACAAGATAGTTTTGCCGCATTACAGCCGATGCGGCAGGATCGGGCGCGATCCGTTGCGCCACGCGAACGACCGCTTCACAAGCTTCATCGACGGAAGACCAGATCTTAGCGCCCACGCCGGCCAAGATTGCGGCACCGTAGGCAGCTCCCTCCTCAGCTTCTGGGACTTCCACCTCGTGCTGATAGACATCGGCTTGGATCTGGCGCCAAAGCGGCGACCGGGCGCCTCCCCCGCCGAGCCGAATGCGTTCGACGGGAAGGCCTAATTCGTCGAAGATGGAAAACGAATCCTTGAGACTGAAGGCCACTCCTTCGAGAATGGCCCGCGCAACGTGGGCCCGAGTGTGCGATGCGGTTAGCCCTAGCAGAGCGCCGCGAGCATGGGGATCGCGGTGTGGCGTGCGCTCCCCCATCAGGTAAGGAAGCCAATACAGGCCGTCGGCGCCAACCGGTGCTGTGCCCGCCTCCAACGCTAGACGCGCGTAGCGATTGGGATCGCCCTGCAAATCTTTCGCGAATTGATTGGCAAACCATTGCAGGGAAAGACCCGCTGCCTGCGTGACTCCCATGACGTGCCAGCGGCCAGGGATGGCATGACAAAAAGTATGGATTCTCCCGCGCAAATCGAGAGCGGGACGTTCTGTCGCCGCAAAGACCACGCCAGAGGTTCCGATCGTCGCGCTGACCGCGCCTGGCTGGACTATGCCCATGCCGACAGCACCCGCAGATTGATCGCCTGCACCCGCCACCACCGGGGTGCCCATTCTCAATCCAGTCGCCTCAGCCCCTTCCGCGGAAACCTGGCCACAGACGTCAGGAGATTCGCAGAGAGCGGGCAGACTTGCTCCTGGAATGCCGGTGTAGCTCAGAATCTCAGACGACCAGCGGCGGTTGGCGACGTCCAGCAGCAGAGTGCCGGAAGCGTCGGCCACATCCGTGGCGCGCTCGCCCGTGAGCCGAAAACGAACGTAGTCCTTGGGCAACAACAAGTGTCGGAATCGTTTCCAATGCTGTCCCTCGTGTTCACGGATCCACAGCAGCTTGGTCAGGGTGAAATTCGTGAGCGGGGGATTGCAGGTTGCCCGGATCAGCCGGTCTACTCCGATCGAATCCGCCAACTCGCGCGCCTGCTCTTCGCTCCGCTGATCACACCAGATGATGGCGGGGCGAATGACATGGTCCTCAGCATCCAGCAGGACGGCACCGTGCATCTGTCCTGAGAATCCGACGCATGCGACCTCGTTTGGGCTAAGGCCGGCTTGTCGCGCGGCACTGCGAATGGCAGTGCCGCACGCCGCCCACCAGTCTTGTGGCTCCTGCTCGGCCCAGCCCGGTTGTGCACTCGTAAAAGGCCGGTGCTCGGCCGAGGCCGACGCGAGTACCCGGCCCGACGTGTCCATCAGAACTGCGCGGGTTCCACCTGTTCCGACATCAATCCCCAGGAGTTTGATACCGATTCCTCCGAAAAAGGCTGGATACAAATCAAGACTGGTCGAAACGATGCAGGAACAATCTAGCCAAAGTGCTCACCCAATTCCGCAGTTACCGTCCGCAACTCGATTGGTTTGCCAGTCACTGTACTTCCAGGCTGTCGGGATAAGAAGAATTCAAGATTTCCCCGCATCACGACATGAGGAGCGAACGTCACTTGATACGAGGGGCATTGTCCTTCTGTCAGGAATTCCCGCAAAACGCGAAACGCCATCCTGCCTTGCGTGCGGGGGCGTTGATAAATCGTCGCCGCTACGGTGCAGGTTTGAATCTCTGGCACGATGGCGGGGAACAGATCAGTAGTGATAATGGTGAGTTTGTCGAGCATCTTTGCGTCCCGGGCAGCGTTGATCACGGGGATTGAAGCCTCCGTGGTAACGTAAATTCCGGCAAGATCGGGATGCGCCCCAAACAGCTTGCGGGACTTGTCGTAGGCTTCGAACTCAACGTCGCGATCCTCGATTGGCTTGAGAATCCGCATCTGGGGATAAAGAGAGCCAACTGTTTTTTCGAAAGCGGCCAACTTTTCCGCATGCTCAGTGATGGCAAGGTCACTTAGCGTTACTGCAACTTTACCGGTGCCTCTCAGGAATCGCCCCATCAAATCGGCGGCTAACGAACCGCTGGCCAAGGTGTCGATCGAAATAACCGCGAGGCGGCTGGTGTTGGGTGCATCTGTGACCACGCATACCACGGGAATGTTAAGGCGGGAAGATCGCCGAATCCAAGGGCGTAACTTGTGCGGTCGACTGGGGAAAACGATAATGCCGTCCGCTTGCGCGTCCAGCGCCGCCTCGAACGCTTCCTCATCGCCTTCGCCGAGTCGCGGGTAGGTACGGAAGTCAAGGTCCACGTTCTCTAGGAGCGTCGTTCTTGCTTCTTCGGCAATTCCGGCGCGCACTTCATCCCAAAAAGAAGTCGTCCCCTGAAGCGTGATCACCGACACGCGCAGGTCCTTTTTGGAGGACAAGTATCGGGCGGCCAAGTTGGGGCGATATCCCAGACTCTTGGCCATCTGCAGAACCTTGGTCTTGGTCATCGGACTGACGCCGGGATGGTTGTGTAAGGCACGATGCACCGTGCCCGTGGAAACTCCAAGTGCGTCGGCGATGTCGAATAGAGTCGCCCGATTATTCACAACACAGCCTGCTCATGGCTCACCTGAGAGGAATAGGCACATCCTTGAGCAGTCTCCTGTTAGCATGGAAACCGCATTGGGGATTGTAAACGTTAACGCAGCAGATTCCCAAGAGATTTCCCTTGGCGGTTAGCGTGGCGCTGGGGGATAATCTCTCCCCACGTCGCAGCCGGACGAGTTGATGGAGATCTTGTCGGCGCCCGCATCGAAGACTGTCGCTGCATCCTCGAGCGTCCGAATTCCTCCGCCCCTCCGTAAAAGGAACGAAAAGGGAGCACGCCATGGCGCGGACCGCGTCCAGCAGCGTGTTTCGATTCCCGGGCTGGGGGTACCTAGCTCATGCGACCCTATCTACGCAAAACCATATTTTTATTCAACAAACCAGATTAGCGCTGTAATCTGTTTCCCCCAAGTCCAATAAACACAATAACAGGCAACACGCGATGTTTGGAACGGCAGTTGCACTTTGCCAGGCCGCGCTCGGTTCTTGATACCTTTCTTTTCCTTTCCTTTTCAGGTCTCATAGCTTTTCGAAGCTTGTGCACGAATTGATCGTGTAGGGGATCGTTGTCCCCAGACTCACGCCACGTAGCGCGAGATTGTTTGGGTCCCATCATCAGTCGGTCAAGTCCGTAAATTTCAAGTTGTGGAGGGGGTGGCAATGCACACGCGCATCTCAAAATTGGCTCTGGCTATTCTGATTTTCGTTGGTCTCGCTAGCATTTTGCCCGTCTGGGGGCAGTCGACTTCGACCGGCACGGTAGCCGGCACGGTAACCGACTCGTCTGGGGCGGTGGTGGCGAGTGCCACCGTCACTCTGACTGACACTTCGACCAATATTGCGCGAATCACTACTACCAACTCAGCTGGGCGCTATATCTACGTGGACGTCACGCCGGGCATCTACAGTGTCGCAGTCAGCAAGCCCGGATTCGCCACCACGAAGACTGAGCACCAAGAGGTTGAAGTAGGAGGAAGCATCACGGTCAATCTGTCGTTGCAGGTCGGCGGAGCGAGTGTCGTCGTTGAAGTGCAGGGCGCTGCCATCGAATTGGAAACCATGAATGCCACCATTGGTAACACCATCACCAGTGCCGCGCTAGACGCGCTGCCCAGCATCGGCCGCGATGTCAGCACCTTTGTGGAGTTGCAGCCCGGAGTTACCCCGGAGGGCAGCGTCGGCGGAACAGTCAACGACCAGAGCTACTTCTCACTGGACGGCGGCAATAACAGCAACGACATGGACGGCAACATGTCCACCTATACAGCCACTTACGCCGGCGATCCGAGCGGTGGCGTCGCCGCACAAAATACCTTCTATCTGACCGGCAACCCAACAGGTGTGATGCCGACACCCCAGGATAGTGTTGAGGAGTTCAAGGTCAATACCGCCGGACAGACCGCCGACTTCAACAGCTCCTCCGGCGCGGAAGTCAAAGTCGTCACAAAACGCGGCACCAACGCCTGGCACGGCACCGGCTACGAGTACTACCTCGACAACAACTGGTCCTCGAACTCCTGGCAAAACAACGAACCCGGAGCTCTTCACGTCGGCCTGCCAAGTTTCCATTACAGCCGCTTTGGAGGCGCCATTGGCGGCCCACTCATTCCCAAGCAGATCTTGGGTGGAAAAACCTACGTCTTCTTCAACTACGAAGCGTTCCGGTGGCCCGACAACTCAGTGACCATTCACAGAGACGTTCCTTCGCCGAATTTGCGAAATGGCATCATTATGGACCCCGTCACCGGTGCTACCTACAACCTGGCTGCGATCGATCCTCGGGGGATTGGTCTCGATCCTCTCGTCCAACAGATCTGGAACAAATATGAGCCAGCATCGAACGCTAGCTGTGTGAACCCTCTGTGCGACGGCACTAATGTACTCGGGTTCAACGCCAACGTGACCCAGCCCGAGAGCAACAACTTCATGGTCGGACGTTTAGATCATGATTTCTCCAAGAACTGGCACTTCATGTCCAGCTACCGCTATTTCAAATTTGGCACCAATGCGACCAATGATCAGGTGGATATCGGCGGCTTCTTCTCCGGCGACAAGCTCGGCGTGCCAGCCTCCCAGTCCGGCGACCCACAGGAAGCCTGGTTCTTGGTCGGGGGTCTGACGACCAACATCTCGCCCAACGTCACCAACGACTTTCATTACAGCTTTCTGCGCAATTGGTGGCAATGGGCAAGGGCTGGAGACGTCCCCCAGTTGCCCGGGTTGGGTGGAGCGCTGGAGATATATTCCGGCGAGAGCAATGGTCACACCGACGACCTCGCTCCCTACAATGTGAACACCCAGCAAACTCGTACCCGATTCTGGGACGGGCACGACCAGATGCTTCGCGACGATGTTTCCATGCTGAAAGGCAATCACCTGTTCCTGGTCGGCGGTCAATATCAGCACAACTTTAACTGGCATCAACGCACCGACAATGGTGGTGGCATCAACTACCAGCCTGTCTATCAGCTCGGCAACGGATCCGGCTCCGGACTTTTCACCGATCTGCCGATTTGTACTGCGACCTCCGATATTCCCAACTGCGGCACTCTAACAGCGGCGGCGCTCGGCATCGCTTCTGTCGCGCAGATCGCATATACCCGTTCCGGTTCGAATCTGACGCTGAATCCCCCTTTAACGCCAGCCTTCGATCAGAGCACGATTCCTTACTACAACACCTACTTCAGCGACATATGGCACATGAAGCCCACGTTCACGTTGACTTATGGCTTGGGCTGGACGCTGGAGATGCCTCCTGTAGAAAAGAATGGCAAGCAGGTCGAACTGGTGGATCAAAACGACGAGCCTATCAGCGGCCCGGACTACCTGGCAGCACGCAAGCGGGAGGCTCTGTTGGGTCAGGTCTACAACCCGGAAGTCGGATTCGCGCTCGTTGGAAATACCGCAAACGGTTTGAAGTATCCTTATGATCCGTTCTACGGCGAATTCAGTCCGCGCATTGCCGCTGCATGGAATCCTCACTTTGATGCCGATACCCCGATGGGAAAGATCTTCGGCCGTGAGGATACCGTCGTTCGTGGCGGCTACGGCCGGGTTTACGGGCGTCTGAATGGCGTTGATCTGGTGCTGGTACCACTCCTGGGTACAGGGTTGATCCAGCCCGTGCAAAATTTTGCCCAGCAAACGACCACCGGAAGCTGCCCGCCAGGTCCTAACACCTTGGCGTGTAATGCGTTCCGGATTGGCGTCGATGGCCTCACCGCCTCGCTTGGGCCTCCGCCGAGCCAGACCCTGGTTCAGCCGGATTATCCGGGTTTCAATGCGATTGCAGCCGGGGCCGGCGAGTCATTGGATCCTCATTTCCGTCCCAACGTAGTCGATTCATTCGATCTCACGATTCAGCGCCAGGTCTCGCGCAAGCTGACGCTAGAATTCGGCTACATCGGTCGCAGGATCACGCACGAATATCAGCCCCTCAACATAAATGCCGTACCCTACATGATGACCGTGGGTGGCCAGCAGTTCGCGCAAGCCTACAAGAACGTCGTATTGCAATATTGCGGCAGCACCGCTGGTATGGCCGGCGGAGGCTGCAATGGCAACGGTGCGGGACAGCCCAACCCGGGCGCAGTCACGGCACAGCCCTTCTTCGAGACCGCGCTGAAAGGTACCGGTTACTGTACGGGGTTCGCGAGCTGCACCGCGGCTGTGGTGTCCAACGAAGGTACTAATCTCGCCAGCCAATTGGTCTGGACTCTTTGGAGCGATCTGGATAGCGGCGTGGGTTGCCCCACCGGCGGCTGTTCCTCCGCAGGCGGTGGAGCTGACGCCTTCAACTTCCCTCGCACCATGATGAACACTCCCATCCCCGCCTCGGAGAGTCCGATTTTTGGCGCTAACGGCCAGCTTTCCTCCGGCGTTGCGGTCAATTCCAGCATCGGTCATGGGAACTACAACGCAGGCTTTGCTTCGGTCAAGATGGCCGACTGGCGGGGCTTGACCATGCAGTCGAACTTTACCTGGTCTAAAGCGCTGGGGACCGGAGCCTTGGTACAGGCCACCAGCGGTTTTACGGCAGACGATCCCTACAACTTGAACGAGATGTATGGTCCGCAGTTGTTCAACCGCAAGTTCGTTTTCAACACCTTCCTGGTCTATACGCCGCCCTTTTACAAGGGTCAATCAGGCCTGATGGGCCGCGTGCTCGGCGGCTGGACTTTCGCACCGATAGTCACCGCAGGCAGTGGCCAGCCCCTGCAGATCTGGCCTTCGAATTTTACGACCCAGTCGTTCGGCGAGGGCGACTCTAACGACAACTATCTCAGCCTTGAAACTGCGGTGCCGCTCGGATCGCTTCCCTCTCACGGCCATGCCTACTACAACGTTCCGTCGGGTGGTTTGCCGGTCAATATCTTTCAGAATCCGGCAGCCGCCGTTGCCGACTACCGCAATCCGATCCTGGGCTTGGATTCCAGAGATACGAGTTACTTGACCGGTCTGCCTTACTGGAATCTCGACTTCAGCATCAGGAAGAATATAAGGGTGGCCGAGACGGTGGCTCTGGAATTCCAGGCTAATTTCATCAACATTCTCAACCACGATCAGTGGCTCGATCCTGGTCAGCCCTGGGGGCTGTTCTCTCCTGGAACGTTCGGCGCTCTGTTCGGGTCGGCGCAGGAAACTCCTGGAGGTAACCGGACGATCCAGGTTGCGGCCCGCGTCCGCTTCTGAAATAAAGTTGCGGAGCGCCGCTTGAGTTACGGTAGCGAAGTTCTTCGCGCCTTTGGGTCGCCCCCTAGCTTTGTCGGCTGGGGATCGTGGTTCGATCGAGGGAGAGAACCCGCACCCGACGCGCCCACCGTTTCGGCTGTCAGAAGCATGGAATTTCGGGCTCGCGCTGGACCTCGGCAATCTCTAGTCGTCGACTCCACGTTGACTGCGGGAAATAGTGGTCCACCCGGCTGGGAGACGCATGGGCCATCGGCACCGATTGGGCTTTGGCGAGTTGCCGGTCAAGCGGTCAAGCCGGCAACTCCAACCAACGCCCCTAGAGCACGCTTCAGCACGAAAATACTGGCTCAAACCACCAAATTTAAAACTTCGGCG
The DNA here is from genome assembly GCA_963714225.1 of uncultured Acidobacteriaceae bacterium. Lineage (GTDB taxonomy): Bacteria > Acidobacteriota > Terriglobia > Terriglobales > Acidobacteriaceae > Sulfotelmatobacter. The sequence goes on along the minus strand of CAVQNY010000041.1, from coordinate 184,169 downwards.
TTTCGCAACAGCCTTTAGCTAGGGCAAGAGAATCTGAAGCTCAATTCACTTCGGTTATAATAGGACCGCGTTTTGGTCCGGGTTGAAGCCCTGCGCCCGCAATCCACGTCAGGCGAGAAGCTGCAAATTTACCCGGAAGGCTCTGCCGATCTCTTCCTGACGGGCGAAGAAATATTCGTCGCTGGCCCCGCCACCAGGCATTTCCTTTTGCCGACTTCCGTCGGGACATGAACTTCATTGTGGCGGGTCGTCGACGGCGCGGGCTTTCGCATGTCCGGAGGAGGAGCGATGAAGCTGATTTTAATCTTCTCAACTGCTGCACTCTTAGTTCCGCGCTGCGTAATCGCCCAGAGCAGAACCGAAGTCTTTCCCGGCAAAGACATCAACTCGCAATTAGAAGTTCTGACGCAGAAAGCTAAGAGTTTCGGCAGCAGCGGAGCTAAACTCGGCGATTACCAATCGCATAACATCGGCCTCTCTTTGCGTAGCGGGAGTGGCGGCGCCGAAGTACACGCACATTACGATGACATCTTCGTGGTCACCGAAGGCAATGCAACTCTGATTAGTGGCGGGACCGTCATTGATGGAAAAACAGACACGACGGCGAAACTAGGGGGACTGGCATTCTGAATGGAAAATCACAGGTGATTGCGACAGGCGACATCGTTCATATTCCGGCAGGCACGCCTCACCAATTAACGATCGCCAATGGAGATGTGTATGGCGCGATTGTCATCAAGGCAAGAGAGCCCTGATTCAGCAGCTTCTGTAAGGTAAATAGACGTCAGACGGTCGATTTCTAGCCGACAATGATCTCTAGAGAAGGAGGGATTGTGAGCTGGGCGCTTTATTCTGAGGCTCAGCCCCGCCGACGGAATTCTCGCGCACCACAGCGATCGGTGAATCGAGGATTTGCCTTGAGTCATCGAGAAAGAAGGTAAGGAAGCTTTGGCCATGCGAATTGACTTGAAGAAGCTCGAATGGGAAGTGTCGACGTGGTTGGCAGATGGTCTTGCTGAGGAGCATCACTGGGTTCCGAACTCAGGCTGGGTTACGTTTTCGGATGCGCGGTGAAAAAGACCTCTGCCATGCCCTCTGGCTCAGGCGGCTGTCGTACCTCCGCTACGCTCTGAAGACTTCAACTGATCCGCAGAAATTGTTTGAACAGGAAAGTGAAGAACTGCACTTGAGTCCTCGCTTCAAATCGTTGCTCGAACCGTTCGTGTCGGGTTTCCGTTCATGTTATTTTCAAGGTTAGGTGCAACCAAGAAGGAGTTCTCGGAGTTTTCTATGAGTTCGCAATCGGCAGTTCCAATCGAAAAAATGGTGTTTCGCAAAACCAACACTCACCTGGGGCGTCATCTCGCCGTGACACCAGCCAATAGCACGATGCGCCATCTGTCTTACGGTCGCATCATTCTGAACGCTGCTCAACCACTGGTGTCCTTCTCCAACGGAACGCAGGAAGCCGGACTGATATGCCTGGCAGGAATCGGCACGGTGAAGATCGGAGGAAACGAATACAATTTGAGACCATTCGATGCGATCTACGTCCCCCGCGATTCCGCCATTGAAGTGTCGACGAAGACTACCGTGGATTTCGCGGAGTTCTCGGCCGGCGTCGAAGGGAAATACCCTTTGAAACTCGTTCGCTACGCCGACGTGACCAAAGATCCCCGCATGAAGTTTGTCACCGGGAACCCCGGCTCCAGGCGTGAGTTGAACATTCTAATTGCCAGCAATCTGGAAGCCGGCCGTCTGATTGCTGGTTTCACCTCGTCCGATCCGGGAAACTGGACAAGCTGGCCGCCGCACGAACACGCCAAAATGCTGGAAGAGATGTATGTGTACTTTGATATGCCTGCGCCAGCCTATGGCCTTCAGTTGGTATACAACGACACGCAATATCCGGAACTAGTGACTGCGGTGCGCGACGGTGACGCCGTGTTGATGCCAAGCGGCTATCACCCTAATGTTTCCGTACCCGGACATCGGATCGCTTTTCTCTGGGCCATGGCCGCGCACAGGGAAGTCGAAGACCGGCAGTTTGGTGTGGTCAACATTCAGCCGGGATTTCAACAAATCGGTTCAGGCCTGGATGCGGCACGGAAATAATCGGGGTAAAACCCAAGAAAAGTCAAAGTCAATCATGGATCAGAACTCGATCGTTGAGGCGGAGCCCGGCGGACTCGGCCACGTTTCCGAATCTTCCTCCCCTGACTCACGGAACGGACGCTTCTTCGCGGGAAGCTTCCGCTGGGTTATCTGCGGGCTCTTGTTTCTCGGGGTCACCAAGAATTACATGGACCGTCAGGTGCTCGGCGTGCTCAAAGAGCCGCTGCAGCACGAGTTCGGCTGGAATGACATCGATTATGGGAATCTCGTGTTCGCCTTTCAGGCGGCTTACGCACTGGGCATGATTTTTATCGGACGCCTGATTGATCGTTTCGGCACGCGCATTGGTTACGCTATAGCCATGGTTTTCTGGAGCCTGGCGTCGATGGGCCACGCAATCGCGTTCTCCCTTCCCAGTTTCATCGGAGCCCGAGCCGCTTTGGGATTGGGTGAGGCCGGAGTGTTCCCAGCGAGCATCAAGTGCGTTGCAGAATGGTTCTCCAAAAAAGAACGGGCCCTGGCGACGGGAATCTTCAATGCCGGCGCCAACATCGGCGCAATCGTTACGCCGCTCATCGTGCCCTGGATTGCGGTGCATTTGGGCTGGCGCTGGGCATTCCTGCTGACCGGCGCTCTGGGCTTTGCCTGGCTCATTCTCTGGCTATGGCTCTACCGAACTCCCGAACAGCACCCCTATTGCACCCGCGACGAACGAGAGTACATTCAAAGCGATCCCGTCGCGCCGGCCGGAAAGATCAAATGGAGGCAGCTTCTGCCTCACCGGCAGACCTGGGCGTTTGCCTCCGGGAAATTCATGATTGACCCCATCTGGTGGTTCTATCTTTTCTGGATCCCGGACTACTTGCAGAGAAAGCATGGTCTGCATCTGACGCAAATCGGCCTGCCTATTCTGGTCGTATATGTCATATCCGATCTCGGAAGTGTCGGCGGTGGCTGGTTTTCATCGAGTTTGATTCGGCGAGGAGTCTCGGTGAACGCGGCGAGAAAATGGGCGATGTTTCTCTGTGCGCTGAGCGTCTTGCCCATTGCGAGCGTTTACCGGCTTTCCGGATTGTGGTCCGCTACGCTTCTGATCGGGCTTGCCGCCGCTGGTCATCAGGGCTTTTCCGCAAATTTGTTCACGCTCTCGTCAGACCTCTTTCCATCGCGGGCAGTGGCATCCGTGGTCGGAATTGGAGGCATGGCCGGGGCGATTGGCGGAATGCTGATCGCCGAAGTCGTAGGCCATGTGCTGCAGTGGACCGGAAGCTACATGGTCCCATTTTTCATCGCGGCATCGGCCTACATGTTGGCCTTGTTGTTCATACATCTCCTGAGTCCCAGGCTTGTACCCGTGCGAATCGGAGAGAGTTAAATCGATGAATCTCCAATCATTCCAATTGAACGGCAAGAACGCTCTCGTAACAGGTTCACACAAAGGGCTGGGCGCTGCCATTGCAGTAGGTTTGGGGAAGGCTGGAGCGAACGTAGGTTGCCACGGGCGAGATACCAATCCAGGTCCCGCGTGCGACGAAATCCTTGCCGCCGGTCGCAAGACGTTCTATTTTTCCGGCGACCTGGCAGACTCGAAAGTGCCGGCCGATCTTATCGAGAAGACAATCGCGGAATTTGGCTCCATCGACATTCTAGTGAACAACGCTGGCGTGATCCGAAGAGCGCCGGCTGCGGAGTATCCCAAGGAATTCTGGGATGAATTGATTTCTGTGAACCTGACGGCGGTTTTTCGCCTCTCGCAACTAGCCGGACAGCACATGCTTCACAGAGGAAAGGGCGGCAAAATCTTGAACATTGCGTCCCTTCTCGCCTTTCAGGGAGGAATTCTAGTTCCTGCGTATGCGGCCGCGAAAGGCGGTGTCGCGCAACTAACAAAGGCGCTGGCGAACGAGTGGGCCTCGAAGGGGATCAACGTAAACGCGATTGCGCCCGGGTACATGGCGACCGACAACACCGAAATGCTGAGAAACGACCCAGTCCGCAGCCGCCAGATTCTCGAAAGAATTCCTGCGGGCAGATGGGGTACTGCCGGCGACATCACAGGCGCCGCAATATTCCTGTGTTCATCCGCCAGCGACTACGTTCACGGACACATCCTTGCTGTGGACGGAGGCTGGTTGGCACGCTGAGGAAACTATGTCTCTTAGCATCAAGCCGAAAGTCGGATGCCGTTGGGATTTGGTCAGTCTGGGCGAAGTAATGCTTCGCTTCGGTCCTGGACAATACAGGATTTGGGCCACTCGAGATTTCAGGGTCAGCGAAGGCGGCGGTGAATAGAACGTCGCGCGCGGATTGAAGCGCTGCTTTGGGTTGGATACAGCCATCGTCACGGCATTTGCAAGGAATCCAGTTGGGCGAGCGAGACAATGCCGCTCCTGGTTCGAGCCATCCGCAATGTGCGCCGATCCTTGTCAATCAGACCCTCGGTGAAACTGTCGGTTAATCGCTCCAGTGTATGTTATAGCTTGAGGCTGCTGGACCTTTCGGGTCTCGACACCTTGCAGCGAAGCGCTGCTGCCACTGATATTCATGCTCCAACTTCCAGCCCCAAACTGGCTGGACCTGAAACCGGCGGTGTGAGAAGATTTCGCCTGTCATACGGCGCATCCAGTGTCTGAGCTAGCCATGTCTTCCAGCTATTTTGCTTTTCACTTTCGGCGGATTGCCTGGTTCATGGCAATTCGATCTATCTGCGTGACGCTGTTGCTTCCTACTGGACTGGCACAGAGCGCCCCGGAGGCCGACGCTCACGGTCAACAGAGCGGCACGAGCACTGGAGCTGCGCACGCTCCGGTCAAGGATGCCCTGTCCCGTCCGATTACGGCGGGCGGTTTTGTCGATGGCGCGCCCGTGGTCTTCTCCGATATCACCCACGCCGCCGGCCTCGACAGGTTTCGCCACAAGTCGGGCGCTCCCGAGAAGAGCACGATTCTGGAGACGCCTGGATCCGGGGTCGCGCTCCTTGACTATGACAACGATGGCTGGCTCGATATCTATCTGCTGAACGGCTCAACCTTTCCCGCGCTAAAGGGCAAGGAATCTCCGCCGCGAGCGATGCTGTTTCACAACAATCACGACGGCACCTTCACCGATGTAACCGACAAGGCTGGAGTGGCTAACGAGCGCTGGGGCTTTGGCGTGGTGGTGGGCGATTTCGATAACGATGGCTGGCCCGATATCTACGTTTCCAATTTCGGCAAGAACCGCCTCTACCACAACAATCACGATGGCACCTTTACGGACGTCGCAGAAAAGGCTGGAGTCGCGCTTGGCGGATGGTCGACGGGCGCGACTTGGGGCGACTACGACCACGATGGCCTCCTCGATCTCTTTGTTCCCGGCTATGTGAAGTTCGATCCCGACAATCCACCCATCGCCGGCAAAGGCGGCATACCTCCGGGATTCTGCCAATTTCGCGGCATCAACGTGATGTGCGGCCCGCGGGGCTTGCCGGGCGAGAGCGATCATCTGTTTCACAACAACGGGGATGGCACCTTTACCGACGTGAGTGTGAAAGCCGGCGTTTCCGATCCCAGGGGTTATTACGGCTTGGCGTCGGTTTTTGTTGACGTGGACGATGACGGCTGGCTTGACCTGCTGGTCGCGAATGATTCCGTGCCGAAATATCTTTACCGCAACAAGCATGACGGGACGTTTGAGGACATCAGCTATCTCTCAGGGTTCGCTTTGAATGACGAGGGACGCGAACAGGCTGCCATGGGGATTGCGGTGGGGGACTACAACCGCGACGGGAGGGTCGACTTTTGCATCACGAATTTCTCCGACGATTACAACACCCTGTACCGCAACGACGGAGACGCCAGCTTCACGGACGTAAGCTTCGCGGCCGGCATCGCCAATGGGACCATTCCGTTTCTCGGCTGGGGCACGGGTTTTCTGGATTATGACAACGACGGTCTGCTCGACATTTTCTTTGCCAACGGGCACGTTTACCCGGGCGTGGACAAGCAGGATTGGGGCACAACCTGGGCGCAGCGGCCGTTGCTGTTTCATAATCTGAACGGATCGAAGTTCGCGGAGGTTCCTCCGGCCACAGGCAGCGGGCTGGCGGTCGTCGTTTCCGCCCGTGGAGCGGCGTTTGGCGATCTGTTCAACGACGGCCACATCGACGTGGTGCTCAACGTGATGGATTCGACACCGGTGCTTTTGCGCAACGTGGTCAAGAATTCGAATCATTGGCTGACGCTAAAGTTGATCGGCGGCCCGAAGAGCCCGCGGGATGCGATTGGAGCGAAGGTATTTGTCACCACGGGGGCGGTCCGGCAGCGCGCGGATGTTTTCAGCGGAGGCAGCTACGCTTCCAGCTCTGATCAGCGCCTGCACTTCGGGCTGGGCGCGGCCACCGAGGTGGACAAAGTGGAGATCCTTTGGCCAGACGGAGCGAAGGAAGAGATCAAGATTCCGGCGATCGACCGGATCGTTACCGTGGTGGAAGGCAAAGGAATTGTGGAACCGTGAAGATTCAGCCCGCATTCCGGAACGCGCTTTCTCTGCTGATGCTGCCGTTCTATTTCTTGTTTACTGCCTCCGTCCAGTCGGCAAGGTTGCAGGGACAGAGTGCACCACCGGCGTCAGGACCTAGTTCTGTCGAAGCCTTTGTCGACGCCACGCAACGGCTCGGCGTCAACTTTCAATACCGGGCATCCCATACCTCCAGGAAATACCTTCTGGAGACCATGGGAGCAGGAGTTGCATTGTTCGACTACGACAATGACGGGCGCTTGGACATTTATCTTGTGAACGGCGCGCCTCTTAGCGATCCTACTGCAAAAAGTACGGTCCCCCAGAAGACCGATTCGCAATACTGGAACCGCCTGTACCATCAAAAACCGGACGGAACGTTCGAAGACGTTACCGAGAGGGCCGGCCTGCAGGGAGCGGGATACGGGATGGGCGTCGCGGTCGGTGATTTTGACAACGATGGATTCGAGGATCTTTATGTGACCGCCTACGGAGGAAACAAGCTCTACCACAATAACGGCAATGGCACGTTCACCGACGTGACCCAGAAGGCGGGCGTTGCAGGAGGCGGCTGGTCCACCAGCGCGGCATGGGTCGATCTGGATGGGGACGGGTTCCTCGATCTGGTGGTCCTGCGCTATCTGGATTGGGATTTCGATGATGTCTGGTGCGGCGAGCACAAGGAAGGCTACCGGGCGTATTGCCATCCCGACTTCTTCAAACCGATTTCCCCGCTCGTCTACCACAATAATAAGGACGGCACTTTCACTGAGATCGCGCAAAAGGTGGGCCTCGGCAAAGCCGGGAAAGGACTGGGCATAGCGATTGCTGACTATGACCGCGATGGCCACATCGATCTTTTTGTGGCCAACGATTCCATGGTTGAGTTCCTTTATCACAACAAGGGAGGCGGAACGTTCGAAGAGGTCGGCCTGACTTCCGAAGTTGCGGTCGACCTGGATGGGCGAACCTACGCTGGCATGGGCGTGGATTTTGCTGATTACAATAACGATGGATGGCCTGACATCGTAGTGACCAACCTGGCGAATCAACGCTACGCTCTCTACCAGAACAACGGAGACGGCACCTTCAGCTATTCCAGCAACACGGCTGGGATTGGCCAGATGACGATGGCTCACTCGGGCTGGGGAGTACGCTTCTTCGACTACGATAACGACGGATGGAAGGACCTGCTCATCGCTCAAGGCCACGATCTCGATACCATCGAACTGAACTACCCTAATCTGCACTACCGCGAACCGATGCTGCTAGCCCGCAATACGGGGCATGGGTTTGTGGATGTTTCCCAGCAATCTGGTAACGTCTTCCGCCAAGCTTGGGTTTCGCGCGGAATGGCAATTGGCGATCTGGACAACGATGGCCGGCTCGATGCGGTTGTAACCACCAATGACGGCTCGGTTCACGTTCTCCACAACGAAACGGCAACAGCGAACCATTGGATTCTGCTGAAATTGGTTGGGCACAAGAGCAACCGCGACGCGATTGGCGCCGAGGTCACACTGGTGACGGGCTCTGGACCACAGTACGCCACGGTTTCGACGACCGGCAGCTATCTCTCTGCCAGCGACAAGCGCGTACATTTCGGGATGGGGAAGGAACGCGTCGCGCAAAGAATCGAGATTCGCTGGCCCAGCGGGATCAGGGAGACGCTCAAAGATGTTCCTGCCGATCAAATTCTTCAGATCGATGAGCCCGCCACGCCGTCTGCATCACCGAAGCCATGAATGGCCGCCACGCCAATTCGGGCTTTTTGCTTCCATTGCTAGTGGTCTTGTTGCTTGGTGGACTTCTAAGCTCCGCGCAATCCAGTTCCTCGCAAATCAGCGGCGCTTTTGCGCGTGCCCTAGCTGAATTTCGTGCGGGGAACTATTTATCGGCTGCAGTTTTGTTTGCCGACGCCGAGACTGCCTCTCCGGGGACAACGGACGCCCTTCTTTACCAGGCAAAATCGCTCGTACACCTTCAGGATTTTGCCGGAGCGGAGCGGGCGCTGCGTGGCTACGTTCGGTCGCATCCCGATTCTTCCGACGCCCTCTATATGCTGGGTTTCGTTCTGAACCGCCAGAACCGGCCCGCTGAGTCGCTTGCGTCCTACACGAAGGCCGCGGCGATCACGCGCCCAATGGCTGATGATCTGAAGATTGTCGGTCTGGACTACGCTCTTCTTGATGACTATGCCGACGCTATCAAATGGCTGGAGAAAGCCGTGACACTCGACAGCACGAACAAGGATGCGTGGTACTATCTCGGCCGCGCCTACTATACGAAATCCCGCCTCATCGAGGCGCGCAAGGCGTTCCTGAGGGTTCTCGATCTGGATCCCCGCGACTCTAAAGCGGAGAACAATCTGGGGCTGATCTTCGAGTCATCCGCGCAGCCTGAGGCCGCAATTGAAGCCTATCGCTCGGCAATCGCCTGGCAGGAACAGAGTCCTCATCCCAGCGAGCAACCGTATGTGAATCTTGGAAACTTGCTGATGGAGCAGGGCCGCACGGAAGAAGCGATTGGACCTCTCGAAAAAGCGGTAGCGCTCGCGCCGGAAAATGGTTTCTGTCACCTCAAGCTCGGCATCGCCTACCTGCGAGCGCAGCAGCTGGAGGGAGCGCAACGGGAACTGGAAAAAGCGACACAGCTCGAACCTGACAACGCCGCCGCTCATTACCAGCTAGGCAAACTGTACAAGGCGATTCACGCCCCGGATCGCGCCAAGGCTGAGTTCGAACGCACCGCCGAACTGCAAAGCCGCGCCGCGAGCTCAGCGGAAACTTCCCGCAGTCACTAATCGGAGCGATTGCTCAGTTCCGAGTCAACGGCTGGGGGTGAATCCGGATGTCCCGATCAGCTTGGAAAGCCGCTTGCGCGAGTAAATACCTCGCTGACGAAGGCGGCTCCCTCGAGACTGCAGTAAACGTCATCGTCCTCATTAATGATGTAATCGACGCCGTCGCCGGCTTGAAAAGTCAGGGATGCTGTAAAATCGACATTCGTGGAGGGGGATACCTGCGGCCCGTATTGAACTCCCCCGTTCGCAACGACGACGCGGTTATTCGTCACCGTGATTTGAATCCGCGGCTGGTGATAGACGCCCGCCGGGAGCGGGAGCCCGCTGAGGTTGGTATAACCCTGTCCCTGCGACGCGTTTGTAGAGTTGTACTTCATCTGGTACAACTTTGGTCCTGGAAATGTCTGCGTCTCCGTAGGACTTGGGGTTGGATCGGACTTGCCAGAAAATTGCGACTAATGGCCAATCGAGGGCATATTTTCGATATGGCCTCTGCCGTCAAGATCGCTTCGGTTTGGGTTGTCGCCCTTCTCGGCGGATGGTTGTTGCGCGCACTTATTCCGCCGAACTGGGGTGTATTCAAGGGCGAATACATCTACCGCGTCAATCAGATCGCGTTCTGGCTACGCTTGATCGCCGCGTCCATAGTGACGACGGTTTGGGTTATCCGCCTCTGTGTGCAGGACCTACGCATCAGCTAACGGTGGATGTAGGAAAGGGAAATAAGCGTTAACGTGCGAGCGGTTTCAGCGTTCGCCCAAGCTGGTTTCAGGTCGGCAGAAGTGGCAGCCCTCCCTTTACCGTCCCCGCTGGCTACGACAGTCATCGAGATGAAATCGTCTGGCCGCGCGGGATCGAAGCAAACTTCTCAGAGGCGCTAGCCGACGCGGATTAGTTCGGGTTGGGCGGCGTTGGAGGTGATTCCGGACCGTTCGGATGTGATTGGCCATCCTGACTATGCGCATCGTTGGGCGTGTCGAGTTGCTCCTGGCTCTTCCGTTTTCTTTCAAAGAGCTGTTGTTGATGTTCGGCCGCTTCTTCTTTGCGCTTCAGAAAATTGTCCAGAGCTGCCTGTGCTTCCTCGGGCTTATGTATTCGTCGATACAACTGGGCCAGCTGATAGTAGGCTTGCTGGGCGATTTCCGGGTCCGTATCCGCCGAGACGGTCCGTTTGAAGTCGCTCAGGGCAGCCGCATCGTTTCCAAGCTGCATCTCGGCCCGTCCCAGGTAATAGTAGGCGTTCGGCAAGTTATCATTCTGTCGCAGCGCGGCTTCAACGAGGCGTTTCCCTTCCTGTGGCTTACCGCGTTCGACGCGAAGGCTACCAAGCTTGTACATTGCCAGCAAGCTCTGCGGATCGATGGTTAGCTCTTGCTCGTACTCGGCCTCCGCTTCGTCCAGCTTGCCGGCCTTCCAGTATTCGGTTCCCAGTTCCTCATGCAGTCCGGGCTGGGTAGGAGCTCCTTTGATGGCAGCCTGGTATTCAGCTATGGCGTCCATGTCCCGATCAGCTTGGAAAGCCGCTTGCGCGAGAACCTGATGTACGCGCCATGAGTTCGGATTCACACGAAGCATGCGCTCGTAACTCGCCTTCGACACCAGCATGTGCGCATGGCCTCGATGGTAGAGGATGTCTACATCGTCAGGTGCCAGCTGAGCTGCTTTATCCAGCGCCACAACCGCGTCCTCGGGTTTTTCCGCGGCCAGCTCCGCGACACCCAGCCACATCCACGCCTTGGCGTCGGATGAATTTAGTTTAAGTTCGGCACGAAGAGCAGCAATCGCCGGATCGTATCGATTCAATCTGTATTCCGCGATCCCAAGAAACAGATTGGCGCCACGCAATGTTGGCTTGAGCGCAAGTGCCTTCTGCAGATTAGTCTCGGCCGCACTGAACTGGCCTTGCTGCTCACGGACCAACCCGAGGTTGAAGTAGGCCTCGGCAAAGCGGGGCGACTCATGAATCACGCTCTCGAAGGCCGCCGCCGCCGGTTCCAATATTCCCTGCTGCAGGGCGCTTGTTCCCTCCCGGAACTTTGCCGCCGCGGAGGGTGCCAATTGTCCCTGAGCCACCGTGGGTGCGAGTAAACCCGCCAGACAGGCCGCCAAGCAGATTTTGTGGCGAATCGGATACGGTATTTCCATATCAGGGCTCGGGCAAATTCTTGAGCAACGCCTTAATGATACGCCGAACTCGGCGCGGAATACCCTTGTTCCCAGAGCAGCCGGCCCAATAAAAAGGCCCGCGACACATATGATCGCGAGCCGATTTCAGACTGCCCAATGACCTAAAAGTCAAATCGCCAGGTGAACTGCACGTTCCTCGGAGTATCTACGGTGCCGAAGGGGACGCCGAAAGTTGAGTCGTAAGGCCCGCTATCAGGCCGCGTAAAGATATGCCGGTTGAAGGCGTTAAATAACTCCCCCTTCAGGACCATACTCATCCTCTCTGTGATCGCAGTGCGTTTCAAGATAGAGAAATCCTCGTTCACGTACCCCTGACTTCGGACCTCCCCAGTGATGCGAGGCATATCTCCAAACCCGTAGGGGGTTCCCGCAACACTGGAAACTGGGGCGTTCGGATCAACCAACCCAGCGCAGTTGAAATACTGATTACTTCCGCCGGAAAGCTGCCCTGAACTGGAGGCAGTGCAGCCGCTAGTTTCGCCCGGCACCATGAAGTAGGCGTCCACGAAATTAAAGGGCCCGTGGCTGCGCAGGGACTGTCCAGGAACCCGGTTGAAGCGAATCGAACCGTCAAAGCCTGGTATGCCGGTGGCACAACAAATCGCCAGCGGCTGGCCGCTCTGGTATCGTTGAACCCCGCCAACCTCCCAGCCGCCCAGCGCTCTTCCCAATGCTCCGCCGGACAAGAATCGTTTGTTTCGCCCAATCGGCAATTCGTACACGTAACTCACTACGAAGGTTTGCGGGATATCCTGATAGCTTACGCTTTTTTCGCTGTTCAGGTTGTAGGAGTTCTGCACGTACCCGCCACCCGAAAAACCGGCGAAGGCAGGTAAGGCACTGTCCGCATCGGTCAGTGTTTTTGACCACGTATAGGATGCAAGCAGATTGAGACCATTGTGAAAGCGTCGCTGCAGGCTCGCCAGCAACGCGTTGTAGGTGGACTGTCCCAGGTTTTCCAGACAGCAGTCGGTGTCAATCGACTCATATTGCGGAAAAGGGCGCAACGCTTGCGCAACCGTCCCCGGTCCATAAAGTGTCTCAAACTGCGGGAATGGTGGGTTCACGCCAACAGTGTTGGCATTGATTGGCGCAGTAAGGTTGTTACCTAGGGCGAAGAATTTCGGATTGAGATTGTTAATCTGGGCCAGGGATGAGCGCAAATGTGTGGCATGCTGGCCCACATAACCGATATTAAGGATCAGATCTGTGGCGAACTGGTGTTCCACTTCGAAGCTCCAGTTCTCCACCATCCCCGGACGTCCGTAACTGGGGGCAACGTAGGTAGGTCCGCCAAAGCCTCCTCCGCTTCCTCCATTATCCTGTGCCGGATCCAGGTTGGGTGGCGGGGGATACGGGGGGATTCCTGTACTGAGCAGCACCGGAGAAGGAGTGAAGTGGTCGGTAGAGGCAAAGCTCGGAGAAGCAGTGAACCCATCGGTAAGAGCCTGGCCGAAGTCTGCATAGTCCAGGCCAGCATAGTAAATTCCATAGCCGCCTCGGAATATCGTGGTTCGATGAAATAAGTCGGGCGCGTACGAAAAGCCTAAACGCGGAGCAATGTCCTTGAGCCAGGTTTTTGCCCAAGCCCCGCTTCGTCCGCTTCGCCCGGGCCCGTGCCCGGCGAAGATCATGGCGCCTAAAACACCGGTGGCTCCGGGGTTTGGAACTGTGGGGTCAATAGTAAATGTGTCGCCATTGGCTTCTTTCCGTGGTGTCTCTACCTCGTATCGCACTCCCAGGGTCAACAGCAGCGAATTGTTCACCTTGAAACTGTCTTGCACGTAAGCCGCATAGTAGTAATTGGTGAAACGTGGCTGTTCGGAGCGGACCGCCAGGCTCGCCGAATCGGTAACTCCGAGCAGGAAACTCGCGTACTCGTTGCCGGTGCTGTTCTCCAGCGAAGGGTCAACCGCGGTCTCGCCCGGAGTGAAATTTATGCTGGGCGACTGATGCGATTGGTCGATTATCGAAGATTGGTATGCCCTCCAATCCAGGCCAACATGCAAATTATGCCGCCCGTGCTGCCAAGAAACACTGTCGGACACCACCAGCCCGTTGATCAAGTCATCGTCGGCATTGGGGTCGCCATAACCGCCATAACCGTAGTTGCCGCTGAAGGTTAGCGGCGGGAAGGTCGGGCCGTTCGCCCCCAGAAGACCTATTTTCGCGTCCCAGTCGGTGCCGTTCACCGCCCCAGCGACGCTGTTGCTATTCACTCGGTTCAAGCCCACGTTGAAGTGATTCATCAGGCTCGGACTGACGAAATAGTCCCAGCCGACGCGCTCGTAGTGAGTGAAAAAGGACGAATAGAACGTAGTGTCAAGGGGCTCGGGGAATGCGGGTTGGCCGTTGATATTTTCGTTGTCCCGGCTGCTGTAGGAGAAAAAAATCTTGCTCTTGTCCGATAGGCTTTGGTCGATGCGAAAGCTCATGGTCGTCGCCAGAATCGGATTGTGGCTCACCAGTGTGTAGTTGTTCTTCAACGCGCTCGATGTAGGTTGAGGCACAAAATTCAATATATTCTGAGCCACAGCATTGACGGGGACCTGATTTCCCAGAAAAGCCGTGCGGCACTCCACGCCGCCAACAGTTTGTGTGGTCGTCGGGTCGAAAATCTGCCCCTGCAGAACTTGGCTCCCGTCACACGGGTTGATGATCGGGTTGCCCGAACCATCCAGGACGGGCCCGCCCAGCCGGTCAGAGAAATCCCCTGTGCGTTCGGCAACAGTAGGCACTGTGCTTTGCACGTTGGAACCCTGGGTTTGACGGTATTGCTCCCACGAAAAGAAGAAAAACGACTTATCGTGCCCGTCATACAATTTGGGAATTCTCACGGGCCCTCCGAACGTTCCTCCATAGTCGTTCTTGCGGTCCAATGGCTTGACGAACAAGGATGGGCTCTGGTTTGAGATGCCGGAAGAAATCGCGCCAAGATTAAAATCGTTGAACCATGTGTTAGCGTTCAGGTCTTCGTTGCGGAAAATCTCGTACAGGCCCCCGTGGTACGAGTTGGTTCCGGACCGAGTGACAAAGCTTTCAACTCCGCCGGATGTCCGGCCAAAGTCTGCTGGGATAGTCGACGTAGTAACTTTGAACTCTTGTAAAGCCTCAACCGACGGAGCTGTCTGATCAAAAGAGGAGCCGCTATCGGCGCGGGCTGTACTTGCTCCGTCTAAGATGATCTCGTTGCCAAAGTTCTGTCCGCCGGCAAGCTTCGCTTGAAATACGCCGTTGCTGTTGTCGGCAGTCCCCGGTCCAGCGGTGCCAGGCGTTAGAAAGACAAAGGCCTCGGGGGCACGCAGCACGCCCTGTCCGCCCAGCGCCAGTGGCAACTCCAGTATTTCCCTCCTATCAACAACTGTACCGATGTCGGTTGCCTCGGTCTGCAGGGTTGGCGCGTCCGCCAGCACGGTGACTTCTTCCTTCACGTTGCCGGGCTGCAGCGTAATGTTCAGGGCCGTTACCGTATTGATCTGTACCAGGACGCCTTTTTGCAGGGATAATTTGAATCCCTTGCCTTCCGCTATCACGTCATACCGGCCGACGGCAATATCGGAGACGCGATAGTTTCCCTCGGGCGAGGAGACCGTCTTATAAACACTGCCCGTATCAGCTCCGGTGATCGTGATCGCTGCTCCGCCAACTGTGGCTCCCGAACTGTCCAGAACCGAGCCTGCGATCGTACCACGGTCCGATTGCGCCACCGCGTTGCCCAGCATCAGCAGCCACAGAACCCCAAACCCCAGCCCCATCAACCAATCACGCCTCATGTCACGCCCCCCTTGGAACCGGAAAGAACGGTTCGCCGTCTCCGCACAACGGCATCGTTAGGCCTCAGTTGCCTCTGACCTAAGCGTAATGTAAACGTACTAATAGAAAATAACTAGGGAAGGGGTGTCAATACTACTTTCGTACAGCTAAGAACATTCTCGAAAAAGGAGGGCGTTGATTTCATCGCGGTGCGCTTCGGAGTTCATCATGAGTCGAGCGAGATGATCCCTCGTTGCAGTGCAACCGTCGCTGCCTGGGTGCGATCCTTCACGCCGAGCTTCTCAAGCACGTGACTCACGTGCAATTTAACCGTCACTTCCGCGATATTCAACGCACTCGCGATCTCCTTGTTCCCCAGCCCCTTTGCCACCATCCGCAGGACCTCAACTTCCCGGGTGCTCAACGAGCGATGGGAACGGCGCTCCGTCAAGTGCGAAGCCACGATTGGATCCACATACTGCCGCCCTTGATGAACCTCGCGGACTGCGCGCAGGAGTTCCTCACGGATGATGCTCTTTACAACGTACCCCCGGGCACCGGCCCGCAGCGCGCGATAGATCTCCTCCTCCCCCGAATGAGTAGACAGCATGAGGATGGATGCGTCGGGAAATTCGTGAATCATCGCCGCCGTGCAATCGGTACCGCTCATTCCCGGAAGCCGAAGATCCATCATGACCAGGCTGGGACGGTGTTGGCGGTAAGCCTCGAGCGCAGCCTCGCCGTTGCCTGCCTCGGCCACCACCTCCATGTCCGGCTCAACGTTCAAGGAAGCAGACAGACCCATCCGGACCATGAAGTGATCGTCAACCACCAGAATACGTATTGGTTTTGATTGCTTCATCGATGACTTCGTTCGAATGCACAGGAACTTCCACGGCAATGTTGGTCCCGCGTCCGGGCTCGCTCTCGACCTTCAACTGGCTGCCCATCGACTGCGCGCGCTCGCGCATATCGAGAAGTCCGAAATGTCCTGTGGGGGAAGCCTGATCTGCCGCAAAACCCTGTCCATCATCACTCACGATCAGGCAAACCGATGTGGGCGCGTATCGCAATTCGATGGCGACGCGCCGCGCCCGCCCGTGTTTCACGGCGTTCGCCACTGCTTCCTGCCCGATGCGCAGCAGGTTCATCTCGACCGGTCTGGGCAGCCGCACCGGACGGCCTTCGATCTTGGCGTCCACCGTGACATGCTCGCGCGGGGCCAGCGGCTCGACGATTTGCGCCAGTGCAGAGACGAGATCCCCCTCGTCCAACAATTGGCAACGCAGGTCCCACACAGAACGGCGCGCTTCGACCATGCTGTGGCGGCTCATATTACGCGCCGTTTTGAGCGCCTGCTGGGCCACGCCCGGCGCTTGCTGGAAGCAATCGACCGCTAGATCCAGTTGCATGGTAATGCCGGCCAGTTCTTGTTCCAGCGTGTCGTGAAGCTCCCGGGCAATCCGATTGCGCTCTTCGAGCACTGCACTGCTTTTCAACTTCTGGCGAATGATGTCCATTTGCTCCTGCAGCCGCCGACCCAGCACCACAACCCACGCGACCACAGTCAGAAGAATACCTCCAGTGATCCCCAGCAGCCACAGCGTGTGACGCAAATTCCACCACGACGGAGCGCGGAGCACGATGACATCCTTTGACGAGCGCAGCAACATGCGTAACGATTCCGGGGTCCGCCACAATCCTCCGCTGCGAACCAAACAAATGCCAACAAGTCTGACCTCGCTGTTCGGCGGGATAGACAGCAGGTAATTAACGGACGGACCTGGGGCAAGGGTTGCGTCGAAATATATCGCGCCCTGCTGCAGTAGCAGCCGGAGACCGTCTGGCTGAGGCTGCCGGTCCAACAGCTTTGCTTCAGTAATCACCACCGCGCCGTCGAATTCTTCCCAAGGCCTGGCCAGATCGAGGTTAACTGGTTCCGGTGCTTTCTCATGGCTTACGCGATAAAATACGGCGTCCTCTAAAATGGGGGCCGAGTCACCCATGGCGGGGAAGCCCAGCACGTCCACTAGGTCGCCAATCTCGAGAGGCGTGTCCTGCTGCGTCAACACGCGAAGTCCCTTGCCCTGGTTCACGAGAAAAAGTGCATTACCCAATTGTTGATAGCCGACGACACCGCGCACTCGCACCCGGCTCCGGATCCCCTTCCCCGGCGAAAACCGCAGCAAGTCCAACAACGAAGCTTCACTGGCCGGCGCTTCCACCTTCACGAACCTCAAGCGCGGGACGTAGAACAAGATTCCCGTGAGCTGCCGGTTCGCGTTGTACAGGCTGCCGCACACGCCTTCGATTAGCACTTCGCTGTCGACCCAGGAAGACAAATCCTGATCGCGGCCTATCGGCACCCGGACATTGAACTCACCCCCGCCGGACGCGACACGCATAGCGAGGGTGGTCTCTTGCCACGAGCTGTGATCGATGGCCACGGACCGCACGATGCCTCGCACCCGCGCCCACTGACTGTCCTGTCGTCCGTCTGCGAGCTCGGAGAAGGGAAAGAGTCGCGCCTTGGGTAAAACTCCCTTGCCCAGCACACGCAACCTATGCTCCAGAATCACGGGAGCAAATTTGCCTGGCCCGGTTACTCCTTCAACTTCCACCAACTGGCCAAGCAGGTGCGTATACTTCGGCGAGACACTGCCCTCCGTGAAAATACCAGCCGTCGCATCCTGAACGAAGAAGTGCGGCGCTGGAGCATCCATGGTGATCACGCCGCGGACCCGCACCGGATAGCCCTGCGCGGCCTGTTCTGGACTCAAGCGGCGGATCTGATCGGCATGCGTGAGAGTGGGAAGTGGCTTCGCAGGAGGCTGGGCCCAAACATCGGCTCTCAGCGAATACACGAGCAACGCTGCCGCCGCAGCGAGCCCGAACACGCGCACTCCTCGCGCGCAAGTGCTTCTAGCTCGCGTTCTTCTCTGCTTCAACATGAAAACACCTGTAACGCTGACGCTGAGGCCGCCTTCCCTACAAATGCACACGGATTAGGTTGTCGCCTTAGGGTAGCCGAAACCTGCGGCTGGGGGAAGCGGGGGGTCCTTCTGTCACGTTTTCTCCCGCGAGACGATCGATGTTTTCAGCGCTTTCAATACGATCTGGAGAACGAATATCAATAAGCATGATTTGACAGGCATGAGATTCTTGTTCGCAATCAAGTTGTTCGGAGGCAGAAATTTCCACCGCAAGTACGAGACGCGACTTTCTGAGAACGTCCGCCGCTGGATTGGCAGCCGGCGCGGTTGCCGAGGCACTGCCGGCTTGGGGTTCTCTTCGTTCAGCCAATTCGGATGCGGATGAAATCGCTGTTTGGGTGACCGATGAGAAACGGCGTTTTGAGCGGTGCTCGGCATGAATCACACTTGAAGGATTGGTAGATCCGGCCGCTTTGTCTTTGAGCAGCATTCCTGTTTCCCGGGAAAGTTCGGCAACAAATCTCTCTACACCGCGTTCCAGCATTGCGTCTTGAAATCCTTAAGGTATTAGAGTGAACTTGTCTCGCAGTTGGATGTTGTCGGAAGAACCGCCCATCAGAATTGTGAAGTCACCCGCTTCCGCGCTCCAATCGTTTTTCCTGACGTCATAAAAAGAGAAAGCCCGGCGATCGAGCGTGAGCGTCACGCGCTTGGTCTCGCCCGGTTTCAGATCTACTTTTGCAAACCCTTTCAACTCTTTGACCGGCCGGGGAACGCTGGGGTGAGACTCACTGACATAGAGTTCCGCAACTTCGGCTCCCTCGCGCTGACCTGTGTTTTTCACGTCGAACGAAACTGTGACAGGCTCGTTCAAATTTCCTGTCTGAGGCATCACCGACAACCTGGCGTATCCGAAGGTCGTATAGGAAAGACCGTAGCCAAAAGCGAACAGGGGCTTCGTTTCAGACCGATCGAAGTACCTGTATCCCAAGAAAACACCCTCCGAGTACCGAACTCGCTTTTCGCCCTTCTCGGGATAGTAGCTGTGAAATGTCGGGTTGTCTTCCCAATGGCGCTCGAAGGACGCAGGCAGCTTGCCCGACGGGCTGTAATCGCCAAAAAGGATTTGAGCCAATGCCGTACCACCCTCCTGGCCTGGGTACCACGCATGCAGAATCGCTGGAACACGGTCAATCCACTGTGTCATGTCCACGTTCCCGCCAGCCGTGACCACAATGATCGTGTTCTTATTGACCGCACTGATTTGCCGGATTAGCTCGTCTTGTCCTCCAGGAAGCTCGAAGGTTCGGTCAGCGCCCTCGCCCTCGGTCTTTGGATCGAATCCTACACAGATGACCACTGCGTCAGCCTTCGCGGCCAGGGCCTTGGTTTCGCGGCCGATGGAAGCCTCGGCTCGCGTCACGCCGAAACCAACCAGGGCAGTGCCTACTGCTTCAAAATATTCGAGGCGGATCTTGTACGCCTGGCCCGCTTCCAAATGTCTGGCGTAGCTGTCGACGGTCTGGGAATGACGTTGCCAGTCATCGATCACAGTATCGTCGCCGATGTAGAGTCGAACCCCATCATCCGCGGACGTAAAGAACTTATAATCTCCGGATTTCTGCGGCACGAAATAGCCCGTCCAGCGAATCGAGAAATGGTCGACCGGCTGGTTCGGAGCAAAGCTGCCTTCTCCCCAGTCGAAGTGGACGCGCTTGTCAGTACGCACTAGAACAGGAGCACCTCGCAGCTCTTCATTGTCGAAATATTCTCCCTTCAATCCGCTCTCGCCATCGGGCGCGGTAACAAACTCGGAGTTCTCGAAAACTTCATCGAGCGGAGGCGAGTCAACCGCGTACAACACTCGGGCTTTAGTTCCCAAACGATTGCTGATGCCTTCCAGATAACTGACTGCGTTGAATGGTTTGGTTTCAGCACTGCCACCACCACTGGGCACCGCGGGATAAGCATCTGGACCAATTACCGCAATCGTTTTCACTTTGCTTTCATCGAGGGGAAGCAGGTTGCCCGAATTCTTCAGCAACACCATGCTCCCTCTGGCCGCCTCGAGGGCAATCTGCCGGCCTTCCTGACTGTAGGTAGGAATGTTGGTATCCATTTGTGGTTGGTCGAAGAATCCAAACTCGATTGCCTTTCGCAGAATTCTTCTAACCTTGTCGTCCAGGGTCGCGAGCGAGATCTTGCCTGCCCTGAGAGCCGGAAGCAGAGTTTCGCTGTTCATGAAGGTTGGCGAGGGCATCTCAAGATCAAGGCCACCGTTCGCGGCAGCAACACCATCGTGCGTAGCGCCCCAATCGGACATGAGGATGCCGTCGAAACCCCACTCTTTCTTGAGGATCTCGATGTTCAAATGATCGTTTTGGGTCATGTAAACGCCATTGACCAAGTTATAGGCGTCCATTACCGCGCCCACCTTCGCTTCCTTGACCGAGGCTTCGAATGCTGGCAAATAGATTTCGCGCAAAGTTCTTTCGTCGATGTCGGAGCTGAGAGTCATGCGTGCGAATTCCGAGTTGTTGCCGGCAAAATGTTTTGCGGTTGCGATGACACGTTGTGCCTGCATTCCTTCAATCACGGAAACAGCCATTCTGGAGGCCAGGAAAGGATCTTCTCCGAAATATTCGAAGTTGCGGCCATTCATCGGCGCACGATAGATATTCATGCCGGGAGCGAGAATGAAATGTACGCCGCGGGCGCGGGCGTCTTTGCCCATCGAGCTACCGAATCGCTCTGCGAGTTCAGTATCCCAGGAAGCCGCCAGGGCGATGCCGGCAGGATACGCGGTGGTCGGTCCGTAGTCATGCACGCCCATCGGTCCATCGGACATTTTCAGAGCGGGTATCCCAAGCCGGGAGTTCGGTCGAGTGAAGAAGTCATTGATACCGCCGATGATCTCGATCTTCTCCTCCAGCGTCATCTTGCTCAGAATCGAATCGACACGCTTCTCCACCTCTATTTTCGATGGCGTGGTTTGTGCGATAACACACTGAGCAAGAGAGAAAACGACAAGAGCAAGCGCCAACCGTCGGCTGTGCATAATCATTCAGCGATGAAGAAACGTAGATGCGATTTCGGAAATCTTAGTGATCCTATCCTAACTTGACGGTTCGTTGGTACACCCGCACATAATCCACCAGCATGGTTCGCGGAAAAACCGTAGTAGAGCCCGGATTTCCTGGCCAGTCGCCGCCCACCGCAACGTTAAGCAAC
The DNA here is from genome assembly GCA_963714225.1 of uncultured Acidobacteriaceae bacterium. Lineage (GTDB taxonomy): Bacteria > Acidobacteriota > Terriglobia > Terriglobales > Acidobacteriaceae > Sulfotelmatobacter. The sequence goes on along the minus strand of CAVQNY010000041.1, from coordinate 162,650 downwards.
AGAAAAAACGGATGATCGAATACCCATTTCCAGCCCGGACGAAGATCTAATCGAGAGCGAGTGACGTAGAGATCGTCATCGACATAGAAGCGAATGGCGTTCGGTTCCCACTCGACAGCGAAAACATGAAAATCGTCGGCAAACTGCCGCCCTGCCCGCAACTTGTAGGGCGCTTCGATACCATCCCCTCCGGCGTAGCCCGGCCCATGAATCGAGCCGTGTATAGTCGACGGTTCCTTCCCAATGTTTTCCATGATGTCGATCTCGCCACATGCCGGCCAACGGGCTTTTTCGATGTTGTCGCCTAACATCCAGAACGCTGGCCACATGCCTTGACCAGCAGGCAGTTTGATGCGCGCCTCGAAGCGGCCATATGCCTGCGAGAATTTTCCCGCACTCTTCAACCTGGCTGAAGTGTAGTTTCGGCTCACACCGTCGGTTCCAGTGTAGTTCTCCCGTCTCGCCTCAATCACCAGGTTTCCATTGTGAATGTACGCATTCTCCCGACGACTCGTGTAATACTCCAGTTCTTGGTTCCCCCAACCTTTGCCGCCCACTTCGACAACCCATTTTGACAGGTCCACGCCCGAACCGTTGGGACCGTTAAATTCGTCGCTCCATGTCAATCTCCATTTCCCATCTTTCCAGGGGCTGGGAGAAGCTTGAGCACCTGCGGCGACCGACAAGGACAGGCATGCAACGACCAGCACACCGATAGCGATCAACTGCGGCGTGCATACATTGAGTCCGAAGATAAGTTGAGTGCACGGTAAGCTGCGCGCGACGATCCGGTAAATAGGGCACATCAACCTTCTCCGACACCTTCTGAAGAAATGATACAACCCCGCAGCAAGAACGGCGCACGCACTGCGCCAGAACGTCAGAATTCTAGAGTGAATGACTTTGCCATTTCCAGCGTGACGCGCTGCTTGTGCCGGTACGCGAGGTTGGCCATGTGCACTGCGATCGCCGACCGGTATCCGATTTCGACCGGAGCATTCGGAGTCTTACGACTGCGCACACATTCGATCCAGTTGGCCATGTGACCCTGGTCTGGAGTCTTTCCGGTGAGTGCTGCCCCGTGCGGCCGATTGACCTTTTCCGGATAGTAGCGGATGAATTCTCCCTCTTCGCCATTCACCATATCGGACTCTCCCCATCCATGTTCGATGGTTCCGTCACTGCCCAGAATGTGCTCGCCCAATCCAAAACGCTTGTTGCTGAAGGTGGATTGCCAAGTCACAACGAGGTCGTCGGGGAAGTCTAAGGTCACTGCGATTGTGTCCGGCACTTCGCGGCCATCCTTCTCGGAAAATACTCCGCCTGACATAAACGCGGCCGTCGGAAGAGGCGGGTCGAGCGTGGTTATGATCCATGCGATCTGATGCACCATATTCTCGGTCACGTTGCCGCCGGAAAACTCCCAGAACAGGCGCCAGTTGATCAGGCGGTATGGGTCGAATGGCCGGTCGGGCCGACCGTTCAGAAACGCACTCCAGTTCACGTTCTGGGCAGTACAGTCGGATGGAACAGGACGCACCCATTGGCCTTCCCCGTGCGGGGTGTTGCGACTCATCCACGATTCCACTTGAGTGACCTTGCCGACCAATCCGTCCTTGATCCACTTTCTTGCGTCCTGCAACGCGCCCGAACTTTCCCACTGTAGTCCGATTTGGACGATGCGGCCGGATTGTGTCGCTGCCGCCAGACATTGCTCGGCCTCAGGGATTGACCAGGTCATAGTCTTCTCGGAGTAAAGGTCTTTGCCCGACGCCAGGGTATCGAGAAAATGTCGAGCATGCGTGTGCAGTGGGCTGGCAACGATGACGGCATCAATGTCTTTCAGGTCGAGCAGACGCCGATGATCATCGAATGTTTGAATGCCAGGAACCTGCTTCTTGGCTGCATCGCGGCGCCGGCTGTAGACGTCCGCCATCGCCACGAGTTGGATGTTGGGAACTTGCAAAACCTCCTCGAGCAAATCTTGCCCGCGGTTTCCTACCCCAATCATGCCAACGCGGACGCGATCGTTTGCGCCCAGTACCCTTGAATGTGGATAGGCCAGGTAGGCCGCAGTGCCCAAGGCCGCTTGTTTCAGAAAACCCCGCCTGGTGCTGCCTGTCATGTTGTCGTGCCTCCGGACGAGAGTTACAGCGCTCCGGCTTTTTGCAGAAGCTCTTTCATTCCCGCCCAACTCCGTCGAGAAGATTTCTCCGGCGTGCCCCCGCCGTCCCAGTGGGTTTCCAGGCTAACCGCGAAATGATAACCGTCACGCTTGAGCGCCTTAAATTGTCCGAGCCAGTCGACGATGCCGGCTCCCATCGGCGCCCAATCGTAATCGTTGGCGCCTTTTTTCACAGCGTCTTTGCAATGACAGTGGCCGATCCGGTCTTTGGGCAGAAGATTGTAGCCATCAGGAAATGGCTTTTCCCCGCTGGCGGCGGCGTTTCCCGGATCCCAGTTCAGCATGAGAAAGCGAGACTTGACCGCATCCAAAACTTTGGCGGCCTCGGCTCCAGTTGCGGCATTGAGACCGGCATCATTTTCCAGCAGCAGGGTAATGCCTTTCTTACCCGCTTTGTTGGCCGCTTCCAGAAGTTTCTCATTGATCGCCGCGCGATACGGCTTTTGGTCATCCAAGCGCCAGAAATCGAAGCAGCGCACGCGATCGGTTTGGAAGGTCTTGGCCAGCTCAATGGCACGCTCCAGCACCTCGTCCTGCTGCTCGAAGGAGAAGTCGGCATGGAAATCACCGTGCTGGCTAAACTTCGATTGCGGAGCTCCCTTCCAGTCGACTTTAAAGAGTGGACTCGCGATATCGGTCACGCGCAGCCCGTACTTCTCCAGAATACGGCGAGCCTCCGCCACTTCGTTTGAGTCCAGATGGAGAATGTTCTTGTTCCACATGCCGCGAAGCTCGATCCATTGCATTCCGAATTCGCGCGCGGTAACCTCGCAGGCGCGGCCAAAGTCTTGGGAGACCTCGTCGTTGATGATGGCGATGCGGAAAGGGGAGTTCAAGGGCTGACCGGGAGGGGAGAATCCCTCGGCCCAAGCAGCGGCGTTGGCGTCATAAGGGCATGACTGCGCAGAGATGCCGCAGCGGTAGCGGCTGCGGCTGCTCCAAGGCCGGTCAGAAACGTGCGACGCTCAGGGATTTCGCCTTTCAAACCGTGCTCCCTCAAACTGCGGCCTCAGCAGAAGCTTTCTTGAGAGTGATCGTGGCGTTGCTGATCAAAGGCTTCGCCCAAAAACCGACGCTGAGGACAAAGCCAAATGTGACATAGAGAAAAGTTAATCCGGCGCGTAGTCCGATGCGGTCGCCAATCCCTCCGATGATCACCGGGACCACGGCCCCGCCAACAATCGCTGTGCTCAAAATCCCCGAAAACGAACCGTGGTGCTCCGCCACCGAATTAAGCGCGAGCGAAATGACGATCGGCCACATCACCGACGCGAACAAGCCGATCGCGGGAAAAGCAAGCACTGACACATTCGCCGGACCCAGCAAAGCAGCGGATAGACAAAACAGCGCGCCGACGCACCCAGCAATCAGAACCCACCCATCTCGCAGCGTGGCACTGCGGCAGATGCCCGCCGCCACCCAGCTCGCCTTGCCGCGCAGATCTCCAGCAGATGCGCTCACAACCAACGATCTTATTCAACCTAATTTTCCAAAATAAGTACCTATGCTACTTCCCAAACATACTACGCTACATACATAAAATCCACGATGATACACAAAGCTATATTCCACTTCTCAACAAACCACTAAAGAAGATCAATTTACGTACGATTACCATCAACCAATACGATCCACTCTTTCTTTCTTTTTACATCCCAATACATCACCTCCTCAAACATCACCGTGATCACTACTTCGGGCGAGTTAGCGAAACTAACCCATACACGTTTCTGTTCCAACTGTAACCACGTTAACTTCTCCCACCACTCCTCCGATAGCAACAGAAATTCCTCTAACATGCGCACGAAGCGCTCGACGGTATAGATAGCAACCACCGAGACCATCCGTTTCACGTACACTTGCGGCTGTCGAATATTTTCAGGAGCAACATGCCGATGCAACATCCCCCCGTGAGCAGTCCCCAGAACCAGGAAACAGTCGTCGCGCCTGTGGTGTGAGGATCGAAACCATGGTACTGATAGAGAAATTTCGAAATCCAATCAGCGGTGCCCTGCTCACAACCCACATAAGCGAACATAGCGACGAAATACATCCAGACCACGCGCTTACGCGCCAGGCTGCGATACATCTCCCACGATCCCGCACGTTCCTCGGCAGTATACTGAACGCGAGGGAACCTGGAAAAAGACAAAATCGCAACCATCAGCAACGTGAAGGCTGCGAAAATCCAATACATCGAGGCCCACGGCAGCCCGGCAGGAGTCCATCTCCCCAGAACCCGCAGAAAAACATTTTGCCCGGATGAGGATCCATTCAGGTTGAGCACGAGGTAAGAATAGATTCGCGGGCTGATAAAAGATGCGCTGCCGAAAACCAGCTGTGCCAAAGTCGAATTGAAGGCATAGTGTTCTTCACCGCCTGCCACGCGGAGCAGCGGATTGACGGCCACTTGCAGCGTAGCCATCCCGGCGCCGATCAAGAACAATGAAACCATTGCGACGCGGTATGCAGGAAACAAAGCGAAACTCAAAGACCCCAGCGTGCCCACCAGAAACGCCGCTAGCATGACAGGTTTCTCAGTAAACCGTTCCACCAGAACACCAGCAGGAATTGACATCACCCCATAGGCAATGAAGAAAGCGAAGGCCAGAAACCCCGCGGCGGTCAGGCTTACATGGAAACTGCTGATGATGTCCGGCACAATCGGACCAAGAATATTGGTCAACAAGGAGATCACGAAAAACGTGAGGAGCACAATAACGACCATGTAGCGATTTCTTGGCATCACTGTCCTGTGCACCTTTGCGAAAATCTGCCGGTACGTTGAATCTCAGGAAGCACTCGGATCTCCCCGCCGGAAGCGGTCGTGCCAGACCCTTGCCGCGCCGATAAGGTTGGTATCTTCTCCGAGCGACGCCAGGGCAATTTCGGTCTTCTCGAATGGGACAAAACGGCAGCCGCGGCAAATCACCGTCCGGATGCCATCAAGAAACAAAGACGCACTCTTCATCACGCTTCCACTCAAGACGATAACGTCGGGCGCGAACAGGTTGATGAGATTGGCCAGACCAAGGCCCATGTAGTGGGCCTCTCGTTCAACCGCCCCGCGAGCCAGAGCGTCGTCCTCTTGCGCGAGCTGGCAGATACGCTTGGCCGTGAGATGTTTGCCATGCGGATACTCAGCCGGAGCATTGGCCTCAAGCCATGCCACCATCGCCGGACCTGCAGCCAGCGATTCCCAGCAACCTCGGTACCCGCAAGAACAAAGCGGTCCAGACGGATCGATGACCTGGTGGCCAAGTTCGGGATGAGCTCCATCCACGCCGCGGTAAAGACGCCCGTCGAAAACAATTCCGCCGCCAATCCCGGTTCCTACCGTCACATAGACGAGTCGCGATTTATTCTTTCCAGCACCCCAGCCCGCTTCCGCCAGGGCGGCCGCATCGGCATCGTTTTCCAGAGCTACCCGCACCTTGAACATGCTCGCCAGGTCTGCCCCTGGGTTCTGTCCGCGCCATCCCGGAAGAAAATCAACCTCGCCGAACTTCCCGGAGAATGGGTCCACCGGACCCGTGGACCCAATCCCTATCCCGGTGAATTCAACACCGGCGGTTCGCGCCGTCTCTCGCAGCATGCTAGCGATTGCGGCCAGGCCGTTGGCATAGCTCTCGGCATCGGTGGGTGTTTCCTTTCGGGACAATACCTGCCCGCTGTCATTCACCATACCGACCGCTATTTTTGTACCGCCTATGTCAACCGCCCCGATCATGTGGCATTCCCTGCCAGTTCCCTAAAGACCCACAAACCAGCTTCACAGCTCAAGCCATCAAAATGTGATTCGAAGTGCAAACTGCAGGACTCTTGGCATGTGCGCGCCGGTCGGATACAAAAAGTTCTGTGTGCCTACGTTGTTGTTCACACCGTTCCATTGAGTGTGGTTGAAGACATTGAACGCTTCCGCCCGAAATTGGAGTTGCAATTTTTCTGATGGTTTAAAGACCTTGTACACCGACGTATCGAAGTTGGTGCGACGAGGCAGATTCAGGCTGTTCCGGCCAGAATCGCCGAAAGTCAGTCCTTGCGGCTGCTCATAAGCCAGACAGTTGAAAAGTGGGAAGGCCTTGGTGCCGGGGATGGTACAGCTCGGGTCGGGACTGGCGTGAGGGTCACCAATGCGGTCGGCGTACGAGCCATTAAGGGTAACCCCGTCAGCGACCCCGGCGTTGTCGCCGTAGATGCCATCGATCACAGAAAAAGGATCGCCGCTCTGGTGTGTCATGATGCCGGCAAACTCCCACCCCCCGAGGAAAGTGTGGGTGAGTCCTTTGCCGGCGAAGTAAGGCTCTTCGTAAACCCAGGCCACGGTCAGAATGTGCCTCTGATCGTAGTTCGAGCTGGCGTAATTGCTATGTATGTCATAGGAATTTACGAAGTTCGCATCCAAATTGTCAGACGAATCATCCAGCGAGTGACTGTACGTGTAGGCTACGTCGAGGGTAAGTGGACCGTCGGTCTTGCGCAGCGAAAATTGCAGGGCGTTATAGTTCGAGTTAGCTTCCGGCTCCACGCGTTGGAGTGAGTCCAAGCTGTAAAACGGCCGAAACGGATTCGGATCATTTCCGCAGGCGACGTCCAGGTTGATCGCGGGCTGGCCTGTGATAGTTTGGCCATTCACCACGAACGTGGGATCGAGGATCCCGCCGGCTTGGGTGCCACAAATATTTCCATTGATAGGTTGGCCGGGTTGGAACGGGTTTTCTGAAGCTGGTATCGCGTGCAAAGAATTTTCTTCGTGCGTCAAAGTAAGATGCGTTCCTTTAGCCCCGACGTAGGCGATCGTCGCCACCGCGTGTTGGATGAGATCGCGCTGCAAGTCCAAATGCCACTGCTGAACATAAGGCCATTGCTCGATGTCCGGAATTGAGACGGTCGATAGCGGGAACAGTAACCCTTGCCCCCCCACGTTGTTGTAGCCAGTGATGTTGAATTGCGTTGGCGTCTGCACCAGCGGAGGCGAGCCCTCGAGACTCTCCGCGTTGGCCTCCTGGCCATTGGTGTGCTCGAAGAAAATTCCGTAGCCGCCGCGGACAGCCATCTTGCCGTTGCCCAGAGGATCCCACGCAAACCCAAGGCGCGGAGCGGGATTGAACAGGTGTCCTTTCAAGCATCCGCGCGGCACTCCACCCACGCCGCACTGCACTATGCCATCGAACGCGGTTGTCGAAGGCGTGAGAATGAGCGCCCCCTCTTGCCCGGTTACATTGCCTGTCACATCAATCTGAGGAGCCAGGGCACGGTTATAAGCTAGTGGATCCCAATTAAATACCTGATGGTTTTTTTCCCAGAAAGTCCCGAACAGACTGATGCGCAGGCCCAGATTCAAGGTTAGATTCTTGAAGATGTGATAGTCATCCTGAAAGTACGGCTCAAACATCTTGTAGTTGGTGTGATATTTCGGCTGAGCATTCGCCTGCTGGAAGTTCGCTATATTCCCCAGCAGCATGTCCGCGAAGGCATTCCCGGTGGAGACCGGCGCGGTGCTGTCGAACGTCAGATCGCCGCCCTGGTCGGAAAACGAGAACTCGTTCTTTTCCGCGTTGACGAAGTAGCCGCCGAATTCCAGTTTGTGCTTGCCCAGACTTTTGGTGACATTATCGCGATACGTGAAGGTCGGGTTCGAATTCGACCAGGGAAGAGAGTAGGGGCCTTCGCAGAATCCGCCGCCGTAGTCCCCTGATGTACTCAGGCAGATGTCGGGCAGCTTGCCGTTATAAATGGGAAATAACCCGGGCATGGTGAAATTGCTGCCTCGCAACCAAACCGCCGGGTTATTGTTCGTTATCGTTAGATGATCCGTGGTATAGCTTGCGGCAAATTCGTTGAGCAAGGTCGGCGAAATCGTGCCCACGATCCTCGCGACGATCTCAACACCTGGACCGACGAAATGCGATCGGATGGTCGGGAAGTTGGTGCTTTCGAAGGATTCGGTGCCGCTGATATTGTCCCAGGAATCGTGAATCAAGCGGAAAGTGGCGCGTAATCTGGGATTGAAATCGTGATCGATCCGGACCAGATTTTCGAGCCACCGCGTGGGTTGACCTACCGCTTCGGCGAACGCGGCCTGCCCGCTGTTGGTGGTGTTCGGTGCGGGAATCATGGGAAGGAGAATCTGCGCGTTCGGATCGATAAATGGGATTGTGTTGTTGGGAAATGGGTTCCCAGTAGTTGGATCAATGGGGCAGTCGGTTGGATTGGGGTTTAGTGGTGCACATTGGTCACTGAAATTTCCCTCCCGGTTCGCCATCGATGGAACGTAGTTGAAGAAGTTGAAAGGAACGACCTCGCGGCGCCAGTTCTGTAACCAAAAAAAGAACGTATGGTTCTTCCAGATCGGGCCCCCCACGCTGTAGCCGAAATCGTTCTTGTGGTAACCGGCTACAGGTGTTCCCGGAAGGTCGAAATAATTGTGCGCGTTGAACGCCTCGTTGCGCACGAACTCCCACACCGAGCCGTGAAATGCGTTTGTGCCCGATTTTGTTTCCACCTCGACCGTGCCCGAACCATTGCGCCCGTACTGAGCTCCGTAGTTTGAAGTCAGCACCTGGACCTCCCCAATAGCCTCGACGCTGGGGTAGACGTTCAGCGAAAAGTTGCTGCCGTTATCCATCATGTCGCCGCCGTCCACTTCCCAATTGTTGTATTCCGTGCGGCCACCGTTGACGCTGTAATTGACATTGGCCGCTGGACCGACCTCGCCCTCATCCTGCCCGGTCTGATTGCTCACCCCGGGCACGAGCGTGATCAGCTGGGTAAAGTTACGCCCATTCAATTGCAGTTGGAGTATCTCCTTGCCGGTAATCGTGCCGCCGAGTTCGTTGGACTCCGTATTCACCTGAGCCAGGCCTCTTCCCTCAACGTCGACTTCCTCATGGGTGTCGCCAATCTGCATGGTGATATCGATGCGGGCATTCTGGGCTACACGAAGGGTGACGCCTTCAGCCTGATATTTGCGGAATCCGGGAGCAGAGACGGTGATGTCGTACCGTCCCGGCGGTAACGCGGCAGCTACATATTCGCCGGCGGAGTTACTCTGGACCTCACGAACGACGTCCGTGGCAGTGTTCTTAATGATGACATCGGCCTTGGGAAGTAGGGCCCCCGATTTGTCTCGAATCGTACCCGTGAGGGAGGCTGTGTCCTGAGCCGACGCGACGCTCGGGACCAGCAAAAGTCCCAACAGAAGCCAGCGAAGCCGCAAGACCTTTTTCCCCATGTTCTCCTCGTTGCTCTCGAAGCATGGCTTTGTAACTGCGAGTACCTGCTTTGCCCTGCGGATCAGCCCTTGATGCTCTTCGAGGCCTCATCCCATGAAACGGCAGTCTTGCGAAAATAAGATTCATTCGCCATGTGGCAGGCCAGTGCCGCATGGTGGCCGAACACGGCATCTTCGACAACCGGCTTTCGGGAACGCACTGCCTCGAAAAAGTTCCACAGGTGCGGCTTGATGTCGTCGTAATCTGGACCCCTGAAAGCCACCGTCTCTGGCATGGGCTCGTGACCCAACTTCGGATCATTCTCCGCGTGCCACTGCTTTTCGTAGGCGCTGCGCATCGCGCGGGGGAATCCGGCGTCGTAGTAGCTGGGTCCCGAGTCCTTCCCGGTTTGAGGCGTAAAGCTCAATCCGAATTCGGTGACTTCAAGGATCCCCTTCGAGCCTTGGATGCGGTACGTTTCTGGCATCTCAGTGCCCTGGTTGAGTCGCATGTAGACGGGGAGATCGCCGTAATAAAAGAGGCTAGCCTGAACGTCGGGCATGTTACGGCCATCTTTCCAGCGGCGGATTCCGCCGATCGCCATGGCCTGCCGGGGAGCTTCATTCATATCCAGCATGAACATCATGCCGCTGATTAAATGAACCAAAAGATCGCCGGCCAGACCGGTGCCATATTCCTTCCAGCAACGCCACCGCGCAAAAATATAGGGATCGAACGCGCGCTTCGGAACCGTTCCCTGCCAGGTGTCCCAGTCAATGGTCTCGGGAGACAGATCGGTGGGCGGGGGATATTCCCAGGCGCCGGTCGGGTCGTTGCGCCCCAGCCATCCCTCGACCAACATCAGGTCGCCTAACATTCCCTGGGAGACGAGTTCCCTGGCCTTGGCGCAAATTAAGGAGCTCACGCGTTGCGAGCCGATCTGCACAATGCGCCCGGTTTTCTGGGCCGCCGCCACCATCTCGACGCCATCGGCGGCGCTATGCGACATGGGTTTTTCGCAGTAAATGTCCTTGCCTGCGCTCACCGTGTCCACGACTACCTGCTTGTGCCAGTGATCGGGCACCGCCGCCACAATGCAGTCGATATCTTTGTTGGCCAGCAGTTCGTGATAGCGGCGAGTGACGGGAAGATTAGGCAGGTCCGTAATCTCGCGAGCCAGAGTGTGACGCCCGTTATAGAGATCGCAGGCTGCGACGCATTCCACCCCGGGTAATTCGATGGACTGACCCAGCAGTTGGGATCCCTGCATGCCCACGCCGATCATGCCGAAATGGACCCGGTCGCTGGCCGCAACCGGGCGCGGCGAGGCCAAAAGTGGCGTGGGATTCAGCACCATGGTTTTCGTCGCGAGAGATGCACCCGCGGCAGCAGCACCGATTTCCAGAAATCTACGGCGCGAGAATTTGCTCATGTTGATGGTTCCTCGCTTCCTTCTTGTCTGTTATTTCTCTAGTTTCTTGATCGCAACTTCTTCGGAAAACACGATGTCGTTGTCTTTCGGGGTTCCCACCTTTTCGTGCAGCAAGCCCCACTCGTCTTCGACGATGTAAGAGCATAGACGAAAAGAATCACAGTCCACCCCTGAGAGCCCTGCCAGACGCTCCGCCGCAAGCTGCGCGGGGATGACATCGATGAGAAATTGCCACTCAGCTGGCATTTCAGGGAGACGAAAGACCAGGTCTCCGGCATCCACAGTGATGTCTTGGCCGATCAGCATGACAGAGGCGCCCAGTCGTCTTAGATCGCGCGCCACCGCCAGATCCTGGCCACGCATCCGCCGTCCATCGATCCACACCCCGAAACGGGCACCTTCAACCACCATTTCCTGCGGACCATGCCTGAAAGCGCCCGTCCCCATGGCCGTGGCCGGTGACTTAACACCTTCCTCCCACAGAAGCCTGGCCTCGTGGCAACTGCCCAGACTCGAACCGCGCGCCAGAAAGTAACAGACGCTGCCTGGTAACAACCAGGTCGAGTCCGCAATCTGCTCCTGCCAACCCGCGAGGAATCGATCCGTCTCAGCGACGCCGCGCGACAGTGAAGCTGCGAGGGCGTCATCAAAGGTACCCACGGTGGCGCAGGCCAGAGCACCGGTCGCAGCAGCTAACGTGGAATACGTGTTGACCGAAATTCCATGATCCAACTGGGTTGCAACCACAATCGGGATCTGCGCTTCTTGGGCAAGTGGTCCGTCCTCTGAATTTGTCACGCCGATCACGAGAGCGCCGCTCTCTCGGGCCTTCTCCAGCAAGTGAACGATCTCCACACTTCGGCCAGTCCGCGAGATCACCAGGAGCACGGCATCGGGGGGGATTGCCGCAAACTGCAATAATTCAGAGGCATCATGCATGCAGACCGGACGACGACCCAGTGAAAACAGGGGGCCCGCCGTTAGCGCGGCGTGCCAACTGCTGCCGATTCCGGTCAGGTAGACATGGCGGGCGCTCCGAAGAGCCGCGGCTGCCTCAACCAGCCGCTGCTGCCCCGCTCCACGCAGATAGTCAATCGTCCGCTGGAGTTCGGCAGGCTGGCGGAGGATGTCTTGTAAGAAGAACGTCACTGTGTTTCCGGGTAAAGCCGAGAAGGATTATTAGCCCTGAGAAACCGATTTCTGAAAGCGCTTTCTTCGCACTCCCTTTTAGTCATCCCCAACCCACCTTGTCAAGCATTTTTCTCGCTCTGGACCTCTTCTTTGCTGGGTTCGCTGTCATGGCCTTCCCCCTCAATCCGTGATAGGTTCATCCAGAGCATGACGATCGGTTGCAGAAAGCGCATTCTTTTGAGTCTTATTTCCGGGGAATCTGTCTGGTTCAATGCGAACTGGAACATCTCCTGCTCGCCCTTGGGCACGGAGAGATCCCGCAGCGATGAAAAGGAGAATGGATGAGTCTCACCATGCGGGAGGTGGCTACGAAGGCCGGGGTCTCCCCGGCAACCGTATCCCGCGTGCTCAACAAAACCCAGTACATCTCTCCTAAGACCGAGCAGCGGGTACTCGAAGTTGTGCGCCAGCTCAACTATTACAAGAACGTTCATGCCCGGCGATTGGCAACGGGCCGCAGCGATTTGTTCGGACTCGTGATTTCGGAGATCGCCAACCCGTACTTCCCGGAAATCATCCGCGGATTTCAGGCCGCGGCTTGGGACCGCGGATTCGATGTCCTGCTTCTGAACACAGAGTACCTCCAGGCACGCACCGAATCCGTAATCCGGAAGCTGATCGAAAGCGATGTGCGCGGGGTCGCGATCATGACTTCGTCGCTCGACAAGACCGCGACTGCCGAACTGTCGGCGGCGGGGATTGGCGTTGTTTTCTGCAACCTTGGGCGCCCGGAGCGGCTGATTAGCAACATTTCGATCGACTACCAGCGGGGAATCTCACAGGCCATTGAACATGTGTTTGAGTTGGGTCATCGCCGCGCTGCGGTCATTGCCGGGCCCGGTGACAATCGGACTGCGATTACCATCAAGCGCGCCTTGGTGGCAGGACTGAACGATCGAAAGCTGAATCCTTTTCCAGTGATTGACTGCAACTATCGCGTCGACTCCGGGGCTTCGGCCGTGCGCGCGGTTCTTTCCCAACCCAAGATACCCACGGTGATCTTCTGCGGAAGCGACCTGATTGCGATGGGGGCGATGAATGCGCTCGAGGAAGAGGGAGTTCAGGTTCCCGGGGACGTCTCCGTGGTGGGCATCGATGATATTTCATTCGCTTTCCTGGCCCGCCCGCCGCTGACCACAATCAGCGTTCCCCGGGAGCGTCTGGGAGTAATTGCATTTGAAGCTTTGGAGAAAGTGCTGAAGCTCAAGCGGCGAAGGGGAGCCGACTACTATCTGGAAACGGAATTGGTGGTTCGCAGCTCTACCGCCCCCGCGCGAAAACAGAGTCCTGGCGTCGTGCCGCGCGATACCCGGCAAGAAGCATGAGTTCACTCAGTTTCATGGGGTCGCCCGACTGAAACCCATAGCGACGCCAGTATCTACGTGACCCGCAGGTAGGTCGTATACTGTTCGTCCCCAATGTCAGTGAAGGGCAGCAGCTTGATTCGCGCGCCGGCCGTTCTTACTTGCCAGCTTCGCTGGTCCACTCGGTTGGCAGCCAGCGTCCGCGAGTGTTAGAACTGGTTGCGTGTCGGCGACGGCAAACAATACCAGCGGTCCAAGAACTAGCGCGACGGTCTGCGGATGCGATCGACTGCTTCAGTCGCCTCGTCATCGGCAGCTCCAGTTCCACGCGGTCGCCCGTACTCCAGGTGCGAAGAAGCGCCGCAAAACTTCCAGGAGTTGCTGGCGCCTGGACGCGGCGGCCGTTCACTGAAATCGAGGCCCCTGTCGCCCATGCTGGAATCCGGAAACTCACCGTAAAATCCTTTGCCTGTGAGGCCTTCACATCGAACCGCACCACACTGTCAAACGGGTACAGGCTTTCTTGCGTCAGCACGATCTGGGCGCCATCTTGTGTACGCAGCGAATGCAAAGCGTTTACAGGTGTGCGATTCGAAAAGCGAGAATCATTAGATTTCTCCTCGTTGGGCAAAGATCACCGCTCAGGAGCGATAAGGATCACGATCACCTAGTTCCATCGCCAGTTCCCAGATTCCCCGCGCCCGCTGGTACATCAGGGCTCGAAACCTCTTGGGATCCTCAAGTCTCCAAGCCTCCGGCGTACTGAACCAATAGGCTGTCTGTTCGTTCACCCAAGTCTGATAATACAGGCCCCATCCAAGCAGCAAGGCGTCGGCTTGGAGGGAGCCGTCTTGAATGCGTTTCCCCCAGTGGTAGAGGTTTGCGGCTGCGCAATAGCTGACTCCTGTCCACACCTCAAATTGATGCGCATACTCACTGTCGCCGACTCCGGGGGTTGAGTCGGGGTGAAGCGCATTCCCCGCGCCCATGTCGCCAACCCCATCGCCGTTGAAATCCCTGAGCGGCAACACAGCGCGCCTAAACAGTTGCCGGTAATGCGACGTGAGCCGGTCAGCGTTCAGCACCGGCTGGAGACCGGTCACATCGACGTAGCGCTCGCCCACTGTGGCGTCGGCCATGATGTCGGAGTTATGGGCATTGTACTGATAGTAGCCGAGCTCCTCGTTCCAGAACTGCTCTTCTGTGCTGGCTCGAGCCTTCTTCCGTTCTGCAGTGAACTCCTCGAGCAGGGCTTTATCCATCCTGTGCTCAGCTATCGCTTCGAGTGCTTCCAGGGCGCCGAGCCAGAGAATGGCGTTGAACAGCTTGTTGTCCTTATATTCGGAGCTCTTCATTTCGCTCAAACCGTCACCGTCGGTGTCGGTCGTCTTTTGGTAGCGGTAGGTTCGCACCAGCGCCGGCCAGACATCGTCCAGGAACTTGCCGTCCTTGGTCTTGTGCCAATAGGCATGGCACTGCTGGATGAACTTGGGCGAGAATTCGGACCAGGGGGTGGTAATCCGGCCCTTAATTCCCATGGGGGAAGTGTTGTACCAACGGCCGTAGCCATCGTATTCAAAAAAGGGGTCCCCCGCGATGGAGCCTGCGTCGTGTGGACAACTCCCGTCTGGGGAATCCCTGATGAAATCGGAGAAGACCAACAGGATGTCGCGCTCGATTTGTGGCCAGAGATCCCTGTTGCTTCGGGAAGCGTGATGGCGAACGTCGAAGGTTTCGGCAAAGGCGTACTCCTGGCACTCCATCACCGACGCGAGGTGCTGACCTTGACGCTTGCCGAATTTCTTGGGTTTGGTGATGCAGCCATTTTCCCAAAACGAGCCGCCGAACGTAGCGTAGTACAGCTCATTTAAAACACTCTGCTTGAGCCACTCAGGGCAAGCTGGATTCTGGACGATAGCGGTTTGCCACGTCTCGACGGCTTTTAGCCACTCCCCCGTTTTGAGCAAGGCTTCCTTGGCGATTTCAAACGCTTGCCCGGGTTTGGCCGGATAATACTCAGTGTAGCGGCGCCACCAACGCGTGCCTTGTCCAAATTCAATCTGAGGGAAATACCAGGAGAGTGCGAAGGGAACAGTCACTTCAGAGGCTGGAGCAACCTTAACCTTTACGCACAGCGCTCCCGAGGGGAGTTTGCTGCCCATATTCAGAGGCTTATCATCCAGTTCCCCGTCGGCCGCGAAATCCTGCCAAATCTTGGCTCCGTCACCTTCACCATCCCAAATCGTGGTATGCGATGCCACAGCATTCGTGGCGATGCACCACTCGGAGTTTTCCGTTTCCGGCAAATTCGTTGGATGGTGGGCCTTCATCAGGATCGCAGTGATCCCGCGATGCTCATCGCGAGCCAGTTCGTTGGTCAGTCCCCTGCGCTCTCTCGCCGTTTCGTCAACGTCGGTCCCCTTTGGCTTTCCCATCGGCGTGTTCTGCGGTCCAGTGTAGGCCGCATTCGGAAAAGTGAACATCAGTGAAACTTCGGCGGGCGATGACAACGGGTTATGAATCCGGAACTGGAACAGCGAGGCGGGCAAAGACGTTTCCCGGTAGTTGTCTTTGATGATCGGGCTGAAAAACTCCAGGGTGATCTTGGTCTCGAAGGGCCTGTAAGTGCACCAGCCGCGCGGGAACAGAGCATAGTATTCGCCTTCGCCCGGCTGGAGTCGTGCCCAGGCAGGCAGTACGTCATCGGTTGCGAGAGTGCGCGCCGTTGCGCGTTTTCCGTTTACCTGTTCTCGGATATGAAACGCGCCTTGTGAGAGAAACCGTTCCTCATACCTTCCCACTTTCATCTGCCATGGCCCGAATGTGCCGCAGATGTTATACATGAAATTTCCCGCGCCAATTCCGCCCAGCGGAATTCCTTTCTTGACCCGAGTCAGCGTATTCAGTCCGGCCCGATCCTGTGGTGGTACGCCGTCTTCCGGCATCAGCGCGATCTTGGGCAAATCGCCGAGGGTTCGCTTCCAGGCGCAGGACGGAATAGCGTGCGCCTGCACAGTTGGTGTTTGTGATCGCTCCCCTGACTTGGTCCGCGTTTCAGCCGCAACCGGGGCGGGCATAGCCGCGAGAGGGCCCCCCGCCAGCATCAGGCCCGCCGCGCCTGATGAATGCAATATGAACTTGCGCCGTGAGATTGGCCGCTTCGCCATTGTGCTGTTTCCTTTCCTGGAGAGCCGTGAGAGCGATTTCTTACGCCGCCATGTTTAGTGAACAAACATCTTCACCCGAGCAGCCTTTCAGCCTGAGAGTAGCCCCTATTCTATGAGAGCTTTAGGGTCGCTGCTCGCTTGAGAATCTTCCACGCACGCCGCCGCCGGAAATCCACGGCCCGGCCAAACCAACCAGTGCGGTTTGATACTGAATCGATCACTTCGCGGATCCTCCCGCGGTGACCGGTGCAACATCAGAGTTCAGCCCTAGCGCCTTCAGATAGCCGGCATTCACAAGACATTTTTGCAGGCGCATGTTTTCCAGAAACTGGTCGAAAGCGCGGACGATGGTTTCCTGGTCCGGGCGAGCCTTGAGTCGTTCTTCTACCTGGCCCGTGCCGCGCGGGAGCTTGGCGAACTCCACGATCTTTCCCCAATCTGCCGGTGGGATAATGCTGACGACCGCCGACGACTTTTCCATCTTCTTATACGGCCAGAAAGCCCATCCGATGTTGTTTTTTTCAAGCGCTTTCACGAATTGCGCGATCCACTCGTCGGTATTTTCCCCGGACTCGCCCATCCAGATCGGCACATCATAACGTTCGCGAAAATCCATGTAATCGCGAATGACGCTTTCATCAGGCGCCGTCCAATATTTGTGGAACGTGTATACGACGTTCGCATCGAAGGGCTTGCCGAAGACGGAGAAGTTACTGTCCCACTGGGCTCCACCGAGAAAGAGAATATGGTGAGCATCCACCTTTCGTATCTCGTCCGACAACTTCTTGTAAAGCGGTTCAAGCGAAGAATTCAAAGGTGCTAGCTTGGGAAAATGCGGGATCGGTTCATTCAGCAGGTCATAACCGAGCACGGCCGGCTCATCGCGATAGTGCGTCGCCAGCCGCCGCCAGATGACAATCAGGTGCTCTTGCTCTTGTGGACTCCGGTATAGCCAAGGATATCCCGCGCTGTCATCGATGTCCGCGCCCGTCTGTCCGCCCGGTGCCGCTTCCAGATCAAGGACCACAAATAGACCTTCGGCGCGGCTCCAGACCATCAACCGGTCCAGCAGCTTGAAACCTTCCGCGTCGTCGCTCTCAAAAAGACTGTAATGCAAAGGAATTCGAATGGCGTTGAAGCCGGCCCGATGCAGGAGCGCGATGTCCTCATGTGTAACGTAGTTCTCGTGGTACTTCTGCCAGAATGCGGCTGACCCTTCAGGTCCAAGCAGCTCCAGCACCATCGCACGGATCTCACTAGGAGATTGTGGACCACCTTCGAACAGCCACATGTAACCATGTGGCACCAGCCAATTGCCCAGATTTGTTGCGCGAAGAAGGAGCGGTTTACCAGCGGCATCGAGGATCTGTTTGTGGCCGGCGTGTGCGAACTGCGCGCTTCCGTAGGAAATCAAACCCAGAAGAAAAAGCAGCAACGGTAGAGGTTTGAACTTGACCATGATTCCCTCCAGCGGAAAGCCTACACCAAACTAGCTGCTGCTTGCGGTTTGGGTGTTCGGCATGATCCGATTTGGGTTCTTCGCAGCTTCGACTACTATGTTTTTCCTGAGGATCGTCGGCAAACCTTCCGTTACCCGATTAGGGAAGAGTTTGCCCGTCATCTGCCCAGAATACATTTCCGATTCGCCAGCTTCCGCTGAGCATCGTCCAGCGATGAGAAGCATTCCACCTTCAAACACTTATCTCGTAGTCTCCCATCGAAAACTCCTCTGCCCCAGCTAACCTCTAGTCTCGTCTGTGTCAATTCTTGGGTTCTGGGTCGGAGTTGTCATTGCTTGCCTCGAATACTCACCCCAGACTTCGCCTGGCAATTTCTTGTGGACCATAGCGATCGATTGGCCGGTAGGTGTAGCCCGTTGTTCGCAAGGGCGTGGCCGTCCCTCATCGCGATCACCTATTCCATGGCCAACCGGTGAAGACTTACTAAATCGATCACTTCGCGGATCCTCCCGCGGTGACCGGTGCAACATCAGACTTCAGCCCGAGCGCCTTCAGATAGCCAGCATTCACAAGACATTTTTGCAGGCGCATGTTTTCCAGAAACTGGTCGAAAACGCGGACGATGGTTTCCTGGTCCGGGCGAGCCTTGAGTCGTTCTTCTACCTGGCCCGTGCCGCGCGGGAGCTTGGCGAACTCCACGATCTTTGCCCAGTCCGCGGGCGGGAGGATGCTGACGACCGCCGAGGGCTTTCCCATCTTCTTGTAAGGCCAGAAAGCCCATCCGATGTTGTTCTTTTCCAAGGTTTTCACGAATTGGGCGATCCAGTCATTGTTATTCTCACCGGACTCGCCCATCCAGATGGGGACATCAAAACGGTCGCGAAAATCCATGTAATCGCGAATGACGCTTTCATCGGGTGCGGTCCAGTACTTGTGGAAGGTATAAGCGACGTTCGCATCGAAGGGTTTGCCGAAGACGGAGAAGTTACTGTCCCACTGGGCTCCACCGAGGAAGAAAACATGGTGAGTGTCGATCTTGCGGATCTCAGCCGACAATTTCTGGTAGAGCGGTTCCAGCAGAGGGTTCAAAGGCGCGAGCTTGGGAAAGTGCGGGATGGGCTCGTTCAGTAGATCGTAACCAAGCACGATGGGCTCATCGCGATAGTGCGTGGCCAGGCGCCGCCAGACGGCGATCAGGTGCCCCTGTTCGTGGGGACTGTTGTAAAGCCAGGGATATCCAGCGCTGTCGTCGATGTTGGCTCCGGTCTGTCCGCCGGGTGCGGCATGCAGATCGAGGATCAGATAGAGTCCTTCGGCGCGGCTCCAGGTGACCAGACGGTCCACGAGCTTGAAACCTTCCGCGTCGTCGCTCTCAAACAGGCTGTAATGAAGAGGAACCCGGAGGGTATTGAAACCGGCGCGATGCAGGAGCGCGATGTCTTCGCGGGTGACGTACTGGTCGCGGTACTTCTGCCAGAATGCGGCGGAGTCTTCGGGGCCGAGCAGTTCCAAAACCAGGCCGCGGATCTCAGCAGCGGATTGCGGCCCGCCTTCGAAGAGCCACATGTAGCCTTCGGGCACCAGCCAGTTGCCCAAATTTGTAGCGCGAACCAGGAGCGGCTTGCCGGCTCCATCGACGATTTGTTTGTGGTTGGTGTGAGCGAATTGCCCGCTGGCATCGCAAATCAATGCTAGAAGAAGAGGTAGGTATAGGAGTCTGAATTTGAACATGATTGCCTCCGGAGGAAGCGTACACCAAGGCAGGGCCGGCATGAACGTTGCCGGTCGATGATGCTCTGGCCAATTAAACTCTACTCCGCCGGAAATCCACGGCCCGGCCAAACCCACGAGTGCGGGTTTGATAACGTTCTGGCGGTAGAAAAAGTCATACCCGTTCGTCTTGTCCATGCCGACGTGGATGCGTCCGCCAATCTCCGGCAGGACCATGACACGCAGAAACTCGTTCTCCAAATGAAGCGCCTGCCATGTGTGCTCCACGGCTTCCGTCGAAATGCGGTCCGTTAAAGGCAATGGATTACACTCGCCCACTGCCGCCCTGATCGACCCGTTTTTCGAGAAACATCGGGTTCTTGTCCGGGGGCGACGGGTGGTACGTCGGAATCACAACAGACTCCGTTCACGCCTTCACAGGGCCCGTCTGATCGGCCGGTGCCTCTGGAGGTTCCAACCGCTTCATCACTTGTACTCTTAAGGGACTGCAGCGTGGGCTAAGCTTTCCACTCCAGTGAATACGCAGAAAACCCCGCGGTTCTTACATCAAATCGGATGCAAGTGAGTACCCTCGCTCTCATTATCTGCTTCGCGCTTTCTTCTGCGCTGGTGTGATGGCGATCCGGTGGCCCGTGATCGCGGAGGGACCACTTACCCTTCCTCAATAGCCTTTCGGGACTATACGGCCACGATTTATCCCACCAGGATCGGTTAGTCTTCTGTCCAAAATCTCGTGATCTCTTCCAGCGACCGGACCGAGCTGGACAGCTAGTTCTTGCTAAGGAGCCTTACATAAATAAGTTCCCACACTACGATTAGGCTGGACATTTTCTCGGTCTGGTGATAAAGCACACTGGGAGACCCTGCAGCAAGGAGGATCCCCCACTGATGCCCCACAACGATTGGCGAGGCAGCAAACAAGAGAAGCTGCGCCTGTATTGGAAAGTACGGGAGGAACGGAAACAGGTGGTGCGAGAAAAATATGAGCGGCTGCAGCCGCATTTGGGAGAACGAGGAACGAGGTTGTGGGCGGCCAATGAAGCGCTTTCGTTTGGGCGGGGAGGAGTGCGGGCGATAGCCGAAGCCCTGGCCATCACTCCTAAGACCATCTTGCAAGGCAAGCGCGAACTGCAAGCCCAGCCGAGCCCGAGCCGCGATCTTGAGGGAGGCCGGCACCGTCGCCCCGGGGGAGGCCGGAAGTCGATCCTCGAGAAACATCCGGAATTGCGCAGCGTGATCGAGCAGATCGTGGATCCGGCCACGCGCGGAGATCCGATGAAGCCGTTGCGCTGGGTTTCGAAAAGCTTGCCTCACCTTGTGGCGGAACTCGGTCGCCAAGGCTACCAACTTAGCCTCACCAGCGTGAGCAAAATCCTGTACGAGGAATTGGGTTATGGCATGCAAGGGTTGCGCAAGACCCGAGAAGGTTCCTCGCATCCCGATCGGGACGCGCAGTTTCAATACATCAATCGCCAGTGTCAGGAATTTCAACAGCGGGGTCAGCCCGTGATCTCTATAGATAGTAAGAAAAAGGAACTGGTGGGGGATTTTAAAAACGGCGGTCGGGAGTGGCACCCCAAGGGCAAACCCGAATCGGTTCGCGTGCACGATTTCGAAGATAAGCAAAAAGGCAAGGTCACACCCCACGGCGTGTATGACATCGGGCGAAACCAAGGATGGGTGACCCTGGGGATAGATCACGACACCGCCGAATTCGCCGTCGATTCTATTCGTCACTGGTGGAGGCGCATGGGCCAGCCCACCTACCCTGCGGCCCAGGAACTGCTAATCACTGCCGATTCCGGCGGCAGTAACAGCTATCGAGCCAGACTCTGGAAGTGTCAACTGCAGAAGCTAGCGAACGAGACCGGACTCCGCATCACGGTCTGTCACTACCCTCCCGGAACCAGCAAGTGGAACCGAATTGAGCATCGCATGTTTTGCCACATCACCGCCAATTGGCGGGGTCGGCCCTTGGAAACTCGTGAGGTGATCGTCAACCTGATTGCCAAAACTAGCAAGGGCTTGACCATCCAAGCCGACCTCAATGTCAATTCTTACGCGAAAGGGATCAAAATATCCGATGAAGAAATGGCAAGGTTGAACATCATCCCGGCGGACTTTCATGGGGAGTGGAACTATTCCCTGTCACCCAGAGTCAGCACCGCCTGAGAAATTTATTTGTGGGAGATTATTTCTGGAAGGCTCCTAACTATCTCTGCACGATTTGAAATGGATGTTCGTATGACTATTCCCGTGCAATCCCGTTCGCCTCGATACAACAAGCTTAATTAAGAAGCGTGCTCTGGGGATATTCGAGCGTCATGGTGGGTGGCTCAGCCCGCCCGAGTGGGCGGTTTTGGCGAGTTTTTTCCGCCAACCAACGCAGACGACTCAAACCACGATCCGAGAGCCGGTACAGAATGCCCACCGTTGTACGCTCCTACGCTATGATTCGTGCCCCGATTTCACGAACCTTCGCGACATGACACGCGCGATTATAGCTTCGCCTCTTTCGTATGACTCGGTGCGATTGCGGCTACTCCAACCGGGGTCCAGGCGGGGAAATGGCAGTCGAAACTTCTCTAGCTGGGAGGCGGGAGAACCGATTAGAATCTCTCCTGTGCTACTCTGTCCCATCCAATGATCGAACACGAATCTCACTCGCATGCCCGTCACACTGGGATTCCTTGGCTCGATTTCATTGTCGCTGGGTCAGCAATCTTCATCTCGATTGTTTCTCTCGTCGTCTCCATCCACCACGGGCGTACGATGGAGAAGCTCGTCGCCGCCAACGAGAAACAAGTGGAGGCCTCCACCCTTCCCATCGTCCGCTTCACGACCGGTAACGTGTTGGAGACCGTAAACACGGTTCACTTTGACTTGAGGAACGGCGGCACTGGTCCGGCCATCATAGAGTGGTTTCGAGTCAAGTGGAATGGTCAGCCGACGATCGGGCCACGCGATTTGCTCGACCGTTGCTGCCGCAGGCAGACGCAACGGGTTGGGTCGGTTTGGCAAAATGTCGTATCCGGCGCGACGCTTCCTGCGGGGCAGGCATTGAGCATTTTCCAAATTCGTGCTGCTGACGCAGATCCTGATTTGTATCATCTCCTCGATAATGAGGCGCGGTTTAAAATCGAGCCGGAAAGCTGCTACTGTTCGGTTCTTGACGAGTGCTGGATTACGGACTTCAAGGTTCGGCCGCAGAAGGTCAAGGCTTGCGCATCTATTCCTGACAATCAACGCTGGTCATGCTGGTAATAGGTTGTGAAGATAACACCTTGGCGACCCTCCGGAGTTGCGCCAGTTGTTGAAATATCGCCCCTCTGAATGATCATTGTTCGGCTCCTCTCTCCCGAGCCTTTTTGGTTGGCCACAAATTTTACTCGGGTCTCAGGAGCCGACATTGTCATGGAATCAATTACGCCTCATTGACCGGTTGTGAGCGCTAGGCACGCCTCTACCTGTCGTGGCTCCCCCAAGGTCTTGGTGCCTCCCGTACTTGACTGCCAAAAACGAAGCAAGGACGCACTGTCCCGAACAGTGTCCCGTTAGTGCCGAATGTGGTCACATCTGGGGAGCAGGTGGGGAGCAAAACGCTCCCAAATGAGGCAGAGTCACCCTAGTTGAGAGGGCTTTCCCCAAGCTGTAAGTTGTTAAGAAGATTGAAGCGGCAAGACCGTGGAAGGTTTAGCAAAAGGATCATTCTCGCCGCGTTCACTCGTAGTAATGCAGTCGGAGGCGATGCTTCTAAGTCGGGCCCAGGGCCTCTCATTCGGCAATTATGCTGCTCCGCTTTGTGCTCCAAATAGCTGGATCGACTAGCAAGCTGTCCATTGATCGGAGCAAGAAAATTCCAAGAGAATAAGAGAACCGCATTGGGCGCCGGTGCTTCATTTCCACACTCGCCCTGGAGAGTAGAGGGGGCGCAGTAGTAAGGATCGCTCCTACAGTGCGACGCGGTTTACATGATTCATTTCAAGCACAGACGATCGCCAGGTTTGCGGCTTGGGCCAGCCACATGGAAGGCCGTCAGCCGCTCACTTTTGGACTGTTCTCTTCTGTCCAAAATCTCGTGATCTCTTCCAGCGACCGGCCCTTGGTTTCAGGAATCAGCCAGACGACCAGAATGACCGTCAACAAGGCACCGGCGCTGAAGAGCCAGAAAGTACCATCCAATCCCAAGTGTTTCTGCATGATCGGAAAAGACTGATTTCCGACGTAACCCACCAGCCAGAGCGCGGTGGTGGCGATGGACATTCCGCGCCCGCGAACTTTGGTGGGGTAAATCTCCGAAATGATGACCCAGCAGGCGACTCCATTGCCAAATGCATGACCGGCCACGAAGCTCATCACACAGATCAAGACTGCCAGCCCGCTGCCGTGTATGTGGTAGAACCAGCCGACCAACGCAAAAGAAACGAATTGCAGAGCGGTTCCCGTGATAATCAGCGTCTTGCGTCCGGCGCGGTCCACCAGCCAGAGGGCGAAAAGTGTGAACAAAAGATTGATGAGGCTAACCAGCACAGACTGGAAAAACGCGTCTCCGGTCGCGGTTCCGGCCGCGCGAAAAATCTCCGGCAAGAACGAAAATAGCGGGGTGATGCCGCTGATCTGTTGCAAGCCCGCCAGCATGATGCCAAGCAGGAGGGGGCGCCGGAAGACGGTGAAGAGTTCGGAGATGTGGCCCTCCTCACGGGCCAGAGAATTCTCGATTTCGGCAGCTTCGCGGGCTGCGGCGCCAGAGCCATTGATTTTGGCAAGCACATCGATGGCTTGATCCCTCCGGCCCATTTTCATCAGCCAGCGCGGGCTTTCCACGGCCGCCAAAATCATCAACCCGAACAGAATCGCGGGCACTACGCCGGCGAGAAACATCCAACGCCAGCCGGTGGAAATGTTCCAGGCTTCATTGCCCATGCGTTGAATCAGCATGTTGACAAAGACCGCGGCGAGAATTCCAACCACAATGCCGAGTTGGTAGAGGGTAACGCAGCGGCCGCGAACTCGCGTGGGCGCAATCTCCGCAATGTAGTTGGGAGAAATCACGGATGCCGCCCCGATTCCCACCCCGCCAATCAGCCTCCAGAAAACGAACTGATGGAGATTCGCGGCAAACAGCATGCCAACGGAAGAGAGAGCAAAACAAACCGCGCAAATCGCGAGACCTTTCTTCTTGCCCAGATAATCCGCAACGGTTCCGGCGGCGGCGCAACCTGCAATGCATCCCACCAGCGCGCATCCTGCGGCCCAGCCCACGCCCGCTGCATCCAGATGAAATAACTGGCTCAAATATCCAATCGCGCCGCTGATCACGATGTTGTCGTATCCAAACAACAGGCCGCCCAGAGTAGAGACACTGGCGGCGACGACGAGCGGAACACGCGACTGTGCGGAACTGGATGTGGGGTTCAGGTTATTCGTCTCCATGACTCGCGGCCGAATGCTCAGCCCCCAACTTCTGGGGAGATTCGAGCGACGCCTTTGCCGCTGGCATGAAGCCGAGGCGAGTCTTCATAGGCGATTCCCGATACCTCCGCCGTAATCGGGGCTGAGGACCTGTCCGTTGATCTCGCTGGCCAGCGGCGAGCATAGAAAAACAAACGCGTCCGCGATCGACTCCGGACTGTTTCTTCTACCCAGCGAAACCCGCAGCACAAATTCGCGGTAGGCTGCGTCTTCCTCGAAGACTTTCAGCGCACTGCCGGCCGCGACGTTTCCCGGCGAGACCACATTCACCCGAATGCCGGTCGGTGCGTATTCGAGGGCCAGGCTGCGAGCGAAGTTTTCCAGCGCCGCTTTGGCCGACGCGTAGGAAGAGATTTGCGTGTGCGGCATTCGAGCCACATACGAGGATGTAAAGATCAGGTGACCGGCAATGTTGCGCTGCACCCATTGCTCAAGCGCGGACCGCGCCAAATAGGTTTGCGCAAAATAGTTGAAGCGGAAGATGCGCTCAAAGTCGGCTTCCGTCGTGCTGGCGAACGGATGAAGTCCGCAACCTCCCGCATGGCCGATCACTGTATCCATGCCGGGGAAGCTTTCGAAAGCGGCTTTCACCACGCCCTTCACCTGGCTTGAGTCGGTAATATCAGCAGCAAAATAACGATAAGGCGAAGGCGGGATCTGCCAATCGTGGAGCGTCTGCCGGGCTTCGTCCTCCGCCTTGATGTCGGTGAGCACCAGCGTTGCGCCGCTTGCGGCCAGCCTCCGCACCATATGCTCTGCAATCGCGCCCAAAGCTCCGGTGATCAGAATCGTCTTGCCGGAAAGATCAATGCCGATCATAATCGTTGACCCCAATCGTCTGCCCCATCTGCATGGCCTTCAATTCTGGAAAGGACCTCGTGGCCCGAACCGGTGACCAGCACGTTGTCCTCGATGCGCGCGCCTCCACCAAGTTTGGGAACGTAGACTCCCGGCTCGATCGTGATCAGCATGCCGGGCTCGAGCCTGGCGGATTCTCCCGGCCAAATCAGAAATCCCGGGTCGTGATAGCGAAAGCCAACGTGGTGCCCCGTGTGGTGGGTGAAGAAAGCTGAGAGTCCATGGGCGGCAATCTTGTCTCTTGCCAACGCGTCAATGTGGCTGGCGGGAGCACCTGGACGTATTGCAGCGAGCGCGGCTTGCTGCGCATCCCTCACGACCGCGCGTATCTGCGCAACTTCACCCTTCGGGGTCCCGATTGCGCCGGTGCGCGTGAGGTCGCTCCAATAACCATTGACGCACGTGGCCAATTCGATCAAAACCAGGTCGCCATTCTCCAGGGGTCGTCCCGTCGAGCGATTAAATCGCCCCGCGTCAGCGCTGTTGGGGCCGGATTGCACCATAGCCCAGCCTCGGGAATGAAATATTTCACCGCGGCCAATCTGCCGGTAAATAGCCGACTCCACCGCCGCCGCAACCTCCGCCTCCGTGACTCCCGGTTGCAGATTTTCAAAGAAAACTTGTAGGCCAACATTCGCAACCCGGTTTGCCAGCCGAATCGCGGCAATTTCTTCCGGAGTTTTTCTTAAATAGAGATCAGCAAAGCCCGACCGAGATTGAGCGTCCGGCTTGGTGGTGAGCGCGGATAACTGCCCTGCAAAACCTTCAGGAATGGGAATCTGCTCGGCGGCTTGAATGGGTAGAGAAGTTCTAGCCGCGCTGCGATTCATACCCGCTTGCTCGGACTTAATCTTTGCTCTAACCAACTCATGGCCAACCGCCGACACTAAAGCCGAATAAGGATCGCTACATTTGAGATCGCCCCAGGGATATTCCTGAACCCGCAATCCGGCAGGAATATGGTCTCTCGGTTCAATCTGCGGTACGAAAAGAACCGGCTCAGCATCCGCGAAATAAATCAGCAACGAAGCGCCCCAGAACGGGAAATACCCGGACAGCATGACGAGTTCGTCGGGCCTCCATGCAATCCAGGCCCGCAAATCATGCTGCTGAAGAAAGTTGCGTATCTGCTGCGCGCGAGACGGAGGCGGTGACGTTTGGGGGCTTGCGCTCACGATCGGGGTCACCATTTTCCTTTACATGATTCCGAATTTCTCGAATGCTTTGACCGCACTGCTTCCTTCTTCGATGGCCTTCTTGACCAGCTTTTCGCCGCGCGCCTTTTCGAGCGCCCGCCTGAAAACCTCGGTTTCGGCTTCGGCGGGCACCAGCAAAACCCCATCGATATCGCCGAAAAGAATATCTCCCGGACGGACGCGCACCGCTCCAATCTCAACTGGAATGCGGAAATCAACTACCTTGTAGCGCGGTGCCGAGTCTTGCCCGTAGGAACCAA
The DNA here is from genome assembly GCA_963714225.1 of uncultured Acidobacteriaceae bacterium. GTDB lineage: Bacteria > Acidobacteriota > Terriglobia > Terriglobales > Acidobacteriaceae > Sulfotelmatobacter. The sequence continues at coordinate 135,180 of CAVQNY010000041.1, read as the reverse complement.
AACCGAAAGTAGGGAAACTCATATTCAGAATGGCCTTGGTATCTCTCACGTAGCCGTTCAACACCGCACCGCGGCTGCCGAGTTTGTGGGCTCGCGTGCTCATAAGTTCTCCCCACAGGGCGTTCCGGGGCGAAGATCCGGTATTCACATAGACTTCGTTCTTGCGGAGATCGTCGAGCGCCTCAAGCATCAGGCCAAACGGCTTGTCCATCAGATTGTTGGCGCTACCGGCGATTTTTTCGGCAAACACGTCCACCGCAAGCACGGGCATTGCGCGGCCGATCACAACCATATCCTGCCGGAGAGGCTGAATCTGCGGCGGGAGGAACTGCCGCTGCAGATCCATTTTGTCCATCACATCCCCGACAACACAGGTGAAGAGCTCGCGCTGAATGATGGTGAAAAGTTCGTCGTCGGACGCCCAGGATTGTGTCGTGCTCATTGGCCACGCGCCTGTGTGATTTTTTCCACGAACTGCCGGGCAAGCTGGGTGATGGAAGCGAAATCGCCGGTCTTTGCGCCCGCCGTGAGATTGCCGGCTACTCCCACGGCAACCGCGCCGGCGTTGATCCAGGCGGCGACATTCTCCAGGCTGACGCCGCCAGTTGGCATCAGTTGTGCTTGAGGAAGCGGTCCTTTCGCCGCTTTGACGAATGCCGGCCCCAGCACCTCTCCGGGAAAAACTTTTATGATGTCAGCACCGCACTCCATGGCCTCGATCACTTCGCGGATGGTTCCGGCGCCTGGCATGTACGGCACCTGATAGCGATTGCAGAGACGCGCGGTGCCGGGGTTCAGCGCGGGACCGACCACGAATTGCGCTCCCGCGAGAATGGCAGTGCGCGCGGTCGCAGGATCGAGAACCGTGCCCGCTCCCAGCAGGATCTTACCCGAGAATTGTTTCGCGAGATGCTCGATCACTCCGCTTGCCCCCGGCACGGTGAAAGTGATCTCCAGGGCAGCTACACCTCCGAGAGCGCAGGCTTCGGCGATGCGCGCGGCCTGATCAGGATTTTCCGCCCGGATTACAGCAACCAGACCGGAGGCAAGAATCTTGCCTAACACTTCATTTTTCGGGATAGACATAAGCTTTAGTACACCGCCTCGCAGAACTCGTGCTTCCGGCTCGCGCTGCGGAGGAATGAATTCATTCTTCACTCAAAGAAAAGCTCCCCTGGGCGCGCGTAACGGCGTGCCACTTCTTCGTTCAACGTAACTCCGAGCCCCGGACTTTCTGGAACCTTAATAAAGCCGCCTTGAATGAGCGGCTTTGGCAAACCGTGGACCAAGTCATTCCAGAAAGGAACTTCAGAGGCATGAAACTCCAGAGCAAGAAAGTTGGGAATCGAGGCGCAGAAATGGGCCGCGGCCAAAGTGCCAACTGGACTGCTGATGTTGTGCGGTGCGACCGGCATGCTATGCACCTCGGCGAACTGCGCAATGCTTTGAGCGACGGACAACCCTCCGACTTTCTGAAGATCCGGAGTCACAACGCTGAGTGCATGTTGCGCGATGATTTCTTGAAAGCCTTCGAACAGAAACAGATTCTCTCCGGTGGCGATCGGGACCCGCACTTTCGAACTGACCTCTTTCAGCGCGGTGGCGTTGTTGGGCGGAACTGGATCTTCAAGCCACAACAGCCGGAATGGTTCGAGTTCGCACGCCACTTTCACAACATCGCTGGCGTTGTAGCGCCAATGGCAATCCACCGCGATGTCGGTATCGCTGCCCACCGCGTCGTGAACCGCTCCGATCAAGCTCACCATGTGATCGATCGCTCGGTTGGTGAGCACACGATTGTGGAGATCGCGACCTTCGGTGCCGGGCACGTCGAGATCAAACTTCAGGGCGGTGAAGCCTTCCGCTCTTTTTGCCAGAGCCTGACGGCGATAGTCATCCGGCGATACCGGGGGATCTCCACCCGCCCCGCCGAAGTAATCTTTCGTGCTGTGTTTGGCATCTTTCGACTCCCACGGCGCAGGGCGGGAGCGCAACACTTCGTCCAGGCTTTCGAGAGCTTCGCCTCCGTGACAATCGGCATAGATGCGGATCTTGTCGCGGAACTTTCCTCCCAGCAGACGATAAATGGGCACCTCAAGCCATTGGCCAAGCACATCCCAGAGCGCAGCTTCGATGCCGCTGATCGCGTTGTAGACGATGCCGGCGACTGAACCGGCGCCGGAAGTGGCAAGCTGCAGTTTGCGAAACAAGCGATGAATGTCGCGCGGGTCCTCGCCCAGCAGCAGCGGCTCGAGCGAGCGCAGAATCGAAGTGAGGCCGGGAGCGAAAAAGCATTCACCCAGCCCTTGCAGTCCTTCATCCGTCTCGATGCGGACGAATGTCCAATCGAAATTGCCCTCGACTACTGCGGTCTTCAGCCTGAGGATCTTCACGTCGTGCTCGATTTTCTTCCGGGCGATTATACGCTGTGACGGTTCCCCCACGTTCGTCGGCTGAGCTATGAATCGGCACGTCCCGGGCGGCCGAAATTGAACGACCGGCATTCGTACCAGCTAGAATGCTGGAATGAACTCGATCATCCTGAAGGCTACCGAAAGCTGCCGGTGGGACTGCGTCAGTCTCGGCGAAGTCATGCTGCGGCTCGATCCTGGCGAGGAACGCATCCACACGGCTCGGAACTTTCGCGCTTGGGAGGGGGGCGGAGAATATAACGTTGCGCGCGGACTCCGACGGTGCTTTGGCATGCGCACCGCCATCATTACGGCGCTGGCCAGGAACCCTGTCGGCCAACTGGTCGAAGACCTGATGCTGCAGGGAGGAGTCGACACATCGCTCGTCCGCTGGGTCCCGTATGACGGGATCGGCAGAACCGTACGCAACGGCCTAAACTTTACCGAGCGCGGGTTCGGCTTGCGGTCGGCGGTCGGATGCTCGGATCGGGGGAATACGGCGATCGCGAACAGCCAGCCCGGAGACTTCGATTGGCAGCAGATCTTTGCGGCTAGCGGTTCTCGCTGGCTGCATACGGGCGGAATTTTTGCCGCGCTCTCGCCCTCGTCGGCGGCCGTGGCAAGTGCTGCGATTCAGGCGGCCCGATCCTCGGGCACGCGGGTGTCCTACGACCTCAATTATCGGGAATCCCTTTGGAAAGGCATTGGTGGCAAAGCCAAGGCGCAGGATGCGAACCGCGAATTGGTGTCGGCGGTGGATGTTCTGTTCGGCAATGAGGAGGATTTTTCGGCCGCGCTGGGCGCGGCGATCGAAGGCGTGAGCGACGATTTCAGCCATCTGCCGGTTGCCAGCTATGAAGCGATGCTGCATCGGGTCGCCGAGCTCTACCCCAATCTCAAGCTGGTTGCCACCACGCTGCGTACCGCACAGACCGCGACGAGAAATGACTGGGGCGCGATCGCCCTATATGAGGGGAACATCATTCATGTTCCGCAGCGGCCATTGGAGATTATGGACCGGGTCGGTGGCGGCGACTCATTTTCTTCGGGCCTCATCTATGGTTTTCTCGCGGGCAAAGACGCCCAATGGGCCGTTCACTGCGGCGTGGCGCATGGCGCGCTCGCCATGACAACGCCGGGAGACACGAGCATGGCGACTCTCTCCGAAGTCGAGGCTGTCATGCGAGGGGGCTCAGCGCGCATTGCCCGTTGAGACGAAACCCTCCCAGGTGTGGAACGTAGTTTCTGTCCTCGCGCTTGGGGGCAAAAGCGCTACCTTGTGCCCGCCACTTGTTTGTTGCAGAAGGATCGTTTGTGAATCCGCTCTTATGCCTCAAGCGAGTTCAGAGGTTCAGGCACCAGAGGCGAGGTGATTTCATCCCCTGCAAGCCCACGCCGACCATGCCGAAGCGGAGCCGGTCGCTTGCCGGAACAAGACGCGGCGATGCCAAGAGTGCGTGGGATTCAGCAGCATGGTTTAGCTTTAGCAGCGAGAGATGCACCCGCGGCAGCAGCACCGATTTCTAGAAATCTACGGCGCGAGAATTTGCTCATATGGATGGGTTCCTCGCTTCCTGTCTGTGCTTGTCCCGTTTCTTCTTTGGTCTCTTGATCGCAGCTTAACCCAAAGCGGTACCAATATTCACGTGACCCGCAGGTAGGTCGAATACTGCTCTTCCCCAATGTCAGTAAACGGCAGCATCTTGATGGGCGCGCTGGCAGTTCTTACTTGCCAGCTTCGCTGGTCCATCCTCCTGGCGGCCAGCAAGTCCGCACGTGTCAGAACCGGTTGAGCATCTGTGATGGCAAACAGCACGAGCGGTCCGTATACCAGCGCGACGGTCTGTTGATGCTGTGGATCGACCGCTTCGAGTCGCATCCTCATCGGCATATCCAGTTCGACGCGGTCGCCAGTGCTCCATTGGCGATGAATCGCCACAAAGCTCCCCAAAGTAGCTGGTGTGTGCACGCGGCCGTTTACCGAAATCGAGGCCCCTGTCGCCCATGCTGGAATCCGGAAACTCACCGTAAAATCCCTGGGCTGCGAGGCCTTCACATCGAACTGCACCACGCTGTCAAATGGGTACAGGCTTTTTTGCGTTAGCACGATCTGGGCGCCATCTTGCTTCCACCGCAGTGTGGATGGGATGTACAAATTCACCCATACGCCCCTCGGATCGCGGAAATACGTGTTGATGCGATAGTCGGCGGCGACCTGCGGCAGCGTGCCCGAGCAGCACGCCCAGTGCTGGGTGTCCGAGTAAACCTTGCGTCCTTTGAAGTTGTAGTCGGAGTAATAGAACGTCCGCCCGTCCGCCTGTAACGGCTTCGCACCCAGCACGGTGTTGTACATCACGCGCTCCATGCTGTCGCCGTAGCGCGAGTCGCGCGTCACACGAAGGAGGTAACGCGTCAGCTTGAAGTGCGCGTACGAGCCACAGGGGGTTTCAAAGCTGCTGTGGCTCTCGGTGAGGCTGGCGGCGACATCGGGGCTGTCCGGGGCGCGAAGCATCTCGTCTGGCCCCCAGCCTCCGGTTACGAAACTTTGCTGCGAAAGCATTTCAAAAGCGTTCTTGGCCGCGCGCAGGTGCTTCTCACTTCCTAAAGTCAAATACGCCTGCATGGCCGAGCTCAATGAGTTCACGTAGCTGTAGGCATGTCTGCCGGCGAGCACGTTGCGTCCCTCAGCCAGCGGATCGTAATACTCATCGTAGAGATACTGCACTGCCAGCTCACGATATTGCTCGCCCGCGCCGCGCTGATAGGCCAGAAACAGATTTTCAGAAATCGTGTAGGACTCGTCCCACGTCCAACTCTGATCTTTATTTGGCCGCCAATCTTTTCCGTGCTCCACGGCCTGTTTTGGAAAATGTGGCAATGCGGCGTTGGTCGTGCGCTCGAGGATCGAGAAAGCATCGGGATCACGAACGTATCGGTGCGAATCGATCAGGCCACAGACCAGCTTGTCGTAGCAGTAGGTGGGGAACCGATTCTTGTCGTAGTAATCGCCTGAAATCGTCCGGGCGTACAAGCGGTTCAGGCGTATCACTTTGTCACGTGTTGCCTGGTCCCGCGTGATGGCATACGTGCGTGCGAGTGCTGAAACCCATTGCCCGAAAGTGCAGCTGGGTGCGAAGCCGTCATCGTCTTTGCCCCACTTGTAGTCGGGATTGTAGTGATACCAGCCACCCAAGTCCTCGCCCGGGGCAGCTTGGCCGCTCATCTGACGGAAGGGCTTCAACAGGCTGTCGTCGCTCAACCCCATCAGCACGGAATGAGTCTCTTCCAGTTGCTTTTCGTGAAGATTACTTGCCAGCACTACATCACTGTAATCAAACTGCTCAAGCGGCTGCTGTGCTGGGGCCCCGGCCGGCATTCCCCGGAAGAAGCGGCTAGGAATCGCTAGTCCCGCGGTCACCATCGAAGCCGACTGGACGAATCTTCTACGCGAAACGCTAAGTGAGGAGGTCACGGGCCATTCTCCTACGGCCGCAATGATTGTTGTCGCGAGTTTGACAGAGCTGCTTCTGGGATAGTACCAGTTTACAATCGCCTGCGTTTGCGGGCAGATCGGCTCTTTCGCTTCACGCTCCATTGACTCTCGAAAGAGCATCTGCTTAACTGCATGCGTTAAACACACTTCTCTGGATGTCTACTCGTCGAAAATTCCTCGCTGGCTCGGTCAGTGCCCTGGCCGGAGCACTGGCCACTTCCAGGAGTGCGCGGTCCCAAACAAAGGTTGAGTCGAGTGTTTCGGAAATAGCCAGCCTGTGCGGCGAATGGTTTTTTCGTACTGACCCAGACAATTCGGGTGCTCAGCAGAAGTGGTACGACACCCAGGATCGAGGCAAGGACTGGCGAAGTGTCAGCGTGCCTCACACCTGGCAGGTAGAGGACGGCCTGACCAGCTATCGCGGAGTTGCGTGGTATTGGCGGCGCTTTGATGCCCCAGCAACTTGGCAGCAATGCGCCGTGCGGGTGGACTTTGAGGCTGTCTTCCACACGGCCACCGTTTGGGTGAACGGATGGCCGGCTGGAGAACATGCGCGCAAGGGATACACCGCCTTCACGCTCGACATCGCGCACCTAATGCGTTGGGGCCAAAGCAATGCCATCGCGGTTCGTGTCGACAATGCTTTCAACCAGAACATGCTGCCTCGCGGCCAATCGAGCGACTGGGCAAATGACGGGGGCATCTTCCGGCCTGTGCACCTACTGGTTACGCCGAAGACCTCTGTGGAACGCGTTGATATCGATGCCGCGCCCGACCTCAACAATGGAGACGGAAGGCTTGCGATTGTCGCGCACATCCGAAACACCAGCGTGAAAACCTGGAGGGGCAAAGCATCATTCCGCATCGTGGACGAAGAAACTGGTCTGACTGTTCTGGAAGACTCACAAGACAGCGCTTTGTCCATCAAGCCAAGCGAGGCCCAGAGTCTCGCCTTCAAGATTGTTTTGCCTAAGCCGAAGCTGTGGCATTTTGATCATCCGAGTCTGTATCGCCTGGAGTTTTTGATCTCGGATGAACGCGATGTACACGAATATACGACGACTTTTGGTGTGCGCAAGCTGGAGATTATAGGTGGTGCGTTCCACCTCAACGGCGAGCGAGTACGACTCATGGGTGCGGAACGGCTGGCGGGAAGCAATTCAGAGTTCGGCATGGCGGAATCGACAGAACAGATCACAAGCGATCATGCGGACATGAAGCATCTGAATTGTGTCTTTACGCGCGTCCATTGGCCGCAGGACAAACGTGTTCTGGACTACTGCGATCGCAACGGTATCCTCATGCAAAGCGAGGTTCCAGCGTGGGGAGCGGAAACCTTCAATCGCATGGGGGCGCAGCCTGACGAGGACATCATGCAGAATGGCCTTGAGCAATTGCGCGAGATGATCGCACGCGATCGCAACCATCCCTCGGTCGTTGTCTGGGGTCTGTGCAACGAGATTGGAGGGCAGGCCCCGCCCGCGTATCAGTTCGCTAAGCGCATGCGCGAAGAAGCCAAGCGTTTGGATCCGAGCCGCCTCTGCTCCTACGCCTCGGATTCGCTGCGCAGCACTCCACAGCGCGATGTTGCCGGATTGATGGACTTCATAGAGACGAACGAATACTACGGAACCTGGTACCCCGGAACAGCGGAGGACGTGAGCCGCCATTTAGACGAGGTTCACGCGGCGTTTCCCGGCAAGCCAATTGTGGTTTCCGAATACGGATATTGTGCCTGTGCCGCGGATCGCCCCGAAGGGGATGAGCACAGGATTGAGATCATGCGATCGCATGACAGCGTAATCCGTTCGAAGGATTTTGTCGGGGGGGCGATTTTCTTCTGTTACAACGACTATCGTACTCATTTGGGCGACCGTGGTGTAGGTGCGTTGCAGCAGCGTGTACACGGAGTCGTAGACGTGTATGGCACGCAAAAGCTCTCCTATCAACTCCTCCGTCGCGAGTGCAGCCCAGTTGAGTCTCTTGCAGTGGAAAACCAACTCAACAAATTCCAGATTTTTATAAGGGTGCGTCGTGACCTTCCCAACTACACCTTGAGGGGCTACAAGGTGCGAGGCTTGTTCTTCGGCGAAGGTAATATTCCGGTGGAGCGCTGTGAAGTGGATCTGCCGGAAGCCGGGCCCGGAAGCGAAACGAAGTTAGAAATGGCGTTTAGCCAGTCCGAAGTTCCGCTTCACGTCCAGATTGATGTGCTGCGGCCCACTTCGTTCTCAGCGTATTCGCTGATTTGGAGGCCTTAAGGCACACTCCAATTTAGGCACTCCCTTTGCCACGGACTGGAAATAGGGAGGTGACGCCGCGGCGGGGACCCATCTAGTACTGCAGATTTGGTCTTCGGATGCTCGCCTAGAGCTCGGGGCGAAACCTCTCTGTTACACTGGCGCGCATGAACGTAACGACCCGAAGACAATTCCTTGAGCAGTCAGCAAGCATGGCGGCAGGGGCTTGGCTTTTGCCTGAACTGGCGCGAGCGGTGGCGAACTCGGAACTTTCCGTCAAGTTTCCTTCGACGCCGCGGGAACGGGTTGCGGTGGCGGCGTATCCCTTTCGCGAATTCATCGTGGGGTGGAGGGGGTGGGACGGCAGATCTCCCAGTCCGGTTCTGGCGGCGCAGCAAATGGAATTGAAGGACTTCGCTGCCCACGTGGCTGGGAAGTTCAATGTCCACAAGATTGAGCCGTGGAGCCGAGTCTTTCCCTCGACCGATCCGAAATATTTGGAAGAGTTCCGGAGCGCGGTTGAGGAAGCTCGTTCTGCGGTCATCGACATAGCGGTGGACGGCGAGTACAGCCAGTACTCCACCGATGCGGCCGAGCGCGAGAGGGCGGTGGCATCGAGCAAGCACTGGGTCGATGTCGGCGCGGCTCTCGGGTCGCCCAGCATTCGCACGCACCTGCAAGAAGCCAAGGATTCGAAGCCGGACGTGGCGCGCGCAGCCGACACTCTGCTACGAGTGGCAGAGTATGCAGCAAAGAAGAATGTGGTGGTACATCTGGAAAATGACGACCCGGTAAGCGAGGATCCATTTTTCATCGTGCAGGTGATTGAGCAGGTGAACAGTCCCTGGCTGCGCGCCCTGCCCGATTTCGGCAACACGCTGGCGGCGCACGACGAGGATTATTCGTATCGCGCTATCGATGCGATGTTCTCGCATGCCTATTGCATCTGCCACGTGAAGGATAGCGAGGCCAACGACGGCGGCAAGCCTGTGCACGTGGACCTGGCGCGAACGTTCGCGATTCTGAAGAAGCGTGAGTACAAGGGATATTGCTCGATCGAATACGACGCGCCGGGCGATCCCTATAAACCGACGGCGGAGTTGGTAGAGAAGACAGTCGGGTTTCTTTCTTAGGCGAAGAGATCTATGGCGGGACAAGGCGTTGGAAGGCGGCAGGTTTTACGGATTCTGGGGACGGCAGCAGCGGCAGCTCAGTTTCCCGGCTTCAGCAAATGGGGATTCGCCTGCGGGCATATCGGCAACGCCGCCTTGCAGATCAAGCCCTCGGTGTATCGTCCACAATTCTTTACGGCGGTGGAGTATGCCATGGTCGAGCGGCTCGCGGAGATCATCATTCCGAGCGACCGCACGCCGGGCGCAAAGGAAGCAGGCGTTGCGGAATTCATCGATTTCATGGTGGCCAGCAATCCGGACGAACAATATGGCTTCCGTACTGGGCTTACATGGCTGAACGCGCACAGTGAGCAAAAGGTTGGCAAGCCATTTGTGGAGCTCACGCCCGCACAACAGACGTGCCTGCTCGAACCGCTTGGGTTCAAAGACAAGGCGCGTCCGGGAGAGGAGACCGGGCGTCGATTCTTCAGCACGATGCGCGAATACACCGTAACAGGCTTCTACACCAGCGAGATCGGGTTCAAGGAACTGGACAATCCGGCGCTGAGGTTTTATTCCGAGTCGCCGGAGTGTCCGCATAAGGATGATCCTGAGCACCGGCATCTTCCCTCGGTAAACTCCTGAAACGTTCCAGAGAACATGGCCAAGAAAATCTACGATGTGATCGTAATTGGAACCGGCGCCGGCGGCGGCATGGCAATCAAGACGCTGTGCGAGGCAGGACTGAAGGTGTGCGCGTTGAACGCGGGTCGACGGCTCGATCCGGAGAAAGACTTCCGCTACCATCACATGCCCTGGGACATGAAGTTCCGCGGACTGGACGATCCCAAGCGGCGAGGCGAATCCTTCGGCTACATGGACAACGAGTACACGAAGGCCGCGTGGGACCATGAGATTCCGTTCACGACCCCACCAGGAATGAAGTGGATGTGGCCGCGCTGCAATGCGGTGGGCGGCAAGACGAATTTCTGGGGACGCAGTTCGGCGCGATTTGGGGACATCGATTTCCGGTCGGCCTCGCTCGACGGTTACGACGTGGACTGGCCTGTTACTCATGAGGAGATCAGTCCGTTCTACACCCGAGTGGAGAAAATGATTGGCGTAGCCAGCACGGTGCAGAACCGGCCAAGCAACCCGGACGGATCGTACTTGCCGCCGTTCAAGTTTCGCTGCCTCGACCGGATTCTGGAAGCGGGGTGTAACAAAGTTGGCGTGCCGTATCTGCCGGATCGATGCGCGCAACTCACGCAACCGCACGAAGGACATCCCGCCTGCCATTTCTGCGGAGAGTGCACCACCGGTTGCGATGTGGGCGCATTTTTCTCGACACCGTATTTCCTGCTGCCCCGCGCTGAGGCCACGAACAATCTGGAATTGCGTACTGACGCGCTGGCGAAAAATGTCCTGGTGGATGAGGGCGGTCATGCGGCCGGTGTGGCGTACATCGACCGCAAAACAAAACAGGAAGTTGAAGTATACGGAAGCGCTGTGGTGGTGGCGGCGTCCTGCATAGAGTCGTCGCGCATTATGCTGAATTCGAAGTCGCGGCTCTGGCCCGACGGCATAGCGAATTCCAGCGGGCAACTCGGGCGTAATCTTTGCGATCATCTTTATGGCGAGTCGGCCCGCGGATACTTGCCACAACTGTTAGGCCAGCCCAGCTTTCCGGACCACGTAGCCGACAGCACCATTGCCTGGATGCCCCGCTGGCAGAATCTGAAAGATCCGCACGAAGAGAAGTTCATTCGTGGATATTCGGTCTATCCGGACGGTGGGTGCGAGGAATTCCCGGGCTTCGCAACCCACATGGATGGCTTCGGATCGTCGTTCAAGCGAGAGATCAAGCGGCGCTATCCCACGCCGGTGAGCTTCGTAATTCAGGCGCCATCGCTGCGGTCGGACACGAACTATATGGATCTCGATCCGGAGGTCAAAGATCCCTATGGGATTCCGGTCGCTCGCATGCACTTCGAGTGGGATGAAAATGTGTTGAAGATGTGGGAGCACTCGAAGCAGGTATGCGCCGAGGTGCTGCGTGTGGCGGGCGGCGAGTTCGAGGGTTCGGGCGAGGCACCGGAGATTCCCGGTTGGAGCTTGCATGAGACCGGAACGTGCCGGATGGGAAATGATCCGAAAAAGTTTGTGACGAATCGCTTTGGCCAGACGCACGATGTGCCGAACCTGTATGTGTGCGACGCCAGCGTATTTCTGAACTGCACCGACAAAACCACCACCATCAGCATTTTGGCGTTCTCGCTACGCACTTCCGAACGTTTGATCGAGAGTTTCCGCCAGGGTGAGCACAAGGCTGCTTGAATGGCAGGCAGGCCGCACGCGCGGTTTATTTGGATCCTTAAAGGAGCGAGGCTATGAAGGTGGCGGCCGATGATAGTTACCAGGCAACTGGGCCCGGTCGCCGAACCAATTGAGAAGGCAATCCCCAGCAAGGAAGAGCGTGGAATCTCTTATTATAAAGACGCGGTCGCGGCCAACATTCCTGGGAAGAAGCGGCCAGGAATCACCAGCCCCGCGGTCACCATTGAATCCGACTGCACGAATCGTCTGCGAGAAATCCTAAGGGAGGAGGTCATCGGCCACTCTCATACTGCCGCAATGATGGTTGCGAGCCGAATTCTAAGCTCCTTGTGGAAATAGTACCAATTCACAAGCGCCCTGCATTTTCCGGCAGATCTGTGCTTTCGCGCTTCGATCTCCGTTTGACTCTCGATGATCGCAATTTGGATCGTGCTCGCCCTGGCCGTTGCACGCGTACAAGAGCCGATCAATTACAATCCCTTGCCGAGGGGAAATTCATGGCAAATCGAAAACGACTGGCGTCCACTGCGTGGAAGTTGAGGGGAGAGAGCGCGAATGTGGCAAATCAGGTGAAAGGGAGTGGTCGCAACGTGAATGTACGGCGGAGAGTATTCGCGCTAACAACGTTGATCCTGATGCTTTCTGCACTGGTATATTCCGCGCCCAAGAACTCTGGGGACACAACTGTGTCGGTTCAGTCGTTTCTAGGACGTTGGGATTTGACCTTGAAGACTCCGCTTCACGAATATCCCACGTGGTTGGAGATAACCCAGGAAGATGGGCAGCTCAGAGCGCGAATGGTGAGCCGCTGGGGACACGCGCGTCCGCTCCCGAAATGTGAGCTCTCGAATGGGCGCATCACGTTCGTTTCGCCCAAGGAGGAGGAAGACAGGAAAGACGACATGGTCTTTGAGGGCAAGCTGTCTGGGAAGATGCTGGTGGGGACCACGACCGGGCCCGATGGAAGTCCGTGGCAGTGGACAGGCGAGAGAGCGCCGTCCCTGAAGAGAAATAGCGCTTCGATGTGGGGGAAGCCCAGGCAGTTGTTCAACGGCAGGGACCTAAGCGGGTGGAGGATGAGCGATCCGGCCTCAACGGCGATGTGGAAGATCGAAAACGGAACGCTTGTGAGTCCCGGACATGGTCCTGAGCTTATCAGCGATGCCAAGTTTGAAGATTTCAAATTACACGTGGAATTCAATTGCGCCCCCGGATCGAATAGCGGCGTCTACCTGCGCGGCCGGTACGAAGTCCAGATCGAAGACGATCCGGAGCCAGAAGGGCCGACGATGCGCACCGGAGGCGTGTATGGCTTTCTGGCCCCCTCGCCGGAACAGCCGCGCCGGCCGGGAGAATGGCAGAGCTATGACATCACGCTGGTCGGACGAGTGGTCACCGTTGTGCAAAACGGTCAGACCATTATTGCCAAACAGGAGATCCCGGGCATCACTGGCGGAGCATTGGATAGCCACGAAGCACTACCCGGACCGATCTATCTGCAGGGTAGTGAGGCCGGACACGTCGCGTTTCGGAACATCACGATTACGCCAGCCAGGTGATCTGGTCAGGCTTTCTTCGCATTTTATGCAGGTATGGCGGAGGCCAAAACTGGCGTGAGAAGACGGCCTGTCCGCAACATACGGCTGGGAGGAGGTGGCGCGCGTTGGCCTCTCTGGCGTCAGATCCTGGCCGATGTTTAGGGGCGCGAAGCTGACGCTCACGTCGCCCGGACGTACAATGCCCAAGCCAAGCGCGCCTGCAGCTGGTCACCAGCGCCGGCAACCACAGCATGGCAGAATGTGGGGACGCGTCGCAACGCCGGATTTACAAGCCGCAGCAGTAACGCAGCGGCAATAGGAAGCTTATCGCGCATTCTATCCGGCCTTGAAACCGATTTTCGAGAAGTTGAGCTAGCACTCTGATCGGGCGCCCAAAACAGACTCATGCCGCACCTGGCACTAGAGAGCAAGATTGGAACGAGGTAGACTCGGCAAGACATTCGATGTGAAATGTTGTCTGATAGTGATAGGGAGCCGATGTCATACCTGATCCACAATGTTGTGCCCCACGGCCTGACATCGGCTATGGCGCTGCTCGTGTTTTCCACGCTCCACGGGTGCTCAGGGTCAGGCCATTCCCCTTCTATTCCGCCGCCACCACGTTCCGCCCCCATCTATTATCTCGATTGTTCGGCCGGGCAAAACGGCGACGGGTCGCAAGCTTCGCCATGGAATTCCCTGATGAGCGTGAATGCATACACTTTCCTCCCCGGAGATCGTCTCCTGCTCAACCGCGGCACGGCTTGCAACGGAGCCCTGACCCCGCAAGGTTCCGGTGCGGCGAACGCCCCCATCGTGATCGATGCTTACGGAACGGGCGCGCAGCCGGTGATCCGTGGCGGCAGCGCCGAGGACGCTCTCAAGCTGTTCAACCAGCAATACTGGGAGATCAACAATCTTGAGATCACAGGCGGCAACCGCTATGGCGTCTACGTTTCCGGGAACACTCCTAACTCGAGCATCAATCACATCTACCTGAAAAATTTGAACGTCCACGGCGCTGCCTACACCTCGACCAAGCGGGCCGACTCCGGTGAGGTTTTCATCTCCACCAATGCGGCCGGACAGATCTTGAACGATGTTCTTATCGACGGCGTGACGGCCCATGACAGCCACGTCTCCGAAGGCATATTTGTTAGCGCCGGTGGAGCATGGATCGAGACGAATGGAGTGCCGCAGCCCCTAGGAAGCAACGTCACCGTGCAAAATTCGACTGCGCACGATATCTACGGCGATGGAATTCTTATCGCGGAGTTGAACAACGGATTGCTGCAGAGGAATGTCGTTCACCACAGCGGGCTTTGTCCAAACTGTACCGGCAGCACGCCCGTCGGCCTGTGGGAGTGGTACTGCCATACCTGCACGGTCCAGTACAACGAGTCGTATGCCAACCAGAGTTGGGGCGGCGATGGTGGAGATTTCGACATCGACTATTACAACAACCATAATGTCGTACAGTACAACTACGGGCACGACTCCGCGGGCTATTGCGTGGCTTTTTTTGGCGCCGGTGGGAGAGCTAGTCTCGACAACGTTTTCCGCTTCAACGTGTGTTCCAATGACGGCCGGAGAAGCGACCTCTCGAAGCAAGGAGAAGTCTTTGTTTATACCTGGGACCAGGGGTCCCTCAACGGTGTGCAGATCTATAACAACACTTTCTACTGGAATCCAGCCTCCAATGGGGCCGCGTTCATCAGCAGCGATGCGACCTACTCGGGTAGCGACCCACGCTTTTTCAAGAACAACATCATCTATAGCACGGTCCCGGGCATGATCCAGACAACCTCCGCATTCGTTCTGGACAACAACATCTATTGGACCACTTCAGCATCTCCGCCAACCTGGCAAGTTAACGCCGCTACCTATACCAGCTTCAGCGCGTACCAAGCGGGGGCGAAGCAGGATCTCCATGGCGATTACACGGACCCAAAGCTAATCAGCCCGAACTATCACGCCGCCGGCCGGCCGGCCGCTGCCTTCGAGCTGTCGCCCGGCTCTCCGGCCCAGGGTGCGGGAGCTGATGTGTGCAGCGGAATCAGCGAATGCTCGATGGGCACGGAGGATTTCTCGGGACACCGCCTGCCTGCCGGAACTGGAAACAGCATCGGGGCATATCAAGGACCATGAAGAGGCTCCCGGCTGCGCGACTGCCCCCGCAATTCCTGGCGCAGAAAAGCATCGAGAAAGTATGCTGCACACGCTTCTGGCTTCCGACCCATGGCCTGTGGAGAAATTCAAGCATATGGTGAATCGTGAGATGAGACCGCAAGAGACCTTTCGTTCCAAGACGATTCCAGGGGCCCGAGTTTTCTGGTTCGTCGGGTTTTCTTGCGCGCTGCTGTTCATGGGAGCAGGAAATCCAGGGGCACAGAATTCAATTTCGAATCAACCTAGCGCAGCCACGATTTGGTCTCCGAAGGAGCTGGCCACGCCGTTAGCTCGTAACCCCATCGTCGTCTATAACGACTGGTCGGCCTACGATGAACTCTCAGACAACATCCCGTTAACCGAACAGCTGGCCATGCAGGAACTGGATGAAATCCTTCGCCTGCGCCGCTTCGGAGTTCATTTCGATTACTACATGATGGATGCGTTCTGGTTCGATCCCGATGGTGGTTATCGCACTTGGCGTAAACCAAACTGGCCGAATGGGCCGGATGCCTGGATCAAGAGGTGCCGCGATAATGGGATCCTTCCCGGTCTATGGTTTGGCACCAATGCTTTGGTCAAACTTAACCCGGCCCCGGCGTGGCAGGACTCCCTTACTGAAAAAAAAGGGTCGATGTCCTTTTCGGAAGGAGGATTTCTTCCCAACCTGATGGACACATTGCAGTACTGGTACGACCGCGGCATCCGCATGTTCGAGTTTGATTTTGCGGATTTTGACGCGGCCACTCCAGCCACAGAAAAAACCAAGTCACGCGAAGAGATTCAGACACGCAATGGCGAAGTTTTTCGCGAGGCGCTCAAGAACTTTCGGCAGCGAAATCCCGATATCGTGCTGGTGGCGTTCAATGGATTCGGTGGTGATCTGGAATCAACCGCCGGTCCTTTCCCTTTTCATAATGCGATCGATGTGCGCTGGCTCGAGGTATTCGATTCGCTCTATGCCGGAGATCCGCGCCCTTCCGATGTCCCGGAGATGAACTTCTGGCGCTCGATGGATATCTACAGCGACCACATGGTCCGCCGCTTCGAGGAAAGTTTCATTCCTTTGGAGCGCATCGATCCCACCAGCTTCATGCTGGGCAACACCGGAACAATTTATTACCGCAAGACGCATGCCTGGAAAGGCGCTTTGCTGCTAATGATGGCACGCGGTGGCTGGGTGAATACGGTGCACGGAAATCTCGAACTCCTTACGGATGACGATGCCCGCTGGTTTGCCAAGGCCCAGTCTCTCTATCTCCCCCTTGAGGCCAAAGGACGCACGAAAACGTTCGGCGGCATCCCCGGTGACGTTCAGCCTTACGGCTTCGGTTCGCTCGATTCGGATGGCGCGGTGTATGCCGTCGTCAATCCCGCGCAAAGTGTGGAGGAGATCAAGTTGCCCCGGCTATCGCAACAGCAGCAGCCGGTTGCGGATGGCCGGGTCATTTTTCGTGACTCCGGCTTTCAGCCGGTACTTGCAGGCGACCTCATCAAACTGGGTCCGGGTCAGCTTGCGCTGGTGGGGTTGGGCAAGTACGCGCGAGCGGAGTATGACCTGGGTGTGCAGCAGGACATCCAAATTCCGCTCTCCATTCAGCCCTTGCAAGCTAGCTTCTCCCCCAAGGGCAAGAATACGATCGAAGCAACCGTGACTGCCCCGGAGTCCGGAGACCTACGGATCGTCATGCAACAGCATGCGATGGACGGAAGCATCATGCGAAGCTGGAAAGGTGGACCGCCCAAGGGAACGAACATGGGCAAAGTACTTGTGTTGCAAGCCTGGCAAAACGGGCACGCTCTGCCGGTCGCGATCAACTACGATAAAGTGATCTGGAGCGGACTTTCGTGGGCGGTAGGGGAAATCCGCCACAGCCAACTGAAACCGGGGGACCCGGTGATCATCGCAGTGCGCCTCCGCCGAAAACGATCCCGTAAGCCTGACCGGGAAGGTCTATGGGGTTCAGTATTAGCGGGTAAACGTTTGCGGAGAACTAAACATTCACTCGGCGTGGTGCCGTTTTCTTCTTGACAGTATCCTGCAAAGAGCAGTAATGTTCCGAGCGAATCCAGAAGTCTGAGTTTCCCGTTGTTTGTGAGCAGTTGAGTAAACGTTTGCTGAGAGATGCAAGGAGGAATGTATGATTCGGTGCCTTCAAAATCTTAGTTGCGTGCACATACTGCTTTGCCTGGCATTGCTGACCTGGCACACCGCCGGGGCGCAGTCGACTACCGGTTCGATCTACGGGCAAGTCACTGATCCTTCGGGCGCGATCATCGTTGCGGCCCAGGTCACCGCGGTGAATCAGGCCACCGGTGTAACGTATAAAGGGCAAAGCGATGCGGCTGGAAACTACGCCGTATTTGATCTTCCTCCCGGAAACTACAACGTCACGGCGGGCAGCGCCGGTTTTGGAACGGCAAAAATCAACAACGTACTCATCGTCATTGACCAAAAGCAGCTGCTGAATTTCCAGATGAAAGTCGGCGCCAGCACGGAAGTGATGATGGTCACTGCCCTGCCGACCATGCTGCAGACCGAAAGTGCAGAGACCGGCGACGTCATCCAGTCGCACGAGATTGTGGACCTGCCGCTTCTGGGTCGCACTTTCTATTCCCTGACGGAGTTAAGCGGGGGCGTCACAAGCGGCGCGGGCAACACCAACAGCTTCAACTTTTCAATCAATGGCGAACGGGAGTATGCCAACTCTATTCAGATTGACGGAGTCGAATCGACCACCAACCGAACTCAGGACATCACTGCCACTCCCAGCGTGGATGCCGTGGAGGAATTCAAAGTAGCGACTTCCACCTATTCGGCTGAGTTCGGCAGTTCGGCGGGCGGAGAAGTTTCGATTCAGACCAAGTCCGGATCGAACCAATGGCACGGAGTCGCCTATGAATTTTTCCGGCCCAACTTTACGGCCGCCAAGAACTACGGCATCGATGGAGTCGCCATTCCGCCCTCGACTCTGAAGCAGCACAACTACGGCGGCACTTTCGGCGGGCCGATCAAGCGGGATAGGACGTTCTTTTTTGTGTCGTACGAAGGTATGCATAATACCACTTCGGCCAACTACCTGGATTCGGTGCCGCCCATCAGTCAGATCAGCGTGCTGCCCGATGGTTCGGTGGACCTTAACGGATTGCTGGATCCTCTGCTGGGGACGCCGATTCCCGAATTCAATCCCGTAGTTTCTTTCACCAGTTCCGGCGGAATGGCGCAGCAGTTTCCGGGAAATATCATCCCGGCAAACCAAGTCAGTAAGGCCGGCCTGAATACGCTACTCGACTTCTTCCCAAAACCCAATCTTGCGGGAACTAATTTTGGCTGGTTCAAGAACTTCCTGGTCGACGCGCCCGACGATCAGAACTATAAACTGGTGGATGCGCGGCTGGACCACAACCTCTCGAATAACGACCGGCTCGCGGCCGTTTTCCATTACAACTATGGCAATCTGTACGATGCCGGCCCTTACGATGATCAGTCCGTCGTGCCCAATGCCGGGGACAACGACTTTGGCAACAACCAGGAAAATGGCTCGCAGGAGTACTCGATTACCGAGACCCATTTATTCTCCACCCGCTTCCTCAACGAAGCCCGGTTTGGATACACGCGTTACTACCTCAACCAATACCCGCTCCTGCAGGGGCAGAATCTGGCCAACCAGTACGGAATGGCCAACATCGACGTGACCGGTTTTCCCGCGACCTATAGTTATCCCTACATCCAACTTTACTCGGGATACTTTACCGGGGGATCTTCGTACAAACCTTTCTATATCCGCGACCACAACTGGCAGTTGTCCGACAATGTGACGTTGAGTGGAATCGGAAAACACGAATTTAAGTTTGGTGGCGACTTCCGGCGGCTGAATTCATTTCCCAACTTCTCGCTTTTTCCCACTGGCTTTCAGTACTATGGAGCGTATTTCTCCCCCTCCACTAGCGACCCCACTTTTACTTACTTTAATTCCAGTGCCTGGTTCCCCAATGGCGGTTCCGATATTGCCGATTTGATCGTAGGGCTGCCCTTCGCGGTCGACACTGGGCTGCAATTGACGAACCCCCATACGCAGAGCTGGGAAATGCACTTTTACGTGGAAGACACATATAAAGTAAACCCCAGACTGACGTTGAATTACGGCGTCAGATACGAATACCAGGCTCCCTTCTCGGAGGCGAGCAATTTCGCATCCAACTATGACATTGCAACCAACAGCGTGTTGCTGGCCGGGCGCGGCGGGAATTCGGCCGGCCTGACGAATTCGCGATGGGACGACGTGGCACCGCGACTAGGATTTGCGTTCCAGGCGACGCGCAAAACAGTGCTGCGCGGCGGGTACGGCATTTTCTACTCCCCGGAAAACGACGCGCGGGAGGACATTCTGACCAAGAACTATCCCTTCGCCGAGCTGGATGCCTACGAAAATTACTACTATAACGGCCCGTGCGTGGTTTCACCGCAGAACCCCGTCTGTGACGGCTTGTACCACTACCAACTGGACTCGGGTATCCCACGGAACACCACGATTGCGATTCCCCCCGGCGCCAGCAGCATCCCCACCAGTGCGATTCCCAACGGGCCGCTTCTTACGACGTACTACGTGAATCCGAAAATGCGGACGGGATACACCGAACAATTCAACTTCGCTTTGCAACGAGAGTTGGGATCGAATTTCACGATTGAGACTGCATTTGTCGGCACCCGGAGCCATGATCTTTCGTACGAGATTGGCGATATCAACTTCAATTTTAATCCGACGGTTCTGGCAGACGGGCTGCTCACCCCGAATCTGGGGAAAATTCAAGCTCTGACCGATGCGGGATGGGCGGAATACAACTCGCTACAGATAAAGGTCACCAAGCGAGTGTCAAAGAACTTGAACTTCCTGGCAAATTACACCTGGTCTCACAATCTCGATAATGGGCCGGCTCCATTCAACCTGGGTGCAAACAGTGATTATCCTCAGAACCCGTACGATTTGAACGCTGAGATCGCTTCCGCAGATAACGACCTTCGCCACAACTTTGTGTTCAGCGGACTTTATCGCTTGCCGATCGGGCGGGGACAAGCCTTCTTGGCGGACTGGGGCCGCGTTCCGGAACTTATTCTGGGCGGTTGGCAGCTCAATGGCATCTTCTTTATGCACAGTGGCACTCCTGTCAATGTCGTTCGCGGGGCGCCGCTCACTACTTGTCCCGGAGCGCGCCCGGATCTAGTGGGCGACCCCACCGGCCCTCCACCGCCGCCTCCGCCCGACTCGAAGGATCCTACCGCCGATCGCGGCTATTACGCCTTCAATGTCGCGGCCTTCAGCGTCCCCACGACTCTTACGGGTTGCACACCGGGGACTGCGGGCAGAAACCTGTTTGCAGGTCCGGGATTTGTTGGCGCCGACACCTCCATATTTAAAGAGTTTGGGATTACGGAAAGAGCCAAACTGCAAACGCGGCTGGAGGCTTTCAATGTAACGAACACGCCACATTTTTCTAACCCAGACGGAGTGATGACGGACGGCACCTTCGGACAGATCACCAGGGCCGGCCAGATGCGCATTCTCCAGCTGGCCGCAAAGATCATCTTCTAGGCTCGGCGGGGAGGCGGACTTACGACGAAGTGGAAAGCGCGATCGGGGTGTACGCAAAGGCCGGGCGCAATAAGAATTGCCAGCTCCGGAAGAGCTCGCGCGGATGGAACTCCGGGTTCCGCCAGGAAATGACGGGCAGTTTACAATGGCGCACTCCCGTTGAATAGCCGCTATGGACATCCGTGAGATCGCAAAACGAGCCAGAGTATCGACGGCGACGGTGTCGCGCACAATCAACCGTGTGCCTACGGTCAATCCGCAGTTGGCAAAGCGAGTCTGGAGCGTTGTCCAACAACTGGGTTATTACCCAAACACCCAGGCACGGGCTCTAGTATCCGGGCGTAGCCGCATCTTTGGGCTGATTGTTTCCGAAATCACCAATCCATTTTTTCCCGAGATTGTTCAGGTATTCGAGAACATTGCGGTTCAGCATCAGTATGAAATCCTTCTGACATCGACGGTCCACGACCCCAGGCTGATGGAAATGTCAGTCCGACGGATGATCGAGCGCCGGGTGGACGGCGTGGCGGTGATGACGTTTGGTATGGAAGAGCTGCTGCTCGAAGATCTGAAGTTGCGTAAAGTGCCGCTGGTTTTCGTCGATGTTGGGCCGCCGCGGCCTCAGGTGAGCAACATCCGCATCGATTACTTACATGGCATTCGCCAGGCGGTGCAGCACTTGGCGGCCATGCGTCATGAGCGAATCGCGTTCATTACCGGCCCGCTGCATCTGAAGTCGGCGGTGGCTCGCAGAGACGCATTTCTGCACTCGATGACCGAGATTGGATTGGACGTGGATCCCGCCATGGTCGTCGAAGGCGACCATTCGATCGAAGGTGGCCTTGTGGCTTTTGGCAAACTGCTGGAAGCAGCTTCCGCTCCCACGGCGATCCTATGTTCCAACGACATGACCGCTATTGGAGTGATGCGGAAGAGCTATGAGGAGGGATTGGTGATTCCGCGCGACCTGTCGTTGATCGGTTTTGACAACATCCGGCTGGCGCGATTTGTTCTGCCCCCGCTTACTAGTGTGGAAATGTCGCAGGCAGAGTTGGCGCGGTTGGCGTTTTATGCGCTGCTGGCAGACGTTCAGCGCGAAAACTCCGCGCCCAATGGGACGGAGTACGGCCTGCAGACGAACCTGGTACTGCGGGAATCGACTGCGTTAGTGCCTGCGGCTGCTTCCCGGGGACGGCGAGGGCTTTCCAGTCGCAGCTAAAGCAGGCCGTCACAAGTTTCGTCGGAACTTCGATCGCAGGTCAATGGGCCAGCGGGAAACCGTTTATCTTGATGGACAAACGCCTGGCTCAGTATAGTCGCTGGTTTGTATCCAAAACGAAGCGCACGGGATCGTCATGCTGCTGCAGAGTTTGAGAGAAGAAGTTCTAAATGCCAATCTGGAGTTGGTGCGCCGCGGGCTGGTGCTTTACACCTTCGGCAATGCGAGCGGAATATCGCGCCGGGATCGGCTGATCGTCATCAAACCGAGCGGCGTGTCTTATGAGACCATGGCTCCCGAGGACATTGTCATTACGGACTTGGACGGGCGTATCGTGGAAGGCGAACTTCGTCCCTCCTCCGACCTGCCGACGCATGTCGAACTTTACAAGCACTTTCCAGACATCGGGGGTGTCGCGCATACTCACTCCGAGTTTGCCACCGCGTGGGCACAAGCTGGCCAGCCCATTCCGTGCTTTGGAACCACTCATGCGGATTACTTTCATGGACCAGTTCCGGTCACACCACGGTTGACGCCCGATGAAATTGCAACCGACTACGAAAAAAATACTGGCCGCGCCATTTGCCATTTATTCGATCAACTGGGTACAGGCGGGATTTCTGCAGTGCTGGTCGCGGGCCATGCGCCCTTCTGCTGGGGACCGAGCCCTACCGCTGCCGCGCACAATGCCGTCATCCTCGAGTCGGTGGCGCGAATGGCCTATCACACGATAGCGATTGCCGCGGACGCGGCTCCAATTTCTGCCGAACTTCATGACAAGCACTTTCTTCGCAAGCATGGGAAAGATGCGTACTACGGGCAGGTGAACTCGAAATGAATCTAACCACCCGGCTTGTCCACCTGTCCCCAATTGATCTGGTTATCATTGTCTTTTATTTCCTGCTGGTCCTCGCCATCGGTCTTTACCTGAAGGGGCGCGCCAACACCGGCGAAGATTTCTTCATGGCCGGCCGCGAAATGACGGCATGGGTTGCGGGCCTGGCTTTCTTGTCCGCCAATCTTAGGTTCGTTGGAACTCATGGGCTGGGCCGGCAACGCCTATCAATACGGAATCCTCGCCGCCCACTGGTATTGGATCGGCGCCATTCCGGCCATGCTGTTTCTCGGCCCTCGTCATGATGCCGTTCTATCACATCTGGAAAACCCACTCGGTTCCGGGATATCTGAAGCTGCGTTTTGGCCCGGGCAGCCAGGCGCTGTCTTCGATCTCCTTCGCCTTCATGACCGTGCTGATGAGCGGCATCAACATGTACGCCATGGCCGTGGTGATGAGGGTCGTTCTGGGATGGGACATTCATTTCAGCATTTGGGTTTCTTCCATCACGGTCGCTGATTTACGTTGCTCTTGGCGGCTTGCGTTCGGCGATCTTCAACGAGGTTCTGCAGTTTTTTCTCATCTGGGCGGGCGCGCTGCTGATGCCGATTCTGGGTCTGGTCGAGGCTGGTGGCTGGACTGGCCTGAAGGCCCAGATCCTGCAGAATCTTACCGAACAAAACGTGCCAACCCCGCGCATACATGCATGCTATGGTGCACGCTGGGCAATTTCAACTACAATCCCATGGGCATCCACTGGGTCGGCATTGTCTTTGGACTCGGTGCAGTCATCTCCATCGGCTACTGGACCACGGATTTCCTGGTGGTGCAGCGCGTGCTTCCGCCGAAAGATCTGCGCTCGGCCAAACTCGCGCCAATCATTGGCGCTGCCTTCAAGATGTTGGTTCCCTTCATCGTCATTCTTCCCGGCCTGCTCGGGCTTGGCGTTGTTGCCCGATCCCACACTTGCAGCCTGCTGCGGCTGGTGCCCGGCGTCTGGTCAACATGGGTCGGCCCTGCACAGTTACAACGAAGTGCTGCCGCTGATGCTGGCGCGCTATTGTGGGCCAGGACTGCTCGGTCTTGGCATCACCGCGCTGATTGCAGGGTTTATGTCGGGCATGGCAGGCAACGTCAGCGCCTTCGCCACCGTGTGGACTTATGATATCTACGGCGCCTTGATTAACAAGAAAGCATCCGACGGGTCAATAGTCTTTATGGGCCGCTGGTGCACGATCCTTGGCGTGCTCGTCAGCATTGGCACCGCGTATCTGGTGATGCATTCCACAGCATCATGGACTACGTGCAGGCTCTCTTCAGCTTCTTCATCGCTCCCTTATTCGGCACGGTTCTTCTGGGCATGCTGTGGAAGCGAGCTACTGCGGCGGCTGGTTTCTGGGGACTGCTCATGGGCACGCTTTCTTCGGTCGGGATGTGGCTCTGGGTAAAGCTAGATCCTGGCGCGGTTGCGCTATGTGGCGCTCTCCCGCAAGCGCAGGATCATGGCCCAGAACATGTACCGTGCACTGTGGTCGCTGGCTTGATCTGCGTGGTGGTCACCGTGATAGTCAGCCTGATGACGAAGCCTGAAGCCAGATGCGGAACTGGCTGGACTGGTGTATGGCGCAACCGAAATCCCTTCTGAAGGAGACATTGCGATCTACAAGCGGCCGGTTTTCTGGGCGGCAATGGTGGCGCATTGTGTTTGTCATTTTGCAACATTATCTTCTGGTAGGAGCAACCGTAATGAAGGCAGACGGCTCCATTTCGATCTGGTTTTTCATCGGCTTATCGCTGCTGGTCAATGGCGCGTTGATTTGCGGCGCCGGACTGTATGAACTGGTCCACCCGCCGCAGTATCCGGGTAGTGCTGTATTCGTCTGCACGCCGAATATCTGGTGGGGAGGATTGTTGGTGATCGTCGGAATCCTTTATTGCTATCGATTCTTCGCCGCGCCGGGTGCGGCGCGCGAACGACAGCAGTCCTAAAGTACGAAGCCGATTTATCTCGTGAGTAAGTTGAGGTCGATTATGGCGAACAAGAAAATGACGATGGGCGTGATTATCGGCAATCGTGGATTCTTTCCAGATCATCTGGCAAAGACCGGCCGGGAAGAGATGTTGCAGGTGCTGGAGCAAGCGGGGATGAATGCCGTGGTGCTCAGCCCCGAGCAGAGTAAGCATGGCGCGGTTGAGACCCACGAGGAAGCCAAGCGGTGTGCGGCCCTGTTCCAGCAGAACCGGGACCGGATCGACGGCATAATCGTCTCTTTGCCGAACTTTGGCGATGAGCGAGCAATCGCCGACACGGTGCGGTTGGCAAAATTGGCCGTTCCCGTGCTGGTGCAGGCAACGCCGGATTCCACGGCGAAGATGACCATTGCCTTCCGCCGCGACAGCTTCTGCGGGAAAATGTCTGCCTGCAACAACCTCAAGCAGTACGGCATTCCTTACTCGCTGACTACGCTGCATACCGTCAGCCTGAACTCCAAGGAGTTTCACAGCGATCTTGCCTGGTTCGCCGCGGTCTGCCGGGTCGCAAACGAGATGCGCCATCTGCGCGTGGGCAGTATCGGGGCTCGTCCAGCCGCGTTCAACACCGTGCGCTACAGCGAAAAGATTCTCGAATCGCACGGCATCTCGGTCGAGACCGTCGATCTCTCTGAAATTCTCGGCCGTATCGCCCGGCTCAAAGACACCGACAGCAACGTTGAAACCAAACTGGCAGAGATTCGCAAGTATGTTTCCACCGGCGACGTTCCCGAATCCGCGCTGATTAAGATGGCGAAACTTGGATTCGTGATCGATGACTGGATGAAAAAGTCCGATGTCAAAATAAGCGCGGTTCAGTGCTGGACCGCCATGGAAGAGTACTTCGGCGTGGTGCCCTGCACCATCATGAGCATGATGAGTAACAATCTGATTCCCAGCGCCTGCGAAGTCGACGTATGCGGCACAATCAGCATGTACGCCCTAGCCCTGGCATCGGAGACCCCCAGCGCGTTGCTCGACTGGAATAATAATTACGGAGACGATCCGAACAAGGCGGTGTGCTTCCACTGCAGCAATCTTCCCAAGCATTTCTTCCAGGACGTCCGGATGGACTTTCAGGAGATCATTGCCGGCACAGTCGGCAAGGAGAATACATTTGGGACCTGTGTGGGCCGGGTCAAAGCCGGCGCCATGAGTTTCGCCCGATTTTCAACCGACGATACCAGGGGTGCGATGCGGGGCTACGTGGGCGAAGGCGCTTTTACCAACGATTCCCTGAATACTTTTGGTGGCGCCGGCGTGGTCGAGATTCCGCGACTGCAGAGCTTGCTGCATTACATCTGTGAGACCGGCTTCGAGCATCACGTGGCGGCCAACTTCTCCACCGTGGCGAGCGCGACCCACGAAGCCGCCTCGCGCTATCTCGGCTGGCAGATGTACTGGCATGGCAACTAGGAACATTGATGGCCATCGTTGCGGGAGTAGATTTCGGAACCCTCAGCGTTCGCGTTTCGCTGGTGGACAGCAAGCGCGGACTGCTGGCCTCGGCCGATGCCGAGTATCCTCTCCATCGTGAACGCGACGATCCCGAATACGCCACGCAGTCGCATGACGACCACATGCGCGCGTTGGCCGATGCTACTCGCGCCGCGGTAAAGCAAGCCGGTATTGCCGGAGATGTTGTAGAAGCGATCGCCCTGGACACCACCGGATCGAGCGTAATCCCGGTGGGCGCCGGGATGGCTCCACTTGGCGAATATTATCTTTGGTGCGATCACCGGGCGAAGCATGAAGCTGCAGAGATCACGAACCTGGCCCATCGGGAGGGGCTGGAAGCAATCGAGTGGTGTGGGGGCGTCTACTCCTCGGAGTGGGGATTCGCCAAACTGCTGCACTGGCTGCGGCACAATTCCGACCAGCGCGGCCAATTCCTGAGCGCATTTGAGCATTGCGATATGGTTGCCGCCACTCTGTGCGGCATCCGCGATCCGAAACAAGTGAAGCGCAGCATCTGCGCCATGGGGCACAAGTGGCTGTGGAACCCCGATCTAGGAGGACTTCCGCCGGAAAGTTTTCTGGCAAAGCTTGATCCCTTGCTCTCAGGAGTTCGGGCCAAGCTCGACGGGGAGTGTGCCACGTCGGATCAGATTGCCGGAACACTCTCGCCCTATTGGTCGGAAAAACTGGGGCTGCGAGCCGGCATTCCTATTCCAGTCGGGGCCTTTGACGCCCATTGGGATGCGATCGGCGCGGGAGCAAGAGAAGGCGACGTTGTAAACGTGGTTGGCACATCCACCTGCATCATTGCCTATGCCAGGAAGGCAGCGCTGATTCCAGGTGTGTGTGGGGTTGTGAAAGGGAGCGTGCATCCGCAGTACACGGGCGTCGAAGCAGGACTCTCCGCCACGGGAGACATTTTCAGTGCGATTGCCCGGCGGGCCCAAACCACGGTTCGAGAGTTGAGCCAGGGTCTTGAGCGCTTCCATGCAGGCCAGACCGGCCTTCTCCGAATGACTTGGGACAACGGTGACCGCACCGTACTTGTCAATCCGAATCTGGGCGGAATCACGATTGGCTGGAACCTGCAACACACAGCTCAGGACGAGCTGTTTGCATCTATCGAAGGCACGGCGTTTCATACCCGAGTAATTCTCGATCGCATGAGTGAATACGGAGTTCCGACTCAACGCGTAATTAATGGGGGCGGCGTTCCGCAGAACAATCTGGTGCTCAACCAGGTATACGCGAATGTGTTGGGCAGGCCAGTGCTGGTGCCCAGCACCAAGGTGACCGGAGTTGGCGCGGCGATTTTTGCGTTTCTTGCGGCGGGAACATTTTGTACGATTGAGGAGGCACAGCAGCAGATTTGTCCAGCCCACGCCAAGTTTTTCCCGCAACCCGACGAAAACAGGGTTTACGACGAACTCTACGCAATGTACCGGCGAATCTACTTCGACCTTGGCAAAACCGGAGCAGACAGCCGTTTCGGCGATGTGCTTCCCAAACTCATTCAGATTGCTCGCACGAAATCGTGATGAAAACACTTACCGCCAGGCTCTTAGCACTCATATTTGCGGCGTTGCCCTTGCTAACCTCGCGGTTTGCGTTGGCGCAGACGCCTGCACCCTTCGCCCCCGACAAGATGGAAACCGTTCTTTATGGCGCCGCCTACTACTGGGAATACATGCCTTATGAACGGTTGGATCAAGACGTCGAACTCATGCGGCAGGCCGGTATCAACGTGGTGCGCCTGGGCGAATCCAGTTGGGGATTATGGGAACCGGAGGATGGCCGCTTCGAGTACGCCTGGATGGATCGTGTAGTCGACCACATGCGCAAGGCCGGAATTAAGGTCATCCTAGGCACACCGACGTATTCCATTCCTGCCTGGATGTACAAGGAGCATCCGGAAATCGTTATCACTCGTCTCGGCGGGCAAACCATCACTTTCGGGTACCGCCAGAATACGGATCTGCTGAACCCAACCTATCGTTTCTACTGCGAGCGCATCATCCGCAAGATTGTTCAACACTACAAAGACAACCCCGACGTGGTCGGTTTTCAACTGGACAATGAAACTTCGTCGGGAGGTGCGGCCAACCACGATGTGCAGACTGGGTTTGCCGAGTATCTGCAACACAAATTCAAGACCGTCGATGAACTCAATAAGATTTGGGGGCTGAACTACTGGGGACAGCGGCTAAATGACTGGACTGAGATTCCTCCGCAAGACGGAATCATCAACCCCGGATGGAAACTGGAGTGGCAACGCTACTCACAGTGGCTGACCAGCGATTTCCTGGCATGGCAAGCCGGTATCGTCAACCAATACAAACGGCCCGATCAATTTATCACCCACGATCTGGCTGGGCCGCCGAACGCGGTGGTCCACGAGTACGACATCGGTCGCTCCCTGGATATCATGGCCGTGAATCCTTATCACGGCACGCAGGATGACTTCGATGGCGTCGGTTCGAGTATGGCGGGGGATTACACTCGGTCTCTCAAGCAGACCAACTATCTCGTGACGGAAACCAATGCGCAAACGATTGGATGGGATTCGAAGGAACAGTTTCCTCCTTACGACGGGCAACTTCGGCTGGATGTATATACCCATCTTTCCTCGGGCGCCAACATGGTCGAGTACTGGCATTGGCATTCCCTGCATTACGGTCAGGAAACATACTGGAAGGGAGTGCTGTCCCACGATCTGGAGCCCAATCGCGCCTACGGCGAGGTGAGCCGCACCGCGCACGACCTGCAACGCATCGGGCCCCAGATTGTCGATCTCAAACCAAACAACCAAGTCGCAATTCTATACAGCAACGACTCACGATACGGCATTGAGTTCATGAAGTTCAGCGATCGGGTCAATTACAAGTGGGTACTCGACCAGATATACGACACGCTGTATCACGAGAATGTTGGAGTGGACTTCGTTTTTCCAGAAAGCACCGATCTTGCGAAGTATAAAGTGATCGTGGTCCCAGCCCTCTACGTTGCCAGCGATGAACTTTTGAACCGGCTGGTGGAATATGTGCGGGGTGGAGGGAACCTTGTTCTCACATTCAAGAGCGGATTTACAAACGAATACGACACCGTGCGGTGGGCGATGGCGCCCGGCCCACTGCGCCAGGCTGCCGGATTCCGTTACCAGGAGTTCTCCAACCTGCGCGCACCGCTGGCGCTCAAGGGAGATCCGTTTCAAACGGGCGCCGACAATCGAGTCTCTGAATGGGCGGAAATGCTGATTCTTGAAGGAGCTCAGGGACTCGCCTATTACGATCATCCGTTCCTTGGCAAGTATCCGGCGATCACGCGCAATCACTTCGGCAAGGGAACGCTGACGTACGAAGGCACGGTGTTGTCCAACAAATTACAGGACAAGGTGCTGCTGGATGTGCTCCAGACGGCTGGCCTCACCGGGCCTGATCAGCAACTGCCCGCGCCGGTCCACGTAAAACACGGCACAAATCGCAATGGCAAAATTATTCACTACTTTATGAATTACTCAGGTGCTTCGCAGACTTTTGCTTACGCGTACCGGACAGGCAAAGACCTGCTGGCCCAAGGCGGAGTTGCCGCTTCGCAACCGATCACGCTCCAGCCGTGGGATTTGGTAATTATCGAAGAGCAGTAGAAGTGCCTCAGACGCAGGTTCGGTCAGGTAATGCAAAAGGCAAATCCATTCGCAGCTCCTGGATTGAAACAGACAGTTTTCTTGCTGGTCTTGCTGTGTGCGTCCTCCTGGCCGGTTTTAGCGGACCCTACGCTGTCCGGATTATTCAGTGACCACATGGTCCTGCAACAGGAACGTGCCCTACCGATCTGGGGGTGGGCCGATCCCGGTGAGCAGATTGTTGTGAGTTTGGGTGTACAGTCCAGGCGCGCGGTTGCGAGCCGCGACCGGCGATGGAAGGTTGTGTTGTCGCCGATGAAAGCTGGTGGACCATTCCTGATGACGGTGCGCGGGAAGAAAACCATCCTTATTAAGGACGTGATGCTTGGGGAGGTCTGGGTGCTTTCCGGGCAGTCCAATATGACCTTCGCACTCCGCAGCGCCGCCGGCGCAGAGCTGGAAATCCCGAAGGCAAATCATCCCGAGATTCGCCTGTTCACAGTCCCACAAAAAAGCGCTCTTCTTCCCCAGCGGGACACTGTCGCAAGCTGGCAGATTTGTACCCCCGAAACATCCAAGGAATTTTCTGCGGTGGGTTATTTTTTCGGACGCGAGCTTCATAACAAACTGGGCGTGCCGATTGGCCTGATTCACAGCTCCTGGCCAGGCACCGCTGCGGAAGAATGGGCCTCGCTTCCATCGTTGCGCAGCGATCCGCAACTCGCCTCCATCCTCGAGAGTTGGCAGCGTGCTCCCGGCGAGTCTAAGTATCTCGCGGCCCATGCCGCCGACTTCCGAATCGAGTTTGACGACTTTGAGTTTCTGAGGCACGATTCTGATGCTGCGGTTCCATTCTCGAACTTCGACGAGGGCAGCTCGCGCAACACGCTTGGTGGCTCCTGGACTTACACGTGGAAAACCGCACCCAACACGGCTTTCCAACTCACGCAACCTGGGCGCAGGGGCTCGGGTTATGCGGCACAAGTTTCTGGCCAGCTCGAGGCCGGCGACAACGCACGGCTCAGCGCGAGCTTCTCTCCTGACCTCTCCCCTGCCGACATGAGTAGGTATGACGGTATTCGCTTTTATTGCCGTGGAGAAGGATATTTTCGGTTTCGCTCACTGCAGCCCACGGTTACCGACTGGGATGACTACGGCACTTCTGCGTTTCAAGCGACGCCAGACTGGCAAGCAGTCACCATCTGGTTCAAGGATCTGAAACAGGAGGGTTGGGGCGTGACGATGCCATTTACTCCGCAAGCTCTTTCTGGTTTTGTCCTCGAGATGGTGCGAGCCCCCGACGACCCCGAGAGGCCACCCGTCGGTCTATTCAACGGCATGATAGCGCCACTGATTCCGTACGCAATCCGCGGGGCGGCCTGGTATCAGGGCGAGAGCAATGCACGGAAGGCTTACCAATATCGGCGGCTGTTGCCGGCTGTGATTAAGGGCTGGCGAGAAGCCTGGCGTGAAGGCGATTTCCAATTCTTGATTGTGCAGTTACCGAATTATGGCGCCCATGATATACAGGCGGATGAAAATGCATGGGCAGAGTTGCGCGAGGCGCAATTGATGGCGCTGCAAGTCCCGAACACGGGCCTGGCAGTGACCATCGACCTGGGAGAAGCAGATGATCTGCACCCCCACCAGAAAGCGGAAGTCGGCCGGCGCCTTGCACTGTGGGCATTGGGCACAACCTACGGCGAAGGCATTGTCTACTCAGGCCCACTCTACGATGCCATGAAGATAGAAAGCAGCCGAATCCGAATCAGCTTCCAACATGTAGGAGGCGGTCTTGAGGCGCGCGGCGGAACGCTGCGAGGGTTCGCACTGGCGGGAGCCGACAAGCATTTCCATTGGGCGGAGGCCGTCATCGATGGCGATACGGTTGTGGTCTCGAGCCCTGAGGTTTCCGACCCCATTGCGCTTCGCTACGCTTGGGGTGGCAATCCGGATTGTAATCTTTACAACCGAGAGGGTCTTCCCGCTTCGCCGTTCAGAACAGATGACTGGCCCGGCATTACCGTGAAGAAAGAGTAGGGGACGACGGTCGCCTGTGCTTGCTGCTTCAGCCAAACCCAGCACTCTGTGCATGCCGTTCAGATTCGCAAGAATGTCAACGCACTGACGGACGACTGCCGCACGAATGCCATCGGGTTGGCTTCCTGCGTTCTAGGTCTAGGCAGGAGCCCGTAGCGTTGTCCATGCTTAAAAGTCGCCAGGACAGCGAAGGCCACGGCCTTGCCTGGTGGAAAGATTATCTCCACGATGAGGGATTTGAAGCCGAACCTAGAACACTCTCGGATTTACGGTTACTTTCAGACTTGGCTTCACTCCCCGAGGGCAGTCGCGCGATGTGGGTTGTTGAGATACCGTTGTCTCGCTTCCTACCGCGATTTCTGGTGTCGCGTCTCACCCA
Organism: uncultured Acidobacteriaceae bacterium; assembly: GCA_963714225.1. Taxonomy (GTDB): domain Bacteria; phylum Acidobacteriota; class Terriglobia; order Terriglobales; family Acidobacteriaceae; genus Sulfotelmatobacter. The sequence continues at coordinate 102,705 of CAVQNY010000041.1, read as the reverse complement.
CAACTGGGAGAGACTCAAGCGAAATGGCCAGCACGATGATGCTGTGCGGGAAATGCTCAACTTTGTCGAGAAGAACCGCACTCTCCTGCAGGGCATCTCGGTTAAGCAACTGATCCACGAGGGTCACCGTCTGTGAGTGATCTGGTGCTGGACGCGTCGTTGGCGCTCCGGTGTTTCCTAGAAGACGAGGCCGGTCGGCAATATGGCCTCAGCGTTCTCGCATGCCTTTCCACCAAAAGTGCAGTGGTTCCGATCCTGTGGTTCTATGAAGTGAGCCACTCGATATTTTTACCTTCTCGGTGTCGTCGTTACCCGGTAGTCTTTACGATCCCAACTTCCTTTCAGCCTTAAGACTCTGCGCTGCTGTGCTTTGCGAGTTTGGTACAGATCGTGCGTGGGGCATGGAGGCGCTGCTCCGCGAATGCTCAAAAAGGCAAGTTCTTCCTGTGCTTGCCCGACGAAAAATCGGAGGGAGTGCCATGCCGAGAAAATCTGTAGTTCTATGTGTCGATGACGAATGGAATGGACTTGAAGGTCGCAAGATGCTGTTGGAGGAAGCTGGGTGCAAGGTCCTGGTCGCTACCCGCGGCGCAGACGCTTTACAACTGTTTGCCTCGCATCCCGTCGATTTGGTGCTCCTCGACTATCACATGCCTGGAATGAGTGGGGATGTCGTTGCAGAGCACATGAAAGCTGACCAACCCGATGTTCCAATCGCTCTGCTGTCAGCCGATGATGGGCTACCAGAGAGCGCTCTAAAATGGGTAGATGCATTTGTGTCCAAGAGCGAGTCGCCCGCAAACCTGTTACAGATTGTCGAGCACTTGCTCGATCTGCGTTTTCTATTTGCGCCTATCGATTTAACGGGCGGGCGAGGCAGACGCGCGGCATGAGACAGTAAGAGTGCGATCGAGGACTGCGGCGAATTCCGCCAGCAATCGAAGGGCGCTCACCGTTGCCAGTGTGAAATCAGCATCGAACGTGCCCGTTGTTTGCTAGATCGGCAGGCGAGGAGTTTTGTCGTTTGAAGGGGTCGAAATTTCGTGCTCGTGATCTCTGTGACTCATGCATCAACCGGAAAACAAAGGGCTTCAACAAAGTGGCACGGTTCTTGCAGTCACAAAGTGGTTCGCTACTTCGTATTTTCGAAGAGCGCGTGAGAGGGGTGCGACCAGTGAAAAGTCAATACGACTTACGTTCTGCGATTACATTCCTGTTGGTGGGCCTGGGTATCGGGTCAGCTTTGGCTATTCTCCTCAGGCCGGAACAACGAATCGCGCGAGAGGGAATCAAGAGAATCGATGGTTGGCACACGGCAGGGCCGCAACCACCGCGCCCACAAGAGGAAGCAAAGAAGCGAATAGCGTGAGTTCTGGAGGCCACTCTGAAAAAAGCGCTCCTAAGGGTGGGCGATTCCTTTGGGTATTACTTTTGTTTGACTAGGAGGCGCTGTTCCGGGAATCAGGGATGTCCATCCCCCTCCACCCGCCCTAGGGGCAAATGGTTCCATCTTGGAATCAGGTGCCACCATTTTTCGTTTTTGTAGCCCTTGTGTCCTCGAACCAGACGCTTTGGATCGAGCGGCGGAATGGTGCGAAACATGAACCTGGTCATCACGAAATAGCATTGTCGTATAACCAGGGAGCCTCCATCACCAGAAACGTTTACCAGGCGGAAGCATGTGGTTCTCTACCACGCGGCGGATCACTCCGTTGTCATAGAACTGATCCGCGACCCTCAGCCAAGCTTGCTAAGTAAACTTCCACAGGACTATGTTCGTTGAGGGTCTGCCGCGTACCGCATGTCGCAGAGACGGAATTGAAGGAATCGTTTTGAGCGGCGGAACGAGAAAAACTTCGAGAGAACGTGAGGCCTTCCGGACGATGTTGCGTCCTCCGAAATCGACAGGGCTAGAAAGGGCCTTAGAATTTCTAGGGCTTTCGTCCAGCCGCAGCGAGCATCTAAGTAGCGTGACTTGGGCTGGGCTCAAAACGGCGCTTACGAATGCGATGCGTCATGTGCGGGATCATCACACGTTGCAAGTCGCAGCCGCACTCTCCTACAACTTCATTTTGGCCCTTTTCCCTGGACTGATCGTTCTTTCGGCTTTGCTAAGTTTGATTCCAATGCCCGACCTGTTCGGTCGGGTGCTGGTTGCGATGGCGCGGCTGCTCCCGCAAGAAACCATGCAGATGGTTTATTCCGTTCTGGCCGATGTGCTCTATGGGCATCGCCGAACCTGGCTTTCGGTTGGCATGCTGGGCATGCTGTGGGTGACTACGGCGGCCTTTGACGCGTTGATTGAAGCACTGAATATTGCCTGTGACGTGAAGGAGGAACGTCCAATGTGGAAGACGCGGCTGCTTGCGCTTGGTCTGGCAGCGACCTGTGGGGGACTTTTTCTGGTTGGGCTCGGTGTGATCATGGTCGGCCCGCGTTTCGGAGACTGGCTGGCTTCAAGGTTGGACGTTCCGCAAGCCTTCGCGACGCTGTGGCCGGTGTTGCACTGGACGATCGCGATCAGCTTCACCGTGCTGGCGGTCGAGTTGCTGTATTTTCTGGCGCCCTGCGTGCAGCCGAGATTTAGGGCGACGCTGCCGGGAGCGGTCCTGACCGTGGCGGCATGGCTGGCGCTGTCGTCGTTGCTCGGAGTCTATTTCCGGCATTTCGCGAATTACAGTAGAACTTACGGGACCCTGGGAGGTTTCATTGCGTTTATGACCTGGTTTCAATGGACCTCGTTTGTGCTGCTGGTGGGGGCGGAGATTAACACGGAACTGGCAAAAGGAAAACAGCGGAGGCGGAAAGAAATGCCTGAGCCCGAGGTCCCGCACCGGGCTGCGTGAAGCAATCGAAGAACTGAAGTGTCATGGCCAGGATGCCATCAAAATCGGGTATGCAGGCGGCCGTCTACGGAGATTCCTCCCACTTGGTCGCGAGTCACGCTTGCCGACCAACGCTTGTTGAACTGATACTCGCCTTGCACCACTTCGCTGCCGGGTTGTGAGACGTCCGTCGAGAAGGTGAAGAGGAAGTTCTTGGTGACGCGCTGCTGGATGGCGATGCTGGGGGCTGAATTCTGGGTGCCACCGCCAAGGGTGGGATTGATTTGCAGGCTGGAGATGCCGACGAGTTTCTGCAAGCTCCCGGCGACCTGGCTGGCGGCCTGCGAGGCAATCATCGAGTCCGTGCTCTGGCTGGCGGCGGACGATTGTTGCGTGGTCTGGCCGCGCGCGATCAGGTTGATAATGTCCGCGGTGGCGAGCGGAGGATCGGAAACATACGACGTGCTGAGCTTGTCAAAAGGGCCGCGTAAATTCAGCGTGAGGTCGTATTGTTCGACCGTGGTGGTGACGGAAACGTTGAGCACGGGATTGATCTGATTGGGATCATCGAAGGTGATAATGCCGCGCTGCAGCTGGTAACGAACGTTGCGATAGAAAAGCTCTCCCGCTGTGAGGTCGGTGCGTCCGGTAACCAGGGGATTGGCGGCAGTGCCGCCGACCCGCAGGTTGACGTTGCCTTCCAGACTCACTTGCGAACTGTTGGCGCTCACATTCTCTTTGGATTGCAATCCGATCGCGAGCTTGACGGTGTCGGCAAAGCCAGGTTGGGCGGGCAGAGCGTTGCCGCCACTGAATTGATCGGCGAATGTGGCGAGATCAAAAGCAGGGGTGAAAGAAAGGGCATCGATGAGCACGCGTCCGCTCAAGGTCGAGGAATCTCGATTGCCGGTAAACGTCAGGGTGCTATCGAGTACTGTCCGAAGGCCGTCCGGGTACAGCAAACGGACGGACTTGCCTTGCAGCGCGAGGTTGAATTGCAGGCTGGGCCGGTAAGCGATCGTTCCTCCCGCTGAAACGTCTCCGCCGCCGACCCGCGCGGTCAGGTTGGAAAGTCGAATACTGTCTTTGCCTACGTCGAGATCTCCGTTTAGCTTTTCGACGCCTAGCGGGGCTCCAGCGTAGAGCATAGCGACATCTTGCAGACGAATCTGGCCGTTCACACTGGGATCCTGCGCGCTTCCCGAGGCGCGAAGGTCAAAAGTGACGGTGCCGGAACTTTGCGTGTCAGGCGAAAAAATTCGCACGATACGGACGTCAAGCGAGCCTTGTGCGCTTAGGTTGGGCACACTGTTTCCCTCCAGGGGAATGCTGCCCTGCAGCCGCAGCGAAGTTCCGGTGCCCCGAATTTCACTCGGCTGCAATGTCAGGACAGAATGCGCGTAATCAACCTGAATCGGGGCTGCCTCCCCAATCTGCAGCGACTGGTAGGACGCATTCAGCGTGGGAATTGTGACGTGCGCCTCGACTTGTTTTTCGTCCTTCAGCGGGCCTTTCAAGGTTGCGTGGATTTCGGTTTGACCTTGAAATCCCTCCGGCACGCTGGGAAGATAACTCGCCAGCAGCACATCGAGCGGGATCGCTGTGGTCTCGATGGAGGCGTCTGTGTAGTAGTCGCCCGTGAGATTGACGCGGGCTCGGGCTTGCACTGACGAATCAACGACGCTGGAGTTGAGGGTTAGATCCGCATTATGATTGGCGATTTGCAGTTCGGCTTTGATATTGGAGATGGATTGGCCATGCACTGCGAGTTGTGGCAATCGCAGAATTGCAGACAGTTGCGGATCGTCGAGTGTTCCTTGTCCATTGACCGAAGCTGTCACAGTTCCAGATAGCATGAGATTCTTGGCTTGCACAGTATGCAACTTCTCGAGAATCAGTCCAGGTGCATCCAGGTGGACGGAGTAAGCCCTGGTCTTGGGGGTGAAGGAGAGATCGGCGTTGGCGGACCCCGCCGGTAGTGCGATATGAAGAGAAGAGACGATCGAGGCGTGGTCAGTATGGAACTGCCCGGTGAGAGTCTGGAAAGATTCGTCGTACGCCCGAGCGTTCGCGATCTGGACCTTGCCGGCGCCTTGCGGGTCAAGTTCACTGCCACTTAGCGAAATATCGGCAGTCAGGTCTCCGCTAAAAGGGTATGGCAGGTTGGCGATGCGCTCGAGTTCGGAGATGGAAATCTGCTGCACCGAAAGACGCGCCTTCACGGGGTTAGCCGGAAGATATGCCCAGTCCTTGAGTGCGACCGTAGCATTGAAGTCGGCGCGGCCGCGTTGTGCGCTCACCAACGTGCCGTTTGTGATGACGGCTTGCGACGGGCCGAGCGTGAGATTTGCCTGGGCGCTGCGCCACTGGCTGCCTTGCACACTCAGATTTTGCACAGACAGCTGGCCGGCGAGCTGGGGTCTCGTCAATGACCCTCCGATGGTCGCATTCAGAGAAGCAGAGCCGGAAACCGGTGGAAGCGCGGAACCATTCGGGGTGAAGATTAAGGCGAGAGACTCCAACTGACGTAAATCAGAGGCGGTAGCTTGCAATCGCAAATTGGAGTGATTGCTTAATTCGCCGTCAGCGGCAAGCGTCGCGGAAGGAATGCGAAGGGTCGATTGGCGAAGCGTGAGAGCACGCTGCGGTCCGTCATAAGTGGCATGGATGACGCCGTCGACCGGCAGGTGGCTGGCCGATGACGAGGCGTTCTTCGCGTCGGCGCTGAGCCCCAAATCGGAACGGACGCGAACCTTGCTCAAACTTCCGTTCCATGCCGCATCGGCGGTGCCGTTGAGAACTCCTTCGACGACGACCTCTCGCAGTTCGGGGCGCAAGGCTTGCTGTGCCGTATGTAACGAAAGGCGATGCAGAGAGGCCCGCAAGCGGCCCCTGGGTGTGGCATCGAGATCGTGGACAGTGAGATCGGCGTTGATACTTCCACCGAGTGCATCGAGTTCAATGCCATTTGCTCGCAAAGCGCCGTCCCCGAGTTGATAGTGTCCCCGTAATTTAGTGATCGAGACGCGGCCGCTTGAACTGGCGGCGGACAGCACCTCGCTCGCAATCTGGCCGTTGATCGCCAACGCGCGCAGCAGGGACTGCTCAGGAATGTTGTGATAGTGCATTTGTCCGCTGAGCGATAGATCCCCCGCGGGTCTATAGACGGGCACAAGGGAAGCGAAGTCTTTCGCGTCTAATTGAATGTTGTAGTCGCCATCGGCGGTGGGATCGGCGTAGTTGCTGACATGGGCGCGCACCGAAGCTACGGAGTTACCAATTTTCATGACCGCCGATTCCACCGACAGCAGCGCAGGCGTAGCGCTGAACTTCGCCTGGAAGCTATGCGGCCACGGTGCATACTGCCCGTAGCGCAAATGGCCACTGTCATAGGAAATGGATCCGGTGTAGCGAGTAGCGAAACCATCAAAGTGAATGTCGGCGCCCAGATTGTATAACTCGGCATCGAGCGGAGTTTCCCTGTCGTTATAGTCGAGTTCCCCGCGGGTCAATTGAGCGTGCCGAACCGCCAGGTCGAAGACGCTGGTGTGCGATGCGCTTTGCCTTGGGCGTGCCATCGGCAGGTTGCTTTTGCCTGTGTTACCGACCAGCACGTGCACCACCGGATGCTCGATGATGAGTTCGCTTAAGTTTACTTGGCGACGAAGAGCGGATTGAATCTTCAGACCGACAGTCAATTTGTCGATTTGCAACAGTGGCGGTTGGGTGGGACCTTCCGTACCATGCAGCGTGATGTTGTAAAGATGAGCCGTCAACGTGGAAAGGCTGAAGTCTAGGCTGCGGATGGTGGTGGTCCCGCCCGTGGCCTGATCGGTGGCTTCCGCGATCTTGCGCAGGGCGAACTGGTGGAACGAGTTGCTTCTTAGGAACAGATAGCCGCCGGCAACCACCAGAATCATTAAGGCTCCGAGTCCAGCGAGTATCCATCCGACAACTTTCCGCGCCTTCATGATCCTCCTAAAAAGCCTGGCCCAGCGTGATGAAGTACTGCGTGGGGTTGATGCCAGGAACTGGATTCAGGTTGTGGCCAATGTCGATCCGTATGGGGCCGATGGGCGTGGCATAGCGGAGACCAAAGCCCACGGTATTGGTGTAGTTATTGATGAAGTTGGGCAGGTTGATGGCGCTGTAAACATTGCCCCCGTCGTAGAAGACAACACCGCCGAGCGCTTTCATAATCCCTAAGGGAAAACGCACTTCTGAGTTCAAGAGAAAAAGTGTGTTTCCTCCCACGGGTACGGTTACATTGACGCATCCCGTCTGATTCTGCAGGCCGGTGCAAAAGGGAACAAGGCGCTGCGGGCCGGCCTCGTCGATGGGAAATCCGCGCAGAGATGTACCGCCTCCGGAAAAATAAAGCTGGCTTGTGGGGATAAAGCTTCCGTCAAAAGATTTCGCCAGACCAAGGCGAACGCTATTGGCAAAAACGACTGAGTGAACCGATTTATACGTTGCGAACTGTCCAAAGAGTCGCGCGAAGTTGGCGCTCGATCCTATTGCCGTGGGTGTGATGCCCAGGTTGAGAGTGGCAAAAATGCCACGGTGTGCGTCCAGAGGCTTATCCCTCGTGTCGCGAATCAGAGTGCCGGAAAACGTCGACAGCCGGACGTCTTGGTCTTGGGGCAGGACAAGTTCGGGAACCAGCAGGTGAGACAGTATGGTCTTGTTGAAGTCGTAGCGAATCTGGAGACGCGTATTCTTTTGGCGGTTGAGCATGCGCTCAACCTGGAAAGAAAGATCGCCTAGTCCAGCGGCAAATAGCGGATTCTCGGTGGTGCGTTCAATGGAGAAGCTGGTCAGCGAGCTCCATTGCGATCCGAAAAAGTGCGGTTGCGCGTAGATCGTAAGGAAACGGTTATCCAGGCGCGAGAGCAAAATGGAGGCGCTCGCCGTTTCTCCAAGTCCTCGCATGTTGTGACGACTGAACTGGATGGAACCGCGCGGACTGGCATAGGTCGCCTGGCTGGGCGCGATTTTATTGTTGCCGATACTGATGGTCGGCAAGCCGGGCACGGCGACGGTGCCGGAGGGAATGTTGCCGCCGCGATGGGACACTTCGAATCCGAACCCATACGTAATCTCATTGCGTTTGGATTCATGAACCTTCACGAGTGCGTCTTCCTCGTCCTGATCGGTGATGGGTTTTCGCGGCCCCACACTCGACCAGTCGAAGATGTTCAAGTCATAAAGACGAGTCTCCGCAGCCAGCAGCTTTTCACGATTCATCGGAGCTTCGGTGGGCACTTGGGCCGTTTTCTCGATCAGAGAAGGGCGCGTCCGCTTGTGTCCCAGGTAAACAACTTCGCCAACACGGACGAGTTGATGTTCCACGATGGCATAGGTGACGTCGACGCGGTGAGGATCGCCGGAGTGGCGGGCGACGGTGGCCTTCACTTCGGCGTTGAGATAACCGCTCTCCTGGTAGGTGGCCGAGATGCGGTTGCGATCGTCGGTGAGCAGGCGTGGAGAATAGGGCCGGCCAGCAAGTAGCTCGAAGCCCTTGGGAGCCGTCAGTTGCTTCTCAGAAATATGGTCGTTACCCGTGACATTGACCTCTCCCACGTTGGTTTGCGGACCTTCCTCGATTTCGAATGCCACGTCCAGTTTGGATTCGTGATCGCTGACCCGCGAATTGATCTTGACGTCTTCATATCCCCTGTCGCGGTAAAGAGCCTCCAGGTTCGAGACGCTCTGCTTCAACAGTTTCTGGCTGATGCTGCCATGGTTCCAGAAGTGCGCTTTCTTGACCACCACTTGGGCGAGCAAATTCGAAGTGGGGATTTGGTGGTTTCCCTGAAAGAGGATACGCTCGACTTTGTGTTTCTTGCCCCGTTCGATTTCGTAGACCAGCCGAACCTGATCGGGTTGGCGCGTGAGCTGGATCTTTACTGCCACATTGTAATATCCCTTTTTCTGGAAGTAGTCGATCAGATTCTGCTGGCCCTCTTCTATCAAGTCGCTGTCGATGGTTCGTTCGGAGTAGATCGGGATCAATTTCTTCAACTCCCGCCCTGAGAGAAAAGGAAGCGACGAAAGCTTAGCGCCCGTGGTGCGAACAGAGACGACGGGGCCGAGTTCCACCTTAAGAGAGACATCCACGCGGTTCGCTTCGGCGTGAAACTGGGGCGGATTCTCCTGCACGCTGCTGGCCAGGCGATTTTGTTTTGATAGCGTTCTCTTGATCAGCGTGATCGCCGCTTTCATGCGTTCCTCAGAGTAGGGCTTGCCGGGCTTGAGCAAACCTCCGGTAAGCCGGGCGCGGAGGGAGCGAGAAGAATGAAGCAAGCGCGAGGCTTCGCCGCTATCGGTACCGTCAATCTGGACCGCTGCGATTCTGGCCTGCTTGCCGAGCTTGACCATGAAAGTAATGTTAACCAATTGGTGACCATCGTCGATGTGGGTGTCAGCTTGCATCGCTGCCTGAAAGTAGCCGTTGCGTTGAAAGAAAGCCTCGAGAGCTTGTTGAGCGAGGACAACCCGAGCCTGGTCATAAGGATCTTCGTCCGGGAGATCGGCGACCTGCAGCAGTCGCGTGTATGAAAAAGCCTTTGTGGCGCCGGGAAAATCGACCATGCCGAGGTAATAGACGGGCTCCAGCAGAAAATTGACTCGCAGACCGGACAAATCCGGGACGACGTTCACCGTGATTTTGGGAAACCCTCCAGCTTCTTGCAAAGCTTGAATGCTAGCTTCAACCTTTGTCTGGGAATAGGGCTCTCCAGCTTTCTGGACAACTAGCGGGCGAAGCAGTTCCGGGTCCCGGTGAGGATTGCCAACGAGATCGACCGCCTCAACGTTCTGGCCTTCATAGACGGACGATGAACCTTGGACCTTGACCTGGGCCCAGGTGAAAGTCGCCAGGAAGATAACAACCGGTGCAAACAAACGCATATAGCTTGCAAGACACGAGTGAATGAGCATCGACCGGCTTGGCCCTTCAAGTGAGCGAGATGCCAAAGGCTCAAACCTGTGATCACAGCTGGATACTTGATGCCTAGAGTAAGGTGTCAGGGCTTCGAATTTAGTTGCTTTTACGTGAAATCGCAACCGTTACTCCCATGGTAGTCCATTGATCTTGTGATCTTAGGATCGTACCCCGATGACCTGGCCAGATCGGGACTGTGCCGATCCGCAACTTAAGCAGGACGCGATGTAATAGGAATCGCGGTTTGCACCTCCGGTAGATAGAGAGGTCGCGATCCATCGAGTGACAATTGAACCGGGTCTTTTAAGCTAACGTGCGGCACTCAGAAGGTAAAGTTCGGCTTGACCGACGTCGCGTCCATACACGACTTCGGAGAGATCGCGGGCGAAGTCAAAAGCATTGCCTCCATAGTCCATATTGAAGCCAAATGGGAGTCTGAGCGCGGTTTTGGGTTTGCCAATAAGTTTGCCATCGTGCCAGGCTTGACGGTATAAGGTCACCCCGGCATGCGAGAATTCGGCGTACAGGAAGGATTTGTTGTCTTTTGCAAAGCGGGTCGGCTGGGTGGCGACGCCAGGCAATAACGGAATGAGTTTCTTATCGCGGAGAGAAATTTGGTAGATGCCTGCTCCTTCACCCCAAAGCAAGGAGCCAAGCAAATACTGGCCGTCGACCGAAGCGTCCATCGCCGTGCAAGCGTTGTCCATGAATCTTTGAACGCTCGATCCATCAGCGCTCGCTTTCCAAAGGGCCCTGTCGGATTTGTTCTTGAAGGTGGTGACGTAAAGCGACTTCCCATCAGCTGACCATGCGATCCAGTCAATCGGCTCAGCAAATTTTCCGATGGAGCGAAGACCTTGACCATCTGCCTCTACGACATAACCCCTGCCCCCTCCACCGGCGTTGTCAAAAAAAGATAGCCGGGAGCTGTCAGGGGCCCATTCCCCGGTAAGCAGCGACTCGGAAGAAGCCAGCCGCATCTTGTGGGTGCCGTCAAGATTCGAGATCCACAGTTCGTCTCTTCGCGCTCCGACGAATTTGATGTAAGCGACTCGCTTTCGATCGTGAGAGATGATGGGTTGCGATGCATTTTCCGGCTCAATCTCCACAATCCCTTTGCTGTGGGCATCGTAGGCAGTCAAGAGTCCCGACGACTTGCCATTCACGTAGTAAATTTCCCCCGTACCGAGCTTCGGCATGGGCGACAGATCCGAACCTGGGTCGGAAGTCACTTGCGTAAGCTCGCCGTCAATTAAGCTGTACCGCCAAAGGTTGGTGAGCCCCTCGACGGTGCGGCTTAGAAGCAAGGTTTTTCCAGGCTCCGCCCAAACGATGTCGCTAACCAGTCCGGATAATGTGCCCAAACCAACGGCCTTACCGCTGGTCACATTCACTTTGTAGAGTCGGATTTGTTCGTCGGAAAGTGAGGCCACCGCCATGACCAGAAGATCGTCGCCGTTCGGATATGGCAAAAGGGACTGGGGCAGCAGAGGGGGCGCATCAAAGGTATACACCTTTTTTCTTCCAAACCGGATCTCATCGAGCGAAAAACTGCGCGACTGTACGACTTCAAGTAAAAAAGTGAGCCGCCATCCGGAGAGGATGCCAGACAGCAGCCGGAAACCACCCGCCGTGGAGTACCACCCATGGTTGGCACCGCCCATTCTTGATCATGGCCGAGGGCGCTTGCGTAATAAATCTCTGTGCCGTCCGGCGAAAAATTGTCTAACTCCTTGTACCCTTCATCGTGCGTCACCTGAAGAGACTCTCCGCCCGAAGTGAGCATGACGAATATCTGCTCATCCATGCCGACCGGCGAGCTGAACGCCACCATACGTCCGTCAGGTGAAAGTCGCGCCCCATTCATCGGCTTGTTCCAGTGGCTGATCTGCGAGAGTTTCGCCGGCTGGCTCGGCGCCTTTTGTGGACGCCAGAAGTGGTAAGCCCCGTATGCGGCCATCAGCAGGATCGCGAAAGCGGCCTCCAAAAAATATTTCTGGCGCACAACATCCCCCGCTCGCCAGACAGCTGGTGTCGTGTCTCCAATCGTTGCTGCAGGCGCGACGGCATCGGGGACCGCTCGAGTAAGAGCATGCCCAATTTGCACTGAGCCCATATGTCGCTCCAAGCGCTTCAGATCCCGGTATAGCTCGGACGCCGACTGGTATCGTTTCTCACGATCTTTCGCCAGGGTTTTACTGATAATGGGTTCAAGCTGCGCATGCAGGTGGGGATTCAATCTGAATGGTGACGGCGGCGTGTCATTGAGAATCGCATCATGGACCGCGTGTGGTTCATCACGGTGAAACGGCCGGTGTCCAGTCGCCATTTCGTAGAGGACTACTCCGAAACTGAACAGATCACTGCGCACGTCCAGTCGCTCTCCCCGAACCTGTTCCGGGGACATGTACGAGGCGGTGCCTACCATGGCTCCGGCCAGGGTCGCGCTCGACCCCTGGGCTCGTACAAGTGCACGATCTTTTTGGTCTGTCTCGTGCTGCTGTTCCGCCGGTGACGCGTCAGGAAGTCCGTCGGCGCCCACGAGCTTCGCTAGTCCGAAGTCCAGTAGTTTGATTTCCCCGCGATTCGTAATGAAGATGTTTGCCGGTTTGACGTCCCGATGGATAATCCCCCGCTCGTGAGCTGCTTCCAGCCCGGCGGCAATTTGCATTCCGAGATTAATCAACTCGCCTTGGCAGAAGGCCGATTGTCCGGGTCCGGCAGACTCGATCCGCTGCCGCAACGTCTGACCCTGCAGCAGTTGCATGACGATGAAGGGTTGCCCTTCATGTTCTTCCACTTCGTAAATGGTGCAAATGTTTGGGTGATCGAGCGCGGAAATGGCACGAGCCTCCCGCTCAAAGCGCTCCAGCGCTCGATGATCCCCGATGAATTCTTCACCCAGAAACTTGACGGCTACCGAGCGGCCAAGCCGGAGGTCTTCCGCTTTGTAAACGACCCCCATACCACCTCCACTCAGCACTTCCAATATTCGGTAATGCGAAACTTTCTTACCGATCAGGTTCTCGCCAGTGCGTGGATTCGTGGCTGCGGAAATCAACGGGGATGCTGCGATTGCCGGACTCGCCTCGACCCACTCCACTGGGACCATCCAGCGATAGCCCCTGCGCGCCAGGGTCTCGATGTATCGGGGCTCGTCGCCAGAGTCGCCCAAGGCTTGGCGCAGCCGGCTCATGGCTGCACTAATGCTGTGCTCAAATTCCACAACGGTGTCGTTCGGCCACAGTTTCTTGCGGATCTCCTCCCGCGAAACCACCTCGCGTGGATGCTCCAAGAGGGTTAGCAGGATTCGGAAAGGCTGCTCAGGAAGACGGACGACCTTGTCATCTCTCTGCCGCAACTCGCCAGCTCGAAGATCGAGTTCGAAGTCTTCAAAACGTGCCACCCCTTGCGATCTCTCGATTCCCGGCACACTGCACCTCGTGGAGCAACAGAATTCTAGCACCTAAAACGATGATCGCCACACTGCGACGGGGCGATTTGTAACTCGACGATCGAGTGGAGCAGATGTTCCGACGCGCCGCTGGTCGGCGCTAAGTATCTCAAAGCGAAGCAGATGTTGCGGTGATCTGAAAATGATGCACTTATGAATTGAAATGCATTGAGAGTTTGGACGCGGTAGGAGAGGCTTCGGGCGGAATGCGGGAGTGGATGACGATGGCAAAATTCTCCCAACCGCGAAAACGGAGGCAGAGATGAACTCGACGAAAATTCTTGTTGGGACGATTGGGGTGGTGCTTTTTGCTGCGCTGGCGATCTCGGTAAGGTTGGCCGCACAGGAACAGCAAGACCAGAAGAAAGAACACTCTCGTTACACTCTTATCGACCTGGAGACGTTCGGGAGGCCGAATAGCTACTTCGCTGGTCCCGAGCCTGTCGCTCAGGATGTAACCAATCAGGGCCTGGCAATGGGCGCAGCCGATACCCCGGCTCCGGATCCCTACTATCCAAACTGCTTCGGAGACTGCTTTGTGCAACACGCTTTCAGATGGGAAAACGGAGCATTGATCGACATAGGCGTCCTTCCGGGGGGCACCAGCAGCGACGCGGACGCGCTGAGCGCAAACGGGAACATCGCAGGATTCTCGCAGAACGGCTTGATCGATCCGCTGACTAGCTTCCCGGAGAATCGAGCCGTCATGTGGACGAGGGCCGGTGAAATCGTCGACCTTGGAACCCTGGGAGGAAATGAGAGCTTTTCCAACGATATTAATGACTTCAACCAGGTAGTCGGGTTTGCGGAGAACGCGATTCCCGATCCAATTTTTGGTGGCAACCAGACGCGAGCTTTCCTTTGGGAGAACGGCGTGATGCGCGACATAGGCACCCTCGGCGGTCCTGACGCCTATGCCATGTATACAAACGACCGTGGCCAGATCGCCGGGTATTCCTTCACAGACTCGGTTTCAAATCCCAGCACTGGAATTCCTACGATTCATCCGTTCCTATGGGAGCACGGGCATATGCGGGACCTTGGCACGCTGGGTGGCCTGGGTAGCCAGGGGCCACAATTTACCTTTGGCTACTCCGTTGAAGTCAATGGTTTGAATGCTCGCGGCGAAGTTGCAGGAACGTCGCCTCTAGCAGGCGATCAGGCGTATCACGCCGTTCTGTGGAACGGTTCGCTGAAGGATCTTGGCACGCTGGGGGGCAATAACTCGCAAGGGTGGTGAGTCAGCGAATCTGGCCTCGTAGTCGGCCGGGCCGACTTCTCGCCGCAGAGCACGAATCACCACGCGTTTCTGTGGAAGGAAGGCGTGATGACTGACCTCGGAACTCTTGGGCCGTGTCTGAACAGCACGGCGTATGCGGTCAATTCGAGGGGTTAGGCGGTAGGTGACACCGGGGATTGCCCGGGGGGAAACGGAGGACCAAGCTTCTTATCCGAGGATGGCCAGCATATGGTGGACATCAACTCCCTGGTGCTGCCCGGTTCCGATATCGAAGTTGTAGACGCCCTCTTCATCAATGAACGCGGAGAGGTTGCCGGTACCGGAATGTTGCCGAACGGTGACCAACATGCCGTTCTCTTAATTCCGATCTGCGACAAAGACATTGCGGCTGCAAATACTCTTAGTGTCTCGGAATCAACGTCCACTGCGGTGCATCCAGTCGTTAAAAACTTAGAGAATTCAGTTTCCGGCGGTCGCAGCCGAATGCTCCATATATTTCAACAGACACAACGATTGCCATAGTTTTTTTTTCATCGCCGTTTCCCTCGCGACGCCTACCGGCAACTGGCGAGAGAGCGACGAACAGAGTAGTTGCTGTTTTGGGAGTGGATGGCGGGCTCGGACAAAGGGCTGACGAATCGCCGAGTTCATAGAGGCTAGCTCAAACGAGCATCCCAGAGGAGGGCACATGAAATTCAGCAAATGGATGTATTTTGCAGCGACGGCATTGATCGCCACGCTAGCGCAGTTGGCCGCTCAGGATCAGCAACAACACAAGAAATATCCTCATTACAAGCTTATCGACTTGGGGACGTTCGGCGGCCCCAACAGCTTCATCGACGGCCCGACCGTACGAATTCTAAGCAACGGTGGGACTTATGGGGGCGTGGCAGAAACATCTATTCCCGATCCGTTCGCCCCGAACTGACAAAACGGAGACTGCCTCGTTCAGCACGCGCAAGAATGGCAGGACGGCGTCGTGACCGACTTGGGCACGCTTCCGGGCGTTAATCTCAGCAGCAACGCCACCTGGGTCAGTACCAACGGGACCATCGTTGGAGTATCAGAAAACGGCCGAATCGATCCGCTGCTGGGCATACCGGAGGTGCGTGCGGTTCTTTGGACGAAGGACGGTCGCATCATCAATCTCGGAACTCTGGATGATGGATACGAGAGCTTCGCGCCCGCCGTCAATGACTTTCAGCAGGTCGCGGGATGGTCGCTCAATAGGATTCCCGATCCTTTCTCAATGGCAGGCAACACTCAAACACGCGGATTTCTGTGGGAGCACGGAATAAAGCAGAATCTGGGTACTTTAGGCGGACCCGATGCCATGCCAGAGGCAATGAACGATCGCGGCCAGATAGTCGGCATATCTTACACAAACGCGGTGCCTAACCCAATCAACGGATTTGATTGCCCGCCTGATGTCCCAACCACGGCCCCGTTCTTTTGGCAGAAGGGCGGAATGGTCGATATCGGCACGCTCGGCGGGACTTGCGGAGTGGCCAATTTCATCAACCGTGGAGGCCAAGTTGTCGGCACCTCGAACTTGGCTGGAAACCAAACGCACCACGCGTTTCTCTGGGACGGCGGGGCGCTCAACGACCTAGGCACTCTCGGTGGAAATAATTCAGAGGCATTTTGGAACAGCGATTCAGGTATGGTGGTCGGCCGTGCGGACTTCTCGGTGCAGAGCACGGATCATCACGCATTTCTCTGGAAGAGCGGCGTGATGACCGATCTCGGAGTCCTGGGATCATGTTTGCACAGCACCGCCTACAGCGTTAACTCCAAGGGCCAGGTGGTAGGCGATACGGGAGACTGTCCCAATTGAGGAGGACCAAGCTTCTTCTCCGAAGACGGCCAGCCTATGGTTGACATCAATATCCTCGTCCTGCCCGGCTCTGACATCGAAGTCGTGGATGCGTTCGACATCAACGACCGCGGGGAAATTGCCGGCGGTGGAATGCTGCCAAACGGCGACTATCATGCAGTCCTGCTAATCCCCGCCTGCCAAAAGGAGATTGCGGCAGCCAGTGCGCTCACCATATCTCAACCCGCATCCCCCCGGTGCATATACTCGTCAGAAACGCAGAGAATTCATTTTCTGGCGATCGCAACCGGGCGCTGAATATGTTACGACGGACACTACGATTGCCATAGTTTTTCACCCGTTCGTCAGCAGTCAGATGCGGTCGTTGCTTTGAGGCGGAGTCATTATCTCCGCCTTACTTACGTTACAGTCGAATCGACACATTCGGCAATTAGCCCATTATGCACCTCGAAACGAGAATTTTGTTCTCGTTGGATTGGTTAAGCAGCGGCCTTGAGGCCGACGGCGGATAAAAGAGCGTCGAGATCGTCGGTGACTCGTTGATACCGTTGATAGAGGTGGTCGAGTTGACAACGTTTGTCCGGGGCGAGGTTGCGATCGCCGGCGAAAGGCTTGAGGAGACCGGCGCCGAGCGGAGTACAGATGCGCTCGAATAGCTTTAGGAAGAGCACGCAGATGGAATAGCCCTTGTTGGCGAGACGGTACCTACGAGAGTGGGGTGGTATTTTAGCACCAAAGCATCGAGATCCAGACCAACTGGCGGATGCGGTGGATGCGGTCGGATGTGGTTTGGTTGAGCGCCGAGTGAGGTCCTCTCTTTTCGCAAGGCTTTTCGCTCTTCTGACCCCTTCGCCTGCAAATTGATGATGCAAAAATGATGCATTTATGACCTGGCGTGCATTGAGAGTTGAGGTGCGTTAAGGCAGAGTTTCGGGCACCAAGCTGAAGCTCATTCCGCCCGGCGATCGGCTATGGACCCCAAGTCAAGAAACAGAACAAGGAGAGGCAGCGATGAAATCCACAAATCTGCAGTGCATTACCGGAGTCACTCTATGTGCAGCACTCGTAATCCCAGTTCTAGTCATCGCGCAGAACAAGGCAGATGGGAACCAAGAACGGCCGCCGCGCGCGCTCGACGCGCAACGGCCCCGCTACAAGCTTGTCTACTTGGACGAGCTAGGTGGACCCCATATCACAGTGGATGGAAATATCAGCTGTTGCGGAATTCTTCCGTCGATCATAAATAACAGTGGCACAGCCGTTGGGTCCGCCGCAACTTCCATTCCGAACCCTAATTCTCCTGTAATAAACAATCCATACGCTGTGCCAAATCCCTTCACTATTGTTGCTGCAGCTTGGCAAGGCCCCGTCCCGATCAACCTGGGCACGCTACCGGGTGGGTACTACAGCTTTGCCAACGGCATCTCGAACACCGGATTGATTGCAGGAATCTCCGAAACTGGCGACATTGACCCGCGACTCGGTGTGCTTCAGGCGCATCCGACGCTTTGGGTGTTCGGCCACCCGATTGACCTGGGCACCTTCGGAGGCGGCGAGGGCTACGGGAATCAGGTGAATGACTTCGGCCAGGTCGTCGGATACGCGCAGAACGACATCGCTGATTCGTTCGACTATTTCGGTCTTGGCACTCAGAGCCGGGCATTTCTATGGCAATACGGAGTGTTGAATGACTTGGGCACGCTCGGAGGCAATGATTCTCAGGCTATTTTCGTGAATGATTGGGGCCAGATAGCGGGAGTCTCGTATACCAGTTCGACCGTGGCAACCAACACGGGATTCGTTTGCGGTCAGACAAATATCCCGCCCCAGGACCCGTTCTTCTGGGAGAACGGCAAGATGCTGGATATCGGCAACCTCGGGGGAAATTGCGCTGCGCCTGCAGGCCTCAACATCAACGGTCAAGTGGCCGGAAATTCGGATCTCGCCGACGTTAATGTCTATCCACACGCGTTTCTCTGGACCCGGGGATCCGGCATGAAGGATCTGGGCACACTGGGAGGAACTTTTGCACAGGCCGACGCCCTGAACGATTCTGGAGAGGTTGTTGGCACCTCCTGCACCCAGGGAGACCAGGCATGCTTCGCAGTCCTGTGGAAAGATGGCGTCATTAGGAATCTTGGAAACTTGCCGGGAGACTGTGGCAGCAGCGCCTACGCGATTAATTCCCAAGGCCAGATCACCGGCGACTCCTTTAACTGCGTCACCGGCGCTTCTCGTCCGTTCCTTTGGGCGAACGGCCACATGTATGGCTTTCATGTCGTTCCCCCTGCCGGTACCGAACTGCTGTTTTCAGAGCCCGCTTCCATCAACGATCAGGGAGAGATTGTTGGGTACTCTTTCCTCAACACCGGATTTCAAGCATTTTTGCTTGTCCCGTGCGGAACGGAAAATTGTGAGGACGTAACTACGGATGCCAGTGCGGCGACTAAGAGCGATCCCGAGGCTGGTGCCCAGAGTCCGGCCACGACCGATCAAGGCAGTCTGACACCTCGGAAAATGTTGGCATTGGTCCGGCGACGGCTTGGCCGAAGCTGAAGCACTGGAGCTAGGGCAAGAAACCGCTTTCATCAAAGTACTCGAATTCGTTCGCGTTTCAATCAAGAAGATAGATTCCAACGAGCAGCCCAGAGGAGGGCACATGAAATTCAGCAAATGGATGTATTTTGCAGCGACGGCCTTGATCGCCACGCCCTCGCAGCTGGCCGCTCAGGATCAGCAACATCCCAAGAAATATCCTCATTACAAGCTTATCGACATAGGGACCTTTGGCGGCCCCAATGACATCGTCAACGGCCCGAACGTACCGATTCTTAGCCGCAACGGAACGTACGGCGGAGAAGCAGAACTCTCCATTCCCGATCCGTACGCCCCGAACTTTTGCCAGGATGGTGACTGCCTTGTCCAGCACGCACAGAAGTGGCGCAACGGCACCTTGACAGATTTGGGGACACTCCCCGGTGTCAACCTTAGCAGCGGAGCCACGTGGGTCAGCCATAACGCGAACATCGGTGGAGTTTCAGAAAACGGTCGAATCGATCCGCTGCTGGGTGTACCGGAGATTCGGGCTATCCTCTGGACAAACGACGGGCAGATGATCAATCTCGGAACGCTCGACGGAGGACACGAAAGCTTCGCGCCCGCCGTTAACGACCGAGAGCAGGTCGCCGGATGGGCGCTTAATACCATCCGTGATCCATTTTCTATGACGC
This sequence comes from uncultured Acidobacteriaceae bacterium, assembly GCA_963714225.1. Lineage (GTDB taxonomy): Bacteria > Acidobacteriota > Terriglobia > Terriglobales > Acidobacteriaceae > Sulfotelmatobacter. The sequence continues at coordinate 83,173 of CAVQNY010000041.1, read as the reverse complement.
CATGTGCGATATATCCCACCTGCGAACCGAACTACACTCAGACACGCGGATTCTTCTGGGATCAAGGAGTAAAGCAAGATTTGGGTACGCTAGGTGGTCCAGATGCCTTGCCGGAGGCCATGAACGACCGCGGCGAAATAATTGGATGGTCTTATACGAATTCGACGCCAAACTCAAACAACGGATACGTCTGCCCGCCTGGCGTCCCGACCCAGGACCCTTTCTTCTGGGACAAAAGCGAAATGGTGGATATTGGGACCTTCGGCGGCACTTGCGGCGTAGCCATTTTCATAAACGATCGAGGTCAAGTCGTCGGCACCTCGAACTTGGAGGGAAACCAGGCGCACCGCGCATTCATCTGGACTCGGGAAAAAGGGATGAAAGACCTGGGCACACTCGGAGGAATCAATGCAGAAGCAGAATGGATTAGCGATTCCGGCTTTGTAGTCGGTAGAGCCGATGTCTCGATGCAAAATGCGAATCATCATGCGTTTCGATGGCAGAACGGCTCCATGACCGATCTTGGAGTGTTAGATCCTTGGCCATGCAGCACAGCATTGAGCGTCAACTCCAAAGGCGAGGTCATCGGCGATACAGGGATCTGCGGAGTAGGCGGCGGGCCGAACTTTTATTCGCAAGACGGCCAGCAGATGCTTGACATCAACACCCTCGTTCTCCCCGGTTCTGATCTTCATATCGTAGATCTGTTTTCAATCAACGAGCGCGGAGAGATTGCGGGCGGAGCCGTGTTGCCGAACGGCGATGAACACGCGATCGTGCTGGTTCCAGCCTCCGCGGAAGAGATCGCGGCCGCAAACGCGATCAATGTATCCAGCGTCCCGTCTGCAACTGCGCATAAATTTGTTCAGAATTCAGGCGCTTCGGCACCGGGGGGTCAAAACACAGTGCTGAATATGCTACGACAAACAAGACGACTTCCGTAGCGCCTCATCTAGTCGCGGCGCTGAGATGCGGCTCATTGCGGCGAGGCGAAGTCATCTCCGCCTCGTCCGTTTAAAAACTAATCGTCAACCCAAACTCAATTTGACGGGGCGCTCCTAAAGCAAAGACTCCAGAACCTACGCCAACACGATTCACGTTGTGGTCGGCATATGTGGTGCCATTGATGCTGCCAGGGGATCCAAGCAACAACCCCGTCATTGTGTTCCCGGGTAAATCGAAATTCGCAAAGTTGAACGCGTTGTAAACACCGATACTTGGTTCAACGGTCAGTTTCTCTTGGAAGACGTGACTCCACGCCAGCTTACTGTCGAACCCTCTCAGCCAGGATAGATCCACTTGTCCCTTAGGTGCCACGGGAACGGGAGGAGCGATCGCGCACAAGGAATTGACCGGCAAGTTGCCCGGGTTTTCATAGCACAACGAATCGCCCATACCTAACTGGGCCGCGGTAAACAATCCGCTCGCGGCCAGAACCTTGCCCGCAGGTGTCAGATTAAGCGCAGCGGTGTTGTTGTATTTGGTAAGCACAGTATTGATGTTCGACGCATTGATGCCGCGGTCGAAGTTGCCGAAGATCGTTCCCGGCAGCGGATCTCCTACGGTCCCGTCCCCAGTGAAGTCCGTACGAAAGATTTCGCCGGGACCAAGATTGGTAGCCGGCACAAACAAAGTAGTCGAGAGTGGGCTGTAGAAGTGCGACATGATGCTCAGACGGAACGACCCGGGAAGCTCCCCAAAACCGCCGAAGGAAACCTGATGAGTGCGGTCGAGCCCAGATGGCCCGAAGTAACGATTGGGATTGTTGTTGTCCAAAGCCTCCGAATTGGCAATGTCCTGGTCTTGGGTTCCCGAGTTTTCAAATCTGGACAAGCTATAAGCCAACTGAAAATTGAGAGCCCGGATTGCCGGCACGGGATTCCGAATGGCTTGCGTGAGCTTAACCTGAAGCCCGTTATAAACCGATCGACCGATTGGGAACAGGATTGGCAGGCTCGGAGCGGTAGGATTCAGGCCTTGAAAGGCGCAGAAGGAACAGACACCGCCGAAATCGTTCGCTGACGTCAAACCAAGCCCTGCATAATCGGCCATCATTGCGCCGTTTTCGATAGCGCAGTTAATCGAGGCGGCAGTCGTGGCTGTGCCGCAACCAAAGAAGTTGTTCGTCGCCGAAATGGCGGCGAGGGCATTAGAACGATTGAAGAAACGCGCATCCCCGACGTGATTCGCGTCCACACCCAGCAGGAAATGCAGACCTACGTTGCGCAGGTAATCCGCGCTTAACACCGTATGATGCCGGATTTCGCGCTGTACGCCAATGTTCAACTGAATCGAGCGTGGTGTTTGGTAATCAGGTGCAATCATCCCAAAGGGAAGGCTGAGACCTTGGGAAAGCAGGTTGCCGACGAACTGCGGATTGGGAGCGTTGCGGCTGGAAGTCGATAGCGATTGGTATAGGTCCTGAAAGGATCTGATATTGGCAACTTCCGAGCCGACGGCAACCCGCCCGCCACTCGCCGTTCCGCAAACACCAGCACCAGGGGTTATCTGGCCACCTGGCACAGGAACAGGAAGACTTATACCTGAACCGGCACAAGCCTCACCGGTAGCCTGGAAAGTGCCCTGGGCCAGGCGAAGCGGGCGATCAAAGAAGATGTTATTCCAGATTGAATTCTCAAAGAACAGGCCGATACCGCCACGAATCGATGTCTTGCCAGTCCGAAACGGGTCCCAGGCGAATCCTGCCTGAGGCGCCAAATTATCGTTGGGCTGCCGCACAGAATTTCCGATTCTCGGTATTAGGGCATTCAATTGCCGAAGGCCCGGAAGATCGCTATCGGTTCGTCCGGTGTCCCGGATATAGCGCAAACCGTATGTGAGAGTGAGGTTGGGTCTAACTCTCCAGCTGTCCCCGATGTATGCACCAAGACGATTGTCCGGTCCCAGTCCGCCTGCGGGTTGACCAAAGGCGGGGAGCTCCGAAAAAAAACCAACCCCGTTGCCCACAGTTACGGACTCGATCGGATAGTTCAGGGGGTTCGAAATCCCGCCCGGAAAGCAGGGGTGACCCGTGCCGCAGGAGTTGGCTGCAAAGGACTCCTCGAATGGGCCGACGTTCGTCGAGTCAGTCGGTTGATTCTTTAAGTAAGCCTCAAAAGTAAACCCTTGAATGTGATTGAATGCGATTCCATAACGGACAATGTGCGAGCGAGCTGTCTTTGTGCCGTCGTACTTAATTGGATGATTGCTTTGGGCGGTGGTCTGCGGCGTTAGAAAGTTTGCTCCTGTGGCTAGGCCGGGGCCGTTCATGAACAGCTCAAGGCCCAGGTCAGCCAGCGGCAGGTCGCTGCCTTTCGTTTCATCTACGATCTGATTTCCAAATTTTAGGTACCCGAATCGAATCGAGTGTGTAAAAGTGCCAGTGTTGAAGTCCGTTCCGATTACATCTGCCCGAGTGATATTCTTCGTGTCGTAAACCTGAAATCCGTATCCAAAAGTGGCGAAAAGAGAGCTCTGGTAATAGGAGTATCTATAAAACGCACGAGCGCCTTGGGTAAACTGATAATCTGCCCGGCCCAGCAAGTTCGTCTCGCGGAAAGGCGAAGTAAATCCACCGGAGAACGCCTGGAATGGAGGTGCAACCAGAACGGGCGCGAACTCGTCCTGTTTTGAGCGCTCAGCGTCAAGAAAGAAAAACGCCTGGTTCTTGATGACCGGCCCCCCGAAACGCCCGCCAAACTGCGATCGCTGGAAGGGAGACTTGAGCCCGGGAGGTGTAGGCAAGTTGGCGGCGATCGAACTGTCGCGGAAAAAATCGAATGCTTCTCCGTGAAAATAGTTCGTCCCTGATCGCGTAGTGATGTTGACCGCACCCGAGGAGGTCAGTTCGCTGGACAAGTCCAGGCTCGATTGGCTGAGCTGGAATTCCTGAATCGCGCTTAAGGGAATATCTGCGGTTGTCGTGCCTACGGTTTCGTCACTCACATCAAGCCCATCCACTTCGATGCGGGCCGTTCGGCCATAGCGTCCACCGAAGGAAATCGAAGAATAGCCGGCCTTTGTGGGATCAAAATTCTGGCCATCCTGAATCTGCACTCCCGGCTCCAGTTGCGCCAGATCGAGGAAATTGCGGCCGTTGACAGGCAGAGTTTCAATTTGCAGCGAGTTCAAGACTCCTTGAACACTGGCTTGCTGAGTGTTGACTTGAATGTCGGATGAAGTTACGTCAATGACCTCGTCTCCTGCCCGAACTGGAAGTCTGACATCGCCGGAAGCGGTGTTACCGATCAGCACCATGACTCGTACAGTAACCGTAGCGAACCCTCTCGCCGTTACGTGCAGTGTGTGGCCGCCTGGGAGCAAGGCACCCGAGTTGTACATTCCAGCTGAATTCGTCTTCACCTGTTTTTCCTGCCCAGTCGCATTGTTCGTGATCGTGACTTGCGCTCCGACGATAACGGCACCGCTGGTATCGGCGATTGTCCCTACAATGCTGCCGGTCGCAATGCTAGTTTGTGCGAGAAAAGAGGCGGAAGAAGAGAATAGGAGGAGCAAACCGGTGCAGAACGCGTCGAACCGAAGTAACGCGCAATGGGTGCTGCGCCTCATGCGAGTTCCGCCGTATAAAGGTTGACCTTTCCTGCAGTTTAGTTTATAGGGTCTGACTACTGCTGGGTGTCGAAGTCTAGCGCAGTTCCTCGGCAAAGGCAAAGCGTGCGATGGTTACGATAATTGCCAGATCGTTACGGTTTTTCTGATCTGTGACTGGATCTGTGACTGGCTCCTTTCTGTAACAGTGGTGCCAGGATTAAACGTGAGTTAAGCCGGGTTAAGATCGCTAGCTGTGGGCGTAAGCTGGAAGCCGAGGCTTCTGGCGGCAGCCGTCAGGCTTCGTAAGCGAGCATCCTGATAGCGCTTTTCGTAGGCGGCTGCTCCCTCATCCACATAAGGCTGCCCCCAACGAAGCAGGCGGTAGATCAGGGTGGCCAGCTTCCGTGCGGAAGCGAATACGGCCACGTCTGCCCCGTTGCGGCGCGCGATTTGGCGGTAGTAGGCCCCCAGCGCCGTCTGGCTGTGGCGCAGCGATAACGCCGCCATCCGTAGCGCTCCAGCGACACGCGTACTCGCGCTGCCTCGTTTCTTTTTCTTCACCGGCTTGCCTCCGCTGGTCGGCCGGTGCGGAGCCAGGGTAACGTGCTGGACGAACTGTTTCTCGGTGGGAAACCGGCTCAGGTCGGGACCGTATTCGCTGAGTACGGTTTGCACCGTTTCTACGCCAATGGCATCGATGCCGGTCAGATCCACTCCACTCATCCGGTACAATGCCTGACGCAGAGGCTCTTGCCCCCTCTTCTGGATGGCGTTGGCCTTGTTCGGGTTGTTTGATTTCGGTGGCTGTTGCCCGCGGCACTCCTCCCGCTCCATCTCCTCCAGCATGCGCAGAATTTCTTGCTCGTGATCGGCGATCCGCTCCTGAATCGCGTCGTACATTTTCAAAGCTTGCTGCAAGCTGAACAGGTGGTCGGCTCGCCAATGCCCGCTCAGTTGTTGGGCAATTTCCTGCTCGCTCTTGCGGCAACGCCGATCCCGCAACTGGGCTAGTTTCTGCGCATCCCGCTCTCCCCCAACGATGGCTCGGATAATAGCCAACCCCGTCACGCCGTCGATATCCGATACCGCCCGATGCACTCGTACATTCATCTGGTCTAGGCTCTTCTGCATCCGCCGCAACCAATCCCCCGCCTCCGCCAGCAAGTTCCCTTTATCCCGCACCAAGGTTCGCAGCATGCACACCGGTTCGTTGGGCCGGAACGAGCCGGTCAGCAGCCCGCAACTGTGCAGACGTTGGATCCACTTACAATCCACTCGGTCGGTTTTCTTTCGCCCAGGCACGCGTGCCAACTCGTGGGTATTCACCAGCACTACTTCGAGTCCCTGCCTCTCCAAAATCTCGTGTGGCGGTATCCAGTACACTCCCGTACTTTCCATCGCCACCGATTCCACGTTCCTCTGCTTCAGCCACTCCGCCATCTTTTCTAACTCTGGCGTGGTGGCCCCGAACGGTTCTACCTCTCGACCGGTTCCATCCTTGTTCGGAGCACACACCCAATGTTGCGTGCTTCCTAGATCGATCCCGGCCACGTTGCGTCGAATCACGGGCAGCCCTTCCACCTCGACCTCGTTATCGGGCTGCTTGCTTTTGTCGCGACTGATCTGCATTCTGCTATCCGCCTTTCTGAACACGACAGCCCGGGTCGGCCAAACTGGGATTCTGGTCTAGGGGAGAGCACGGAGCCTCGCCAATGTTCAATCGCCTTACCGGAGCCATGCTGCTCTAGGGGCATACGCACCAATGGTAAAAGGGCTTTAACTGCTGTCCTGTTCTCTCGCAGCATACCTCCGCGACGAGCCGTAAGTCACAGACCGTTCAATCCGACACCGCCGGTGGCAAGGCTGCTCTGTGACTCCCAGTCAAGTCCTTTATTTTCAACATCCACTGCTCCTGCAAAACCCGAGCGTGGGCAGCCCGCTGTCGGTTGTCGTTGGAGTCACAGACCGGTTCAATCCGGCACCGCCGGTGGCAGGGCTTAAATGAAACGAGGGCCAGCAGTCGAGAACAGTCACTTGCTGTGGTGCTCGCCGAAGTGCGGCTAGCGTGCTCTGGGCGCGGGCTTGAGTGGTCGACAAACCTGAGATGGTGCTACCGCGTCAGCCGGGCACAAAGGAATCGCGTTACATGCACCTGGTTTGCAGCAACACCGCTGCTGCGGACGTTCGGCCGGCTCGATTGCCAGCTAGTCCTTCGGCATTCGACGACCGCATTGCTCGGGGCCTCGAAAGCGAGGTGCTGGAAGTGGGATGGGAAGTCGCGGAAATGGAACAACAGCTCGCGCCGTTCCGTAAACACTTCGAATGAGTGCGCAGCCGGAGTATCATGAGAGAATTCCTTCTCGCAGGGGGCTTATGCATCGCCGCGAATTCCTCATTCGCTCGGCTTCGGGCCTGGGAGCTGCCTGGCTCAGCTCGAAGGACTTGCTGGCTGCTCTCGTAACCGAACCTCTGCTGTCGAAGTTCTCCGCTTCCGACACCGTCACCCTCGGCAGCACGGGCATCAAGACCAGCCGGCTCGCTATGGGCACGGGTACGGTCGGTTCCGGCCATCATTCGAACCAGACCGCGCTCGGCGTCAACGGGCTTTCTGATCTTCTGCTCAATGGCTACGATCACGGGTTGCGTTTCTTCGACGCGGCCGATTCCTATGGAAGCCATCCTCACGTCGCTGAAGCGCTCAAGCACGTGCCCCGTGACAAAGTCACGGTGCTGACCAAGACCTGGGCGCGCGATCCCGCCACCGCCCGCGCCGATCTCGACCGCTTCCGCCGCGAGCTGGGCGTCGACTATCTCGACGTTTGCCTGATGCATTGCGTCACTGAAGCGGATTGGACCGAGCGCTTCCACGGAGTGATGGACGTGCTCTCCGAAGCCAAGCAGAAGGGAATCATCCGCGCACACGGCTGTTCCTGCCACAGCATCGAGGCGCTGCGCACGGCGGCCCAATCGCCGTGGGTGGAAATCGATCTCGCCCGCATCAACCCCATCGGCTCGCATATGGATGCCGATCCTCAAAACGTGGTCAGCGTTCTGCGCGAGATGAAGGCCGCGGGCAAAGCCGTGATCGGAATGAAGATTCTCGGCCAGGGCGATCTGCGCAGTCGGCAGTCGGAAGCTCTGCGTTATGCGCTGTCGCTGGGCGTGCTCGATGCTTTTACCATCGGGGCGGAGAGTAAGGCCGAGCAGGAAGACTTGGTTCGGCGCATCGCGGCAGCGTAGAGCCTGGTTCGGTTTTCAAGGCGCAGTGCCTGAAGGCGCGACTGTAACGCGGCACTCAGGGTATGCCTGAAGGCGTACCCTGACACGAATCCCCAGGGTTTCCGAGGTCTGTCTCAACCGCGCCGTAGTCGCCGCGCCGTTGCGCCGTGTCCCGAGCCCCACATTGTGTGCGGAGGGCCACGATCGCGGGTATCTTGCACTGCTCGAACCCACGTAAAATCAACGCCTCGCCCGTGGCCAACCTCGTGCACTCTCACCTGCGCTGCTTAGCAGCAGGAGGTGACCAACCATGATCCGTATCAACCCGTTTCGCACCGCGACGTTTCCCACCACCCCGGCAACCCTCGACTCGGTTGCGTGGGGCAAGATTAACCTTGATAAGAACACCAGCACGCTGGTCTTCGCCGCTCTGTTGATCCTGTGTTCGATAGCGGTCGGATGCTCGAGCGAGAAACCCAAACCTGAGAGCTCTAACAACCAGTCTGCGATGACTCAGTCGGCGCAGCCGGCTGTAACCAGTCCGACTAACCCGCCAGCTGCGCCTGTGTTGCAGGCCGCCGGCAAGCCTGTGCACAAGAAAGTTGTCCGCAAGATACCTGCGACTGTAACTTATGCGGACAAGACATCCGGCGTCTCATTCCAATATCCTCGCAAGTACGCGCTCAAGACCGGCGACGCCGCGGACGAGCTTGTCTCGTCCGCTCCCGTTCCCATGGACTTCGTGCAGCCTGGCGGAGTCGCGCTTGTGGCGGTAGCAGTTCCCCAGTCTGCTTATCCCAACAGCGATCTGGCCACGGCCTTGTTCGACGTGAGCGTGAACAAAACGCTCACCGCAGAGCAGTGCGGCAAATTCTCCGTCCCGCAGGCCAGGCCCGCGGCTTCGATGGAAGGTGCGGCCCCGGCTACCGCGCAGCCGTCGAAGCTAATGATCGGCGACATGGAACTCGAGTCCTCGGAAACCCTTGCCAGTGAAGGGACTCGCGAGGAAGCGTCGAAGTATTATCACGTCTTCGAGAATGGTGGTTGCTATGAGTTCGCGCTCAAGGTTGCGACCACTGGGATCGAGAACCAAGGTGGCGCGAAACACGTAGATCGCGAGGAAGTCTTCCAGCGGCTGGAGAAGATCCTGGCCACGGTGCAGATCAAGCCTGCTCCTGAGGTGACCGCCAGCGTACCGGCCACACCGACGGCTCCAACTGCCCCGGCACAATAGATTGGGTCGGAAAGGGCCACGCTGCTTGCGGCGTGGCCCTTTGTTTGAACCGGCGTGCTCGCAGTTCGCGGAACAATTCCGCCTTGGTAGCTCAGTACCTGAGAAGCTGAAGCCCAAAATCAAGGCAGGCCTTTCTCGCAGCGCCGGTAGCGTTGCGCCACCACCCAAAATCAGAGTCACGGATCGCGATTACGCACGCAACTGGCGCACGATTGTGGCGATGTCGTTTTCCTGGAAGAGGCGGATGCCGGCGATGCCGGCTGCGCCAGCTTGCAGGCAGGACCGGGCATTTTGCAGAGTTACCCCGCCCAGGGCTAATACCGGAATTCTCGCGCGGCAGGCTTGACGGAGAGCTTCGAGGCCAGTGGGGATGGATCCTGGGGCGTCTTGTTTTTCGAAGACTGGAGCGAAAACGGCGAAGGTGGCTTGGTTGGCTGCGGCTTGGGTTACTTCTTGTGGGGAGTGACAGGAGACTGCGATCAGCGAATCTCGTGGCGAGATTTCGCGGGTAGGAGTGCCTGCTGCACATTTGTCTCCTCGACACTTCCATGCTGTTCGGACTTCTTCCGGGGAGACGTCGTTGGCTGGGAGATGAACGCCAGCGGCTTGGGTGGCTAGGGCTATGTCTGTGCGTGAGTTGATCAGTAGAGCAGTCGCCGGTTGCCGGTTGCCGGTTGCCAGTTCTTGGCCACGAATGATTTCGATGGCCTCATGGGCTAGCGACTCCAGCTCACGAGTGGGCATGTCTTTTTCGCGGATCTGGATATAGTCGATGCCCTGGCTTGCCGCTTCGGCGATTTTGTTGAGCAGACGGTGGCGGCGGGTGCGCTCGTCGCCGAAAAAGGCGGCGCGGGAGGTGATGTAATAGAGAAAGGGGCTTTCGGGCATCAGCTTTCAGCCATCAGTTTAGAGCAAGAAGGTAAGTGTTGAAACATTGCCTGGTCAAATATCGGGCCGCGACCGGTGGACACCCGAGGGCGGCCTTCCCCACACGCCAATTCTTCCGCGGTGGTTACGGTCGGGTTTTCGCGATTTCGGGTAGAACTTCTTGTTCCTTTTCTTTCTTTGGCTGGCCGCCCAAGTGGTATTCGGTCAGGCCGTCGCGGAGGAATGCGAAGGCCTCTGCGGGAGTGTCGACGAACTTGAACAGGTTGAGGTCTTCGGCAGCGACGGTGCCGGCGTCGACGAAAGCCTGGAAGTTCATGATGCGGTGCCAGTATTCGCTGCCGTAAATGACGACGAGAATCTTCTTGGCGAGCTTGTCGGTCTGAGCGAGGGTAAGGATTTCGAAGAGTTCGTCGATGGTTCCGAAGCCGCCGGGAAAAATCACCAGCGCTTTGGCGAGGTACGCGAACCAGAACTTGCGCATGAAGAAGTAGTGAAACTCGAAGTTGAGCGAGGGCGTGATGTAGGGATTGGGATTCTGCTCGAAAGGCAGATTGATGTTAAGGCCGATGGTTTTGCCTCCGGCTTCCTGGGCGCCGAGATTGGCGGCTTCCATGATGCCGGGACCGCCGCCGGTGGTGACGACGAAGCGGCGGCGGCGGGCGGGAATCTGAATCGACCACTGGTGAGAAGGTAGGCCAGACGGCGCGCGTCTTCGTAGTAACGCGCCATGTCGACAGCGGCGAGGGCTTGCTTCAGGTTTTTTTCCTGTTGTGGGGCGGGGGCTTTCGCGTCGTTCTTTTCCGCGGCAGTCAGATTCTTCCGGGCCGCAGCGCTTCCCTGGAAGCGGGCCGAGCCGAAGAAGACGACCGTGTCCTGGATCTGCTCGCGGCGAAAGCGCGACAACGGTTCCTGATACTCAGCCAGGATGCGGAGAATGCGTCCGTCGGGACTGTCTGAGGAAGGGTTCGTTCTGGTAGGCCAGAGGCGCGGGTTGAAGCTTATTGGTCATGTCGAGACTCACGTTCCAAAGTTCAGCGTTATGAAATCCTGTGTTACGAAATTCATGGTTATGAAGCCCGGGCGCGCTATGGGTGTTCGTGGTAGTGGAGGGCTTCCCAGAAGCCGATCCAGATGTCGAGTAATCCCAGGCCGCTGCACAGGCCACGGAAGAAGCCGGTGGAGACGAAGGTACGAAGCCAGGGAAACGAGAGCAGAAGATAGTTGTCGGTCCACTCGGGCGTCCAAGGCAGGATCACGAGCAGGACGCCGGCGACGGCGCTGATCAAGACGAAAAGGAAGACGGAGGTGCGATGCAGCCAGAGTTGCAAGCGGCTGTGCGCGTGGGGCACGACGGCGGGAGGCGGCGGGTCGAGGAGCGTCGCAGTGGTTTCGTTCAGCGCAGGCGCAGGTTGAGCGGGCGCGGGGGTGCCGTTTTCGACGGGCAGTTTGGAGTCTGGGGTCACTGGGCGCTCCGCTGCTGCTGGCGGAAGCAAGATCCACCGTGGTCCGGGAACAACGAGTGAGGGACAAAACCCATCGGGCTATTCTACGACTTCAGGGGCTTGATGCGCTCGGCGACGTCGCGATAATCGATGTTGCGGCCGTAAACCTCCATGAAGTGCTTGAGAGCGGAGGGTTTGTCGCCGGCGGTTTCATAGGCGGCGGCGAGTTCGTAATGGAGAGCGGTGCGCGTCTCTTCGTCGATGCCGGGGACATTAAGAGCCTTGTCGTACCAGCGAATCGCGGCCTCAGGCAAGCCCTTGTCGAGGAAGCATTGGGCCAGCCAGGTATACGTCTGCATCACTTGCGGGAAAGGATGTCCGCGATCGACAGCCTGACAGGTTTTCTGCAACTCGCCAATGGCTTCATCGAGCAATCCCATTTCACGGAAGGCGATGCCGAGGTTGTAATGGGTTTCAGGATCTTCTTCCGTGGTGGAAGAGCCGGCCTCGAGATCGTGTTTGAGCTCGCCGAACATTTCCGCGAGATCCACGCCAGCGTCTTCACCGAAGGGCGAAGCCTTGGTGGCGGCGGCGTTTGCGCTGGGAATGACTGGAGAAATGTGTGGCACGGGCGCAGCGGGCGCGGGCCGGTGGGGTGCCAGAACCGTGGCTTGTGGGGAAAGCGTCGGAGTGCCAGAGGACGTCGCCGCCGCTGCGGCGGCGACCCGAGCGCTGACCGGTGGAGCGGGTGCGGGCACGGGCCAATGCTGCTCCGGAACTGAAGCAACCGGGGTCTCAGTCTGCGGCGCGGGCCCAGGTTCGGCAAGGGGCGCCTGTTTGAGGAAATCGTTACCCAGGGAAGCTTCCAGATCGGCTACAAATTCGCCCATGGGTTCCGCTTGGGGTACGCCGAAAGCAGGGGGTGGGGCGTTGCCGACCCGCTCAAGTTCGGGCTCAGCGTCGTCGGGCTGGACAACGTGCTGTGGTGCGGGTGCTTGCCCTGAAGCATGCTCACGAGCAGGCTCGGCCTGGTGCGAGATTGTTCCCGGAACAAAGTTCTCGCCCAGGGAAGACTCAAGCTCGGAAACGAACTCCTGGAGGACTCCCGGCGCCGGCGCGATGGGAGGCTCGATCACCCGAGGCTCGGTCCCAGCACGCTCATCGTGCCGCGCCGACGGAGCATGCGTTTCCGCCACCTGGGCCTGTGGTTCGGGAGAAGTTTGTTCGACAACCGCCGCGGACTCTCGTGCGGCGGCTGGAATCTCGTCGATGGTGAATTCGGTGTGAGGCTCGTCGGTGGCGAATTCAGAGACGGCTTCGACGGTGGTCACTTCTTCCGCGGCGGGGGTGTGCTGAGAAGCGGCCTCGATGTCAGCTCGAACGGCCTTTAAGGTGTCTAGGTCGCTGCAGAGAGCCTGAAGCTTCTCGAAAGCTGCCGAGGCCTGCTCGGGCATGCCATGCTCAAGGTAGAAACGAATCTCTTCAACGGCTTCGTTGGTTTTCTCCCGGTCGAGCCGTGCTTTGCCTCGCCCGCCTTGCTGGGGCTTGTCAGTGGGTATTGCATGATCACCAACGGCCTCGGTGACCTCGATCTCCGCAGCTTCGGCAGACGGTGTTTCGTCTTCAATGGTGATGGAGTCATCCCACTCGGAGGACAGATCGATCTCTGCGGGAGCCGCAGGAGATTCGGCGACGGGGGAGGCCTGGCGGTCGTGCTGAACGTGGTCTTGACTGTCGTCTGGATCGTTGACGAGGGCGAATTCGGTTTCTTCCGCGGGCTCAGGTGAATCCGTCGGCCAGAGAGTGGAAGCTGAGGCGCCTGAAATCTCTTCCGGAATTGACAGAGAAGCGGCCTGCTCCATGATGGAATCGGTGACAGCGGGTGCTGCCGAGCGCTCCTCGTAGCGGACGGCGAGTTCGCCGTAACGCGTAGCTTCTTCGGGATAGCCCGCTTCGGAGTAGACATTCTGTAGAGTGCGGCAGCAGACACTGGCTTCGGCGAAACGTGCGGCGCGCGTGTGCAGAGCGGCCAGACGCTGGTTCAAGCGCAGATCGTTGGGCGCCTGAGGCAGGGCGGCCATCAGCGGGCCTAGAGCCTTGGCCGGCATGTTGTAGGAAATGAAAAGTTCGGCATCGGTGAGCGCGGAACGAACCCCCAGGGCAACCGCATCGGAGTAGTGCTGGTGGATGGAAGGAGCAGTAGCTTCCAATTCATCGACGATCACGGCTGCTTCCTCCGCGGAGATGAGGCTGTGGGAGGAATCGCCGCCGATCTGGCTAACCACCTGCTGGTAATTGTCCATGTGCAGGGGATTGCCAGGCTCCATAGTGGCCAGCTTCCGATAGAGATCGCGGGCCCGGGGCAGGTCGCCGGACTGGACCGAGGCGTGGGCCAGCAACTCCATGACTTCGGTGACGTGAGTGCTCTCTCCGGCCTTCTGGAAGAGGTCGAGAAGTTTCTCCAGCGAAGCGGGATTGTCGCGCACATGCCCGATGATGGAATGCAGGTTTCTTAGAACCTTGTCGGAGTCTTCGGCCAACAGGCGCTCGGCATGCTGCTCATACACCTGGAGCGCGTTCTCGTATTGGCCGGCCTGCATCAGGGCATCGGTGAAGGCAGAGATGGCGGCCAGGTCGTTGTGGACCGCCTGGAGTTTGCTGGCAAGAGTGCCGGCATCTGAGAGGCGGCCAATCTTCAGGTAAGCCTTGAGCAGGTCGCGCAGGCCGTCGGGATTGGAATCGAGATCGGAAACTTTCTGCAGCGATTCGATGGCGGCTGCGGCGTCCCCGGCCTCCAGCAGATTGCGCCCCTGCATAAGAAGCGCGTAGCTGTTGCCGGGATCGAGCGTGAGCATGCGCTGCAGAACTTCTTCCGCTCCGCTCAGCGAACCCTTGGAGCGCAAAGTCTCGGCGGCGGCCGAAAAAATCTGCCAGGCTTCATTTTTCTTTCCCAGGCGGACGTAGACTTCCGCCAAGCGGACCCGCATGGTGGTGTTTTCCGGATCCATTTCCAGAATCTTCTGGAAGATGCGGACGGCGTCTTCTAGTGCGCCCGATTTCAGGAATTCTTCGGCCACCTGCAGGTACTGGGCGCGCGCGTCGTTGAAGAGTCCTTGCTGGGTATAAAGCTCCGCCAGCTTCAGCACGCTCTCGAGCGAAGGCTTGAGCTTGCTAATCTTCTTGTACATGGCGATCGCCTTGACCGTGAAACCCTGGTTGGCATAGGCATCGCCTACAGTCTTGAAGCGTTCGGTGGCTTTGTCGACTTGCCCGAGGCGGGTGTAGAGATCGCCGACGGTGTTAGTGACCGTGAGATCCTTGGGATCGGCCTTGAGAACCTTTTCGTACTCAGCGATGGCGTTTTGCATCTTGCCTTGCTGCACGTACTTCTCCGCAGCGCTGAGAACCTTCTGTTTGTTGAACCCGAAACCGAACGCCATATGAGTACGAACTCCAGCACCTGGTCTAAACTGAGAAACTTCTAAACCGAGAAACTTCTAAACCCAAGAAACTCCAAAACCGGAACGTCTGCACCGAGAAACAGATGACGGCTCGGGGAAGTGTCGCCCGGCGAAACGCCATCTGGCCTAACTCCTTTTCCGGAGATGGCCGGTCGGACAAGGGCAATTGTACGACTGGAAGGGGGAAGCGCATGGTTACCAAGGGTTACCAAAAGGGAGTGTACGAACGGGTTACCAGGGGAATCAGAGTGAAACCCGCACCCAGAACTCGATTCGTGTTTCACTCCGGTCCCTCCGCCGAAGACTGAGGAGATGGCTTATTGGTATAGTCGCTAAGCAGGCTAAGCTGTGTCCTCCAGTCAACTGGCGCAAGGAGCGAAAATGTCGCTGCTATTGAACTGGGTTCTGAGTGCGGTGGCCGTGTGGATCGTAGCCCACCTCGGACTAGGAATTTCCGTCAGCGGCCCCGTGGCAGCTCTGATCGCGGCGCTCGTGATCGGCTTCATCAATGCCACGCTCGGAGCGCTGCTGAAGATCCTGACGTTTCCTCTGACTCTGCTCACGCTGGGACTCTTCTGGTTCGTGATCAACGCGCTGATGCTCGAGCTCGCATCGGCGTTGCTGGCACCTGGATTTCAAGTGCACAGTTTCACGGCCGCGTTCCTCGGCGCGATCCTGCTCAGTCTCGTGAATATGATCCTGAA
Organism: uncultured Acidobacteriaceae bacterium; assembly: GCA_963714225.1. Taxonomy (GTDB): domain Bacteria; phylum Acidobacteriota; class Terriglobia; order Terriglobales; family Acidobacteriaceae; genus Sulfotelmatobacter. Next base: position 67,674 of record CAVQNY010000041.1, on the reverse strand, counting down.
GTGGCTGGTCCATCCCTCCCGCGACCGTGACTAGGGAACTGCACTACTTCCCGCGTTTCACCCATTCCACTTGGCCCCCGTCTTCAGAACCTCAACGATCTTCCCCAGCCGCCGCGCCCGCGTCTGTTCCCGCTTCGCTCCGACAATGGCGAGAGCCATTTCTTTCTTATGTGTAAACGAGAGCTTCTGCCAGTTCGCTTGCGCGACCTTATTCTTCGCCAGCTCCTTCTTTAACAGCGGCGGCGCTTCTACCGTGCGTTCCTCTTCGTCCCGCTCCATCACCACGTCCACAATGTCGCCGGGCTGCACGCCCGCACCCTGGCACAGCATCTTGTTCACTGGCATCATGTGACGCCCTCCGCATGGCGACAGCGACGAACGAAACGGATATCCGTTGATCGTCCCCCGCACCGGCACGCGGGCCCGCGTCCCAAAAAACTCCGGCACGTTTCCCGGGGGAGTGATGGCTGCTACCACACCTGCTTCCTTCCCCTCGATCTTTGCTGTGAACCGCAGCTCTTGTTTCGCCATCGCAGCCCTCCGTGGCTTGCATGTTGCCAAACTCGAACCCGACAGGATTTGATTGTCACTCCCAGCATGCGTTCTTTGTTTCTTTCCGTTATCCGCGCGCGAATCTGGATGCTAGCCGCGCTAGACGCACCAAGCGATAGAGAGGAAACAAAGTTTTGGGGAGACGAACAGCTTCCCACTCGCCAGGACCGGGTGTGAAAGTCAAGCGCGCAAGGAATCGCAAGCGATCCGTCTTGCGTTCGCGAAGCCGCATCATCAGGCGGAAGTACGATATCTGCTGTTCCTCGTAGGAAACTCCGCGAGGCACGGCCACGGCGATTTCGTCCGCGAAGGCCCGCGCCGCGCGATCCGCAAGAATCGATTTTTCGATCGGCGCTGGAATCGCTGTTGCCAGAAGGCGGTTCGCTAACAGCAGCGTGACGTGCAGAATCCGTTCGATGCCAAATTTCCGGGCGTGAGCCTGCACCCAGTCCCAATTTAAATTCCCCAGCTTTAGAATCTGTGCCATGTCGCAGAGCCAGATCAGCCGTCCCCAAACATGTTTCGCCGCATGCACGGAGAGCACCAGCAGCAGATCTTCGGGAGAAGGCGTTTTCACGCGGCGGCCCGCGACGGTGACGCTCACCGCGCGCTTGAACAATCCATCCATATCGAAGTCGACCGCGTAGAAGCGCTGCTCGAGCGCCCACTGCAACTCGAGCAAGTTGCGTCCAGCTGGGCTGTCGAATGTACATTCGTATCCCGAAGCGATGTAATCTTCCGCAGCATCTTCAGGAACGGGCACGCGCAGTATGTATCCCAGCTGGCGAATTGCGCCCTTAATGCGTGCCACGTCGTGCCTTCGCACAAACAAGTCCATGTCGCCGGACTGGCGCAGCGCCATGTCGCCGTAGTAAACCTCCGACAGGACGATGCCCTTGTAAGGAATCACTTCGATGCCCATTGCATCGAGGCGATCCAGAATACGGATCATCTCGCGCGCCAGAAAAAGGGACTTGTGAACGTTTCTCTCATAACTCCGCCGAACCGCTGCCAACTCAGAAGAAGGCACCATGCCACCAGCCAAGCGTGAGAGATTCTGATAAAGCAGCGACGATGTGCCGTGATGATCGGCGAGGCGAAATACAGCCTCCCACTCGACCGGCCTCCCCAGCACCGGTGGATTGAGCATAGACCGGATGCGGCCGAGATCACTCTCCCGCGGATCGGCACAGCTGGCGGCGAGGACAAGATCCCACTCGGGCGCAAGTGCAGCAGTTGGCGCTGGGCGGTCCACGGATGTGGCGGATCCTGGGTGCACTGACCTGGCTTTCACTGATGTGGTTTCGCGATGTCGAGCCATCTTAGCAGGGCAAGATTGTTAAACCGGGGAAGACAGCGGCCTTTCGACTGAGGTGGATGCCGCGGGTCCGGCTTGACCTCGAGGCAGGCGAAGGTTACTTCCGTCATCCTCATTTGTTCTTTCTTAGTTAGGACTGCATCCAGCCTCGCTTCTGTCATCCGTAGTGGTTCGGGGCAGTGCCAACCCTGGCGAATGAACGCAAATGGAAATACTCACACCCAGGGGCGGCGCAGCACACGATTGCGCGTGGAGATTTCCGTGACCGTGACCAGCCTGGACCGGAAGCATCCCTTCTCCGCGAAGTGTGGCGCTCTCGTGGTGAGCCCGCAGGGCTGCGGATTCCGCGCGTCGCAAGCCTTGCCGCTCGAAACTCCACTGAGGCTGAACGATCTGCCGGGCGGGGGAAGCGTTTCTGCCCGCGTAGCGACTTGCCTGCCGCTGGGTAATGACGGGAGATACTTTCTCCCCGGAGTGGCGCTCTACAACCAGGGGAATGTGTGGGGAATTGCCGATCCGCCAGAGGATTGGAATTGCGCCCCCAATCCTGGCGCTGCCTCCGCTGACGGCGCAGGCAAGACTGTGAGCAGCGGCAAGAATGCCTGGTCCTACCACTCTTCTCCGGACCACGGCGAGGCCCATCCCGGCCGAAAATAGTGGTCAGTGTCATGCCAAACGACGGTCAAGAACTAGATGAACTCACACTGACCACCGGTCACGAGCCAGTGACCACCGCCGGACGTTCTTTCGTAACCTCGTGCCAGGCACGGCGAGGCTCCATACTTTAGCCACCATGTCGCCGACGCCAGAATCGGTCGCGCCGAATCCATCTTCGGCCGGGACCGCCCCTCAGGACCCAGGGCGCCCGTTTCGGGTCAAGCTCCGGGGATCTGTCCTGGCGCTCATGCGACTGCCCAACCGGCGTGAGGTGCGGGGCAAACTGCATCAGCTCTCCACCACCGGCGGCCTGCTGAACGTGGAGAAGCCGCTCGACGAAAAACTCGAAGTCGAACTGGTCTTCCACCTCGGCGAGACCACCATCCGCGAAAAGGCAGAGATCATGTTTCCCATGTGGGCGACCCAGGGCTGGCTCCAGCCCTTCCGCTTCATTGATCTGCCTGAGGCCAGCAAGCGTGCTTTGCAGACCAGTTTGCTGTCGTTCGTTCAGCAGCAGTCGGCGTCCTAAGTCACGGCGAATCGCTAACCAGCACGTCCGATCGCCCGCCCTAGTGCGCACCCTCACACAAAAGCAAAGGCCGCCCTTGCAGGCGGCCCTTTGAGCGAAACCATCTCGCAATGACAAAGGAATCTGGTTACTGGAACGTAATCATCCCGAACGTGCCAGCCAGGTTGTTGAAGGGACCGGCGGTAAAAAACATCTGGTTTACCCCTCCATTTTTGCCCGTGCCATCGCCGAAATCAATTCCCCAAAGCTGGTCAATACTAATGACCTTGCCGCTTGTGTCCTTGATTGTTCCCACAAACTGCCCGGTCAATCCGTCGAAGGCATGGATGGTTCCGTTGTTGGTATTGTTCGAGATCAGCAGCGTGTTGCTCAAAGGTCCAAAGTTTCTTGACGCGGCAGCAATTCCCCAAGGCTGGTTCAGCGGCGACCCTTGGATCAAATGCCTCCCCGGGGTCACAGGTGTGCCATCCTCTCGAAACACGTCAACGAAGCCACCGCTTCCGCCGGAAACGCTGGCAAACGTAACATAGACCAGTCCATCGATGTCCCGGATGCCGAAGGGCGCAAAGCCTGAAGGCACCGTGGCGTCGGTAAACGAAGTCACCAGGTTGAATTTTCCGTCGTACACATCCACCTTGTTGTTCGCCATGTCGGCAGCGTACAAGCGGTTCCCTGACGTCTTGTTCGTGATCGCCAGGCCGGTGTACATAGCCTTTTCCGACGGGTTGTTCACCGCCACAATAGCCTCGTTGAAGTTTGCCTGCGGCGCCCATCCGCTGATGGTTCCATCCAGCGTGGCAAACAGAAACAACGCCGGCCATCCCTGCACCTCAAACTCGCTCGATCCGTTCGACACATTCCCCGTCGGCGAACCTGGGCCGTTTTCTCCCGCTGTCGGAATCAACACCTTCAGTTGCTGCACCGCTACTCCTTCGGCATCGTAAAGAGTCGACCATCCGGAGTTGTTGTCACTGATCCACCAGGGTGAGCCGGGTGCGTGCACCAATCCCCACGCATTCACTATCAAAGGATCCGTATGCCTCGCGGCTCCCACCTGATTTGAAACTAGGTTTGTGAGTTGATACTGCGCCTGGGCTGCATGGGAAACAAACATCAAGGCCAACCCGAGGCAAGCGATGAAAGCGATCCTGCCACTCTGCATGAATTCTCCTCTCAGTGCAGGTCAGAGCCCGGGGAGGGTCAGTCAACCAAATTCGAACCCGGCTTGTCGGTGATTTCTCTGACTGCTGCGGACAGATGTTACGAGCCAGCGGATCTGCATTTGTCATCGCCACGTCATGAGTTTGTACAATTCTTGTCCGTAGAGTTGGATGGAATCCGGCAATTCCCAAAGAATGTTATAAGCTGGTTTCTACGACGGCGATGAGGCGGAACGGCAATGGTATCTCGCAATCTTTTTTTCTGGGAAGTCGATACTCAGGCGGATTTCATGCTGCCCGGCGGCAAGCTCTACGTCCCCGGCGCCGAACGATTGCTCCCTAACATTCGACGGCTCACAGACGCCGCCCGTCAGGGCCGCGTCTTTCTCGTGTCGCATGGTTGCTATCACACCAAGGACGATCCCGAGTTCAAAACCTTTCCGCCCCACTGCATCCAAGGCACGGCAGGGTCCGCCTATGTCCCTGAAGCGCTGACCGAGAAAGTTGTCACCGTTCCAAACGAGCCCACGGCAGCGCTGCCGCACGATCTTTCTCAATATCAGCAGATTCATCTCGAAAAACAGACGCTCGACATCTTTGAAAGCCGGCACGCCGGGGAACTGGTGGAGCGATTGGGAGACGATGCCGAATTCGTAGTCTTTGGCGTGGTGACGGAATACTGTGTTCGTTTCGCGGCCAAGGGATTGCTTGAACGCGGCCGCCGGGTCTCCGTGGTCAAGGATGCGATCGAAACTTTGAAGACCGAAGATGGGCAACGCACCGAGGCCGAACTACAAGCTCTGGGAGCAAGATTTATCACCACAGATCAGGCCCTGGCGCTGCTCAACCGTGCGAAATGACATAGCAGGACACTCCACGCCTCGGCCGCTACGGAAAGCGCACATCCAGCCGTAAATCGCCTGCGTGCTTCACAGATAGTTACCGATTTCAGCCCGACCCAGAACTCCCAGGGATCGAACCCGCGCGGAATTTGCTTCAGGTCGATAAGAGTCAGGCGGCGCGATTGCTGGGGCCATCACGGCCTGCGCGGGCTGCCGGCGGTGGAAGATTGGGATTGCGGATGAGGGGGAGAAAGAGGTGCAGACCGCTGTTGGCTGAAAACCACCACGTTGGCTCAGGGTAGCCACCGATTCTGGGATTCAGCCCTCATTTCGCTTGAACGCTGTCACCTTCCTCTCTGAAAATAAATGAGTTACGCGACCTCCCTCCGCTCCGCGCTTGGCATGGCAGTTGCTTCGTAGATGAAACGCTTCCTTCTTTCCAGCCTCGGGTTTAAACAAGATTGTGGGGCAGCCTTGGTGAGTAAATAATAGAGGTCTAACTCGGAAGTTCCGGGGGCAATGTATGAGAGCGAATCTGTTGTCGTCCTTGTTTTGTCTCCTTTCCGTGCCCTTTGCGCTGTGTTTCGCGGCTCGCCCCGCCCAGGCGGGTGCAACAGCCGGCCAGGTTAGTGCACCAACCCGGACCAATGCGTCCGGAGACTCGAACATTGTGGTAGACAATTGGGCCAAGCCCGAGCCCGGTTGGCTGTATGTGCTCGATCCCAAACCCGACGCGGGTGGGCCGGGAGGCCGCGTCTGGCTGGTCGATCCTGAAACCGCCAAAGTGATGGGTAGCATTCGCACCGGCGACAATCCGGATTTTGCGCTCTCGCCGGATGGAAGCCGTCTCTATGTTGCGTCAATAACGGACGGCGATTCGAGCGAACTCGCGGCGATCGATACCGCCCAAGGCACCATCCTCCAGAGGGGCATGATTGAGGACCGCGAAGTGGCCAATGTGCTCCCGGCATTTTCAACCATGGCGGTTTCCGGCGATGGGTTGGCGCTGCGAATTCTGTTGGACACCCCCAAATCGGCAGACGCGGATTCATTCCTGCTCGCCAGGTTCGACACCCAGTCCGGCGAGTTTCAGACTAGGACCGTGCACCTGGGCAACTGCGGCCCCGGCCGCTTCATTTCTTACCCAACCGCGGATCAGTTCGATTTTCTCTGTCCGAGAACGAATAGGATTAGGCTGATCAATGTGGACGCTGACTCCCGCGAGCTCCAGAACTTAGACGTCGTACTTCCGTGGGAAAGGCGAGTCGGCGCTGCCGAGGCGATTGAGGCTCCCGGCGGTCAAGAGATAGCGATCGTTCGTGGAGACGGCGCAGTTTTTCAGATGAATGTTATCACCCACGAATTTGCCGATACCTCGGCACATCCCGATCTACCCGACCGCGTACTTCCTGCGGCTTGGCCGAACTCACCCGACGGCAGCAAGATCTATCTGGGATACAACAAGAATTACGAGCGCCACTACGACAACCGCTTTTATCTGGATTACGGCCGGCCCCCGAATCTCCGCCCCAATGACGCGACGGCGAGCGAATTTCGGGTGCTCGACACCCGCACTTGGCGGAAGATTGGTACCATCAAGACCAGGATGCCCTTCTGGAGCGCCGTCACTGGGAACGACGGCAAGATGCTCTATGCGATGGTTCCCCAGAAGCACAGCATTTTGGTAATCGACACCGTGAAGATGCGCCAGATTCGCATCCTCAAAGTCGGCGGTGCGCCCACCTTAGCTCTAATCGCACCCTGAGTTGGTCGCGACCTGTGCGAGTCGCAACCCAGATCATCTCTGGCATGATTGTGCGCCTCCAGACATCCACCGCCGGGGCCGGTGTCCGCGCCGAAGAGGAAGCGGATGACGCCGCTTCCAGCCACGGTCAGCCCGCCAAAGACTCTATCGCCCGCACCCCACCGGGCGTAAGCGCCAAGGAACGGCTGGCCAGGTCCTGCTTCATGTGTTCTGCGTTGGAAGTGCCGGTCAGCGGCAGCATCCCGAGCGTGCGGGCAAAGGCGAACACAACCTGGGCCGGAGTGGCGCTCGCGGGTGCGGCGAGGCCCGTAACCACAGGATGCCGGACCACCTCCGCATTCGCGGTGAGCAGCGAGAATCCCTGGTAGATGATCTTTCGCTCGCTGCAGAACAAGCGCACATCCCGGTCCCAGCCGAAGCGGGCGTAACAGCGGTTTTGCACGAACGCAGGAGCTTCCGAGAGGACATCCACCATCTGCTCCAGATGCCGCAGCGAAACATTGCTCACCCCGAGCAGGCGCGTGCGGCCGGCATCGCGCTCCTTCCGCATCGCTTCCCACACTTCGGAGTCCGCATCGGTCCAGCCGTAACCAGAGGCGGGCCCATGCAGCACGTAGCTGTCGACGTGATCGGTCCCAAGATGTTCAAGCGAACTCGCCAGCGATTGCGCGACCTGCACCGAAAGGCTGGCGGCGGGATCATAGGGCAACCGATGGTCCTGGCCGGGCCGATACGTGAACTTCGTCTGCAGAAAAAGATCTGCGCGTACCACCACTCCCGCTCGGTAGGCGGCAGCCAACCCCTGACCGGCTCCAGCCTCGAAGTAGTGCCGCCGCTGGTTGGCCGTATCGACGCCCCGAAACCCCACGCGCAGCGCAAGTTCGACCAACGCCGGGGTGCGCTCTTCCTTCCAAGCGGTGCCATAGAGAAAATCGGGTACCGATGTGGGACGCTGATTCGGCATGATGGTTGAAAATAACCGCCGGAATACCGGAACCGACGATCAGGTTCGACCGATCGCTCGATGCGGCAGGGACGCAGCTGCGGGCGATCCGCGAGCTTGCACCGGCAAGGAGAAGGAGCCGGTGGTATTAGCTTGCAGCTAACACGTAATAAACCCACTTAGCTAAGCCGCTTGCCCCGCCTTAGCCACGGTATTCGGGGCGTCCTGGGTGCGGGTCCAGGTGTAGCGCATGCGGTGGATCACCGTCAGCGTCGACAGCACTGCGATCACCCACAGCACCGGCGCCATGCGGTTGAAGAGTGAGCCGATGATCACCAGCACCAGCCGCTCCGGACGCTCCATAAATCCCACGCGGCAGGATCCAATCAGCGACTCGGCGCGCGCCCGCGTGTAGCTCACCATGATGGCGCTCACCATCACGAACGCAGTAAGCACCACATAGAAGAAGCGGTCCCCCCGCGCATAGAAGACCAGCAGCCCAAGAAACTGCGACGCGTCGCTGTAGCGGTCGACTACTGAGTCGAAGAACGCGCCGAAGCGCGTGACCCGGTTGGTGGCGCGCGCGACCTGTCCATCCACCAGATCAAAAAATCCTGAGCCGATGATCACGAGGCCGGCGTAGAAGAACAGGCGCCTCTGGGTCAGCGCTGTGGCAGAGCCGAACAGGATCGCGGCCCAGGTGTTCACCACCAGCCCCATGAAGGTCAGTACGTTGGGATTGATGCGCGAGAGCGCCAGCCATCGAACGATGGTATCAAGCAGCACGCCGCAGGCGCGTCCGAAGGCGCTGGTCCAGCTATGGGCCATCAGGCGTCCGCCTTTTCGGAGTCGGCCTCGTCGTGAATGGTGGACAGGCTTAGGATTTCCAGTTCGCGCTTGCCGTTAGGTGTGATCACGGTGGCCTCGTCGCCTACCTTTTTGTTCAGCAGCGCACGGCCGATGGGAGATGTGGTCGAGATTTTTCCCGCGCCTACGTCAGACTCTTCGCTGGTCACGAGCTTGTATTCGATCTCTTCATTCTTTGAGCTGTCGAAGACCTTGACGGTGGAACCTAGGCCCACCTTGTCTTTCGGGATGTTGTTCATGTTGGTCAGCGACAGGTCAGCGAGGCGCTTACCGAGCTGGCGGAAGCGTGCCTTGACGAACTCCTGGCGCTGCTTGGCCATGTGATATTCGGCGTTCTCGCTGAGGTCTCCGAGAGCTGCGGCGCGCTTGATCTCCTTGGGCAGATCGTGAACCAGTTCGTGCTCGAGCGCGTCGACTTCTTCCTGCAGTTTCTTTCTGAGTTGATCCGTCATACCAATCAGGGCTGGGTGAGATGAACCCCTTGCGATTATAAACCTGTTGAAGAGATGGAGGCGTGCCGGCTGCAACTGGAACATTCGCACCAAATGTTCCAGTCGGCACCTATCGCCGGAAGCCGAGCGCGGGAAGCCAGCCTGCACGCCGCGTCCCCATAACTCGGCAAGGGCCTGGGAGGGAGGGGTTCGGATAAGCGCGTTGAAACGCGGCTAAAAAGACACAGGGCGAAGGGAAAGCGCGGGACATCGTCCTCGCTGTTGGCGCTTAGCGGGGGGTGCCAATTCCATGGACTTGCGGACGAAGGATGCGACCCGAAGTTGCGGCATAAATCGAACGCTAGCGATTCCGTGCCTGCTACCGACGTCAGGAAATTGCGCTGCGAAAAAGGCGAATAAGGGCAATGCCATGAAAAAAACTAGGTTCCTTCACTTCGTTCGGGAAGACAAGCCGTGAGGCCTGCTACAAAAAGTCGACCCAGGCCTGTGCCTCTGTGGTGGAGAACGTCACTGCTGCGGAGCGAAGTAGCCTTTGCGTGCGCGGACTTGCAAGTCCTTCTTGAGGGCGGAGATTTCGATGGAGCGGTAGCGGCCGTCGGCGTCGAAGTCGGCGGGCTTGTAGCTGACGATGTACTGGCTGCGGAGTTCGTCTTCGATGGCGGCGTAGGAGTGGGTGATGTCCTTCATCTTGAAAGGAAAGAAGGCACGGCCGCCAGTGGCTTCGGCGAGCTGTTCGAGAACTTTGTCGCCGCGGAGGATGAGTCCGCTGTCGTCGGTGGAGATGGCGTAGATAATGACTTCGGCGCGCTGGGCCATTTCGATGGTTTGGGCGCGGGTGATTTCGCTCTGGTTATCTTCCCCGTCGCTCACCACGATGATGGCCTTGCGCACGGGATGATCGGGTCGGTCTTTTAGAAATTTATCCTTGCAAGCGCGATAGATGGCGTCGTAGAGCGCGGTGCCTCCGCCATCCTGCAGCTTGTGCACGCCGGCGGAGAGCCGTTCGACGTTGTCGGTAAAGTCCTGGGTCATCTGACTCTGGGTGTTGAATCCGACTACGAAAGCCTTGTCGAAGCCGGTGCGGATCGAGTGCTGCAGGAAACTGATGACAGAACTCTGCTCGAAATCAAAACGGCTATGGACGGAGCCGCTCACATCGATGAGCAAGCCTAGGTGCAGAGGCAGATCGGTTTCGCGGCGGAAGTTGAGAATGGACTGAGGCGGCTTGTGATCGTCGAGGATGGCGAAATCGGTTTGATTGAGGTCGCGGACAAATTTGCCGTGCCTGTCGGTGGCGATGAAAAGAACGTTGACTTCATCGACCCGTTTGTGAATGGTGATCAACGAGCCGGACTGGGGATCGTCATTAGACGCGGAAGGGTGGGGGCTCACGGCGGCCGTGCTGGCGGCGTAAGCCTGCGCCTGGGCGACAGCCGGCGCAGTACAAGCCAGGGCAAAAGCCGCTAGTAAGGCCGCAAGCAGCCCACAAGTGTGCGTGTACTTCATGCCCAAACCATCCAATATTTTCACTCTTACCCGTGGCCAGAGGGTACTCCAGTTGATTAGATGCACGCGGGGTGCCGAAGGCGTGTGGCTGTCCGTCATAGTCTCAATTGACTTTAGAGGGGGTCCGAGCAAAGTGCCAAGTTACAAAAGGAGCGCCCGTTGGGGCATGGCCGAAAGGCTGCAGGAGTCGGTGGTTACAGGCGTTGGGAAAGGACCCAGGGAACCGGCCAATTTCCACAACTGGGGAATTACAATTCCTGACTAGGGTTTAAGATGGTGGGTCTTCGAGCGAGATGAGGAGAGCGCGTCCGGAGGAACGGATCGGGATGAAGGTGAAAAAGATTGCAGCTTGGTTTCTGACGATGTGCTTGTTTGTAATTCCGGCATTCGCTGGCGCTAACGACGAAAAGGAAGAAGACCGGGTGAAAGACGCCGGGCAGGTGATGAAGGAGATCCTGAACATTCCAGACAACATTCCGCAGGACCTGCTGGATAAGGCGGAATGCGTTGTGATTATGCCTTCGGTGTTGAAGGGCGCGTTTGGGGTGGGAGGCAGCTATGGGCGGGGGGTTCTGATTTGCCGCAGCGGCGAGCACTATACCGGGCTGTGGGGGGCGCCGGCACTGTACGCGCTGGAAGGAGTGAGCATCGGGTTCCAGTTGGGAGGCCAGGCTACGGATTTTGTTTTCCTGGTGATGAACCCGAGGGGAGCGCGCTCGCTGCTGTCGAGCAAAGTGAAGTTGGGAGCGGACGCTTCGGCTGCCGCCGGTCCCAAGGGCCGCACGGTGGAGGGCGCTACGGATATTGTGATGAATGCGGAAATCCTTTCCTACTCGCGCAATAAGGGGTTGTTTGCGGGAGTATCGCTGGAAGGCTCAACCCTGCGCTCCGATGGCAGCGCCAATGAAAAACTCTATGGGAAAAAGTTAAGCGCGAAGGAAATTATTGCCGAACACAAAGTTGCGGTTCCGGCTTGTGCGAAAGAGTTGGAGGCGCTGCTGGATGCGAGATCGCCGCAGAACAAATCGGATCCGAAGTCGCTGGAATAGTGCCGGGGGGAACCAGTGAGCGAGCCCTGAGACAGCGGGAAGAATCGTTTCCCGGCACCGGACTGTGACCTCAGGGCTGAAGCCGTATTTCAAAAATAGTGCAATGACCGCAGCGCCGAAGCGCTGCGCTACCCAAGATCAATGCAACCTCAAGTGTCTCCGAAGCCGCTGGTGCGCTGTGATTGGGCGCGCAGCGAGTTGATGATTCGCTATCACGATGAAGAATGGGGCGTGCCGGTGCACGAGGACCGCACGCTTTTTGAGTTTCTCATCCTCGAAGGGGCGCAGGCCGGGCTGAGCTGGGAGACGATTCTCAACAAACGGGAAAACTATCGCGCCGCGTTTGACCAGTTCGATGAGCGACGTGTGGCGGGCTATGACCGGCGGAAGATCGCGCAGTTGCTGAGGGATCCGGGCATCGTACGCAACCGTTTGAAGATCGCGTCGGCGGTGCGAAATGCCCAGGCGTTGCTGCGGGTGCGGGAAGAATTCGGCAGCTTCGACCGCTACGTGTGGCAATTTGTCGATGGCCGGCCGCGCGTGAATCTGTGGAAGTCACGGCGTCAGGTTCCGCCGCGGACTGCGCAATCGGATGCCATGAGCAAAGCGCTGAAGAATCGAGGCTTCAATTTTGTAGGATCGACCATCTGCTACGCGTTTATGCAGGCCGTGGGCATGGTGAACGACCATGTGGTCGAGTGCTTCCGGCATGGCGAGACCATCCTGGCAAACTAGACTTCCATCGGCCTCAGCACATGAAGGCCGCTCAAGCTGGAAATACGCGAAAACTACCGATCTGTGGATACCTCCGATGGGGAGTGGTGCAGTCTGATCCTTCGCGGTGGTTGCGATGCGCGCGAGATCCCTCACCCGCGGGAGTGCACCGGGTTCCGGGATGACCCCTTCTGATCGCATGTGTCCGCTAACAAATTCATTTTGAATGCCTTAGCCATACGACTACAATGGGCAGGTCCCTTTCCCAAACGATGCCTGCTCACGTTTCGAAAATGTTTCGCCGATCGGCGTTAGTTTTCCGGGCGTTCGTTTTGCGCTCGCTGGTGCTGGTCACGGTCGCTTGCGGGATGCTCATCGAGCTCCCCGCGGCCGCACAATCGACTCCAGCTCAGCGGCAAGAACTCAAGCCGATTCTGGATTACATTTCGACGGCGTGGGATACGCTCACGCGTTCCATCACAGATTGCCAGAGCGTGGTGGACCCCAAGATGAAAGTGGCGGCCGTCCTTTACTTGCCGGCGGGCATGGCCGAGCCAGCGGCGGTGCGGAAGCTTTCGCGCGAATGCAATGTACGCGTCGAGCACCTGCCGTTAGAAATTCACCGGTTGGGCGAGGTGGATACCAGCAAGATCCAACCCCAGGGCCTGCTCTACCTGGAGAACAAATACGTCGTTCCCGGGGGCCGCTTCAACGAGATGTATGGTTGGGACAGCTACTTCATTATTCGCGGGCTGGTGCGGGCGGGGCGCCTGGAGTTGGCGCGGGGCATGGTGGACAACTTCTTTTTTGAGGTTGAGCACTATGGCGCGATGCTGAATGCGAACCGGACCTACTACCTGACGCGTTCGCAGCCGCCTTTTCTGAGTTCGATGTTCGTGGACGTGTACGACGAGCTGCAGAAATCGGGACAGGGGGATACGGCATGGCTGGCGAGAGCTTATGCCGATCTGGAAAAAGATTATGAGATGTGGAACCGAGATCCGCACCTGGCGGGCGACACGGGATTGTCTCGCTACTACGATTTCGGGGAGGGTCCGCCTGCCGAGGCATTGCAGGACGAGACTGGCTTTTACCGGAAGGTCGCTGCGTATTTCTTTTTTCATCCCGCGCAAGCGGACCACTACATCGTGGAGAACCTGCCGGGAGTGATTGAGCCGGTTGCGGGGGCTGCTTATACGCAGCAGGTGTGTGAGGTTCCGCTTGCGATGGCGCGCGCGGAGTGCGAGAAGCGGCGAGAGTTCAAACTGAGTTCCGATTACTACAAGGGCGACCGGTCGATGCGGGAATCGGGATTCGACGTTAGTTTTCGTTTTGGGCCCTTCGGCGCAGCGACGCATCATTATGCACCGGTGTGCCTGAACAGCTTGCTCTTCAAGACGGAGAAAGATCTGGAGCAGATCAGCCGCTGGCTGGGCCATACCACCGATGCGGGAAAATGGAGTAAGCGTGCCGAAGAGCGGAAGAAGCTGATCGCGCGCTATCTCTGGGATGACAAGGCGGGATTGTTCTTCGATTTCGACTTGCAGACTGGGCAGCGATCGTCCTATCGCTACGCGACCACTTTCTATCCCCTGTGGGCTGGGCTGGCCACGCCCGAGCAAGCCAAGGCCATCGTGATGAACTTGCCGGCATTCGAGCAGCCGGGCGGCTTGGCGATGAGTGCCGAAGACACGGGCGCGCAATGGGACCTGCCGTATGGCTGGGGAAACATTGAGATGCTTGCTGTCGACGGACTGCGCCGTTATGGTTTCAATGCCGATGCTGACCGCATTTCTTACGAGTTTCTATCGATGGTGGCGGAGAACTTTCGGCGCGATGGAAACATTCGGGAGAAGTACAACGTGGTGGCTCGATCGTCCGAGGCCCGTGTGGAGGTTGGTTACCCGGTGAACGTGGTTGGTTTCGGTTGGACCAATGCGGCGTTTTTGGAATTGCTGCATGGTTTGCCGAAAGATATGGTGGAACGGTTGGCGAGAGAGCAGGATGAGCCGGTGCCGGCGGGCGGGAAAGAGGGGAGTGGGGCAAGCAGATAAGGAAGCCAGCCAAACACGCGAGTATTGTGTCGCAAAGAACGCGACCCATCGCGCGGCTCGTTTAGGTCCTTTGTTTGCGCCAAGAATGCGCTTTCTCAGGATGACCATCCAATCTCACTTTAAGGAATCCTGTTTGGTTTGCAGTTGCTCCGCTAACTTCAGCTCATTCTCGGCTTCGTCTTTCTTCCCCATGTCGCGATAGGCCTGACCGAGCAGATGATGAGTGGTGGGATTATTCGGATCCATGGCCGCGGCCCTGTGCAAGGCACGGACGGCTAATTCGAACTCCCCTTTCTTTTCCAGGACTTTTCCCATCAAGATGTAGGGGCCGGTGGACGTGGCATCGAGCCAGACAGAGCGCTGCAAGAGCCTTTCCGCGTCGTCGAACTTCTGGACGCGGGAGTAGGCGTCGGCGAGTTTGTAGTAGGTTGCCGCGTGGGCGGGGTTGATGGTTAGTTCTTTCTGGAACTCCGCGATGGCTTCGGGAACTCGCGACTTGTACAAAAACAATTCGCCGAGCAGGAAGTGAACCAGCGGAAGTTTGGGGTCGAGGGTTGCAGCTTTCTGCGCGTACTCTTCGGCGACCGGATCGAACTCCTGGCGCAACAGCATGCGAGCTGTGAACAAATAGCTGGCGGCAGAATCGGATGGCACGTCGAACATCTTCGCAAAAGCCACGCGCGCGTGCGGGTAATCTTTTGTCTGGATATAGCAGATTCCGAGAATATAGGACGCATCCACGTTCGCCCTGGGATACCAGCCTTGCACTTTTTCGAGAAGCGGAATCGCTTCCGCGGGATGTCCTCCCAAATAATAAGAAAGGCCGAGCAACTGCACGGCCTCGCCGCTGTTGGCATCGGCTGATGAGGCCTTTTTTAGGGACTCGACGGCCTTGGCGTACTCTCCTTTTTTGTAATAGGCCGTTCCCAGTTCGAGGTCGAGGCCTTTTGCTTCAGGAGCGTTCGCCTGGAGTGCTTGTAACTGAGAGATGGCCTCGTCGATTTTGCCCTGCTGCATGAGCAGGCGCGCTGCCGCGAAATCGGAAGGTGGTGGAGCGGGCGTAGCCTGCGAGGATGGAGCAGAGGGCGCTTGCGCCGGCGCAGTTGGCGGCGCGAGTGCGAGGGTGGTGAAAGCCAATAGACACGTTACGAGGCACTGGCGAGCAGACTGATGTTTGATGGCTTTCGTCGGCATTTGTTCGTCATTGGTCATGCATTATTTGTTTGTGGCGCGTTGCAGTTCCTCCAGATTTTCTTTGGCCAGAGCGTGATTCGGATTGAGCTGAAGCGCATGTTCGAAGTGCGTCTTGGCTTCGGAGAAGCGTCCCATCTCGGCGAGGGCGCTTCCCAGATTCGCTTCGGCGTCGGCGTCGTCGGGCTGCAACTGCAGGGCTAGACGAAATTGTTCGGCGGCTCCTGCGAAGTCATCTTGCGCGGCTAAAGCGTTTCCCAGGTTGTAGTGAGCGGGGAGATAATCGGGGCGCGTTTTCAGGGCTTCCGACAGGTAAGCGACCGCTTTGCCGGGCTGGCCGGAAGCGAGCAATGCGGCCCCCATAGCGTTGTTTGCGGCGGCGTCATGGGGGCGAAGACGGAGCGCGGATTCGTACTCGCGCACGGCGTCATCGAGTTTGTTGGCGGCTTGCAGCATGGCGGCTAGATTGTAGTGCGCTTCGAAGTCCGCGGGATCTTTTTCGATGTTGTGGCGCGCCAAGGCTTCCTGCAGCAGCATGCGGGGATCGCGCCCGGCGGCGTCAACATGAATTGGCAAAACCTGCAGCCAGAGGTGGCACATTTCATCGCTGGAACGATTGCCGGCTTTCACGCGAACGGGCGGATGGTTCGGGTTCAAAGGGTTATCCGAGGAGTTGTCGTAGACGTAGCGCAGGGCCACGGTGGTGCCTTTGGGCAAAAAAACCGGTTCGGCATAACGATAGACGGCCTGCCAGCTCAGGTTCCAGAGCGGAATGTGGATCAGCGTTTTCTTTGTGCCGTCGGGCAGAGTCGCGGAGGCCTGAATGTCTTTGCCTAGATAATGCGCATGCGGATAAATCGCAAGAAGATCTACGTCGACCGGCAGGGTGAACTCGTCGGTGACCAGGAAATTTTTCTCGCCAGGAGGAATGTCGAGTTTGACGTCGTTCTCTAGCTGGAGCAGCATGGGCAATTTTGTCGCGGGCTGCGGCGTGAAGTAGAGACCGATGCTGGGCTGAATGATCTCGGGCTTGCCGGAGGGTTGCATGTGCGTATTCAGAATGAGGTCCGTGCCTTTTTCCAGGCGCAGGGCCATGCCGTCGGGTTCGAGGTAGGGAACGGTGCCGGGTTTCCAGAAGAGCAGATGGCTGTCGGGGTCGAAGACCTCGGACTCGATGCGAATCTCCATGCCGCCGAAGCCGGCGCCGGGTTCGGCTTCCCGCTGACGCGAGGAACCGCTGCGGTCGACGAGAATGTTGGCATGATGCACGTAGCGCTTGTCGCCGGGATGAATCTCGATGGCCTTCATCCAACGCGTCTGCTCGATGGGAAGGCGGAAGATGAAATTCCAATACGTGTCGGTGCCTTCCGGCGGCAGAATTAGCGCCTTCTGTGCGGTGAGAATGAGGTCGGGGGTTCCGAGGCGCCAACCTTCGGCAAACTTCGGCTGCGGCGGCAAGTCGGCGGGGTCGCCCTCGAGCGCACCTTGCGCCAGCCAGCGCTGGATGAGATCGATTTGCGCGTTCGTGAGGCGAAGTTCGTCGGCGAATTTTAACGGCTGCGGATCGGGCAGCCATGGAGGCATGGTTCGCGCCTGGGTTACGTCGGCAATCTGGCGAGCATGTTTTTTGACATCGGAATAAGTCAGGAGTGAGAATGGTCCGGCCTCGCCGGGGTGGTGGCAGGTGGAGCAGGAATTAAAAATGATGGGAGCGATGTCGCGATTGAAGGTCACGGGGGGATCGGCGAGCGTAGGCTTCGATATCGAAAGCGCGGGCGGCTTCGCAAAGAGCGCTCCCACGGCGCCGGTTGCGGTGATTAGAGCGAGCGACCACGCCAGCGTTCGCGGCCAGCGGTTCATTCCAGGTCTGAGATGTAGCATCCCACTCCCCTGACCTGATTCGCGGCCGGCGTCTTACCGGCGAGTGCGGCCTGGATGGCGTCGGCTAGTTCGTGGGTGGTGGGCGCGGGACGCGAGCGGCCGAGGTCGAGAAACCAATTGTCAATTCTTCCGTCGTAGAGGAGTTGATGGTTGCGGTTGAACACGGCGACTTCGGGTGTGATCTCGACTTGCGCCAGCTTGACCAGCGCGTGCTCGGGATCGCGCAGAGCCGGCACGCGGTAGGCATACTGCTGAAGATAGGTGTGGATGGTCTGCGGGGTCTCGGCCTTATCTGGAAATACCAGCCAGAAACTGGCGTCGCGCTCGTGCTGAGCGCTGATCTTCTGAATGACCGGGGCGTAGCGGCTGGAGACGGGGCAGTCGCGGCGGAGAAAAATCAGAACGACGATCTTGTTGGAGGCCTCGTCGAAGGGGTTGGCGGGCTTGCCGTCGAGATCGAGGGCGCTTTGCTGACTTAAGGCCAGTTCGGAAGACATCAGGCAGACGAGAAGCATCGCTGTGAGCAGCAAATGATTTGTAGGGCTGCGGAGACACATGATTTCTGCACCTTCAAGCCAACTAAGATTCTAGGACTGCGTGCTTCGGCTGTCCATACTGGTGCGAGCTTCTCTTTCGCCCCTTCGGGGCTTGTTCTCATTCCGCCGAGCACCCACGGCTTGCGCCGTGGGCTGCATTCTTGCGCCGCTTCGCGGCTGAACCGCGTCATGCGGGGTTGAGAATCAATCCGTCACGGGCCGCAGGTTGCCGGCGTGCGGTTCAGCGACTGCAGTAACTTTTTCGCCGAGGGGAGATCGGGATTAAACTCCAGCACGCGAAGGGTGTAAGTGCGCGCTTCATCGAACTTGCCTGCCGCGCAGTAGGCGCGCGCCAGGTTGAGTCCGATGGTGCTTCTGGCTGGGGTGCGCTCGAATGCATTTTGCCAGAGCTTTATCGCATCCTGCAGATCTCCGGCTTGCGCTGCGATCACTCCGAGGTTAGTCGCGGCGTCGACCAGAGTTGAATCTTTGGCAAGCGCCCTCTTGTAGAGTTCACGGGCTTGCTCGGTCGATCCTCGGCGTTGTTCAGCGTAGGCGAGCGCCGAGAGTAGGGCGGGATCGTCAGGAACTTGCTTCACGGCCTTCGAAAGCAGTTCTCTCGTCTGCGGCTCGGCCACTGACATTCCGCTCTGCACGATTGAATCCCAAGCGAGGGCGAGGTCTCGGAGATCGGGCTCAGTTTTGGTATCGGGGAACGGAACCAGACGAGGTAGAGAGGACGTGTCTTCGGTACGCGCATTCTGCAGCAATTGAGGGGAGACCTGGGGCCGCCGCGGTATGCGATGGTCGGTGACTTGAGTATGCGCGACGTCGGTGCTGGCCGATGCCGGCATGTGGCAGGCCGTGCAATCGGGATGATCAGGATGATGTTGGGTTGCGAAAGCCGTGCCGTGACAGGCCAGGCACTTGCCGCGATAGAATGCGATTCGATCTTCTGAAGAGGGCGACTGATGCGGGTTGTGGCAGCTCGTGCACGACATGGCGTCGCCGGATTTCTTCTTGCACTGGCTTTGCGCCAGAGCTTCTACCTGGCTGACGGCGCCCAAGCCTGTCCCCTTGGCATCGACGAGAAGAAAATAGCGGGCGTAGTCGGAGAGCGCATCTCCGGCCTGAAATTCGTAGAGGTGGCGTCCCGGGCGCTCGACGGCGGCTTTGCCTTCCAGATGGCACTGCATGCAGACGTCATCGCGCCGCGCGGGAGTCAGTTTGGCGGGATTGACGATGGCGCGGCCGTTGACGTGAGCTGCTCCGGGACCGTGGCAGCGCTCGCATGCCACTCCGTTTGCAGTGAACGGAGGCTCGGGATAGCGGTTGTCCGTGCCCGGCGCGGGAGGCCGCATTCCGCTTACGTGGCAACGCAGGCAACTGGTGTAGGCGGGAAGGTTCAGCGGGATCTCGCGGGCGGTCTGGTAGGCGGGAGCCATATCCCAGATCTGCTTGTTGGCGTACCAGTTCACCGGAGACTCGAAGAGGAATCCATCGGTCTCAAAGAGGTAGCTGAGGCCACGGCGTCCCGAGCCGATGTAATAAAGGAGTTCGCGCCTGCCGTGAACTTCGGGATCGCCCGGCCTGTCGAAATCCAACCAAACTCGTTCACCCCGGGCGCGTTCATCCTCGGCGTAGATGCGGTAGTGTACGCCGGATTCTTTGTGCGTGAATTCGGCCGGCATGAAGCCTTCCATCGCAGGACCGCTGGCGCGCGCCATCGAGGTAGGCTGGTAAGACTCATAGATCGCGGAATGGCACCGGGCGCAGGCCTGGTTGCCAACGTAAGTGTTTGGGTTGGAGACCGGGGCAGGCGAAGCGTGATTCGGGGTGGGATTCTGCGCCGCTGAGGCAGCGGCTAAGAGCATGACAAGTGATAGGCATCCCGCGCGAATCATGTCTAACCTAATCTGTTGCGCCTGATCCGACGACCTCAGGGGCTAAAGCCCCAATCCAAAGTCTCCTCTAAACGCAGGCCTGGAAGGCCTGCTCCACCCGCTGAGTTCGCTCCGCTCCCCCTGCGCTCCCCTGAATTGGTCCGGTCTCATTGTAAGCGAGACAAGAAAAGAGGGAGCCGTGACCGGCTCCCTCTGGACTCAGGATTGCATCTTCGTGGACTAGAAGCTCAAGCGCAGCCCAAACGAAAGCTGGCGCATGCCATTGGGCGAACCTGGGGAGGAGTCAGCTTCAATATCCGTGACCCTGCCGTTGTTGGTGCAATCGATACACAGGCCACTGCCACCCTGGTTATTGTTGAAGCCGAGGACGGGATGGTTAAATACGTTGTAAGCGTCCATACGGAACTGGAATTTCACCCGCTCCGTGATCGGGAAGTTTTTGGAAATCGATGCATCCGCCCCGAAGAATCGCGGGCCCCGGAAACTGTCGTAGCCGCCGTTCCCGATATGATTAATTCCAGGATCGGCAAATCCGTTTCCGCTGGCGATACTAGCGATGCCTGTGCCAGCGTCGATCACATCTGTGATGGGAGTGAAGAACTGTACGTAGTGGCCGGACGCATTGTGGACGAAACTACTCCCTCCAGTGTGGAAAGTTCCCGGGCCCTTGTTCGGGCGGCACACTCCGGTGTCTTGCTCCAGATTACAAACCGTCCCTGACAGGCCGGGCGTCCAGGGCAGGCCACCGGCCCAGGTTATGGTCCCACCGATCTGCCAGCCGCCGATAACCTCATCCACACCGCGGCCGGCACCGCCGCCGAACTGCTTGCCCTTGCCGAAGGGCAACTCATAGAGCAGATTCGAAACCCACTGGTGATTGCGGATGTTGTCATCTGGCCCGTAAGCGATTGACTTCTGATCGGCATAGAAATTGCTGTCGTAGTGATAGGAATGAGCAAAGTTGTAAAAGCTGATGAACTGCAGGCCCTTCGAGAAGCGTTTATCCACTTTGAGGGTAAGCGCTTCGTAGGTGCTGCTGGCATCGTTGCCGAGGTAGTTGCCCTGGTCGGTGAAGCAGCACTGCAGAACGCCTGGAGTGCTCCCCGTGGTGTTTGACGGGTCGGGAATCCCAGGATAGCTGAACGCGTTCCAGTAAGGGCGCCGCTCAACCTGGGGGATATTGGGAATAAAGCTACATCCAGCTCCCGCCATGCAGGGTGTTATAACGCCACCGACGACATTCCCGTCAACACCCGCTCCGAGCCCAGGCTGATTGACATTATAGGTGGGACTGTCCCCGACGAAGCCGTGGGTGCCCTTGTTCCCGAGGTACGTTACCTCCATGGTCATCGTATTCGTGACTTGACGCTGAACCGTCGCGTTCCACGTGTCAACATAGGGCAAGCGCTGGGATAGCGGCCGAATGTGAGGCTGAGTGCACAGAGGAGAGATTGTTACACCGCCAACGATAGTGTTCCCGAAGGTGCACCCTGGTCCAGCCAGGGGTAGCAGGCCGTTCGAAGGCACTGTGGGAAATGTGAAAATTGGCGGCCCCGCCGCGAGCGAGAAGGCCGGCAGGTATTGATTCGTATTCTGCTGGAACTGAGCGGCGAGCACAGGGAGATTTTGAGTAACGGCGTGGCCGAAGTTAGAGCCGAAGACGCCCATATCGAAGCTGCGGCCATATCCCAGGCGAACTACGGTTTTGGCGTTCAACTGATAAGCGGCGCCAAAGCGGGGAGCGAAAGCGTGCCAGTCGTTCCCGATGTTCCCGTTGAGGCCGATCCCACCGACGCCAGCAACCCGATCCACACCCTGGACGATGTTGCTGAATCCGCCGTGTTTCGTGCCGTTCACGTATTCCGGGAAATAGACCTCCCAGCGCAAGCCATAGTTAAGCGTGAATTTCGGGGTCACGCGCCAGCTGTCTTCGCCGTAGTAGAACATACGGTGCTGTCTTTCTGCAGCGTTTACGCTGGTGCTTACATAACGGCTTACGCTCCTGACGGCTCCCAAGAGGAAGCTACCCAGGGCCAACCCGCCGGCGCCGTTGTTTGAAGTGTTGCCGTCGGTGAAGTTGTACACGCCAGTTCGATTGGAGTCGCTGGGAACGCGCAGGTTCTCGGCGAAGCGGACGTCCGCACCGAATTTGAAGGTATGGTTTCCGCGTATCTTAGTCCAGTTGGTTACCCACTGGAATTGTTGCTCGCTCTCAATGAGGGGGCAATTGCAACGGGCCACGCCCAGTCCATCGCCGAACGCGTCGGATGTGCTGCCGTTGTTGCCATTGAAGTCAAACTCGCCAAGCCCGGAAGTGAAGGCGTCGCCGAAATTCGCGTTCGGAATTCCGAACGCCGTCATGGGGTTTGAGCCCTCATCGGGCTTGTGGGTGTGAGGGTTGTATTTGAAGTAGCCGAAACGGAAATCAGCCAGAACAGTCGGGCTGAACGTCTTAGTTACCCCACTGGCTAAACTGTGATTGTGAATGACGGAGCTGCCGGCCAGACCGCCCGGGCCGAAACCTACCCCGCCCAAAGCACCGAGACTTCCCTTGCCGGAAAGGCTGAAGTAGTCAAGGCTGTAACGGCCGAAAATCTGAACGGTCGGCTTGGCGCTGAAATCGATGCGCGTGTCGAAAGCGTTCTGGTTGTACGGGCCTGCCCCGGAAGCCAGGAAGTTGGTGATAGTGCCAGCGTTGGAACCCGCGTTATTCGGATGAGGGAATTCTGCGATGATAGCGCCCGCTGGCGCTGATATGTCCCCGATCGGGATCAGATTTCCGGCATAGGGTGTGCTCGTCCCGGGCGCGTAAACCTGCCCGCCAGTGCTATAGCCGGCTGCGGGGTTCAGATAGTCGCTCAAATCGCAAAAGCCGGTTGTGTTGGTCGCAGGGTTGCAGGTCGCCAATACCTTTGCGGTCGGAACGGTTATCAAGTTGGTTATGCCGCTGGATTGCCGTGTGGCCTGGTAATCGCCGAAGAAGAACAGCTTGTTCTTGATGATGGGGCCGCCCACGCTACCGCCGAACTGCTGCCACCTGCTCGGGGGAATGGGGCTGGCTGCAACGCCCGGCTCCGCATCCCACTCGGTGAACGGATCCTTGGCTTGGGTTGCGTCAGTGCGGCGATACCAGAATCCGCTACCGTGAATATCATTGCTGCCCGACTTGGTTTGAACTGTGACCAAACCGGCGATCGCTTTGCCGAACTCCGCGTCAAAATCCGCCGCTGTGATTTTAGCTTCGGTCACCGAGTCGAGGTTGGGGTTGATGACGATTATGCCCAAGATGGGATCCTGATTATCTGTGCCGTCCAATTCGAACCCGGTTCCACTGAAGTGCTGGCCATTGACGAAAATCTGGCCGCCGCCCTGCGGGTTCTCCGTTGCGGCGTGAGACCATCCAAGTTTTTGGGTGCCTGGGGTTAAAAGCTCGAAGTTCGTGAAATTGCGGTTCAGGACGGGCAGGTCCTCGATGAATTTAGAATTGAACTCAATGGCGACATCGGCGCGGTCGGTTTTAAGCTGCGGAGCCTCCGCGTTTACTTCAACCTGCTCGCTGGCGGAGCCGAGCTGGAACTGCGCGTTCAGGTCAGTGCCAGTGTCGGCGGAGACGGCGATGTCCTTGAATTCGATACTCTTGAAGCCCTGCGCCTCGAAATGGACCGAGTAAACGTCAGGAATCAAGTGCGTCACCGCGTAGTTGCCGCTCTCATTCGAAGTGGTTTCGTAACTGGTGTCTTTCGTCTGGCTGGTGACTTTGATCTTCGCGTTGGCGACGGCAGCCCCCGAGGGGTCAGAAGCCGTACCGAGAATGCTGCCGAAAACTGCCTGTCCGAATGCGATTGGCGTCCAAAGACCGCAGAGAAGCGCCAATGCTGCCACAGCCGCAAGACCTGACCTCTTCATGAACATCCTCCTGGCGCAGAAAAGCACGTCCCCAAAACAGGTTGCAGACTTATACTTGGTTGTGTAGCCTGCAAGTTCTAGTACAAATAGACTATTGGTTTACGTTTCATTACGTTTTATACGGTTACCGGGCGTAAACTACTGGCGTTGCAGCAAGATAGATCAATCGTTACCTCCTCTGTCACATGGCATTAACGCGCAGTTTCGCCGCCGGGCGGGAGCAATGCTTCCAGCAACTAGATAAACTTATTAATAGTCATAGCCTGCGAGGCTCGGAATCGCTGTGTAAACTGCTGCGCTACCTCGCCGAACACTCGCTGGATCATCCCGGCGTGGCCCTCAAGGAGTATCAGATCGCGACCGAAGTATTGGGCCGGTCTGGCGGATTCGATCCGCAAAGCGACTCGACAGTGCGCGTGCAGGCAGGACGCCTGCGCGTGAAGTTGGAGGAATATTACTCTCACGAGGGGCCGCAGGACGCAGTCGTTGTGGAACTGCCGAAGGGATCGTATGCACTCACGTTCCATGTACGTACTCCGGCTGCGGCATTGACTGAGGTGCCTGCGAGAGGTGAGGCAGTCGAGCGGCGAAGCGCTGCGCGGTCTTCGAATCGCGGTTGGGCGATCGCAGTCGTGGGGCTTTCGGTTTTGCTGGCGGCAGCCTTGTCGATCAGCGCCCTGCTGCTGACGAGCCGCAACCGGATGCAGGCGGGTGCGAAGGAATCCGCTCCGGCAGTCTACCAGGTGTTCTGGAATCGCTTCGTGACGGGCCCACAGCCGCCGTGGGTTATTTTCAGCAACGCCAACTTTGTCGGACGTCCGCAGACGAACATGCGTTACTTCAACCCCTCCACCGACTCGCGCGAGGTGGTCCTTGATCATTACACGGGCGTGGGCGAGGTGCTGGCGATCCACGAACTGGATCGCGTTTTCTTCCTGTTCAACCGCCAACTGCGGGTGAAGCGTGGAGGACTGTTTTCCCTGGATGATGTCAGGAACAACGATCTGATCTTCATCGGCTCCCCGGCGGAGAATCTGACTCTGCTGGAGATCCCGGGAACCCAGGAATTCGTTTTTCAGAGAGTGAATTCTGGGACTCGCAACGGAGACATGGAGCTGATCAACGTGCATCCGGCACCCGGGGAGGCGCAGGTTTTCATGGCGAGCCCCTCCAGCCAGTCGGTGAGCGAGGACTATGCGGTCATCGGCTTGAAACCGGGATTGGACCCGGCACGTTCGATGTTGATCCTGGCCGGAACTACTACCGTGGGCACGCAGGCGGCGGCGGAGTACGTTTGCCGTGAAGATTCGCTGACGGAACTTCTGCGGCGATTGGGGGTTTCAAAGGCCGGCGAGATCAAGCCGTTTGAGGCGCTGCTGCATGTGAAGGTGACGCACGGCGTTCCGGTGATCACCGATATTGTGGCGGTGCGCAAGCAGGGCAACTAGGAAAAAAGCGGCCACGGATGCCACGGATAACCCCGGAAGTTGGCTCCATCCAAGACGTGGCTTTGATCCGAGCTAATGCGATCCGTGTTAATCCGTGGCTGAGGTCTAGTGCGGAGTGGCGACGGGGGGAACGAGATGAGGGTCGAGTTCCGCGGCTTTTCGGTATTCCCCACTCGCTTCGTCCTTTAGACCTTTCTGGCCCAGGGCTAGGCCGAGTTCGTAGTGCGCCAGAGCGTAGGAAGGCATTACGCGAATCGCAGTCCGGAACTGGGAGATGGCGCCATCAAGGTCGCCTGCGCCGAGCAATCGCCGGCCGGAGTTGGTGGCGAACGTCGCCGCCTGCAGATTGTTTTTCTGGTTGACGATTTCTGCTCCGGCGTTGCTTTCGGCGGCGGCTCCGGCGGTGTCGCCCAGTTGCCGCAGCACGGCCGCCAGCGTGGTGTGAGCGCCGGCGAAACCGGGATCGAGTCGAATCGCCTGGCGCAAGGCCTCCGCCGCTTCCGGCAGTTTATTCATCTGTTTCAAGACGGTGCCGAGCGTGTAGAAGGCCTCGGCATAATCCGGGCGAATTTGGATGGCTTGCCGCAACTGTTCCGCCGAAGCGGGGAAATCTCCCGCCTGCCACAGAGTGACTCCAAGGCTGTAGTAGGCGTCGGCCAACTTGGGATCGAGGCGAATCGCCTCCTTCCACTCCGCAATGGCGGCGGGCAGATCGTCTGAGAGTTTGAGCGCAAGGGCGAGATCGTGATGCAAGCTGGCATTTTCCGGATCGAGCTTCAGCGCGGCGCGAAACTGCACGATGGCGGCGGCGAAGTCTGTTTTCTGTAAGTAGGCCGTTCCCAGGTTTCCCTGGAAACCTGAGTCATCGGGGTGGAGGCGGATGGCTTCCTGAAAATCCTTAATGGCGGCGTCGGCGTCTCCACGCTGCAGTTGGGCAAGTGCGAGATTGTTGTGAGCTTCCGCGTCGCCCGGCATGAGGGCCACTACTTTGCTGAAGGCAGCCACGGAGCTCTCCAGATCGCCGCGCCGCTGCAGCAGGAGGCCGAAGCGAGTCTGCACTGGCGCGATGTTGGGCTGCAGTTCGACGGCATGTTCGTAGGAGCGCAGCGCCTCGTCGGGAAGGGTTTCCGCCTCGAGCACAACGCCTCGGTAATACCACGCCGTCGCATCTTTTGGATCGAGCTGCACTGCGTGGTCCAGCATCTCTTGCGCTTTTTTGGTCTCGCCCGCGGCGGAGAGTGCAGCGCCGAGATGGAAATAAGCCGGCTCAAAGTCTGGGCTCAGCCGCAACGCTTCCCGAAATTCGCTTTCGGCATTGGCGAACTGCGACTGCTGGGCGAATAGCGCCCCCAGTTGGTCATGCAATTCGGGTTGCTGGGGTGCGAGGCGAATCGCCTGGTTGAATTCCGCGATGGCGTCGTCAGTCTTGTTTTGCAGGCTGAGTTCGCGTCCCAGCGACTGGTGAGCTTGCCACTGCCCGGGCGCCAGTTGGACGGCGATGCGAAACTCAGCGACGGCGTCGTCGAGCCGTCCCTGGGTTTCTAGCGCCCTGGTCTCGAGCGCCTGCGCAAGGTAGGCGTGGGCTATGGCCAGAGAGGGCTGAAGTTGGACCACCGTGCGGAAGCGGGCGATGGCGTCATCCACTGCGCCCTGCTGCAACAACACATGGCCCAGCATGTTCTGGGCGTCGACATCGCGCGGGCTGAGTTTCACGGCTTTCTCGAAGGCGTCGCGAGCGGCCGGCAGGTCACCGCGGGTCATTGCGTCGATGCCGGTTTGGTATGCTGTGGAAACCGCGCTGTGTGAGGGCTTTGCCTGGGGCGAAGCAACCGCAATGCGGCAGACGATTGCGACCACGAGCAAACTGGCGGAGAATCGGGAAACGCGCATCGTCATTCATTCTAACGGCTGGATGGAGCTTGTTCACGCTCGAACGGTTCACGCCGCTTCTTGCGCCAATGGCATTGACCGCCGTCGGTGAACCAACCTAACATTCGGAAATCGGATCATGCCGTTTAAACCTACGGGTTGTTTTGTCTTCGGCCGTGCCTTCAAATTAACGCGAGCCTCCGTCTTGCTATTGCTGATTGCGTTTTGCTCTTCGTTCTGTGCGGGCGAACCGTTTCCGGGTGAACAAGCGAAGGCTACCGTTCCAGCCAAGCCCATCGCCAACTTCATCGATGTCGCCGAGAAGGCCGGGCTGACCATGCAGAACATCTTCGGCGGCGTCGAGACGAAAAAGTACATCATCGAGACCACGGGCACGGGCGTCGCGATTTTCGATTATGACAACGACGGCTGGCCCGACATTTTTCTGGTGAATGGAACCAGACTCGAGGGGTTGCCCTCCGGAGGAGCGCCGAGCAATCGCCTCTATCGCAACAATCATGATGGAACCTTTACCGACGTGACCACGAAAGCCGGCCTCACCGCGAACGGCTGGGGCCAGGGCGTTTGCGTGGGAGATTATGACAACGACGGCTGGGAAGATTTGTACGTTACTTATTACGGAAAGAATCGCCTGTACCACAATGAAGCAGGCGTCTTCACCGAGGTTGCCGAGAACGCCGGAGTTGCGGGTTCGGGAAAAGCGTGGGGCTCGGGCTGCGCCTTTGTCGACTACGACCGCGACGGCAAACTCGATCTGATAGTGGCCAACTACGTGGACTTTGATCTGGCCACCGCTCCCGCACCGGGGCAGCGTGCGAACTGCGTGTGGAAGGGAGTTCCTGTGATGTGCGGCCCGCGCGGGCTCCCGGGCGCGAAGAATATTCTTTACCATAACAAGGGCGATGGTACGTTTGAGGATGTAACCGTCAAGGCGCACATCGACCGCACCGACGGCCATTATTCGCTCAGCGTTTCGACGCTTGATTTCGATGAAGACGGCTGGCCCGATATTTACGTCGCCTGCGACAGCACGCCCAGCATTCTTTACCGTAACAATCACGATGGAACGTTCACGGATGTCGCGGTCACGGCGGGCGCGGCCTTCAATGAAGACGGGCGCGAGCAGGCGGGCATGGGAACGAGCATTGCCGACTACAACGGCGATGGCCATCTGGACATTTTCAAAACAAATTTCTCCGACGATACTTCCACCCTGTATCGCAACAATGGAGACGGAACGTTTACGGATGCGACCTCGGCCGCTGGGCTGGGCCTGTACACGCAGTATCTGGGCTGGGGCGCGATGTTTTTCGACTTCGACAATGATGGCTGGCCCGACTTGATTCTGGTGAACGGACACGTGTATCCGGAGGTCGACAGCCAACATTTGGGCAGCAGTTATAAAGAGCCACGCATTCTTTACCGCAACAATGGGGACGGCACGTTCAGTGATGTTTCCGCATCTGCCGGCCCGGGAATTACGACGGCCGCTTCCTCGCGCGGGCTGGCGCTGGGAGATTTGTGGAACGACGGCAGAATGTCAGCTGTGATCAGCAACATGAATTCTCCCCCCAGTCTGCTGGTGAATCAGATTCGCACGCCGAATCATTGGATCGCAATTCACGCGGTCGGGGTGAAGTCGAATCGTGACGGAATTGGCGCGCGGATTTCTGTAAAAGCCGGGTCGCGAATCCTTGTGGATGAAGTTCGCAGCGGCTCCAGCTACATTTCCAATAGCGATATGAGGGTGCACTTCGGGGTGGGAACGGCGAAGAAAATCGAATGGGTAGAGATTCGTTGGCCGAGTGGCCTGGTCGAGCGTTTCGCCGACTTGCCGGTCGACGCGATCCACGCCCTAAAAGAAGGATCGGGCGTAGCGGTGCCGGCGGAGAAGAAGCGGTGAGTTTCGGCTCGTGCTAAAATTCGCCCCTGCTTGTCTATCCCGTGAACCTTCACTTTGCAAGCTACGACCCTGGGTGGATGGATCGCAGAGCACCGATGTTTCCATTCTTCGGCAGTCCCGTTGCAATCCGTCGTCGCTTTGAGCGGTTCTTCTTTCTTCTTCTCCTCTGCCTCGCCCTCCTGATACCGTTCGCGATCTCCCAGCAGGCTGGGCCAAGCCGGGAGCTCTCGCGCACGGTACGCACATGGGAATTCCTGCCGGTCGTCGGGACGCGCGCCGGCTTGTTCGGCACGGAGACGGGGCGTCTTGAAGCCTGGGTATATCCGCTGAAGATATTTCGGGCTTTTCATTTAACTTTCCATGTCGGTGGCCGGGCGCTGCCGGCGGAAAGCCTGGCGCGAACGCTGACGGTTCGTCCTGAATCTGCAACGCTGCTTTATGTAGGCGATTGTTTTCGTGTGAAGGAAACATTGTTCGTGCCGTCGAGGAGCCGGGTACAGTGATTCTGATCGAGGTTGAAACCGCGGAACCGCTCGAAGTGGAAGCCGGTTTTGTGGGCGACTTCGCGCTGGAATGGCCGGCGGCGATGGGAGGCACGTATGCCGAGTGGGACGCGAACCGGCACGCTGTGGTCTTCGGAGAAGAAACCAGAAAGTTCGCTGCGCTGGTAGGTTCTCCCGCCGCCCAGGATTCTCACCTGGCCTATGAAACGAATTATTCTTCCTCGGACGAAACTTCGTTCCGACTGGGCTTGACGAAGAAAGGGCGCGAAACGAAAGTGCTCGTGATAGCGGCCTCTGTCACTGGCCGTGAAGATGCGCAGAAAACCTACGAGCACCTGGCAGCGTCCTATAAGCAACTGGAAAGCGATTCCGCCGAGTACTACCGCAATTATCTTGCGCATATCGTCAATCTTGAGCTTCCGGACAATGCTCTCGAGCAAGCCTACGACTGGGCGCGGATCAGCGTGACCCAGGGACTGGTCGCAAATCCTCATCTGGGCACGGGGCTGGTTGCCGGGTATCGCACTTCGGGAACGGGCCAGCGGCCGGGTTTCGCGTGGTTCTTTGGGCGGGATTCCCTGTGGACGTCCTTCGCTCTCAATGCCGCGGGAGACTACGCCACGACTCGCACGGCGCTGGAGTTCATCAGCAAGTATCAGCGTGAGGACGGAAAGGTTCCCCACGAGATTGCGCAGGGGCTAATTTTGTTTCGTGGTTCAAAGATTTTCCCTATGCCTATGCCTCGGGCGACGCGACGCCGCTCTTCATCATTGCGATGAATGATTATGTGACGCAGAGCGGCGATGTCGCCTTCGCGCGCGAAAAGTGGGACAACGTGTGGAAGGCTTATGAGTTCCTGCGCTCAAACTACGATGCACAGGGCTTCGCGCAGAACGCCGGCATTGGACATGGCTGGGTGGAAGGCGGTCCGCTGCTGCCGGTGAAGAATGAGTTTTATCAGAGCGGGCTGGGCGTGGAGGCGCTGCGGTCACTGTCAAACTTGGCAGGATTTGTCGGCAAAGACGTCGTGAAGAAAGTGATGACTGCCGAATTCGAACGCCAGAAGCCTGCGCTCGATCTGGCATTCTGGTCGCCGGAGACGAAGTCGTATGCCTTCGCATTGAATCAGAATAATCAGCGGGTAGACGAGCCGAGCGTACTGTCGACCGTGCCCATGTGGTTCGGATTACCCGAAGCGGCTCACACTGAAGGAATGATTACGCGCCTGGCGGATGCGGATCACGAAACAGATTGGGGAATGCGCATTATCTCTTCGCATTCCAAGTTCTACGATGGTTCCGGTTATCACTTTGGAGCGGTCTGGCCCTTGTTTACAGGATGGGCGTCGGTGGGCGAATACCGGTATCATCGCGAACTTCCCGCGTATTCGAACCTGCGGGCCAATGCGCTTATGGCCGTAGACGGCTCACTCGGTCATTTCACGGAACTCCTCTCCGGCGATTACTACGAAGGGTTTTCGAGCAGCTCGCCGCATCAGATCTGGTCCGCCGCGAGGGTGGTCAGTTTCTGCGCGGCCTTTTTGGATTGCAGACGGATGCGCAGAATCATCAGATCACGCTGGCTCCGCATGTGCCTTCGGACTGGACGTCGTTTGCTCTTCGGAATGTTCACGTGGGTCAGGTTAGCGTAGACTTCCGATTTCACAGGACGTTGGACAGCGTCACCCTCGAGACCAACCGCACCGGTACAGGGGATTGCTGGGCGGAGTTTTCACCCGCATTTAGTTTGCGCACCGGAGTGGTTTCTGTAGAGATGAATGGAAGGCCGCTGCCCTTTCAGATTCAACCGAACGGCGAGGATCAGCATGTGTCAGTACGTTTTCCCGTGTATGGCGGACCCAACAGCGTGGTCATCCGGGTGAAGAATGATTTTGGGCTGACGCTGTCGAACCAGCTTCCGGCGCTAGGAAGCACGAGCCGCGGTTTGCGGGTGCTTTCGAATTCGTGGAATTCCGCGGGGAACCAGTTGACCGTAGAAGTCTCGGGCGTACCGGGCATGGACTATGAGTTGGGGGTTTGGAATCCGGGGCAAATCAGTTCGCTGGAAGGCGCTGTTCTGAGCAAGCAGGGAAATATTCGAATCGAGATGCCGGTAGAGAAGGACGCGGACTATTTGCACCACACCGTCGTGATCCACTTCGGCACGCCGTAAGCAAGAAACGCTGCCAAGAGTTTGACTCGCCGGGCAGAAGAGTTCAATCTCAACAAGGCATCGCTGCGGTGCCGATCTTGGATGGAGGTCCTAAGGATGAAGAACATCATTTCACGGATGACCAGGTTTTTGGTCTGTGCATGTATTTTAGGGTTGACTGCTGCGGCGCAGACATCCTCCCATACCGTGAATGCCGCCGGCCATCAATGGTGGCAGAACGCGGTGTTCTATGAGATTTATCCTCGCAGCTTCGCCGACAGCAACAATGACGGCGTCGGCGACTTGAAGGGGATTGCGTCGAAGCTGGACTACCTGAAGGATCTGGGCGTGGATGCCATCTGGATTTCACCTTGCTTTCCTTCGCCGCAGGTGGACTTTGGCTACGACGTCTCCGATTACGAGAACATCGATCCCATGTATGGAACGCTGGCGGACTTTGATCTGCTGGCCAGCGAAGCCAAGAAGCACGACATCCACATTATCCTCGATTTCGTTGTCAATCATACCTCCGATCAGCACAAGTGGTTTCTGGATTCGAAGTCGTCGCGCACGTCTGCACATCGCGACTGGTATATCTGGCGCGATGGAAAAAGGCCAGGCGAACCTCCCAACAACTGGCTGTCGGGGTTTGGAGGATCGGCGTGGAAGTTTGATCCAACCACGAACCAGTATTACTACCATTACTTCTATGCGGCGCAACCGGATCTGAATTGGCGCAACCCGGCGGTTAAGGATGCGATGTTCGACGTGACCCGCTGGTGGTACAAGCGCGGTGTGGCGGGGTTCCGGCTGGATGCCGTGGATACTCTGTTTGAAGACCCAAACCTCGAGGACAACCCTATCATCCGTTCCGGCACGAACGCCTTCGGTGACCCGATCGAAGAGAACAAATACAACACCAAGCTGCCGGAAGTGCATGACATATTGCGCGGATTGCGCAAGGTGGCGGATGAGCATAATGCGGTGCTGGTCGGCGAAACCTGGACGGCTGATGTCGCCGAACTCAACCGGTATTACGGCGAAGGCAATAACGAACTGGAGTTGCCCATGGATTTTCTTTTTACCATGGTCAACAAACTGTCACCCGCGGAATTCCGCAAGCAGATTGCCGCGGTCAATGAGGCCTCCGGCTGGCCCACGTTTGTGATCAGCAATCACGACATTGTGCGATCGTATGACCGTTACGGCGATGGCCAGCACAACGACCAGATCGCGAAGCTCATGGCGGCGCTTTATCTCACCTTGCGAGGAACTCCGATCCTGTATTACGGGGAAGAGATTGGAATGAAAACCACGCCGCCGACACGCCAGGAGGATGTGAAGGATCCGATTGGGCGTACCGGGTGGCCGCAAGAGAAAGGCCGGGACGGCGAGCGTACTCCGATGCAATGGGACAGCAGCGAAAACGCGGGCTTCTCCAAAGGGACACCGTGGCTTCCCGTGCCTCCGACTTACAACACGCACAACGTAGCGGATGAGTCGAAGGATCCGGATTCGATATTGGTGTTCTACAAGAACGTGCTCAAGCTGCGGCACACCAACCCGGCGCTGCTGGACGGAAGCTACACCGCGATTAATGATAGTGATGCGAACGTGCTTTCCTACCTGCGCGTTTATAAAGACCACGGCGTGGTAGTGGCGCTGAATATGTCGGACACGCCGCAGAAAGTGAACCTCGAGTTGAAGGGCAACGGCTTCGCCGCGGCGACAAGCCTGCTGGCAACGGGAAAATCGGGAGCGAACGGAAGTGAAGTTTCGCTGGAACCTTTCGGCGTTTTTATCGGTGAGCTTACGAAATAAAGGGGCGCAGAAGCTGCCAGAAAGTGGCGATCAGCCGGGACGGCTGCGGCGACGGGGCTGTTATACTCTCCGGATATCTTGATTCCAACGGCTGGTCTGAGCTCCGTTGACCTCATGTATGTTTGCGGGAACCTTGCATGTGCATTCTGGCAATGTCCCCTGGCACTCGCACGGCGGCAACCTTTGACAAGCTATTCACTCCGCATCTTGTTCGTTCTGATCGTGGGGCTAGCGACCGAGATCTGCTTCGCGGCGCAGAGCGCTTCATCGTCCGCCTCACAGGCCGACATCAACAACGAGGCTCAGGCAGCCTATCAAGCGGGGGCTGCAGCGGCCGCGAATAACGACTTCAAGACCGCAGAGGAACAGTTTGAGAAGGTTGTACGTCTCGTGCCTCAGATCGAAGAGGGCCACAGCGCCTTGGGCGCGGTCCTGGCGCATCTCGGGAAACTTCCACAAGCCATCAAAGAACTGGAAACGGCGCTCAAGCTGAAGCCCGGCGACGTTTCCGCCCAGACCAACCTCGCCCTGGCGTACGAGCAAACGGGCGCTAACCAGAGAGCGATTGCTCTATTTAAGAGTGTTGAAGCCGATGCCCAGCACAAGGCCGCCGCGGATTCCTCCCCTGCGCTTCCTTCGTTTTTTCTAGCCGCCTACGCTCGCTCGTTAGCTGCCACGGGCCAACTGCAGGAGGCAACCGCCAAGATGAAGATCGCCATCAGTGAATCGCCGAAGAGCGCCGAACTACATGACGCCTTGGGCTCGCTGCACGGCCAGCAGCGGAGCTGGCCTTCGGCGGTCAGCGAATTCCAGGAAGCGATTCGGCTCAATCCGCAGTTCGCCGCAGCTCACATGCACTTGGGGATGGCGCTGCTCGCGCAGCAACAGACCTCGGTGGCGATCCAGGAGCTGACCCTGGCTTCCCAGTTGGCTCCAGAGAGCGCAGCCACCTTCACGGAACTCGGCGAGGCTCATGTGGCGAATAACGAAGACGACAAAGCCATCGTGGAATTCGAGCGCGCGATCAACCTCGATTCTGCGTACTCGGAAGCTAAGTATCAACTGGCCAGGGTGCTCGAGCGCGCCGGCCACGATCGTGACGCTGTTCCCCTGCTTCGCCAGGTAGTTGCCGCTGAGCCGAAGAACCGCGAGGCAGGATCGAGCCTGGGATTGGCTCTTCTGGTAACTGGAAACCCAAAAGATGCAATTCCATTTCTTGAGCGTACGCTTGAACAAAAGCCCGCCGATGCCACCGCGCATGAGAATCTGGCTGCGGCGTACTTGCAAATGAACCAAGTCGATGAAGCCATCCACGTGCTCAGCTCCGGCATAAAGACCAATCCTGAGAACTTCCAGCTCCGCTACAATCTCGGCCTCGCCCTCAAGTTGAAGGACGACAATGCGGCCGCCATTCCGGAGCTCGAGGCTGCCTCCAAGCTGAAGCCTTCGGCCTATGAGCCGCACTACACGCTTGGCGTCCTCTACATGCAAGACGGCCGCTACGACGACGCAAGCCACGAACTTTCGCTGGCGATGAAGCTGCACCCCGACAATGCTGATGGCTGGGCGACGCTGGGCAGCCTCTATCGCAAGATGGACAAATTGCCGGAGGCGGCCGACGCTTTGCGGGAAGCGATTCGTCGAATGCCGGACCAGCCCGACTCTCACCTAACCCTGGCAACCGTGCTCGCGCAACAGGGTCACGCGGTCGAGGCAGCCGCGGAACGCAAGAAAGGCGCGGATTTGGAGCGCGTGGCCATGAATCGCCAGCGGGCCACAGTGTCCACCCATTCAGGCAACTCGCTGCTGCAGAAAGGGCAGGTCGCAGATGCCATCGAACGTTACCAGGAGGCGCTCAGCGACGATCCCAATTATGCTGAGGCTCATCGCGGGCTAGCCAACGCCCTGGAACGCCAAGGCAAAAAGGAGGAAGCTGCGGCCGAACGGCACCAAGCCGACGAACTGGAAAAGCCGCAGCCATAGTCTTTCGGCTGCGCACCAGATCCCTGCCAACGCTTCCCTGCGAACGCGGCCATTTACAGTCAGCTCGGGATGCGCTATACCAGACGCTGGGGGGTCAGGATGAAATCAAGAACAGGCCGAATTCTTCTGAGCGCCGCCGGTTTCCTGATGACTGCCTGGCTCACGGGTATTGTACAGTTCACCACTCACGCCCAGTCTGGCGAAAATCCCGACGGCAAAAGCTACTCCGATGAGATACGCAAGACCTACAACTTTCTTTTTGGCAAGGACAACTTGTCCCTCCCCGGAAATGCTGCTATCGAAGGCAACGATTTCATTCAGCCCGGCGCTTTTCCTGAGGCCGAATACTGTGGCCATTGCCACGAAGAGGCCTACCACCAATGGCGTCAGGCGTTGCACTCCAATTCATTCCGCACGCCGTTTTACCGGACCAGCGTTAACATTCTGATCCGCACCGAAGGCATCGAGTACTCACGGCACTGCGATAGCTGCCACAATCCGATCGCCGTGCTGTCGGGCGCCCTGACCACGGACTCGCATGTCGATCGCGCCTTTGACAAGGACGGCTTAACCTGCGCCACCTGCCATTCGATCCAGCGATTGCAGTCGACCTCAGGGAATGGCGGCTATGTGATGGGTGTGCCGGCAGTCATGGTAGACGAGAAAGGCAACCGCATTGCCGGCAAGGTTCCATTCGGCGATATCCTCCAGTATCCTGAGCGTCACGCGCAGGCCGTCATGCAGCCGTTCTATAAGACGCCGGAATTCTGTGCCGCCTGTCATAAAGCCAACCTGCCGAGTACGCTGAACGATTACAAGTTCATCCGCGCTTTTACGGTTTATGACGAGTGGCAGAACTCCAAGTTCTCCAACCGTAATCCGCTGACCTTTTACTCGGCTGGCTTTACCCCCTGTCAGAGCTGCCACATGCCGCGCGTAGCGGCCACTCTGCCCGACTACGGCGCGAAGGCGGGATTGTTGGCGTCGCATCGCTGGTTGGCGGGAAATACTGCGGTACCGTTCTATTACGGTTTCGACGAGCAACTGCAGAAAACGATTGAGTTTCTAAAACGGGGCACTTTCCTCAACGTCGATATTTTCGCGCTAAAAAAAGCAAGCGACGACACTATGATCGCGCCCCTTGGCTCCGTGCCCTTTCGGCTGGAGCCGAACGACATGGTGCAGGCATACGTCGTCATCCAGAACAAGAACATTGGCCACTCGCTGATTCCCGAGGTGCGCGATCTCTACGAGGCATGGGTCGAGGTCATGCTAAAGGACGCCTCCGGCAAGGATATCTATCACAGTGGTTACCTGAAGCCCGATGGCATGCTGGATACTCGCGCGCACAGCTTCACCAACCGGCCGGTGAATCTCTCCGGCGAGTTTGTCGACAATCACAAGGTCGCGACGATCCATTCCATGGCCTATGACAACTCGATTCAGTCCGGACGCTCCGCCCTGGTACGCTATGAATTCCAGGTTCCACCTGACGCGAAAGGGCCACTCAGCATCACAGCCCGCGTGAACTATCGTCACCTGCGGCAGAGTTATCTAAACAACGTGTTCGGTCCGGATCATCCGCTTTACCCGGTGGTGGAGCTGGCTTCCCGCACCCGCACGTTGAGTATGGGAAC
Source organism: uncultured Acidobacteriaceae bacterium (assembly GCA_963714225.1). Classification (GTDB taxonomy): domain Bacteria; phylum Acidobacteriota; class Terriglobia; order Terriglobales; family Acidobacteriaceae; genus Sulfotelmatobacter. The sequence goes on along the minus strand of CAVQNY010000041.1, from coordinate 30,512 downwards.
CAACGATCCTACTCAACCCGAACCCGGCGACAATCAGGACTGGATGCGGTGGAACAATGTCGCCATTGGATTTCTCGACCAGCAACAATACTCCGACGCCATTGAGGCCTTTGATCAAGTCGTGAAGCTGCGGCCTGACTACGACGACGGCTATGTGAATGTGGGTCTGACTTATATCGAGTGGGAAAAATATTCCTTAGCGCGGCCGGTTCTGGAGAAGGCGCTCGAGTTGCATCCGGATTACGCCCGGGCCCTCTACTACCTTGCGTTGGTGGAACGCCGCGAGGGACATCCGGAAGCTGAGGTCGCCAATCTGCAAAGGGTCGTGGAACAGTATCCGCAGTCGCGCGATGCACGCCGTGAACTTGGCATCGCCTACTACCAACAGCATCGTTCCGATGAGGCCGTGGCGCAGTTTGAAGCGTTGCAGGCCATCGATCCTGACGATGTCGCCGCGCACTACAATCTCGCAATCTTGTATCGCCGCAAAGGCATGAAGGCCGAGGCCACTACACAGGCCGCGCTGTACGCCACCAAGAGAATCGATCCCGCGGCTCCTACTTATTCACTCGACTTTCTGCGCAAGCATCCCGAGATATCGACCGAGAGCGTGCCCTGGCACATGCACACGGACCTGATGCACACGGATCTGGAGCACGGCATTCCCAGCGGTGGCGGTCACGAGTAGCGGAGGAGGATTTGTGTGGTATTTGGATCGCCGAAAATTTCTTCGTTCGCTGAGCCGAACCGCTCTTGTACTTCCATTCACCGATATTCTGGTCCTGGCCGCTTCTCAACAGCAGGGTGTCCCACAAAATGGCACAGGAAAGAATATTGGTCCGATCGAGCGCAGCTACGATGCTAAGCCCGCTCCTCCTCCGCCCGGTCCGAAATCTCCGATCGAAGGCACGCCACTCGGTGTCAGCTTCGTGGACGTAGTCAAGGGTTCGGGGCTCGACATCGAAACGGTCTACGGCGGTGTGGGCAAGAACAAGTATCTGCTGGAAACGACGGGTTGCGGACTCGCCTTCTATGACTACGACGACGATGGCTGGCTGGACGTCTTCCTGGTAAATGGATGGCGGCTGGAAGGATTTGCCAAAGGCAAAGAGCCGCATTGTCATTTATTCAAGAACAACCGCGACGGCACGTTCACCGACGTCACGAAGGGTTCGGGCCTGGAAATCCGCACCGGTTGGGGACAAGCCTGCTGCGTCGGCGATTACGACAACGACGGCTATGACGATCTGTTCGTCACCTACTACGGGCAAAATGCCCTTTATCGGAACAACGGCAACGGAACATTTCTCGAGGTCACAGAACGAGCCGGGCTGCTCCAGCCCGGACCGAAGACACGTTGGAATACCGGTTGTACCTGGGTTGATTACGACCGCGACGGGCATCTCGATTTGTTTGTTGCGAACTATGTGGACTTTGACTTGAAGACGGCTCCCCTGCCCGAAGACGGCCCATGTACTTACAAAGGCATCCTCGTCGCCTGCGGTCCTCCAGGGCTGCCGGGTGGAAAAAACATTTTGTATCACAACAACGGAGACGGAACCTTCACGGACGTGAGTCAAAAGGCCGGAATGTGGAACGCCGTTGGCACCTATGGTCTCAGCGTTGCCGCGTCGGATCTCGATAACGATGGCTGGCCTGACATCTACGTGGCGAATGATTCCGCGCCCGCGACGCTGTATCTGAATCAGAAAGACGGCACTTTCAAGGACGTTGCCATCGAAGCCGGAGCGGCGCTCTCCGCTGAGGCAAAACCCCAGGCCGGTATGGGCGTTTCGATCGGCGACTACAACCGCGACGGAAATCTCGATGTGGTGAAGACGAACTTTGCCGGCGATACAGACTCGCTTTACACGAATCTAGGCGAGGGTGTTTTTGAGGACCGCACCTATCCCAGCGGACTCGGCGTCAACACGCGTCTGCTGGGTTGGGGTGTTGGCTTCTTCGACATGGACAATGACGGCTGGCTCGACATATTGATGTCCAACGGCCACGTCTATCCCGAGGTGGACAAGTCGAAGGCCGATTTGAAGTATGCGGAACACAAGTATCTCTACCGCAACCTGCGCAACGGGCGGTTCGAAGAGGTCACCAATCAAGGTGGTCCGGGAATTGTGGAGAACGCCCCGGCGCGCGGTTGCGCCTTTGGCGACTTCGACAACGATGGCGACCTCGACATCGCAGTCAACTGCATCAACGCGATTCCCCAGCTCCTCCGTTGCGACTCAACCCTCAACCGGAACTGGATCAAGATCAAGCTTGTGGGCGTGAAATCCAATCGCACCGGCATAGGCAGCCGCGTGCTCGTAACGGCCAAGACGATCCCCGCCGCGGAAAAGCCGCTCGTTCAGATGGACGAACTGCGCAGCGGCGGCAGTTACTTTTCACAGAATGATATGCGCATGCACTTTGGCCTGGAGCAGGCAACCAAGGTCGACATGGTCGAGATTCGCTGGTTAAGCGGGCAAATCGACCAATTGAAAGAGCTGGAAGTAAACCGCGTCTACGTCATTCAGGAGGGCGGCAAGATCCTCAAGGCGGAAACGTTGAAGCCCGTGATGAAGATGAAATCGTAGCCGGCCGCACCGGGAATTTGCAAGCTGATACTGATGAAGCTGCGAAGCTCTAACCTACTTCTGCTTCTGCTCGGCCTGGCGATGTTTATGCCCGCGGTGTGCCATGCCCAGGCGATGTGTCCCTGGATCAATGTAGCCACGGTGCGAGGGATTGTTGGCGGCGCCGTAACTGCGACAGTCAAAATCAGCGAACATGGCTTTGGAATCTGTAACTTTTCAGGGCAGCAAAGAGCCGCAGTTCACGAACTGCGCATCTCGGTCAACTTCATGACCGACGTCCCCAAACAATTTCCCATTTACCTCGCGCAATGCCCGCCGAAAAGTACTCCTCTCCCGGCCATCGGCAATGAGGCTGTGATGTGCAGCATTCAGGGCAAGGGAGAGGAATACGCCGAGATTGTTGTGGGCCGGGTGCGCGATCGGGCTTTCGTCGTGAGCGTGAGCTCCAGTATCCAGAACGATCCGTCGATGACGCAAGAGACGCGTCGCGAGAGGGCGAGTCTCGTGGCGGAGCAGGTGGCCGGAATCCTCTTCTAAAGCGTATCGGTCGGGTAGCGGGTCAGTTTCCTTTTCAAACTGGCCCATACCGCCGAGTGGCTCAGGCGGCAAGCGTCCAAACAGCAGCCTATGAAGAGTATTGAAGAGTATAAAGATGTTTGACAAAGACCGCACTACTGAGTTGCGCGGCAAGCTTGAGAGACAGTTCCTAACGTTAGAAGTTGCCGGAATAGCAGAGGTCCTAGTTTATTTTCTTTTTAAGACGCCAAAGGATACTGAGCGGGTCGCGCCCTTTGCCGGGACTGATGAGTCCGCGCTGTTCCAGCGCTTTGATGGTATTGCGATTAGCAGACAGAGGGCGTATTTCTTCATTGTCTTTCAAACGCCGCAGGACTAGGTTGCCGCCGAGCGAATCAGTTTCAAGCTGGTAACCCTGTTGCATGTGCGACAGGAGGTCTTGTTCAGCCCCAGTGAGTTTCGTGGGGAGATTAGCAGTTTTCGTCTTCACTTTGTTCACGTCTTGTTCACGTCTATTTCGCGATGAGGTTAGCTCTCCATTTCGCCCAGTCGAAGCGCTGGGGGCTCGGTTCGGCAACAGACGCCGTACCGTTGCCAAAGACGAAACCACGGGCTATGCGCGAGCATTTCGTCGTGCCTTCGGTTCGCAGCCTCAAGGTCGCTCGAACTCAGTGGCCTGGTATCCGGCGCTTCGAACATTTCCTGGAGCTGCTCAATCTCTTCAAGGGTGCGTTCCACGTCCATGCGTCAGAATCATCTAAGAGAAGGCTCGGAGCGGTCAACCTGAAGCGGCAACTAGACTGAAATCCCTCGCTTTGTGACTAGATAGACTGCAAAGCTTCCCAGCCAATGACCGCCCTCGTAATGCTCGCCTGTCACGGCAGCCAAACCAGCCCGCCTGTGCGCCTCGGCGGTCGCCATGATCGACGGCAGCCGCTTGTCGTTCTTAGACAAACCAGCCGCGATTCCCTGCAGCATCCATGCTCGGCTGAGATTGAGTCCATCTAGGTGCGCCAGCTTCGGGTCGCTTGGATCAGGCGACACAACCGGCTGTAACCACTTATCGTCGCCCGACGTGGAAATTTGGGGCATGAACGTTCGTAGCCAGCGAGTGAACTCTTGGCTGGGCAGCACACGACGCATCAGGTCCGCCTCGCCGAGGCACGGCGATAGGAAATCCTCGCCCGAAGGCTCATACCTCAGCGGACAGTTTTGGTCCCTGAGGTAGAACTGCTTGGCTTTGGACACGACCAATTCGGCGAACTTCTGATCGCCATGGCCGTGCACATAATCGAGCATCAGACCGAGCGCGAAAGCAGTCTGGTCGTGTTCGCCGATCCGCACGGGGTTGGAGAGTTTAGGCAGCCAGTTCTTCAGCCGCTCTAGTGCGGCTTCTTCAAGCGGATGCAGATTAGCCGCCATCTCTCTAGCCTGCGGATCGTCCCACTCGCGTAATTCCGCAACGAGTTGAAGGAGCCATGCCAGCCCATACGGGCGCTCAAAACTGGTGCGTCCTTCTCCTCGGAGATATGCAGCCTCCTGCACGATGTTTTCTGCGGTGAGACTTTGCCGCAGTGCTTCGCGAGCAGCTTGCACAAACGGAGCGTTAGGAAAAGTCCTGACCAAGCGAATGAGAAGCCAATGCCCGTGCACAGAAGAATGCCAGTCGTAGCAACCGTAAAAGGCAGGCGTCAATTTCCGTGGCGGGGCCGCGTCTGCATCGCTATTCAACGTGTGGCTGATGTGATTTGGGTACTCTTTGTGTACGCAGGCAAGGGCAAGACTTGCAAACCGCTGAGCCGCTCTGGAGTCGAACTCCACTGTCTCTTGGGCGGCAGCACTCATCGTGAAGAGCAAGAACATGGCGCAGAAGGTCAATTTCATCGGCTAATACTTTAGCTGAAGATGGAGAGCGGAGGCGAAGTCAAGATTCGTGACTGCGACCGCTGGGCAGAGTTGGCGCGACTAGCTCATATACCACCCACCATTGACTGAAACCGTCTGCCCGGTCATATAGTCATTCAACGCCAGCATCACAGCCACCGATGCGACATCGTCCACCGAGCCAAAATGCCCCATCGGAATAAGATTCGGGTTGGCGTTCGGGTTGCTGGTAACCATATCGGTCTCAATCAGCGCGGGAGCAATGGCGTTCACGGTGATTCCATCTCGAATGAGCGATGAAGCGCAGGAGTGCGTCAGCCCTATAATCCCTGCCTTGGACGCGGCGTAATGGGCTCCGACAGCCCCGCCTGTCTGTGCGGCGACCGAAGACAGGTTGATGACGCGACCCCACTTTCTTCGTCGCATACCGCCAACCACCGCCTGCGTCACCAAGAACACCGACTTCAGGTTGACGGTGAGCACTTCGTCCCATTCCGCTTCTGTAATCTCCTCCAATTTCCGCGGATGAGCGATAGCCGCGTTGTTGACGAGGATGTCGATGCCACCGACTCGCGCTTCAACATCTGCGACCATGCGTTTCACGTCGGCTACGACTGACACATCGGCTTGAACTGAAACTGCCTTCCTTCCCATCCCTCTGATTTCGGCACAAACCGCATTCGCAGCGTCGGCACGCTCACGGTAGTTAACGGCTACATCGGCACCAGACTTAGCTAGTGCGATTGCAACGGCGGCTCCGATTCCGCGACTCCCGCCAGTTACAAGAGCAACTCGATCTCTGAGGTCGTTCATGGAGTCATTGTATGCGTCTGGCTACGAGGCGATTCCGTCGCAAGTGAATGCGTACACCCTCAAAGGTCGTTTTGAGGCAAATTCTGATCGACCCTTCGCTGTGTCTGAAGAAGTGAAAGGGGGGATCGAGAAAATCGTAGAGCTTTCCTAAGATTAGCCATGCTACCATTTCGAAAAATGGGGGTATGTTATGACCAAGTCTCGGCTTGCCCTCTGGTCATGCGCACTTTCAGTTGTCGCTGGTTTCGTTGTTGAAACAGAACCTCTTTGGACAGGTTCGTCGTACAAATGTCAACGACATCCTTGGGAGTCAGAATCTACTCACGTGTTTCATCTCCCAATCGTTCGAGAGACCTCATCCCTTACTGACGCTCGATTTCGAGACCTGGTTTTTGACGATCGTTGTCCGCTCATAGGTCCAAATCTCCCAGACTGTGGTCAAAACCCTCTCCGTTCCTCAGGTACGCGTTCTCGTTCGTCTCCACCGCAAAGGCAAGCTTAATCGGCCTGGACGTGGAATCTACACACTTCCAGACGCCAACGTGACGGAACGCCACTTTTACGCTCAAGTAGCGAAGCGGTTTCGCGAAGGTGTTATTTGCCTGCTTTCGGCGTCTCGTAAAACGGCGTCTCGGCTCCGAGCAGCGCCAGCGTCAGCTTTTGGACCTCGCGCAGGCAACTGTGAACAGGGGACTCCCGGACAGTCACTCAAGCCTTCGGTTAATAGGCCGATCCAGCTATCTCTCTTCGGAGAGTTTGGAAACGCGGCAAGCGCTGTCCTCCCGCGCGGGCTGTGGCTTGATCGGGCGTTGCTTGGTGATTGCCAGAAATGAAGATGGTGCCCATATACAGTCTCCGAATCGAACTACGTCGAGGATGCGAAGTCTACAGTCATGTTGCCGCGGCCATCAGGTGCTCACTGGTATTCGCGATTCGGCAACAGGACGAGGATGGGGATTTTTCCGTCGGCGTCCAAGCCGAACACCAGGAGCATGGCATCGCCGCCTTTGCTCAGGCGGTATGTTGAGACCCATTGCGGCTCGCCCTCGGTTCCCTTATCGCGCTTCACGAGCGTGAGTGTTCCTTCGGGCCAGAGTTTCGCGAGGCTCCGCTGCCAGCGTTTCGACGTGTCCGGCGTAAAGAGTGCCGCCAGTTGCGGGGTCGTTTCGGGGCGGATGTCTTTGCCCACGACAATCTCATCCAGAAGCCTCTTGAGCCGCAGGGCCAGCTCTGGCTGGTCGTCAGCAATCGCCTCCAGCTTGGGTAGGGTCAGCGCGGGATTGACTAGGCCAGCGACCACATGTGCGATTACGCCCGGATTGGAGTAGCCGGCTTCGAGGTTAGTAAGCACCACAACGGTGAGGCTATCGTCGGGATAACGCGATATTCTGCAGGTGAATCCCTGCCAGGCACCGCCATGCTCGATGCGCTTGTGACCGTCCTGCGCACCGATGAGCCAAGCGAAGCCGTAACCCGCCGGATTGGGCTTTCCGTTACTGAGCGGATACACGGTCCAGATCCGGTCGAGGCTCGATCGCTTCAGCAGCTTGGTCCCGTATAACGCCTCGTCCCACTTGGCCAGGTCGAGCACGTCGAAGTAGAGCGCGCCGTCGGCGGTGGAGTTGAAGGTTGGCGAGACCCATTCCTGATTCTTGAGTTCGCCATTGCGGTTGATCTCGTAGCCGGCGGCGCGGTTGGGGACGATGTCGCGGTCGCTGATGAGCCGGGTTGAGATCATGCCCAGCGGCTTGAAGATGCGCTCGCTGAGAAACTCCGCATACGGCATGCCTGTGATCTTGTGAATGATGATGCCGAGCAGCGCGTAGTTGGTGTTGCGATAGTCCCATTTCTCGCCCGATGCCCACTCGATGGGGAGGGCCTCGATCTTCTTCGCCAACTCATCTTCAGTGAAATCGAGGCGGAAATAGAATGGGCCGTTCGGACCAGTGCGGTCAGGGCTCTCGTATTCTGACAGACCCGACGTGTGCGACAGCAGGTTCTTGATCAGAATCGGCTTCCAGGTGGCGGGCGCATCGGGGAAGTATTTCGTGATGCTGTCATCGAGAGAGGTTTTGCCCTCTTCGACGAGCATCATGATGGCGGCAGAGACGAACTGTTTGCCGATGGAGCCGGATTGCATGAGGGTCTCAGGTTTGACCGGCACGTTGAGCTCGACGTCGGCTAGGCCGTACCCCTTGGCGAGCAGGATGCTGCCGCGACTGTAGATGCCGAGTTCGAGACCGGGAATACGCTGGCGGGCCATCTCGTGATTGACGAAATCGTCGATGGAGGCGAGTCGTTTCGCGTCGAGCGGCGCGAGAGGAACCTGCGCGAGCGAAGTCGCGGCGCAGAGAAAAAGCGCTCCGAACAACAGCATCTTCAGACAAGTATTCATTGATCTCCGATCAGCCGGGATTTCCATCATGGTTTCCTGAACGCGGCAATTGTACAGACCCAAGCTGCTTTCACTACTCTGTGGCCTGCTGGAAATGAGGCTTGGTAGTCGCAAGGCTGAGCGATATTCTCACCCGCTCGGGGGACGTCGGTCGCTTTGTACTCGTGGAGTTGCGCGACGGCAGAACCAGGGGCCAGTAGCAACACTAAAGGCAAGAATCTTTTCGTGAGTGGCCCTCTATCATAGAAGAACGTCGCCAGAGACGAAATGTTTGGCTTTTTGTTGGGCTGTGGTTGACTATAAGGCGATTACCCAAGTGTGCGCCGTTTGTTCGCCCCTCAGCAACGGACTCCATTTCGTTGAAGTTCGCCAACCCAGTCGTCATCGAGGGTAAGCCGGGAAGATATAGAGAATAAATGTACTTGTCTTACCTGCCTCTGGCCCAACTTCGGCCCACTGTCGGTGGTAATCCTAAGCACACAGTATATAAGGTTATATTGTTGCTGTAGATCATAAAGCCTCGTATATTAGGCGTGTGTTGCCCCTGTCCTTATTAGGCGAGCAGATCGCCACCAAGCGCAAAACGCTCGGCCTGACGCAGCCCATGCTTGCGAAAAAAGCCAGGGTTGGACTCTCCACGCTCGACGCCCTGGAGAACGGACGGATGGGCGAACTCGGATATTCCAAGATCACAAATATTCTCACGGCGCTGGGGCTGGAGTTGAAGCTCCAGGAGGCAAGCGCGGGCCGGCCGACGCTTGAAGAACTCATCGAAGAGGGACGGGATGATCAAGGTCTGGACCGACGCCGCTGAAGCGGGACTACTCGATCGTCACGGCGAGCGGGGCAGCACGTTTGCTTACCTTCCCGGCACTCCGCCCACGCGCGAGGTCTCGGTGACGATGCCGTTGAGGCTTGAGTCGTGGAGCGTGCCCTTTGGCCTACTACCGGTTTTCGAGATGAACCTGCCCGAAGGCGTACTGCGGGAGCGGCTGCGCCTTGCGTTTGCGAAAGCCACCGGCACCTTCGACGAATTCGACCTGCTGTCCATTGTCGGCCGCTCACAGATCGGACGCATCCGCTACACCGGCGACAAAGAGCACCTGCACGAGGACGTGCCCTTCCAGTCGGTGGACGAGATTCTCGAACGCAGACGCGGCGGCGACCTGTTCCGATATCTGCTGGAGAAATTCGCGCCGTTCTCCGGGATCAGCGGAGTGCAGCCCAAGATCCTGGTGCGCGACGAAGAAGCTTTCGCCGAGATGGAGCATACGGGACACCGCCTCTCGCAAAGCTACAAAGGCGCGACCCACATCGTTAAGATGTGGGAGGCCAACGAATATCCGCAACTGGCAGCCAACGAGTATTTCTGCCTCACCGTGGCGCGCAAATACGGACTCGACGTGCCCCCTTACCGCCTGGCCGAGGACGGCATGGCGCTGGTCATTGACCGTTTCGATCTGCGCATGGACGGGACCTATTGCGGATTTGAGGATTTCTGCGTGCTGAACGCCCGCAGGACCGACGAGAAATATCGTGGCAGTTACGAGACCTCGGTCATGAAGCGATTCGGGCAGTTTGCAAACTCGACGCATGTGGGCGAGGACATGGAAAAGCTGTTCGTCCTGATTGTCCTGAATTGCGCGCTTCGCAATGGCGACGCGCATCTGAAGAACTTTGGGATTGTTTATGACGACGTTCAGGGAGAAGCGAGACTCGCACCCGTCTATGATCTTGTGACTACGTCCGCCTATCTGCCGAAGGACAGCATGGCGCTGACCCTTAATGGCACGACGAAATGGGCGAGCACGAAGGAATTGCAGCGACTGGGCGAGACGCGGATGGGAGGGACTCCTTCACGCGTCCGGCAGATACTCGAACGCACAGAAGCTGCAATTGCGGACACCTCAGAGGATCTGCAAGCCTACATTAAAGCGCACGCGGAATTCATGGAGATAGGCAATCGCATGCTCCAGCAATGGGAGGAAGGTGTCGTGCTTTCGCTTAAGGCGGCCTGAGCAAACTGCCTGCTCTTCGGCGATCAGTAGAACTACTTCCGAGTGGCCAAAAATAACCGGTCCAAATCTGTTTGAACCTCATTTCAGCGTAAGCGCCTTAATAATCAAACAGTTTGGCCGGTTATTTTCGGCATAACTGGTCCAATCTGTGCACGCGCCCCTAAATCTTTCCATCCGTTTGAGTAGGAAGCAGGTCAGCTTCATCCAAAGCTCCAGCGTGTAGTTGCACGCCTGGCCCGCCTTGCTGCGGGGCAGTACGGTTTTGCTCGTGGCCAGGATGTGTTCCTGGATTTTGGCGAGCAGTGGAGGAGCTTTCTCCTGGCGCAGAAGATGACGTGCGGCCTGATCCATCTTCTCCTCGCGCGCCTGGGCGTCGATCAGAAACAGCTGGTCTATCAGTTCGACCGCGCGAATCGAGCCGGCGTCCTGCGGGTTGAGTTTGACCGCATCCACAAAGTTCCTTCGCGCATGACTCCAGCAGCAGGCGTGCGCCATCCCAGGCCCACCCAGGCCGCGCTCGTAGGCTATGTAATCGTCGGTTTGGAGAATGCCCGCGAAGGCGCCGAGGAACTGCTTCGGCCCTTCGCGTCCGCGGCTCATGCGAAAATCGAAGACCGCCCCAGCCCCCGGCGTTCCGTACTGCCAGAGGTAGGCTTGATGGTTCTTACCTCGTTTGTCGTGCGTCTGCACATCGATCGGGGTTTCGTCGGCCTGGATGTAACCGCTGGCCAGCAACTCCCTGCGCATAGCATCGACCACCGGGGAGAGCGTCTCGCCGACCGTCATCACCCAGCCGCACATCGTGGCCCGCGTGATCTCGATGCCCGCATCGCGCAGCAGGATGGCGCTCTGACGATAGAGTGGGCAGTGATCGGCATACTTGCTGACGATGGTGTCGATAATCACCTCGTCGGCCACCAGGCTCTTGTCGATGATGCGCGGGGGAAGCGGCGCCATGGCGACGCCCTGCTCCTCGCACTGCTTGCAGGCGCGCTTCTCGCGCTTGGTCACTTCCACGTAGTACTCGGCCGGCTTGAGCTTCAGCACTTCGCTCTCGTCGTAGCCGATCACTTTCGTTTCCGCGCCGCACTTTCCGCATACGCACTGCTCGGCCGTGCAAGCGACGATCTTCTCCACCCGCGGCAGATCTGCGGAAAAGGTCTGCCGGCCGGGATGCGCGCGCCGCTTCCGCTTCTTCTCGCCGTCCGGTGCCGGCAACCCCTCGCGCTCGCTCTCCGCCTGAACTTCCTGGTTCGAGACCCCGGGCTCTTCCTCTAGTAACTGCAGTTGGAGATTACTCAGCTTTTCACTGCCCGGTCCGTACTTGGCGATCCGCCGCAGACGCAGATGTTCTTCCAGCACCTGGATCTTCAGTCGCGCATACTGTAACTCGCTCCTGGTTGTATCTAACTGCTTCGACGTTGTATCTAACTGCTTCGACGTTGTATCTAACTGCTTCGACGCCGCCCCGAACTGCTCTTCATAAGTCGCAACCCGGTCGCTCAGAGTGGCAAACAAAGCCTGGGGAAGCTGCTCCTTCAGTTGTTCGAGAAGTTCGACGGGGAAACAACGCTCTGCCTCAGCAGTGGGCATCGCGGCAGCCGGTGGAGTCACACTCACGATGCTTCTTTGATAACAGATCTGGCTGTGGATAAGTTAACGAAATCGTCAGTGTTTATGCTGGCATTCGTAACTTATCGGATTCTTCCATGAGCGGCTTGCGATACCATTTCCGCCGCCGCGTCTCTGTCAAATCAATGCCCCCCAACAACAGCGCCAGTTCCTCGTGGCTCAGTACGATCTTCGTAGCCGAAGTGTCTGCTCCCGGCCAGCCAAACCTTCCTCCGTCCAATTTTTTCGAGCATATCCATAGTCCGCTATGGTCATATACCAACAACTTCAGGCGATTGCGCCGCGCATTGGTGAACAAGAAAACGTGGCCGCTCTCGGGATCGCAGCCTAGATGGTCGCGCACCAAACCGTACAGACCATTAAATCCCTTGCGCATGTCCGTGGCTCCGGTGGCCACGTAGATCCGCGTCGCTGGCCCAAATCCGAACATCGCCCTATGCCTTGTCCAACACCGTCAGCAGGCGCTCCAGTGTGGCTGCATCGAAGCCCCGGTTCACTTCGATCCTGCGCCCGCTGGTCAACCCCACCACCAACCCGCTGCTGGTGCTCGCCGAGCTCCCGCTCGCTGCCCTTATCTCTACCGCCAACAATCGATTGCCTGCCCTGCTCCCTTGATCCTGGGCACGTTGTTTTCTCAGATGACGATCGAGAGTACTTCGCGAGATTCCTCGACTGCCGCAGAATTCACTCTGTGGCATGCCGCTAGTTGCAAACTCCGCCACAATCTGCCGAATCTCTTTCCGTGTCCGTCGTTTTGCCGTGGCTACGTTCGTCTGATGATCCATAGCCGCCAAATTTTAGTATGAGTTACGTCCGCGCGGGCATCATGATTGGCCAGTTATGCCGACGATCCGGCCAGTGACACCGCTCCGCCGAAGTCGCGGGTCATCCGCGCAAGCAAGGCATCAAAGCGCGGGTCGCCGTGCAAATGCCTCAGTCGCGGCTCCCGCCCTAAATAAACCAACCACGGCGAGCGTTCCGCATACGCCTGCTCCAGTAACGCAAATGCTTGATCGTGGTCGCCGAGCGCTTCGTAAATCAATCCCAACTCATAGGGCGAAACGTACCGTTCCGCGGATTGCGCAGTGAGCCGCTCCAGCGTCCGAAGCGCATCCGCCCGATTGCCGTTGACCGCCTGCGCGTGCCCAAGAAAGCTGAGTTGCATACTCACGCCCGAGAGTTCCGCCCCTTTTCGGATGGCTGCTTCCGCTTCGCCGGTCGCGCCTGTGCCTAGATGAGCCCAACCCTGAAAAATGCGATGCCACGAGAAGCCTGGGTCGTTGGCCAACGCACGCCCTGATTCGCTGAGAGCTTGATCGAAGTTGTGCGCCATCACGTGGTGCCACATGAGGTGAAGCTGTGAAAATGGATCCGCGGGATCGAGGTTCAGGTAGATTTTGCTCTCGGCCAGCGACTCCTCCATGCGTCCCGTTGCCACCAGCAGATGCGAATACCAATGGTGCGCCGGCCCGTAACGCGGATTGAGCCGGATTGCCTCTGAAAACAACCGCTCGGCTTCCGGAATCTCCCAGCGATAGTGGAGCAGTGCGTAAGCCAGCGCCGCATGCCCCTCGGCCAGCTCTGGCTTCAGGCGAAGCGCCTGCTCTGCATACGACATCCCCTTTGGAAAACCCTCACGTGGCGGAAGCACACCGCCCTCCCAGCTCGCTAGCGTGTTGTAAGCATCCGCCAAGCCCGTGTATGCAAGGGCATACGTCGGATCGCGCTTGGCCGCCTGTTCGAAGTAGGCAATTGCCTCCATCGTGCCCGCCGGGCGTCTTCCCCAATGATGGCGGCCCTTCAAATACAGCGCGTACGCTTCCGGGTCTTCCGAATGGCGCGCCGCCGATGGGGAGCGGGCGCCCAGAAACTGTGGGCGCAGCTTGTCTACGATCGCAGCCGTGATCTCATCCTGCACTTCAAACACGTCCGTCATTTCCCGGTCGTAGCGCTCGGACCACAGGTGATGACCGTCGTTGACGTCGATCAACTGAACCGTGATCCGGATCCGGTTACCGGCACGCCGAATACTTCCGTCGAGGATCACACCTACATTCAACCGCCGCCCAATTTCGCGAATATCCAACCCGTGCCCGCGTACGGCGGCGGCCGACGCTCGTGCGATCACCTGCAGGTCGTCATACAGACTCAGCGCGTGGATCAGTTCCTCGGCCAGTCCGTCACCGAATTGTTCGCCATCCCCACTCACGCTTGCAAAGGGCAACACCGCGATCGAAGAAGCCGGACTCGTGCTGGCCCTCGCCGTCTCGGGGGCGGCTCGGACGTCGCCACTGCGAAGTGCCTCGAGCAGCTCCGCCATCGACTGGTAGCGCTCCGCGACCTGTTTCCGCAGGCACCGCAGGATGATTTTTTCCAACCACACGGGAACGCGCGGCTGGACCCGCGACGGTGGCGGTGGATCATGCAGCGCGATTTCGTGCATCGTCGATAGCAGGCTGGCGGCCCTGAAAGGCAGCTGGCCCGTGACAGCCTCATAAAGGACCGAGCCCAAAGCAAAAATATCTGACCGCGCATCGAGCGGCTCACCGCGTGTCTGCTCGGGAGACATATAGGAAACCGTCCCCACCAACATTCCCGGTACCGACTGTCCCGCATCGAGCGAATCGGCTCCCGCCGGAGTCAGCTGTTTGGCCAGCCCAAAATCGAGAACCTTCACTTGGCCGTCGTTCGTGACCATAATGTTCGCGGGCTTGATGTCCCTGTGAATCAATCCCGCAGCATGCGCAACCGCCAGCGCGCCGGCGAGTTGGATCGCATAACCGCCGGCCTCGGAAATCGGCAAGCCCTCGGGACGGATCAACTCCTTGAGCGTCTTACCCGCCACATACTCCATTACCAGGTAATCCACTCCGCCATCGCTCGCCATGTCGTGCAGCGTGACGATATTCGGGTGATTCAGCTTCGAGGCCGCCCGCGCCTCCTGAAGGAAGCGTCTCTTTCGATCCGGATCGGCGACATGCGTCGAGGGCAGCACCTTAATCGCCACCGTCCGGTGAAGCCGCGTGTCGAGGGCGCGGAACACCTGTCCCATGCCGCCGACGCCGATTTCTTCAAGAATGCGGTAATGTCCAACCGCAACCCCCTTCAAGTCAGGCCTCGGCGCATCAGCCGCCGTGACGGGCCCAACGCTGCTGGTGGTCACCTGGCTCGCAAATGCTGGCTGCTCGATGAAGCTGGCAGAGTCGCTGTGATGAGCTAGCAGCGACTCCACCTCGCGGCGTAATTCTGCATCGCCAGCGCACGATTCCTCAATCACGGAACTGCGCCGGCTTTCGTCCGCCTCGAGCACCTTGTGAAAAATGCTTTCGATTTTGCTCCATCGCTCAGGTTTCATCGGATTTCTTCCCGCTCAGTTCGCGCCTTAGCCACGCCTTGGCCAGCCGCCAATCCCGAGCCACGGTATCAGGTGAAACCTTCAAAACTTCGCCAGTTTCCTCAACGCTAAGGCCGCCAAAAAAACGCAACACTACAACCTGGCTCTTGCGCTCGTCCACCTTCGCCAGCTGATCGAGAGCATCGTCCACCGCGACCAGGTCAGCCGTCGGTTGCGGAGAGATTGCCAGTACGTCGTCCAATGAAATCGCTTTTACGCCATCGCCGCGTTTGTGCGATCGCCGGGCACGGGCCTGGTCAGTGAGAATGCGCCGCATTTGTCGCGCACACAGCGCGAAGAAGTGCGCCCGGTTCTGCCAGTCGATCAGCTTCAGATCGGATAGACGCAGATAAAGCTCATTGATCAACGCCGTCGTCTGTAGCGTATGGCCGTTGCGTTCTCGTGCTATGCAACGCCGGGCGGCCCGATGCAGCTCGCGGTAAACCTGAGGAGTCAGCTTGTCCAGTGCACGTTCGTCGCCTTGGCGCCAGGCCTGAAGCAGTTGGGTGATCTCGTGTTCGAGGGCGTCGTCCATCCAAAATCCCCGGGCCGGAGGAGTAGCAAATTGTGTAAACATTACCACACACCCGGCAGTTTCAGGGTCAGGTGCCCCAAGAAGTTTCTCTCCGACTTACAGGTTTCCGCTGCGATTTTCGCTATATGGAGTGAAGGCAAACAAACGGATGCGGTGAGAACGACAACCGCGCCCCTAGATCATCAAAGGAGAAATGGACATGGAATCGACATTCAAGAAAATGACAGCGCTGCTCAGCGTGCTTCTCGCGGGGACATTGTTGACGGCGACGGCTGTAGCGCAGTTAGGAGCCTCCCATGAAGATGGCTGGCGGGACCATGACGAACAACTGGCCCAAATGACTGAACTGGAACGACTTCACGCAACTTTTCACGCGGCAGTCAGCGTGCACGATCCCGTGAACGGCGATTCGCCTGCAGTGATAACTCAGCGAATCCGCGACGTACTCGCGATCTGGACTAAAGACGCCGAACTCACGGTTGTCAACACTACTGCCACGGCAGGAAATTATATCGGCAACGGCGATCCGGATGATCCCGAAAGTTGCCCTCTACCCTCGGGCGACACGTCCGCTACCGGTCAACAGGGCACGCTGTGCACGTTCTTCAAGTATGTTTCCGGCGGGTTGCAGCCAGCCAATAAGTTTGTGTCGCTTTCCCCGGCGTACAAAACGAAGTATGTCCCTGTAAAGGATTATGACGGCCAATGGAAATCATCGGTGTATTTCGAATGCCATTACTTCGATGTGTCATTGAATCCAGCCACCGGCCAGCCGTTTTGGACAGCCAAGAGCCACGTAGACCTTGACGGTGAAGCCAAAAAGATCGACGGACGGTGGTTATTGACGCACGTCAGCTCATCCGCCGTTCCAGTTCCGGTTCCGTGAAGCAGAACACCCGATGCACGCGCTCGCCACGGGCGCAGCGCGGGCATCGGGATCAACAGACCCAATCTTGCTCGCAGAACTGCCTGCCGGACTGACCTTCGCCAGACCAAAATCAAGAATCTTGGCATGTCCGCGCTCGCTCACGAATAGGTTGGCAGGCTTGATATCGCGATGGACGATTCCTTTGGAATGCGCAGCATCCAGCGCATCCGCAATCTCGATGGCGAGCGACAATATCAACTCGGTTTCCATCGGTCGGCCGCCGATGCTGTGCTTCAGAGTCATGCCATCCAGAAGCTCCATGGCGATGAAGGTTGGTCCGTGCTGGTCATCAATTTCATGGATGGTGCAGATGTTCGGGTGATTCAGTGCAGACGCCGCCTTGGCTTCGCGCTGAAAGCGGCTTAGTGCCTGCGGGTCTTTGGCTACGTCGTCGGGGAGGAACTTGAGAGCCACAAAGCGACCGAGTTTGACATCCTCAGCCTTGTAGACGACGCCCATCCCACCACCACCGAGTTTCTCGATGATGCGGTAGTGCGAGATGGTTTGGCCGATCATGGGAAACGCAGGACTCAGGGTGCAATGTTAGGGATGGGACAGGGGAGAGTCAACGACGGGCACGCTGAACGGGCGCAGGAAGGGCAAATCCAGCGACTTCAGGCTATCCCAAGCCCTTGCGAATCCACCGTTCCATCGTCTCGAAAGGGTGCCATCCGCAGCTTAATTTTATGCGGCCTTTCGCCCCCTGTTTCGCCGAGTTGCCCGCTAGTCCACGGGTATGATGCGCCAATGCTCCCGTCCGACAGTTCCAGACGATTCCGCTGTGGTCGAGAATCTTCTGATGTATTCTCAATCTGTGCTGGCGGTCGAAGAATACAAGCAGCGTCTCAAAGATCGCGAATCTCGTGTCGCTCATCACGAACAAATTCATATTCTCCTCGGATATGTTCGTTTGTCGCTGGCTTTGGTCGCAGCAGTTATAGGTTGGGAATCCTTCTGGCGGCACGGGCTTTCGCCTTGGTGGATGGTTGTACCCCTGATCCTGTTCGTTTTCATCGCAGCGTATCATTCGCGCATCTTGCGAGCACGAGATTTAGCCAAGCGTGCAATCGCGTTTTATCACAATGGGCTGGCTCGAATCGAAGACCGCTGGGCGGGTACCGGGCAGACGGGCGAACGCTTCAACGACCCTCATCACGTGTATGCAGCCGATCTGGACTTATTTGGCAACGCAAGTTTGTTCGAGCTTCTCTCAACTGCACGCACTCGCATGGGCGAGGAGACACTCGCGAAATGGCCCCTAACGCCTTCGGTGGTTGACCAGATTAAAGAGCGGCATAGTGCGGTTCGTGAACTGTGTGACCAACTCGATCTCCGGGAGGACTTGGCAATACTGGGTGAAGATGCCAGTGTGGGAGTATTTCCAGAAGCGTTGCTACGTTGGGCTGAAGCACCGAACAAGATGAAGCCCCAGTGGATTCCATGGTTGGTAGCGATCCTCACCGTTTCGGCCGTTTTGGGCGCTGTGGTTTGGGGAATACTTAGAATCGCTACGCCGTTTATTTTGATTGTCCTGATTGAGGCAGTTATAGCCTATCGATTACGCAAGCCACTGGAAGAACTCTTGCATGGCTCCGAACAGGCGTTAGGTGATTTGACTTTGCTTTCAGGCGTGTTGGCGCGACTCGAACAGCACAGCTTTCGTGCACCACGCCTTCAATCTCTGCAAGCTGAGCTTTCGTCAGACCAGATTGTAGGTTCCCACGCTGTTGCCCGCCTGAGAACCATCGTTGATTTAATCCACTCACGCCACAACATGATAGTAGGAATTTTGAATGTTCCTCTCATGTACTCGGTGCAAGTGGGGTTTGCGGCAGAACGCTGGAGGCATGCCCACGGCCACGCGGTACGGTCGTGGTTAAGGGTAATTGGCGAGATCGAAGCAGTCGTCTGTTTTGCCAGCTACAGCTATGAGCACCCCCACGATCCATTTCCGGAGTTTATCCAAGATGGTGCCGCGCTTTTTGAGGGCATAGAGATCGGGCACCCCCTAGTCCCGGCAGCAAGATGCGTTCGTAACGATGTCCGTCTCGCCGATGGTAAACGTGTTTTCTTGGTAAGTGGATCGAATATGTCTGGCAAGAGCACCTTGCTGCGAACAGTCGGGGTCAATGCTGTGCTTGCGATGGCTGGTGCCCCAGTTCGGGCACAGGGGCTTCGACTTACTGCGCTGCATGTGGGTGCCAGTATCCGCATCAACGATTCTTTGCAGGATGGAAGCTCGCGCTTTTATGCGGAGATCACCCGCCTCCGTAAGCTTTTTGATCTTGCGGGTGATGGCGGTCCGTCATTATTGTTCCTGCTGGATGAACTGTTGCAGGGCACAAACTCAAATGATCGCCGGATCGGAGCAGAGGGTATCGTTCATGCTCTGCTGAGTCGCGGAGCTATCGGATTGGTGAGTACCCACGATCTGGCGCTGGCCGACATTGGCGGCTCGCTTAATGGCCAACTGTGCAACGTCCATTTTCAAGAAGAGTTTGGGAACGGCAGGATGCACTTCGATTACAAGCTGCGAGCAGGCGTGGTCACGAAGAGCAACGGACTGGCGTTGATGCGGTCGATTGGGCTGGATGTGTGAACGTTCGGCTCAATATCTCCTTTTTTCGAGGGCTTAGCAGCGTGGTCAAAAAGGGCTTCTCCGCAGCAGCCGCAAGTGAGTGATTTGACTGGTCGAGAAAATCGGGTTCTTGGTGATCAGGCGGGTATACCTTTTGACCACCGATCACTGCGGCAGCCCCACCTTCCGCACCAGCTCGGCAAACCGTGGGTCAGAACGCAAGGGGTCGAGTAAGAAGTCAGTCTTCAAACCCATTAGACCTTCATCGTGCTCCTGAAACGCGGTGTTGAGCCACTCGAAGGCTTGCTCTTTGTCGCCCAAGTCGGCAGAGGCGTCAGCGATATTGTAGGCAGACGAGTAGCCTGTCTTGAGTTGAGCTTTCATGGTGTCGATGCTTTTGCTGAGAGCTGCCTTCCAGCCCCCCGAACGAAATCCTTGCTCCAGAGCCGCAGCGTAATCAGAATCGCTTCGCTCACCTGTAAGCTTGCCATAGGCCTTCCATTCTTCGATGACCTGCGGGTACATCTTCTTTCCCCAATACGCATTGGCTAAACAAGAGTACGTGTCAGCGAATGTCGGGTTCTCATTCGCCACTTTCTTGCACACGACAATGGCCTCGTCGAACCGCCGTGCGTAGGTGTAAACATTACCTACATCAACGCTGATGGCGAGTGACAGTGGATCAAGCTGGTGGGCGCGATTGATTTCAGCAAGGGCATCCTGCTCCCTGCCCCCAAGCACGCCCAGATTGTCTGCATATCGCTGGTGCGCATGTGAATCGTTGGGGTCGAGTTCTAAAGCCTTCTTGAACTCGGCCTCTCCGCCCGCGAAATCCCATTCGTGCGCCATCTTCATGCCGCCCAAATTGACGTGGGGACGCGACAAGGTAGGGTCCAACTCAATTGCCTTGAGAGCCGCAGCTTTCGCCTTCGCGATGTCATCGACACTGGCGCCGTAGTCAGGCAACATGGCATAGCAATCGGCCAGCCCTGCATACGCCATTGCGTAGCCGGAATCTTTGGCGATCGCTTGATTGAAATAGGAGACTGCGGTCTCAAGGTCTGCGCGAGTCCGTTTGGCCCAGTTGGAACGACCCTTCAAGTACAACGCATAGGCTTCTGGATTCTGCGTTCCTTGTTTGCTGATTTGTTGCTTTTCTGACGTGCTGAGTTGTTGGCCGTTCGGGTCAGCGGCATAAAGCGTGCTGGCAGAGATGCAAAGTGCAACCAACAGGCAGGTGAAGTAACGCATGTTTTGTTCTCGGTGAATCAGCGGCAGATACAACTCGGTCGGACAGCATTCTACTCTAAGGGTGATTTGCTGCCGCCAGCTTCTGTTGGGATAATTGGCACTCAGTAGTTCCGTGGAGGAGTCAAATGGAAGGAACACAGTTTAGATACGCGATCAAGTTTGTCGCCAACATGGACAAAGCCGTGAAGTTCTACCGTGATGTCCTCGGTCTAAAAGTGAAGTGTTGTTGCCCAACAAGGGTGCTGAGATCGTGACGTACTGTACGAACACGCATTGACACGCCAGCGAATACGCCGCCCGTGAATTGGCGGCGATGGGTTACACGAACGTGGCGCACTACCAGAAGGCAAACAGGGTATGCCGGGTGGTGATGCAGTTTGAGTCCTCTCACCTTACTATCGCAAATTCGGCATGGAAGCCTGCTTCGCTGAAAGCATTGCCGCCGCAATCAAACACACTGTAATCAGGGTTGAGAAAACGAGGGGGGTGGTGAAGGCGTATCTCCAGCTCAAAGCTGTGACTGCTACAAAGCAAATGGCGAGCGCCCACGCAATGCTTCGCACGCGTGCCAAAGTCTCTGCCGGAAGTCCGCCCAGCAACCAAGCTAATACCGCCGCGAACAAAAGAAACACGGAGAAGAAAAGCCCGAACGCGCTAAAGAAGTCCCAATAAGTCCGGGTAAACCCTTGCGCGTCAAAGTGGACGGAGCGCATCAACCCAAGAACCGCGTCCGCTCCCCATTCCGGATTATTCTGGCGAAACCCAAACGTATGTCCGGCGGCAAATAGCAGCAGAAGAACAGAAGCGATTCGATAAAACATAGATGCTTTCATTCTTGCCTCCAGAGATCACGGCAGCGCCACTATCCTGCGCGTAGGTTCAAACTCTACCACTACCAGATACCGCTCCGAATTGACCTCTGCGCCTTTCTGTTAGATATTGTCGGATGGACGCTGAACAGACCATTGCTGAAATCGAGCGACTGGAGCGCATCTTCGAAGTGCCCGACACCAGACCGCTGAGTCAATCGCCATCTCGGCTGCGAATCGGCGACACGACGAAATGCTCGGGCACAGCCCGTGGTTTCGGTTGCGGCAGCATTTCGGGGTTTGCTGCCGATCAGAGTCCTCTGCGCTTCGACTGGGGGAGGATGGCTAGGCTTCCAAGGGAAATTCGCCAATGCGAAAATATGTCTACTCTTTCCAGTCGGCAGTTGGCATCTTCTGGATTCGCCCGGAACGGGACAAAAGCTGGGGACTCTATATCGGGGGCGAGGGCACAGTCGAGCTTCTTGGATATTACGGCTCCGCCTTCGCTGTCGCCGACAGCGTTTGCATGCAGAGCACCGGATGGACCGGCTGGGACCGACTTAAACGGATTGACGCTCCGCCGACCTTGCTGCTGTGGTCGAAAAAGCTTGTGAAGTCAGCCGATGATCGCAGGGGTCGATTTCAGCGCAGCCAAGCGTAATGATCCTCGACAGACGCTAGACCGCTGAGCCCTGAGTGATCTCTCGGCTGCAAACGCAGGCACGACGAAATGCTCGCGCATAGCCCGTGGTTCCGGCTCTGGCAGAGGTATGGCGTCTGTTGCCCAGCCGAGTCTCCAGTGCTCCGACTGGGCGAGGTGGAGAACTAACCCTCCCGCGAATGGACGTAAGAAATGGCGAAGAAGAAACCTGCTAGTGTGCCGCCGAAACTCACAGAGACTGAACAAGACCTACTTTCGCACATCCAAGACGGATACGAGCGTGAAACCGACTCGCTCGGCGGCAACCCCGTTCTGCGGCGGTTAAAGGATAATGAAGAAATACGCCCTCTGTCTGCCAATCGCAATACCATCAAGGCGATGGAACGGCGCGGCCTCATTACGCCCGGCAAAGGTCGCGACCTGCTCACCATCGTGTGGCGTCTGAAAAAGAAAATAAGCTAAAACCTCTGCTATTCAGGCAACAGGATCAGCCTCGACGCAGTCGCGTCCGTCCGCAACTCCTCTCCGTTTGGCTTCGACCTGAATTCTCTTCGCGCAATTTTTTCTTCCGTGTCAGATAGCGCGTGGCGGACCGTCGTTACTTCTCCATGTCCACAAACAAGGCGACCCAGTTGCTCTCGCCAAGTACCAACAGGCGAAGGAGTTCAGCCATAGAACAGCCATAGTGAGCACCAAAAGTGGTGCAGGTGACAACGAGGGGAAAGTGAATTAAGCTTTAATCTCAGTCACTTACCCACCCAGCCGGGATGGCGGAACTGGCAGACGCAGCGGACTCAAAATCCGCCGGTACTTAGTACCTTGGGGGTTCGACTCCCCCTCCCGGCACCAGCACAAATCAATGAAAAGCAATGGTTTACTCGCCTCGATGACTGAATGGCTTTGAAGCGGCGTAAACGTAGGGGATTTTCGATCGACGTTTTTGTCAAAAGCCGCATAAGCTGGCAGTTTTTGGACGCACACGACCGACACATAAGCGAACCATCCGCGCAGGCGAAAGAGTGGTCACAAAACCGGAATCAAGTCGAAGAGTTAGTTACGGTACCGGCTCCTAAGAAACCCTATGTCATGTAGGACGCCCTTTTTATCAACGGAGTGAAATTACCGATCGACGGTGGTCTCCATGCGTCCGACGGGCACTTCCCAGAAGCGCGTTTGAACTAAGCCGCTGGCGCGGCGGACGCTACCGCGTGGTCGTCCCCAGCATTGTCCCGGGTGTAAGTGTGGTTCACAAGGAGGCTACTGTGACCCATTTGCGAAGAATGATGCTGGACGAGCTCGCGCGTCGCAACTACGCTCAGAACACTGTTCGTTCCTACATCCATGCGGTAAAAGATTTTGCGAAGTACTTCCGACGTTCGCCGGACCTAACTCGGCCCAGACCACGTTCGCCAGTACCAGGTTCATCTGTTTCGTGATTGCAAGCTCTCGGCGGGCACCATCGAAGGTCGCACTGCCGCTCTGCGTTTTCTATTCGTCAAGACACTAAAGCGGCCGTATCTTCCCGATCACCTTCCGTTTCCGAAGCGTCAGAGGCGACTGCCCACGGTTCTGAGTCAGGAAGAGGTGACGCGGCTTATTGCTTCCGCTCAGAACCTGATGCACCGAAATGGCAGAAAGTGGCGCCATTCCGGCACATGGCAAACTGGCAAACATCGCCAAAGTGATGCTCTCGTTTTTTTTGGGCTATATCGTCCAGTCAGCAATCATCGGCGAAATCGATCCAGACACAGCTGCGAAAGGTATTGAGGGCTTGATCCCCCGCCAGGCGCTTCCACGCCGTTGATGCCGAGCAGGCATTAGACCGACGGGTCGGCTTGTGTTTACCTATGCGCCCACTTCACATTATGGCTGAGCTTCAACCGGACAAGAAAATGATTCACCAAATGTGGATCGCTTTGACACGAGGGGGGCCGGAACGGCCCTGGATCACCTGGGTCTCTAGCACGATCTCGATGTTCTGCGTCTGCCAATCCTGGGGAGCGAGCGCCAATATTTTTTGCATCCGCTGTTCGTCGACGAGAAATTCACCCGCCGCCACCGTTCCACCGCGACCGATTCCCGCTGCCACCACCGCATACTGATCGGTATCAGGCGGAATGAACCGTGCAACGATGGCGTAGTCTTTGTAATCTTCTGTCTTCTGCTGCGTACGGTCGAGCAGCCATTCCCGCTTGTCGGGTTGCTCGCGATCTTCAATCCAAAGTTTCGACATCGAGGAATCATTCACGAAATGGAAGCGCAGCGCTGAGGTCAGCCGCAAGGTCCACCTATTATCGAAGGCGCCGATGAAAATGGAAGGGGTGCGGCGAAGGTCGGTGAGGCTGGTCGTGGATTCCCCGAGAACTCGATAGTTCTTGCCGTACGAGCGCAACGTCCCGGCGATGTTCACTAGAGGATTGAGATCATCAATGATCACGGTGACCATGGTGTCGGGAAGAGTGATCTCTTTTTGCGGGTCGCCCGCATCCCGCAGCTGAATGTTCGCATACTGCACCTGGTCGGCGATACAGAACAGGGCAGGCTCGGGGGATTTCACAAACGGTGCCCAGAACTCTCGCAAGATAGTCGGCCGGGATCCTCGCCACCAGATGCCAGCCGCGGAAATCAGCACGAATAACCCAAGCACCAGGACAAGCGCTTTTGTAGAGATCCATCGATGCGGGGCAGACTTGGCCTTCTCGGATTCCGCAGCAGTGTGAGGGGTTACACCGGACCCGTTCGCTGCAGGGGAAGGGAGCACTGCAGGACCGTTCGGGTAGCCGGGCCAGGAGAAGTGGGGCGCATACGAACCTGACGTCAGGAAAAGCCGAATTTCCTGGCCGTGCTGGGGATCGTGATAGTACTGTTCGATGCGTTTACGAATTTCTGCGGCGGTGACGCGAACGATCGGATCAATATTAGTGTCGTAATCCGGGGGACGGTCAAAGACCTCGATGCCGAGGATCCGTTCCTTCAGGTCCTGTCCCCGGCCTTGCAGAGTGCGCCCGAGTACGAATCTCAAGAACTGCGCATAGCGCTTGCTGGAATGGAAAAGAGGGGAGGCCAGCATCCGTTCCAGCTGTTGCTGAACTGCTTCTTTTTCTAGTTCGCTGGACGGAGTCCAGCTCTCTATGACGGGCTCTGGTATCAATCGACTCCAGCCTTCCGAGGTGCCCCTACGTTGCGACCAAACAGGATTCTGTCGCGAGCGAACTCTGTGTTCGGGATACTACTGCGGCTCACCCATGGAGTTCAACTGTAAAACACGTAGCGAGCCGTCTTTTCTCCCTGTTCTTATCGGTTTCGGAAGCATGTGAAATCAAAGGAGAAAACCAGCGGCTAAATCGATTATCCCTCTTATCCCCTCCTTCTTACCTGTAAACGCTTGCTATTTTCTAATGGCGTGCCCCACTATATCGCGGCTCGGGGTTAGTTCCATATTGTGCATTTCCGGACCGATCCCAAGGCTGCGGTTTAGTCCGCGTGAGCTCGGCTGCAACCGGCCGGTCAAGAAGCACAGGAGGGTACCAATGTTGCGTAAAGTGCGTTGGCAGGCATGCTTCGTATTGGCGGTTCTCGCTGCGTTCCTAAGTGGCAGCTACCTTGAGGCTCAAAATCAGCAGGTGGCCGCAACCCTGAGCGGCGCGATCACTGACCCCGCCGACTTCCCATTGAAAGATGCGAAGGTGACCCTCACTAGCGCGCAAAACGGTATCAGCCGCCGCTTTGTGACTCAAGAGGACGGTCTGTACTCATTTACGCTACTCCCGCCGGCCATTTATACCCTGGAAGTCGATGTCTCCGGCTTCAAGGACTACAAGCAGCGCGGCCTTTCGCTGGAAGCAGGTCAGACCGCACGTCAAGATGTGCGGCTGGCAGTAGGATCGACGTCCGAAACCATCGAGGTTACTGCTCAAGCTCCGCTTCTTAATACGGACAACGCGAACATCTCCTCTGACATTTCAGCCAGGCAATTGGTGGAAACGCCGCTGAACCTGCGCAACATCATAAGCCTTGCCGAGCTGAATTCCTCGGTGAGCAATACGGCCGAGGAGCAGGTTGTGGGAGCTCCAGGCATCTCGGGGAGCGCTGACCAGGATGTTTCGTTTCTCAACTTTGGCGGCACATTCTTCGGCACCGCGCAATACCTGCTCGATGGCACCTGGGACACGCGACTGGACTGGGGCGGCGTGCTCTACGTCCCCTCGATCGATGACGTCCAGGAATTTAAAATCCAGACCAATGCATTTACCGCGCAATATGGATGGAGCAGCGGCAACGTCGTTAACGTCGTCACCAAGTCGGGGACGAATCAGATCCACGGCGATGCCTGGGAGTTTTACCGGAATAGCGCGTATGACGCTCGATACTATTTCAATAATGGGAGCCAGCCGGCCTTCCATCGAAACCAGTTCGGGGCCACAGTCGGCGGCCCCATCATCAAAAACAAGCTGTACTTTTTCGCGTACTACGAAGGTCTGCGGCAGGCGACGCCCGCCACTTTCGGTCCGGTCACAATGCCCACCAGCGACGAAAGGACGGGGATCTTTACCGCTTCGCTGGGTGCCCAGACGGGTACGGATTATCTTGGACGGCCGATCTACAGCGGCGAAATCTACAACCCGTTCAGCACTCGTCAAGTCACCTGCGGAGGCACCGACAGGGTAACCGGCGATTCCGTGACCTGTCCTTCTGGAGCGACGACCGAGTACATCCGCGATCCTGTTTCCGGGAATATCGTAACCGGTTTAGGCGTCACCAACATTATTCCCGCCGGCCTGATGGATTCGATCGCCAGCTCAATTGCAAGCGGAAGTTACTGGCCGATCCCCACCACGAGCGCCCTCATCAACAACTTCACTTCGGCCTCTTCTGCCGCGGCGCACTCGAATGAATACTCCGGCCGCATTGACGGTAACTTATCTATCAATGATCGCCTCTTCGCGCGCTGGTCGCAGAAGTACGAGCAGAAAGTCAACTTCCCCACGTACTACGGAGCTTCCGATCCAGGAGGGCCAGGCGTCGTTGCTCCCAACAACCGATACAGCGTGGATGTCGGATACACCCACATTTTCAACCCGACATTGACCATGAACGCGAATCTGGGAGTGAACCGCCATGTCGAGCAATCGGTGACGCAGAGCTTTGGATACAAGTCGTCGGCTCTGGGCTTACCATCGTTTGTGGACGGAATTGCGCCGAGCTTCCCTGAATTCCAGCCACAGAGCTATGCCCCTTTAGGCGCCCAAGCCGGACTGGACAACTACCAGGTTCCGCAAACCCTATGGACCGGTTCTGTGGACTTCACCAAGATCCGCGGCAAGCACCAGTTGTCATTTGGGTTCACAGACGTTTGGGCCCGCATCGACGGCGGTCACTATGCGAACACCGTTCTGCAGTTCCAGACCACGTCTACCGCTGGACCTGATCCCCAGAATGCAACGGCCGGAACGGGCGACGGTTTTGCTTCATTCCTGATGGGCGTCGGCAGCGGAACCGATCAGACCGGTTTTAACAAATTTCCAGCGACCGACAAGAACCTGCTTGGCTGGTATCTGCAGGATGACTGGAAGATCCGTCCGAAGCTCACGATCAACCTCGGTCTGCGCTATGAAATCCAGACCGCCCCAACGGAAAGGACCAATGAGCAGGAATACTTCGACTTCAACGCGGTAAATCCGATCAGCACCGCGGTAGGCACAAACTATCCGGGCGAGCTTGTGTTCAACAGCAGCGGGAACCGTGGACTCTATAATACTCAGCACCAAAACTTTGCCCCAAGAATCGGAGCGGCGTACAGGCTTCGTGACAAGCTGGTAGTTCGCGGCGGATATGGCATCTTTTTCGTGCCAAACTACTACGGTCAAGGTCCCAACATCGGCTACTCGCAGGGGACACCGTGGGTCACCAGTCTTAATAGTGGACTCAACCCTTTTACCACTCTTAGCGGAAACTCCGCTCTGAACTGCAGCAATGGGGCGACGTCCACGCCTTGCCAGAGCGCGTTCCCCAACGGCCAGGTTCCGACAACGGGAAATTCGCTAGGTGGATTGACCGACGTTGGTTACGGCTTGAATCCAGTAGTTAATAATGTCCGCAACTCTGCATATGTGCAGCAGTGGATGACAGGTGCTCAATACTCGCTTACGAACAACGACCTGATCGACATCAGTTATGTTGGAAACCACGGCGTGCACGTATTGTCACAATACCTGGAGTGGGACGAGATACCCGCGTCCGATCTCGCCCTCGGCAGTCAACTGCTCAACCCGGTTGCCAATCCGTTCTTCGGACACATAACCTCCAGCGGCTGTGGCCTCGATCAACCCACGGTCCCTATGGGCCAGTTGCTGCGCCGCTTCCCTGAATACTGCAGCGTGACCGAAGCACCCCCAGCCGTAGGCGGTTCGACCTATAACGCACTGCAGGCCACTTACACTCACCGTTGGCATTCGGGGCTGGATCTGAATGTTTCCTACACCTACTCCAAATTTATGGACGACGTACAGGGCGCCGCCGGATGGGCCTTCCCCGGCAGCGGAAGCTCGGTGCGAAACTCGTATAACCTCGCTGCAGAGCACTCGGTGGACGTGACCGACACCCCGCATAGCCTGGTGGTCAACTACAACTACGAACTCCCATTCGGCGCCGGCAAATTGCTCGGCAGCGGTTGGAGCCGGCCCATGAATGCAGTCCTTGGTGGATGGCAATGGAGCGGGATTCTAACCGCTAAATCGGGATTGCCGCTCTCTATCAACCCGGCCACAAATAACACAGGCGGATTCGGATTCAATCAGAGACCCAACCTTGTCGCGGGAGTCAATCCGGTTCCACAGAATCAGTCAATCACAGATTGGATCAATCCAGCGGCATTTACCCAGCCTGCGGCCTACACATTTGGCGATGCTCCGCGATTCCTGTCGAATCTGAGAGCGCCCAAATTCTTCGACTACGACATGGGTATCGGAAAATGGTGGGGCCTCGGCGAGCTGAGAAGGCTGCAGTTGCGCGTCGAAATGTTCAATGTGTTCAATCATCCGAGCTTCTTCGAGCCAGACACCAATCTGGGCGACAGCAATTTCGGAACAATCACTTCGGCCTATCCCGCAAGGAGCGTTCAGTTCGGCGGGAAATTCTACTGGTAAGCTTGCAAGCTAGCCAGTCCAACCATTCAGCGATGCCTGGCGGATTCGAAGCCGCCAGGCACTCTGAACCGACATGGATAAATCGTCCCTCCGACTCCAGGTATTGATGCAAATGAGAAATCTACTCCGCGGCATTGCCTCGCTCAGATTCATGTGTATCTTGGGCGTCTTCCTGCAGACTGCGCTGGTGAACGCGGCAGTTGCCCCCAATAGCAACGATCCGGTCGCCGATCCTCGCGCGGTCGTACTAGCCGGCTCGGCGCGATTCACGGTTCTTACACCTCAACTCATCCGCTTGGAATGGGCTAATGACGGTAAGTTTGAAGATCATGCCTCTTTCGCCTTCGTAAATCGCAGGCTTTCGGTTCCCCAATTCACGCGGCAGATCGACCCCGGCAACCGCGTGGTGCTGAAGACCAGTGCATTGACGCTGGTCTACGATCCCGGGGATACCAACGGCAAGTTCACCCCTCACAACCTTACTGTTTCGTTCAGCCTGAACGGAAAAGAAGTCGTATGGAAACCGGGGACGCAAGACACCGGCAATCTTCTGGGCACCACCCGTACGCTTGATACCGCCCGCGGGGCAGTAAAATTGGAGCCCGGCCTGATATCGCGTGACGGCTGGACACTCGTGGACGACAGCGCACGCCCGCTCTTCGATTCGGCCGACTTCAGTTTTCGCGCGGGTGAGCAGAGCGCGTGGCCCTGGGTGATACTGCGTCCCGCGGGCGACCGGCAGGACTGGTATTTCTTCGGCTACGGGCACGATTACAAAGGTGCCCTTCATGATTTCACTCGGGTCGCAGGCAAGATCCCGCTGCCGCCACGATTTGCCTTTGGCGCCTGGTGGTCGCGCTACTGGTCTTACAGCGATCAGGAATTCGAACAGCTGCTTCAACAATTCCGCACGCATGACACTCCTCTGAGCGTACTGGTGATGGACATCGACTGGCACCCCACCTTCAACGAAGTCGTCGGCAACAACAAAGTGGATGCGTCGGGTCACCGTCTTGGCTGGACTGGCTATTCCTGGAACAAACTCCTATTCCCCGATCCGGCAAGTTTTCTGTCGAGTGTTCACGAGCAAGGCCTGAAGACCACGCTCAATATTCATCCGGCGTCGGGCATTCAACCTTGGGAGGACAGCTATCCTGCAATGTCAAGCTCGATGGGAATCGATCCCGCGAGCAAGCAATATGTGCCCTTCGACATCACTGACAAGAAATTCGCGGCCAATTATTTGAAGTATGTGATCCATCCCCTCGAGCACCAGGGGATCGACTTCTTCTGGCTTGACTGGCAGCAGGAGGACGCGACAAAGCTTGCCGGCGTGAATCCGACGTGGTGGTTGAACTA
>CAVQNY010000040.1:0-90707 GCA_963714225.1 uncultured Acidobacteriaceae bacterium | reverse complement strand
TAGGACCGGTCTCATAAACCAGGAGACTCATTGTCTTTGTTCGCTTCCGGACATCGACTGTCCGTGGGCGGACAGAATGTTCCGCTTTGCTTCCGCAACGGTGTTCGGTTTTTCCTTTGCAACCAAGGGGTTACCTTCTGATGTAGATTGGTCAGAGTCCTGATTAGACAGGGCCCGATCTGGGCTACGGTTGGCCCACGCAGGAGATTTTATCGAAACTCTGCCGCAGAGGCGTGCGGGCCCTGGCTTCACCGCCTGGCGCTGTGATCCGGTCTCGCCTTTGGGTATCGACACGAACGGTAGATCTGCGGTACGAGTGAGGAGAAAGCGATGACCGGACTGTTTCAGGATCTCCGTTATGCAACGCGCCGGCTCCGTAAGAGCGCCGGGTTCACCGTGGTTGCAGTGACCACGCTGGCGCTGGGGATCGGCGCCAACACTGCGGTGTTCAGTGTGGTCGATCAAGTGTTGTTGCATCCGCTTCCCTATCCAGATTCGGATCGAATTGTGAAGGTCTCGCAGACGTTCGAGGGCATATCGACCGACGACGCCTCTCCTGCCAACTATCTGGATTGGGTCTCACAAAACCAGGTCTTCGCCGAGATGGCAGCGTCTCGCGGATGGCAAGGAAGCCTATCGGCGGGAGATCGTCCGGAGCGGGTCATAGGCACGATGACCACACCAAGCTTCTTTCCTCTGTTCGGAGTAGGTCCGATCCTCGGGCGCGGTTTGGAAGCGAGCGACGCGCGGCCCGGTAACGATCACGTTGTGGTGCTCGGCTACGGCTTGTGGCAGCGTTATTTTGCTGCAGATCGCGCGATTGTTGGCCGGGACATCCGGCTCAATGGGGAGCAGTATACCGTTGTCGGCGTGATGCCGCCGAACTTTTCTCCCGACGAGTACGGCGAGCTGTGGCTGCCCTCTCCCTGGGGAGTGCCCACTCACGCTCTGGCGCCTAACAAAGATCCGCGCCAATTCAGGGGCAGAAATTATCTTGACGTCTGGGCGCGGTTGAAGCCAGGAGTGACCGAGCAGCAGGCCCGCGCGGAGCTCGATACCATCGGCCGCCGCCTGGAGAGGCAATATCCGGATTCCAACGGAGATGTCGGCGTGAGCTTTCTACCGTTACATGAGTATATCGTCGGTGACGTCCGTCCGGTTCTGCTGGTTCTCTTAGCTGCGGTGGTCATCGTGCTTCTGATCGTGTGCGCGAACGTTGCCAACCTTCTTCTGGCACGAGCCACAGCGCGCGCCAAAGAAATCTCGATACGAACGGCTCTGGGAGCGAGCCGTCGGCGTTTGCTCCGCCAGTTGCTTACCGAAAGTGTTCTGCTCGCGATTGTGGGAGGAGTCCTCGGGCTTCTGCTGGCAGTCCTAGCCGTTCCATCGCTATTGGCACTGAGTCCACCGGATATCCGTCAGTTCAAGCAGATTGGAATCAACCGGGAAGTGTTGGCCTTCAGTTTCCTGGCTTCAGTTGTCTCCGGAGTTGTGTTTGGCCTGATCCCCGCTCTGCAATCGTCGCGATCAAACCCCAACGAATTCCTCAAGGAAGGCGAACGCGGGAGTACAGCGAACCGGGGGCAAACCCGTTCCGCTCTGATGATCGCCGAAGTTGGACTCTCGCTAGTTCTGCTGGTTGGCGCCGGACTACTGGTCAAGAGTTTCGCACGACTCATGGAGGTTAATCCCGGCTTCGATCCGGATCATCTCTTAACCTTCAACCTTGGACTTCCGTCCTCCACCGATCCTGTTCGCCAACTCGCGTTTTATCAACAAGTTGTGCAACGGCTTCAGGTGCTACCAGGGGTGCAGGCTGTAGGCGCTGTTAGCTGGCTGCCTCTGGCGGGAGGCAACAGTTCACGCAGCTTCAACGTTCCCGGAATCGAAAAGGACTACGAGGCGGACGTTCGCGTCAGCACTCCTGACTATTTCCCTGCAATGAGAATCCCATTGCTGAAAGGCCGCAGCTTTAGCGAGAGCGACCTGGGCAGCTCGCTTAATGTAGCCGTCGTCAACGATGCTCTCGCGCGAACCGTTTTTCCTGGACAGGACCCAATTGGCAAACAGCTCACCCATTTCGGCCCGGACAATTTGACGCTGCAGATCATAGGTGTGGTCGGTAATGTCCGGCACGTCGGGCTCGATGCAGATCCCCACTCTGAGATTTACCAGTTGCTCGGTCAGGCGCAATGGCCGTCGATGTTCGTGGCGATACGTAGCGCAAGCTCTGACGCCACGAGCGTGACTTCGGCGGCGCAGAATGTAGTCTGGAGCGTGAATAAAGATATCCCTCTCGCCAACGTCCGTACTATGCAGGAACTCGTCGCCAACTCCGTTGAACGGCGGAAGTTCAGCATGTTCCTGCTCTCCATCTTTGCCGTGGTGGCCATGCTGCTTGCGGCCATCGGACTCTACGGGGTCATGTCTTACTCGGTCGCACAACGTACTCACGAGATCGGTATCCGCATGGCTTTGGGCGCCCGGCGGCCCGATGTACTCGCGCTCATAGTGAAGCAGGGAATGGCGCTCGCCCTCATGGGGATAGCAGCAGGCGCCATGCTTGCGCTCGGGATGACACGGCTAATCGCGGGAATGTTGTTTGGGATTACGGCAACCGACCCTCTGACTTTCGCAGGCGTTGCCGCACTGCTAGGGACTGTGGCGTTCCTCGCGAACTACCTGCCAGCTCGCCGCGCTTCGAAGGTCGATCCCATGGTAGCTTTGCGATACGAGTAGACGCTCATAAATGCCTGAGCAAGATTTGCATGCAACCCAGGCGCACCATGCCGAAGAAGTTCTCGACGTGGTACTCCCAACGGATGACCAACCGACGAAAGTGATGCAGCCAGGCAAAGAGTCGTTCCACTCGCCAACGCCTACGGTAGCGGCGCAACGGGCGACCGTCCTGCGTGGGTTCCCGGCGCTCTCCGCGATAGGGTGCGATCATCTCGATGCCATAGCGCTCGGCCAGATCGCGGTCCGAGGGGTCACTGTCGTAGGCTTTGTCACCGATTAGTCGTGCGGGGAGGCTATCGAGGAAGCTGTGCCCGAGGACGCCTTCGACGAGCTGACTTTCGTGCGGCGAAGCGCTTTCGATACTAACGGCGAGAGGAAGACTGTGATCATCGGCGAGAGCGATGATTTTCGTCCCTTTGCCGCGCTTGGGGGCCCGACCGCGAGGCCCCCTTTTTTGCCCCCGTGAAGGAGGCGTCAATGAAAGCCTCCTCCAGTTACAATTTTCCTCGGGCGTGTAACTCCTGGGTCAGTACGCGCAAGATGTCTTCCAGCTTGCCCTCCCGTACCCACTGCTGAAAGCGGCGATGGCAGGTCTGGTACGGCGGATATTTCTTGGGCAGCTCGCGCCCCGGGGCCCCGGTGCCCAACACCCACAAGATTCCGTTGAGCACTCCTCGCGGGTCCTGCCAAGGGCGACCCCGACCATCGGAGCGTCGTTTCGGTCGCAAGATCAGTTCGATCACTTCCCACTGGGCATCGCTGAGTTCCCCATCGTCCTCGCATGCCCTCCTTCTGCCTGTTTTCCTATGCGCAGAAAATAGCCAAGTAGGTTCAACCACCATTTATGAGACCGGTTCTAATGATGTTTGACCGCGCAAGTTTCGTGGGGCACTGAATGACTCAGCTGCCGTCCTCCAACATTCTTCACAGATTGCTGGTTTAGTCCGTGCAGCCAGTTGATAATTATGCTTTCCAAAGCGATGCGATGATCTGACCAGTTGTGATCGGTGGAGACATGGACGGCCGTGATGGCCTGGGCGCTGTGGTCTCGGATGGCATGAACGAGCGCATCAGAATCAGGAGCAAAGCCGTCATCTGCTGTAAGTACGAGAAGCGGAATCTGGGTGAGGTCGGAAGCGACGTTTTCGAATCTAAACTTTCTGCTCAAGGCTTGCATCTCGTCAGCCAAGCTCTCTGGTGTCACTCCTGCCAAAGGCCCCATGCAATCTGCCAAAAGAGCAAGCAGACCATCCCGTGGCAGTTCGCCTTGTTTGCCCACGTCAGCAGCGGAAATCAGGACTGCACCCATTAACTGGCGATTGCGTGCTGCGGTGTGCACAACCACCCATCCGCCCATACTATGGCCAGCTAGGACGATGCGGTTCGTGTCAATGCCCAGCTGTTCAGAAATCGCTGGATCGCGGAAATAAGCGAGAACGGCCTCGGCATCCTCGAGGTTCTGCGAGAAACGGAAGGCTCCGGGACTGCCCCATGAGCCGCGATAGTTGAAAGCCACAGAGTTCCATCCCGCGCGTCGGACAGCTTGCGCAAGATCGAGAAGTTTTTCATTTCCGGGCAAGCCATGGAAGATGACGAGAGTCGGATGCGGTCCTGCACCCGAAGCTTGGTAGATAATGCCGTTAATCTGCACTCCGTGAGTCGGGATGTGAAGGGCGGTCGTTCGTGCGGGATGCAAGGGATCCGCAACCGGATCGGTGAAGATGGCAGCAGGAACAGATTGGGAAGACACAACCCCTCCAAGGAGCGTAAGACTCAAGAATAAGATGTATACGCGCATCCCGTTACCACGTAGTTAGCAATGATGCCTTGTACCAATTACCTCATCTTTGACGTTCGGGTTAAACAATTTTCTGAGAGACAGCGCACAACAGGTCTCGTTCACCGGCTCTCCTTCACAACCCGTCCATTGAGCGGCTGAAGGGGCCGGGCATCGTGCGGGAAAAGCTCGGCGAATGCGTCAATCTGCGCTGCCGACATCTCCACCGGAGTCTTCAGCACATACCACGTGACGCCCTCAGTGCAGGGCGGAGCCGACACCGAGCCCATATACATGTAAAAGCCGAGGTCGCGGGGCAGCAGGCCACCGGGATCAATCTCCACTCCAGCAATCTCCTCCCCTGGATGGGAAAAATCAGCCAACACCCTGCTCTCAGTCTTTGGCATATGTTCCCAAATCTGCTGAATGGTAGCGTTCGCTTTGCCCGCCTTCAGAAGAACTGCGACTCCCGCAATTTTCCCGTCGCCGGTTCGGTACATCAAGTGCGCCACCATGTCGTATCGCTTACCACGAATGTATTCTTCGCTGGGACGGTGAAAGTGGAATTGTATTAGCTGGTAGCGCTTATCTCCCACAATTAGAAGGTTTCCCATTCCCGGAGCGTCGTGGTAGTCCACTCGGATCGTGTATCCGTTGTTAATTAAATATTTGAGCGGGCCGCTTTGGGACTTGAATCGTATAGCGGGGACCTCAGCTTTCTGCGCATTTTCAATGTCGATGGGAGACTGTTCCTTCCCGACATTGCAGACGGCGTAGTCTGGATCCAGTTCACTCCAATGTTCGGGCCCTTTTGGCCCTTCGTACTCCCATCGTGTCCTCCACTGTGCTTGTGAACTCGCCGGCACCAAAACCGCCGCTACAACCAGCCATACGAACGTCATCCAATCTTTCCTCAAATTGCACCTCCGATGTCACAAAACTTATAGATGGCCATTTGATAACACTTCGTTCGACATCAAAGTGCTCGTGCCGAGTCACAAAGGCACACAAACTCCTTTTTTCATCTCTGAAAGTACAGTCAAAAGCCGCCGACCATTCATTCCAAGTCGACCTCTGCTAAAGCTCACCTGTGCTAGAGCTCAGCCGAACAGTGCACGCCCCGCTCTAACTGGGCACCGGGGTATATGGAAAAATGAGAGCGCCGTTGCAGTCGATCGCGGCGAAACAGTAAGCCTAACGCGAAAAACCTCATCGGCGGAGCTACCTCGATTGCACGGCAACGTACGTTAGGTCAAAGCCGAACCCCGGGCCGTAGTAGATTGAAGTTGTAGTGTTTTGAGCACAGCTTGGAGTCTCAGTGCGGCAAGCCCTGGATGCTTTGTACGGGGGTGCTTTGGGTTTCAGCCGCCGGTCACCTACGCTGTTTTCGACATCAATTTTTTAATGATAAACGAAGTATCCGTGCCCGAGAATTGGCATCGTGCTTAACGTGGTCCGCCGCACCCGGAGCGATGCACCGACGCGGATTGTCGACTCTCCAAGAGCAGGAGGCTTAGTATTTGCTATCGGTCCACAGTCATTGCCCAACCAAGCCAGCCGCCAGGAGCCTACATATGAAGATCACCTGTTTCATCCGGTACCAGATTGATCCGTTCCAGCGAAATGAGTTCAAGAAATATGCCGAGACATGGGGACGTATCATTCCTCGCTGTGGTGGCCAACTCATCGGATATTTCCTTCCTTACGAAGGCACAAACGATGTAGCGTGGGGCTTGATTGCATTCGAAAGCCTTGCCGCCTATGAGGCATATCGGGCACGGCTGAGGTCGGATCCAGAAGCCCGGGAAAACTTCGCCATGGCACAAAGCAAGAAACTGATCGTCCGCGAAGAGAGAAATTTCGTCGAAGTCGTAGACGGTACTTTCTTCTCCTCACTCAACCGGGAAAGTTAAGGTGAACTTCACAATGACACAAGTGGAAAAAGGGCAAACGTTTCGTTCGCTCCATGAGCGCGACGGCGTATTCATCATTCCCAATCCATGGGACATCGGTACTGCGCGCCTGTTGGAGCGACTGGGCTTTGAAGCGCTGGCTACAACCAGCGCCGGTTATGCGTTTTCTGCCGGATGCCCAGACGGCAGCATCGATCGTGAGAAGACGCTGGCGCATGTGGCTGCGATTGCTTCAGCCACAAGATTACCGGTGAGCGCAGATTTGGAGAACGGCTTCGGGGATTCCCCGGAAACCGTCGGGGAAACAATTGCGTTGGCCGCGAATGCGGGCCTCGTTGGGGGATCCATTGAGGATGTGTCGAGACGAGCCGAAGGTCGGCTGTATGAGCTAGAGGAGGCCGTGGAGCGAGTCCAGGCCGCTGCCGAGGTAGCTCATCAATTTTCATTCCCTTTCACCTTGACGGCGCGTGCGGAAAACTATGTAGTCGGAAGGCCCGACTTGTCAGACACGATCAAGCGCCTGCAGGCTTACCAGGAGGCCGGGGCGGACGTTCTTTATGCGCCCGGCCTCAAGACTGAGAGCGATATCAGGGCGGTGGTCACATCCGTTGATCGCCCGGTCAATGTGATCATGGGATTGCAGGGAGTTCAACTGAGCGTGGCAGAGTTGTCGGCGATGGGAGTGAAGCGCATCAGTGTCGGGAGTGCCCTTTCTCGCGCCGCATGGGGCACATTTCTTCGCGCGGCCAGAGAAATGAAAGAACGTGGCACTTTCGCGTTTTCCGAGGACGCTGTGAGTTATCCTGAGATCAACGCGCTATTCACTCGCGAATGACATGATGTGTCACAGTGCGCTTGGCTGGCAGTGTGCGCGAAATTGGACAGAGAGAAAAACCAGGACGTGGAAACCCAAGGGCCTATTTAGGATACGGCCTTGGAGGATGGACACATGTGGCAGGCGCGGTTGTGTTCACGGAGAAGAAGCGGGTCGAGAATCTGCACTATATGCATCGCCATCCGGAGAAGCGGGGAGTGGTGCTGAGCCGCAACTGCGGCTTGCAGCGTGGAGTAACTACCGGAACAGGGAGTTGTGCTGGTGGATGAGGCGCAAAAGGCGGAGTCTCAAGGTGCGGAAGTTCGCTTAACCCGGAAGCGTCCAAGTCCGAGGCGGCCGCTTTGCAACAGAATCAAAGCTGGGCAGCCTCAATTATGATGGCGCCGGCCCCCCTAAAATTGTCGGTTTCCTGCGGCGATTAGGCTGTTCCTATTAAAGCGGAATTCCAGGATACCAATGCGCTTTTCGCCAGAAATGCCTTTGGGTCGGTCATTTCCAGAATTTAGCGAAATGCCCGGCGCTTGTCGGCAGAATGCCGGTAATAAGACTTGACGACGCGGTATCCCACCCAATAGCCAAGATCGCCCGGTTGTTCCGTTGTGCTGTTATAGCCAGCTAAATTAGAGAGGTCGGTCTTACCTTCGTCGACGACAAATGCGGTTTCGATTTCCTTTTCACGCCCTTTCGTCATCGCGAGGAAGTTGGAGGGAACTGAGCCGGGAATTAGTTCGCCTGCCATAGTCGGCAGCGCCTTCGAGTAACGATTGCTCGAGCACTGTGGGATGCTCATCATTGATGAGAGACGATAGCTGTACGTGGATATCTCGTGAGCGATGACGTGCAGTCCAGTTGGTTGCATTTATCCAACCAGCCGGCAACCCCACCTGAGAATCACTACGAGGAATGTGCCCGCACTCAAAGGAAACTAATCGAGAGCGAAGCGGGCGATTGATTGGTACCAAATGAACCGCAGGCTACCAACCAATCCGCCCAAAGAACCCAGCTACTTCCTCGGCGGCACGATCCGGATTCTCGCGGTGCGGGAAATGGCCTACCCCGGGGAATGGTGCCAAGTCCAGGTTGCTGAATGTCTCTCGAAGTCGGTCGGTCCAGGCGTATGGACAGAGCGGGTCGTGCTCAGGCCAGCGAACACAAGTAGGCAGGTCTATTGGCGGCTGAGTCGGCGCTTCTCCTTTGATCATGGCGACGCGTCCCGCGTGAGCAGCTTTGTAGTGCGCAAAACCTCCCTCCAGGTTACCGGGTTTGAGAAAATTGTCTATAAACTGTTCGAGAACGTCGTCGAAGGCGTCCTTGCGGTAAGCCCAATGTCGGAGGAAATGGCCGAAGTATCTCGAGCAACTTTCCCGCGTCGCGCCGACCAGAGCCGGAGCCATTTCCATTTGATTGAACGACTGGTACCAGATCTCGATAAGACGGTCAGGTGCGCCCATGCGCGGCCCAATTCCAGGATAGACGAAATCGAAAAAGAACAGACCACTGATCCGGTGTGAAGCCTTCCGAGCGAGAGGCAGCATAGATGCACCGCCCACGTCATGTCCGACCACTCCGATAGTTTCGATCCTCAGCTGCTCCAGAAGCGCCATGAGATCTGCGGCGTGGTCGTTAGCTCCAAAGGAACCCGATGGTTTATCACTTTCGCCAAATCCTCGAAGATCGGGGGCAATTACCCGATATCGACACGCCAGCCGGCGCATCACCGGCTCCCATATCAGCCAGAATTCAGGCCAGCCATGCAGCAGCAAGAGAGGCTTGCCTTGCCCTCCCTGCGCGACATGCAGTTTTGCTCCATTCGCCTCTACCGTTGTATGTTCAAAAGATTTCATCCCTGCACCTCGCAGAATCCAGCAAAAATGCTCGAAATTGAGTGGTACGAAATAGTTGCATTGTGTGATGCTCTCCCTGGAGGAGGGGGCCGACCTCATCGAGCAATACGCATCTCCATGAGAAGCCGTCTGTCGGGCATCGTGCTGACGCCTCGATTCGCAGGTTGAGAGCAATTCCGATGCGGAAAAACAACTCGTGATTCGGACGGACACGTCGCCCATCCTGCGCTAATCCCGCCGTCCACTACCAAGCCGATCTCCCGACCCGAAGCCGAAATGTCGCGAATTACGATTGATGTTGCTTTGGGCATAAGCCTCGATGCTCAGCCTAGAAATCAACAGTACACACCATCGGGTCGAGGCAGCCTGTCACTCTGTCATGCCGTATAGCAGTCCCTAGTGTGCCAAACACAATTACGAACAATTCGTTTGCTATAACAATATGCATGCCACAACAGCCTAATTCCTGAGCTATTCTTTGCTGTCGGTTGCGTTCATTTTCAAAACCCATGGCTGGAACAGATTAGCTTCCATTTTTGTCGAGAGTGTTCGACAGGCATAGTTTCATGGTGAACGAAGCAAGAGTGGCGACTCACGCGCTAGGTTCCGATCAGCGAGTGACGATGACTAAAGCCATTGGGCATGGAAGCCGGAACGTACTCGGGATCGTGATCGTACTCGTGAATGCACTCGGTTTGAGCTGGTCGCAAGCTGCATCCCCGCCACAGGACACGCGAGGGGAGACTGTAATCCGTGATGAGAACCGGCCGCCTGCACACCTGATTTTCGCCTGCGATAGCCGGACCAGCGAGTTGAAAACGCTTTTCTCCCCCCAACTATTGGGAGAACTGCACCAGATCAATGGCGGGGTCGCTCTCTCGACTGAGGATTTCAGCGCAGACCGCACCCAGGCGGTACGCCAACTAAACGCGGCGGGCATACCTGCCGTTGCTGTGATCGTGTTAGACCAGAATGACGGCTATTACGTGAATGCCGACAACGCGCCTGCAACGGCTAACCGTTTTGCTGAATTCGATAAATGGTCGACCGACAATGGGCTCCGATGGGAAGCTGTAGGCCTCGATATTGAACCCTCTGTCAAAGAGTGGTCGGTCATTAACGACCATAAGCTGCGCTTCGCCGGGATGATTCTCAGGAAATTGCTCGAGTCAAACCGTCAGGTCTACCGGGCCCGCCGCGCATATGCTGACCTCATTCGACAGATGCAATCGCGCGGATATTATGTCCAGACTTACCAACTGCCTTTGATTGCGAATGAGCGCAAGGCTCACTCCACGGTGTTAGAAAAGATTCTTGGTCTTGTCGATGTGCGCGGCGATCAGGAAGTGTTGATGCTCTACACGAGTTTTAATCCCGGATCGGGCGCTGCCATTATTTCGCAATACGGGCCGCAGGCGCAGGCGATTGCAATCGGGAGCACGGCAGGGGGCGCTACAGAAAATGGCAAGTTCTCCCCATTGTCATGGGATGAGTTCTCACGCGATTTGATTGTTGCGCACCACTTTTCACGAACTATAGGTGTTTACAGTTTAGAGGGCTGTATTGGCCGCGGATACATTCCGCGGCTGAAAACCATCGATTGGAATCGCCCGGTGCAAATACCGGCGGCATCCATCAGAAGGGCGGCGCGGGTTCAGAACGTCATTTATTGCCTGTTATGGCTAAGCCGTTTCTGGCTGTATTTTGCGGTGCTGTCTTTTCTGTTGTTTGCATGGGTAGTGAGAGTGACGGTACGCCGGGCAAAGAGAAGAGGAGCACTCCGAGGATAGCAACTTCTTAGAGAGCTTTGCCGCCATTCAAGGGCACACTAAGTGAAACCGTGTTCTAGTTGCACAATAGTTGCACACATGGCCCCGAATGGGACTAGTTTACCAGGCATGTGGAACCGGGTAACCGAGATGAGTCTAGCTGCGATGGTCTAAACCTGAAAAGAAAGATGAACGTACTCGGCGGCAACATTTTGCGAGCTGCGCTCTCGGTCTCACCACCGGCGCGCTTCTCGCTCTGAATCTCAAAGTCTAGGTCCGACACAAGAACGATGCCCCGGAAACCCGGAGCTTCGTTACTCACCTTCTGCAGTTAAGCGGTTTCGTAACGCCCCGCGAAGCGGGCGTCGAGCATCCCTACGCTCGGTCAGAGCCATGAGCGTGCGCCGTTTTCTACTTATCGGCTGTCCAAGACGCTGTGCA
This sequence comes from uncultured Acidobacteriaceae bacterium, assembly GCA_963714225.1. Taxonomy (GTDB): domain Bacteria; phylum Acidobacteriota; class Terriglobia; order Terriglobales; family Acidobacteriaceae; genus Sulfotelmatobacter. Next base: position 79,389 of record CAVQNY010000040.1, on the reverse strand, counting down.
ACGTCACAGTGACCCATGCAATATTCCCTCGCACGTCGGCCACTACGTCCTGGGATGATAGTCGATGCGACGGCACCTACGTGGAGAGCTTCATCCTGGTGAAAACGCCAGGAGGTTGGAAAATCGCGTTAGGTCATACCAGCGACCTTCCGCCCGATTTTGGCGTCGAGTCGGATTACCAGCAGCAGAGTCCGCTATGCCGACTCCGGCGGCCCGGGCCATGCTGGGACGGAGAGAGGGACCACGGTGGTATGAAGTTTGCCGAAGTGGCCGAGAGTGGCCCCGCAGGCAAGGCAGGATTCAAGGCCGGCGATGTGTTGATCCAGTACGGCGGGTGGAAAATCGACAAGCTCATTCGGGCCGAGGTGCATGGGCCGTGGCTCATTGACCCGAGCAGGCCGGATCACAAGCAGGGTAAGGATAAACTACGACTCGCCACTTACTTTTCCTGCACTGCTCCCACGCTCACAATCTTCGCCGTGGCGCGGAATTTCTTGTAATCGCGGTAGGTCTGCTCCAGGTCCACATCAAAGTTCTTGAGCAGGGCCAAACGCACGTCGATCTTGGCCGTGACATGGAGCGGCAACCACACCTCATCGTTCACCCGGGTTTGTTCCAGCATGAAACGCGAACCCTTGTGAAAGCGCGCCAGGAACAATCCCCAGGTAATGGTGTCCAGGCATTCCACGTCCATCTTGGCCAGTTGCAGATCGTTCTTGTCGATCCAGACGCGCCCGCGGAACTTCGGCAGATACTTGGACTCCTTCAACCGCGGCACAAATCCCGGACGCGGCTCGCCCTCAATTACCCAGGCTTCGCGCCCGCCCAGCGTTGCCGTCCCCACCAGCGTGAAATTGTAGGCGTCGGCGACTTCGCGCACGAACTTACGGTCTTCTTCACGATCTTTCTCTTCTCTTTCCTCCCGTTTCTTGCGGTCGCTTTCCGATTCGTTCTTGCGCTTGTCGATGATCTTCTGAATCTTTTCCTCCTCCTTGGCCGCATCCTTTTTGTCGAGCGCTTTATCGTCCTTCTCGATCAGCCGCTGCACCTGCTCACCGTAGAGTTCCATCACTTCATAAGTCTTCACTTCGGTGGACTTTACTTGCCCCTTGCCATCGAGTTTGTGCTCCTCGTCGCGTTCGATGTAGGTATAGTCGCGCAGCCGTTTGTCGTTTTCGAGGTCCTTGTCGGCGACAATACGAAGCAATTGTTGCATTTGCTCCTGCGAGAGCTTGCCGCTGGCGTCGGTCTTTAAATCAGGCAGGGAAGCATCGCCAGGCAAGTTCCCGGAGGCGGGAGGAGCGGATTGATCCTGCCCGAAGGCAAACAGACTGGCAAACAGAATGATAAGCAGAGGAGCGAGACCCAATCTTCTCATGAGGGGTAGTACGTCCTTAGAAGGCAGGGAGTTCCCTCAGGATGCATGAAAATGGCGCTCATTGATCTGCTGCTGTCTTGAACGCCTTGCCCAAACATTCCCCCTGGAACAGCCGCTCGTCCACGCGATGCAGGCGCTTGGCGGACCCCGATATCTTGTTCCGCGGTTAGAGTTGCACAGCAACCTTTTCGCGAGGCCCGGGTTCCTTTTCTTAGGGCGAAAGCCGTTTCGAAGCCTGACACCTTTTTCACCCTGATGCCGGCATCCTTGAACAGTTCGGGGACCGAGACGTTCGCGTTTGTGACGAACCTCACGGTGAATAGTGACGGGTCGTTGGGTACGAGCAGCATCAATTTCACAGTAAACAACACAGCCTGTACTTTCCCAACGGTAACCGAGGCTCATTCACGCTCAGCGGGAACTTCAACGGCCAGGTTTCGGGGACGTTTCACTACGTGGTCAGCTCCACGGGGACAGCCGGCAACACGCTGACCCTGGACGGCACGATGAGCGGCGGACAAATCACCGGCACCTGGATGGTGACGGGAGCAACTGTGGGATGCAGCGGCAACGGAACCTTTACCATGACTCCGATGCTCGGGCGCTAGAAGAGCTGTAAACGAGGCGAGGACCATCTACGTGGGTCAGACATTCGAGAGTGCAAGAAAGGTGACCAGATCTTTTGGATTATGGCGGCTTTGTAGTCGGCGCACTGACACGAAGCGGTGAGGAGAGGGACATGTCAAATCTGCAAGAGCACTTCCGGGCCCTGACTCCTGCGCGTGACCGCCGCCTTCAGACGCGCACCACTCCCGCTTCTCTCACGTATATCGGGCTCGGCGATACCAATGGCGGCATTGTCCTCAATATAAATGAGACGGGCATGGCCGTTGCTGTGGCCAACCACCTTGTAGTAGGTGAGTACCTCCGCATTCGCTTTCAGTTGCCCAGGTCCAGTCAAAGCATCGAAATCTCCGCGCAGCTTGTGTGGCTAGCGGAATCAAGAAAAACCGCTGGCATCCGATTTGTTAATCTCACTGCCGACGCCCGCAATCAAATTTCAAATTGGATCGCGCCCGAAAAGCCAGCCTCCGAATTTGAACAACTGCCGACACCCCTTCGCTCCGACAAGCAGCCCTTGGAAATCAGTTCTCGCAAGTCCAGAAGGATCTTTAGCAACCCATCAGATCGCGATGAGGAAGCGGCAGGGCGTTACGGGGAAATGTTCCCGACTGAAAGCACTTATGCAAAACACACCGCCACGGTCGACGAAATCAAACCGCAGCCGGGTCCCCTCCCAATTCCTGCCGGCACTCACACCGACGCCGGTGTTTCGATGTTCGGCTCCGCTGCGGAAATGTCAACCGGCGACATTCCGCAGAGCCTAGCGGCCAGCTTTCCATCGGAACATGCAAAAAACTTCGCGCCCGAACCAATTAAGACCTCTATTCCCGAGCTAAGTGAAGACCTAACGCCTGAGCCAGTTGGGATTCTCATTCCGGCGACCCTCGAAACCCTCCCAACAGAGCCGATTGGATGTTTTTCTCCTGACCGAGTCCAAACCTCCTCGCCAGAACTGATCGCGCGCACCGCGCCCCAAGCATCTGAGGTCGTGGCGCCTGAGATTCTGGATGCGAGCGGTCTATCGCTTGTCGAAGACCTCCAGGAAAATGTGCACCACCACATCCCAGTCCTTCGTTTTGGACTGCAAGTTCCAACAGGCAAAGTCGAGTCGTCACCAGATCGTATCGACGACTCGCCCTCATACCTTAACGTTCCTGAACGATCAGCAGAGAGAGGATTCGGATTTCAGCTCGCCGCAGTAGCGTTTTTGTTCGCGGTGATGGTTTTCACCGTTGGGCTCACAGTGGGACGCGGCCCGCTCGGAAAACGCCTCCGAGACCCCCAGAAATCGATGCTAGCTGTTGATGCCACGTCACCGGCACTGCCTGATCGCCCAGACGAAGTGACTTCGAGAACTTCCACTCCGCCGGCAGCAGATACGTTCAATACGCCTGCAGTAAATCCGTCAGCGCAGGAGACGGAAGAATCGCGCTCAGAAAGTCCATCCACACCATCCCATAATGCACGACCCGCGGATTCAGCTACCCGCGTCAGACAGACCGGACCGTCTTCAGCAGTGACGAGCCGATCCAACATTGATTCCGATAATTCCTCGGGTGTCAATAAACTCGATGACGCCACGCCTTCTGAAGAAAACTCCAAGGAAAACACCCGGTACTCTGAATCTTTCGCGAATGTGCCCTCCACAGATTTAAATTCATCTCCGACAATAGAATCTAAACCATCTGCTAATCCGGTAAGCAATCCCGAGCGTAATGGCTCAAACGGGCTAACCGCGCGAAACACGCCCCCACTCGCGAGTCCCGAGCCCGCATATTCACCCAAGGCTGTCGGCCCGATGAGTGCCGCGCCGATAAATTCCGCAAGTAGCCCGACGACGGATTCTCGGCAGGATGAGAAAGCGATGATCGGACATGGCGAGAAGCCATCGCCTGTTGTGAAGCTTAGTCCCGAAGTTTTGCCGCCCATCGTAAAGCCTCGTAACGAATCTCAGAATCAGGTCGCCAGCGCAGCCCAGCCTGCAAACGAGGAGGCAAATAAAAGCGAGGTAAGAGCGGACGGCTCACAACCTAGATCCACGAACAGTACAACGCGATCTGCGGATCATCCTCCTCTTCTCCAGTTTGAGGCTGGCGTCCGCCTGTTGATTCGCGTGAACTCGATGACTCGTCAACCCGATGGAAGCTTCAGTTTCCGGGGAACCCTATTGCAGCCGATCACCCTTGCGGGTCCGGTTTCACTTGATCAGAGCACGGAGCTGGTCGGGTCGGGCACAGTGAACGGTGGACACGTTACGGTTTCAGTGACGGGATTCACCGTCCGGGGAGAAAACTACGGACTGCGGCAGGCAGCGAGTGGGGTGATCAGGAAGCCCGGAAGCGGACCTGCGGCTGAACTGAATCTCGGCAAAGCGCTCGAGATGTGGCTTATATCCGCATCAGTTTATAAGAAGACCCGGCCAACCGGAGATTGAAGTCACAGGTTGCAACCCTTCCGACGAACGGGCGATAGCCACCGAATTCAAGAAGTGCTTCGCGATGATTGGGAAGGACACCCCGACGCCGACTCAAAGACTTCAAGGCTTTGAGGGGGGTGATATTAGTGATATCGTTTTTATGGGCAATGGAGGTCGTTAGAGGTCGTCGTGGACAACCGACCCTAAGTCAAGAATGTGCTTGAAACCCTCATGAACACAGGTTGTTATCGTCAACTGTAAGATTCACCACGACTTGCTGGAAATGGCGTAAATAGAATCCCTCCCTCTCCGCCAGTCCTTACAATCCCAATCACTTAACGCCTACTGAACCGTGGAAGGCTCGACGGGCGAATTGTTTTCTGGTGTCCTGTTAGTGTCCGATTGAATCGGTCTCGCCTCTGCTCTGCGGTTTTCCAGCGTCGTCATCGCTTTGTGAACGTCGTAGGCGGCCGTCTTGATGTAGTAGTAGGTCGCCGTGGTGCTAATGTTCGCGTGTCTCAGGATTCGCCCGGAGACGCGGCATCAAGGGGGCCCAACGGTGGCGCCCTCTCAACAGCCCTTTTCGACGATCCCTCGCAGGGCCGCCCGGTACCCGCGGCTGCAGGAGAGTTCTCTGCCGCTTTTCAGAACCACCACATACTCTCCGCTATTCACGGGGATTAGTTCCTTGATCTTGCGAATGTTCACGATGGTCGAGCGATGAATGCGTACGAAGTGATTTGTGTCCAGGCGTTCGGAAATTCGGCTGATCGTTTCGCGGAAGAGGTAGGATTCCTTCCCCACGTTCAAGCGCACATAGTTGGCCGCCGCTTCCACCCATTCGATGCTGTCCAGGTCCAGGAACACGACCCGCCCATTGGCCCGGATCACCAGGCGGCTGTCCGGCTCCAGCGTCGGCAAGCCCACCGACCTGACTTGCGAGAGTAGGTTCAGAATCCGGCGCGTGATCTCGCGGTCGCGTTGTTTGCGTAATTCGGAGCGCGCTCTCTCCACCGCTTGGTGCAGGCGTTCCTGATCGAACGGCTTCAAAAGATAGTCGAGCGCATTAGCTTCAAACGCGCGAATCGCATACTGGTCGTATGCCGACGTAAAAATGACCACCGGCATTTCTTCCTGAAGAATTTCATGCAGCACTTGAAAGCCATCCAGGTCCGGCATCTGGATGTCGAGCAGCAGCAAGTCCGGCCGGAAGTTGCGAATTGCGGACACGGTTTGCCTGCCATCCTGGCACTCCGCCACCACCTTTACCAGCGGTTCCGAATCCAGCAGGATAAGCAATTTCTGGCGTGCCAGACGTTCGTCATCGGCGATGACCGTACGCACCACAGCATCCAACGGTTGGTGTTGCAGCGACGAGATGACTGAATCTGGGATCATTGGTCACTCGCATTGGTTCCACAGTTGAATAGACGTGGCAGCGCGAGAATGGTTGCCTGGCACTGGTGTACGAAGATGGACAACTTGTCCCGAGAAGATGCGTTGCGGTCCCAAGGCGAACTTTCGTCCCGCCGCGGAGTGTTCCGATCCCTGGATGCGAAATCTGAGAGACAAAACCCAACAGCCACGATCGGCGATTGTCTATCCGCGGGTTTAGGAAGATTGTTCCCGATAATCATCGAGGCTGCGCGGATCGAGATTTCCCGACCCCTCCGCTGCTTTGTCGCAATACAAGACCGTCTCAACATCGCTCGCATTACAGTTTTCTGGAATCTTCTTCGAGCGCAGACAGGGACGAACGGTTGTCAAATTGGGACGAATGGCGACTCTCGCGGGACACAAAATCAGCCCGTCAAACGCTCCGATTCTTGATTGATCTCCGGCGCGAAATGGTCCATCATGTAACCCGCTCAGCCCGGCACGGAACTGAAAAAGACTCGATGAATTAAGCGTTGCCAGCAGGATGTGCCGATGGCGCAGAAGAGATCGCCAAGTGAGATCCTGACATGAAGACGAATTGCGAAAGTTGCGGCCTCACATTGTCCGCCGATGACACGGCATACGTGTGTTCCTACGAATGTACGTTCTGCCCGAACTGTTTTTCGAATATGCACTGCATCTGCTCGCATTGTGGAGGTGAGTTGGTACGCCGGCCCCGGCGGGTGGGACCAGCCAGGGAAACAACAGCAGATCGAAACGCCTCAGCCATTCGCTCCTGGATAATCTGGGGACTGAGTTTCGGCGTGTGGACGTTTGTTGCTTTCGCCTACGCCATAACCAGTTACGAGTTGTATCGCTCAACCCGCGACCATATGAGGTTCCTCAGTGTGCTGGGCATGCAATCGAGCCAGGTCCTTACATACATTCCTCTAACACCCTTTGTCTTGGCCCTAGCCAATCGTTTTCAAGTGCAACGCGGCAACTGGATACGAAATTCGCTGATCCTGCTGACGGGCGGTTTGGCGTTTACCGTGGCGCAAGTGGCTCTGCGGGGCACGACTCCCTACGCGTTTTGGGATCCTCGACTCCAGCACTGGGTCTCCGCCGTGTGGGACGCGCAAGCTCATGCCTTCCGAGTCCAGTGGTTCATGTTCCCCAGAATGTTTCTCTCGAGTGTGGTCGACGACGTTGTCACCACCTACCTGCCGCTCGTGCTGATAGCACACGTCGCCTCTTACTACCAGAGACTGCGTGAGCGGGAGGTACGCACGTCGCAACTGCAGGCGCAACTCGAGAAAGCGCGTCTGCAATCCTTGAAGAGCCAGCTACAGCCGCATTTCCTGTTCAACACGCTGAACTCCATTTCCGCTTTGATGCTAACCAACGTGCAAGCCGCTGATCGGATGATTACGCGGCTGGGTGATCTGCTCAGGATCAGCCTCGAAACCGCCGGCACCCAGATGATAACCCTGAGCCGCGAGTTGGAATTCGTAAATTGTTATATCGAGATTGAGAAAATCCGATTCGAAGAACGGCTTAAAGTGCGTGTCGATATCGCCCCTGAGACGCTTGATGCCAGCGTCCCGCACTTGCTATTGCAACCCTTGGTCGACAATGCCATCAAGCACGGAATTTCCAGGATGGTCGCGGGAGGCGAGATTCGAATCTCTGCCACTCATAATGACGGCGATCTTTATCTTGAGGTGAGAGACAACGGGCCCGGCATTAAGGATCTGGGCCACTGTACCGGCTTGGGACTGAGAATCACGCGCGAGCGGCTGGAGACGATCTACGGCCAGGATCAAAGCGTGGAGTTGTTGAGCTTGCCGGAGGGCGGCATGGCGGCTCGAGTGTGCATTCCTCTCCGCCTGGCAGTGGCAAGCGGTGAACAGGTTGCGGTTACCTCAGTCGCTCCAGCTTAGCAACCGCCGCTCAAAGTCAAAGCTGATGCGCTTTGGCCGGAGGCAGGAAACACCCATCAGTCCATCGAGATCGCTTTCCGCGCCTGCCCGGCTTGCCACCACCGATGCTCTCTGTGGACCGACGTTCAGCGTTCCAATCTTCGCCTGCGCCAGGACGACGCCGCCGAAACCAACGTTCCCTCCAACGTTCTGTCCGCTCCCACCCCCCACGCTCCACATGTAGTCCACGTCGCGCAAGCGATTCTCGAATAAAACGAGCTGCGGTGTTCCGGTATCCAGAAGCAGATGCAACTCCCGGTTGCCGCTTTTCAGGTTCACCGTGATGAACTGCTGCCCTGCAGTGAAGGGCGCAGTGTGATGTTCTACGGAAGCTGCGAAAGAAATGCGCCGCTTTGTATAATCCACCGTGAAGTTCGTGGCCCCGAGGACGTCGAGTCCAATCACCGCATCGATGCGGGTCCCCAGTCCGTTGCTTATGGCGGAGAGATCGACGACCATCACCTGTAGATTCTGCCGCCGCAGGGGACCGAACTGAAGGTCGGGAAGCGAGGTGCTCTCTGACACAACGCTTTTGTTGAATAGCAGAAGCTCCCGCGTCTTTCCTTGCAGGCCAAGCTTTGAGGCAACACCGCGGTCGATCATGCTCGGGTTGGAGCCAGTATCGAGCAGCAGGTTTTGGTGCTCGAGTTCGCCAATTCGCCCCTCCACCACGATCAAGTATTCCTGGTAGACCTTAAATGGAATTTCTGCAACCTGGCGCTTGGATTTGGGGCTTGGGACAGTCAGATCGCCACCAAAGCTGAGAACGCAAAGGCTGCAGTGGAGGACGGCCAGCAGCAAGGCGCCGATTCTCTTTGCGCCGATGGTGCCGAAGCTGCTCCTGCGCCATGCCATGCGCAAGAGACTCCACGACACGCCTTAAGGCCACGGGCGTTGGGACATGTAGCCGATTTAGCGGGATGAAGACCGTGAAAAGGCCGACCGCGAAGCCGCCTGGTCTCTAACCGAAGCAAAGCTGCCGCGTCCAAGTCATCGCCGGTGTGTCCTCGTTCTCCCCGACTCGAAATTGCGGAATGCGAAAAGGTCCCTCCATGCGCCTCAAGCCTCTCTGGGTAATTGTGGTCGCCGTTTCGGTTTCTGTACCGTCGGTTTGCGCGGATGCCAGTATGTTCCGTGGCGGCCCGGAGCACAGTGGTGTTTACAACGCCGGCGGAGTGCCAACTTTCAGCCAGGTCAAATGGAAATTTCATACGGCGGGGCTCGTGATCTCTTCTCCTGCGGTCTTTGGCGATGTCGTTTTCGTGGGCGGGACCGACGGGAACTTCTATGCCGTCAGCAGCGAATCCGGCACGCTGAAGTGGAAATTCGAAGCCAAGAGCCGGATTACGTCGTCCCCCGCAGTGTCCGGCGGACTGGTTTACTTTGGTGCCTACGATGGCAATTTCTACGCCTTGGACGCAGCCACCGGTCAACTGAAATGGAAGTTCCAGACCGCGGGAGAACGCCGATACGCGGCCCGGCATCTGCACGGCTCGCAGCCAGCGGGGGAAACCATGCCGGACCCTTTTGACTTTTATCTTTCATCCCCGGTGGTGTGGAACGGTGGCGTATTCGTTGGCAGCGGCGACGGCAACGTTTACGCCTTAAACGCAGGGTCGGGCACGCTGCAATGGAAATTCAAGACGGGTGACGTAATCCACGCCTCTCCGGCGATTGCGGACAACTCCTTGTTTATCGGAAGCTGGGACAGTTATTTCTACGCTCTCGATGCCGCCACAGGGGAGGAAAAGTGGCGATTCAAGACCGGCGAAGATCCCGACACCCACAATCAGGTTGGCATTCAGTCCTCTCAGGGCTCGTGGGTTATCGGTTCACCGGCAGTGGCGGATGGTAAAGTGTACTTCGCGACCTCCGACTCGGGCTTGTTCTACTCGTTCGCGGCCAAGACCGGCAGCCCGCTCTTCTCCCTCAAGTTCCAGGGGTGGCCTATGTTTTCTTCCCCGGCCATCGCCGGCAACCTGATCTACATCGGGTCGCACATGGGCAAGCTGATCGCCATCGACACGGCCGCTCAAAAAGTATCCTGGATGTTCGAAACTGACGGCGCGAAGCAGAACACGGCCGCCTGGACGAAACCCGATGGCACGCCGAATTACGAAGCGGAATTCGCCTCTGACTTCTATGACGACTTGGTTACCGGCGTCAGCAAGATGATGTCCATCGGAGCGATCCTCTCTTCGCCAGTCGTCGTCGGTCGCGTGATCTATTTCGGCAGCGCCGACGGAAACCTGTATGCGCTGATGTAAGAGTTCGGTTCCCGCGCATGGGTGCAGTTTGAATTTGTGGATTTCAAACTGCACCACTACCCGCCCCTCCCAGCCTTGCTTTCAGAAAATGAACTTCATGCCAAACAACAGCCGCCGTCTGCCGATCCCGTCGTACGTCGTATTGCCGGCAAACGTGAGGCCTCCGTTGGCGTTGAAAAGCGTATTCTGGAAGCTGCCGGTGGCAACATGGTCCAGCAAAGGGTCCGGGACTCCGCGAAACTGTACGTTCATCACATCAAACGCCTGTGCCTGGAATTGGGCTGTGACCCGCTCGTTGATCTTGATGTTCTTGAACACCGCAAGATTGGCTGTGCTGATGGGCTGACCGCGCAGCAGATTGCGGCCCGCTCCCGCGAACGGCGTTCCCAATACTTGAGCGGCAATGGGATCGTTGTGGATCCAGTGCGCTCCAGTAATCGGGGTTACCGCGCAGCCGCCTCCAAAACATGGGTCGGTGAAGTTGATCAGGGTGCCTAGAGGGTAGTTCCCGCCCAGGGCGTTAGTGCATTCCGGACCTCCGTTGCAGTATTGCCCCGCGGAGTTAATGGGGAGGCTTGTCTGGCTCAGGATGGGACGACAGGCATCATATCGTCCTCCCCAATCCTCGCCGGGGTCGCACAGGCTCTGGCCAGCGGTGTCGCCGGTTAGAGTTCCATAGAGCGGATTGTTCACATAATTTTCAATCGTGGTGTAGGGCTGTCCGGAAGTGTAGCGGTAGGTGGTATTCACCTGCCATCCACCCAGCAGGTGCCCGGCCAGGCCGTGTTGTTCCTTATGAAACGGCAGATCGTAGACCACCGTTACCCCGACTATGTGCGGAAAATCAGTCCCCGAGTTGGCCCGTTCTGGCGCGTCCGGGGCGAACGGATTCTGCTCGGCACTCAGCGTACTGCCGCCACCGAGCGTGCTGTAAACTTCGCTCGCCGTGTCGATGGTTTTGCTGTAGGTATAGGTCGCGGTGGCGCTCAGGCCCCGCCAACCGCCGATTCGCAGTTCGCTCTGCAGGCCGTTATAGCTGGACGATGCTGTGTTGGCAAACTGCAGAACATTCGTGAGGTTGCAATTATCATTTCCATTGGTGAAGCCCGGCGCGCCCGAGATAGCGCAAGGCGTTAAGCCGGACGGAATCACATTCTGAAACCCGGCATTGATCAGCGGGCCAAGGGCGGGGTTTGAATTCAGGATCTGGAACAGGTGCACGCCGTGGTTGCCCACGTAGCGCACCTCGCCTACGATCTTGTTGGTGAAGGAGCGCTGGAACCCGAGGTTCCACTGTTCCGAGTAGGGATTGCGGAAGTTGGGGCTCACCTGTGCCTGGTTGTCGAACCCCGGATTCCCCTTCGGTGCCAGCGGCTGCAGATATGGAATTACCTGAGTGCCGAAAAAGCCGCTGGTCGGCAGGCCCGTGCCGAATAGCGTAGCCAGGTTTACCGAGGGAGCGGAGTCACCCACATTCAGGAACATGTTATAGAACGCGGGATCGTAGGCAAGGCGGAAGCCGCCGCGGATTACCGTCTTATTATCTCCGTGGATGTCCGGAGTCCAGGCAAAGCCCAGCACTGGGGCAAAGTTGTGCAGCGCGTTGGGTACGGACGGGACCGTGGTCTGACTGAGGGGAAGGCTGGTGTCCCACAACGGCTGTGACCCGGTCTGCTGCGCAACCGACTTGTTGTGCAACAGATTGATGGCCTGCTGATACCAATCCCAACGCATACCCAGGTTGAAAGTCAGGTTGTTTTTCACCCTCCAGTCGTCCTGTACGTACAAACCCAAGTCCCACTCTTGGAATGGAAGATTGGGACTGCCCAGGGCGATTTGAGTGGCCAAGGGATTGCCCGCAACGATGTCGCTGAAGCTGGCAAAAGCGAAAAGCCCGTTGTTTTCGGGCAGAAAAACGTTGGGCGAACGCTGCTGGCTCAGCTCGCCGCCGAACTTGATGGTGTGCCGCCCTCTCAGCATCGAGGCATTGTCCTGCAACTGATAGACGTTAATGATGCGCCCCGAGGGAAAGCCGGGCGCCACGCCAAAACTCACGGCATCTTGCGCAGCCGTGCCCTCGAGAACCATGTCGGCGGGGCAAGCCGTGGGACTATTCGAGTTGCAGGTGGGGAATGACTGCTCCTGGAAGAAGACGCTGGCCCGCGAAAAGCTGAAGCGGACCTGGTTCACGAAGGCGTTGCTGAAATTGCGCGCCCAGTCGAGGCCAATCTGCTGGCTCAAGGACGGGACGTCCTGGTAGTCGCCAACGTCGATGCCGTTGCCGAAATTGATGCCGCCGGAAAAAGCCTTCTGGTAGATGTAGCGGGCAAAGAAATTGTCTTTGTCGGTCAACTTGAAGTCGACTCGTCCAGTGGCTTCGTAGTCGTTAAACGGACCGGGCACGAAACGGGAGATCTCGCCGAATTGAATGGGAGTGCAGCCATTGGTCCCGGCTACGGTGCATGTGTAGGCCAGACCAGTGCTGGGATTAATCTGGTTCGTCACCAACACATTCTGCACGTTGCTGAAGGAGGGATGGCCAGCGGTGACTGCATTCGGGCCAATGGTAGTTTCGATCAGACCGATCGGACTGGTGGGAAAGGCCGACTGCAATTGCGTGACTCCGGTGGGAGTCGGAACCAGATCCGGCGCAGAAGAACTCGGAGAACCCGCAAAACGTTGGCGCTCAATATTGCTCGAACCGAAAAACCAGATCTTGTCTTTCTTAATGGGCCCGCCTACGCTGCCGCCGAAGCGGTTGTCGACGAAGCCGGGAACTTTCGGCTCAGTGCAACCAGTAGAGGGAGATACGCCCTGAGGGCAGAATCCGAACAGAGGACTCTTCTCCTGGTTTTCGAGGGAATCAAACAACGAGCCTTGCCAGAACTCGTAGCCCGTGCCGTGGAATTGGTTGGTGCCGGACTTGGTCACGTAGTTCACCACCGCTCCGGTATTGCGGCCAAATTCGGCATCGTAGTTGGTCACAACCTGCACCTCGGCGAGGGCATCCTGGTTGCCGAAGAAAATATCGGGTCCGCTGATGGAGTTGTCGTTGTTGCTCTGGCCATCGAGTTGGAAGTTATTGGAGCGAGCGCGCTGGCCGTTGACCGAAAGCTCGGCGCCATTGTTGTTGCCGAAGGCGGCGTCGCCAGCCGTCGCTACTCCGGGGATGAACAAAGCGAGCGAGTCGAAAGTATTTCCCACCGGGAGGCTGGCCACTTTCTCGGAGTTGAAGGTTTCTGAAATCTGGTCCGACGTGGACTCGATCAGCGGCGTCGTTCCTTCCACCGTAACGGTTTCCTGGGACGAGCCAAGCGATAGCTTGACGGTGCCCAGCGAAGTGTCCTTGCCTACATCCACGGCAACGCCTTTTGCTTCGTAAACGCGAAAGTTGCTCAACTCGATGCGCAGATCGTAGGTCCCGGTGGGTAGGTCTCGCAATACAACAACCCCAGACGCGTTGGTTTGTGCGACGAATTCGCGGTTCGTTGCCAGATGTTTGGCCGTAACCTTCGCTCCCACAACCACAAGGCCCTCCGGGTCTTGCACCGCGCCCGAAATGGAGCCAGTCACAATGCCCTGGGCAAGGGCAAGAATGGCGCCAAACACGATCAGGCCCAGAACAAGCACTGAAATAGGTTTCGAGAACCCAGCAAGTTTCATCACCTTATCCTCCCGAGACAACGCGTTGAGATTGGGTTTCCCACAATCCATCACCGAAACGGCTGCGCTGATACTCCGCAGGAATAGCAGTCCACCCGCCACCAACGGGACATAGAAGCCGAGCGGTACGAGTGCACTCGTTCCCGCTATGAAATTCATCATGCGTTTCACGAGACGAGGACTCTCGGCAGCGTGGCGACGCTCCGTCGCGCAGATAGCGAGGCTGTATCTATCTAAATCCGTAAGTGGGCCACGACTTTAGCTATGAAAAACTGGAACTAGTTGGGAAGAGTTCTAGGAGACAACTGTGAACTCATGTGTTTCAGCGCGCTTTTGACTTGGATTCATCCCGGATCGGTGGTCAATCTCCCTGCGTGGAGAAGAAGTCATCCCAAACGTGTTTCTCCGTCGTGCGTCTGATTGCATAATCGGCACGTGGGGATGGGCTAATGCCGCACCAGCACGTAGCTCCTGAGGAAATCGAACATGTTGTCCGGGGGATACGGCAGGAACTGCAATTGCTTTTGCTGGAGCGGGCAGCGATTGTGAAGAGAATCGGAACCAGCAAACGCACCGTCGCCGGTCTCGCCGATGTTTTCGGAGACAGCGTAAGTAGTGAGAAACTGCGGGACTTCTTCGCGACGCGTACTGCCCGCTGCGGGTCCCGTTCGCGGCCTGGGCTTACGGGTACATGTCGCCGAATATTGATGGAGTCCTTTGAGCCAGTCACAACGCGTCAGGTATGGGACCGGATCCAGACGACAAGCCCCTCCGTCCTGGCACGGCACAGGCGACCGGCGACTTCTTTAGCAGTGATCCTGAAGCGCCTGGTAAGTTACGGTGAGGTGGAGGATCGCCTCAACGAGAAAGACGTGCGAACCTGGCTGTGGATCGGCCCGCGCAAATCTGAAGCTGTCGAAAATCCATCCATGGTCCCTGAAACGCATGCAGCACAAGCAGTAACCATTTCGGCGGGCGTGAAAGACTAACTTACCGAATCAAAGACGATTCTTCCTTCGAAAGGAAACCAGCTCTCTGAAAAGAAACAAGCCGTGGTGCCCTCGCGCCACGGCTTGAATCGTCAATTGGACCGCGTTAAGAGCTGACGCGCAATCCAAACTCGAATTGGCGTAGAGCGGGATAGCAACTTTTGCGGTGGTAGAGCTGATGTTTACGATGCGGCCGGTGGGACCCTGCCTCTTCTTATCCGTTCCCAAAAGAGGAGCGAAGGCTTGGATTACGACAAGCGGGGAGATCATGTTGACATCCAACTGCCGCCTGTATTCGCTGGGCCTCAGATAAAGCAATGGCCCACTCACCACAATTCCTGCATTGTTCACCAGGCCAACCAGATTGCCTTCGCCTATCATGGAGCCGACCTTCTGGGCAGCTTGATGTACAGGGTCGGCGTCCGTAATGTCCCATGGGTTATTCGATGACATGTGCCCGCAGCAGATTCCGAAGGAAACATAGAATCCAGCCTTGCAGCTTCGTGCTGATGAGTCCGGTCACGCGCAAACAGGGAGGAACCCATTGCTTGTCGTTTGCCGACAATTGGGGATTGGAGTCAAATGGATCGAGCCGTAATCTTCAGGCGTAGACTTTCGGCGACTGATCCTGACGTTCCAAAAGGCATCCGGAGATTCTCCATGCACCGTTTCTTGAAGCGAATTTCGATCCGCATTCTCAGCTTCGCACTTGCAGCCGGTTGCCTCGCGGGGACGTCTTATGGGCAGGCCATCTCGAATGTTATCGCCGTTGATCACGGCCCGAATGCACAGGAGCAGCGTTCAAAACCCTACGTCATCCTCGTTTCGCTCGACGGCTTCCGTTACGACTACGCGAAGCGTTATCACGCCGACCATCTGCTCGGACTCGCTGCCGAGGGCGCCAGTGCACCAGAAGGAATGCTTCCCGCTTATCCTTCCATCACCTTTCCGAACCATTACACGATCGTCACCGGCCTCTATCCGGAACATCACGGCATCGTCGCGAACACATTTTATGATCCAGCTCGAAAAGAGGTCTATAGCCACCATGATGCCAAGTCAGTCGGCGACGGCACTTGGTATGGCGGAACTCCACTCTGGGTGCTGGCCGAGCAGCAGGGCATGCGATCTGCATGTTTTTTCTGGATCGGTTCCGAGGCGGACATCCAGGGAGTTCGTCCGACATACTATCTGAAGTTCGACGAACAATTTCCCAATGAAAAGAGGGTCGAACAAGTCCTAGCCTGGCTCCATCTGCCACCAGAGCAGCGCCCGCACATGATCACCCTATATTTCTCCGATACCGACACAGCGGGCCACCGGTATGGTCCTGATAGTCCTGAAGTCGCCGCAGCCGTTCACGAACTTGACGGCCAGATCGGGAGGCTGATGGATGGCATCAAGGAATCCAAGCTGCCCGTGGATTTAATCGTGCTCGCCGATCATGGAATGGTGAAAGTCGAGGGGCCGCCCATCCGCCTCGATCGGTACGATTTGAATCGGTCCTGGTTTGCCCAGATCGTAGATTCGATTCTCTACCCTAAGTCCGACGACGATGCGCAGCGGGCCTATGAAGCGCTCCGCGGAAAGAGCGACAAGTTCCTCGTCTATCGCCGTGCGCAGGTGCCAGCATATCTTCATTTCGACAGCAATCCGAGAGAGGGTGACCCCGTCGTCGTTCCGACCGGCCCTTATCTCATCACCGCTAATACAGACGCCCACAGTCCAGAGCACCCGCCCGTGGGCATGCACGGCTACGACGCCACGCACATGCCCGAAATGAAAGCCCTTTTTGTTGCCGCGGGACCCGACATCCGAACCGGAGTTGCGCTTGCGCCCTTTGAGAATGTGAACGTATATCCGCTGATCGCGAAGATTCTCGCTCTCGACATCGCGAATTTGAAGACAGGTCCGATCGATGGCAAGCTCAACGTTCTCAAGGGAATTCTAAAATCAGACTAGCCGCCACGGGGTGACGCCCGATCTTATCTACATCCCCCAGCACAGCGCTTCCGGATGGAAACCGCTACCTTTGTTTCCCGGAGTAAAATGGCATTTCCGGAGCGTTTTCCAGTGGACTAACGCAACTGAAGACGCGCGCGAATCTAGTTACACCATCTCCTGAGGTGGCGCGCTCATGATCGGTCGCAGCTCAATCGGTATGTTCAGCGGTACTCCCCCCGGTCCCGGCGCAGCCGAGATTCGCGCCGCAATGTCATACGCCCGCTCGGGGCTGTCGACAACGATAATCCAGAAGCCGGCGAGAAACTCCTTGGATTCGGGAAAGACACCATCCGTGATCGGTCGACCATCCTTGCCCGCCCGCACCAGCTTTGCCTGATCCGGAAACGAAAGCCCCTCCGCCGACACCAGCTCGCCACGTTCGTGCAGTTCCTTGTTGAGACCCATCATAAAGGCGATGTGCGCCTGGAGATCTTTCTTGGGCCAGCCTGGCACGCCGTGGTCGGCTTTCATCGTGTTCATCATCAAAATGTATTTCATCGTCTCGCTCCTCTGTCTAGTTTGCGCGATCTTCGCGCTTTCATTCCTAAGTGGGAGCCCACGCGGGATTCTCGACATTGTGTCATTGCGATTTTGATTCCTAAGTTGCGAACTGCCGCACTTCAATCGGCATGTTTGTGGGTTTACTCCCGGGGCCGGGAGCTGCGGAAATCCGTCCCGCTATAGCATAAGCGCGCTCGGCGTTGGCAACGTCGATGATCCAGTAGCCCAAGAGAAACTCCTTCGACTCGGGGAAAATGCCGTCAGTGACGGGCACGCCGTTTTTCTGGCCACGTACCACCTTGGCTTCACCCGGTTCGGCCAAGCCCTGTGTGGCGACAAACTCTCCGGATGCGGTGAGGTCCTTGTTGATGCGCTGAAGGGCCGCCATATGCGCCTCGATATCCTGTTTCGACCAGCCGTGATACCCTTCAACGCCTACCCTCGCGCCCGACATCAGCAAAATGTATTTCATTTTTGTTCGCTCCTGTTCTTGTGCACTCACCTGTTTCAGTTCTTCTAAGCCTTCTTGCTTGCATGGAACATCCATCGGATGCCAAATTTGTCGTTGAGTCCGTAGGTACCGAAAAACTGTTGGCTCAGCGGATCGGTGACATCTGCGCCCTCGGAAAGTCTGTCAAATAGGATCCTCAACTCTTCAAACGTTGCTCCACTGAGATATAAGCACACGGTATTACCGCATATGCGTGTGCGGTCGAGCCGAAGCCAGTCAGACGCCGAAATGTCCACGTTGCTGCTTCTGAGGCGGGCATTGAGGACCTTTTCGTGTTGGAACGTAGGCATGTGATCTTTGGCCGGAGAGTCTTTCACCTTGGTGACAATCAGTTCTCCGCCGAAACAGACTTTGTAGAACTTCATTGCCTCGTGGCAGTTTCCATCTAGTAAAAGGTAGGGTGTCACGGTTGTCATTTCGTCTCCTCCGGTTTTCGGGATCTTGGCATCTACTATCGAACGAACCGGCAGAGCCGCGAGCGCAACTGCCTCGAACAGGGATGCGATGAATCGGCGACGAGATACCCCGCTGCTCACGGCTCCCCTCCTTCTTTCGAGCACTTTCCAGACCCAAGTCCGCGTCTTCATCGAGTAGTCGGAGCCGCCGCGGCTTTCTCTACATCGCTCGAGAAAAATATGTTCGAAGCACAAATCAGTCCCAATTTGTCGATTTTCCGCGTCCAGTACCGACATAAGAGCAGAGGCAAGAAAATGACAACCGGCGAAATGGTGGTTGACGTAAGCCAGGACTGGCTACTGGCCTGCCATGTGCAACAGGGCTTTATGCAGGCGCGGTTGGCCGACAACACGCCCAGAGTCTCCGCATCCGACGCAGCGTTAACTTCCGACTTGCCCCGCACTGAATGGCAAGTGTGGATAGGCAGATACACAGCACCGCCATGAGAATGGTAGCCTGATTAGTGGCAAAAGCAGCGGCCGGCACAGTGCTCTCGTTCGATGGGCGCGAAGTCCTTATAACCCATCCCGATAAGCTGTATTTTTCATCGCAGGCAAGAATTTCTAAGCTCGAACTTGTCCGCTACTATATGTCCATTGCGCCGGGCGCGCTCGCCGGAATCCATGATCGTCCTGTCGTTCTCAAGCGTTTCGTCGCTGGCGCCGAGGGTGAAGCGTTCTATCAAAAGCGAGCGCCCGCTCAGCGCCCCTCCTGGCTGCGAACCGTCACCCTGTCGTTTCCATCTGGACGAACAGCCGAGGAGATCGTTGTCGATGATGCGGCGGGGCTTGCCTGGATCGTAAATCTGGGTTGTATCGAACTACACCCGCATCCAGTCCATTCGAGCGATCTTGAGCACCCCGATGAATTGCGGATCGATCTCGATCCGATCCCGGGCGTTCCCTGGGCCGATGTGCGCCGCGTTGCTCTTGAAGTACAGGGATTGCTCGAAGAGGTAGCACTCCGCGGCTGGCCGAAAACCAGCGGTTCGCGTGGCATGCACATTAATGTGCGTATCCAGCCGCGCTGGACCTTCGCTGAAGTACGCCGCGCAGCGGTAGCGTTGTCCCGCGCAGTGGAGCGGCGTGCACCATCTTTGGCCAGCTCGAAATGGTGGAAAGAAGAGCGTCATGGCGTGTTCCTCGATTACAACCAGAATGCGAAGGACCGAACCACGTGCTCTGCGTATTCTGTGCGTCCCCTGCCTGATGCCCGTGTCTCAACGCCGCTTCATTGGCGAGAAGTACCTGAATGCGACCCCGCCGAATTTACGCTATTCACGGTTCCACAGCGCTTCGCGAAAATTGGTGATCCGCACGCAGACATGGACAGCTCGCCCGGTTCGCTTGAGAAATTGCTGGAGCTCGCGAAGAAAGATGAAGCCGCTGGTCTTGCCGACGCGCCGTGGCCTCCCCATTTTCGCAAGACGGAAGGGGAAGCGCCGCGTGTTATGCCATCCCGCGCGAAATCAGTTGCAAAAAAGCTGCGGATGAAGATGCCGCTCATTGTGGTTGCGAACTCTCCCGACAAGAGGGCCGCGCTCGCGGGTCTCGAAAGGTGGAAGAATAAGCACATACAGATTGCCGGCTTCCTCGCCGTTGACGACGTCCTCGTCGATTCCATGCGAGGCAGGTCATCGACTTGGACGCGCATCCGCGTCAACCTGCGTCACGTGCCCGAAGACTTGCGCCCGCCCCAGGAAACTCCCGATCCGGATGATGATCCAACTCGCCAATGGCGTGAAATGCGCAGAAAAAAAACGGATCAATAGCTCAACCCTGGCTAAGCTATGCTAGCGCCCGCGCAAAAAAATCCTTGCCAGCTCTTGCGGCGGAACGACTTCGAGCTGCGCGTAAGTACAGTCGGCGGGTTTTTTGTCGAACCGCCATTTGCGGAACTGCGCCATGTGACGGAAGCGGCTTCCTTGCATGTGCTCGTAGGCGACTTCCACAACCAGCTCAGGTCGCAGCGGTTCCCACGATAGGTCTTTACCTTGACTCCACCTGCTCTGGCCTCCCGGCATGCGGCTGGGAACATCTTCGGAAGCGTTTCCATGATCCGCCCAGTCCCTCCACGGATGGGCCGCGAGTGCATCTTTTCGATACGGCTTGAGAAACTCAGCGAGTTCCAGGCGCTTCTTGGCACTGAGGCTTGCACAGACCCCAACGTGTTGCAATGTACCCGCATCATCGAAAAGACCGAGCAATAATGAACCGACAAGAGTGCGATCGCCTTTTTTGTACCAGCGGAAGCCCGCAACCACACAATCGCAGTCGCGCTCGTGCTTTACCTTTAACATCAAACGTTTGTTCGGTTCGTAGGTTCCCGAAGCGTCCTTGGCCATGACACCATCGAGGCCTGCGCCCTCAAACCGGCGAAACCAATCGGAGGCAAGGCCGCGATCAGTAGTTGCCGGTGTTAGATGGATGGGGGGCGCGGCCGATGAAAGCAAGACTTCCAACTCGCGGCGACGGGTCTGGAATGGCTCCGCCCGAAGATCCCGGTCACCCAGGCAAAGCAGATCGAAGAAGACGAATGAAGATGGAGTCAACTGGGACAGGAGTTTTACGCGCTTTGCAGCTGGATGAAGTCGTAACTGCAGCGCATCGAAGTCGAGTTCATTATCTTTGACAATGACAATCTCTCCGTCGAGGACGCAGCGGGCAGCCAATGACGAGCGCAAGTGCTCATGCAGTTCAGGAAAATAGCGGTCGAGCGGCTTTTCGTCACGACTCTGGATCAGGATCTCATCTCCATCGCGGAAAACCAGCGCCCGAAAACCGTCCCACTTCGGTTCGAAAATCCAATTGCCGCCGATTGGAAGTTCGTCCACACGCTTGGCAAGCATCGGCAACAGCGGCGGGTTTACGGGAAGGCGCACGTCCTTAATGGTATACCGAGAATTTCCTGTTGTGATTGAATCGTAGTTAGAAGGGCGTTCCTCCCTTGAAATCTGCGGTGATCGCCGTATTGACTCCAGTCATACAGGCCTGATCGGAGAAGACGAGCCCCAGTTCGCGGTTCTTACCCAATGATTCGCTGGTGAAGTTTTCTGATCCCACAAAGAGCTTGGCCGCTGGGGTACCATAGTCGGCCAGAACGGTCTTGGCGTGAATATAGTAGCCAGTCGAGGAAGTGTAGACGGCGATATGCGCGCCGGCGGATTTGAGCGTCGTGAGCACCGAGTCGTACTTATTCTCAAGATTTTCCTGCACGAGGGTGACCGCGACGCCACGCTTGAGTGCCGCTTCCAGGGCCGCTTCCAGGGACGGGTCATCGAACTCTTCCTGCGAGATGAGCAGTGAAGTTTTTGCGCTGCCGATGAGCGCTAGCAGCGCGCTGGAGGAATTGGTGGGGCTCCAGACCAGATTGTCGCCCGTTGGCGGGGTGATGGACTGATTCTGGAAGTCGGCATTGAAGGTAGCTTCAATGGCCGCAATATCGGCCGCGTTGTTGGTAATCACGGCGAAGTCGCGCGTGGTGGCGTAGTCGGTGGGCGTGAGATTGAGGGTCATGAGTGCCGCGGTGGCCTGGTCGACGGTGATCGTCTTCTGGTGCGTCGCCATGTAGATCGGGTTTGCCCAATGAACCGCAACGTGGTTCTCCTGAAGATAGTTGTAGGCGGGGGTGTTGCTTTTCTTCTCGTCATTCTGATCGAGAATCACGCGGACCGCGATGCCGGCAGCTGCGGCTTTGCCGAGCGTCGACGTGACGGTAATGTCTGTCAGTTCGTATATGGTCATGTCGATGGATTTCTTGGCCGAGGAGAGCAGGTTGTAGATGGGAGTGAGATCGTCTGCAGGCTCGGTGATGAGGGTGTATGTGGTGGCAGACGATGGATTTGGGGCTGCCGACAAATGGTGCGCGGGATGCGGGGAAGCATTTGCGTACATGGGGTGTCTCCTGGATGCGGCGCGGTTTGCCCACGCACGAACTCCGAAATTGTACGCCGGGTGGTGATGTGGGGAGGAAAAAATGCGTCAATATGTCAACGCCGGCTGAAATTCCGCCTTTCGCCGATCCGAAATTCCCGTCATTACTAAAAACCTCCACTCGCAGCGTGCCAAGTGCTTGAATATAGATCGCAAGATGAACTCCGGTTCAAAAGTATTGGATGGGTATGCCCGCAAGTCCCTGCTATGAAAGTACAGAGAAGAGGATTGTTGGCCCGTACAGAGAATGCGTAAAATGCAAACGTGCATACTCAGACGCATAAGATAAAATCCGACAGATATAGCACGCGCCGACCGTCGGTTAGAGAGCGGAGGTTGCTTCGGTGAAACGTCTCTTGATCGCTTCTTCTTGCCTTGTCGCAGCCGCCTTCGCACTGCAGAATGCCTCTCAAAAAAACAATTCTGGCATAACCATACAAGGCAAGGTCCTACAAGAGCCCGGAGGCCAACCGATTCGAAAGGCAAGTGTACAGTTCAGCGCGCGCGATGGCCAATCCAATGGCCAGTTCTCCGACACAACCGATGCGGAGGGTCGGTTCAAGGTCGACGATCTTAAACCGGGACGATACATGGCCACCCTCGAGCATCCCGGCTTTGTTCAGTCTGCCAGCGGTAAGCAGCCGGCGTCTATCTTGCTGCAACCTGGCCAGGGCACAACCGACTTGGTCTTTTACATGCAACCTGCTGCAGTCATCACTGGGAAGGTCACAGATCTCGACGGTGATCCGATGAGCAATGTCGGTATCAGTGCTCTGCGGGTTGGCTCTGCGCTGCGAGGAAGGAATTTCCATGACCCAGGCAATGCAGTCACCAACGATCTTGGGGAATTTCGCATTCCCGATCTGCGGGCGGGGCGATACACGATTACCGCAAGTCCGCCGCCGCAGGGATTCCGGGCGCCACATGCAAAAGAAAAGGAGAAGGCGAAGGCGAAGGAAAATCTGATTTATACCACCACTTACTACCCCGGCACTCTAGACAAGGAGCAGTCGGTAGCGGTGGAGGTCCATCCGGGGGACGAAACTCCAGTTAATTTTGGGGTCCTCGCCAGCCCAGCGTACCGCGTCGCGGGCACGGTGGTAGCAGTCCCGAGTGGTGCCGTCATGACTGAGATTATGTTGTCCCCCAAAGACCACACGAGCGCGCAAAATCAACAGCTTGGTGGGGGAGGCAGCTTCGAGTTTCAGAATGTACTGCCTGGCTCCTACACAGCAACCCTAATGGTTGTGACTGGCCTTTCTTCTGAGGGACAACCAAGCGTGAAAATGATGCGTGTGGTTGAGCCGATCGAAGTCAGCACGGCGAACGTCGATCGGCTACAACTCCAAGCAAACCCCGGCGGAGCTGTACGGGGGAAGTTCCGCATGGATACGGGCCAGAGATTCGATTGGACACAGTTGAATGTTGTCCTCGTCCCTGTCGACGACAATGATTCCGGGGTCATAGTCGCAGGCAACTTCGGAACCCCGGCAATGTCCGGTGTAAACAAGGACGGTAGCTTCGAGCTGAAGAATGTGACAGGCGGCAGTTACCAGTTGCTGGTCGGGGCCCAGTCGAACAATCTCCGCGACTACATCACGAAATCAGTGGACCTTGATGGCCGAGACGTCGCCGATTCTGGATTCATCGTCAGCGCCGGAACGTCTCTGGACGTAGTAATGAGCGCAAATGGGGCAACCATTGAGGGTACAGTCGTAGACGGCAAGGGCAAGCCTGCCGCCTATGCCACGGGTTTGGATGTTCCGAGCGCGGAGCACAGGAACCGGCAGGATCTTTATCAGCGAGATACTACCGACGAGCTCGGGCACTTTAGCTTGCGGGGCCTGAATCCCGGCAAGTACACGGTGCTGGCCTTCGACGAGTTGCAGGCTGATATCCGCCAACCTGAATTCTTGAAGTCCTATGAAGGCCGCGGGGAGCACGTCCAGCTAGATGAAGGTGCTCGCACTAGTATCGTTGTAAAACTCATCGCTACAGACAACGAAGGTCAATAGCCGCCGGACCATCGACGCATTTGGGTCGCAACGGGTGCGGCGCTGAAGGACCAACGCCGGATGTGGTAGCGAAGTTGTCCGGATGTTCATTGCGCCAGCAATCAGGTAATCGCCCTGAGCTCGCTAGGGGGCGACGCAGTCAGGAAAGTTCGAAAATCGTCCGCTAGGGCCGACCATTCTCTTCAAGCACTTAAAACTGCAATTCTGGTTTTCCGTCTACCATCGATTTTCCTGTCGAATCCCCACCGACAACTCAAGGCTGATTTACATCTACAAGACTCGGCTGATTTTCACACTGAACGTTCAGAAGGATGTTCGAAAAATCCTCAGAAGGGAATTCCCGCCACCGATTTCTGAGCTCATCAGCCAGCGACTGACCTGCCTCGATTTTCTCATCCATGTAGAAGTGAGGATCCCAGGGTTTCGGCGAACTCACCCAACGCCTGCTAACAACAGTTGTTTTGAAAGGGCAGACTGCTTCCCATGAGCAGAGAGAATCTGTGGGTCGCGGCAAAGATATTCGTGGGCTTGCCCTTCGTGTTCAGCCGGGCCAAAGGCGGCGCGTCGCCCGAGAGTTTCTAGGCAAACCTATTTACACGATGAACAGGGCGGCCTGGCCGAGGCCGCCCTTGTTATCCGTTGTTGCCGTCGGACTGTTGTTGCCGTCGGACTGTTGTAATCCGATTACGCGGCGCGAGTCTTAGCCGTAGCTGGCCGATAGCCGCACTGCCCGGCTTTCTTGAAGGCTTGCACAGCTTCTTCCGGAGACATCAGCGGTGTGGTTTGGACAGCCTTGCACGCGCCACCGCCCGCAAAAGCCATGGAAATCGCTGCAGCGCTCACATTGTCGGGCAGTTCGGTTATGACGATTACGTCGTACTCTCCAAATGCGAACCAGGCTGTTTCGATTTTACCCCCCAGCTTCTCGATCGCGGGCCTTACTGACTCAATGCGGTTCTGGGGATGTGCCAGAAGCGCTTCCCATCCCTCGCGGGAATACGCGACTTGGTGAAGATAATGTGGCATAGAGCCTCCTTCGATTCACTTGCTGGGAGCCAATGATTTCAGAGGCCGAATCTCCGGTCAAGCGGGATTCGCCATATTACTCATTGCCCCCTTGGGCGGGGGGTTGAGTGAAATCTGGTTTCGTAAACTATCGGCAAAGAGCAAGCGACGAGGCAGGACTTTCTCTAGCCACTGCAGCTTCGCGTACTCCGCCTTGGCTGCCTTAAGGGTGGGGATGTCGGGGTCGGCGTACCACTCGGAAGCGTCGCAAAGGAGCGAACTGGTCCGCCACCCACTGACAGCTTCTGCAGATTGCCGCTGGAAAAGAACCCGACAGCGCGGCCCGTCGGGCGATCAGAAGGGGAAGAGCGGGTTCCTTGTCGAGCACATAAAGTCATCGCGTGTCATGGCAGAGCAAAGTTCACAGTGATACTGGCGCGTCTGAAGGTCCTGCTCGATTCCTCAACCCCACTGCAAGTCCCTCCGCAACATGGAAGACTTTGCGAGTTCGCTTTTCCGTTTCGCCGATGTATTTGTCGTAGACTGCGGCGGTATCACACTTTACCAGCGGCAGGTTCCACTCTCCCGCCACAGCCTGCGCGCAGAGCGACTTCCCGCATCCCTGCACTCCGAGAATGATTACGCCGTGCGGTGGTTCCAGTCCGAACTCGCGCGCCGAGTCTTCCCACGAACCGCGCCTCTGAGTAAGCCAGCGCTTTAGGTTGTTCATTCCCCCCAAGCTGGAAAAGGCCTCGCCTGCTTCAAAGCGCTCGGTGCGGAACTTGTGGTCATTGGGGCCATTGCGTACCAGGTACATTTTCCAGCGGTGTCCCGGCACACGGGAGAGCATCGGGTCTTATGCATCAGGTCAAAGTTTCGTGCAACTGCCATTCACCCAGTGGATCGCAGTCATCTAGGACGTGATCGTGAGGTCACCTGGCCTTCGGAGGAGATACTTTCTGCGCGGGGCGAAACGTTATGCCCATAAAGTGTTTCGGAACGCCATTCTCTGCTGGGGTCCTCTCAAGAAACGCCTTTGCCGAGGCATCGTGTTTCAGGTAGGCATTCAGGTAGTTCAACGTGTAGAGCGCAACCCAGGCATGACTCGTGTTGGCGTCATCCCTTCCGTAATCGGCTACCTGATTTTCCGCAAAGCGCTGCGCGCTCTCCCAGCGTTGAAACATCGAACTGAACTCGGGGTGTGCCATGCCCAGCATATTCACGGTGAGGAGATCGCCGTGTATCCAGGCGTTCAGAACGCTTGGACCCACTATGTCTGCCAGGGGACCATCATAATATTTGTCAAGATCCTCAACAAAGTTCGCATCTTCTGCTGTGAAGAAAAGAAGCGGTATCGTCATGTGGATGAACATCGCCCGCCGTCTTCACGAGGCCCGGGTAATAGCGCATGCTGACGTCCATGGAGACCAAGGCATCGATGCGGGGGTCTCGTGCTGCCGCAAACAGGCTCGAAGCTCCGCCCCAGCTCCAGCTCACCACGGCGACCTGGGATAAATCCGTATCGGGAAGCGTTTTGGCATACGTGATGAGAAACGAGATGTCGCGAGCCTGCGCGTTGATCCCGTCCAGATCGTCCGTCATGTCGCGCGTGGATACCCCCATCGACGGGCTCGCAAGAATGACGTAGCCATGACTGGCAAGATACTCACACAGATCGGCATTCTCCCACGAAACGGAAGAATCGCTGGGGGCGTAAATCAGAACCGGATAATGCCCTTTTGCCGGCTTCGCATCCCGCACCGCCCACAACGGAATCTCGGACGAAGTCTTCAACAGCGACCGCCATCGATTCTGTTCAGGATGGGGCGCGTCGAAGTGGATCTCCGTGTCGGCCAGCTGGGTATAGTCGCCAACCGTTATCGGCTTGCCCGTGCTTCTCAGCGATGGATACCAGATCAGTGTTTGCAGGGGACGGGCATCATCGCCCACAGAGGACTTTGACAAGTTCTTGGAGGAAGCGGGGTAGGCGCGGGAGTGATCATACTGATCGACGACCTTCAACCCTACCGGATACGGTCCAGGCTTTTGCAGGAATTGAAATGAGGATGTTTGTGAAACCGCGAATACTGAACCAAAGCAAATACACAATGAAAAACAAGCAATCAAGATTCGTGTTTTCAATCTTGCGCTCCTTGCGAGCTCATATACAGCTCGCGAAGCTAAGAGGTTTCGTAGGCCTCCGCGCTCTTGGGTCGAGTCCCAGCCTCCCCAGAGGCCGATAATCCACCACGCACGGGGATAAGACCTTGCCGAACTCTCGAGGTGATTTGCTCCCGCATCGCAATCTTGTCCGACGCCGCAAACGCCGCGACATTGATGGCGTCTCGCCAAACGCCGCGCGGTCTGGTTGCCTCACCTGGGTCTTGTTAGATTTTGGTATTCCACCAGTTGGGTGTGCCTATTCGACCTCGGTCGGATTAATGGGCTCCCCGACAATGTTGTAGTAGACCTCTTGGGGAGCCTTGGGCTTCGCTGGCTTCGCGGGGTCTACAACTCCCGGCGTAGCGGTCGGCTCCAACTGCTGCGGCGCCGGCACCAGAGGAGTTGAAACGTGTGCCTGCGAAATCTGTTGTGCTGGGGGCGGAGTCACCGCCGTTTGCGTCCGGGCGGCAACTTGCTCTTGAGGAGCCATAATGGAAGGCGGTACGGCAGCGGGTTGCGAAACCTTCTTGGTCACCCGCACCACTTTCATTCGTACCGGCGCGGGATTCCTGCGTGACCACTCGTGCAGCAACACGAACACAATTCCCGCTAGGCAAAGCGCCAAAAACGAATTGAACAGCGCTGGAACGTGCACTTCACCTTTGCCGAGGTACAACGGAGACTGAGGGTCTATTTCCATCACCCTGGCCATCAGCGGCACCAGCAAATTGGTGGTGAGAGAAGCAAGAAATCCCCAGATCCCCTCTGCCAGAATCACAGCAGCCATCAGCTGGCCGATCCATTTTCCGGGATTCAGGGTCGATTCGGGGCCGGACGTCTGATTTTCGTCCATACGTATGTGATGCAGATTGTGACATATCGGAGAGTGCCAGGGAAAGGAACCTGATCGTGGATCAGCTTGCCGATCATTGAGCGGCGGGGCCGGTTTGAGAGATCTGCCCTTCCTGAGTCCACCACGCCTTCCAGAGTCCTACGTAAAACCCCGGATTCTGCTCGAAGAGGTGCATGTTCGGGGCGTACTCACCATACTTGCCAAAGATCTCGGCTAGCGAAATCACGGCGAGATAGCGGACGTACCCATCCGAATCGTCCATTCTCCTAACCAGCGTGCTGGCTGAACCTCGGTTTTTCATCGCCCTTAGAGCCTGCATCGAGCCCATGCGGACGGAAAGGAGCTTTGATCCACTGAGCGCTTCAAGATCCGAGAGAGCCCGCTCGTCGCTGATCTTGCTCAACTCCGTTCCGATGCTCACGACCGAGATAGGCGCCGCGTCGGATGGGTGACCGGCAAGGTATTCCCTTAGCCTTTCTACCTCTACCGGCCGGCCGCTCTTCAGGAGAACCGCCAAGGCCGAAAGAGCGATGTCAGGGTCCTTGGAACTGCTCAGCGGAACAACTCGGGCCGTGGTGCGGGCGTCGAGATCGTCAAATCCCTGAAGCAGCTTCATCGCGTTTATCTGATCGCCGCGACCCGGCAGCCTCATCAGGTCTGCCAGTGTCGATTCCAACCCCGATAGTCCCGAGCCGCCGAGCGCTCGGGGGGTCGAAGTGAAAGGCGTACTTCCTATGAATGGATCGGCCAGCCCATAGACGGACGGGGCCGTTAATTTTAGAAAGAGGACGGCTCTTTCGCCCTTCCAGAGCTGGCCTTCCTCGCACTGGACAGTCACCGATACCGGATCCGGCCCAGACGACTTGTAGAGGCCGTTAACTTTGACGACTGCGAGCGCAGGCCTGGGCCTGGAGTTGTCGTCTCCTGGCGCCATTTTCGGCCCAAGGGCTTCCACAGATTGGACCGAGCAAAAGCAAACTAAGTCGGCCCCTTCAAATAGCGGGCGTATAGCCTGTTCGCCCGGAACCGGAGCGACCTCAGCCCATGGCACCGCCGCCAGAGCCAGCGCAACCAGTATCCGCAAGTAGTATTTGGTCATGCTCGCTTACCTCGTCGGAGAGACTATTGTCGCGTGTAGACCGTGATCAACAAAGCGTCTTATCGTATCGGTTTGTACTGTCAGGCCGGCGCTGTTCGTGCCACTTCCGACGTTCCAGGTCTGGAATGCCTGGTCCACCTGCAACGACGACAGAGGGGACTGTGGCGGGAGGGGTAGCGGGGTCAGGCCACTGCCGTCTGCGCAGAAGGCATATTCAGGAGCGCTTTCCCCAGTCGGACTGGAGCATCGTTGATCTGTGGCTGGCTAGAAAACTGCTGGCCATGTGAGGTTTGATACTGCGGGTTCGCTAAGCGGAAGCCATATGCACGGTTCGCCACTGTCCGGGCGAAGTGCCTTCCCATTCATGGAAGGCGCGGAAGAAGGAATTGGCGTCCTCGTACCCCAGCAGATAAGCGGTTTCATTCAGTTCGAGCGAAGAGTGGAGCAGATAATGCCGCGCCAGTTCGCGGCGGGCCTCTTCCCTCAACTGCTGAAACGTCGCTCCATCTTCGGTGAGGCGACGTTGCAGAGTGCGCGTGCTCAGGCGCAGTTCCCGCGCCACATCATGTATGCCTGGACGTTGCCCCGCGAGCAATTGCTTCAATGTACCTTTTACTTGCTCGCGCAGGTTTTTCTCGGCCAGTTGCCGCTTCAGTTCGGCCTCAAGCTGAGGCGCAACCGTCGCCAGCAGATCGGCGTTGTAGGTGACGAAAGGGACATCCATGTCGGCTTTGTTGAACACGAGGACATTCCTAGCGGCTCGGAATTTGATCGGGCACTGAAAGTGCTTTTCATACATCGCCCGATTTGCCTCCGGCCGCCGAAATTCGACGCGTTTCGGGTGAATCGTCCGACCGGTCCCCGCGCCGGGCAATGGACAGAATCCAGGCGAAACAGGTGTCGACCAGCAGCGCCGGCTCTTCCTCCTGGGCCAGTAGCCAGGTGAAATGCACCGTGGACTCGCTGCCCCGCTCGACCAAAGCAATTTTCTCGGGGCAGGTCAGCTGCTTGTATCGACCAATGCGGTCGACGGCATCGCGGAAAGACCGGGTGCAAACGGCGGCAATCGCGACCGGATCGTAGCGCTCCATGCGATCTTCCGTTCCGAGTTTGAGCCCGATTGCCGGGTCACGACTCACTTCGGCAATTCCGCTGTAGAAAGCAAAGAATTCCTCGGTGGTCAGGAGGATCTTGTCCTGGCTGAACAAGCCGATGGGCAGGCCCGCGCTTCGCAAGACCGCCGAGGGAGAGAGCCCTCGGTCATCGAGCCTTCGAGCAAGCGTATTGGAAATTCGAAATCGGTTCACGATGCTGTCTTGAGACTAACCCGCGAGTCCTTACCCGGCTCCTCATCCTTTCTTGTATTGTGCGTCGCTGACATGCTCCATCCAGTCAACCACCTTTCCGTCTTTGTTTCCCTGAATCGCAATGTGGGTCATCGCAGTCGTCGGCGCGGCGCCATGCCAGTGTTTCTCGCCGGGCGAGAACCAGACGACATCACCGGGCCGGATCTCATCGACCGGGCCTCCCCAATGCTGGGCCCAGCCGCACCCGGCAGTGACGATGAGAGTCTGACCGAGCGGATGCGTATGCCATGCGGTGCGCGCGCCGGGCTCGAAGGTTACGCTCGCGCCTTGCACCCATGCCGGATCAGGCGCCTGAAAAAGTGGATCGATCCGCACGGTGCCAGTGAACCAGTCGGATGGTCCCTTGCCGGAGGGTTGAGAGCCAGCTCGTTTGATTTCCATTTTGTGTTCCCTCAGTTGATCTCTCGCGAGGCGTTCGCCGCGCGCGGCACATTAGCGATTGACCAGTTTCTGGAAGCTTTCCGGATAGCGTTCGCCTTGCACCGGGATCTTTGATGCGACGTTGTCGATCTGACGGAGATCGTCGCGTGTAAGTTCGATCGACCCCGAGGCGATGTTCTCCTCGAGACGCTGAAGTTTCGTCGTGCCCGGGATGGGAACGATCCAAGGTTTTTGCGCCAGGAGCCAGGCAAGGGCGATCTGAGCCGGTGTGGCCTTCTTCTGTTTTGCGAATCTGCCAAGCACATCGACCAGAGCCTGATTCGCTTTTCGATTCTCTGGCGTGAAGCGGGGAACGATGTTGCGGAAGTCGTTCTTGTCGAACTTCGTCTGCTCGTTGATCGCACCGGTCAAGAAGCCTTTGCCGAGAGGGCTAAAGGGAACGAATCCGACGCCGAGTTCTTCGAGCGTCGGGATGATTTCAGCCTCCGGCTCTCTCCACCATAGCGAATATTCGCTCTGGAGCGCAGTCACGGGCTGGACTTTGTGCGCGCGACGAATCGTCTGGACGCCCGCTTCGGAAAGGCCGAAGTGCCTGACCTTGCCTTGCTGAATGAGGTCCTTCACGCTTCCGGCGACATCCTCAATCGGCACGTTGGGATCGACGCGGTGCTGATAGAAGAGGTCGATGACATCGGTCTTGAGTCGTTTCAGAGAGGCCTCGGCGACCTCGCGGATGTGCTCGGGCCGACTATCGACTCCGGCCAGCGGCCGCTCGGCTTTGGGATCGATTTTGAATCCGAACTTGGTGGCGATCACGACTTGATCCCGAAAGGGAGCGAGGGCCTCGCCGACCAACTCTTCGTTAGCGAACGGGCCGTAAGCTTCCGCGGTATCGAAGAATGTGACACCACGTTCGAAGGCAGCGCGGATCAGTGAGATGCCGTATGGCTTTTCGACGGGCGGACCGAAGCCGGAGCTCAATCCCATGCAGCCGAGTCCGAGCGTCGAAACTTCCAGATTGCTTTTTCCGAGTTTGCGCTTTTGCATTGTTTCTCCTTCGAGCGTTCCGAGTTACCGAAGCGATGCCATATCGATGACAAAACGATACTTCACGTCGCTCTTCAAAAGTCGTTTGTAAGCCTCATTGATCTGCTGAATCGGGATCAGTTCGACATCGGCGGCGATGCCGTGCTCGGCACAAAAGTCGAGCATCTCCTGGGTTTCGCGGATCCCGCCGATTCCCGAACCCGCCAGCTGACGTCGCTTCATCAGCAAACCGAAAATCTGAACTTCCGGCGGTTGGGGCGGTGCTCCCACCAACGTCATGGTGGCGTCGCGCCTGAGCAGGTTGAGGTAAACATTCAAGTCGTGCTCGGCGGAAACCGTATCCAGTATGAAGTCGAAACTGTTGACGTGCTTTTGCATTTCAGCTTCGTTCTTCGAGATGACAACTTCATCCGCGCCCATCCTCTTAGCGTCTGCCGACTTGTTCGGCGAAGTAGTGAACAATACCGCGTGCGCGCCTAAGGCGTGCGCGAATTTCACGCCCATGTGACCCAGGCCACCCAGGCCAACGATTCCCACTTTCTGGCCTTTCTGAACATTCCAGTGCCGCATCGGGGAATACGTGGTGATTCCTGCGCAGAGCAGCGGCGCCGTGGCAGCGAGGTCCACCTTTGGTGACACGCACAGCACGAACGACTCATCGACAACGATATTGTCGGAGTAGCCGCCATAGGTGACGCCGCCCAGGATCTTGTCTTCGCTGTTGTAGGTAAGTGTGAACCCGTTGTCGCAGTACTGTTCGAGTCCTTCGCGGCAGTTCGGGCACACACCGCAGGAGTTGACCATGCAACCGACAGCGGCGAAATCACCCTCTTTGAATTTCTTGACGGCGCTGCCGATTCGGGTGACTCGACCCACGATCTCGTGTCCCGGCACACAGGGATAAACCGTGGGCATAAACGCGTGCCACTCGTCGCGCACTTGATGCAGATCGGAGTGACACACACCGCAATACAGGATTTCGATCTCGACATCCTGGGGTCGCGGGGCACGACGCTGAATCGAAGCTGGGGCGAGGCCGGAGCTTGTGCTTTCGGCCGCGTAGGCTTTGGCCGAATGGGTCTTCGCCGGTGCCGACAGCTGTTCTTCCTGAGGGGCGATGGTTGAAGTCGTTCCGTTCATGAATCGAATTCTCCTTCCGTGTGATTTCCACTCTATTCGCGCGGGCTCTGGAGTTCACTAGCAAAACGCGCCAATGTACTAGCGGCACGCGCCAACCTGAAGAGGCATTTCTATGCGTGCTCATGGTCAAGCCAAGCGCGGGTTTTATCCTCTTCCGCTTGCCGAAGCCGACAGGTTGAAGAATTGGCTCCGCTTTTCGGAACAGTTTTCCGCGCTCGATCCCTGCGCAGGCGATGGGATTCCCTTTACCCACCTGCTTCGTGACGCGCCTGTTTCGTCGCAACGGGATCGAGATCGATGCTTTCCGTGCAGAGCAGGCGAGAGCCTTGGGGATCGAGACTCTACAGTCTAGTGCGATAGATGTGCGGTGCCAAGCAGAGACAGTGTCACTGCTGTACGTGAATCCTCCATACGATTGGGAAATGGAGGAAGGCAACAACCAGAGGTTGGAAGCGAGTGGCGAAATGTGCAAGATTGTTAAGAACATTTCACGGACTTGCGCGTGTTCCGACTCACCCCAGCCGGCTTGCCTCGAATACAAGCAGATCGTAGTGCTGCCAACACGGCGGAGGTCTTTCGAGCCGAGATTACCTTCAGTCACAGGAACACGAGGCATAGGGCGTCGGAGCTGCTGCCATGATGCCCTGGGTGTCATTCTTCCACAATTTAGATGACGGTATGACAGTCGCGGAGATTGCCGCAAAATATGGAGTCTCAACCGCCCTGGTCAACTACCGAACCGAATCAGCATTACGGGCGCAACAAATCTGCATCGATCTCGACAGGAGACTAGACGTTCGCGGCACGCGGGGTAAAAACGGGGACTTCATGACGCCAGCGGCAACGCCACGTACCTCATTCTCCTCAAGGCACGTGGATGAGAGGACGCTGCGGCCGCGCCCTGGGTATGCCGTCGACAATCCTAACGCCGCAAAAAGCGCGGCCTTAGGAGGGGGCAGCCATGTCCACTCAGTTTGCGTCCACGGGCGCGTTCCGCGCCATCTGCAGCTCGGTTTTACGAATCATCTGCGGCCACAAGAAATCGGGATCGGGATGGAAGACGGTCTCGGAATCTCCTGGAAAAACGAACCACGCGCCCAGTTCCATTTCCTTTCGCAGTTGATCGGCATGCCATCCGGCATAGCCCAGATACACATGAAAAGCTTTGGGGGCAGCCTGATCGGTGAGGGCCTGTTCCAGTTGGGCCTTCGTGGCAATCTGGTAGACCCCATGGCAAATCTGCATCGCCCCATCGAGCTTGGCCGGCGACTTGCGCAAAGCCCGTACCTGCTGGGAATCGACTGGACCCCCGAAATAGACCGGGTCGGAACGATCTTTCGCGGCCTGGTAGTCCCCAAGCACGCGTGACACCGGCAGCTCGGTTCGGCGGTTGAGAATCAGTCCGACCACGCCCCCGGCATCGTATTGCACCAGCAGGATTACGGTTTGAGCGAAATGCGGATCGCCGAGGCTCCGGCTGGCCACCAGTATCTTTCCGACACCCAGAAGATCGGGGTTCTTGGATTGGACGGGAAGAGGAATGGCTGGAGAGATCTGGCTCTTGGCGTAGGATGCCTCGACCCGATTTGCCACATCCAGATTGTTCGCTACCTGCGGCGCGTGGGCAACAATTGTGGCAAGAACTACGAAAAAGCCGAGCCTGGCCAGAGACATGGCTGCTCTCCTCAGACTGAATCACGTCGTTGATTTCGAACGTGCTCGTGCGCCTAGGAAATTATACTCAACATCGTCGCATCATCTCTGGTCGGCGCACGAACGCGTTATGCCGCCGCCGGATGGAGTGGCAAAGGTGGCTGGAAGGCGTGAAGTGAGGCTGTGGAACTATGAGCGCGATGGCACTCCTATTGAGAAAGCTGCTTCCTCTGCTGCTTTTTATGCAGCCATGGACATATGCACAGAGCCGCTTCGACGGAAATTGGGAAATGAAGATGGACACACTGCAGTTCTCTCGCGCCCGAAGACTATCTATTTGCCGATGGCATGTACCACTGCAAAAGCTGCATTCCGAAAGTTGACGCGAAGACGGATGCGGTTGACTACGAGGTTACCGGATACTCCTACGACGCGCTCTCACTTGGCTACACGGCCATCCGCTTGCGCTCCCCGCTCGTGAAAATGTTCGGCGATGCCAGCTACTCCATCTGGAACGAAAACTTGTATTCGCACTAGCCATATGATTCAATTTCGCTGCCGCCGGCCGCGGCACTCTTCCAATCTTCACTTCGGGGATGCCCATGCAAACAAAGTATCGGTTTTGCCTCCTCCTCGCCGTTCTCGTGTTCTTCCCGCTCTCACCTTCAATGGCCCAGAGAACCTCCGGCCAAGTCCCCGCACCGTCTGAATTCCTAAAGATTGAAGTCGGCGCCGACCGCCAGCTCGCCGACTACCACCAAATCTCGTCTTACTTCAAAGCCTTAGCCGCTGCTTCTCCTCGCCTTGAAGTCGAAATACTCGGAAAGACCACTCTCGGCGAAGAAATGTTCATGGCCGTGATCTCCAGCCAAGAAAACCTCCGTAACAAAGCCAAGTACAAGGAAATCGCCCGCAAGCTCGCCGACCCCCGCGGTCTCTCACAAGATCAGGTTTCCGCACTCGCTTCCCAAGGTAAATCCATTTTCTTGCTTACCTGCAATATCCACTCCTCGGAGATCGGTTCCAGCCAGATGGCCATGGAGTGGGCCTACAAGCTCGTCACTGCACAGGACCCTGAAACCGAGCGCCGTCTGAACGATGTCATCGTCCTCCTTGTCCCTTCCCTCAACCCCGACGGCCAAATCATGATCACCGAGTGGTATCGCAAATATCTCGGCACCAAGTACGAAGGCGGCCCCATGCCCTATCTCTATCACCACTACGTGGGCCACGATAACAATCGCGATTGGTACATGCTCACCCAAATCGAAACCAAGAACATGAATCAGGCGGTCTACCACGACTGGTTTCCCCAATTCTGGCTCGATGAACATCAGATGGGTTACTACGGCCCGCGCATCTACGTTCCGCCCAACGCCGATCCCGTGGCCAAACTGGTGAATCCGCTCGTGCATCGCGGCAATAACCTCGTGGGCGCGGACATGGGATGGCGTCTCGAGGAGGCCGGCAAATCCGGCGTAATCTACAACTACTCCTTTGACGCCTACTGGCCCGGTGGCACCCGCAATACCGGCTGGTGGAAAAATATGTACGGCGTTCTCACCGAGGTCGCCTCCGCGCGCATCGCCACTCCCATGCAAATCGCCGCCACCGAACTCGAAGGCGGCGCGAAAGGCCTCATCCAGTACGATCAGCAGATTAACTTTCCCAATCCCTGGCCCGGCGGTACCTGGCGACTCCGCGACATCATGGACTACGAACTGATCGTCTCCGATGCCGCTCTCGAAACCATGTCCAAATTCCGCCCGGATCTCTTGCGCGGCGTCGCCTCCATGGCTGCCGAAGCCGTTCGCTCTGCCGATGCCGCCGAATACTGGCGCATCCCTCTAACCGATCAACGCGATCCTATCACCGCCACCCGCCTCGCTGCCCTGATGCTGGAACACGGCGTCGAAGTCCTCACCTCTGGTGACAAGCAGTCTTTTCTCATTCCCACTGCCCAGCCCTATGGCCGTTTTGTCGAAGAGATGCTCGGCATTCAGCGCTATCCCGAAGTCCGTCCCGCACCCAATAGTGGCATCCTCGAACCTTACGACGTCGCCGCATGGTCGTTGCCCTTGATGATGGGGGTGAACGCCGATAAGGTAAAACTCCCCGCGCAGCAGCGCCAGTCTGCCGCAATCATCAAGACTGTCACGTGGCCTGCAGGCGGCCTCTCCGGCAGCGCCGCCCACTACTCCATACCCGCCACTCAGAATAATGTTTCGTCGCTGATCAACTCCGTCCAAAAAGCCGGCGGCGATGTTTACATCTCCAAGACCCCCAACCAGCCGCCACTCGCCATTTTTTCCGCCAATCCGCAACTCGCCGACAATGCCGCGAAATTTCATCTCCGTCTCGAAGCGCTTTCCGCAATGCCGCAAAACACAGTCCAACTGAAGCCCGTACGCGTCGCACTTTACAAGCCCTATTTT
Source organism: uncultured Acidobacteriaceae bacterium (assembly GCA_963714225.1). GTDB lineage: Bacteria > Acidobacteriota > Terriglobia > Terriglobales > Acidobacteriaceae > Sulfotelmatobacter. The sequence goes on along the minus strand of CAVQNY010000040.1, from coordinate 42,131 downwards.
TCCTCCATTGACGAAGGCTGGACGCGCTTCATCCTCGAACGATACGGCTTCGGAGTGAAAAATATCGAGAACAAAGAAGTGAAGGCGGGAAATCTAAACTCGAAGTTCGACGTGATCATTCTGCCGGATACCACCAAGCAGATCATTCTGGAAGGGCGGCCCACCAAGGAAGGCTATTTTGAATCTTTCCCTCCCGAATACTCCGGCGGGATAGGCAAAGAAGGCGTAAGCGCCCTGAAAGATTTCGTCGAAAAAGGCGGCACTTTGATCGCCCTCGCGCGTGCCAATGAACTGCTCATCGGCGACGACTTCAATCTTCCCATCCGCAACGCCGTGGCCAGCGAAGGCGCCAGCGCCGGTTCCGCCTCCGACTTCAATATCCCCGGATCGCTCCTGCGCGTTTATATCGACCCCAATCACCCTGTATGCTACGGCCTGCCTGCCGAAGTAGCCGCGTTCGTGGATGCGCCCATTGCCTTTCAAACCTCCGAGCCCCCTCCCGACGTTGAACGCTCCGTCATCGCCTGGTATCCCTCGGACGCCAAGGACATCCTCATTTCCGGCTACGCTCACGGCGCCGAAAAACTCGAACGCAAAGCCGCCGCCGTCTCCTTCACCAAAGGTAAAGGAAAAATCGTGATGTTCGGCTTCCGCGTCCAGCATCGCGCCCAAACCGAAGGCACCTTCCGGCTACTCTTCAACGCCATCTATTGGGCAGGCTTGCAGTAACAATTATTGGCCAACCAAATTCCTGGCGCATAGACCATCGTCGGCAGTGTCAAAGGTGACGAGAGCATGCAAAGTTGTGGGGTGGTCAGACCACCGTTGCCCATTCTGATGTGGCGCTTTTTGCCACCTCAGGGCGGGAAGTTTCGACTTTCTCCCGAACATCGCGGGTGCCCATCTCCGCCGCGCTTATATCTGGCAAGAGCGGAGCTCTGACTTTGAGGCAATCCGATTCGGAGGAGTCAATTTGGGCGATTCGACGAGCTACGACAAGCAGCGTGCAACGATCATTGTGATGTCATCCTGCTGTTCGCCGCTGCCAAATTGACGGGCAACGCTGATTACGCTATCGAGAAGCTGTGCCGCCGGAAGATGGGAATGAATTGTTAGGGTTTCAATCAACCGGCGCTCGCCGAATTCTTCTCCCTGATCATTGCTGGCTTCGGTGATTCCATCCGTATAAAGCACCAGCGTATCGCCGCGACCAACTCGCACTTCTGCAATCCCGCATTGCCAGTCTTCGAACATTCCCAGCACGGTACAGGTAGAAGGCAATTTGACGATCCCCGGCTTCGCTGCCATACCTTCAGCTTGCTTTGCTCCATCGCTGCCACGAAGCAGAATTGCCGGAAGGTGCCCACAGTTCGCATAACGGAGCACACGATTTTCGTCATCGTAGTCTGCAAGGATTAACGTCGCATAACTGGAATCCTCAGTGCTCTGGTAAAAGAGGTGGTTCACCGAGGCCAGCAGCCGAGGCATATCCTCGACCGCCATCGCATACTGGCTGCGAAGATTCGCTTGCAGGTTGGCCATCATCAGCGCTCCCGGCACTCCCTTGCCGGCAATGTCCGCCAGTACCAGCCCGAGGCGGCCGGGCCGAAGTTCAAGAAAGTCGTAGTAGTCGCCGCCTACCGTACGCGCCGGAATGCAACCTCCCGCGTAATCGAGAGTCCTCATCGCCGGGAGTTTCTGTGGTAGAAGCCGGATTTGCACCTGGCGGGCAAAATCCATTTCTTGTGCTGTCCGCCGTTCCGCCTCAATGCGCTCGGCAACCTTTTCACCCAAGCGAAAACTTTCCAGTGCAACTCCCGTCTGGCTTGCCACCGCTGCCAGCAAATGCTTGTCTTCCCGTGAATAAGGTTCCTCCGACAGGCGCATTCCCAGCACAATCAGCCCAGCCAGCCGATTGTCACGTCCAAGGATGGGTACCAGGCAATCCGGTCGAAGCGGGACTAGCGCAGGCGGGAGCATTTTTTCGCTCGCGGAATCGCTGGAAAGCTCTCGCGGCCCGCCCGAACGCGCCAGGGCTTGCAGTAAAGCATCGGCTGGAGAAATCATTTCGCTTCCTGGGGGCACATTGCCCGCCGCAACCGTCAGTTGATCCTCGCGATTTTCGAAATAGACCGCCACCGAACTCGGTTGCAGTGCCTGCTTCAAATGACGATCCAGCAAAGCAGCAAGCTCGCTCCGATCGGTCACGGTTCGGGTTTTCTCCAGCAGATCTTGCAGAAGGACCTGCGCATCATAGGCGTTGCGAAAGAACGCGCGGTCGATTCGCTTGCCGACGGTCTTGTGAACCCGCGATCCCGTCCACAACAAGAATGTGCCGAAAATAGCGCCGAGAGAAATGCCTCCCGGCACGGCAACGACGGGTTCGGATTCCAAATACCGGGAAAAAATTAGGGAGAAAGCTATGGTGGTGCCCACGCTCAGCACCACCAGCAAAATCACAAACCCGCGCTGCACCAGCAGGTAACGCGCGCTCCGCCGCAGCAGCACCGGAACTTCGAGCACCCGGTGCTTCACCACCGCATACGCAAAGGAAGCGGGAAACAACCACAACAGAAGAATGATGGCAGTGCCAACCCACAGCGTGATGTTGTATCCAAAAAAATCATTCGCGGCCAGCACCAAAGTCGGTGGTATTACTCCCACCAGCGTGCCAAACAGAATCACGCGAATCTTTCGGCGCGCTTCCGACGACGGGGCCTTGATAGCGTTTGAGGTTAGGGAAATGAAGCCTAATACGATCAGCCCGTAGTTGAAACACAGTATGGGTATATGCCGGTAGTCGAGCGGCATCGATTCTAAACCTCCGCGCGCTCTCGCGAAAGCGCGTAGTGCACTCGAAGCCAAGCTCGCGCCGATGAGAAGTCCGATCCATTTCAGCCACGGGACACGGCGGTCAATGGGGGATCGCACCGGAAAAGTTGCGAAAAAGAAATAGAAAAGCGGTGCGACCAGGTTGTCGAAAATGGATCGATAGGCAACGGCAAACGGCCGCAACCACAAAGGCGCTCCCAGAAATGCGTTAGGGAATGGGGGTACAGCAATAAAGCCGGCGAACATCAAGGCCATCAGCCAGGCGTTGCGATCGTCGACACGAAGAAACAAAACAGCCAAAGCAACCGTCAAAAACACCACAGGAAAAAGACTGTTGATTTCCACGCCGACATGCGTCACCACTCCTGCTTCAGCCGAAGCCGGACCGCTGGCGCGAAATATGCCGTGAAGAACAATCGGGGTTGCTATCCCCGGCCGCTCGACGGACACCGCAACGCTGTCACCAGGCTTGTGCTCGCTCCAAACGCGGACGAGCGTGTCTTCTTCAAGCGGCTCACCGTTGATGGCGACGATGCGATCTCCCGCTCTAATCCCGGCGCGTTCGGCGGGACTGTCCTTGGCTACACTCTTCACCAATTGGGCGTGACTGCGCGGAACATACTGGTTGTCGAAGCCCAGCTCGACAGGAATAGGCTGGCTCGCGCAAAAAATCCATAAACCGCTATAGACGATTGCAGCGGCAGCGAACAGCGTCGCCAATGTCGCAAGCAATGGTTTGGTCAATCGGTAGCTGCTCATGCCAGCGCAAACGAACCTTCAATCTTACGCGGGCTGACCCAGTTAATGCATTGCATTCAGCCCGAGCATCGTGGGGTACCGGCAGCGAGCCTGCGATTATTTACTCTAGGGCCAAACGAAGCCTGTTTTTTCAATCACTTACGAGCGCCCTTATTACTCAGATTGATGCTTCCGGCGGCGAGTTGGCGGGATTCGAGGTGAACGATGGCGCAAGGCCACGATCCGGTTGAAGGCCAAGCGAGGTTCCGAACAATATGCCGCGACTATCAGGTGAGGGTTGCCCGTGACCACTTTTCTGACTTTTTATATTCCGCTGGTAAAAGGCAGGGCGATGCGAGCCAAGGCATGATCGCTTAGGGTGAATCCACTCCGAACCTCCAACTGCGGTTGGTGCATGACAGCCGCGCAGGTCAAGAGGCGGGCATCCTGCGAGACCTCGTTTAGCCCGAATAAAGTAGAGACGTAGCGAGAGGATGGCCAACTCTGGACATCCTTGCAAAACCTTTGGGCATCTAGCCATTTGTGATCGCAAGAAATTTCAGCGGCACGGCCGCCGGAGCTCTGCTGTTGTGCGGTGTTTTCGCGATTTCGTTCTCCTCGGCCGCCGGCTCAAGCCTCGGGACTCCAGCTTCGACCCAACACGCAATAGGCAGCCGCAAGAGGGCTCCTGGTCTGCCGAATTTCGGACAGGTCACGCCGAACCTGTTTCGCGGGGCGCGACCCGAAAGAGATGGCTACAGAACTCTCCAGGCCATGGGCGTCAACATCGTGGTGGACATGTGGGGTGGCAACCGAAGCGAACCGGACGCCGTCGAGAAACTGGGTATGCAATACGTCTCGATTCCGTGGCACACAGACTCGCCGTCGGACGAAATCATCGCTCGTTTCCTTAAAGTCAGAGAAGAGAATCCCGACAAGAAGGTCTTTGTGCACTGCCACGCCGGAGTAGATCGCACCGGCGTGGCAATCGCTTCCTACCGCATGGCGATGGAAGGATGGTCTCCCGACGAGGCCATGAAAGAAATGCAGCTCTTCGGCTTCAGCGGATTTCACCACCTGAGGCTCCCGACACTAGTTCGCTTCGAAAAAGACTTTCCCGAGCACCTCAAGACCAGTTCCGCGTTTCAGGATTTGCAGGTCGTGAAAAGATAACCCATTATTTTCAGTGCTTCAAAACGACCCAGTCTGTGGCAGTTTTACCGGAAAATCCGCCGTATCTGGCGCACATGGCTGAGCCGCCGCACTCGAGGGCGGTCGCTGACATGGGAGAGATATGCAGAGATCCTGCGCCAGCACCCGTTGTTGCTACCTCGGATCACTCACTCCTGGGCGGGAGCGGGGAGTCACGCCTGAAGAACCCGCTGCGGAAAATCTGCACGGCGGGGTCCGTGAGGGGGGAGAACCCCGGCGAGCCATGGCGGACTTAAACGGGCACGAAGCTGGAAACGGCGGACACAGCCAAAGAAAGCCTACAGCTCACCGGGTCTCCTCTACTCGGAGTCCTCTCACGCAGCGGCGTTTGAGCGGCCACATTGGGTTCGGTGCAATTTTTCGAGTTCGACCAACTCTTCAATTGAGCGTGTCAGAGTCGAAAAACCACAGAGTGCACATTTCAATTCGAGAAAGAAGACCTGGTTCTGGACGACAGGATTCCGAATAAAGTCGGGGTCTTTAAATTCCATAGGACATTCCTTTTGATCGAACAACCTGGTGCCGCAACGAAGGCGACCCGGGACCGTTTGCCTTTGTCACGTCGTTCGCTCATATCGAGCTGACGCAATACAGTTGCCAAACCATGGCGTAGCGGGATTCGTTCCCCAGTGCACTTTCTAAAGCGATTAGGTCTCCATCGCCCCAAGTTTTGCTGGTCTGTTCAGCTGTCGAGAGTTCCGACACTTTTGACTCTGTCAATGGTTCCGTGCTGAACCGTCTAACGAAACTCCCTGATTCGGCGTTACTTAGCATCGTTCGGTCCTGGCATGTCATTTGCATTTTGTGACATCGAGGCTGTTAAGCAGCTCGGTCAGCCAGCTCACTTTTCTGCGAAGAAAAAGCTTATGCGGTAGAAAGTGCAGTCGCGTGACTGACGCGCCTGAACTGACTGGACGACTCTCGGGCCCCCCTTCCTTCAACCGAGCAGCGTCCCGATTCAGGCGCGCCAGTGACGCGATTGAAGGGGAAAAATGATGAAGCAAATATCTACAGGTTTAGTCAGTGCGGTGTTCCTGCTGAATGCCTTTGGCTGCGGCGACGGCAAGGTGCGAGCAGCGGCCCCACCTCCGCCGCCGGCGGTCGAAGTGGCGCCGGTCATCCAAAAAGATGTGCCGGTTCAGGGCCAGTGGGTAGGAACGCTCGAAGGGTACGTCAATGCGCAGATTCAGCCTCAGGTGACCGGTTACCTGATTCGTCAGGATTATCGGGAAGGGGGACTAGTCAAAAAAGATCAGCTCCTCTTTGAGATCGATCCTCGTCCATTCCAAGCCGTGCTTGACCAGGCCAAAGGACAACTGGCGCAGGCGCAGGCGCAGATGGCGAACGCCGAGCTGAACGTGAAGCGTGATATTCCCGAAGCCCAAGCTCATGCCATTCCGCAGAGCCAACTGGATACCGACACGCAGGCGCTCCTCGCGGCGAAGGCGTCGGTCGAGGCCGACCAGGCGGCAGTAGAAGCAGCCACGATAAACCTTGGCTACACAAGAGTCACCTCTCTGATCGACGGAATCGCCGGTATTAACACCGTGCAGGTAGGCAACCTGGTGGGGCCGTCCGCCGTGCTCACCGCGGTGTCACAGGTAAGTCCGATCAAAGTCTATTTCCCGATCAGCGAACAGGAATATCTGCGCATGGCGGACGGCGGCCATCCGGGAAACGTGGATTGGCTGACTCACGCTTCACGAATTCCGCTGCGCTTGACCCTGGCCGACGGGAGTGTCTACCCGCATCCCGGCAAAATCATCTTCGCGGATCGGCAGGTAAACACGCAGACCGGAACCATTCAGATCGTGGGCGAGTTCCCCAACTCCAAAAATCTGTTGCGACCCGGCCAGTACGCGCTCATTCAGGCGCCAACCGGAAATATTGCGGGAGCCCTACTGGTGCCGCAGGCGGCGGTGAATCAACAGCAAGGGTCGAATCAGGTCACTGTGATCGGCGCCGATAACCGAGCGCAGCTCCGCACCGTACAAGTCGGACCGACAGTGGGCACGCTCTGGGTAATCAACTCGGGCCTGAAGCCCGGAGAACGCGTGGTTGCTGTGGGAGCAGACAAAGTCAAGGAAGGTGGGCTGGTGAACCCCACTCCATATAAAGAAACGGAGGACCGTTAAGCCATGGCGAACTTTTTCATTCGACGGCCCATTGTCGCGATCGTGATTGCGATTCTTACCGTTATCGTCGGCGCGATCTCAATCGCGACCTTGCCGGTGGCCCAGTTCCCGCAGATCGCTCCGCCTGAGATCAGGCTGCAAGCTACCTATCCAGGCGCGGATGCACAGACTCTCGAGCAGGCTGTTGCCGTGCCCATCGAGCAGCAAGTCAGCGGCGTGGACAACATGAGTTACATGTACTCGCTGAACGCCACGGCGAACCAGCAAACAACATTGCTTGTCGACTTCGATCTCAAGACGGATCCCAACACGGATCTGCTGCTCACCCAGTCGCGCCAGCAACTGGCCAATGGTCAGTTGCCGCCCGAGGTGAACAATTACGGAATCACTCTGAAGAAGTCGACCACTGCTCCGCTCATGCTGATTTCCCTGTACGCACCGCATGGCAGCCACGATTCGAACTACCTGGCTAACTATGGCTACATCAACCTCAACGATCCCATCGCCCGGTTATACGGCGTTGGCCAGACCCAGATCTTTGGCTCGGGCCAATATGCCATGAGGCTATGGGTGAAGCCTGACCAACTGGCCAAGCTTGGCATCACCGTCACGGACATAGTCAACGCACTTCAGGCCCAGAACACGGTGAATCCGGCTGGCCAGGTCGGTGGCGAGCCGGCTCAGAGTAACCAGCAATTCACCTATGCCGTGTTGGCTCAAGGCCGCCTCACTTCTCCCGAACAGTTCGGTAACGTCATCGTGCGCGAAGCACCGAATGGGGGAACCGTTCGAGTCAGAGACCTGGCCCGAGTCGAGCTGGGCACGCAGGACTACAGCCTGAGTGGTCGCCTGAATGGAAAGCCCAGCGCCATCATTGCCGTCTACCAGTTGCCCGGAACCAATGCTGTGCAAACGGTTAAGGGCGTCCGGAAGCTCATGGCTCAGATGAAGCAACGCTTCCCGCAGGACATCGACTACACGGTTTCGCTCGACCAGACACTCCCGGTCACGGAAGGCATGAAAGAGATCCTCGAGACCCTCGTGATTGCGATTGTGCTCGTCATTTTTGTGGTCTATCTCTTTTTACAAGATTGGCGCGCCACCTTGATCCCTATGTTGGCCGTGCCGGTCTCGCTGGTGGGAACCTTCGTCATCTTCCCGCTGTTCGGCTTCTCGATCAATACGCTTTCGATGTTCGGCTTGGTGCTCGCGATTGGCTTGGTGGTCGACGACGCCATCGTGGTCGTTGAAGGCATACAACACCACATCGAGGAGGGCCTTGCTCCCAAGGATGCGGCCCGAAAAGCCATGAGCGAACTTTCCGGCCCGGTCGTCGGCATTGCTCTGGTCTTGGCCTCGGTGTTCGTGCCAACCGCTTTCATTCCAGGCATCACCGGCCGGTTGTATCAGCAGTTTGCCGTCACCATCGCGATCTCCGTGATTCTTTCGGCGTTTAATGCCCTCACGCTCAGCCCGGCGCTGGCGTCGTTATTGCTCAAGCCCAAGAAGCAGACCCGCGGACCGCTGGGGAAATTCTTTGGCTGGTTCAACACATATTGGAACCGCTCTACTGACAGCTTTGTCCGCTGGTCGGGTGACCTCATTCGCAAGGCCGGCGTAGTGATGGTGTTGCTTGTAGTCGCCGGCGTTGCAGCGTGGTTGTTTAGCAAACATCTGCCCACCAGTTTCCTGCCCGATGAAGACCAAGGCTACCTCTATATCAACATGCAGCTCCCGAATTCGGCGTCCATGGAGCGGACAAGCGAAGCTGCGAAACGAGTGGAGGAGGTTCTCGCAAAGACGCCGGGAGTTCAGTACACCACCAGCGTCATCGGTTTCAGCTTGCTCAGCTATGTCCGGACTTCGTATAACGCATTCTTCTTTGTAACCCTGAATCCCTGGGAGGATCGCAAAACCCGGGCCGAACAATATCAGGCCATCAAGGCGCATTTGAATCAGGAACTCAGGCAGTTTCCAGAAGGCACAGTTTTCGGTTTCTCACCACCCGCGATCCCCGGGGTCGGTACTGCCGGCGGCGTGACGTTTGCCTTGGAGGACCGTGCCGGCAAGGATATCAACTTTCTTGCGGATAACCTGAACAAGTTTATGGCGGCCGCTCGCAAGCGCCCTGAGATTGGCATCATCTCCACCACGTTTATCCCGAGCGTACCGCAAAAGTTCATCAATGTGGACAAGGACAAGGTGCTGAAACAGGGGGTCAATTTAACCGATGTCTACAACACCATCCAAGCGTATATGGGCGGCTTGTTCGTCAATTACTACAACGATTTCGGCCGTACCTGGCAGGTGTATGTAGAGGCCGAAGCGCCTTACCGGGCGACGACCGACGATCTCGGGCAATTCTATGTCCGCAACGGCCAGGGCCAGACGGTGCCTCTTACCGCTCTGGCAAACTTTGAGACTCGTTACGGCCCTGAGTTCACAATGCGCTACAACGAGTACCGGTCGGCACAGATCAATGTTAGCGCGGCCCCCGGTTACAGCTCCGATCAGGTATCGGCGGCCCTGGAAGATGTTTTCAACCAAACCATGCCCCGCGAAATGGGCTTTGATTACATCGGCATGTCCTACCAGGAGCAAAAAGCGCGCGAAGGAGTGCCGGCTTCAGTCATCTTCGGAGTTTCGCTGCTGTTCGTTTTCCTAATTCTGGCAGCTCTCTACGAAAGCTGGACAGTGCCTTTCAGCGTGCTGCTCAGCACGCCAGTCGCAGTATTCGGCGCTCTGGCTGCGCTCTGGCTGCGTCGCGTCGTAATGGGTCTTTACCTGCCGCAGTACATGGTTCAGATCGAGAACGATGTCTACGCGCAGATCGGCTTGGTAATGCTCATCGGCCTGGCTGCGAAAAACTCCATTCTCATCGTGGCCTTTGCCAAGGAGGACTTCGAACGCGGCATGTCCATCACGGACGCAGCGCTTTCCGCAGCGAGGCTTCGCTTCCGGCCCCTCATGATGACCGCGCTCGCCTTTATTCTCGGCTGCGTACCGCTCTGGACAGCGTCCGGAGCAGGTTCGGTAGCACGCCAGATCATGGGCACGGCGGTAATCGGCGGCATGGTGGCGGAAACGTTCATCGGTAGATTCTTTGTTCCGGCGATTTTCTATGTGGTTGAGAAGGTCTCAGGCGCTGAGCAACGGAGACCCCTACCACTTATGCCCGCCGAGGCGCCCAGTCAGGGAGACTAATATGAAGACGACTGCACTATTAGGAGTTGCTACTGTGCTGGCCCTGGAAGCCAGCTGCATGATGGGACCGAAGTATAAGCGGCCCCCTGTGGATGTCCCGCAGGAATACCGTGCCCCCGCTCCAGAACAGGCCGCCCAAGCCTCGTCGCTGGGCAATGAGCAATGGTGGCAGGTGTATCAGGATCCTGTGCTCACGCAGCTGATCCACACGGCCATTGCGCAAAATTATGATGTGCGCATTGCCGCCGCACGGGTGCTCGAAGCCCAGGCGCAGGTCGGCATCACCCGCGCCAATCAGCTCCCATCCGCAAGCGTCGGGGCGGATGTTTTCAGCGAGCAGAACCCCAAAATTACAAACCTGTTTCCCGCTTACCAGGTCAACGGAGGCGAACTGAATTTGTCGGTTATCTGGAACCTGGATTTCTGGGGAAAGTATCGCCGGCAAACCGAAGCGGCTCGCGCCCAATTGCTGGCGACCGAATGGGGTCAGCGGGCCGTAATCTCTTCGCTGGTTGCTAATGTGGCCACGTCTTATTTCCAGCTTCGTGCGCTCGATAGTCAACTCGAAATCTCCAAACGCACACTAGCGTCGCGGCAACAATCCCTGCAGTTAACGCAGACGCTTGAGAGCCATGGCGGAGCTTCGGGGCTCGACGTGAGCCAAGCGGCGCAACTGGTCTACACCGCCTCGGAAACGATTCCCGATCTCGAGCGGCAGATTCAACAGCAGGAAAACGTGCTTAGCGTTCTGCTCGGTGAAAATCCACAATCCATTCCTCGCGGACGCGCGCTGATCGAACAGCCCGTCCCCCAGAACGTTCCGGCAGGCCTGCCATCGGAATTACTGGAGCGCCGGCCCGACGTCCGCCAAGTAGAAGAGAACATGGTCGCCGCCAACGCACAAATTGGCGTTGCGAAAGCCTCATTCTTCCCCAGCCTGTCACTCACGGGACTGGGAGGGCTGGAGAGCAACGCCTTGCACAGCTTCATCACGCAGCCCTCGGAAACCTGGTACGGGGCCTTCAACGTGAGTCAGCCCGTCTTCCAGGGCGGGGCGCTCCGCTCGCAACTCAGGCTCACGCGCGCAAACTGGCAGGAAGCCACGCTTTCTTACAAGCAAACCGTTCAGAACGCTCTTGAACAGGCTTCCAATTCACTCGTCGCTTCACAAAAAGACCGTGAGTACCGCGAGCAGCAGGAACTGCTCACACAGGCAGCGCAGCGGACCGATCAACTTTCCGAGGTGCTTTATAAGAATGGTGGCGCGAGTTACCTCCAGGTGTTGACCAGCGAAACAAATTACTTCTCGGCGGAACTCAACCTGGTGGGAGCCCAGCTTAACGAGCGGTTAGCACTCGTGCAGCTGTATCAGGCGCTCGGGGGCGGGTGGCAACAATAGCGAGCCGTCACAGGAAACGGATAGCGTTTCTTTGGATCCTCTCGCGGCGCTCATCGAATTTGCGGTCGAGCGCGCAAGGTTCGACTTGTGGATCATGGTGGTTGCGATCGTGCCCATGTTGTGGAATGTCGCGGGACGGACGCTACGCTCTCGTGGGGACTCGCAGAAGCACGACCAGAATGCGTCGTCGAAGTCGGGATCGAACAGGCAGACTGGCAACAAAGCGCATCCAGTAATTACAATCCAATCATGAATGCCGAGCGTTCGATCGTGGTATTCGATCTAGGCGGAGTATTAATCGATTGGGATCCTCGCTATCTTTACCGCAAACTGTTCAGTGGCAATGATAAGGCGATGGAACATTTCCTGGGCAACGTCTGCTCGCCGTTCTGGAACGAGCAACAAGACGCCGGACGAACCTTTGCCGATGCCTGTGCTTCCCTTAAGGTCAGCCATCCCAAAGAAGCACAATTGGTCGATGCCTGGTTCCAACGCTACGACGAGATGCTGGGCGGAGAAATTCCCGGCACCGTTGAGATACTCGCAGAATTAAAGGGCCGCGGGATACCCCTGTATGTGCTCAGCAATTGGTCAACCGAGACCTTTCCGTTTGCAGTGAGGCGATTCGAGTGGCTGAGCTGGTTTCGAGGAATTTTGCTTTCCGGTGAAGTGCGGTTATTGAAGCCTGACCGCCGTATATTTAAAATTTTCATCGAGCGCTTTGGAATTGACCCTGCTCGTTCCATCTACATCGATGATCGAAGCGGAAACGTGCAGGCCGCGGTTGAGTCCGGCATGCGTGGCGTTTTATTTACGGACTCTGGGACGCTTCGTAGAGAATTGACCAGCTCGGGTGTAATTGGAGGGTAAGACTGCGCAGTCGCTTTTGCGCATCGGGCGGCCCTCGATTCGGAGCCAGATCATAAGCCGGCATGACCACTGTTGAAAATCAAGACTTGTCAGCAGATGCGCGCCAAGTCGCCCACCGGTTGACAACCGCGTTTGGCGAGCTGTCGCATGTCATTGCCGTGGCGCTGGCTGGTTCGCGGGGGGCGGCTACCAGCGACGTGGATTCCGACATCGATCTGTACGTGTACACGCTGAGGGACGTGCCACTAGAATTTCGGCGATCGCTTCTGGGCATAGACGCGGAAATCGACAATCGTTTTTGGGAGCCTGGGGATGAGTGGACCGACCCCTCGACGGGCGCGCACTTCGATATCATGTATCGGTCGCCAGAATGGATGGAAGGCCAGTTCGATCGGGCTCTGGTCCGACACGAAGCCGCGCTCGGCTATACAACGTGTTTCTGCTTTAATCTCGCCCATTCGGAAGCGCTGTTTGACCCGCGAGGCTGGTACGTAGAACTGCAGAAGCGCATACGCGCTCCCTATCCTGAAGACCTCGTACGTGCGGTGGTGATGAAGAACTGGCCGGTTCTCCGCCGCAACCATTCCTGCTATAAACGGCAAATTGAATTGGCGTTGAAGCGAAACGATGCAGTCAGTCTCCAACATCGCGTGACCGCGCTGTTGGCGAGCTTCTTTGACATTTGGTTCGCGGTAGAGCGCCAGTTCCATCCCGGAGAGAAGCGTTTGCTGTCGCATTTGCCGCAACGCTGGGCGCTGCAAGTCCGCGCCGTGCTGGAAGCGCAGCCAGACACGATAGTCACTCAGATCGATTCGCTTCTGGATGCGCTTGAGGCACGTCTCCTCGAGGAGGGGCTGTTAGCTTCAGTCGCACAAATCGAACATGCTGCTGTTTGGGTGTCCAATCTTGAGAAAGCATGCGCTTTTTATGAGCGCTGGTTTAAGGCTACGAGAGGCCAGAAATATTCCGGCGTCAAACGACCATTTACATCCCATTTTCTGTCATTTAGCTCCGGGGCGCGACTGGAACTGATGACCAGTCCCGGCGAGGCTCCGCGACTCGCGCATGTTGCCATTTCGCTGGGGTCGAGCGAAGCGGTCGACTGCCTTATAGGGGAAATGAAGGCGGCTGGTGTTCCGATCGTAAATGGTCCGCGGCTGACTGGAGATGGATACTACGAAGCGGTGGTGACTGACCCAGACGGCAACCTGGTGGAGATTACCCTGTAGTCCGCGGAGCATTTACTTGACCCAGATCGATCCAAAACGCGCTGCGACGGTTGCCGCCATGGCATCTGCTTCGTAATCATTCTTGACTTATGCACCGCTTTCATCCCCTCCTAGATTCCGTCCGGATCAACAAGGCAAGCCGCGGAAACAGGAAGTGCCCGCCGGCGTCGTCGATCACATTTATCTGGCAGGTATAAAAGCCAGGTTTGAAAGATGTGAGAGGCACATCCAGCTGGAAGATGGCAGCCTTTCGCTCTCGCGCATTCAGCTCCGTAAGCTCCACCAACGAACTTTCGTAGGCTTTGGCTTTGCCCTGGAAGAAGGCGACGTTCGTCAAAAGCCGGATGCCAGGCTTGTTGTCTCCGCCTTTTGCAGGCTCTGCGGCCGTCGGCCGCGCCGGGTCGTACACTTCATAATAAAGAAACAAGTGCTGCGTGGCCGAGAATACATGCGTGATGTTCGGGATGATCTCAGAACCATCGTGAACCAGCGGGTTCAGGTTCCCACCCTTCTTTGCCGGTTGAGTCTGACTGGCCAGCACCACCGAACTCATCTTCAGAGGCTGCACCTTCAAGTCCGGCACGCTGATGTCGGTTTCGAACGATCCCATGCGTCCGGTCTGATTCTCGCGCACGACAAATTTCAGGTGATACTTGCCGCTCAGCAGGCTCATCCCGGTGTCGTACTGCACATTCTTTTTTTGCACCTCGGCCGATGTGTTCACGGCGAGCTTCACGGTGTCGCGAATTCTGTTCAATGGGTGGTGTTCGCTATCGAGCACCATTCCGATCACATCAAGCGTGGCCTTGTCGCGGTCGCTGTTGCGGACGAACGGAATTTGCGATCCCGGCACCACCAGCGAGATGGGAACAAAAAACTTGTTGCCCTCCAGGCGGAAGTAAGCGACGCCCAGATACAGCGGCAAATCCGTGGCCGGCAGTTCGGAAGCAAGTTCCTGCTCAAGCTGCCGCTCCTTGTCGTCTTTCGTGGAATGCTGATAATCCGCGGGAGCGTAATAGCCGCGGCGGTAGTCGATCTTCACTCCGGGAACATTGCTCTTCACGACGATCCGCCGGTAATGCCCGTCCTGCGCAGGGTTCGTGCTGTGATAGCCGAGCAGGTAATAAGTCGACGTGTCCTGCTGCACGCCCCTGAAAATCTTGCTGAAGTCGTTGGAGTCGAGAAAAGCGCGACCGCCGGTGTCGCTGGCCAGAGTCACCAGCGTTTCCTGCGTGGTGAAATTGGAATTCAACGCATTGAGTGTGGCCTGTCCGGAATACGCCGAAACGCCGCGCAGGCTGGCGTTCTGGGCCTCTCCGCCGGCCACCAGCGCCTGCAGGCCGCGCATGTCCATGGTGTAAATCGCCAGGTTGGAGCGCACGGCCGCGTTTACCGCCGCGCGCAGTTCCGATTGATTCTCGATACCGGTGCGGTCCATGCCGCTGGAAAAATAAATCAGCGACTTCTTCTGTTGAACATAAGAAAGCTTTTCCGCCACCGATCGCAAGGCCTCCAGCCGCCGGTCGGTATTGAAGATGTTGTATTCCGTATCGTCAGCGGTAAATGGCTGGCCGGTGTCGGGTGTCCCCTCGGTCGTACCCGTGGTGCCTTCCTCGAAGCCCTGGCCGCTGCCCGAACTGAATTGCTCTAATTGTTTTTTGAGCAGCGCGTGGTCGGTAGTAAAATCCTGATTCACCAGCAGCGAGCTTCCCAGCGAAACAATCGACACTAGGTCTGCGGGAGCCATTTGGGTATCGACATAGTGTTCCGCTGCTGTAACCGCGTGGTCGATTTCGTCCGGTTCCATGGCGGACAGATCAAAAAACAAAACTATCAGCCGCCGATCTTTGAACTGAAGCGCCGTATTTGCCGCGGAAGCCGCTGGACTCGTCTGCCCGGGCGCCGGCTCCGGCAGCGGCTTCGCCTGGGTCACATCCAAGGGCGGCACGGCATCGACGTTCTCCACATCAAAGGAAACAATCTTCTGCGCTTTGTTGTCCTCGAGAATCGTGAAATTTTCAGGTTTCAATCCCTGCACAAAGTTCCCGCTCTTGTCCCGCACCGTCACATTCACCAGCACGAGATCTGATTCCACGCGAAGCACGTACTCCGATTGCTGCTGTGAAGGCAAGGCAGCACACAGGAGGACGAGCACCATCAGCACCGCTACAGCTTTATCGGCGAATCGGTTTGGGATGGATGTCATGGCAATCCCCGTCGAAAATGTTCCCTCAGCATCGTCCTTCTCAAAAGCGAAAGCGTGCCGTCATCGTGAACTGCCGCATGGCCCCAACCGCGGTAACCCGGCCAAAGGTGGGCGAGTTCACGGTGGTGTCAATCGAGGAGTAGTTCGGGATGTTGAAAATGTTGGTGGCCTGCGTCCGGAACTCCAGCACGCGCGATTCCTTCATGGGAACGATTTTTGTGAACGCCATATCAAACACTTTGCTGCCCGGGCCGATGATGCTGTTGCGCCGTGCATCGCCGTATTGTCCTGCGGGTGGCGCAACGAATGCGGCGGTATTGAACCATTCTGCAATCGAAGGATTCGCCAGGCTCACCGATTCCCCAGGAACCAGGTTCGGTCGCAGGGTACCGTTCGTTCCCGCGTTCACGTCATCGATGTCGCCCAGCAGCCGCGGCGTAAAGGGCAGGCCGGATGCGATCGTCCAATCGCCGCTCCATTGCCAGTCGCCAAAGATCGCGCGCCACGGAGTATTTCCGGTGAGCCAGCGTTTGTCGTGGCCAAAGGGTAGCTCCCACAAATAGTCCGCGGTGAACTTATGGGTCTGGTTGAAGCTGGAAAGCCCACGCTCCCCGGATAGATTGAAGGGATTCTGCGCAACGTTGGCTGTCCCTCCGCCGGTCGAAGGCCCGCTTCCGGCAGCGCCGGTACCGCCTCCACCTAGTCCAGGTGTACTCGCTACCGAGGTTGCTCCGGCACCGATCGAAGATGCGTCATCGAGCGACTTGGAAAAAGTGTAGATGCCGCCAATCGCGAATCCTTTCGATAACCGCTTGCGCAGCCGTACCGATCCAGCATTGGCCTCCGAATCCGCTACTGAGCTTTCGTAGGTGAAGGCGTCAACCCCGGGAATACGAATCCCGGTTGCGGTCCGGTTCGGCGCTTCCCGAATGTCGAGATTCGTTCCCTTGGTTCCGGTGTAGTCAATATTCAGCAGCAGAGTAGGCCGAATCGTCTGTTGAATGTCCAGATTGCGAATCTGCACATAGCCCAGCCGGTAATTCGGATTCACCGCATAGTCATTGGTAATGGTGCCGGGGGGCGGCTGGGGAAATCCATTTTGTAGCGTGAGTTCTTGAGGAGAGGTCTGAATGTTGGTCGCCGTAGTAGCGAACGGCGGCTGCAAGGCAAGTTGTTGAGCGATGCCCTGATACGCGGTCGTATTGTAGTTGATGCCATATCCGCCGCGCACTACCGTCTTCGAAAACGGCTTCCACGCAAAGCCGATCCGGGGCGCAAAGTCTTTGCGATCTGGACGCACCAGGCTGGCAGGTAAAGGGCCGTTGTATGGCCCCGCTTGCCCCGACTGAATCGGGGTCACCTCCAGCGGCAAGCCAGGTGCCGGATTCAGCACGCCAGGAGAAAGATCGAGGTTTACAAGGCGATTGTTCACCTCCGTAAGCGGCGAAACGTATTCGTAGCGTACTCCAAGATTGAGCGTCAGATTGGCGCGCATCTTCCACTCGTCTTGCGCATACAAATCCCAGTAGTTGCCGCGGAAGTGGTTACTTTCTCCGAACTGCTCGGAGGTCTGCTGTGGTAATCCAAGCAGAAAATCAGCAAAATCATATCCAGTGCCTGCCACCGGCTGGCCGCCACTCATCTCCGAGGTATTGAGGCCGGTGAAGACGAACGAGCCGCGTGGGTTGCCATCTGTGTCGGTATTCACCTGCACGCGGCGGAAATCTCCGCCCCAGCGCCAGGTGTGCTTGCCGTGGTTCCAGATCACGTTATCGGAGAAGGTGTAGGTCTGATTTCGCGTAAGCGCCGGAGTCGTATCCTGAAGACTGTTGAGGTCGGTAAAAGACAGATTCGGTAGCCCCCAGTCGAACGGATTCTCGGAAACTCCCGTGATTCCCAGCGCCCCTGTAATGTCGTCGCTGAAAGCGTACAGGTTCTGCGTGCGCGTGCGGCTGCGGTTAAAGTCCGCACGAACAATGTTGGTCAGCTTTCCGATGCTGCGCGTGTAAGACAGCGGAACATCAAAGCTGCGGACCGTTGTGCTACCGCCGACACTGGGAAACGGATTCGTCAGAGTGGCGCCGGATCCGTGATAGTGGAAGCCCAACGTCAAGTTGTTGCGGGGAGCGTTGCGGCCTCCACCCCGGCGTCCGCGCGCGGGCGCCGCCCCAAAGGTATGGTTCAATCGGAGGTTCAGATCGTCGCTGTCGCTGTTGGCGGAAGTCACGTAGTGAAAGTTTTGATAATTCCCCGGCAAGTTTGGCAACGGGAGATACGGCAACAATCCTTCCGCGATGCAGCTTATCGCTCCGGGCGTTGGAGTACAGGCTCCTGATGAGGTAAAGGTCGGCGGCGAGATCTGGTTCCCGATGGTGCCGGTAATGGGATTGAAAATCAGTACCGGTTGCCCCATGGCTGCTCCCGAAGTGTATGTGGCATTGGAAAAGTCTCCGTTCCGCTCGGCCTGTGTCGGCACCGTCGAAAACTGATCGAAAGGATTTTCCGCGCGCTTGCCGTTGTAATTGATGAAATAAAAAGTCTTGCTCCCGCCGTGGTAGATATGCGGAATGTTCAGCGGCCCACCCAGGGAACCGCCGAAACTATTCTGCAAGTATGACGGTTTTTCCGTCGGCTGCCCGGTGATCGAAAACGGCGACGCATTCAGAGCCGAATCGCCGACGCCGTAATATAAGGATCCATGCGGGCGATTGATGTCAAAACCACGCCGGCCAAAGATCATCGTGCCCCCGCCACCGAACCCTCCGCCTCCGGGACCACCCCCCGGGCCACCCCCCGGACCACCAAATCCGCCCCCACCGCCGAACCCTCCCCCCTGTTGACGGGCATCGTTGAAGCGCTGCTGCAGTTCGTCAGCGCTCATCGCGTTGAATGAGTTCGACGTGTTGCCCGAAACCGCCACAGACTCCGTAGCACTGTCCGGGGCGATCCCCGGAACCGGCATGCCGGAAGGCACTACCTCGCTCAGAGAACTGCCGGCCGCATCCGTCCCCGCTCCACTCTGAGACACGGAAAGACTCTGAAACCCTCGGCCGCCCGCATTCGCCCGCCGCTGTTCGTTGGCAGCCTCTCGTGCCCGCGACAGCAGAACCAGTTCAAAATTGGCCTGCACGTCCTGATGGGCTGCATCCAACACCACTTCTTGCGCGCTTCCGGCAAACGCCGCCATCTGCACCTGAACGGTGTAGTGCCCATCGGCGGGAATCTGCAACCGGTAAGTGCCGTCCACATCCGTCCAGGTATTGACCCGTTCCTTCGTGGCCACACTCGCCGCGGAAACGCCAGCCCCGGGAATCGGCATATTGCCCGACTTCACCACGCCGCGAATGGTCCGTCCTCCTGCCCCTGGCGCAGCAGCCTGCCCCCGCAACAGATGCGGGTGAAAGACGACCACAAGAAACAAGAAGACCACCTGAAAGACGAATTCAGGGCGCAGCCTGCTCTGGATCGCCAGAAAACCTGGAAAACGAAGACCGGAATTCCTCATAGCATCGCGCAGACGGTCGGCGTTCCTTGCTCGGATCATACCGCGCTCCCAAGCCCCGAAACTGTAAAATTATGTGAGGGTTTTTGAATTCTGAATCGAAGCAATTCGTAACGTTATGCAAAGATGGTACGAATCCTGGTAGCTGCGCCGCCACGTTTAGGGATAGCTTTCGCAAGAGCCGGGACCTGGGTTGTTATCGGCCTACAACCAGGCGGAGGAACTCGGGGCAGCGGGAATCGCACCCGCACATCGGCAAAGATGTAACTGAGAACGATGACGGTGCAGAACGAGCACCGGCCTACAGCGTCCTAGACCACTATCGGGGGCTCTTATTGATGGCCTCCAGAAATCTATTGCAACGTCACCGTGATGGGCGTCGAAGTCGCGCGGCCGTAGACGGTAGCCGGCGCTCCGGACACAGGACAACACGGGGCGATCGAATTCCCGGAGTACACTGCCGTCAACGGGTTGGCGCCTTTCGCGAGCTGTGACGCACGGAGCGGCAGACTCGCCGCAGACTTGTTGGCGCTGGTCGGCAGCAGAGTTCGAGTCGACAACAGGGTTGACCCAAGCATGAACTTGACTGTACCGCTGGGCACACCGCCGCCGCCGGGAACGGCGGACACAGAGACCGTCAGCGTAGTCGCCTGACCGGGCTCGAGAGTGTATTTCCACGAGGTCAAATGCACTTTCAATGAGTTGGCGATTGCGACTCCAGTGTTTTCGTAGGCGCCAATGTCGATGTTCGACCCGCTCGTCCGAGGATTGCCGAGGAAGTCAGTGCGGCCATAGATGGAGTCGGGGGAACTGCCATTGGGATCACACCAGCCATCGCTGCACGAGAGGCTGGTGCTGCCGGCTCCAACGGCCGGAGAAGACGGTTCGGTGTCAAAGTTTGGAGGGGTGGCTCCCAGATCGACGAAAAGGGGATTCGTGTTGAGCGAGTTTGCGTCTTCCCTGCTGGAGGTCTGCCAGTTTGAAAAACTCGTGTAGGTATTTACGTCGCCCCACCAGATGGACGTTCCTTCTTCGTAACCCGCAGCCGAGTGGTACAGATTCCAATTGAGCGTCGCCGGCGGGGCTGGATACGACGCCGAAAAGGGGGCGTAGCTGAAGATCCAGGTATTGTATGGGCCGGCGTAGACCATGTTGTTTTCGTAGATGTTCCCTTGAGCACTCCCCACCTGGTACTGAATTTGGAATTCACCGGTTGAGCCGCCCTCCGATGCGTTGCCCGGTTGGGTAGCGTTGTCGTACAGAGAGTTGTTGACGAAGACGTCGTGGTAACTGCCGCCTCCTCCATTGCTCCCGCCGCCCTCTTTGGACGCGGCCGCGTAACCGCCGATCGAGTTACCGCACGCGTTTGACTTGTAGAATATGTTGTTGCGCACCGTAACATATCTGCCGTAACACGGAGACTTCCCTGTAGCAGCAGTTCCGGTATTGTTTGGGCCGGACCACTCAGTGCCATTGGCTTGGCAGACTTGATTTTCGCTGGTCGTCTCGATGCCGTAGTCGGCCTGTAGGATCACATTCCGCTCGATCGTGACATAGGCGCAGCCGTCACAATAGAGTCCGTCAGCGTCGTATTCGTAGCCCTCACCGGGATTCGTGATTCCGCTGATGTTGTAGATCGTGTTCCCGCTGATTTCCCCATACATAGCCTCGTCGTAGCCAACCGGACCGACGCCTTCGTATCCAATCGCGTCGATGCCGATGTTGTCGTTGTCGTGAACGAGGTTATTGGTGATTTGAAAATGAGTCACGTTTCCGTCCACATTCACCGATTCGCTCTGCCCGGTCCTCAAGTCGTAGACCTCGTTGCCACGGATGACCAATTGCGTGATGGGAGTCTTCGAGGTGCCGTACACGGAGATGCCGAAAGCGTTGCCGTTCGCCTCCGACTTGGTCGTGATGTTGTGCACCAGATTGTTCAGAATCTGGATTCCCGTGCCCGAGCCCGTGATCCAGACGCCAGCCGGAGTGTCGGCGGCTTTGCTGGTGGTGTAATTGCGGATTTCAAATCCGCTGATGGTGATGTACCTCAGGTTTCCCGTCATATTAATAAGACCCTGTGTGCCCGATGGGCCGCAGCAGCTCACACCCGTCCCGTCGATGACCGCAGTTTCTCCGGGATAGCTTTGGAATGTGATCGGCTCCGATGCCGTTCCGGACGTGGAAAAGTTCACGGACTCTTTGTAAACTCCTCCGAAGACGTACACCGTGGCGCCTGCCTTGACTGTATTCGCCGCATGCTGGATGGTGAGCCAAGGTGCGCTGATGGTGCCAGGGTTGCTGTTGTTGCCGGAGGTTGACACATAGTAGGCGGCTCCGGCTTGTCCAGCCAGTGACGGCGCCAACATTAGAACAAGCGCGACGAGCGCGGCATATACAACGTCGGGCTTCCGGGTAGTCAAGAAATCGGGTTTCACAATCTCTCCTTCGAAACCGTGCATGCGGCCGCGTGAGTGACCGCTCGACCGCGAAAGCGGATTCAGAAGTAAAACTTCAAGGCAAACTGGATCTGTCGAGGCGGGCGCGCTGCCAGGGGATATCCGAAGCTGCTCTGGCCAAGTTCCAGGGGAGTAGGCTCGGCGCTGATCGCGCCAAACTGTCCAAACAAATAATTCACATGGTTGAGCACATTGAAGAATTCCGCGCGGAATTCGAGATGTTTTTGTTCGTTGATGGGAAATTGTTTCACCAGAGAAGTATCCCAGGTCTTGTATCCCGGGCCCTCGATGATGTTGCGTCCGGCGCTGCCATGTGTTCCCAGGGGGATAATTCCGGGGATGGTGCCGTCGTCCGCAAAGGCACAGGTGTTGAACAGCGTTCCCGGGACGCACGGCTTGGCATTGGGATTGCCGACCACGGCGGGGCGTGAGCAATAGTACCCAACCGTGCCGCCGCAATCGCCGCCGGAGATATCGTTGATATCCGTGGCCGTGTAGTAATTGCCGGTGGCCACGGAAAGGACGCCGGCCATTTGCCAGTTGCCAAGAATCTGGTTGATGACACCGGAAGCACCGCTGGCAAACTTGCGCCCGCGACCGAAGGGTAAATCGTAGATATAGTTGAAAACGAAGCGCTGACGCACGTCGAAGTCGGAATTGCCGTAGTTAGACTGGGGGAATCGCTGGTCCTGGAAATCTCCGTTGTTCACCGAGCCCAGGCTGGCGCTGGAAGCGGTGTCGAGGGCGTGCGCCCAGGTGTAAGCCGCTTCGTACTGGAGTCCGTGAGTGTAGCGCTTCTCCAAGCGAACCTGCAGCGAGTTGTAATTCGACAGTGCGTTCGCGCGGAAAGTGTCGATGCCGACATCGAGCGCTGGATTGCAGTTGCTGGCGTCCGCGTAGTTATTCGCAGGATTCAGATCACAGGGACCGTTAGCACCGGGCCAATTGTTGTTCTGGGCGGGACGCCGCGGCGCAGTGGGAAGCGAGTCCGTCCCCAGGACGGGAACAGCCTGATTGCCGTTGTAGAAAGCGAAGAGTTTCAATCCGAGAGAGCCGGCGTAGGAAACCTCCAAAACGGTGTCGGCGGGCAATTGATACTCGAAACCGAGATGCCACTGCTGGGTGTAGGGCGTCGCCAGACCCGGTTCGAGCGAGTAAAGCTCGGGTGCATTCGGGTTGCTGAGCGATGTGGAGGGGAAGCCCTGCGCCAGCACATTGAGCGGCAAGCCACCGTTGTTCGCGGCCGAGATCGAGCAATCCGTTTGATTGAGCCCTGGATTCGCGGTTGGCGCGGTACAGGGAGTGCCGAATGCCTCGGAAGATAAATATGGAGGATTAAAGCCAGGGCTCGGGTTTGAGAACGGTCCGCTTTCCTGGCCGCCGTAGAAGATTCCGTAGCCGCTACGGAGGACAAGCTTGTCGGAGAGTTGGTAAGCCAGTCCAATGCGGGGCGCGAAATTCTTGAGATCGGGGCTGATAAGACCGGGAGAACCGTTGTTCTGAATGGTGAGCTCGGTGCCAAGGGTGGGCGTCAATGGCGTGTTTTGTCCGCTGGGAGCAATCAAGGAAAGCGTGTTGAAATTGAACGTGGTCTGGTGGTTATTGGCCTCTTTGATGGTAGTGAAGAGTTCGTAGCGGAGGCCCAGGTTCAGGGTGAGCCGCGGAGTTGCCTTGAAGTCGTCGAGAGCATAGACCGCGTAAATCTGGCGGTTATAGATGATGTTCGGGGTCACGCTGGTAATGGATCCGCCATCGCTAATGCCCTGCATGAAGGAGGCGAATGCCTCGCCCCCGGTGCCGGGGTCGGCGAGATTGTCATTGATGAGGAAGCCGCCGCCGAAGTCCATGGAGCCACGAGCGGCGGCCGGCTCCAGTATCGTGAACTGTTCGAAGCGAAGCTCGGTGCCGAACTTCGTGGCATGGCGTCCCCGGGTCCAGCTCAGATTGTCGGTAAAAACATAGCTGTGCTGGTGTTCGATCGCGGGAAGGTATTCTGAGGCGCCAATGGTCGCTGTGCCATCCCCGAAACTAAGAGAAGGCAAGCCGCCGATGTTCTGGCCCGCTTCGAACGGAACTCCGGGAAAGGGAATGGCGAGCTGGGCCGAAACATTGTCGTTGGAATACAGATTGTAGCGATGGGAGCTGAGGTGATTGAAGCCAAAGCGAAATTCGTTGATCAGGTGGCTGTGAAAAGAGTGTATCTCGCTGGCAGCCAGACCCTCGGCTGTGTTGTCGCTGAAGCCATCCTGAAAGCTGCCACCGTCGAGCACGTTGTGGAATGGTGAGGGAAGAAAATTACTGTCGTTGCCGTAACTGAAGCGGGCGAAAAAATTATCCTTGTTGCTGATGGTCTGGTCGATGCGAATGTCGAACTTGTTCTCCGTTTCGCTGCGTTCGGGATCGGACAGGTAGTTGCCAGCGGCCTCGAGGGTACTGATGTTGACATTGGGCGCGGGAAACAGATTCGCCAGCTCCTGCGCGAGGGGGTCGATCGCGGTATTAAGGCCACTGTTACCCTGGAAAATATTGGTCGGTACACCGCTCGAAGTAGTCCCGATCGGGACGCTGCAAACTCCGCCGTTGTACATCGAAGTACTTTGAGCCAGCACTGGATTAAAGATCTCTCCTTGGTACGTGGGGTGGCCGCTGCAGTCGACCACGCCCGGGATTGGATTGTTGAGCTGGAGAAACGCGGAAAAATCTCCCTGAACCTCTGCTGGCGTGGGTACGGTGGACAGTTGCGGCAGTGCCTGGCGAATGCGCAGGCCCTCGTAATCTCCGAAAAAGAACAGTTTGTTCTTGACGATGGGTCCGCCCAGCGTAAAGCCGAACTGGTTCTGCTTGTAAGGCTGCTGACCGAAGATGTCGAAGGCGTTAATCGCGTCGAATTTGTCGTTGCGCAGAAACTCCCATAGATCGCCGTGGAGCCGGTTGGTGCCCGACTTGATGACCGCGTTCATGATGGCGCCATTCCCGCGGCCGAATTCCGCGCTGTAGGAATTGGTTTCAACCTTGAACTCGGCGATGGCATCCACGGCGGGCTGGACGACATAAGCGGCTCCGTTGAGGACGTCGCCCAGATTCGCATTGTTATCGATGCCGTCGAGCAGGAAGTTATTTTGCAGCGAGCGTGCGCCATTAGAGCTGAAGCCATATGTGGTTTCGACTCGCGACCCGGGCTCGGCGGCAGCAACGCCGACGCCGAGTAGAGCCAGTTGCGCGTAGTTGCGTCCGTTCAAGGGAAGTGCGTTGATGCGTTGGCTGTCGACCACTTGTCCGAGATCGGAGGTTTCGGTGTCGAGTTGTGCGCCCTCGGCCGTAACGGTGATCGTTTCCGTTGCCATGCCAGGCTGAAGTTTGAGGTCCAGGTTGACGCGATCCTGAATGTTGACTTCAACCGGGCCGGCAACAGCCTTCTTGAATCCCTGCTTCTCGACGGTGACACTGTAACGGCCGATTTTGAGGGGGCTGGCGACATATTCTCCCTCATGATTGGTGGACAGGGTCAATTGGGTGCCGCGATCGACATCCACCACGGTCACCTTGGCATCGGCGATCACCGCACCGCTGGCATCGCGCACCAGACCTACAATGGCTCCAGCATCCTTTTGTGCCCACAGCGGCGCGGCCAAGCTAATGGCGGCCAGGAGAAGCAGAGCCCCGAGAATCTGTCGGGTAGGGAAACGCACGGCCATGGCAAGCCTCCTGAGCTGGGTCGAAGCGGCAGACGTTGCTGTGCAATTATTACGAACGATTACTTTTACTTGCGTTTGATGGCTTTTGTCAACTGGGATCTTTCGGGGCGGAGCGGTTGGAGAAGCCCGCTATCGGTTCAGGGCGTACCCCCGCCCGGCGGAGGGCCACTGCTGGCCTACGGAAGGCCATGCCTCTTCCGTCCACACGCTGTGGCATAGACCCGCAGTACGAGCTGAATGTGATATCGAATGATGGCCGCGGGCTGTTCCTCGATTTGTCCCGCTCGGATCGCCTCGTACTCCTGAGGAAGATACTGGCTGACGAGCGTCAGGGGAAAGGAGTGCGTCTTGAGGTTATCGACCAGGCGTGCGATCTCTGCCCGGACAGCAGGCTCGTGCCAGTAGTATCGGCAGCGGTCGCTATAACTGTAGGCTCGCGAGAGGCGTAGTTGCCTGTCATCCCCGTGATAGTAGGAGCGCCAGTAGGCGGGTTTGCGCAGCATAGCCCGATCGAGAACCTCCCGCACCTTCGACAACCTCAGCGCTTTTCTCCCGGCCAACATCTCTCGTTCGATCGCGCTCAAAGCAAACACCGCTTCCCGAAAGGCGAAGGTCAACCATGGGCCAACTTTCAGAATAGCGAAGTGGTCTTCGACCATTTGAGCCAGGGCCCTCGGAGACTGGTAGTCCGTGGAGTGCGCCTCATATACCAGCGAAGGGCTGCGAGGCAAGCCTGCCGAGAGTGAGCGCACCCTGCTGCCATCGTAGTCAAATACCACGTCGTCCCCGAACTCCACCCCGGGCTGCACCACCACACCGACCACTCTTTGCCAGGCTGCCAACAAGCCTTTCTCTTCAAAGGCCTGTTGAAAGATGCGCAGAGTCCGATGGAGACTCTCGACGGTAGTCGCGACCGGAGGTGCTCCTGAAGCCGACTCGCCCCCTGGGGCGGGCACTTCGGTCCCGATGACATACAGAGGAAGGGCGGCGCCTTGCGGCCCGTCTTTCAGAGCTTCTTCGGCAGCTTCGCAAAGCATGGCTGCGCGCTCGGCGACCATGCGTTCCGGCAGGAGCTTTGTGTCGCCGGCACACGGCATGCTTGCATCCAGATGGATTTTTCCGTATCCGGCCCGCACACAAGCACGAACCAATTGACAGGCCTTTTTCAGGGCGTTCCTTGAGGCCGTGGCCCTCCATGGAAATGGCCCGAGGTGATCTCCGCCCAGCAATACTCGATCTGCTGGAAGGCCCATGTGTCGCGCCGCGGAGTGGACAAAATCGGCGAACTGGCCTGGCGTCTGTCCGGTGTAACCACCCAGTTGATTGACCTGACTGGAGGTCGACTCCACAAGGAGGAAAGAATCGTCCTCCAGGGCCTGGCGGATGGCCGCGTCAATGACCGAGGGATGCGCGGAACAGACCGCATAGACTCCCCCTTTTCCCGCGACGCGATTGCGGTTCACGGCATCCCGGAGGGCGGCGCCGGAGCTGCGGTCATGCTGAATCGCGGACTTCAAACCAATGCTCCTCCCACAATCTCCTCGCAAAGCCCTACGTCTTTCGTTCCGCTCCCGCAGACTTTCTGCATATTACGAATAATTACGAACGAGTTCAATGTGTATCGAATATGGCGAATCGCCGCGCAGCGCTGCTTGACAACCGCTGCAATAGAAAGTAAAAGAAATGAATTCGCAACATATCGCAATATTGGCGGAGGCGAGCGGCGTGAGATCATGAAAATGCTGAGCGGAACCCTTCGATGATCACGCGCCGGCAAGCCCTCGTTCAAACCTGCTCGGCCTTGCTCGGCCTTGCCCTGCCTCGGTGGAGCTCGGGGCAGAATGGTTCGGCCCCCGACTCCGCTCCTGCCACCGCGGTCGAGGGCGTTGCTGATCTTCAGATCCAGAGCTCAGTTTTGCGGATTGAGTTCGACCACTACCTCCGCAGTCGTGTCGTCGCGTTGTTGGGCCCAAATCCAAAGGTTCTGGCTCCGTTTTCCGCGTCGGAGACGGTTACTGGCATTCGCACCTGGAGCGACTTTGCCCTGAGCGCGAGCCGCCGGGAGCCTGTGTCTGACGCATTTGGCTCGGGCGAACGGCTGTCGCTGACCGGCAAGTCCGGCGATTTGCGCAAGGCCATCTCGGTGACGATTTATTCTGAGTTTCCATCCTTCGCCATCTTTGACATTACATACAAGAACGAGGGGGCTGCCCGACTCGCAATCCGGGGCTGGGCCAACCATCAGTATTTGCTGAGCGCTACGCCCGTGGGACGCGGCCCTGCCTTCTGGTCTTACCAAAGCGGTTCCTACGAGAAGCGGCCAGATTGGGTGGTTCCGTTGCGCGCAGGATTCAAACAGGAAAATTTTCTCGGCATGAACGCCAGCGACTATGGCGGTGGTACTCCCATTATCGATGTCTGGCGCAAAGACCTTGGACTGGCGGTAGGTCACCTAGAGCCTGGACCGCGGCTCCTATCGCTTCCCGTTTCCATGCCCGACCCAAGTCATGCTCACGTGGCCGTCCGCTCCAATCGGGAGCGCACGCTGGAGCCGGGAGAGAGCTTCCATACTCTGCGCACCTTTGTTTCCGTGCATCAGGGGGACTACTTTCGCACCCTGGCCGAATACCGCCGCCTTATGGTGCGGCAGGGATTTCAGATGGCTTCGGCGCCCGACAGCGCTTTCGGCCCAATCTGGTGCGCTTGGGGTTACGGGCGGTCGGTGCAACTCAAGCAGGTCTACGACACCCTTCCCACGGTTAAGAAAATGGGTTTCTCCTGGGTGACGTTAGACGATGGCTGGCAGAACAACTACGGCGATTGGGAGCTCGACCCGAAGAAATTTCCCCACGGCGATGTGGACATGAAAGCCCTCGTAGATCACATTCATGACGAGGGATTCAAAGCGCAACTGTGGTGGTCGCCGCTGAGCGCCGTCTCGGATTCGCAGCTGCTCAAAAACCACCCCGACTTCCTTCTGCTGAATCGCGACGGATCGAAGCGGAAGATCTCCTGGTGGAACTCGTTTTATCTATGTCCAGCCGACCGAGAGGTTGTGGAATACCACAAAGCGCTGGTTCGGAAACTTCTCGGAGAGTGGGGATTCGACGGCCTCAAACTCGATGGTCAGCACATGAACGCCGTCCCGCCCTGCTACAATTCCGCCCATCATCACAGGCGTCCGGAAGACTCGGTCGAGGCGCTGCCCGATTTCTTTCGGGAGATTTATGAAACCGCCCGCAGCGTGAAGCCGGACGCGCTGGTGGAGTTTTGTCCCTGCGGCACCGCCTACTCGTTCTTCACCATGCCGCATTTCAATATGTCCGTCGCATCCGATCCGGAAAGTTCGTTTCAGATCCGCTCCAAGGGAAAGACCTTGAAAGCTCTCATGGGCGATAACGTGCCTTATTTTGGCGACCACGTCGAGTTGAGCGACGGGGCGATTGATTTCGCCTCCACCGTGGGTGTGGGCGGGGTCGTCGGAACGCAATTCGTGCTGCCGAATCTTGTCGAGAAACACAGCACGTCGGACCTGACCCCGCAGCGAGAGAAGATCTTTGAGCAGTGGCTGCGCATATACAAAGACAAGATGCTGTCGAGAGGCGAGTATCTCGGAGATCTTTACGACATAGGGTTCGATCGCCCGGAGGCGCATGTGATCCGCAAGAACCGGGAACTTTACTATGCGTTTTTCGCCCGGCAATGGAGGGGGCCGATCGAACTGCGCGGTCTTGAGGACGGCGCCTATCGCATCATCGACTACGTCCATAACAAGGATTTCGGAAAAGTACACGGCCCACAGGCTAGAATTTCTGCCGAGTTCCATCAACATCTGCTTCTCGAGGCTCGACCGGAATAGCGTGGACGAACGAATGCTAAGCGAAGAACGACAGAGAGCAATCCTCGAGCTACTGCATCGCGACGGTCGGGTCTTGGTCATCGACTTGGCCAGGCATTTCCACACTTCCCAAGTCACCATCCGCAAGGACCTGGAGATCCTCCATGTAAAAGGCCGCGTTCATCGCACGCATGGTGGAGCGCTGCCCGCAAGCGACGGTGCTCTCGAAGACCCCACGTTGCGAGAAAAAGAGAAGCTGCATCGCAAGGAGAAGTTGCAGATTGCCGCGGCTGCCGCCCGGATGGTGACGGAAGGGCAAGTGGTGATTCTTGATTCCGGCACGACGACGACCGCCATCGCTCGCGCCCTCCGAAACTTTCAACACCTGACGATCATTACCAACGCGGTGAACATCGCCGCCGAACTCTCCGGGTCGGCGCTGGAAGTTATTCTGACCGGGGGCAGTCTGAGAAAGAACTCGTTTTCTCTGGTGGGGCCCATCGCCGAGGAGACACTCCACAAATTGCACGCCGACATCCTATTTCTGGGGGTCGACGGATTCGACGTTCCCTATGGACTGAGCACACCCAATCTCCTCGAGTCGAAGGTGAACCGCGCCATGATTGAGATTTCCAAGACGACGGTGGCGGTTTGCGATTCCAGTAAATTCGGGAAACGCAGTCTTTCGTTGATTGCTCCCACTTCTGCTCTTCACCTCGTCATCACCGACTCACATATTCCCAAGGCAGCCCTGAGCGCGCTGAAGAAGTCCGGAGTCGCGGTTACGCTCGTCTGACGCTTGGCTTGGTGGCTAGGGATCTGGAATTGCGGCGCCGGAATTTCGCTAGGCTCGCCAGGTCGGGCTGCCCGGCTGTGCCTCCAACCTGCAGCGTGGATAGAGCACCGCAGGCGTTGCCTTCGACCAGGCATCCGTGCAAATCGCGGCCACCGAGGAAAGCATGCACGAAGCCCGCCGCGAACGAGTCTCCGGCCCCAGTCGTGTCCAGGGGAGAAACCTTGAACGGCGGCACGGACACGACCTGGCCATCGGAGGCTGCGATCGCTCCGCGGGAGCCGAGTTTGATCACGACGCAGGGCGCTTTTTCGGCTAACCGCTTGAGCGCTTCTCGGACATTCGTTTTCCTCGTCAAATGAAGCGCTTCTTCCTGATTGATAAAAAGAATGGTGGTCTCATCCACCACGTTCCAAACGTCCGGGCCCCACGATGACAGGGGGTCTGAGTTGGGATCGAACGACGTTGTCAGGCCAAGTTTCCTGGCCTGGTGCAGAATGCGCGGAAAGGACGGGCGCAGAGCTGTCTGCAGAAAAAAGGAAGTCATGTGAAGGTGGCTGTGTCCCGGTAAGGCTTCGAGATCCAGATCCTTATAACGCAACTCGGCAATCGCCCCCAGAACCGTCACCAATGCGCGATCAAAGCGCGTGCTTAGCGAAATGGTGATGCCCGTCTTCGAAGTCGGAACGGAGGCGACATTCTCCGTGGAAATACCGGCTTTCTTAAGGCAATCGAGGCAGAAACGTCCGTACTCGTCGTCTCCGACCTTACTGAAGAAACTCACGGGATGCCCCAGCCGCGCCGCGCCACAGGCGAAAATCGCAGACGCGCTGCCCAGAACAGTCTCGAAATCTTCCGCCAGAACCTCGCGGCCAAGCACCGGGGCGGAACTCAATCCGCTGGCGACGAGGTCCACGTTAAGCTCCCCGATGACGGCAACCGCCCGCGCTGTTCCTGTCCCTCGCCCAGAGGTTTGAGGTGGTTTCGTTTTGTTGCTATAGTTGTTGCTAAACATTTCTATATATTTCGCGATTGCTTGTGAGTATAGTGCAGTGGGGTAGAGCTGGGAAGGAGGAAACTTGGTTCAAGGGCGCGTAATCGACGGACTTCAGGCGTTGATCGGCGCCAGCGATAAGGAAAAAGAAGCCCGCGGCACCCGCTACACTCCGCAAGAAATCCTGCATCAGCCCGCGACCTGGCAAACCACGTATAGGATTTTGGCGGAGCGGCGGCCCGACCTAATACAGTTCCTGCGGCGGACACAGCTCGGTGCAACGTATTTGCTCCGCCCTACCGTATTTCTTGTGGGCGCGGGAACTTCCGACTACGTCGGGCAGGCTCTGGCGCCCTTGCTGCGCCGGTTGTGGGGATGCGCAGTGTGGGCGGTTCCGAGCACCGACCTTCTGACCAACTTTGAGGATCTTGTGTTTCCGGACCGGCCGTACCTGTGGGTTTCGTTTTCGCGTTCGGGCGAGAGTTCCGAGGGGTTGGCCGTACTCGAAGCTGCGATCGAAAGATACCCCAACGTGCGTCATGTGCTGGTCACTTGCAACCAGACCGGACGGATGGCTGCGGTTTGTGAAAAGACCCCAGACCGCACCTTCGTGCTTGTCCTCGACGACACGGCGAACGACCGCGGGCTGGCTATGACCAGTTCTTACACGAACATGGTAGTTGCCGGTCATTGCCTTGCTCATGCGTTTTCTCCCGACGATTACGATGAACAATTCTCTTTATTGCGGCAAGCCGGAGAACGCTTCCTTGAGCGCGCCCAGGAAGTGGCCGCTGCCATTGCCCAGGAAGGCTTCGCAAAAGCATGCTTTGTGGGTTCTGGAGTTCTGCGCGCCGTGGCCCAGGAATCGGCGCTGAAGCTGCTGGAGCTGACTGCGGGCAAGATACACACCATGTCGGAATCTACTTTGGGCCTGCGGCACGGCCCCATGTCGGCGTTGGATGGAAGCACGCTATTCGTGAGCTTGGTTTCCCGAGATCGCAGGCGGCAGAGCTATGAGCTGGACCTGCTTGAGGAAGTCCACAGAAAGCAACTGGGGAAGCTCCGAGTCGTGGTGACCCCCGACTCTATGGATCGGCTCGGCCCCATGGCGGATCATGTCCTTTCCCTGCACGCACCAGACCTCGGCGACGAATACCGCGCACCCGTGGACGTGATGCTGGCCCAGTTGCTGGGTTTGTTCAGTTCCTTGCGGCTGGGGCTTAAGCCAGATAATCCGAGCCCTAACGGCGCCATTAGCCGGGTGGTGTCCCAAGTGAACATTTACAGTTGACCGCGATGCGAACCTCCTATCCTATTTTGCTCTCAAACAGAACTGGAGAAAGTGTCTAGGGGTGGATGGGGATCAAGGAGGGAGTCAATCGGGCATGGGCGCCTATCCGGGGCTGAGTAGCTGCCCCGGAGCCGGCACCGCACCAACGATCGAGATCCCACCTAGAATTGATTTCAGCGGCCCGGGACAGGATGGAGCGGCATGGAACTGCACAAGTTAGAAGGGAAGTCGCATCGCCGATACAATCCGCTGACGCGCAACTGGATTCTTGTTTCACCCAATCGCACAGAGCGTCCCTGGCAAGGGCAAATCGAGAAACCCGTAGGTTTGTCCTCCCCGACCTACGATCCAGAGTGTTATTTGTGCCCGGGCAACGCACGCGCGGAAGGGATGCGCAATCCTGCGTATTCCACAACTTTTGTTTTTGACAACGACTTCTCCGCCCTGCAGTCTGACCTGCCGAACCTGACAATAGAGGATGGCCGTAAGAATCTGCTGATCGCCGCGACCGAGACCGGCGTTTGTCGCGTCGTCTGTTTCTCGCCCCGTCACGATTTGACGCTGGCGCGGATGGCGACCAGCGCGATTGGCGGCGTTATCGATGTGTGGGCCGAGCAGTACCGAAGTCTTGGCGGTTTCCGATCGATCAACCACGTCCAGATATTCGAAAACCGCGGTGCGATGATGGGGTGCAGCAATCCTCATCCCCATGGTCAGATATGGGCTACGCAAACGATTCCAAACGAACCGCGGAATGAGCAGGAGTCGCTCGAGGAGTATCGGCGGAAGCAGGGTAGTTGTCTTTTGTGTGATTATTCCGCGCTGGAGCTAGGCTCGGGAGAACGAATCGTCTGCCAGAATGAATTCTATGTTGCCGTCGTGCCTTTCTGGGCGACCTGGCCCTTTGAGACCTTGCTGCTCAGCAAGCGGCATGCTGCCGATATCGATGCACTGGATCGGGCGGAGCGCGCCGGTTTGGCGGATATGTTAAAACGTTTGACCACGCGCTATGACAACCTGTTCCGCGCTGCCTTCCCCTACTCGATGGGTTTTCACCAGCGTCCGACCGACGGCGAAGAACATAGGGAGTGGCACTTTCATGCGCACTTCTTTCCGCCGCTGTTGCGCTCTGCCACGATCAAGAAGTTTATGGTGGGTTTTGAACTGCTGGCATCGCCCCAGCGCGACATGACGCCCGAACTTGCAGCCGAGAGACTGCGCGAGCTGCCGGAGAAACATTACCTAGAGTCTGGGAGTGCCATATTCTCCGGCTCGAAGCCAGGGACATGATCGAGCCTTGCTCTAAGCAATTACTTCCGCCGCAATCCGCTCGGTCGCAAACGCTTCGATCACATCGCCGACTTTGATGTCGCCATAGTTGGCAATCGAGATGCCGCACTCCATGCCGTTGGTGACCTCTTTGGCGTCGTCCTTGAAGCGCCGCAACGATCCCACCTTGCCCTTGAACACCTGCACGTTGTCGCGCAGCAGCCGGACTTCGGAATCGCGCTTGATCAAGCCGTCGCTTACCCTGCACCCGGCCACCGTTCCAACCTTGGGGATGCGGAAGGTATTCAGCACCTCGGCGCGGCCCTGGTACGTTTCCTTGATGGTGGGTTCGAGCAAGCCGCTCATGGCGCGCTTGATCTCATCCTGCAGTTCGTAGATGATCGAGTGCAGGCGGATATCCACTTTTTCCTGCTCGGCGATTTCCTGCGCCTTGCGTTCCGGCCGCACGTTGAAGCCAATAATAATCGCGTTCGACGCCGAGGCCAGCAGAACGTCGGTCTCGGTAATCGCGCCCACTCCGGAACGTAGCAGCTTCAACCGCACCTTCTCGTTCGAGAGCTTCGTAAGCAGGTCGGTGATCACTTCCACCGATCCCTGCACATCGCCCTTGAGAATCACGTTCAATTCTTTGGTGCCCGCGGCCTTGATCTGCTCGGCCAGTCCTTCCAGGGACACACGCGAACTCTTGGCCAGCGCTGCCTCGCGCGACTTCTGTTCGCGGTATTCCGAAATGCCCCGCGCCTTGTCGCGATCGGCGACGACAACGAACTGATCCCCAGCCTGCGGCAGCGCCTCCATACCAATGATTTCCACTGGAGTAGAAGGCGGAGCCGTCTGCAACTGCGCGCCGCGGTCGTCAAACATGGCGCGCACTTTCCCGTAGACGTTGCCCACCACAAAATTGTCGCCCGCGTTCAGCGTACCGTTTTGCACCAGCACCGTGGCCACCGGACCGCGCCCGCGATCCAGCTTTGCTTCCAGCACCACGCCAGTCGCCGCGCGTTCTGGCGTCGCTTTCAATTCTCCTATGTCCGCGACCAGGCAGATCATTTCCATCAGCAGATTCAGATTCGTTTTCTTCTTTGCCGAAACATCCACGAATACCGTCTTGCCGCCCCACTCTTCGGGCACCAATCCGCGGTCCGCAAGCTGTTTCTTGACGCGGTCAGGCAAGGCGTCCGGCTTGTCGATCTTGTTCACTGCCACAATAATGGGAACTTCCGCGGCGTGCGCGTGGTCGATGGCTTCGATGGTCTGCGGCATGACACCATCGTCGGCGGCCACCACCAGCACCACAATGTCGGTCGCTTTGGCGCCGCGGGACCGCATGCGCGTGAAAGCTTCATGACCGGGCGTGTCGAGGAACACAATCTCCCGCCCGAACGCCGGCGATTCCTTATCCGTGATTCGCACCTTGTAGGCGCCGATGTGCTGCGTGATGCCTCCCGCTTCGCCTTCCGCCACATTGGTCAGGCGAATGGCGTCGAGCAGCGTGGTCTTGCCGTGATCGACGTGGCCCATGATCGTAACCACGGGCGGCCGTATCCCGGTTTCCGGAGCCAACTCTTCGCTGGCCGCCGCCGCATCAATTTCTTTCGCCGTCTGCTCTTCGAACGTGATCACGTTCGTATCCGCGCCGAAGAAGCGCGCCATTTCGCTCGCCAGCTCCGCGTCCAGCGTCTGGTTGATGGTGGCGAAAACACCGCGGGCCAGCAGCCGCGAAATCAGATCCTTGGCGCGAATGTCCAGCTTCTCCGCCAGATCCTTCACGCTGATCCCTTCCGTAATCGTGATGCTGCGCGTGATCGGCATGGGCTCATTCGACACCACCAATCGCGGGGGCGGCGTATAGCCCTTCATCGGGCCTTCCTTCACGCCGCGCGGAACATAGCGTTGACCGGGCCGTCGCGCCGGCCCGCCCGGCCGGCTACCCGGCCGCGTGGTTCCCGGAGGCGGAAGCGCCGGACCCACACCCAGCGGACGCGCTCCCGCCGGCGCCGACCGCGTGGGATGCATCGGCCGGCGCTCGCCCGGACGCAGGGGCGGACGCGGTGCACCTGGACCTCCACCCGCAACCGGCGGGCGGCGTTGAAAGATGGGCTGGCCGGGCACGGGACGTCCGGGTACGGGACGCGCCGTGCCGCCGATTGGCACTCCGGGCTCCAGCGGCGGTGGAGCTGGACGCAGCGGAGCTTTGTATACCGGCCGTGGCCCGGTTTGCGGAACGATCATGCGCGGCACCGAAGGCGGCGCAGCTGGACGCGCCGTAACCGGAGCTGCTGGCGAAGCGCCCGCTGAAACTGTCGGAGGCGCTGCCGCCGGGGGAACCTGTGCTGCCGGAGGCGGCGCCGGGCGTGCCGACGGCGCACTGACGGGTGACGATGCGACGGGTGACGATGCTGCCGGAGGCGCCACCACCGGGCGGGCAGGAACGGTTGGAGCCGCTGGTTGCGCACTCACTGGAGCCGCCGGAGGCGGTGCCACCGGCTTCACCATCGGAGGCAAGACCACCGCAGGTTTTTCCGGCGGAGCCGCCGCTTCCTTCTTCTGCGTAATCGCTTTGAGCACATCCCCGGGGCGGGAAATGTGCGACAGATCGATTTTGGTCTTGATTTCTTCTTCGCCGCGAAGCCCGCGCGAACTCGACCTGGCAGCTGGGGACGAAGCTTCCGCCGAGGAGCGGAGGTACGCCCGTACTTTCTCCGCTTCGTGCTCTTCCAGAGAACTGGAGTGCGTCTTCTTCTCGGTCACTCCGACCAGCGGAAGCGTGTCGAGTATTGCTTTGCTCTTCACTTCCAGCTCTCGGGCTAGATCGTTGATTCGAACCTTACTCATCCGGCCTTTCGTTTCTCCGTGCTGTAGTTAGGTCATCATTGCGACCTCACGGAGTCCGTTTCTTCGGTCCCACGCTGTCGAACTGATACGAGCGTGCCATGATTATTCTGTTCTTTCGGAAGCAGGACTCTCTTCCAGAGCGGACTGCTCCCCGGAATGCTTCGCCTGCCCATCGTTCTGGTCTGCGGCAGATACAACGCCGTGCGGTGCCGCAGCGGCTTCTTCAGCCGGCGCCGCTTCCTCGCTGGACGCCACTTCTTCGGCGGACGCCACTTCTTCCGCCGGCCACCGCAATTTCCGCGGTAATGTCTTCCCCGCCTGCCTCAGAAGACTCCGCAACCGCGGCCTCGGCCACGCCTTCTAGTGCCGCACCCTGCTCCAGGCTGGCAAAGTAATTATTCACCGCAAGACTGATTTTTTCCACCGTCTTCGGCCCGATGCCCTCGATCGCTTCCAGTTGCTCCGGCGTCATGTCGGCCAGTGCTTCCACCGTGGTCACGCCCGCAGCGTTCAACTTCTCCACCAGCCCCTCACCCATGCCCGGCACGCTCTCCAGCGGGGTAGCCGTTTGCGTGACCATAGCCGACATCTGCTGCTCCACTTCCTGCCGCTTCTCTTCCTCGCTCTTGATGTCGATCTTCCAGCCCAGCAGCTTTGCCGCCAGCCGCACATTCTGCCCCTTCTTGCCGATGGCAAGTGAAAGCTGGCTGTCGTCCACCACCACTTCCAGGTGCTTGCCCCCGGAATCAACCACCGTGACCTTGCTCACTTTCGCTGGCTGCAGCGCTTTTTCGGCGAAGGTCACCGCATCTTCGTGATACTCGATGATGTCAATCTTCTCTCCGTGCAGTTCGCGGATGATCGACTGCACCCGCATCCCCTTCATGCCCACGCACGCGCCCACCGCATCCACATCTTTATCTTTCGACATCACCGCTATCTTGGTGCGCTCGCCGGCTTCGCGCGCAATCGCGCGGATCACCACGGTCCCGTCATAAATCTCGGGCACTTCCGTCTGGAACAAATGCTGCACCAGGTCCGGCACCGCGCGAGACACCACCACGCCCGGCCCCTTCGAAGCTTTTTCCACGCGCGCAATCACCACCCGCACCCGCTCGCCGATGGCGAACGACTCCAGCCGCGACTGCTCCTTGCGCGGCATGCGCGCTTCCGCCTTGCCGATGTCGAAGATCACATCCGGCCCCTCCACCCGCTTCACCGTGGCGTTCACCACTTCTCCCACGCGTCCGATGTACTCGTTGTAGACCGTGTCGCGTTCCGCCTCGCGCACCTTCTGGAAGATCACCTGCTTCGCCAGTTGCGCCGCAATGCGTCCCAGAATCCCTTCCGTGACTTTCGGAATCCG
Organism: uncultured Acidobacteriaceae bacterium; assembly: GCA_963714225.1. Taxonomy (GTDB): domain Bacteria; phylum Acidobacteriota; class Terriglobia; order Terriglobales; family Acidobacteriaceae; genus Sulfotelmatobacter. Next base: position 4,246 of record CAVQNY010000040.1, on the reverse strand, counting down.
CAACTCCCCGCCAACTTCCAGGCGGGGATCGCTCTTGCGCGCATCTTCCAGCGTGATCTGCAGCAGCGGATCTTCCACCTGCTCCGGAGTCTCCACCACCGTTCTTCACCGCGAAAGCGTTGATCTTGCCGGTTTCTTTATCCAGCTCGGCGCGCAGATTCTCCTGCGTCTTGTAGTACTTGCGCGTCGCCATCACAATGGCGTCTTCCACCGCGCTCACCACAATCTGCGGATCAATCCCCTTCTCTCGGCTCAACGCATCGATCGTGTTGTAAAGCTCACTCGCCATAAAAAGATTCCGTTACAAAAGCTAATTGCTTCCGAGGCCGCAGGTCTCAGGCAAAACCCTTAACACCGAACCCCTGGGACCTAAGACCCGCTTCTAGATTTCAGGCACCAAATTCGCCTTCTCCACATTGGCGAATTCAATCCCGATCTTCTGCACTTGCTCGGCTGCCGCCGCGCCCATCCTCTTGCGCGACTTCTTGCTGGCCACGCTCAAGTCCAGCGTCAGCCGCCCTTCGCGAAAACTTTCCAGCCGGCCTTCGAAGTACCGGTTGTTGTTCACCGGATTCCGCGTCATCACCTTCATCCGGCTGCCGACAAAGCGCTCAAACTCAGCCGCCTTCGTCAGCTTCCGGTCCAATCCCGGCGACGAAACTTCCAGCGTGTAGCTGGTCGGAATCGCATCCTCGACATCGAGAATGGTGCCAAACTCGCGGCTGAAGTTGGCGCAATCTCCATGCGTCACTCCCGCCAGCGGATCGCCACTCGGCCGCTCCCGGCTTGTCCAGAAACACGCGCAGCATGCGGGCTTTGCCACTCCCGCGAAACTCGACTTCGACCACTTCCAGCCCGCTGGAGGCCGCAACCCGCTCCGCAATCTCTCGTACTCGATCAAGCTCAAGTGCCATGCATCCAATAACTTGCAGCCCAGCCCACCCAGCAGATTCCTCCGCAACGAAAAAGTGGGCTTGCGCCCACTGGTGTGCTTCGCCAAATCCTGGTACTACACAACAGTTCTCAGTTTTCTAATATACGCCGGGAGGGGGGTAAAAGACAAACCGCCGAAACTTGGGGCTGGGAAGCCAAGAACGACTTAACTGGCCAGGAAAATCATCCGCTGGTTTTCGGTTCGTATTCCGCCTCAACGGCCGTTGCCGAACTCGTCCTCCCTCCCTGCAGTGCTCACATTCGGCACAACTTCACTTTTGTCAATCACCAAGGTTGCTTCCAGCACGCCATAGCGCACCCACACCCGCTCCATGGGCTTGCAAAAAAAAATTATCGGAAAGCGCAACCAACAGGTTGCATTTACCTCCAGGCTTGCGCTAATATGCAACCTGGAGGTTGCCTATATGAACGACCGTATCGAGAAGCGCATTGAACTCAAGGCGCCGGTTTCGCGGGTCTGGCGTGCCCTGACGGATTACCGTGAGTTTGGCGAGTGGTTTCGTGTGAAACTGGAGGGCCCGTTCGTGCCCGGTGAGGTGTCGCGCGGCCAAATTACCCATCCCGGCTATGAGCACATCAAATGGGAAGCCGTCGTGCAGAAAATGGAGCCCGAACAGCTCTTTTCCTTCACATGGCCCCATCCCAAGTCCCTTGACAAAGTGGATGTCCCACTGGACTACTCAAAGGAACCGAAGACGCTCGTCGAATTCAGGCTGCAGAAGACCACTACCGGCACTCTGCTTCTCGTCACCGAGTCCGGCTTCGATAAGCTTCCCGGCGACCGCCGCCTCGAAGCATTCCGCAGGAATGAGGGCGGTTGGACCCAGCAAATGAGAAACATCGAGAACCATGTCGCAGCGTCGTAGCAGCACGGCCGCCAAAAGGCGGCCTCGTGCACCGGTATTCGCCGCCCTTGGCGATGAGGTTCGACTGTCGCTGATTGCGAAGCTCTGTGCCGGGCAGCCTTATTCGATCTCTCAGCTCACCGAGGGTTCCAGGCTGACCCGGCAGGCGATCACCAAACATCTTCGAGTGCTGGAGAGCGTAGGGATCGTGCACAGCGTCCACCGGGGTCGCGAGAACCTATTCGAGTTCGATCCGAAACCGATGGAAGAAACTACGGCATCGATTTGCTTGGTCGCGGGCGTGAGGAAAGCATTGGTTGCTTCGAGAGCGCTATCGCGGCCGTACGCGTAAGCCGTGCCATGAAAATCGTTTGTTCCTGACTTTAGACCGATATTAACGAACGCGCCGGAGTGATAGCCGTACTCCGCTTTGGGATCCTCCATCACATTGATTTCCTGAACCGCGTCAATGGGCATGAGCGTGGCTTGCTCGGGCCCAGCGTTGCCGGCCCCTCCGCCAATGTCCGGGCTGCCGCCGTCGTTCTCGTTCGTACTGAACAGGCCGTCGATCATATACGCGTTGGCGACCGATCTATTCCCATTGCTGGTGTAGGAGTCGGGGCCTCCGCCAGGCTTCATTTGAACGCCCGGGGAGTCCATCAGAAGGTGCAGGTAGTTGCGGCCGTTCAGCGGCAATTCGGTGAGCGCCCGATTTTCGATCTCCGCGCCCAAAACAGCATTCGTGGTGGTGATACTCGGAGCTTCTTCGGTCACGGTGACCGTCTGGGTCTGCGCGCCGACCATGAGCGAAGCGTCGACACGCACGTCTTGCCCGACCTCCACGGTGATGTTTTGCCGGTCGAACTTGGTGAATCCCATGGCCTCTACCGTGACTTTACTTGCCCGGAACCAGGCTGGGAGCGGAATATTCGCCCCCGCTATCCGTGATCAAAGTTCGCGCGACGCCTCTCGCCACGTCGAGAACGGTAACCGAGAAGCGGCCACGACGGCGCCGCCTCCTTGGTCGGTGACCACCCCTAAAATCCGGCCATAATTGCCTTGCGACCACGCGGGGACCACCAAGGCTAGAACCGCCGCCAGCAACGCGACGAATTTGCTTACTCTGGGGAATACGCCTTCACGTTCGCAGGACACGATCGCATCCCTTTCGAAAAACTTGAGATCCAGGTAGACCGCTTCGAAGCCTAATCGGTGACGTGCTGATATCACGGTTGAAATTTGCTGTCAATTGCTGAATCCGTTTTTCAGCCGCCGATCTCAAAGACCGCATTTCATGAGCGAATTCCACCAGACATCTGATCCGCCACCGGCAGGGCATTCCTTTTTTCCTTGACAGCCGTCAAGGCCTGGGGATAAACACATTGGCAGTTTTTGGGGTCTCTCAGAGCATTTAGCGCTTAAGTTCGAAGACTGACCGGGGGTCTTCTTGTGATCCGTTACACAACTTAGGGAAGAGTGTGAAGCGAGCCGTTGCGCTGCCGGGCATCGCAATCGCCTTGCTTTTTGTTTGCGCCAATCTGTTTTCCCAAACCACTCAAGGCACGATTCAAGGCGGAGTGCTCGATCAGACCGGGGTGCCATTGCAGGCGCTACGGTGACCGTATCGACGTGGCCCGCGGCATCTCGCGAGCGTTGACCACCGATGGCGCCGGACAGTACATCGCCAGCGACGTGACCCCCGGCACGTACACGGTGAGGGCCGAAGCCAAAGGGTTTCGTGCGTGGAACACAGCGGTGTGCTGGTGGAGGTAGGACAAAATATTCGTGTGGACCTGGTTGTGCAGCCCGGCGAACAGACGCAGACGATTACGGTCACGGGAGAAATCCCGGCGATCGATACCTCCGATGCCACCTTGGGCGGGACCGTGAGTAACGACCGATCAATGCGCTGCCGCTGAATGGGCGCAACTTCGACCGCTTGCTGCAACTGCGCCCTGGAGTCGTCGCTGCGGTGGGAGGCGGTAGTGCTACCGGCCCGCAAACCAACGGCCTGCGTGAGACCGCGAACAGTTTCGCTTGACGGTATCGCGGGAATGCCCAGGCGCAGGGCTCCGATATTTTGAATGCCACCTACCGCACGGGAGATTCAGACTCTCTCATGCCCATCGATGCCATCCAGGAATTCAGTACCCAGCAGAATCCCAAGGCGGAATATGGGTTCAGGGACGGGGCGATCGTCAACGTTGGGGTGAAGTCGGGCACCAACAGCATCCACGGCACAGCCTACGCGTTTGGGCGCGATGCCAGCGCCACGGATGCGTCCAACTACTTTGCAGGGGCAGTCACCCCGGCGACCCTGGAACAGTTTGGCGCGACGGCGGGCGGACCCGTCCTCAAGGACAAGCTCTTCTGGTTTGCAGGCTACGAGGGCTTGCGTGCGCAGTGGGAGACGTAGTCACGACCGACACCACCCCCTCGGCCGTCGC
>CAVQNY010000039.1:0-70355 GCA_963714225.1 uncultured Acidobacteriaceae bacterium | reverse complement strand
CGACTACGGGTTTGCTACCATACCCATTTAAGTATGACTAAATCATCCGATTCTCCATCCGCCGCCGTGGAACGCGCTCTGGCCATGCTGGAGGCCGTCGCCCAGGCCTCCGAGGGCCTAAGCAACGCTGAAATCAGCCGTAAGCTAAACATTCCAAAGAGTTCCGCCAGTTACATCCTGCGCACCCTGGAGACTCAGGGCTATTTGACTCGCGACGCCGAGTCGGGAAAGTACCGCGTAGGTCTGAAGGTCCTCAGTCTGAGCCGGGGAGCGCTCGGCGGACGGGATGTTCGCGGGGTCGCCCTGCCCATCATGCGCCACCTCACGCACCAGACCGGCCTTACCTGTCACTTAGCTGTTCTGGATGGACCGGAAGCCGTCTACATCGAGAAGGTTGAACCCGAGGGTTTTATCCGCATGGACACCTGGGTCGGACGCCGCATGCGGGTGCACGCCACCAGCGTCGGCAAGGCGATTGTCGCCCATATTCCTCAAGAGCAACTGCAAGAGATTCTGCGCAAGAGCGGGATGGAAAAGCGCACGCCCAAAACCATCACCACCCTGCCGCGTCTGCTCAAGGAACTGGAAAAGGTGCGCACCCAGGGCTACGCCGTCGACGATGAAGAGAACAACCTGGACGCGCGCTGCGTCGGCGCCCCGGTTTTCGACGAGCACGGCTCCATCGAAGCCAGCCTGGGCGTTGAGCGGCACAACGCAGCAGGTCAGTCCGCAAACCATGCCACGCATTCTCGAAGCGCTCAAGGACGCCGCCCGGCACATCTCCATGGGCATGGGATACCGTCCCCCGCATCGCCGCGCCAGTGGTGCTTAGATGGAGAATACCAAGCTTTGAGGTCTAACCAATGGTCCACAACTCTGCCCATGAAATCGTCCGTCATTACACCGAGGCGGACGAAGCCTCACGTCTTAACACCGGATGGTTCCAACTAGAGCAGGCTCGCACGAAGGAACTCATCCTCCGCCATATTCCACGCGCGCCAGCCACGATTCTCGATGTTGGCGGCGGAGCCGGCGCCTATGCCTGTTGGCTGGCCTCGCGCGGATATGAGGTTCATCTGATCGATCCTGTTCCCCAACACGTGGAGCAAGCCTGCGCCGCATCGGCAAAGCAGCCGCAGCATCGGCTGGCCTCGGCCGTGGTCGGAGATGCGCGCAAGCTCGAACAAGCCAATCAAGCGGTCGATGGAGTCTTGTTGCTCGGTCCTATCTATCACCTGACGGAGCGAAAGGACCGCCTGATCGCCCTGCGCGAAGCCCATCGCGTGCTTCGCCCCGGAGGCCTGGTATGGGTCGCCGGAATCAGCCGCTTTGCTTCACTGCTGGATTCTCTATCCCACGGATTTTTCGATCAGCCTGAATTTGCCCCGATCCTTGATCGCGATCTGGCGGAAGGCCAGCATCGCAATCCTACCGGCAACCTGACCTACTTTACCGATGCGTTTTTTCACCTCCCCGAGGAACTGGCCGCCGAGTTGTCCGAAGCTGGCTTTAAACTGGTCGAATTGGTGGCCGTCGAAGGACCAGGCTGGCTGGCACGGGATTTCGAGCGCCTCTGGAACCATCCGCAGCAGCGCGAGCAACTGCTCGCCTCACTACGCAAAGTTGAACACGAACCGGCTCTGATCGGGGCTAGCTCTCACATTCTGGCCATTGGGCGAAAGCCATGACCCCGCGCACCATCCATGCCCGTCTTCGTTCCATTCTGGGAACCGGCCGCTGACACTTTATACTCGTCGGTCATTGTCACCCCAGTGCCGGCCGCCGGCCCCCGCAAAGGCACCAACACGATCCCCTGGTTTGGGTAGTGGACCAGCGTCCAAACCAGCGTCCAAACTTCCGCCCACTGGTCGCACAGCCAGTACCGTTCCACCCGCCGGGGCTGATGCCGCATATCGCATATAAGGAGAGGACGGAGGTGTCAGCTCTCCCGATTTAGCCACACATTCCGTCCACCAGGGACAGCTTGCCTCGGCGCAATCGAAGAAACGGTCTCAAGCATTGCGGATTCGCACAGTGGCTGAGCATCACGCCCTCCACTGGATGGCTCTTTTTCTGCTTCAGACCTCCAACAGCCAGACTTAGTCCCGGAGACTCGCAAGAGCCGCCAGATTCCAAAGCGTCTGCATGGTGAGATTCCTGGCCCTCTGGAAACTTCTCCAGCTTGATTCCTTGAATTCGATGCCAGCGCCTGCCCAAGCGTCGCGGCTCGATCCCGATTCATCGGCTCTGTGCCGAAAGTCGTCTTCCGTGCCTTGCCCCAAGCCTCGTACCTCGCTACCATTTCTGAAATGGCGAAGCGCGTTCTGTTGTGCCCACCGGCCTATTTTGACGTGGTTGATCGGAAAAACCCCTATATGTTGCCAAACTCCTCGGTTGATCACGAGAACGCCCAGCGGCAATGGCAGGCACTTTGCTCCGCCCTCGAGCAAACCGGATGCCAGGTTGAAACCATCGCTCCCGTCGCGGGACTCGAAGACATGGTCTTCGCCGCCAACCAGGTCTTTGTGGGTTTTCACGAAAGCATCGGCGAGTTCATTGTGCCCAGCCACATGGTGCACGCCTCACGGCAGCGCGAGGTGCCTTTTTACGTGGAGTGGTACCGCCAACGCGGTTTCAAGATCATCGAACTCGATCTCGGTGCTGACCACTTGGAAGGCCAGGGCGACCTCCTCTGGCACCCGGACGGTTCCCGCATCTATGCTGGCTACGGTTTTCGTTCGACCCGGGCTGGCGTCGAGAAATTTCGCGAAGCCATGTCGAAATTGGAAATCCCGGTCGTCCCGCTTCGTCTAGTCGACCCCTACTGCTATCACCTCGATACCTGCTTTTGCCCGCTAAACAACGAAGCTGTCCTGGTCTTTCCCGGCGCCTATGCTCCCCAATCTCTCGCGACGTTGCGCCAGTTCTGGCAGCGCGTTCACGAACTCACCAGCGCCGAAGCCCACAAGTTCATGGGCAACGGCATCGTGGCCAACGGAAGCTACCTCACTCCCTACCTCACGCCTCACCTGGAAGCGATCCTCAGTCAGGAAGCCGTCGCCCCCATCATCGTCGGCACTTCGGAGTTCGAAAAGGCCGGCGGCAGCCTGTTCTGCATGAAAGCCTTTCTGCCCTAACAGCTTCGGGAAAACTGCGGAGAAGCTCAGTGCACTATCGCCCCCATAACCGCCACCACCACTCCTACCACGCCCAGCGCAATCCCCAAGTGCCAGAAGATTCGCCGTCCGGAAAGCAGAGTAATTGAGGTAACCACCAACCCAATCTCCAGAAAGACCTCCGCCAGGTCATACCGGTCGGCGCGACGTTGTTCCACGATAACTTCTCCCTCCAATTTGTCCGCCTCGTCTTTGATCCCGTCCTTGTCGTGTTTGTAACGTTCCGCTTCCTGCCCATACTTCTCGCAGACCTTGGCCGCCGCCGCGGCGTCTTTGCTGGGCACCACAGCAGCCAACTCGGTGAACAACACGTCCTCGTGCTCCCGAATATTCTTTGCCTGGTAATACGCCCATTGATCGGAAGCCTTCGCCTGCTTCACGACTTCCTCCGTGTGCGCCCGATGTCCGAGCAGCGACACCACCGCCACGCATACTGCCAGCACTGCCATGGTCAGCGACACGGCCGCCAGCGAACGGTCCTCTCTGGCTTTTTCCGCATGCTCCTGTAGTTCTTCAAGCTCGTCAGCACTCATTGATCCTCCAATCGAAGCAGTGGCCAGTGGCCACTCTTACGGTTTCGGCATTCCAGTATCTCAACAAGAGTTGAGTCACCACGCGCCACCACCCCGCAAGATGCCGTGTGGCAGGTCTCGATGGTACGGATTCAAGCTCATCTGAGCAAGCAGCAACTCGATCTCTGATAGGAAACCAAATCCCGACAGCACGAACTGGCAACTGGAAACCGGCAACTGGCAACTGTTCTTAAACCCCCATCACTTTCACAATCACCCGCTTGTCGCGCTGCCCATCGAATTCGGCATAGAAGATTCGCTGCCATGTCCCCAAGTCAAGCTTGCCAGCAGTGATCGGCACGATTACCTCATGATGAATCAGCAACGCCTTCAGGTGGGAGTCACCATTGTCTTCGCCGGTTTCGTGGTGCTTGTAGTTCTTGCGAAATGGAGCCAGGTGTTCCAGCCACTGATCGATGTCTTCAATCAAGCCGCTCTCATTGTCATTCACGTACACGCCCGCCGTGATGTGCATGGCCGAGACCAGAACCATCCCCTCTTGGACTCCACTCTTGCGCACGATCTCCTCCACCTGCGGCGTGAGGTGCACATAGGCCCGATGCGTCTTGGTATGAAACTTGAGATATTCGGTAACAACTGTCATCCGTCGATTCCGGGGTACGGAGATTCTACCCGAGCCGGGCCTGAAAGGTGGGAGGATCTTGTCATCACCTAGACGCTGCGGATTAGGCCTCTTGAGAAAGACACGGCTTCAGAGCTTGCGGATAAACTCGATCGACGGATTCGCTTTGAAAGAGCGGAGCTTCCAGCCGCGCCGTAACAGCCGCAAAATCAATAGCGGCTTCAACCGCTGAGGTCGGCGCCCAGTAGCCGATGCGCCTCGCCCAGCTGACGCTGGATGCTGCCGCCACCGACTAGACCGCGGCCGTCAAGTCTAGTTTAGTGGGTATTCGATCCCCTCGAAAGTAGACGTTTCTTCCACCGGAGACGTTTTTCTTCCGCAGCCTAACCCCTTGATTCCACGCTTGCGCCTTAGGACGCACTCGACAAGTCAACACCATAGCCCATAGAAATTTGTGATTTGAAATGTTCCAGTCGGAACATTCAGCACAATGTTCCCCACGGGAAGACCAGTCAAGATACGGCACCTACCGCATAGTTTCTTCAATCTCGGAAATCCAATTCGGACGCTTCAACACTTCCCGCGGCTTGGGACCATCGGCCGCTCCCACAATCCCGTCGTGCTCCATCAGATCGATCAGATGCGCGGCGCGCCCGTAACCAATGCGCAGGCGCCGCTGCAGCAGGGAAGTGGAGGCTTTCCCAAACTCGACCACCAGCTTCACCGCGTCCTGATACAACGGATCGTCCTCGCCGCCGCCCTCTGATCCCTCAATCCTATCGCTGCCGCTGCTCCCGGCCTCGCCTTCGTCTCGCGGAGCTTCGAGGAATTGCTGCTGGTATTCCGCCGAGCCTTGCGCCTTCCAGAACTCTACGACCGCAGCAATCTCTTTCTCCGTGACCAGCGGTGCATGCAGCCGATGCACTCGTGCCGATCCCGATGGCAAATAGAGCATGTCGCCCTTGCCCAGCAGCGCCTCGGCACCGTTGGCGTCAAGAATGGTTCGCGAATCCACCTTGGTCGCCACCCGGAAAGAAATCCGCGCCGGAAAGTTCGCCTTGATCAGCCCCGTAATCACATCCACTGAAGGACGCTGCGTCGCCAGCACCAAGTGAATGCCCACCGCGCGCGCCATCTGCGCCAGGCGCGTGATCGACTCTTCCACGTTGCTCGAATCGAGCATCATCAGGTCGGCCAATTCGTCGATGATGATTACGATGTAGGGAATCGGCGTGTCGTCGGAGTCTTCTTCAAACAAGCTCGGCGTGCCCCCGTTGTCAAACAACCGGTTGTACTGGTCGATATTGCGCACGCCCTTGGCAGCCAAAAGCTTCAATCGCCGTTCCATCTCGCGCACCGCGTTGCGCAACGCATTCGCCGCCAGCTTCGGTTCGGTGATGATCGGTGTATGCAGATGCGGCACGCCTTCGTAGTTGCCCAATTCCAGCCGCTTCGGATCCACTAGAATCAGACGCACCTGCTCCGGCGTCGCCTTGTACAGAATCGACATGATGAAGGCATTGATCGCCACGCTTTTGCCCGATCCCGTGGACCCCGCAATCAGCAGGTGCGGCATGCCGTTGAGGTCCGCCGTGACAATGCGCCCGTTGATGTCCTTGCCCATCGCCAGCGTCAGTTTCGACTTCGAGCTCATAAATTCTTGCGACTCGATGTTCTCCCGCAGCCAGATGATTTCGCGCTCGCGGTTCGGAACCTGAATGCCCACGGTCGATTTCCCGGCCATGCGCTCGATCAGAATGCTCTCGGCCTTCAGCGCCAGGCAAAGGTCATCGGTGAGGTTGGTGATGCGGCTGTACTTGATTCCGGCATCCGGCTTGAACTCGAACGTGGTGACCACGGGACCGGGATTGATTTGCGTGATCTGCCCATGTACGTCGAACTCGGCATACTTCTCCGTGAGCACCTGCGCCAGCATTTTCAGTTCGTCGGCATCCACAACCTGCTGCTCATCAGGACGCTGCAACAGGCTGCTCGAAGGCAGTTTGTAGCCGCCCGCAATCCGAGGCATCGTCGTCTTCGGCTTGTGATCGCTGTCGGCACGCTGCATCACTTCCGGATCAACCCCGGCTTCGGCTCCGACCATGGATGAAGACGCCGCTTGAATTCCGCCCGTCGTCGCCGGAGCATTTTCTGTGACCTCGGCTGCCAGCATGCGCTCGATACCGGTACGGCGAGGTTCTGCCGAAGCCCTTGCCGGTTCGATCGGTTCGACCGCCTGCCGCGATGGGATCAGTTGCGTCTTCACCGTCGGCTTCGAAATCCGCCGTTTGTCGAGTTCCTTCTGTTGTCGCCGCTTGGCGCGTTCCTCTTGCCAATCCTGATAGCGGTTCCACAGCGCAGTCACGAACGCAAACCGCGTCGGCGCCCACAGTCGGATCGATGAGAACGAGAATGCTGTCGAGAGATAGAGCGCGACCGCCAGCACGCTGGCACACACGATGTAGGCGCCCGCCACGTTTAAGTAGTGGATCAGCAAATCGCCGACAACCCGTCCCAGCAAACCCTCGATCGGCATCGCATTCAACCACCGCAACTGCTCCGGCAACAGCGCCAGCAGCGCGGGGATGAAAACCACCAGCCAGATTCCTCCCAGACTCTTCGCCACGGGAGATTGAATCTTCCGCGAAGCAAACCAGCGGATTCCAAGCATCGCAGGAAAAACCGGCAACAGAAAAGCTCCGATACCGAAGAACTGTAGTGTCAGGTCCGAGATGAGCGCTCCGACCACGCCGATCCAGTTGCGGGCGGCGTGGGTTCCGGTCAGCACCGAGGCGCTATTCAGAGAAGGATCGAGCGGCGAATACGAAGCCAGCGCGAGGAAGAGGAGGAGCGCAGAGACGCACAACAGCAATCCGATCAGCTCATTCAGCCGCCGGTTGCCCGTAGGGAGAAAGATACTTGCCAGAAAACGCATGAGGGCCGTGTGTCACACCGGGCAAGAAACAGTCCCGTGCCGCAAATCGGCCAGAGCCTTACTATTATGCCAAGAAGCTGCGACTGCGGCAATGCCGGAATTGGTAAGGAGTGTACAGTTGGTTTCCTGCCGAAATCGCTGCACCTGAGGCCAACTGACGGCATGGCGAGTAGGCCCATGTGCCTACGCGAGATGCCACATATACGCCAGCCCGATCACGACGATGCCAAGCACGATGCGGTATACGATGAACACCCGCAGACTGTTGGATTGCAGATAGCGAATGAGCCAGGCGATCGTCGCGTAACCGACAATCGCGGAAATGACAATGCCAACCAGGAACGGCGCGTGCATCCCTGGCGGCAGGCCTTCCTTTTGAAGTTCGTGTGCTTTCAACAGCGCCGCGCCAGCGATGATCGGAGTCGAAAGCAGAAAGCTGAAGCGAACCGCGGCATCGCGGGTCATGTTGCAGAACAATCCTGCGGTGATGGTTGAGCCAGATCGTGAAACGCCCGGCATCAAGGCAAACGCCTGCGCCATACCAACGACCAGCGCATCGACGAAAGAAATGCGGCTCAGAGGCTTCTCCAGCTTGCCGACCTTTTCTCCCAGCCACATGAGAAGCGCAACCAAGATCAACGCTGCCGCAATCAGGACGATGTGTTCACGGAAATAATCCTCGGCGGAATTCTCGAGAAGCTTGCCCGCAATGGCTCCGGGAATCGTCGCCAAGGCCAGAAACCACAGAAGCAGGCGTTCATCCTTGCGCTCCTGCAGGGTCAGGTTCGCGTCCGAACCGCCAGCTTCGGAGAAGCGGACGATCTTCCCTCCCAGCGCCGCGCGGATAATCTGAAACCACGTGCGGCGGAAGTAGAAGAGTACCGAGAGCAAGGTGCCGAAATGCAGTGCGACGTCGAAGGTGAGCTCATGGGCCGGGGAAAGCTCGTTCCAGCCGAGCAGCCGTCGCACAATAATGAGGTGTCCCGAACTGGAGACGGGGATGAATTCCGCCAGCCCCTGAATGATGGCAAGAACCACAGCTTGATAGATTGGCAAAGTTAGTCCGCCGTGTTTCCGTAAGTTGGAATGCCCTGTTGAATGTAAAAGACAAGTCGCTGTGCTCGCAAGGCCCAATCGCTTTGGCCGTACTGGGTGACGACCTTCTGCGCCAGTGCCAGGGCGCGATCCTTAGATTCAGCGGACTTCTTCTGATTGGGCTCTGTCCTGTAGATTTCGATCAGCGCCGAGCGGCGCCAAGCCGCGTTATATAAGGCTTCCGGCGCATCCGGAGATTGCGGATGCTCCTTGGCATAGTTCTCGTAGAGGTCGGCTTCTTTGTCTGGGCATTTCGACAGCCCCTCCCATTCGCCGCAGAGCTTGTTTTCGAGCAGCCGAAAAGCAGCCCGGTCGGCCCACTTCGTGGCGGGGTATTTCTTGATCACCAGCTTCATCCACTCTTCTTGCATTTGTCCGCGCATGTAGGCTTGGCGTTCGCGCGCGGAAGGCCGCGTCATCACGTCGGTCCGCTCGATTTGCCAGCGTATATCGGCCGCGCGATAGAGCGCCTCCGCAGCCAGCGGCGAGGTGGGCATCAGATCGTACACACGATAGTAAAGCCGCATCGCATCCTGGGCCGCATCGCGACGCCCGCGGCGACTGCTGGCCTGCTCTTCGGAGTCCGCGGCTTCACCGAAGATAATCCGGTCGCCGTCTTGAGTTGTGGCGCTTACGAACGCCTTGCTGGAAACCCAGCCTGTGACGGCCTTGCCTTCCTCTTCTTCTTCGGTCGCGCCTTCGTCGTGGCGCGGCGGGACCAGAATCGCTTCCACATGAACCCAGTCGCGGGTAGTGTCGAGAATGATCAGCTCGCGCCCGCGTCCCGCCTCGCCCAGCTTGGCGGCGTCCACGCTGGGTGCGACGCGGATGGTTTCTTCATGCACCAGCGTTCCGCGCTGGGCCTGCGCCATGGCGAGTGGGGCGGAAAGGAGGATGGCTGTGGCGATCATAACCGCGGCGATCCTTAACGTTGAAAGCGGTGCGGATTGTAGTTTCATGACATTTCGGGTGCTTGGAGTGCGAGAACCTGACCAACGCCTAAGAATGGGCTGGGGTAGGACGCGGTTGCAAAACCGTTCGCTTTTATTTTTGCGTCCGCGCCGCCGGATGTTCAACGCGTACAGGTTAGTGCTCGTGTTTCACAGTGGTCAAGCAGAATCGGCCTCCGCGGCCAGTTCGCCTGCCACCGGTTGGAATGGGTTAGCAACTGGTAGGATGGCTAACCAGGTCCGCGGCTTGTGTTCCGATGACATCCTTAACCATATTTGGCTTGTTTGCGGTAACCGCGATGCTGGTTTGCTACGCCTTGGAAGCGCGGAGCCGATGGTTCATCCTCGCCTTTGCCGGAGCTTGCGCGCTCGGCTCCGTCTACGGCTTTCTGCAGGGAGCGTGGCCGTTCGGATTGGTCGAGGCCGTGTGGTCTGTGGTCGCGATACGGCGCTGGGTGCTGGCCGTACGTTCCAAGTGATCCATTACGGGCCGTGCGACACCGCCATTTTCGCCGCGGTTACATTCGTTACAACCCCGCGCTTGATGGAACGTTTCCAACCGGCGACGTACGCTGAATCTTGTACGCTCAGTCCTCTTCCACATTCAACCGCCACGCAATTGTTCCAACATCGCAGGATCGATGTTGCCGCCGCTGATGATGGCGACATTCAGATTCGTTTTCGGAAGCTGGTCGCTGCGGAACAGGAAGCCGCCTACGGCCACGGCTCCGCTGGGCTCGGCCACGGTCTCGGGGTTTGAAGCCAGCAGCCGGACCGCTTCGCGAATTTCATCTTCGGTTATGGTTACGATATCGTCCACGTAGAGGCGGATGTGCTCGAAGTTGATGGAGCCGATGCTTTGCGTGCGCAGCCCGTCGGCGATGGTGCGCGAAACCTCACTGGCAGGGAACTGAACGATCTTTCCGGCGCGCAAGCTGGCCTGTGCATCGCCCGCCAGTTGCGGCTCCACGCCGATTACCCAGGTCGAGGGCTTGCTCAATTTAATCGCCGCAGCCACGCCGCTGATCATGCCTCCACCGCCGACCGGCGCGAGCACCGTTTCCACCTCCGGCAGGTCTTCGAGAATTTCCAGTCCCATCGTGCCCTGGCCGGCGATGATCTGCTCATCGTTGTAGGGAGGCACGATCACGTATCCATGCCGCGCTGCCAGTTCTTCGGCCTTGAGCTGACGCTCAGCACTGGCCGGGCCCACGATGACGATCTCCGCGCCCAGCGCCGCCGTGGCCTCACGCTTGATCGCCGGAGCGTTCCCCGGCATCACGATGACGGATCTCACGCCCAGCGCCCGCGCCGCATAGGCCACGCCTTGTGCGTGGTTGCCGCTGGAATAGGTGATGACTCCGCGCTTGCGGTCTGCTTCCGACAGCGAGGCAATCTTGTTGTAAGCCCCGCGAAGTTTGAAGGCGCCGATGGGCTGCTGGTTCTCCGGCTTCAGGAAGAGGCGGCGAGCTCCGGCTTCTCGATGATTGAATTCGATCAGGCGCGTGCGGAGGGCGATGCCACGCAGGCGGGCTTGGGCGGAGCGGATTTCGGCGATGGTGACCACGCTTACTCCCTGCCTCTCAGGATCGCGGCCATGATGCGGGGATTGCGGGCGTCCATGCATCACCGCGACGACCCACAAGGGTTTAAGCGGCAAATCTCAGATTTCCAAAATCACCGGCATAATCAGCGGCCGCTTCTGCGTCTGCTTGGAAATGTAGCGCTTCAGGTCGGCGCGGATCTTTTCCTTGATCACGCCGTAATCGGCTTTTTCCTCTTCGCTGGAGTGCGCCAAGGTGTCTTCGACGATGCGCCGGGCTCCGTCCAGCAAGCCGTCTTCCCCGGGATTGAAGCCACGCGTCACGATCTCCGGCGTAGTCTCCACGCGGCCCGAAAGCTTGTTGATGGCGATGATGGGCAGCACGATGCCGTCTTCGCTCAAATGCCGCCGGTCTTTAATAATTAAATCCTCGACCACATCCGTACGCGATCCGGAATCGATGCAGACGCGGCCCACGTTGACGCGTCCGGCCTTGCGGGCGTTGTGTTCGTCGAACTCAAGAACGTCGCCGCTCTCGAGCAGGATTACCTTGCCCACCGAGCCGTGCATCGCTCCCGCCATCTCGGCGTGCAGCTTCAACTGACGGTACTCGCCGTGGATTGGAATGAAGTACTTCGGCCTCGCCAGGTTGATGATCAGCTTCAATTCCTCTTGGCTGCCGTGTCCGCTGACATGAATGGGAGGCGAGGTGCCGTCTTCGTAAATCACATACGCCTCGCGGCGAAACAAGTGATCGATCATGCGGTAAATGGTCTTCTCATTGCCAGGGATAATGCGCGATGAGAGCACGACCGTGTCGCCCTTCTCGATCTTGGCGTGCTTGTGGTTGTCCACTGCCGCGCGCGACAGAGCGGACATCGGCTCGCCCTGGGTTCCGCTGATCATCACGCAGACTTTGTCCGGCGGGAAATTCTTCATCTCGCCGGGATTAATCACCAGCCCTTCGGGAATTTCCAGATAGCCCAGATCCTCTGCGATTTCGGCGGAGTTGTTCATGGAGCGGCCAAGGAACGCCACTTTGCGTCCGTGCTGGTGCGCCAGTTCCACCGTCAGCTTGATGCGGTGAATGGAAGAGGAAAAACAAGAAATGAAAAGCCGCCGCTCGGTGTGCGCGAACACTTCGTCAAACTTGCGCCGCACAGCGCGCTCGCTGGGCGTGTAACCCTTGCGCTCAACGTTCGTTGAATCCTGAAACAGCGCCAGCACGCCCTGTTTGCCATATTCGGCGAAAGCGTGCAGGTCGAAAAGATGATTATCGGTGGGCGTGGGATCGACTTTGAAGTCGCCGGTATGAATCACCACCCCCAGCGGAGTATGAATCGCCAGCGCGACGCAATCCACCAGACTGTGTGTCACCCGAATGGGATGGACGGTAAACGCGCCCGCCTTGAAGCGCTCGCCGGCACGAATCTCGCGCAGGTCGGCGTCGTCAAGCAATCCATGCTCGTCGAGTTTGTCTTCCACATAAGCCAGCGTGAACTCCGTGCCCCACACCGGGACGTTGAGCTCGGAAAGAATCCACGGCAGCGCGCCGATGTGGTCCTCGTGGCCGTGGGTGAGGACGATGCCGCGAACCCGCTGCCGGTTCTCGATGAGATAGGAAATATCCGGGACCACAATATCCACGCCGAGCAATTCCGCCTCGGGAAACATGAGGCCCGCGTCGATCACAATAATGTCGTCGCCCCAGCGGACCGCCATGCAGTTCATACCGAACTCGCCGAGGCCACCTAAGGGGATAATCTGCAATTTTCCAGTTGGCATTTAGATACTGATGATGCTAGCACAGACTGCATTCCGCTCTTTATTGAGCGCAGGCTCTGTAGCATTCTCCGGCGCACTGAATTAAGGTTGAGATAATGCCCGATGCTGAATCCAAGTCCTGGCTTCGCCGCCGCGTTGAGAAGACGCTCATCAAGGGGCTGACGCGCGCCTACTCCACGGTGCGGGTCGATCCCGGGAAGTTCCTGCTGCAACTCCGCACCGCCTACCGGCTGCCTATCAGCGGTTATCACGGACTGTATTCGCTCGAGATGGACGAGCTCGATGTTGTGGCCGACGACCTCATTCGCAGCGGAATGAAACTCGCTGCCCTCGAGGGCGCGGGTTTCGGCCTCGGCGGCCTGATCACCATCTTCCCCGATCTCGGCATCCTGTCAGCCATTACTCTGCGGACCATCCAGAAACTGAGCCTGGTATACGGCTTTCAGTTCAACACCGACCATGAAATTGCCGAACTCTGGATTGCCGCCGCCAGCGCGGCCGGAGTCGACATCAGCCGCGAACTTTTGGAGAAAGAAGTCGTCAACAAGTTCGTCCCCCGCGTGATCCAGCGGATCGCCGCCCGCGCCAGCGCTGAGGTGGTCGAGAAGTGGGCGGGACGCATGATTCCTCTTGTCAGCTCCGCCCTCGGCGCCGGCCTGAACTATTGGTTCGTGCGCGCCTGGGGTGAGCGCGCCAAGGCCCACTTCCGCGAGCGACATTTGCAACTCCGCCAGCAAGCCCACCAGGCAGCCTTTGAGGCTACCAGCGCCGCAGATTCTACCGGCTCCGAGCCGCTAAATTAGCGCCCTCTGTGGTAGAAAAAAGATTGACCATCTTCCGCTGCGCCGCCATTCTCTTCGATCTCGACGGAGTCCTTGTCGATTCCACGCGCTCCGTGGAGCGGCAATGGCGCGCTTGGGCCCGCGAGCGCGGAATTGACGAAGAGAAGGTGATCGCCATCGGCCACGGCGTCCGCGCGGTCGAAGTGATTCGCGCCGTCGCTCCTCATCTCGACGCAGAAGCGGAAGTTCGGAAGCTGGAAAGCCGCGAGGCGGACGATCTTGACGGCGTCGCCGTGATGCCGGGCGCTATCGATCTCGTCCGCTCGATTCCTGAGGGCCGCTGGGGCGTGGTTACATCCGGAAGTCGCTATCTGGCATGCGCACGGCTCCGGCTCGCCGGAATACCGGTTCCGAAGGTCATGATCACAGCCGATGATGTCGCCAATGGAAAACCGCATCCGGGGCCATATTTGAAAGGCGCAGAGTTATTGGGCGTCGATCCAAAGGAGTGTTTGGTGATCGAAGACGCGCCCGCCGGAATCCAGTCCGCGCACGCGGGTGGGATGAAAGTGATTGGACTGACCAGCACTTATCCAGCGTCAGCACTGAGCGAAGCCGACGCCGTAGTACAGAAGCTTGCGCAAATTCAGATTGCTCCCGATCGGTGCGGGGAAGCTAGCAATCCGCATCGGGTAGCTACGCAGGTTGAAGAGCCTTATATTTCGACGCCGGCGAATCACCGTAGCCAGTCCTCCAACTCGATCCCACGATCAGTCTTCTCGTCGCGGTACTTTACGATCACCGGCGTATACAAGGAAATTCCTAACTCCGCAGCCGCGCCTTTCTTCACCGCGCGCGATCCCGGCACGACCACAGCGCCTTCAGGAACTTCGAGCACCGACTCCGGCATCGCGCGATAAACTTCGCCGCGCACCAGATCGTAGAGCGGCGTCGAACGCGTCAGAATCGTTCCTGCGCCCAGCACGGCTCGCGTGCGCACCAGCGTGCCTTCATAGACCCCGCAATTGCCGCCGACCAGCACGTCGTCTTCAATGATCACGGGCGCGGCATTCACCGGCTCTAGCACGCCGCCAATCTGCGCCGCCGCGCTCAGGTGCACGCGCTTGCCGACTTGGGCGCACGATCCCACCAGAGCGTGGGAATCGATCATCGTGCCTTCGTCGACATAGGCGCCCACGTTGATGAACATCGGGGGCATGCAGATTACCGACGGCGCCACGTAAGCTCCCACCCGCACCGACGATCCGCCCGGAACGATGCGGACGCGGTCCGCGACAGAAAACTGCCGGGCAGGAAATGTATCCTTATCCACGAACGTCAGCCCGCCGCCGCCCGTCTCAGCCAGTTCGCCAAGCCGGAACCCCAGCAGAATGCCGTGTTTCACCCAGGTGTTGACCACCCAGCGGCCGTCGATCTTCTCGGCGGCGCGGATCTTGCCCTGGGTAAGCGCGTCACGGAATTCGAGAAACGCCAGACGCGCTTCGGGATTGTACTCGACCTCGCCCAGCGCAGCCAGGCGTTCGATGGAAGGTTTCAGAGATGACATGAAATTGTTGATGGTTGATTGCTGATGGTTGATGGTTGATTAAGAACCCGCATCGGATGGCTTTGAAAATCAACAATCAAGAATCAACAATCAGCAATTACTATACGCACTTGCACTCGCTGCGAATGAGCACTCCGGTCATGGCATGTGCAACCTCGCGCCCTTGGGCCAAAGTCGCGTACGGTCCATGCCAGCGCGCGTGGTTGGCATCGTGTCCCGCGGGACGGCCTTTGCCCTGGTTGCACTGCCCGCACGAGCCGCGGTGCAGCACGATCTTATGCGGGCCGGCCGCCCAGTTTTCATAGATGTAGAATTCCGCGACCTCCGGCGCGGGCGCGGCCGGTTTGGCGATCAGTCCAACTTCCATCACAATTTTCTGCAGCTTCGATCGCGTGTCGCGGCGCATGGGCAACAGCGGCAAGCGATAGTTTTCCTCGATTTTGCCCATCATCGCCAGCACCGCCTTCACCGGCAGCGGGCTTGACTCAATGAAGTTTGCTTGCATCAAAGCGAGATACTTACGATGGATGCTGCGGGCCGTGGCCCAGTCATTGTTGAGCGCAGCCCGCGTCATCGTCGCCATCTCGTGCGGAATCTCATTCGCCACCACCGAGACGACCCCCACGCCGCCCAGCGCGATCACGGGCAAGGTGACCGAATCGTCTCCGGAAAAAACAAGGAATGTTTCAGGCACCGAATTGATGGCCTCGGCGACCTGCGTCATGTTCCCGCTGGCTTCCTTCACGCCCACAATGTTTGGAACCTCCGCCAGCCGTGCCAGCGTCGCCGGTTCCAGGTTCGCTCCGGTGCGGCCGGGCACGTTGTAAAGAATGACCGGCTTGTCGCCTACAGCCTCCGCGATCGCCTTGAAATGCCGGTACTGGCCCTCTTGCGTGGGCTTGTTGTAGTAGGGAGAAGCGGTGAGAATGGCGTCGACTCCAGCTCGCGCGGCAACTTCTTTAGCCTTTTCCACCGCATCCTGGGTGGAGTTCGAAGTTGCGCCCGCCATGATCGGGACGCGCCCCGCGACCACCTCGATGGTCGTATCGATGACGTGCAGCCATTCGTCGTGGGTGAGAGTAGGCGTCTCGCCGGTAGTTCCGCAGGGCACGAGAAAATCGATGCCGGACTCCACCTGCCACGCTACCAGACTGCGCAGGGCAGCGTCGTCAACAGAACCATCCTGATGAAAAGGAGTGACCAGCGCGGTACCACAGCCACGGAGTTGCATGCTAATAAGATAACGCGAATGGGCTTTGCGTGCGAAGGTTCGCCAACCTACAACTCGCGCCACACATCCTTGAAATCGTAGAAGCCTTTCTTGCCGGCGAGCCACTCCGCCGCGCGCACGGCGCCATCGGCGAAACCCTGGCGAGACTTGGCATCGTGACAGAGATAAATCCTGTCGGCGGAGGAATCGAGCACGACCTCATGCATACCCACGACATCGCCTTCGCGAAAGGAAGTGATTTCGAGATGTTCACCCCTGCCGCTGGCTTCGCGGATTACGCGCTGGATGGCGATGGCCGTTCCTGACGGTGCGTCCCTCTTGTGAGCGTGGTGCCGCTCGAAGATCTGTCCAGAGTAATCGTGCCGTAAGGCCGCGGCGGCCGCGCGCGTAACCTCAAGAAAGAGATTCACGCCGACGGAGAAGTTTGCCGCGTACAGGAATCCTGTTCCGTAGCTCTCAACCAACTTCCGGACGCGACCCAGTTCCGCGTACCATCCGGTAGTGCCGACAATCATGTTCCTGCCCGCCGTAGCACAGGCCTCGATGTGTCCAACGACGTAGGAAGGAGCCGTGAAATCAATCACCACATCAATTCCGCGCAACTTCTCCACGGTAAGGGCTGCTCCTCCGGCATTCTCCGCGGCGCCCGCGACCTGAACGTCGTGCCCGCGCTGGCGTGCTACCTCCGCCACCAGGGTTCCGGTCTTGCCGCGGCCGAGAAGAAGAAGCTTCATGCGTTATAAACATTTTAACCGCAAAGGTTGCTATGAAGGGCCGCAAAGCGCGCAGAGAGATTCCTTTGCGATCTTCGCGTCACCTTCGCGATCTTTGCGGCTAAAGGCCGTCGACTCTCTTCAACTACGCGTACACTTCCGGATCCAACTCGGCAAAAAACGTGCCGTGCAGCCGCTGGATCACCTCAGGTACTTCATCTTCTTCGATCACAAATGTCAGATTGATCTCCGATGCGCCCTGCGAGATCATGCGAATTTTTTTGTCCTTCAGTTCGCCAAACACCAGCGCGGCCACACCCGGTTTATCTCGCAAGCTCTCGCCCACCAGGCACACGATCGCTTTACGGCCCTCGTACTTCACGTCGGCCAGCTTGGCCAGATCGGCGGCCAAGGCTGGGATGGCGTAGTTCGAATCCACGGTAAGCGAAACGCTCACTTCGGAGGTCGAAACCACGTCGACCGCGACCTTATGCCGGTCAAAGGCCTCGAAAATCGCACGCAGAAAGCCGTGAGCCAGCAACATTCGTGGCGCTGCGACATCCACAATGGTGATACGCTTCTTCACTGCGATCGCCTTAAAAATATTTTTTCCCTTGGGCGCACGGGTCGTAATCTTCGTCCCTTCACATGACGGATTACGCGAATTCAGCACATACACGGGGATGTTTTTCTGGATGGCGGGCAGCACCGTCGCCGGATGCAGAACCTTCGCGCCGAAATACGCTAACTCCGCCGCTTCATCGAAGCTGATCACCTTGATGCGCCGCGCGTCCGGACAAATGCGCGGATCGGTAGTAAGAATCCCGTCAACGTCGGTCCAGATTTCAATCCGCTCGGCGCCCAATCCAGCGCCCACAATCGCGGCGGAAAAATCGGAGCCGCCTCGTCCAATGGTCGTGGTCACGCCCGCGCGGTTCGCCCCAATGAACCCGCCCATCACCGGAACCTGGCCGGCATCGAGCATCGGCTTCACTTTGCTTAGCAGCCGCTCGTTGGTCTCTTCTTGCTGCGGCACCGCTTCCATGTAGCTGCTGTCGGTAACCAGAACTTCCCGCGCGTCCACATGCGCGCCATTGAGTCCGTGGGCCGAAAACGCCGCCGCCACAATCTTGCTGGAAAGCATCTCGCCGAACGCAGCCACATGATCGGTGGTCCGCGGGGTCAACTCGCCGACCGCGGAAATGCCGCGCAGCAGTTCATCGAGCGCTTCAAAGTCGTTCCCCAGTTCCGAGTGGAAATCGGTAAACAGCGCCGTGCCCAACAGTTCGCTTGCGGTGTTGTAATGCCGTTCTTGGAGCGACCGGCAGAGTTTAAGCGCCGTTTTGCGCTCCCCCGCTCCCGCGGCGCGCGCCATGGTAAGCAGCGTATCGGTAACTTTGGCCATGGCGCTGACCACCACCACCGGTCTCTGCGGCAGCCGGCCTTTAACGATCGCGGCCACGCGCTCGATGGCCCGCGCATCTTCCACCGAGGTGCCGCCGAATTTCATCACGATCATCGGCGTGGCTTCCTTGCGGGATTGCGGAGGTGCGGATTATGGAAGCACGGCTCGGCTTTCATTCTTAGGAAGTCACGAAGTAGCCCTTCGCCTTGAGCAGTTCCGCATTCAGCACCGCCGCGCCGGCGGCTCCGCGGATGGTGTTGTGCGAAAGCACAGTGAACTTCCAATCCATCACGCCGCACGGCCGCAGTCTTCCCACAGCAGTCGTCATGCCGGCTCCCATGTCAACATCAAATCGCGGTTGCGGACGGTCATTCGCCTCCAGATAAACCACCGGCCGCTCCGGCGCACTGGGCAGCTTCAATTCCTGGGGTTCGCTGCGGTAACTGTTCCATGCGGCGATGATCTCCTCCGGCTTGGCCTTCTTTTTCAGCCGCACCGAAACCGATTCCGTGTGTCCGTCCTCGACTGCGACCCGGTTGCATTGCGCGCTCATGGCGAATGCCGCCGGCAGAACCTTCGTCCCGTTCAGTTGTCCCAGCAGCTTCAGCGTTTCCTCCTCCATCTTCTCTTCTTCGTTGCGGATGTAGGGAATCACATTGCCCAGAATATCGAGCGAAGCTACGCCCGGGTAACCCGCGCCGCTGACCGCCTGCATGGTCACGGCCATCACGGTCTCCAGGCCAAAGCTCCGCTGCAATGGCGCCAACGCCAGTACCAGCCCGATGGCCGAGCAGTTGGGATTGGTCACTACATAACCGCCCGATTTTTTCCGCCAAGCCTGCCCTTCAATCAGCTTAATGTGCCCGGCATTAACCTCGGGGATCACCAGCGGCACATCGGACCTCATGCGCAGCGCACTGGAATTGGAAACCACGGCGCAGCCCGCCTCGGCAAAGCGCGGCTCCATTTCGGCGGCAATCGAAGCATCGAGCGCCGCGAAGATAATCCTCGGCGCGCCCTCGGGGGTGGCCGGGGACAGTTTCATTGCGGCCACGTTTGCCGGAATCGGCGTCTTCAGCCGCCAGCGCGCGGCCTCGGAGTAGGTCTTGCCTTCAGAACGGTCGGAAGCGGCCAGCCAAGCCACTTCGAACCACGGATGGCGCTCCAGCATCTGGATAAACCTCTGCCCAACCACGCCGGTAGCGCCCAGAATCCCGATAGAAAGCTTCTTGCTCATAAGAGGGTCCCTCGATTCTACAACAGCTCGTATTAGCAAAAGCTTACCGGCTCAGGGTCCGCACCCGGGCAAGAACCTGCAAATGGCGGAAACTACAGTCACTTCCCACCTGCCGCGAAAGCTCGGGAGTCTTCCGTCACCGTAGGGCCGTGCTCTTGCCGCCGATAGACGAAGCGGGAGGATTACCGAAGTCGGCGTAAAGCCCCTGCCTTCAGGCCTGGGGATATAAGCCGACGGTTTTGTTCTTGCTTTTGCTCTTGGTTCCGGTATCTTAAAGGTGGCTAGGCGATAACCAAGCCGAGCCACCGTAAATGCTGCACTGTACCAAACGTCGCCTCGGGATACGTGGAGACGCTAAACGACTGCGGACAAGATGTAAGTCTGGCGATAGCCAGCAATCTTGGTTGAAACAGTTAAGGTCGCCGTGAGGCGACTAGAATCCCCCGCCTTCAGGCGTGGGGAGTATCAACGTGCCGGAACCGCGACAGAATTTCCTTAGCGGGGAATGGGTCGTCATTGCCACCGAACGCGCCCAGCGCCCCGAGGAATTGGCCACACATCGGCCACCGCAAACCGTGCCATCTTTCGTGGAACGCTGCCCATTCTGCCCCGGCAACGAGAGTAAAACCCCGCCCGAAGTGATGCGGTTTCCGGCGAATGCCAGCGAGCCCTGGCGGCGCGAGTTATCCCCAAACAAGTTCGCAGGGCTGTCCAGCGAAGTCCAGCCCACGCGCAGCGTTTGCGGTGCTGCCTTGAAGGATTCGGCTTTCACCAAGTGATCATCGATAGTCCGGACCACTCCTGCCGCATGGCCTGCTGCCGGATGACAGCTGGCCAGGATATCTAGGCGTCTTCAAGGAGCAATACGATTCGCTGAGCATCGACCACCGCATCAACCACGTTACAATTTTCAAGAACCACGGCCTGAATGCCGGCGCCAGCCTGCAGCATCCCCATTCCCAGCTCATCGCAACTCCGGTGATTCCGAGCCAAGTCCGGCATCGGCTCCCCGAGGCGCTGCGCCACCACGACGATGCTGGAGAATGCATGTTCAGCACAGGGTCGAACAGGAAGTCGAGGACCACCCGTATCGTCCTCAAAAGCGACCACTTCGTGGCCATGGAGGTGTTTGCCTCGGCTACTCCGTTCGCCACTCACATCTTTCCCGTCCGCCACATGGCGACCTTCGGCGAGATCACCGCCGCGGAGATCTCGGACCTCGCCCGCGTCTTGCGGACACTGCTGGCTGGCTAAGCTCTACGTCAGACCCGACAATCCCGACCTCAATTTCACCGTCCGTACTGGGCCTTCCGATTATGTCGGCGCCCGGCATTTCCACCGGCAGGTAAGCGCGATTCCGCGCCTCACGCGCGTCGCCGGCTTCGAACTGGGTTCGGGCATGTTCATCAATACCGTTCTGCCCGAAGGCGCCGCCGAATTCCTTCGCAACATAAGCACAGAAAAAGCCGCCAGAGCGGACGCCTCCGCTGGTTGACCGAATGGATAACGCAAGGTAGGAGGCTTGAAGGGAAGTCGGAGCCGAGAGTGCTGAGATCTAAGGCCTGTGAGCTGAGACTGAGAACTGAGAAATGTTTCCCCTACTTCTCCTGTCCAACCTGGTTGCCCCGCACATACTCATTGAGCGGGCCGAATTTTCTTTTCTGCGCATACAGCCGCCAGCGCCGAAAGACAATCCGCAAACTTGCCATCACCGGAATGGAAAGAAAAATACCCAGAATGCCGGCTACCTCGCCGCCCGCCATCACGCCAAAAATTGCGGCTAGGGGATGCAGTTCCATGCTGTGGCCCATGATGCGCGGCGAGGATACATAGTCCTGAATCAGCCGCCAGATGCCGAGAAAGACGATCAGCGCCAGCCAGTGCTTGTAACCCATTAACACAGCCACGCCTAAGATAATGACTGCGGCCACCAGAGGTCCGACGACCGGAATAAATTCCAGCAACCCGCCCAGTGTACCCAGCACCAGGGCATACGGCACCCGCATCAGACCGAGCACCCCCGAATAGATCGCCAGCGTCAGCACCGCCAGGGTGAGTTGTGCCCGGATGAAATGGGCCAGCATCTGATTCAGGTCGCTGAGCACGCCCTGCAACAGTTCGCGCTGCAGCCGCGACTGGACCAAATCAAGCAAGATTTCGCTGAAGGCGCGGCCATCCTTCAAAAAGAAAATCGACAAGAGCGGAACCACCACCAGCAGCCACGCCTGCTTCGCGACTTGCGCCACATGCAGTCCCACGTTCTGCGCCAGTTGCGCGATTTCGTCGCTGTGGCTGGCAAGGTAGTCTCGAAGCATATCGACCAATTTGTGGTTCCAGCCATGCTGCTGTCCCAGTTGTTCCGCGATCTCGCCGGAACTTAGCTGAGCCAGAGCCGGCAGCGATTGCCCCAAGCGCGCCCCTTCGCGGCCGATCCGCGGTCCCATGGAAACGAAAAACAGCACCACCAGGCCCAGCAGCAACAGATAAATTACGGCGATGGCGCGGCCGCGCCCGTGCAGGAATCTCTCCAGCTGCGACACTACAGGACTCATCAGGTAGGCAAAGAAAATCGCAAACAAGAAGGCTATCAGGGTTTGCCGCGCCACGTAGAGAAACCCCAGCCCCAGCGCAAACAGCAGCACCGTGATCAGAACCCGCGCCGTACGTCCATCCGTCACCGGCATCGTGGCCCACCTGGCTCCGAATTAAGATCGCGCAACTGCCGCGTCTCCGCTAGTCCCGCACTACCTCGGTATTATCGTCGGCAATCAGCACCCGCACAAGCTTGAACTGGTCTCTGTCATCCACCCAAAGCGCCCAGGAGAATGACTTCGCCCAACAAATTCAGCCGTAGCAATTCCCGCTCCGTCCCCCGGATTGTCACCTTTTCTCTTCCCACCAGTTCCATCCGTACCCGCATCGACGTCCGCTCTTGCGGCACCAACACGCCGAATTCCACCGCTCCTTGCTGGCACTTCAGACTACTGCTCTCCGCGTGACAGTCGGCTGCCAGATAACGCCACGCCAACACTGCACGGTGCACGAAAAATTGTTGTCCAGAATCGCTGAGGTATTCGGCATCAGAAACGGCTGTTCGGCCGGTTTGGCGGACGCCCCGGTGGTGATCTTTTCCAGCAGGAATTCGTCCTTGGGCGTTACCACCAGCGAACCGCTGCCATCGCTCCATTCGTAACGAACCAACTCTCCGCCGTCAGTCATCTGCAGCTCCGACCTTTGACCGGACGATGCCGAACCGTCCGTTTCCTTCAATTGCGACTTCACCACGCTGATGCCGTTCTCCTGCTGCACGCTAAAAGTTTCAGTGACCACGCGTTGGCCCCTGACGAAGACGCCGAACGAGCCAGAATCGACCTCTTGGGGGCCCTTCGGCCTCTCCTTCTTGTCGCCGGCCCACAACAAAGCCGCGCACGCTAGAACCGCCACCGCTCCCCACCGCACCCGCGCCATCAGATTCACTGCTTTTCTCCCCGTCTTCCGCGGCTTCGATCTAGGCCCAGAGCTTGAACCAGCTCTGCCGCAATCTCCTCGATGGTCTTCCCGCCAGTCTCCTGCCGGAATGATGCCTTCAGGTAATGCGGTCGCCGCGCCTCATAAAGATCCTGAAACCTTGCTAGACTGCCAAGTAGAGGACGTTCCATTCCTTGCTCCTCTACCTGCTGCCGGCAACGCCGCCACAATTCCTCCACGCTCGCGTCCAAGAACACCGTGGGAAAGCCTCCCGCCCCGACCAGCCTAGCATTCTCCTTCTGCACAAAAGCCCCACCACCGAGGGCTACGATTTTCTCCGCCCCGGCATTCAACCCCTTCACTAGTTCTCTCAAAGCCGCATGTTCCGCCCGGCGAAAGCCCGATTCTCCGGAATCCCGGAAGATCTCCGCTACCTTCCGCCGCTCTCGCCGTTCAATCCGCTCATCGAGATCCTCAAACGCCCAGCCCAGTTGTTCGCCCAAAGCCCGGCCCACACTGCTCTTGCCAGCGCCCATGAAGCCGATCAGAACTACGGCCCGCGTCCCAGACTGTCGGCCTGTCGCCCGAGCCTTGCGGCTGAACGCACCAACCCCAGTCGCTTTGGCCGACTTCTTAGCACGCCGTTTGCGCCGATCCGGTTTGCTCTTGGCTTTGGTTATTGGTTTTCGGAGCGTTTTCTGAGGTGAATTTTACCACTGAAGGTGCGCAGCACTACCGTGGAGGACACTGCCACTCGGCCCATGGTACCTGCGAAGGCACGTCCCTTGTCGATCGGAAACCAGGTGTGGTTTTTCGGTTGCAGAGGAATATCGTCATGCACTTCTCCGCGCACGGAGCGGGCGCTCACGTCAGCCGAGGTCCACTCCGGAATGGTCGCTTCGATGTCGCCGCTGTGGCTGGTCAGCCGGTATTCGCCGCTGTTGCCGAAGTCGCCGATGTAGTTGATTCTGCCGCTCGTCGAAACCACCTGCACTAGCGGGCCATTCACGCCCCTCATCGTAACCTCTCCGCTCAGCGAGTCCACCTCAACATGCCCGTTTTGGATGTTGTCCAGATTTACCGCACCATTCATCGTTTTTACATGCACGTGCGCGTCCGAGATGTCCCGAACATCCACGTCCGCTCCCGCGCCTTCCAGGCTGACGTCGCCGTGCAGTTTCTCGGCGCGCAAGGAACCGGTGCTGGAATGCAACGTAATGCTGGCATCGGCGGGAACCAGAACTTCATAATCCACGCGTCCTGAGTCGGCGTCGGCGCCGGCCAGCAGGTGCGATTGAATATCCACGCGGTTGCCGTTCTGGTTGTTATCCACCTCGACCTTGTCGGAGTGCAAAACCGCGTTCACCACGACGGTATTGTTCAACGAGGGCCTCACCGAAATCGAGCCATACGGATTCATCACCGACACGCCCGCTCTCGGCCCCACCGCGAAGTGGTACTCTTTCTTGCTCTCGGCCACCAGCGTGCCCGCCACGATCACGCCAATCGCAACGAGTTTTGCCGTGCGCTTGCTCACCATATACGACTCCCCCAAGCTGCCTGCCAATCCGCCATCGCCGCAAAACACTGCTCGAAAATTTCCAGCATTATGGCAGAGAACGGTCCATCGCCATCTCGAAAAGCATCGATTTCTGCTGGTACGCATCCATCAACGACCGCCGGGCATCCTCGTCATTCGGACTCTCATCCACCAAGCCCTGCGCGTCGCGGATGGATTCATTCACCTGCCGCAGATTCTCTGCGTATTGGGTCTTCATCGCGGGCTCGTTGTCCGCAACCTCTTGCATCAAGTCGGCGTCATCCAGGTCAGACGGGTTCCCAACCGGCACGGCCACGGAAGCCTGCTGGGCCACTTGATTGGGCAGCGCCTCACGCCGCAGGTAGATTCCCAAAGCCAGCAACAACATCGCCGCCGCTGGCACCAGCCATCGTGCCGCTCCCCAGCGGGTGCTGAACGAAGGCACAAGCGACCGGCCCGCCCGCGGCGGACGGATCAATCCCTCTTGTCGCAATGCGAATTCAATGGAATTCCACACCCTGGGACTGGGTTCGTCCGCCTCTTGCAGTTGGCTCGCTGCCGCGGCGATCAGATTCAATTCTCTTACCAGCGCTGAGCACGCTGGACACGCCCTCAGATGCGCTCTCTGTTCCACACTGCCCCGTCTTCTACTTCCGCCAAGCTCTGCTGCAGCTCAACGCAATTCATAACCTCTCCCCAAGTCTTCTGCGGCCCAGACTCTCACCGCAGCTCTTGCGCCCCTGCTCAGGTTAATGCCGTTCAGCTGTTAAACGCTCGCCTAACCTGCTCGCGAATTTCCGGCCTTTTCGGCTCTATTCATCTTGAGCAGGTCGCGCAATTTCATGCGCGCCTTATGCAACTGCGACTTGCTGTTGCCGATCGAGCATCCCGCGATTTTCGCGATCTCATTATGCTCGTATCCTTCGACGTCGTGAAGCACAAATATCATCCGGTAGCCGGGAGGGAGACTTTCCACTGCCCTTTGCAACTGCATTCGGTCAATGGATCCGGCCAGCGCCACATCGTCCGCTCCGAAATCCCTCTTCGGAGAATCTTCCTCAGTTCCCTGCGCAGTCTCTTCCAACGAAACCACCGGAAGACTTTTCTTCCTTAAGTGCATCAGCACGACGTTGACCGAAAGCCGGTGCAGCCAAGTCGAAAACGCCGACTCCCCGCGAAACGTCGCGATCTTGCGGTAGAGCTGCAGGAATGCTTCCTGCGCCAGATCTTCGGCCTCCGCCGTGTTCGCCGTCATGCGCAGACACAGCGAATATACCCGCCGCTTGTGCTTGTCATAGAGCGCCCGGAACGCTTCTGCGTCCCCCTGCTTGGCCCGTTCGATGGCTTCGGCTTCGCTAAGTTCGCCCTGTTGCTGTCGTGGCTCGGTCAAATTGCCTGTTCCGGCCGCATTCGTTGGGATGCGGCATAAGTAGTTTGTGTTGTACCGTTTGCGTGACTTTGGTGCGAAGCTTGCGGTCTCCGCAGTTCCAGAATATCAGAGTATTTCTACCGATCTTCGGATGGCCGCGGCCCATCCCAATTCCCGTCCCAGACCCCGCCGGAAAGCCTTTGCATCCGCAGGCTTGGATGCATCCGCGCATCCCAAGACTTCAACCCCAGGCAAGCCAAAGAGTCGCAATCTTCCTAAATCGGTAGCTTTTGATCCACCCTGCGCTCCTCTGTGCCCCCTCTGTTAACGATCTTCCCGCTCCCTCTGACATGCTAGGCCGCACCTTTGGCCGTGGTAATGGTCTCCAGCCCATGCCCATGCGGCCCCAATTCCCGCCGCCGTAGCAGGAACGCGAAGGTAAAGCCCAGGAACCCCAGGATTGAAAAGATCCACATTCCCAGATTGTAGCCGCCGGGATTGCTAGCCCCGGCGTGGCTGTGGTCGTTCGCCCATCCAACCATCAGATTGAAGCCCGCCAGCCCGATGTTCTGGATCATGGTCATTAGGCCATAGGCCGTCCCCAGTTTCGACTGCTCCACGAGATAAGCCACTGAGGGCCACATCACCGCTGGAATCAACGAGAAGGCGATCCCCATCATCGCCATCGTGAGCAGCAGAATCGGGGGCAGGTGGTGGGCCACGAACGCGAAATGCCCGTCCGCCGAGGAGGGCAGATACACGGTTACATAACTCGCCGAGCGCATGTAGGCCATCATCAGATACACGGGGATAAGCAGCAGCGAGCCAAGCATCATCAGCATTGCCCGCTTGCCCACTCTGTCGACAAACAAGCCAAATAGGGGTGTCCCAAACATGGTGAACAGCGTTAGCATCCCCACCAGATCCCCGCCAGCCTCGCGGGTGACGTGGTGCGCGTCCATGAAGAACTGGTAAGCGAAGGTCTCAAACGGAAAGATGGCCGAATAAAACGTGATGCACAGTGCCACGATGTACCAGTACGACACCCCGAACCCCTTGATGTCGCTGAACACAACTTTGTCGGTGGCCCCGGCGGGTCCGACCTGGTATTTCTTCTCGGCATAAACCTCGAGGATCCAGTAAACGGTCGCGCCTACGATGCACAGCGCCCCGAATCCAACTGAAATCAGCAGCGGATTGCGCCAGTAGTTGTAGGCAAACCCGGCCCACGACGGCGATTGCTGCGCCAGCAGTGAACCGAATCTCGAGATCATCAGGTTGATGCCGAAAGCGAAGCTCAACTCTTTTCCCCGGAACCACTTGGCTACTGCGGTGGTCACGGCCACAATCAGCGATTCAGCGCCCAGGCCAAAAACCAGCCGTCCGGTCGCCATCACGCTCAACGTTGCCGACAAGGTCGTAATCCCTGCCCCAATGAAACACAACGTCCCGAAGATGAAAATCGCCTTACGCGTCCCGATGCGGTCCACGACGTAACCACCAATCAACACCATGAAAACGTTCGGAATGCTGTAGATCGCCTGCAGCAGACCGATGTTCGACTCGGAAAATCCGAGCTGCTTGGCGAGAAGGTCGGCGATCGGCGCGATGCAGTCGTAGACGTAGTAGTTCCCGAACATCGTAAGGCTAATGAAGATCAGCACTAGCCACCGGAATGTCCGACTCGGTTCAGGACGCAAAGTCTCCGTCATCCACGCTCCCTATCTTTAAGCAAATTGAACCCGGGATTGCGAGCACAGAAGACTAACCGACCGCAAGAGCACTCGCGACCAGACAAGCCGCGCAGCAGCGCCCTTCAGTACTTCACGATTGCCGCAAACGACTTCGCCGCAAGCGACGCCCCGCCCACCAGCGCGCCATCGATCTCCTCCTGCGCCATCAGAGACGAGGCGTTCTCCGGCTTCACCGATCCTCCATAGAGAATGCGCAGCTTCGAGGCGAACTCTTCGCCAAACACTTCCGTGGCTTCCCGCCGGATCACGGCATGAGCTTCGGCGGCCAGCTCCGGAGTAGCCGTCTTGCCCGTGCCAATCGCCCACACCGGTTCGTAGGCCACTACCAGCTTCGCGGCTTTCTTCGCGGAGACGACATGGAAGGCTCGCACACACTGCCGTCGCAACACATCGTCAGTAAGACCGGCTTCGCGTTCTTCGAGCACCTCGCCCACGCAACAGATCGGCGTGAGACCGGCTTCCAGCGCGGCTTTCAGCCGCAGGTTCACCGTGTCGTCGGTTTCGCAAAAGTACTCCCGCCGCTCCGAATGTCCGATGATGACGTGGGTCACGCCCAGCGCCAGCAGCATCGCTGCCGAGGTTTCACCCGTGAAAGCGCCCTCCGTCTTCCAATGCACGTTTTGACCGCCAATCGCCACGTTCGATCCCTTCGCCGATTCCAGTGCAGCCGCCAGGTCAACGTCAGGCGGGCAAACCACGATCTCGTCGCGCGTGTGGCCGCCAACTAGCGGTAGGAAATCACGGAAGAACTCGCGCGTCTGCTCGGGCGTTTTGTACATCTTCCAATTGGCGGCAATGAGCTTCTGTCTCATGAAGGTCCCTTCTCGATTTTGCAGGACGAAGCGGAGTCTGGATTCTCGAACCGCTCGGCAGCTCGCGTGTACGCTTTCAAAGTCGCGATGTCAAAGAGAACGAATCGAACCTTACTTACATGATTAGCCGAGGCCAAAGCCTCAACCGCGGAGGAAATCGCGATGGCCGCCGCTTCCGAAGCCGGGTATCCGAACGCCCCCGTCGAGATGGCAGGAAAGGACAGAGACCTGAGAGCGTGCTCATCGGCGAGCCGAATGCATTCGCGATGGCAACTCGCCAGCTTTTCCGCTTCGCTGTGTTCTCCGCCGCGATAGATCGGGCCAACGGTGTGGATCACGTGCTTTGCGGTCAGGCGTCCGCCAGTAGTGATTACAGCTTTTCCCGCAGCCAGGCTTCCAATCTTGCTCACAATCTGCCGGCATTCGGCGAGTATTGCGGGCCCACCGGCTCGGTGAATGGCGCCATCTACTCCGCCTCCGCCCAGAAGAGATGAGTTGGCCGCATTCACCACGGCGTCCGTCGTCTCGCTGGTGATATCGGCCGGACCCTGGAACTCGATTGTCGTCCCGCGGTCCAGCAGGATGCGAACTACGAAGTCGCGCACGCTTGTCTCCACAGGATCAACGCTTGTCCGTGAGCGCCTCGACTCCCGGCAGTTTTTTCCCTTCCAGAAATTCCAACGACGCGCCGCCACCGGTGGAAATATGCGTCATCTTATCCGCAACTTCAGCGCCATGCACCGCAGAAACAGTATCGCCGCCACCCACAATCGAAATCGCCCCAACATTTTCCGCCACGGCATGAGCGACCTTGAAAGTTCCCCGCGAAAATCCCGGAATCTCAAACACCCCCATCGGCCCGTTCCACACGATGGTGCGTGCCCGCGAGATTTCCTCCGAGAACAGTTCGATCGTCTTCGGACCAATGTCCAGCGCCATGCGGTCGGCCGGAATGGGCTGGCCTTCGCCGATCTGCTGCACCACGGCATTCGTCTCAGGCTTCATCGCCACCACGTGATCGATGGGCAGCAGGAACTTCACATTCCGCTTCTTCGCTTCCTCCAACAGTTGCCGCGCTAGGTCCACCTTGTCGGCCTCAAGCAGCGACTTGCCGATCTGCTGTCCCTGAGCCTTCAAGAAGGTGTAGGCCATCCCGCCGCCGACGATGAGCGAATCGACCTTGCTCATCAGATTCCGGATCACGCCGATCTTGTCGCTGACCTTGGCGCCGCCCAGGATCGCGACAAACGGCGGTTCAGGATGCTCCAGCGCCTTGCCCAGATACTTCAGCTCTTTCTCCATGAGCAGACCAGCCGCCGATTTTGATACGAACTTTGTAATGCCCACGGTGGATGCGTGTGCCCGATGCGCCGTGCCGAACGCATCATTGACGTAGAAGTCCGCCAGACTTCCCAATTGCTTGGCGAACTTTTCGTCGTTCGCTTCTTCCTCGGCGTGAAAGCGCAAATTCTCCAGAAGCAGGGTCTGGCCTTTTTCCAGTTGCGTGGCAACTTCCTCCGCCTCGGGACCAACGCAGTCGGGACAGAAGCCCACGTTTTCGCCTCGTGCCAGTTCCTTGTCGAGCACCATGCGCAGCCGCTCGGCCACCGGCTTCAAACTCATCTTCGAGATTGGGCTTGCCTTTGGGCCGCCCCAGATGCGAAGCCAGAATCAGTCTCGCCCCGTGCCGCAGGGCGTACTCGATCGAGGGCAGGGTTTCGCGGATGCGCGTGTCGTCCATAACGCGTCCGTCTTCCAGCGGAACATTGAAGTCGACGCGCATGAAGATACGGTTGCCGTTAAGAGGGAGATCACGGATAGACAGCTTGGACATTGGCTGGTTCGTCCTTATTAGAGGCGATGTAAACTAGCGCCAGTGTTCCTTCGACTTCTCTCAGGACAGGCTCTGGCGGCACGACAAACCTACAGACCTTTGCTGGCGATGTAGTGAATCAGGTCCCGCACGCGGCAGGAGTATCCCCATTCATTGTCGTACCAGGAGATCACCTTGACGCAATTGCCGCCGACCACCAGGGTCATCGGCGCATCGACGATCGAAGAGCGCGAATCGCCTTTGAAATCCGACGATACCAATTCGTTCTCCTCATAGCCCAGGTACCCCTTCAGCGGCCCGCTTTCAGATGCTTTTTTCAGCGCCGCAGTTCACTTCTTCCTTTGTAGTCTTCTTTTCCACCCACGCCACCAGGTCGACTACCGAGACGTTCGGCGTAGGCACGCGCATGGCGAAACCCATCGAGCTTTCCCGCCAGATCAGGGATCACCAGCTTCAGAGCCTTAGCCGCGCCGGTGGAGGTAGGAATCATGTTGATCGCCGCAGCCCGCGCCCGCCGCAGATCTTTGTGCGGAAAGTCGAGAATCACCTGATCGTTGGTGTAAGAGTGAATGGTGGTCATCGTCCCGCTGACAATCTTGAACTCGTCATTGATCACCTTGGCGATCGGCGCCAGGCAGTTCGTGGTGCAGGAAGCGTTGGAAATGATGTGATGCTTGGCCGCATCGTACTTCTCATGGTTCACGCCCAGCACCACGGTGATGTCCTCATTCTTCGCCGGAGCGGAGATGATCACCTTCTTCACCGATCCCGCGCAGGTGCTTCTTGGCGTCGTTCGCGTCGGTAAAGTGTCCGGTCGATTCGATCACCACCTGAGCGCCCACCGACTCCCAAGGCAGCGCGCCCGGATCTCTTTCCTTGAACACCTCGATGGTCTTGTTATCGATTGTGATGCTGTCGGTGCGGGCGCTGATCTTGTTGCGGCAGGTTGCCGAGAATGGAATCGTATTTCAGCAGGTGCGCCAGCGTCTTCGGATCGGTGAGATCGTTGACCGCCACGAATTCCAGGTTGGGGTCGTTGAGCGAGGTCCGCAGAACGTTGCGGCCGATGCGTCCGAAACCGTTAATGCCAACTTTGATTGCCATAATTTCTCCGTTTTACTTTATGAATGCGAGATCAGAAAACCTCCTGAGCCGGTATACAGACAGATGATGTTAGCAGGACAGGGAAGCGGCGTAAATGATCGAGGCATGATTGGGAAGACCCGGTTCCCATCACGGAATCCTGTGTTTCTTGTCCCTGACACTGATCTAAGGAAAGTTTATCTCCAGATACGTATCCGCCCTGCTCCAGATCAGATGGCAGCCGGGCCGCCCAATACTTGCGGTTGATGGTCTGCCGCGCGCGGGCATGTTCTTCAGGCGGCAGAATGCGCGCCGATGCCGCGAATTCAGGCCCAATCAGTTTTCCCCGCATCGTGCAGGGAGCTACCGTCACCTGCGGATTGTTGCGAATGCGCTTCGTCTTGCCCATATCGCTGCGCGTCATCACGTACAGCTTGTCGCCGTCTTCCCCGAACCATACTGGCGTGGCGATCTTTGCCCCGTTCTTGCGGAACGTGGTGAGAGAGATGTATTTCTGGCCGCGGATCGCGGGAGGGATTGCTTCGGACATGCTTACATTGTAGTGCTGCAACCGGACTCTGTTTCTCATTGGGATGTCATCCTGAGCAAGCGTTCTTTGCGACGCAACCATCGCGCGCCTGGCTCGCTTCCCTGCGCCGCTATCGCACGTGGTTCGTCCAGAGGCTTGGCCGATTGATCCCGCCCTCGCATCTGTGTTAAAAGCCGTACATGCGCAAATGGATGCGCGAGCGCTTGCAGCGCCGCAAAAAGAAGCCCGCAGAACCCTCTGACCAGCCTGCTCCTCCGCCCTTGCAGCCGGCGTATTTCGAGGCGGAACTGCCGCCGGACCCAGTTTCCGACAGCGGGAAGATAGAATCTGAGATCTCAGATCCAACTCCACCTCTCCCGGAGGCACGACCCGTTCGCCGGGCGCCGCATTCCAGCTCCCCAGAACAGCAGTCCCAGGAACAGCAGTCCCAAGAACGGCCGTCCGAAGCGCAACCCGCAACCTCGAATAATGCTCCCGGCTCTTCCGGCCGCGGCCGCCGTCGCCGCGGTGGGCGCGGACGAGGTGGCCGCGGCCGCGAGCAGGCGGTAGCGCAAGCCTTTACACCTGCCGCAGTCAAAGGATCCATCCCGATTCTACCCGCAGAGCCGGCAGAGGAAGAGTTTGCGGAGGCTGGAGAAACGGAAGCGCAAGCACCAACTCCGCCGGTTGCGGCAGCCGCGCCGAGAATTCCAGCAACTCCGGCAGCGGTGCAGCGTGCGCCGAAAGGTGTGGTGGTTCTGGCGATCGGACTGCCGGGCTCGGGCAAGAGTTCGTGGTTCAAGCGCCACAACGTAGTCCCGCTCTCCAGCGACATGGTGCGCTCGTTGCTCTTTGACGATGTTCGCGAACAGCGTTTTCAAGACCTGGTGTTTTCCAATCTCCGCTCCATGCTCAAAGCTAGGCTCATCGCCAAGCGCCCCATGAATTATGTGGACGCCACGAACCTCACACCGCAGGAACGCCAGCACTGGATCAAGCTGGCCAAGGATTACCAATACGAAGTGCACGCGGTCTTCTTCGACGTACCACTCGACGTCTGCATTGAGCGCCACCAGCGCCGCGACCGTGTTGTTCCTGAAGATGTGATGCGCCGCATGGCTGCCAAGCTGAAGCCGCCCACATTTGAAGAGGGCATCGCGAAGATTACGGTTGTGCGGGTAAAAAAGAAGGAGCCCGAAGCAGGCTAATGGGGAACGCCGCGGCCTCTATCCCTTCAGATGCGGTAGCATGTCCTTGAACGCCGGCGAAGACGAAGAGCGCATCAGTTCGTAGATCATCATCTCGGTGGAAGATATCACCGCACCGGCGGCCCGCATTCTTTCCAGACCGATCTTCCAATTCCATTTCGTTCGCGAACTTACTGCATCCGAAGCGACATGCACGAGATAGCCTTCTCGCAGCGCCGCCAGCGCCGTCTGCATCACGCAGATGTGGCTTTCCATGCCGCATAGCAGCAGGGTGTTTCGGTTGCCGGGCAGTCGCTTGAGCAGCGTGCAAAAAACCTCGCTGCCGAAACAGGAGAATCGATCTTTATCGATGGCCTCGGTTTCCGGCAGCAGGGAAGCGAGCTCGGGCACGGTTTTGCCCAGTCCCTTCGCATATTGCGTGCTCATGACCGCAGGAATCTTGAGTACACCTGCCGCGCGGATCAGCAGCTTCGAGTTGCGCACCAATTGGTCTTTCTGAAAAATCGGTGGCAGAAGTTTTTCCTGGATATCCACCACGAGAAGAGCGCAGCGCTCAGCTTCCAGCGGCCTGCGGACGAGCTCGGCATAATCGACAGCGGACGCGGAGATGTTCTCGAACACCGGTGACATGGATTGCTCCTCGCGGACAAGCTCAAAGCCGATTCTACGCCGGCGGGGAAAAGTCATTGAGACGTCTTTTTGGTCAGTACGCTTTTCTTAGACTCGCCGCTCGTTCGGTCACCAGGCGAGCAAGATCTGTGGGAAGACCGTCCACCATCTTGACCGCGCTTCGCCCTCAACCATAGAATCAGAATGGCTCGGTGGTGGTTGGCTCCAAAATCACTGCCCCCTCGTTCAACGGTAGGACAGCTGACTCTGGATCAGCATATCGGGGTTCGAATCCCTGGGGGGCAGCCAGATTTCATGCAGTATTCATGCTGGTTCCGCGCACTCCGCTGTGTTGGCCCGTGTCCGCGCCCATCCCCATGTCCGCGCTATGTCCGCATGAGCTCCGCTCCCCTGCTGACCCGGCGCTTTCCAGGCCCGTCAAATTTCGTCCCGATTTTCTGGCATTCCTGCGCTATCATCATTAGGCTCTCGCGTGGAATTCAGACAGGGAGGAAAGGCCCCGTGGGTGACCTTTCCGGTTCCGCCCCATCGGTGCTCGACGGCTACATCCGCGAAACCGATCTGGCCCGCAGCTAAACCGCTCCGTCCGAACGCTGCAGCGACTCGCCGCGCGCCGTCGTGGTCCGCCCCGCATCAAGATAGGTCGCCTCGTCTTCTACAGGATTGACTCTGTGCGCGACTGGCTCACGCAGCAGGAGCAGCCCCGCAAGGCCGCCGCCAGCGTCCGGCCCCGTACAAGGCAGCTCAAACGCGTCGTACCAACGTGTCCACCGTGGCAGGTAGAGCTCGTTTGCGCGCATGTCAGATAGAAGTCCAGTCCGAACGGATGTCGGACGGCAGCGGTGCCAGCCCGGCCCTGATCCAGGCCGCGGACGGAAACTTCTACGGGACAACGAGCGGGGGCGGGGCCAGCACCGCGTGCAGCGAGGGGGTTCCGAAATTGCGAGCACTGCGAGGCCCAGCGGTAAATGAAAACTGTGCCTAGTCACTCGGCCCGCGCTATGTGTTTGGCGGCGAGCTCCTCTTCAGGCTCTACATGAACGAGCACCTCCGCAGTCGCCGACCAGCATTCCGGCAAAATCGATGTCGTCGTGACCGACGTGGTTATGCCACGCATGGGCGGTCCAGAACTGGTCGAAAAGCTACGACAAAAGCAAGAAGGGTTTGCCGTAATTTTCATGTCGGGGTACACGGATGCGGCAGCTCTTGAGAACGCGAAGATCGGCTCAGGCGCAACTCTGCTAAACAAAGCCTTTTTCGAACGAATTGTTGGCGCGGAGAATTAGTGAAGTTCAACAGAACGCAGTGGACCCCAACGGCAAAACCTTAGCGGCGGGCAATGCAGGATAGTTAACTGCTCCACTTCGGCGTAGATGCACCGCGGTTTGGTCGAGCTACACGCAGATCCCGCAGATAGTCGCGCCGCGCTTCCACGGGCGCTGAATGCCTGGGCCAATTTTGGTATCACGATTCTGTCGCTGCTGACGTTCTGTTTTGAACAGGATTCTGGTAGTCGAAAACGATCCATCCGTCCAGAGTCTAAAGCGACTGTTTGAGGCTGAAGGTTTCGCCGTCGAGGGACACATAGACGGCCGAGCGGGTCTCGACAGCTTTCACGCAGAGGTACCTTCCGCGGCCATTCTAGAATCTACCCGAGTTTATCTCGAAAACATCTCTGCCAAAAGATGAAAACCGCGGAGCCCTCGATCCCCGTTATTATTCTCACCGCTTCCTGTGACCTTAATTAATGACAAAGTCACGCCATTGGAGATGGGTGCCGACGATTACGTTACCAAACCCTTTCGTTAGTCCGCGGGAGCTCCTGGCACGGCTGAAGGTGGCTTTGCACCACTGCCACCCACCTGCCATAGTGAGTCAAGTCGTTTTTGATGGCATCGTCGTGGACTTCGGGATAGTGGAGGTGACTCGCAACGGTACCTCAGTCGCGTTGACGGCACATGAGTTCAAGACGCAGCAGTTTTTCGTTCAAAATCCCCATCGCGTCATCACACGCGCCGAGTTGTTGAAGCGAGTTTGCGGCTATGGAGACGGGTACACCACTAACCGCAGCATCGATAATCACATTATGAAACTCCAGCACAAGTTGGAGAACGATCCAAGCTGTCCGGTCCACTTCCGAACAGTGCCTCGTCTCGGGTACAAGTTCACCTTCTAGTCTTCGGCCCCCGAACGAATTGCAACTTCCGCAGTGCGGCGTGCGATATCCCCTCTCGGCTTCACGCCGGGCCAACTCCGCAAAAGGCCACGGACAACAGCGTGGCCGGCACCTTTATAACGATGTGGCTGCCACTCTCTCCACGACAAACAAATGACCATAACTCGACAACCCAGTGACAACCGGCCAGTGACGGTTCCTCATACTTATCGTTAGTCAACTGGTTCTGTCTTACGGGAGAAAACCTTAGAGGAGGAAAAACATGACGAGATTCTTTAACTACACGGCGATTGTCATCTGCCTGGGAGCGGCTGCGACGTTTGCTATCAGCCCCCGCACTGCGAAGCCCAGCACAACCGCGGAGGTGCTCTTTGCAAACGACGGCGCGTTCCGCGACGGACTGTACTTGGGCAAGCTCGCAGCCAAGGACGGCCAGCCACTGCGTCTCGCCATCGGGCGCTGGTCTACGGACCAGGACCGCGCCATGTTCACGGCGGGATACCGCCGCGGATACAACGAATCTCTCGCCAGCACGCGGGTGAGCTCGGGGCGCGCCCAGCCGGCGGATTAAAAGCACCGCCCGACAGAGCACTAAAGGTTGCAAAAACGAAAATTATGAATTGAGGTGAAGTTGTCATGCAAGCGAACAGATTAGTCTCCCTATTTGCTATTACTCTGGCGATTTGTATCTCCAGCCCCTACGCCGTGAAGGCCGTCAGTCCTCCCCTAACTACAAGCGCCACCGGCGCGGCTAGCGTAAAGGGCGTAGTGAGGTTCGAAGGCACCGCACCGAAATCCAAGCTGATCAGCATGTCTGCCGATCCGAGCTGCGCCAAGCAGCATCCCTCCCCCGTGTTTGCTGAAGAAGTCATGGCCGATTCGAAAGGTGATCTGCAGAATGTGATCGTTTTCGTGTCGGAGGGTCTGGGCGATCGCACATTTGATGCTCCCACCGAGCCGGTGGTCGTCGAGCAGAAAGGCTGCATGTACATGCCCCATGTGCTTGCGATGCGGGCGAATCAGACATTGCACATGGTGAACGACGACTCCACGTCGCACAACATACATCCCACGCCCGCGAACAATCGAGAATGGAACAAGGCGGAGCTTCCCGGCTCCACCATGGATGAGACCTTTTCGCGCCCCGAGATTGCAATCCCGGTAAAGTGCAACATCCATCCCTGGATGCGAGGCTACATCGCGGTGTTCAAGCATCCCTACTTCGTCGTGACTGGCAAGAACGGGAGCTTCGATCTAACCAACCTGCCCCCGGGAACCTACATGATCGAAGCCTGGCACGAAAAACTGGGCACAGCGACCCAGAAGATCACAATCGGCGCCGGCGAAACCAAGAACTTGGACTTCGTCTTCAAATCGAAGCCGGGAGTTTAGCAGTTAGCACAGGATGGACTGCACCATTCCCGAGGGTGCTGATCTGATTATTGCTCCAATCTACGCGAGAACTGGCGAACGATTTTGAAAGGGAGCTCGTTAGCGCTGCCGATCCCGTGAGTCTGTAGGAACGTCCGGATCTGGGTGGGTAGACAGGTAGCCGCAATGAGTCTCGGTTCTAAGTCGTCTGATCAACAGACACGGTGTCACCCTCAATCGCAGGAGGTGACGGACAGGATTCTCGTAGTGGAAGACGATCCATCCGTCCAAGAGATTCTGAAGCGACTGTTTGAGGCTGAAGGTTTCGTCGTCGAGGGATTCCATTTTTTCCCACGCGTAAAGTCTTTACAAGTTATTGACAATATATTGACAGATTGCTCGTCCATATCGGCGACCATTATTGACGGCTGTTCGGTTCAGTCAGAGCATTCATAGATCTGATTTGAGCTGAGACGTAGAGTCGGGCTGTTTGCACCGTTATGAGCGCCGGAGACTTTCTTTGCCAGGACGCCGCGACACCAATGTGTGAGTTTTACGCTGCAGCTGGTGCGGTTTGCAGCTTGTCCACGAACTGCGAGACTCTACTGCAGGCCGCGCGCGAAAGTTTCCTGCCCATCGAAGATCCACCGGGGTCCGTAGATTTCTCCGTCCGATTCTGGGTGGACTACAGCAACTCGGTCCTGCCTGCCTGGCCAAAGCCCTACGTTAGAGGCCTCAACCATCTTGTGTTTGCGGGATTTGATTCCGCAAGTTCGATGCTCGCGGATCTTCGCGCTCGCCGTGTAATAGGGCGTTTTTCGGCGGCCATCGGCGATGATCGCTCCTACTGGAAGACGGTCGTTTTTCCGGTGTTGCTCACCGTTACGGGCGCTTCGATCGGAATCGTGGAACTCCACTGCTCCGGCGTGGCTAAACAGCAAAGTGGCCTCCTGCTCGTAGGGGCAGGTCGGAGCGGAAAATCAACGTTAGCCGTAGCTCTGGCACAGGAAGGTTTTGGATTTCTTTCGGACGACCGCACGTTCTGTTCATGGCGAAAAGGCAAGCTGTCGGCTTGGGGATTGGCGACCACTCTTAAATTGCGTAGTGACGCTGGAAATCACTTTAGGGAGCTCAAAGATAAGCCGGCGATAGATCTTCCAAACGGGGAAAGAGGTTTTCGCTTCGAGCCCGAGTTAGCACTTGGTCTAAAGCGCATGAGAGGTTGCGAGCCACGACTGTTGGTCTTCCTTGAGCGCAGAGAGAATCCCGAATTTCGTCTTACCGACTTGTCATCGGAGGAAGCAAGGGCGCGTTTGGAAGAGGATCTGATGGCAGAAATACCTGACGCGGCTGCCCAGCAGATGGAAGTCGTCGGGAAGTTGGTCGAACTGCCCTGCTGCCTGTTGCAATACGGCGGGCGACCCCAAATCGTTGCCGAGAAACTTGCCGCGCATTTTGAGCAATTCGATGATCGGACTGTGGTTGGCGACGTGAGTCGACCCTGAGACGGAAAGGGGTGTCAGTGGAGAGTACCGATTGTCCGGTGGGAGGGGCGATATCCGTAAAAGCTCAGCGCGAGCTGAAGCGCAAGGATTTGCTCCGGCGCTTCACGCCAACACCACATAGCGTGAATCTTCGTGTTATGGCAAGGAATTTACGCTTGGAAAGCAACAGTTCCGCATTGATTGAGAATGCGCTCGAATTCTTTTCCCGACATCAGGGACCGTCGACTGGCGATCCGGAGTTCCTCTGGCGAATCGTCAGCGAACAGGATTCGCAGGTCGAGTATGCTGGGGTCGCGCTCTCGGCCTTTTCGGATGGCGGTCTTCGTTTCGCTAACCTTGGACAGGGAAGTTTCCTGGCTGTTGATTTGGAGGCGCGCGAGGGCATCGGTTTTATTGCCGAGCGATTAGTCGAGAGCGAACCCAAGCTTCATTGCCGGTCGAT
This sequence comes from uncultured Acidobacteriaceae bacterium, assembly GCA_963714225.1. GTDB lineage: Bacteria > Acidobacteriota > Terriglobia > Terriglobales > Acidobacteriaceae > Sulfotelmatobacter. The sequence continues at coordinate 31,060 of CAVQNY010000039.1, read as the reverse complement.
TTTCGACACGCTCTTCTGCATGAGTACCGGGAGTTTGGGGATGGTGCCGCTCGCGGCGGCATGCGTGGGCAAAGGAGATAAAGGGCTTCTACTATTCGGCCCGCCTAACTGCGGCAAGACGACTTTGAGCTACCTCGGTGCGAGGCTGGGGCTCGAGTTTCACGCTGACCAGGCTGTCTTCTTGGAGATGGAAGCTAGAGGCTTGCGGGTTTGGGGCGATCTCTTGCCGGCAATCTTTCGTCCCGAATCGCTTCAGTTTCTTCCTGAACTTAAGGCCGCAACGCGTCGGTTCTCTTACCCAGGTTTGACCGTTTGCTATTTGCCGAAGCGTCCGTTTCAAGGCCTGAATGCGCACTCCGTTGACCCAGTCTGCTGTGTGTTCCTGGAGAGGCAGGCCGCAACTATCCCCACGGTGTCGCCTATGGCTCGCTTCGATTTCTCTCGCCGCATTGCCGAAAGCATGCTTTTCAAGGACTATGACTGCCTCGCACAACAGAGCGCTGCGGTGTTCGAGGCTCTTGAAAAGTTGCCCGCTTATCGTCTGTTGTACGGCAGCGATCCTGCTGCGGCGGTACCTCTAGTACTAGAAATGTTTGCGGATGATGACGTCCAAAAACCAAAAATTAGAGCGAATGCACTGATGACTAAGATATGAAAAAAAGCTTTTGGATAACGCTGACATTCTCCCTGGGCTATTTGGTCGTGGCGCTCGCAAGTCTAGTCCATTGGGGGAGTAGTGATCCATGGCTGCGATTGGATTTTTTCTCGGGAGGGTATCTGACGTTGAGGTTCTTAGGTTCCATACACTCCTTGGTATCGAGTCGAGAAGTGTTTGATTCGAAACCGGTGATGCGGGAATGGTGGGCGCTCGAATCAGACCACTCAGCACCACCTCTGGTGGTTTTCCTCATGGTGGCCGACTTGGCTGTCTTTCTGGACTATGGACATTGGCGTCTGGTTCCCGCTCTTGAACAACCCCTGCTGCAAACTCTGGGCTTGGCGCTTTATCTGGCGGTCGCAATTTGGCAAACCTGGACGGATACTTACCTTGCCAGGTACTTCAGCCAAGAGAATCGTAAAGCTGTACCCATGGACCACGGCCCCTATCAGTACGTGCGTCATCCCCGCTACGCTGCTGCAATAGTTGCGAAGGCGGCGGTCGCTTTAGCATTGGCTAGTGTGTTGGGATGGGTGCTGGCCGCAGCATGGACAATCGTCATGCTGCGTAAGATTGCAATCGAAGAGGCTCACCTGAGGAATGTCTTCGGAACCCGCTACGAGGATTATTCCCAAAGGACAGCAAAGGTGCTCCCGGGAATCTACTAAGATCAGCTAAAGTCCCGGGGTATAAATCCACAAAATGACGGAATGTAGAGCCACAGAAGCGATGAAACTCGCAGATCTCAAGGCGAGACCTCGAGAGGGTCAGCGTTTTGGTTGGAGCGCGAGAGGGGAATGGGTTCTCCTTGTAGTTCTCATCATTATGTTTGTTGTTACGGGATTTATTCCTGCCTGGAGGCACCTCAACTCGGATTTCCCCAACTACTATCTGATCGCGCGTCTCTATCGTGCCAAATATCCCATGGAACGTGCCTATGAGTGGATTTGGTTGCAAAGGGAGAAGGATCACCAGAGGATTGATCAACCATTAGTCAGCTTTATTCCCTCCACACTTCCATCGGCGCTGATGGTCCTGCCCTTTTCCTCACTTTCTCCCCTGAACGCGAAGCGATGTTGGCTCTTAGTGAACCTGGCATTCCTGGCTTTGACGGCTATCGTGCTCTCTGCTGCCACGGCGCTCAAGGCTAGACGCATTCTGTTGTTGACGTTTCTGGCAGTTATTCCGCTCCGCCACAGTTTCCTCTATGGACAAATGCATATTCTCGTTTTGCTTTTGTTAGCCTTCGCTATGCTCCTGCATTTTAAGGATTACATTTTTTTAGGCGGCCTAATTTTGGCGGCTGCCGCGACCCTGAAGATCTATCCTGCTTTGTTCCTCATCCTCTTTATATTCAAAAGGCAGTGGCGTGCTGTATTTGGTCTAACGGTGGGTTTATTGAGTGCGGCCATGATTTCACTCTACCTCTTCGGGAGAGATGCCTGCCTGTTCTACGTTCAAGAAATTCTGCCGCGTGCACTCAGGGGAGAGACGATCGATCCCTACAATGTCGGATGGAACTCGTTGAGCGCACTGTTGCGTCGTCTTTTTATTGCTGAGCCAGAACTAAATCCATTGCCGGTCGTGCATGCTCCGGTCCTCTACGCTTTTCTCCATCCCCTGATTCACGGTTTCTTCCTGGTTGCTTTCCTGTGGGCGATCGGTTCGAAACTTCATGAGGGTGGCAGGGGAAAAATAGAATGGGCGAGCTTCCTATTCCTGCTGTTACTTCTGTCCTCGCAGCCCGGTCCTTATCACTTTGTGGCACTGATACTCACGGCTGCGCTGGTCGTCGATTTCCTGCTCGCGCATCAGCAGAGAATCAAGGCCGTCGCGGTCGTTGCCACGTATGCCCTGGTTTGCGGACCTCTGCTTAGGTTGCCTGGAATACACGAAACGGGCTGGAGCAACCTCCTATTTTTCTCAAGGTTCGCATGGATGTTGCTTTTGGCGGGATTGTTGCTGTGGATTTTAATCGAGTTGTCACCTGAATCCTTGTCAAGCCGCTTCAATCTTGGGACGGCGCTGATCGCTGCGTCTGTCTTGGTCGCGCTGGTAATGGCTGGTTTCATTTCAAATGTTCGGCATCTTAAGGGACAATTCGACAATTATCAATCACGCGTGGTCACGGTAGCGGACTCCGCTCTTGCGACGGACCCCGTAGTCACCGCCGACGGCTTACTTTTTACAGCTTTAGTACCAAAATCGCTTCCTTCCGTTCCCAATACGTACTCAGTCTACGCACTCAGACAAGGTTCGGTTAGCTCCTTGACCGCCGGACTCGATTGGTTCCATCCCACCAGTGGTGGGGACACTACGCGAGCATGGGCTGAATTGGCCACCAGCGGCGGCTCGCGGGTGATGCGGTTTGCTCCTGCCTCTCCACCAAATTCCACGGATGGCGCAATAGTTGAGGCGGCAGATGCTGAACAACCGGTCGCATCGCCTGACGGCAAATTACTTGCTTTCATTCGTGAAGTGAAGGGTCGAAACAGCTTGTGGATTAGGCAGATTAGCACTCCCGTAGCAGGAGCCACCGGGGAGCGCCAAATCGCAGACTCTCTGTATGATGTGCGAGAAGCTGCATTCTTCCCTGACCATCGAATGGCGTTTAGCTCGAGGCGAGAGGGCCGCTTCCGGCTGTATGAGGTCGACCCCGTCTCTGAGGTTATAAAAGAAATCAGTGTCCCGACTTGCTCCGCCCGCTATCCTGCGATTTCGCCAAACGGAGGATGGCTCGCGTTCAGTTGCGGGCAGCAGGGCGCGTGGCAGATTCACGTAATGGAGCTCCGCACGAGGGAACAGGTTCAGCTCACGAGAGGCGATTGCAATTCCGTCAGCCCTGTCTGGACGCTTGATTCTAAGAGTCTCATCTATGCAACGGATTGTGGGCGCGGGCTCGGATTGACAGCCCTCGTCGGATTAAACGTTGTTCGATAAACGCATTGTTCGCACGAGGAGGCCGCACTGAAGCGCTCTGCTCAATTTGCTGACTCTGTTCGAGAGCGGACCCCAGACCTCAAGCGTCAGCCCAAGCGTTGGATACTGCCGGTAATTTTGCTGGCCTGCGGAATTTTCTTGTATCTGCAGGTATTCGTTCTTCCCGCGACTCCGCGTTTGGCATCCGGCGATCAGGCAATTTACTTGCATCATGCCACGCGGATGCTTGACGGCCAAATCATCTACCGGGACTACGATCACTTCACGCTGCCCGGCACGGACGTACTTTATGCCGTGCTATTCAAACTGTTCGGGGTTAGAGCGTGGATCCCGCAGGCGATGTTGATCTCGATCGGGGTGGTCGCGGTTTGGCTCAGCATCAGGATTTCGAGAGCATTGCTGGCCGGAGGGTTGCCCGAAAAGCAGATTCTCCTTCCCGGTTTCTTGTTTCTTACGCTTCCCTTCAGCGGTTACCTTGACGCTACCCATCACTGGTACAGCGCGCTTGCCGGTACAGCGGCACTTGCGGTTGCCATCGAGAGCAGAAGTGTGGCTCGAATAGCATGGGCCGGCACGCTCTGGGGCTTAGCCACATGCTTCAGTCAATCAATGGTGCTAGGGGCCCTGGGTTTTAGTTTGTTCTTGCTGTGGGAAGGGCGGCATAACGGCGAATCGTGGAGTTTGCTGCTTAAGAAGGAGGCTGGCCTGCTCGGCAGCTTTGTAGCAATCGTCGTCGCTTTCAATTCTTATTTTCTCTGGAAGGTAGGAATCAGACGGTTCTTGTACTACACTGTGATCTTTGTTGCCAAGTATTATTCGGCCGATCGGTTCAATACCTGGCGAGTTTATCTGCACGAGTGGCCTTCCATTCATTCCTGGCCGAACTGGGCCGACTTGGCGGCTTGGCCTTTTATTCATATCCTCATTCCATGGTTGTACATTGTATTCTTCCTGCATTACTGGTCTGCAGCTCGATCTCGGCCCAAATTGCCCTGGGAACGATTAATGCTGGTTAACATCACGGGGCTATCGTTGTTTCTCGCCATTGCCTCCGCCCCTGCATACAACAGGCTGTATGCAGTTTCCCTGCCCGGAATCATCCTTCTTGTCTGGTTCACGAATTCGTCGGTCTGGGCTGGGAAGGTCCTTTCGCCCATACTTTGGACAGCGGTTATAGTCTTAGGGGTCGTGAAGCCGATCGTCACGCAAACACGATGGAAGGCATTTCTGGATCTCCCCAGCGGGCGCACCGCATTTTTCCAGCACGCGGTCTACGAGAAGACCAAGTGGGTGGCGGAGCAGACCAAGCCATCGGAATATTTCTTCGGAGATCCGCTTCTTTGTTTTGAGCTTTGGCTCCGAAATCCAACTCGCGTACCATTCCTGAGACCCACAGACTACACCAGGCCCGAGGAGGTTCGAAATGTGGTGGAATCACTTGAAAATCACCAGGTACGCTTCGTGAGTTGGTACCGCGGGCTGGACGTTCCTGACGGCGATGGTAATCATCTCGCTCCCATAAGGCTCTACCTCCGCAGTCACTATCATGTCGTAGAAACGTTCGCGAACGAGGACACCATCTGGGAACGCAATCATGAGCAAGCTTGGAGTCCGTCTTGGCAACAGAGTACTCCGCGACCTTCGAGTCCTTGCCAGCGTCAATCATTGAAATGACCCGCTTTAACGTTTTCCTTTACCGTATATATTTTGCCGCAAAAGATATCGGTCTAGGAAGCAGCTTGCGACAGCGGCCTTGGGTGGAGCGCTGGCTCAGGCGACTTAAGGCGTTGATTGAGCACCGTGCCTTGCCGCACGCGGATGTCTGGGTTCAGGTACAAGCCGGCTTGTCCCGGGGCATCTGGATGCGACTTCGTCTGCCGGAGGAAACGCGCCACTGGCGCGGGGAGCATGAGACCCAAGTGCAGGATGCCATTTGCGCTGCGGTGTGTGCGGGCACAGTTGTTTATGACATTGGCGCACATGTGGGAACTATCGCTCTCGGGACGGCACGGCTGGTGGGTCCACTGGGCAGAGTGGTGGCGTTTGAAGGCGACCCCGACAATGCAGCGACGTTACGGGAAAGTAGTTTGAGGAACCATCTGGAAGGCTGCCTTGAAGTTGTAGATCGGGCTGCGTGGTCTTACACCGCAGGTCATGGAATTCCTTTCCGGCGTGGAGGAACGCGAAGGTCACAGGGGGGAGTGGAAGTGAACGGCCAACGTCCAGTGGTAGGAACTGGCGAAATTATAATGGTGCCAACCGTCACGTTGGACGACTTCCTCGCTGCCGGCGGACCCTCACCGCAATTAGTCAAGATTGACGTGGAAGGCGGCGAGTATGAAGTCCTGCATGGCGGCACAAACCTTTTCCAGAATCAAAGGCCGCTCATCATAGCCGAGGTTCACCATGACCAAGCTGCCAAGCAGATTGACACTTGGCTGGAACAGTATCGATACTGCGCACAATGGACGATCCCAAAAGAGAATTTCCCGCGCTGCCTCTTCGCGTGGCCAATGGAATATGACGGAGCTGCGTGGATGCGAGACACTGTAGGGGCCTATAGATCCCGGCGCCTAGAGCATTGATCACAAATCAAGTACAACTAGGTGCCGTTTCTGGCTGCAACCTTTTGGCGTCCACACTCGGCTTTGGCAGTTTCACGATGTTCTTCAGTTGGCGATTAATCCACAATTCGACCGGAAAACTGTAGAAGTCGTGATTCAAGCGCACACGGGCCGGGTAAGCAGTGAGATGTTGAACTGCTTTCGCAAAGCGGCCGTGGCCCGTAGTCGCGATGGGAGCACGATCGAAAGCGATACGCAAGTAATCTCGCATGGTTTGAACGCGTTGATGATCTTTTCCCTGAAGCCAGGGTAGAACCGTATAACGGGGGAAATAATCCACCCAACCTTCGAGGGACTTAGGAACTTCAATGCCAAGCTTTGCCGCCTGCTGAAAAATGGGTGAGCCCGGATACGGCGTGAAAATGTTGGTCCAAAACTCTGCGCCGGGAAATTTCTGGCAGATATCCATCATGAAGCTAACGGTCTCGCGCCGTTCCTTCGGGCCCTCCCCCGGAAACCCGAAAATGATATTGAAAGATGGAATGACGCCGGCCTTTATGCAGCGTTCAGTCGATTGGTAGATATCCCCCAGAACCTGGAAATCCTTGTTCATCAACTTCATCACTGTGGGAGATGCGGTTTCAATACCTTGGCAGATCTGGTGCAGCCCCGAGCGGCGAAGCAGTGTCAACTCCTCGATGGTAAGACGCGCCGTCAGATTGGTGGTGGCTTGCACGCTCCACTTGAAAGTGCTCCCGGCACGAACCAATGCTTCCGCTATCTTTAACGACCGATCGAGATCAACGAGAAAATTATCGTCAGCCATCCACAGCAACTCGAGCCGGTAACGTTTCGCGAGTTCCATGGTCTCTTCCACCACTTGTTCTACCGGCAATGCATTCCACTTGCGCCCATAGACTCCGGCGTTGGTGCAGTAGAAACAATTGAAGGGACACGCGAGACTGGAAACATACATAGTCCACCGGCGCCCGCAAACTTTCTCGTAGGCGTCGAAATCCGCCAGGTGATAAGCCTTGGCCGGCATCTTGTCCAGCGTCTTCAGAGGACGTTCAGGCGTGAGTTGCATTTTTCCGTCGCGCTTGAATCCGATGCCAAGTACGTCGTCGAGAGCAGCATCGTCGCGCAGACGGTCGGCAACCTCGAGCATGCTGTCTTCACCCTGTGCCCGTACGATGATGTCCACGTAGGGAGCCTCGAGCGTCTGGCCGGGCAGAAGGGAAGGATGCCATCCCCCCAAAATTATGGGGAAGTCAGGGTCCCATTTCTTGATCATCTTGGCGACATCCACCGTCTCGCGGATCATTGGTCCGGTCACCACGGAAATACCCAGGCACAGTGCGTCCTTCACTTCTTCCATGATCCGCTTTTTGTAGTTGGGCGTGATCGTCGAGTCGATGATCCGAATATCGTATCCTGCGTTCAACAAGGGCGTAGAGATGGCAAGAATGCCTAGGGGAGCCGTCGCCTCAATGCTTGAAAAAGAAGCGACGAAGAACACGATCTTTTTCGACGATTTCACGAAGATGCCTCTCAGTATTACGTCTTTCCTCACCCGCTCCCGCAAACCTGGTTGTGCAGAAGGCGGAGTTCTGGGCAAGGAACCTAAGATGAAGTAAGCAAAAGGTACCAACAGGGCTAACGCGAGTTGTCTCTAAATTGTCATAATTCTGCAAAATCCGGGTTGCTGTTGCCCTCGACTCTCCACCAACTGCATTCAAGTCCAACTTCGTTTGGGAAAATGACATATTTTTGACAATCGCGTGACAAATAGCTTTTTCCCGACCTCTACTTTTAGTATTCCGGCATCATGCGACTGCATTCAGTAAAAATGCCCCGCAGCAGAAAAGTCGTACTGTTCTATCCGCCGTATGACGGACCCCCGTTGGGGGCGCCGCTGTGCCTGCTAGCGCTGGCGTCTCCTCTGCTCGAAGCAGGATTCGAAGTCAAGCTGGTAGACAATCTAACTTCACCCGACTTCGAAAATGTGATCCTGCGCGAGGCCGAGGACGCGCTCTGTCTAGGCATCTCCATCCTTACCGGCCCGATGATCGGCTCCGCGATCCGAATGGCGAAAAAAGTAAGATTGAGCCGACCGGGCCTGCCAATCGTGTTTGGCGGTTGGCATCCCACGCTGGTGCCAGAGCAAACGCTGAAGCCGGATTTCGTGGATGCCATTGTGCGCGGACCAGGCGAGCTGACATTACTCGAACTGGCACAGCGACTGGCGAACGACCAGGAGTTGCATGGTGTGCGGGGACTGTCATTCAAAGACGATGCTGGCATTCATCATGAGCCGGAAAGACCTGTTGCGAACATCAACGACCTGCCAGCTCCGGCATACCACCTGGCAAATGTGGATGTTTATGCGTCCGCCAGCGGCGTCCGCCAGCTGGCTTATGCGAGCAGTGTGGGGTGCCCCTACGCCTGCAATTACTGTACCGACATGGTCTTTTACAAGCGCCGATTCAATGCCTATCGCGCCGAACGGGTGGTCAGCGATCTGGCCGAGCTTGTTCCCCGCTACGCTATCGAAGAGGTCGCACTGCTGGATTCCAATTTTCTGGTTGACATCAAGCGAGCAGTCGCAATCGCTCGAGGAATCATCGCGAGCGGCGTTAAATTCAATTGGGATTTTCAAGCGTCCACGGACTTCGTGGCGAGGATGAGCGAAGATGACGTTCGCTTGCTGGGCGAGAGTGGCGTGAACCACATGGGTTTTGGCACTGAATCCGCGTCCAAAGATGTGCTCGCGTTGATGAACAAAAAACACGAACGTGTAGAGGACATGGTGGACACGGCCCGAAAGGCTGAACTCGCCGGAATTCACGTTACCTTCAATGTGATTCTGGGATACCCGGGAGAAACCGAAGCGGATCGCCAACAAACGTTTCGCATCATGAGCGAGATCGCCAAGCAATACTGGAACGTCAGCTTTTCTCCTAATATTTTCACCCCCTACCCTGGAATTCCAATATGGCCGCAACTGAAGGAGATGGGACTTCAGGAACCACAGTCTTTGGAAGAATGGGAGACTCTGGCTCTAGGATTTAATGTGCTCCCTTGGCTACAAGGCGAAGAGCTCCGCCGTCTGCGACGCAGCCTCGAGTATTTCCTGCTGAACAACCAGATACGCAAGGCGACAAAAAAGAGTGCCTGGATGCGGCAAGGTTTTCGCCGCGCCCTCGGCGCGCCTGTACGGTGGCGCATCAGCAAGAATCGCTACTCGTTTCCTTGGGAGCTCTGGGTCTCGCGCGCCGTCGAGCGCGTAACAACCCGCCGATCGCTTCTTACTGGCCAAAAGCTAAGTGACCGAATGCAGGAAGTTTGCTGAGGCCGCAATTCTTGATGGCGCGGGTTACATCCTTCCATTTTCTGCGCTTGATCACACACCTCTTATCAGTGCTTCCCACAGCTTTATGCCAGCCGGCCGCCTCGGTGCCAGGAGCGCCAAGGCTAATCTAATCCGACACAGTAATAACCCGCTGCATGCAACCTGAATGACCAGAAAGCCATAATGATGGGCGGGAACCTCCTTCCTCATGGACAAGACGACACGGACAAGCGGCACGCATAAAGTTAAAAGCAGAAAGTAAGCCTGAGTGAGAAAAGTGCGCAAAGTAATGTCCAGCTCGTGGCAGAGGTGTCGCGGGGGAAAAAACACACTCGTCACCGTCAACGGAATTGCCGTGCCCAATGCCACTCCGGCGATCCCGAAATGACGCGATAATAGGATGCTCAGACTGTATTGATTCCACCTTCGAGTAAAAGCACCGTTGCCAGCATTCGGTGCCTGCCCATGCCGAGAAGTATTTTTGTCGAAGGGGACGGCGCCAGGTAGAGGGTCCTGGACACCGCTCCAACACACTCACCAACCGCTCGAACGTGTGCGCATCAAAATCACGTGTACTTCGATCCGGCAGCCGCCCGATAACACTACGGCCAGCCCGCAACTCGCTCCGTGCTCCGCCCGCGGTTTTCCGATGGCCAAATCGGTCATTCACCAGCCTCCTCTTCGGACGGCAACGGACTGTGGGTCTGCGGGAATAATCTGGCGGAGAACTCCATGCGGCCGGTCGCAATCGGAAAGAATTGGATACACGTGGGAAGCCCGCAGGCGGGACCGAAGATCGCGGCGATTCTTTCGGCGGTGGAGAGTTGCCGCAGATTGAAACTCCCAGTGCGCCGACCTTTTCACCGCGCCCGCGAATTCAGATTGGAATGAACAGGCGCTGCAAATCGAGGAGAGGTATGGCAATGGTAAATCCTTTTGATCTTAAGACGGCACTTCTGGCGAAGCACGCGCAACATGTCGTGCTGATCCATTGTCCAATCGCGCTGTTCATCACGGCGGTCGTGTTCGACCTTATCGCGCAATGGACGAAGCGACGCGGCTTGGCGACGCCGGCGTACTACAACTTGCTAGGGGCGGCGATTTCGACTGTCCCGGTTCTCGCTACCGGACTACTCGCGTGGCGGTTCCAACTCGAGGGACAGAAACTCAAGGGGATCCTGCTGGTATATTTTTATTCCCGAAAAAATCGACAAGCGAACAAGAACTTTCTGCCGTAGGACCGGACGAGATTGTTCCCTGAAAAGTCGAAGGGGAAAGTGGACAGAGAAATGTTTCGATAAAGGAAACATTTTTTCAGTCCCGGCTTTCCGTCAGTTTACGAACTGGAAGCTGGGACCCCTCGGGGCATTTAACCTGGTAGGTTTAAGCCGCTCAACACTGACCGTCGTCGCGCGCGGAAATGCACCCACCACACCTGCCAGATCATCACCGTCGAAACACTCGCCAAAACGCGGTCATCTCGGCCTCCTTCGTTCCTTCGTTCCGAGCTCTCTTTGGTTGGATACCACGAACTGTACTCGGCCCGTTGTGAGGCTGACGTCGTAATGACATCAGTTACCAGCTTATTGCGATGATTTTACGACAGTCAGCAACGTCGCACCCGCTGCCGACACCGGAGGCGCGGTGAATGCGGTCAAAGTGCCGGTCGAAGCATTGATATCGAAACCGGCGACATTATTGGCGTATGCCGCGTAAAGGAACTGACCCGACGGATCAATCGCAAAATAGTCAGTGGCCGAGCTTAGCGTAAAGGGAGAGCCATTGATTGCACTCAAGGCGCCGCTGTTCGCGTCGACGCTGAAACCAAAAGCGGTTGCTCCGCCAGACAAGGCGTACAAGAACCCGCCCGAAGGCGTCACCAACAGACTGTTTGGAGCGTCACCACTGATAACGCCGCTGGGAAATGGCGAGCCTGGAACAACGGTAATCGCGCCGGTTGACGTGTTGATGCTCCATGCTGCGATTTCCTCACTCTGAGGGAAACTAACGTATAAGAATTTTCCGGAAGGATGCACTACGATGCTATACGCAAGGCCGTTGATAAGCATTTGGAATGGCGATCCTGCGGCTGGCGTGAGCGACCCGCTTGAGGAATTTATTGTAAAAACCGAGATCGTGTTAAGGGTGGTGTTGCTGATGGCGTAGAGGAACATGCCGGAGGGATCTATCGCCGATTCGCGGAGAGCGCTACCATCCGAAAAAGGCGATCCCCCTACAGAACTCAAGACGCCGGTCGCGAGATTCACAGTAAATGCCGAGACTCCGGTGGAAGTAGCGATGTAGAGAAACTTGCCCGTGGGGTGAATTGATAGAGTGCAGCCTGAAAATCCTTGAATGGGAAGCGTGGAACTGCTAATCGTTGCCAGTGCTCCAGTTATAGCATTGATAGAAAATGCTTCAGTGGAAGAGTTTCCCAGCCCACATGCAAACAAGAACTTGCCAGCTGGGTCGGACACCATGTTCGCCAAGGGATCTGTAGCCGTGAACGCGGAAGCCGCTTGGAACCCTGTTCCCAATGCGCCAGTCGAAGAATTGAATGGAAATGCTGTTATCCCATTCTGGCTAGCAGCGTACAGAAATTTCGACGCGGGATGGGGCGTGGGATTGTCGTTTCGCGAGCCGCCGCACCCGAAGAGTACGGACACAAGAAGTATCGCAAGACACGCTTTGGCGGCAGCCCAAGAGTAATTTGCGACCATGTCTAAACACCCCATCTAATCTAACCGCTGACCCATTGTAGTCGCGCCGACCCAAAAAAGGCCGCAAAGGTTGTGACAGTTCCGCAAGTGTCACAACAGCCAACCTCCCGCAACCCTGCGCAATACCCACCTCTCACCGATCAAAGTCCAGGCGAATGCAGGGCGGATACGACCGGAGTACCTTGCAGCCGGCCATGCTAGTTTGACACGAACAGCGTTCGCGCGCAGAGTGAAGGTGCAGTCACAAAGAAGCCGAGGCAGTTCGCGAGCTAGGGCAGAAAGTCAAAGGAAGCTTTAGTACTACTGTGTTATAAACTGGATACGTTTGGCTGAAGGGTTTTCCGGTCTAGCATTCAGTAATGATAAGTTGCGGATCATGAGCGCCAACACTGTAGCGCCAGGCGCCCAGCAGAAACCCTTCGCGGCTTACTTGAATCGCCTGGCGCATGCCGCGGGGCACTTGGATCGGGTAGTCCCTCTGAAGTCCTAATTGCACGGGCTTGCTTCTTCCCGGCGAACGCAAGAGCGTGGAACCGATGGCGGCTCGCCTGTGTCCCGACAACGTGCGCCAGACCCATCTGTCCTTGCACCATGTCGTCGTAGCCGACGCCCCCTGGAGTGACGAAGACATGCTGGAAGCAGTGCGGCAGTATGCGCTGCCCGTCATGCAGAGGCAACGACCGGTCGTAGCATTGGGTGGTCGATGACACGGGATTCGTGAAGAAGGGGACGCACTCGGTAGGGGTCACAACAGTACTGTGGACAGGTAGGGAAGCAAGTGTGGACCCAGGACAACAAGCGAAGAAAGGCCACGGGCATACCGGAGGAAATCTGTTTCCAGACCAAGCCGGAAATTGCTCTGCAGCAAATTCGCACGGCAGTGGATCGCGAGATAGCTACGGCTCCGGTGCTGTCCGATGCCGCCTATGGTAACGACACGAAATTCCGCGAGGGAATTACTCAATTAGGTTTGTTCTATGTGTTGGGTATGATGGTCCTCGACCGTTTCACAAACTACACCGGTTAAGTTGCCAAGCAACTTCTGCATGGGCGGGCTGTTGTGCAATGCGACCCTTATAGGGTTTTGAGTTGGAGTTTTGCGACACTCTCGCGCGAATCCTGACCTAGAGAGAAATATGCATCTGGAAACAAAGCAACAGCGAGCTTAAGATAGCCCACTATGCAACTGTGGTTTGCCCATGGAGGAGAAGTCAGCATCCGCGAACAGCTTGTAACGCAAGTCGTTCTTGGCATTCTGAGTGACGACTTGGTTTCAGGTCAACGCCTGCCGAGCACCCGGGAACTGGCGCGGCGGTTTCATCTTCATCCCAATACGGTAAGCGCAGGCTATCGGCAACTGGAGCGGGAGCGTTGGGTTGAGTTCCGCCATGGAAGTGGTGTGTATGTCCGTCAGGCCAAACCGGAGGTAGCCCTCTCGCCCGCGCTCGCACTCGACCAAGTTGTTGCGAATCTCTTCCGTTCGGCGCGTGAATTGGGTGTTCCTTCGGCGGAGGTGCGTTCGCGTATCCGCCACTGGTTAGACTTGCAGCCGCCCGATCATTTCCTGCTGATAGAGCCGGATGAAGAGCTCAGAAGAATCGTGCTGACGGAGATGCAACAAGCTGTAACTCTACCCGCTAGAGGTTGCGATTTATCACAGGACGATCTTGGCGAGGCTACTCATGGCGCAATTGCGGTGACGCTTCCCAGCAAAGCCAGAGCTGTGCAGCGAGTTTTGCCACTGGGAGTTGAGTTACTGACCCTGCAAGTCCGCTCTGTGCCCTCGACTCTGGCTGGCTGGTTGCCCGCACCTCCCAGCGCCCTCGTCGGGATAGCATCCAGATGGGACAACTTCCTACAGATGGCTCGCACCTTCCTGATCGCAGCGGGTTTTGAGTCCGACGCCTTAATCTTTCGAGACGCCAAGAAACCACGCTGGCAAAGAGGATTAGAGCATGCAGCCGCAGTGATCTGTGATTCTGTCACCGCATCCGATCTGCCGGGGACTACACGTGTCATTCCGTTCCAGTTGCTATCAGAATCGTCACTGACGGAACTGCGCCGTTACGAACAGTTCATACGCCATCCCCTCGAATTGTGACACTCGAAAAAGTGTCACAAAGACACACACGCATTTTCAATATTGCCGCTAGTCTGCGACCATGCGACAACAAATCGTTCTTTCCCTACTCGCCTCCCTTCTGTTGATCCTGAGTGTGTTGCCGTGCGCTTGGGCGCAAACCAAAGAGGGACAAACTACAAACAACAGTCCGACTGCAAAAGAGGTCCTCGCAGCGCGCAGTTCATACACCCAGACGGAAGACGTCACATTCTGCTCCCGCGATGGCCAGACAGAGCTTGCCCAACGTAGTCCTGTCCCCCTGGTTCCTCCCCAGATCCGATATCCGCGCGGTCGGGGCTATGACGGTAAAGGCTATGGGGGAATGTGGCGGCACGCAAGCAACGGGCGCCATGTGTTGATCGGAGCCCTCATCGGCTTTGGCCTCGGCGCCGCTATCGGGGCCAAGGGAAACCAGGACCCACATGCGCGCGTCGTCGCACCTGTCCTGTTCGGTGGTGCTGGCGCTCTGATCGGCGCCGCCATTGGTGCCTCTCATCCTTGATCCAAGGGCACGTCCGGGCCATTGGGAACCCGAGCCCACATGCGAATTGAGGGGCACTTCCTGCGGAGGTGGGTCGTACTGCGCCGGCCATGTCCAGTGTAAGCGTCGGAGGGATTCAGAGGAATTCAGAGGAATCACACGGTTGACGGATTGAATCCGCAGGCAGTTGGTGGTCTGAGGGAGGCCGACGCCCGGTCAATGTTGAACGTCGAACGCACCAGTTCTCGAGCACGAACCCGCTATAGCTCTACATTTGCCTAAAGGATTTGGAATCGACACCGTCCGAACTGAACTTGTCGCAAACAGGCCCGATGCTGGTCGGAGCGATGATTTCGTCGAGCGCGGTCGCATATTTCGCGATTGGATCAAAACTAGTTGAATACTCAACTTCCGCCGTTCGAAGCATGGCAATCGTCTTTACCCGCAAAGGGAACGCTCGGTACGCCGGCCACATGATGGTCAGATAGCTCACGAGGGTCATGGCGGTCGTAATCACTCCAATCGCCACCAATCCCCCTCCTCGCGTGAGGGCGATTGCGATCAGCAGAGCAGGGAGAAGCGCGACTCCTATCTGGCTGAGATGTAGCCAAGAGAACTTCTGCAACCCTTCGAGCACGGCCGCAAACACGCCAAGAGGAAAAGACAGCGCCGCGCTCACACCGGCCAAAACAAACAAGACCCCCGATGACTCAAGAAGATCGGGCGGTATTTTTAAAATCGATGGCAAGTGAAAAAAGCCCAAGCCAGTCAGGAGGAGCACAACCGCGAAACGAAAACATAGAATGCGACGCTTATGCTGAGAAACTTTGCGAGATTATTCTCGTCTCCCGTCGCTGCAAACCCGGCAACATATCGAACGATCGACGATCGGATCCCAAGATCGAGAACTCCGTAGTATCCCGTTAGGGAGAATACCAGCACCCACAGGGTAAACGCATTGTCACCAGCTCATGGAGGATAAAAGGAGAGAGAAAAAACCGACCGCGGCGTGGACAAGAAGGCCTAGCCGCGGCCGCACTGACGTTTTTCGTGGCTTCAACTCTCAGCCCCATGTCAGTCTTCCAGGAAAGAATGCAACGGGTGATCGCTTCAACTTCGACAACCCCGCTCACGCTTCGTTAAGCGTGCCGAAAGCCGCCCTCGGTTTGTTCAACTTCCGCCAACGTGGCACTTCCCAGAGGTATCGGAGCCCTCCCGTCAGATGGAAAGTCAGGCGGATGAGTACTCGCTCGAGCTGGCGTCCGCGGCTCCCTGCATTGGCAGAAGAATTCGCTCTTATCGAACGAGCTCTCCGAAAGAGCTGCTCCCACGGCAACAGCCGACTGCGGAGGAGATGTCTTCTCGCGTCGCCTTCGGAAAGGTATTGCTGATGAAGGAAGAGAACAACCGGAGACGCGGAGAACAGGCTGAATTGGTCAACTGGATTTTTAGCAAATGCCCATGTCCACGCATAGTTCTGAATCCAGATGCCAACCGAGGGACGTAGCTCGTCGGACCAGGTTCTGAACATTGACGGAATTGGTGCTCTATACAAATGTCGGGATAACTCGGCAATCACGACGATCATCTCGCGCAGCAGCTCGTCTCCGGCTGCAACACGGCGTTGGACGCGTTCCCATAACGGTCTGTCCGTCGATCGCTGATTAAGGAAGTAAGCAATCTCGTACAACCAGGACATTCGAACCCAGCCGGTCAAAATGTGGTTGAAGGCGTGTATGACTTGGATCAGGAACATGTCTTCCTCGGGCAATCCGCGAAAAGTCAATTCCTGCCAACGCCGAGTTCTTACATCGTCCACAGAAAACTGGGGTCCCTCGAAAGGCACACCGTGAATGTCACTGTCCCAGAAGGCCCGGCGTAATTCAACCGCATAAGGACTGTGTGGTTCATATTGTCCATCGCTGGAGGACGGCATTCCCGCCGATGGCATCAAGAACACGAGTTCATTCGTCTTTCGCTTTTGCAAAGAGTATCCTGCATCCTCGAGGACCGTACGCGCCAGAGGGAGAGACTGGTCATCCACCAGATAGTCGAAATCGCTCTGGTGCCGCAGAGACGAATCCTGACAAAACGCAGGGACCAAGGAAAATCCTTTTACGACTGCGTATCTGACGCCCGCGCAGTTGAGTTTGTGGTTGAGAAAATCAAATTGACGTGCCAGGTATGCGACGCGCCGCCGATTGGTGGCCAGGTTTTCCTCGAGGCGTAACAGGATCGAAGTCGGCAGGACGTCGGTCCGGTTCATATCCTTAAGTTTTTGTAATAGATAAAGGGATAAGCCAGCATCGTGCAGCCATGGCAGTGCCTGCTTCCATTCGCGGTCGCAGAATCCGCTGAGTTGGTTAGCCTGATCGCTTGCCGTTCCTGAGAAACCCAGGAAATCGACGACAGTTTCGGCCAAAGCGTTCCTCAAGAACGGATCTCCAGAGTAATCACGGCTCGGGTCTCGACACCCTGTCGAAGGAGGCAAGTCGAAAATGAGAGACTAGGATTGCGGGAACCTTGCTAGCGGCTGAAAAGAGATTGCTCTTACCCGCGCGGTCGAATATAGGGCGCTCCGGTTCTGCAAACCTAAGCGAGATGTGTGTAAGACATTCGAATCCCGCGCAATAAAAACAGCCGGCTATTTCTTCAGCACTGCGTGCCCACGCGTCTATTTCGACCGTCCCGCGAGAATCGCGAAACCCAGTTCGCCATCCCTTCTCGTACGCCTCGGGATGCAAATCACTCGTCAGAATGTCGGCTCCAGTCCGAGCCACGCGTCCCAATTCGCGCGTGAGCGTTTCCAAATCACGAATGTGTCCGATCGCAAATGAACAGACAACGAAATCGAAAGTTGAAGCCTGGAATGGAAGACTCTGACAGTCGGCTCGTACAAGTCTCCCCCGAATGGCAACTTTTGCCTCGGCGACCCGGAGCATAGCTGCTGAGAAATCAACCCCCACTCCTACCTCCGTCCCTTGGGACGAGAGCTTCTCGAGCCACCTTCCGGTGCCACACGCTAAGTCAAGAACTCGTTTGCCTCTCAGCTTGGGAATAAAAGCCCCGAGCTCACGTTCTTCGAGGCTCAGTAGAGGGTTAGGAAATTCGTCATAGGTTGGCGCCCAACGATCGTAGGCCTCCTGGACTAGAACAAAATCCTGGATATCCGACGAAGCGGCTTCATTCGGTGACGATCTGATGCGCCGAGATTCCAGCGTAGCGGAGATATGATTCATAAACTCTCGGCTTTCGGCTTCCGCAGATCGATAAACTGCTGCGCCCACTTCAGTTCCAGTGGCGCGGCATAAACTCCTAGTCGATATCGCCAGCTGCTCAAAGCCTTGAGCGCAAGGCGTCCCCAATTCGGCAACCGGATATCCTGAACCGTTGGCCACCTGGAGGAAACTACCAGTTCAAAGTTATCGATCAGCTGTTTGGTGCGAGGCCGCAGCCAAGGCGTTTGCGGATCCTTCTGCGTAGCGAAGCGTTGCCAGGACTCCGTGGTCCACTCGTCCGGGGTGGTGGGAAACTCAAATGTGTCCTTTATATCTCCGTACATTCGCGCCCGCTGCGGAACTGGAGTGTAATGCTCAACAATGATTTCACAATCGGGATTCAATCGCTTGAGTTGACGGATGAACTTGATGCACTCGCGAGTATCGCCCTCCGGATCTTTCGGATTTCCGAAAATGATCGAAAACTCAGGAATGATCCCAAAGCGGCGTATACGAGAAGCCAAAGCGAGAGTGTCCTCGGCACAGAGATCTTTATTCATTTCCTTCAGATTTTCGTTCGAACCCGATTCGGCTCCGAAGAAGATCATGGCGCACCCGGCTCGGCGGATAGCTTCGAACGTGGCGTCCGAATACTTCATCATGATGTCCGTGCGGCCTTCACACCACCATCGCATATTGAGCGGGGCCATCCGATCTACGAGTTCGCGTGTGTGTTCTTCTCGTAGAAAAAAATTGTTGTCATAGAACTGGATAGCGTCGACACCGTACCTCTGGGCGAGGTGGCGCAGTATGGCTTCAGTCCGGGCTGGCGATTCCATTTTTTCGCGGCTGCCGGAGAAATTGACCACTCCGCAAAAGTTACATCGAAAAGGACATCCGATGCTGGCTTGGTGAACCGCAGTGCGGCGACCGAGAAACGTGGGCAGGAGATACTTCTCCGCCGGAATGCGATGATAGGGATACCAGGGGAAATCGTCCGGACTTCGCATGCGGCGTTCGGGATTGTGACGAGGCACTCCGTCACCGTCTTTGTAGGAGAGCCCATTGACGCTGTTCAAATCGCGACGTCCGCGAATTGCTTCCAGCAAGTCCAGAAAAGTCTGCTCGCCCTGTCCGCGGACGGCATAATCTACGTAACCCGCATTCAGAACAGCAGCCGTATAGTTGGTGGCGAAGTAGCCTCCCCAAACGATCGGCAGTTGCGGGAATCGGGCTCGCACTTCTTGGCAACTGGCGACAGCGCCGACGGTTTGCGGTCCTGGCATGACTGTAACGGCCAGGAGCTCGACCTGACGCTCTTTGATCTGTTCCAGCAACGATTCGGTGGGATGAGGATCGATGTTGCCGTCGACGATGGCATATTCCTCGTTGCCCTCGAGAACCGCCGCGATTGCCAAAATTGACAGTGGCAGGCGACGATTGCGAAATTTCGTCGCCTTCGGGTTATAGAAGAGGATCATCTGCCCAGTCTCAGCCTCAGTGCTTGCCGATTGCGATTCAGAGTCGCGGGTGCACACAGCTTTCACAACCAAGTTCGGGCTGAACGGATAACGTAACAAGGGGCAAGCGCTGAGTTGTCTCTAATTTGTCAACAATCTGCAAAATCACCGTCACTGTCCCATCAACTACCAGTTGAGAAGTGACATAAATATGACAACCTGCTGACAACTCGTGAGTCCCACTCTCCTAAGATTTGGCCGTTACTCCCTGAACAAATGAGGTGCAAGTAGCGTGGCTGACGTTCTGTTAACGCATTCTTACCACCTTTATTACGACCGCAAACAGACGCGGAAAATGCGGCCTTATCCTCCCCTCGGTACGCTTTACGCTGCAGCCTTGCTTCGAAGTGCGGGTCTCTCGGTTGCAGTATTCGACACCATGCTGAACGATCCGGAACAGGGATTTCAGGCGGCCTTGGATGAGCATCATCCTCGTGTCGTGGTGGTTTACGAGGATAACTTTAACTTTCTTACGAAGATGTGCCTAACGCGCATGCGGGAAGTCGCCTATCACATACTTGAAGCCTCCCGAAGGGCTGGAGCCACGGTCTTGGTGAACGGATCTGACGCTTCCGACCATGCGCTTGATTATTTGCGAAAAGGCTTCCGCTGCGTGTTGCTCGGGGAAGCAGAATGGACGCTGCTCGAAGCCGCCCAGCAGCTTTTGAGCGGAGACGACCGCGGCCTTGCCATGATTCCGGGGCTCGCATATTTGAATGAAGAAACCGAAACGCTCGTAGAGACGGTAGATCGCCCGCTCACCCGCAATCTTGATCTCCTGTCATTTCCTGCCCGTGACCTGATCGATCTTGATCAATACCGTACCGCCTGGAAAGCATCGCACGGCTATTTCTCGTTGAATCTTGTCGCCAGCCGTGGTTGCCCCTATCGCTGCAACTGGTGTGCCAGGCCCATTTATGGAGACTCCTTTGCCGTGCGATCGGCACGAAGCGTTGCAGAGGAGATGCGACAACTGAAATCTGATTTGGGCGCTGAGCAGCTCTGGTTCGCCGATGACATCTTCGGCCTCCGCGCAAAGTGGGTTCGAGAACTTGCTGTCGAGGTCGAGAGGCTAGGCGCCGCGGTCCCGTTCAAAATGCAGTCCCGCGTGGATTTGATGACGCTCGACACCGTCCGTGCTTTGCGCCGCGCCGGTTGCGCCGAAGTCTGGCTCGGAATCGAATCCGGATCGCAAAGAATTCTAGACGCCATGGATAAGGGCACTCGAGTGGAACAGGTCGCCAAGGCCAGAGACCACCTGCGGAGTGAGGGCATCCGGGCGTGCTATTTCCTGCAGTTCGGATATCAGGGAGAGGCCTGGGAGGACATTCAAAAGACCGTGAACCTCGTTCGAAATACTCGGCCGGACGATATAGGTGTTTCCGTTTCCTACCCATTGCCAGGAACAAAATTCTTCGATCGGGTACAGTCACAGCTGAGCGACAAGACCAATTGGTCGGATAGCGAAGATCTTTCCATGATGTTCCAGGGCGCATATACGGACGAGTTCTACCGTGCCTTACACAATGCTTTGCACGCCCAAGTTGATTCCTGGAATTCATGCACTAGACAAGCGTCTGAGAAGGAAAAGGAAGAGGATGCACAGTCGGACCCGTGCGAATTATGGAATCGGGTTGTGCAGCTTGAGAAATCCTGTCGTAATGCAAGGACTACCGCTCCGCCAAGCTTTGCGAGCCAGCAGCTAGTGCAGTTGCAAGCGGGCTCTGGCATGAGGTCGGGCGACGATTAGGTCAGGCGATGGGACCATCCCCATGGACATCCTTCTCACTCACGGATATTTCCTTTACGAGGATCCTAAAGAGCTTCAAATTATGAAGCCCTACCCACCCCTGGGGATCCTGTACATCTGTGCGCACCTTAGAAGCAAGGGTCTGAGTGTTGAAGTGTTCGATTCCACATTCTCTTCACGCCAGCGGCTATTCGAAGTCCTGCGGCAGGGGCCCCCATCGGTGCTGGGCATCTATGCCAACTTGATGACACGATCCAATGTGGTTGAGATTTTGCGCGTCGCAAAGGATGCCGGCTGGAAAACACTCGTCGGCGGCCCGGAGCCGAGCGCTTACATTGAAGAATACCTCGAATCCGGAGCGGACGTCATTGTAATTGGCGAGGGAGAAGTCACACTAGAAGAATTGGTGCCGGTATTGCAATCAGATTCAGCCGAAGAGCTGCATCAGGTCAAGGGGATTGCTTTTCGGACCTTGGACGGAACCGTGGTTCGCACGCCTCCGCGGGATCAAATTCGGGACATCGATGCTCAGCCCTGGCCCGCCCGCGAATCGATCGACCTGACACAGTACCTCGCGGTCTGGCGGAAGCATCACGGCATGGGCTCCGTGTCACTTATCACCGCTCGCGGCTGCCCCTACCATTGCCGCTGGTGCAGCCACGAAGTATTCGGCAAGACACATCGCCGCCGGAAGCCTGCGTCGGTGGCCGACGAACTCGAGTGGCTGGTTGGTCGATACCAACCCGAGATGGCGTGGATGGCCGATGACGTTTTCACCATTCACCACGGTTGGCTCTTTCAATACGCAGGCGAACTGAAGCGGCGAGGACTGAAAGTGCCTTTCGAGTGTATTTCGCGGGCCGATCGACTCAACCCTCAAGTTGTCGAAACGCTGGCGGAAATGGGATGCTTCCGCGTATGGATTGGTTCCGAGAGCGGTTCGCAACGCATTCTGGATGCCATGGAGCGCGGCGTCACCGCTGAAGAAGTGCGATCCTCCGTAGCGATGTGCAAATCGCACGGAATCAAGACGGGAATGTTCTTGATGTGGGGATACGAGGGCGAGGAGCTTTGCGATATCGAGGCGACAATCGAGCACGTTAAAAAAACCGATCCCGACATCTTTTTCACCACGGTTGCTTATCCAATCAAAGGCACGCCCTATTTCACCGAAGTTGCAAACCGTGTTGAGAATCTAAAGCCATGGAACGTCGGTTCGGACCGGGAAGTTCGCATTCGCAACCGGCATTCCCGCCAGTTTTACAGCTTGGCGGATAAGTTGCTTCGCAGCGAAGTTGAGCTGGAACGCCTGCGGAACAATCCTGCGGTCGACCAGAATGCCATTGCGGAAATGCAGTCGAAAGTCTCCGATTTTCGCGCCGGGTTGACTTCGGCTACGCATGAAGTGGAGGCGTGACGTCATGGATGTTCTTCAGGCCCAAGGCGATGCAGCCCCGTTTGACGCCATCGCCGCGCGCTACGACGAGACTTTTACCACATCAAAGATTGGCTACGCTCAACGAGCATCGGTATGGAAGGAACTTGAAAAGGCCTTTCACCCCGGAGATAGTGTTCTTGAAATTGGTTGTGGCACGGGCGTCGATGCATGTTTTCTGGCGGAACGCGGCGTTACGGTGGTTGCCTGTGATAGCTCTCCTCAAATGCTCAACTTGGCCATTCGCAGAATCAAGAAAAATGGAAGAGATCGCTCTGTGCGCCCGCACTTGTTGGCCGCCGAAGACATAGCCAGTTTAGGGAACCGCCCCTTCGATGGAGCATTCTCGAACTTCGGAGCGCTCAATTGCGTAGAGGATCTGCATCAACTTGCAAGAGACCTGGCGCTTTTACTCAAGCCGGGCGCAACCGCTCTGTTGTGCTGGATGGGCCCGTGTTGCATGTGGGAAATCGCCTGGTATCTCGCTCAACGAAATCCCGCCAAGGCGTTCCGCCGCTTGCGTCGCGGAGGCGTAACCGCTCGCTTTTCAGAACGCGCCAGCGTGCGGGTTCACTACCCCTCAATCCATCGATTGAGACGTATATTCACGCCTGAATTTCGTCTTGTATCTTTCAAGGGGATCGGCGTTTCCGTGCCTCCGACCTATGTCGAGTACTGGGCGAACCGGTTTCCCCGCTTGTTCGAATTGAGCATGCGCGCCGATTTACTTCTGGAGCGCTGTCCCGGCATACGCGCTTTTGCCGATCACATCCTGGTGGAATTTCGCCGCGAAAGTCTGCACGTTTGAGCGTGGATGATGAGCGTAGTATCCATTTCGATCCCTGGCGAATCAGCCGAAGGTAGCGTCGCCGCGCACCAGATCCGCACCATGCCGGTCGTGGTCATTTCGCCCCACAATCAATGCAACTGCCGTTGCATGATGTGCGATATCTGGCGGATTCGCGAAGCTAAGGAAATTACGCTCACACTTCTTGAGCAACAGTTGTCCAGCTTCCGCGAACTTGGTGTCCGTTGGGTTGTGTTTACGGGCGGCGAACCGCAGATGAATCCCCAGATGATTTTCCTGGCGAAGATTCTGCGCAACGAGGGCATCCGCGTCACTATGCTGACGGCCGGATTGTTGCTCGAGTCGCACGCGCAATCCGTTGCGGCAAACGTCGACGACGTGATCGTTTCCCTGGACGGGCCACCTGCGGTGCACGATCAGATAAGGCGCGTTCCCCGCGCTTTTGCACAAATAGAAGCTGGAGTCGCGGCACTGCGAAGGTTCCACCCTGAAATTATCGTGCGAGCGCGCTGCACCGTTCAGAAGGCGAATCACCGTTCACTTTGTGAAGTGGTGGAGTCGGCGAAAGCAATCGGCTTAAACTCAATTTCATTTCTGGCCGCTGATCTCACTTCGGAAGCTTTTAATCGTCCGCAAGGCTGGGTGCGCGAACGCCAGGACCTGGTTGCTTTGAATTCTGGGGAGGCCGATGCGCTGGACGCAGAAGTTGAGCGGTTAGTGGTCGAGCACCGAATCGACCTGAACTCGGGATTTGTGGTCGAATCACCCGACAAACTACGCCGTATTGTCCTTCACTTCCGCGCTCATCTTGGGCAGGCACGACAGGTGGCTCCAAACTGTAACGCTCCTTGGGTTTCTTCGGTGATTGAAGCATCGGGCGAGGTGCGACCCTGCTTTTTCCATCCTTCCTTGGGTAACATTCACGATCAACCCCTCGGCGAGATTGTGAATAGTCCAAAGGCTCTGAGTTTTCGAGCCGCCCTCGATGTTGCTACTAACCCGATCTGCCGGCGGTGCGTGTGCTCTCTGCATATTCCGCGCCACAAGGAGTGAAAAATAACTAAGACTCTCGCTTGAACGACTGCGAGCTCCTGCGCGACTCGTTCCGATAATCAGTAGCGATGGACGGTGAGAGCAACTAAAATAGCGATAGGAGAATCAGCAATGGAGATTCCAAAACGGTTGTGGATAGGGATGGTGGTTCTGGGCGCGTGTGCACGACTGCTTCCGCATCCGTGGAACTTTACTCCGCTGATGGCCATCGCGCTGTTTGCCGGAAGTCACGCCCGAAAGGCTGGCACAGCCGTCTTGGCGACTCTGTTCGCGCTCGCTCTGAGCGACGGTGTGATGGGCTTCTACTCCGGTTTTTGGTACGTATATGCGGCGGCGCTGATTCCGGTACTGCTCGGCCGGTTGATCCATAACCACGAGGGTGCCGGGGCAATCGCTGCTGCAGCCATCGCGTCCAGTTTGTCGTTCTTCCTGATCACCAATTTCATGGTATGGGCTACCGGCCCATTGTATCCGCGCAGCATGGCCGGCCTATCGGCCTGTTATCTAGCTGGCGTACCTTTCTATCGGAACCAAGTGCTGGGCGACGTGGTTTACACAGTCGCAATATTCGGCGGCTACGCGCTTATCAACCGCCTGTGCGAACCCGCGCAGCAGGCTGCCTAGCATGCGAATTGTTTCTCTGCTGGCGAGCGCGACAGAAATCGTCTGCGCCTTAGGCGCCGGCGAAATGCTGGTGGGGCGTTCGCACGAATGCGATAACCCGGATTGGGTGAGAAAACTTCCCGCTTGCAGCAGTCCCACCTTTGATATCTCTGTTACGAGCGGCGAAATTGATGCGGAAGTCAGGCGTCGCCTCGGTTCGGGCGCGCCGCTGTATCATATTCACGCGGAATTGATTCGCGAGTTGCGTGCAGATCTGCTGATTACGCAATCGCATTGCGAAGTATGCGCCGTCACTCCGGGTGACGTCGAACGAAGCGGCGCCTGCCTGCCCGCCGCGCGTCAAGTGGCGCTTTCGGCATCGTCTTTGGAGGAGATATTCGATGGCATTCTGCGGATCGGCGAAGCGCTCGGTCTGGAAGATCGGGCCAAGGCGCTTATTCGTGACGAACGTGTGCGCCTGGACATCGTCCGGGAAAAAGTCGCGGGTTTCCCTCGGCCAACGGTGGTCATGCTTGAGTGGGCGGATCCGATATTCGCGATGGGGAACTGGGGTCCGGAGCTGGTTGAGATCGCGAATGGCGAACTGCTGCTAGGGAAAAAGGGCGAGCATTCAGCTGCGATTCCTTCCGAGCAACTACGTGATGCCGACCCGGAGTATCTGATTGTGGCGCCCTGCGGATTCAATTTGCAGCGAAGTCTGCTCGAACAAAATGTATTGGAACGATATCCCTGGTGGCGGGACATGCAGGCCGTACGAAAAGGCAACGTGGCGTTCGCGGACGGGAACTTGTTCTTCAATCGTTCCGGAATGACAGTCTGCCAAACTCCAGAGATCATCGCCGAAATCCTGCACGGCGTTTCTTTTGCGGGGGGAACCGAGGGCGTGAGTTGGCAACGGATCGAATCGCCAATCGAACAAGTCCGCGGCCGATGATGACAAGCTAAACGCAGCTAAGTTGTCGGTTTGTGGCGCGAGCCCGCCGAGAGATAGCGCTCATGGCTCCATCTCGTGCATAAGGATCCTTCTCACTGCGGCGAGGAGGAAATCCCAATCTCTCGTGCGGCTCATGATTTCGCTAGGGCCTGAGAATCGAATGCCAATCGGTACCGCTCTAATTCGGCCACAGTAATCATTTTGAGTTCGTGCATCATGCAAAACCGCACGAGGTCGGGCAGCCGTGCCATAGTCCCATCATCCTTAAGTATCTCGCAAATCACGCCAGCGCAGTGCAGTCCAGCCAGGCGCGCAAGATCGACCGATGCTTCCGTGTGGCCTCGGCGCTCGAGAACGCCGCCAGCGCGGCAACGCAGGGGGAAAACGTGTCCCGGCCGAGCGAAATCTTCGGGCTGGCTGCGTGGATCGACGGCGGCTAGGATCGTTTGCGCGCGATCATGGGCCGAGATGCCAGTGGTGACGCCGCGCCCCTTCACATCGATAGAAACCGCGAAGCCTGTCCCGCACAACGCAGTGTTGTCCGCCGTCATGGGTGCGAGCTTCAGTTCGTCGAGCCTTTCGCCCGTCATGGCCAGGCAGATCAAACCCCGTCCGTGAATTGCCATGAAGTTGATAGCCTCCGGTGTCACCATTTCCGCCGCGATCACTAGATCCCCTTCATTCTCGCGATCTTCATCGTCTATCACGACGATCATCCGTCCGGCTCTCAGTTCGCGAAAACCTTCGTCGAGGCTTGCGAAGGCAAAATGTTCTCTCGTCACCGGACTTCCGCTCTTACCCAGAAGGCTAAGTCCCGCGGCGCGTGCCTGAATTACAGATTCCGCGTTCTCAGGGCCTGCCAGGCTGAGCGTGTGTCCCATCTTTTCTTTCTTGGTTTGCAGGTAGGTTGAGGAGTGCGGATTCAGCGAAACCTCGCAGTGGACCCGCTCGACAATGTCGATGCCGGCATCAGTTAATGCGTAAACTTTATCTGGATTGTTCGACAGAAGGCGAACGCGGCTAATCCCGAAATCGTGCAAAATCGCGATGGATAAGGCGTAATCTCGGTAATCACTTCGGAAGCCAAGAGCGTGGTTCGCTTCAACCGTATCAAGGCCCATGTCCTGCAAACTGTAGGCCTGCAACTTGGCCATCAGCCCGATTCCTCGTCCCTCCTGGTGCTCGTAAATCAACAACCCGCAACCGTCGAGAGCAATCGCTCGCATGGCCAGATCCAACTGATCTCCACAATCACAACGGAGCGAGCCCAACACGTCCCCAGTTAGGCACTGCGAATGAATGCGCAGGAGCGGCAAATTCCCGGGCATTTCGCCGAAGAGAAGGGCCACTGCGCTCTCCGTCCGTCGAGTAGGGTTGAAAAGTTCCCGCCGGAATCCGATGGCTTGAACGATCCCCCACTTGGTGGCCAATCGAGTACAGCCAAGTCGTCGAACCGTCTGGGACTGGGAAGCCAGTTTCATGATTGAATGTCGAGACGCTTTAGAATCTCCTTTCTCGATCGATCGCTCTGCCGATTTGTCAGGCCGGTCTAACGGCTTTCCTTTTCGGCGTGGTCTTTCCCCTCTCCGCCAGCTGCTGGGGCAACGTTGAAGGTATCCTGCCAGTATTGCTGAACCCCGGGCGGGAGTTTATCCATATGGGAGAGAAACGAAGTAACCTTCCACGTATCCTGCTCGGTGAGGACGCCGTCCCAGGCGGGCATACCGGTGTAACGGACGCCGGTGCGGATCGTAAAGAAGATGTGCCACTCGGGATCTTCCGGAGGATCGGAAATCAGGTTGGGAACAGGCGGATAGAAGTTCTTGGCCAACGCTGCGGGCTTGCGGTCGAGGCCTCCATGGCAAAGCGAGCAGTTCACGTAGTAAATCTTCATACCGTCGATTAGGTTCTGATCGCTCGCCGTCAGCGGATTGGTCACGCGGGGAGCGTGGCGCTCCATGGAGGCGTCTAGCGCTTGGTTGGCCACGCGGCCCTCCAGTCTGGGCGGGGCAACATTTGCTTGGGTGGGCAAAAAACCCAGCATGGCGAGGCCGAATGTAGCCGCTACCAAAATAGTAAGACACGTAATTGCACCCAGAATGAACTTACCCATGCGTCCTCCGTAATGACGTTGAGGCTAAGTGGTAAGCAGCCCGATCAAGGGAAACCATATCCGGCGCCAGCTTCCAGCCGGAGAAAGGGTCGGATTTCGAGGAATCTTCCCTTCTCCCATCTCTAGAACAACTGTCGTGTCAAATCGAAGCCGACGAACAACCCGCCCGGCTTATCCGCAGTTGGATCTTGTACGAAAGTCGCGCGGGTGCCTCCACGCTCCGAGACTATCGATCCGGGTCCATTGGATAGTCCGAAAGTGAAAGCGTGCCGCCAAATCTTCTTCTGAATGCCGAAGGCATACTCTGGCCGGTGAATGGCCAATTCGGTGCCGTTCACCAGCGTGGGCGTGACTTCGGCAACAAACGCGACCGTGGGCCGGATATCGACGGAGAGTGCGGCTGACAGAGAGAACGTATTCGCGCAAGGGTGCGCGTTGAAAGAGGCCGCAATTCCAGCGGCCAGCGGCGCGCTGCAAGGCTGATTCGGCATGGCGTCGGCGAGTGAGGCGCCAGGATTGGAAATCAGAGGCCGCTGGTGAATCGTGAAAGTGGGCACCGCATACAACTGCGCGTGCCGAGTCACACTCCGCGAGAAAATCAGCTCAAAGTTCTCGGCAAAATTGCTGGAGAAGTCATTCTGCCCATCCACGGAGAATCTCACGGCGGCGTTCAGAGGATTGCCGTCGTGCTCATCGAGAAAGTTGTAGGCCGCCATCATTTCGATAGGCCGTCCGATGACGCTGGGAGAGCGATAGGCGAAGACATAGAATTTCGAAGTTACCCCATAACGCAAACCGAGCGATGAAATGGAGAAGTCGTCGAGGCCCAACAGCGTATCCCCGCGCCCGGGTCCCGTGAATGCCGCTTCGAAGGGAAAGCGGTGAGTGAAATTAACAGTGAGACTGTGGCGCTCGACCCGCCGGCCGGTGGGGACATTGAACAAAAGGTCGTCTCCAGCTTTATAGATCTTGCTCTTGGCCGGCGCGGCGGGGTGCGGCTGCCCGGTTGCCGGCTGGGCCGGTTCAACAACGGTTTGCGTTGACGTGGCGGGAACAAGTTGGCCTGCGGCGTCGGCTGGACGGATCTGGTGAGTAGCAAGATCCACAATGTATTTCGTCCCATTGTGTTCCACGATGACTTGGGACGAAGAGCCTTCCACGAAAGAAATACCCAAATCAGGCGCGGATACCGCATTGCCGCTGGAAGAAGCTTGGCCAGACGCAAGCATGCCGCTGGCAATGACGAATCCTAAAATGGCGCATCCAAACCGGCAGATGACATTGTTACGAGACATTAGTTTTTCCTCGAAGGCTAAAGGCTAGATGGCGTTGGAGCGCCGATTGTCAGCGGCGTGTAAACAAGTTGTCACTTTTTGGGGACAGAGAGCTGCTGTGACCGCTATTAATTACAAAGTGTTGACATCGGTATGACAACCCGGGCCTTGCGGGCTAATTAAGTTATTTGAATGCGACCGCTCAACGGCCGCGATGGAGACTTAAAGAAATGAAAAGGAACTCAGGCATCATTCTTACGCTTTGTTTAGGACTGTTTCTCACCGCGCCACTCATGGGTGCACAACCAAAAGCGCAGCCTGACAAGGCCGACGCGCAGACATTCTCGGGCGAGATCATGGATGCGCTCTGCGCCAAAGACGGAACCCACGAAAAAATGATGGCCGAAATGAAGAACATGGGGCGCGACAAGAACAGCTGCGCCACCATGTGCGCGCGACTCGGCTCTAAGTATGTCCTGTACGACTCGAGCAAGAAGGCGATCTACAGCTTGGACGATCAGGACAAAGCCGAGGCATTTGCGGGGCAAACTGTTCGCGTGCAGGGAACGCTGCAAAAAAACAAGATCAAGGTCGAGAGTATCGAGGCGTTCGGTGCGCAAGCTCAAGGGCGACGACCCTAAAGCCGGAGAAACTCCTCGTACTCCATCGACTCCCATCCCAATGGAATGGCGTGCTCCGCGCACATGCGGCCCCACCGATCGTCGATGGACAACTTCTGCCGGAGCCGCGGAACGTACTCGGCCGGTCCTTGGCCGCCAATCGCGTTGTTGTCGTGCCACCCGACGTCTGCCAGGTTAGCGACCTGGTTAACGCGGCGACGCTCGCGGATCCCACAGTGTATAGAGCCAGGCTACTGGAAAGAGAGGGTGCGCTTCGCTAGCCGCGCGCGCGGCCGGCACGGGCGGGTCGAGTAGATTCCGAAGAAGCTGATCCGAGAAAAGCGCGCGCGTCCCTAGAACGACCTGGGCCGCTCGGAATGCAAGGGCGGCGGCCCGAAGAGGTGCCAGCCCGCCACGAACATGACGAACTGGCGTACGAGATACCAGCTCCAATTGACGAGGGCGAGATCGATTCTTCCGCCAGTCCAAGCGTTCAACTGCGCGTGGACTCGCGCAAGATGCGTGTGCTCGACCCGGAGATCTCGGTCGACAAACGTGCCGAAATCCAACAAACGATGGAAGGGACTGCGGTGCTCGATGTCGCGCATTTTCGAGAGATTTCATACCGTTCGACCGCTATAAGCTGGGCTGTGACGATAGGCGTGACGGCGGACGAATCCAATCCCATCTTTTGCAGTCAGACGGGCGCGCAGTCGACGGTGCCATCAGGAAAGCAATCCGAAAGGAGAGGAGAATCGGCTGAAATGCGAGATAAGACACGGGAGCAGCTCCGCGCTCCTCCAGAAAAATAACGGCGGAAATCTTGGAGAACGACTTGCAAAGCAGTAAAGGGTGGGGAAACCTGAGTACATAC
>CAVQNY010000038.1:0-46076 GCA_963714225.1 uncultured Acidobacteriaceae bacterium | reverse complement strand
TTTGCCTTCAGCGCCACTGGTCGACCATCTTCCACCAGATCAGTCTCAGCCATTCATCCACAAGGGTTTTCGCCCATTGGCGATGCGTCCACCATTTCACGCCGAATTGCGCTTCGTCCCGGGCAGCCGCTACCGAGTACTCATGTCCGGGAACTTCGCGCCGGAAAACGCTTAGCGCGCGCCGGGTGTGGAAATCCGAGGTCACGATCAGCACGCTCTTGCCGCCTTCGCGTGCCAGGCACTTCTCCGCATCCTTCGACTCGTCCTTGGTCGACAGTCCGTCGATGGGACATACGCTGATCGACGCTGCTCTGCGGCAGATCCTGAATGTATTTCTGTGCCAACTGAATCTGCGTAAATTCGTAGATCTTCGCGTTTGTCGGGACATCCAGCACCACCCGCCGCCCATATCCCTGCGCCAGAAGTTCCAGGGCGCGTTCCGGACGCCGGTCCGTTTCCCCTGCCAGCACCAGGATCACATCGGAGGGACGTGGCGCGTCCACCACAAGAAAGCTGCCGGCTTTCGCAGCCAGCCCTACCGACAATCCTGCCAGTACTGCCATGACCAGAAACCACGCGCGCTTCATGACTCCCACGTCTCTCCATAGATTCCCAACTTCGGAAGATGAAATCTGATTCCCCGGTACTCGCCGCGCTCCAGTAACGCCTCGTCCCGCAACCGCGTGCTAGAATCGAAAATGAAATTCACTACCCACAGAAGAGATCCCTCAGACGGCGACGATGACGAATCACTCTGCCGCAAATCGGTCGCCGCCGATCAGCTCAAGAACAAGATCCAGCAGCGCCAGGCGCGCATCGGCATCATCGGCCTGGGCTACGTGGGACTGCCGCTGGCCCTGCTGTTCAGCGAACAGAAGTTCGCCGTCACCGGCTTCGACATCGATCAGCGCAAGGTCGATACCCTGGCCAGGGCGAATCCTACATCTACCGCATCGGCGCGCGAAGAAATCCAGGAAGCCAAGGCGCAGGGCTTTTCCGCCACTTCCGACTACGCCCGGCTCGTCGAGATGGACGCCATCATCATCTGCGTCCCCACTCCTCTCAACCAATATCACGAACCCGATCTCAGCTTCATCACTGATACCACACACGCCATTGCGCCCCATCTGCAGGCGGGCCAGTTGGTGGTTCTCGAGAGTACAACCTACCCCGGCACCACCGAAGAAGTCATGCTGCCGATTCTCGAGAAAGAAAACAAGCAGGGGCTGAAGGCTGCCCGCGGCACTTCCTCCGGCGCTTCCGGCGCGAAGAAAGATTTCTTTGCGGCCTTTTCCCCCGAGCGCGAAGACCCCGGCAACACCACGGTCGCCCGCCGCGACATCCCCAAGGTTGTAGGCGGACTGAACCCGCAAGCCTCGGAGCTGGCGGGAGCTCTCTACGGATCCATCTTCCATCGCACGGTTCCCGTTTCCTCGCCCGCCGCGGCGGAGATGACGAAGCTGCTGGAGAATATTTACCGCTGCGTCAACATCGCCTTGGTCAATGAGCTTAAGATGCTTTGCCTGCGCATGGGGATCGACATTTGGGAAGTCATCGCGGCCGCATCCACCAAACCCTTCGGCTTTCATCCTTTCTATCCCGGACCTGGCCTGGGTGGACATTGCATTCCCGTCGATCCCTTCTACTTGTCATGGAAAGCCAAGGAATGGGACTTCCGCACCCGCTTTATTGAGTTGGCGGGAGAGATCAACATTAACATGCCTTATCACGTACTCGCCTCCATCGGTGGGGCGCTGAACCAGCATAAGAAATCCGTGAACGGAGCGCGTGTCCTCATCCTGGGCGTGGCTTACAAAAAGGATATCGATGATCTGCGCGAGTCCCCGGCCCTCACCATCATCGAGCTTTTGCAAAAGGAAGGAGCCCAAGTCAGCTATCACGATCCCTACTTCCCTTTCATCGGCAAGGGACGCAAATACGACTTGCAGATGAAGCGGACAGAACTGGAGCAACTGGGCCAGTACGATTGCATCGTGATCGTGACCGATCACTCCGATTACGACTATAAGAGGATCGTCGGCGAAGCCCAGTTGGTCGTCGACACCCGCAACGCGACCAAGGGTATCGACAGTCCCAAGGTGGTGCGCTGTTAACCAGAGGTGCCGACAGGAGTGAGGTTGGCCGAATAAATGCCACCTTTCGCCCTATCTCTGGCGTGAAATCTT
This sequence comes from uncultured Acidobacteriaceae bacterium, assembly GCA_963714225.1. GTDB lineage: Bacteria > Acidobacteriota > Terriglobia > Terriglobales > Acidobacteriaceae > Sulfotelmatobacter. Next base: position 43,890 of record CAVQNY010000038.1, on the reverse strand, counting down.
GCTGACCACTCCCCAGGGCCGGCGGTCCCGGGGAGCCCGCCCTCCCTCCGGGTAGTAAAAAGACTCGTGCTGGGTGTAATTTTTTGCTCTTTCCTGCCCTGTCCGCTCCAGTCGCCCGGCGCGGCCAGCGTAAGTGTTTGAAAGATCAAGCAGATAGACTTCCAGGTTGCCAGCGAAATGGCCTTTGCCGTGCAGATTTTGACCTTGTAAGCAGTAAGCCGAAAGCTTCTCGACCTGTGCAGTCCCAGGAACTCAACACTGCCTCGGTCTGAGAAACTTCCAATCGAAACAGGTGTTTTCAAGAACTGACGAGTAAACCCATATATATGAGTTATTTTGCTTCCCAACAGACTCTGTTCTCCCTGCTGCCGAAGACGAAAACCCCATGGACGGAATTCGTTTTCAGCACTGGCACGCAAGCGCTGGTGGTTGCGTTTCTCGCCTGGGTACGCTTGCTGTATCCCGCGATTGTCTCGCCTCCGGAACACACTTTCCGTTCGATTGAGCTGGTGAGCACTCCGGTTCCCGTCAATCATCAGCCGCAGCCATTGCGCGAGTTGCCGAAGCCCACATTCATCGCAGAACTGGACCCTCCGGCCAACGCATTGCGTCTTCCCGCGCCAACGCCAAAAGTTCCAGTGAAAGTGGAAGATGATGCCGCTCCCACGGTCAGCATCGCACCCAAGAAATTGGATCCGCTGCCTCCCAACTCCGCGCCTGTCATTCCCAAACAGGCGGTGAAAACCAACGTATTTTCCACCGGCAGTTCGGCTACGCCCACCATGGCGCGCGCTCCCTCGCAGGTGCAAACCGGAGGCTTCGGCGACCCCAATGGAATTCCGGCCAAGGCAAGTCAGGGCAAGGCCGTCAACATCGCGGCGCTGGGATCGTTTCGATCTACCATCCGGGCCGGGCTATGGCAACGGCACCGGCGGCGCCAAGGGCGTGCCCGGCGTGGTCGCAAGTACTGGCTTTGGCAATGGCACAGCCATTGCAGACAGCCGCCCTCGCGCATCCACAGCCACAGTGCAAGCCAGCGGCTTCGCCAGCGCCGATGTCCCCGCCCCGCCCACTGTGCGCTCCCGCCCGGCAGAGACCGCGGCCAAGGCAGTGCCTGCGGAAATCCTTTCCAAGCCAACTCCCGTCTATACTCAAGAAGCTCGGAGTCTGCGGATTGAAGGCGAAGTCCTCCTGGAAGTGGTTCTGGAGGCCTCCGGCAATCTCCATGTGCTACGGGTCGTGCGCGGATTGGGTCACGGCCTCGACGACAATGCCGTCAAGGCCGCCGAACAGATTCACTTCAAGCCGGCGATGAAGGATGGCCAGCCAACCGATTCCACCGTCGTCTTGCACATCATTTTTCAATTGGCGTAGGTTGCTCCCTAAGGGTTTTATGCGTATTTTTCAGGTAGGTTCGCTTTCGTTCTTCCTGTTGTTGGCCTGCTCTTTCCCCGCAGCGTCGCAGGATTCAACATCTTCCGCACCACCAGCTGCGTCTTCCCCGCCACCGGCCGCCTCAACCAATGCGGCCCCAGCGGGACAAGGCGCAGTAACTCCTCCTTCTCCGCCTGCAGCTTCGTTCAATGACGTGATCGACCGGGTGGTCGAGAAAGAGCATCTCTTCGTGGCCCAGATGCGCCACATGCGTCCCATGGTCGAGACCTATCTTCAGGATCTCAAGACCGACAAAGACGGAAACGCTTCCCCGGTCAACGACCAGTATTTCCTTGGACGCCTCGACATGAGCGACGGCCCCGAAGACACTTCCTTCGTGGGCCAGCCCGGGTTCGGCCATCGCATGGTCAACCACCTCACCGGCTTTACTCCTTGCATTTCCTGCCGCTGGGGTTCGCCCAGATGGTGATCCTCGATACCGATTTCCAGAGGAAGTACTACAACTTCACTTTCGTGCGCCGTGAGTTTCTGGGAGAAGTGCGCTGCCTGGTGATCGATGTCGAACCCAAGGCAGACGCCGGCACAGGCCGCTTCCTGGGCAGAATCTGGGTTGAGGATCAGGATTACAACGTGGTTCGCTTCAACGGAACCTACTCTCCCCACCCCAAAACCAGCTTCTACTTGCACTTCGACAGTTGGCGCTTGAATCTCCGTCCCGGCACGTGGCTGCCCGCCTATATCTACAGCGAAGAATCCGACATGAAGTATCGCATCTCCAAGACCTTGCACTTCCGGGGGCAGACCCGTCTTTGGGGATATGACTTGAAGGCCCTGGACAAGAATTCGGAGTTCACGCAGATTCTGGTGGACTCTCCTCAGTCCGTGAAAGATCAGAGCGATGTCGCCGCCGACGCAGCTCCCGTGGTCGCCGAGCGCATGTGGGAACGCCAGGCCGAAGATAACGCGGTCGAGCGCCTGCAGAAGATCGGCCTGCTTGCGCCTCCCGGCGAAGTGGACAAGATTCTTCTGACCGTGGTCAACAATCTGTTGGTCACCAATAACATCGATCTGCAGGCCGATGTCCGCTGCCGCGTGCTGCTCACTTCTCCTCTGGAATCGTTCACCATCGGGCACACCATCGTGATCAGTCGTGGCTTGCTCGATGTGCTTCCCGATGAAGCCTCGCTCGCCATGGTCCTGGCCCACGAACTCAGTCACATCGTGCTGGGCACATCCGTTCGATACCAAGCTGGCATTCAATGACCGCTTGTTCTTCCCCGATGAAGACTCGTTCCAGCGCATGGACTTCAAACGCCGGCCAGCCGACGAAGAAGCTGCCGACGCCAAGGCTTTGGAATTGTTGAAGAATTCTCCTTACAAGGACAAACTAGGAAGTGCCGGGCTGTTCTTAAAGGCCCTGCAGGAAAGTGCTCCCGATCTGCCCAATCTTATTCGCCCGCATCTGGGCAATGGTTTCGCCAGCGGCAAGAGCATCCGCATGTCAGCGCTGCTGGCTTCCGCACCACAACTGGAGCCGCAACGCACCGATCAGATTGCCGCGCTTCCACTCGGAGGACGCATCAAGCTAGATCCCTGGACGGACCAGGTGGAACTGGCGAAGGCAAAGCCGGTGGCCCTGACTTCGGCGAGGGAAAAGATGCCGTTCGAGATCACTCCATTCTTCCCTTATCTCACCAGACTCTCGACTCAGGGCAGCGAGAAGGTCGCGCTTACCGCGCCCGCTCCGAAGTGAGAATGTGATTGCGGGGCGCGCAGAAAGGCGATTAGGTCCTCGCGGGAGTTTACTGGGAGTTGAGCAAAATGAATCGTAAGTTCATCATTTCGCACAGCGTTACGGCTACGATCTTGTAACCCACGTAACCCTTGCAAGCGACAGGACTTCTAGCCAAGCTTGCCATACCGTGAGGAACGGGGATAGTGACAAAACGCGCCCGGAACCTGGTTGGGAAAGGGCAATACAAAATCGGTCGCGACCGAAATCGCACAACTCAATACGACGCAATGAGTTCGCAGAATTGCTGCAGCCCTTGCTCGATCGCAGTCAGTAAACTCCCGCTAGCCCCTAAGACCAAGCACTACTGAATGGCGCTGGCAACATTCGAGAATACATTGTTGGCGTTCGAGCCAATGAGCCGGATCGTGCCCACCACGATCACCAGAATCACAGCCAGCATCACCGCATACTCGGCGATATCCTGACCACTCTCATCCTTCCAAAGCTTTTGCAGAATTTTTGCCACGGGCTCCGTCTCCTCGAAATTTGTCTTCCCCCTACCCCCATCGCTCAAACGAGGGAACATCGCACACATGCTGTGACAGGATCAGTTTCTCTCGAGGCTGGTCTCGAACGTATGATAAGTTTAGAAACCGTGCCCGCCAATGGCCCAGAAGTGCCATACCGTTACGGCGCAAGCTTTTGAGTTCTGGTCAGCCAATGCTTTTCAGCGGAAGCGACTGGTTCACCGCAAACAGCGCCAACTCCAGCCGCGTGGAAACTCCCAGCTTGTCGAAAATATTGCTCAGATGATGCTTGACCGTGTCTTCGCTGATCTTGAAGTATTCCGCAATCTCCTTATTCGAGTATCCCGCCACCACCGCGGCCACAATCTCCAACTCGCGCGGGGTCAGGCCAAATTTCTTCTGCCGCGCTTCGTCGCTGGAAGACTGCACCAGCGTTCGCAAATATTGCACCAGGTTAGAAACGCTCTCCCGTCCCACCCAGTACTCGCCCTGACATCACGGTGTGGATCGCTTTCAGCAGCAACTGCGTGGCGGAATCCTTCAACACCACTCCCCGCGCGCCCAGCTGCAGAGCTTCCACAATCTGGCTCTTCTCCGCCGCCGCCGTCAGCAGGATCACGCGCACGGGAGTGGAACTCGTCCCCGTGCTCAGATCCCGCAAAGCTTCCAGGCCGGGATGCTTGGGCATCGCCAGGTCTAGCAACAGAATGTCGGGCTTCAACTGCCGCGCCAGTCTCACCGCTTCCGCGCCGTCTGAGGCCTCACCCAAAACTTTCAAATCCGGTTCCGCTTCCAGAAGACGGCGCAGTCCATCCCGGAAAATTGGATGGTCGTCCGCAATCACGATACGAACAGGCTGTGATTTCTTAAAGTTCATCGGAAACCTCTCCACCCTTCGCAACCTTGATTTCCAGGCGCGTCCCCAGACCGGGATTCGATTCTACCGTGAGTGCGCCCGCAATTAAACGGACCCGTTCCTTGATGATCATTGGCCCCTTCCCCATCTTGTTCAGTTCGTCCTGCGTCAGGCGGCCGGAAAACGGGAAACCCTTGCCGTCATCCTCCAGCGTCAGGCTCCATTGGCTGTCACCAGAACTCAGGCGCACCAGCACATGGCGCGCTTGGCTGTGCTTGCGCACGTTGACCAACCCCTCCTGCACGATCCGCAACATCTCGCGGCAGACCTTCCCGGGCATCTCCAGTTTCTCAATGTCGGTCACGAAACGCGCGGAAATCCCGGTCTCCCGCTCAAACCGTTCCACCGCGTCGTTCACCACGCTCAGGAATTTTCGAGCATCCACGTCGATCGACTTCATCTGCTGCATCAGTTCCCGCAGCTTCAGAACTTCTTCCCGCAGCAAACCCTGGATCCGGCCCAGCTCGCCGCCAACTACGGCGGGCGTAGTCTCCGCCTGGCGCCGAAGAACGTCCACCTGCATCTCCACGGCGATCAGCGACTGCACCGCCCCATCGTGCAGTTCTCTGGCGAAGCGCGCGCGCTCCGCGGCGCCAGCCCGCCGCCTCAGCCGGTGCAGCAGGTAGACGTTGTAAACGGCCGGACCCACCTGACGGAGCAAATCGAGCAGAAAACGCAGTCCTTCCTGCGTCTCCCCTTGCCACGAAGGATCAAACACCAAGACCCGTCCCCGCCACTCGCTTCCGAATACGAAGGACATCATAATCAGCGACCGAAAGGATTGCCGCTCCTGCAGTCGAGCCAGCGGCTCGCTGGACGGCGAAGGCACTTGGTTGCCCTCACGGTCCAGTGCGATCACAGACCAGCGTTTTCCTTCGTCCGCCGCGTAACACACTTCGCCCGGAAAATCCTCCAGATAGATCTTCGCGTCCCGCGGGCTGGAGTCCAGCCATACGAAATCGGAAGGCGCTCCATCTCCATTGCGCAATTCGCCCAGAAACATTCTGTGGCTGGGAATCTCCTGCGACGCAACCAGCAGCCGCACCGCTCCGCACAGGCCGAGGACTTCACGGAAAATCTGCTGCAGAGTTCCCGTCAGCCCCGCTTCCACTCGCACCTTTGCCAGAATGCGGGTCACCGCGGCCTTCTCCGCCCTCAGCTGCTTCTGCTGCTCCGCTAGATAACCCAGCAGCAACCCCATCACCAGCAAATAAACCGACTGCATGAACAAACGCTTCGGTTCGAACTCGCCCACATTGATTTTCAGACCCGCCAACACGTGCCATGGCACGCGTATCCCGCGCGTCGCCAAAATATGGAATATCACGAAGCTCTCGGCCCACAGCAACACCACTTCCGCCGCCGCCGTGCTCAACGTTTCCCACAAGCCCCACCGGTAAGCCGCCGCCGTCAGCACAAAAACAAAGAACAGAACGAAGGGGCTTCTCGGACCATCCGCAAACACCGAGATGAAGGCCGGCCACATGATGTCGGCCGCATGCACCAGAACTCGAAACCGAGCCGTGGACGCCTGCCGCCGCCGCAGCAGCATCAGCACCAGGACGCTATTCCCCATGTAGAACCCCAGCAGACCATAGGCCGCTGGAGAATTGCCCAGTTCGGTTGGATCCATCCGGATTGCGACCAGGGCTGAAACTGCCAGAAACACACGCGCCGTGGCCAACCAGCGCTCGGTGCGCCGAATTTCGCTGGGGTCGGCGGGAGCCTGCGGTCGGCCAAAAAAACGGTGATTAGCGTCAGCGTGCAAGTCGAGTCACTTCCCGCTGGAGAATGAATTTGTATCGTAGTGCAGTTGGAGCGCCACTCGTGAACAAGCGTTCTTTGGGCAGTGAAGCGCCTGTCCCGAGCTTGCCCAGGGAATCTGGGCGAGCCGCGCGAAGCGTCGCGTTCTTGGCGATGCAACCATTGCGCGTTTGGCTCGCTTCCTTACCGAATTTGCCCAGTCCAGGAATGCTTCGCATATTATTGACAAGAAAGATCGGGAGCAAGCAAAACTTTCTGCTGCACCCTTTTTCCGAGCGCAATCAAAGAATTGAGCCATCCGGGCGATTCTGTAGCGGAAGCCGGGCGCGAGGTCTTTCAAGGACTAAATTACCCAATTACAGATTCTCCCGGATTACTTCCGTAACCGGTGCCTTCTCAAGTCCCAGTCTAAAATGGCAGCGAGGACCGTCTTCTTGCGCACCTATTGCAAGCTCTGGACCGCGGCCGTCGCAGCCTGTCTTGCGACCCTGGTCCTGGCTGCTCTTCTCCTGCCTCACTCCTTTCGCCTTACCGCCCTCAGCGATGTGATTGAGTGCCTCCTGCTGTTTTCCGGAACGATTTCCCTCATCCCTCAGGCGGTGCGGTCACGCGGGCGCTCGCGTCTGTTCTGGACGCTCATGGCAGCCGGCATCGCCCTCTGGTTTTCCTACCAGTTGTTTTGGACCTACCACGAAGTCTGGCTGCGCGCCGATGTCCCGGATTTATGCGCGGCCGACATCATTCTTTTCCTGCACATTGTCCCGCTGATGGCCGCTCTGGCGCTCCGGCCTCATGCTCCGCAGGATGAGTATGCCGCCCGCCTGCGCCGCCTCGATTTTGCCTTGATGATGGTCTGGTGGGCTTATCTCTACGTCCTCATTGTGATCCCCTGGCAGTACATCGTTGTCGATGTGCCAGCCTACGCTAACAATCTTAATTCTTTGTACCTCATCGAGAAACTGGCTTTTCTGGGTGCCTTGTTCCTGGCCTGGATGGGCAGCAAGAACGGCTGGAAAACTTTTTATGCCAGTCTGTTCGGCGCCAACTTGATCTACGCCGGCAGTTCTTACGTCGCCAACTTTGCGCTCAGTTGGCATGTCTATTACAGCGGAAGTCTCTTCGACATTCCGCTCGCTGTTTCTATGGCCTGGATCACAGTGATCGGTCTGTGGACCCGCGAGCGCGAACCCCAAGCCGGCGTCCCCTCCACTTCCACATCTCATGGCGTGTGGCTGGCGCGGCTGGGCATGATTGCGGCCTTCTCCCTCCCGCTGTTTGCCACCTGGGCTCTGGTGGACACGGCAGCTCCCCCGCGCTATCCGTTCGTTCCGCCTGGTTCTGACTCTGGCCGCGGCGCTTCTCATGAGCGTCATGGTTTTCGTGCGGCAGCGCTTGCTCGACCGGGAACTGCTCCGCCTGTTGACACACTCGCGGGAGTCCCTGTCCAACCTGAAACGTTTGCAGGCGCAGATCACGGAGTCGGAAAAACTGGCCTCGATCGGACAACTGGTGGGCGGCGCAACCCACGAACTCAACAATCCTATCGCCGCCATGCTCGGTTATTCCGATCTTCTTCTGACCACGCCACTCAACCCGGAACAGTTCGAACTGGCGGGAAGAATCGGGCTGCACGTCCGGCGCACCAAGTCTCTGGTGGCCAGCCTGCTCAGTTTTGCCAGACAAGGCCCGGCCGCGATGGCCCCGGTGGATCTCAAGACCTTGCTGCGTACCGCCGTTAAACTCTCGCAACCTCAGTGGCAAGCTCTCAACCTCGAAGTGCGCGCCGAATTTTCGCAGGACCCGCTGCTCGTTCGGGGAGATTCCAACCAGTTGCTCCAGGTTTGCGTGCAAATCATCAACGACGCGCTGTATGCAGTGGGCCAGCACCGTAATCGAACTCTGACCATTGCCGCGGAATCGAAAGATGGCCTCGCTATCATCAACATCTCCGACACCGGCCTGGCCGACGAATCATCAGCCGAAAACAAAGAAAAAGAAAAAGAAGAAGACCAGACGGTCTCCGGCTTGGGACTCAGCGCCTGTCAAGGCATCCTGCAGCAACATCATGGGCGGATTCTCTGGGAGCAAGGCCGCAGCGCGGGAACCAACATCCGCGTCGAGATCCCGGTCATCTCTGCGGCACCGGAGCAATCGACGGAAGCTGGAGTTCCGGTGATGTGGCAACCTCAACCGTTCTCTTGAGCTGGCCGCAGGCGGCATAGATGTCCCGGCCCCGCGGACGCCTCACAAAAGCCGGAATTCCCGCTTCCCGCAGAATTTTCTGAAACGCTGCCACCCGCTCCGCACTCGGAGTCGTAAAGTCAATTCCCGGCCCCGGATTCAGCGCGATCAGATTCACCTTGCAGCGCAGCCCCCGCAGCAACTCGGCCACTTCTTTCGCATTCTCCGGTGTGTCGTTCACCCCGCCAAGCAGCACGTACTCGAACGTGATCCACTCCCGCGTACGCAGCGGAAACTCCCGCGCCGCCGCCATCAGCATTTCCAGAGTCCATTTCTTGTTCACTGGCATCAGCCGCGTGCGCAGTGCATCGTTCGATGCATTCAAAGAAATCGCCAGCTTCGGCCGGATCTTCTCCCCGCCAAAGTCACGGATGCGCGGCACAATCCCCGCCGTCGACACCGTCATTCGCCGCTCCGCAATGCCCACGCCCTCTACCAGCAGACGCGCCGCCTTCACGAAATTCTCGTAGTTGAGAAATGGCTCGCCCATGCCCATGAAAACCAGATTGATCCGATCCTCCGGCGGCGAAACGTGCTGATCTTTGAGCACGGCACAAACCTGCCCCACAATCTCGCCGGCAGTCAGGTTTCGCGTCACGCCGAGCAACGCGGTCAAACAAAACTGGCAATCCACAGCACATCCCACCTGACTGGAAATGCAAATCGTCGAACGCCCCTGTCTCGCCCGTTCCTGATCGGTGCGAACTTGGCTGGTGCGAACATGGCCGACAGGATTTTGAGAAGGCTGGAGCAGGCCTTCCAGGCCTGCGTCAGAGGCAGGCCTGTGGAACTGGGCTTTAGCCCCCGAGGTAGTTAAGCCGATACTCTCCGCTTCTGCCCCTGCCTCCGACCCATCCCCGGCTTCCCCGCCATCCCCCTCCGGCATCCAAACCGTCTCAACACTCTGCCCACCAGCAAACCCAATCAAGTACCGCACGGTTCCATCAACGGACACAAACTTCTTCTCAATCCGCGCCGCCCCGACGGAAACGCCGCTCTCAGCCAACCGCTCCCGAAACTCCTGAGGCAGCGTAGAAATCTCCGACAACGTTTCTACCCGCTGCCGGTAAACCGCATCCATAATCTGCTTGGCGCGATAGCCAGGCTCACCCGCCTCACTCACCAAGGCAGTGATCTCCTCGCGATCCATACCAAGCAGCGCCGCTCGGCGCGTTCCGGAAATCCTAACTCGCTGTGTTGGGTGGTTCACAAGCCTCCTCTAGACGCACCTCCGTCGAATTTGAGATTCTTCCCGGTTCAGAAGCAAGCAGCAGAGATCACAAAGTACTTGCAACCCACTGATTCTAAATCACTAACTATCTTATTCTCGCACACCCCGCCCCACCCTGCCAGATGTGTAAGAATAGTAAGGCACCCTCTGAGAAAGTTCCGCCACTAACATCGTCATGTTTAAAGAAGTTCGCAACATTCGCCGCCAGGTGTTGCCCCACGGCCTCACCGTCATCACCGAGCAGATGGAGCACATCCGCTCGGCTTCCATTGGCATTTGGCTCGAAACCGGCTCTCGTGACGAGACCCCGCAATCGAACGGCATCTCCCATTTCATCGAACACATGGTCTTCAAAGGGACCAAGCACCGCACCGCCGAGGAGATTGCCCGCCAGGTCGATTCCATCGGCGGCAACATGGACGCGTTCACCTCCAAGGAATGCATCTGCTTTAACGTCAAAGTGCTCGACGAGCACGTTCCGCTGGCGCTCGAAATTCTGACCGACCTGGTACTGTATCCCAACTTCACGGACGAGGACATCGCCCGCGAACGCGGCGTGATCCTCGAAGAGATCAAGATGGATGAGGACAATCCCGACTACCTCGTCCACGAAATCTTTACCCAGAACTTCTGGAAAGATCATCCTCTCGGCAAGCCCATCCTCGGAACCAAAGAAACGGTAAAGAAATTCGAGCGCCAGGCCGTGCTTGACACCTACATCCACCGCTTCGCGCCTGGCAACATTATCGTCGCTGCCGCCGGGCATCTCGACCACGATCAGTTCGTCGACCTCGTGGTTAAGCACTTCGAGCACCTGAAACCGGCGCAGAACGGCTTCCATTCGCCCGCACCCAAGATCGTTCCTCGCATCGTCTTGCGCAACAAGAAAGCTCTCGAGCAAGTGCAGCTTTGCATCGGCGTGCCGGCGTATCCCATTGCCCACGAGAAGCGCTATGCCGGCTACATTCTCAACACCCTGCTCGGAGGAGGCATGAGTTCGCGTCTGTTCCAGAATATCCGCGAGCGCCAGGGCCTGGCTTACTCCATCTACAGCGACCTTAATCCCTACCGCGACACCGGATGCATGGCAGTCTACGCTGGAACTTCCCTGGCATCGGCGGCCAAGGTAGTGCAGTCGGTGGTCGGCGAATTCCGCGATCTAAAAACCAGGCCAGTGCCGGAAGAAGAATTACGCCGCTCCAAAGATCAACTCAAGGGCAGCCTGATGCTCTCGCTCGAATCGAGCACGGCACGCATGTCAAACCTGGCCCGCCAGGAAATGTACTTTGATCGCTTCCAGGACCTGGACGAACTGGTCCAGAAGATTGAAGCCGTAACTGCCGACGATCTGCAGAGCCTGGCCCAGGAGTTCTTCAAAACCGAATCCGTCGCCGTCACCGCGCTGGGCAATTTGAGTGGTCTGAAGATCTCCCGCAATCAACTGACCTGCTGAGAAGGTTCCGCCTTGGGTTTCCCCGTGCCCCCTGTGTTTTAAACTTTGATCTCGGTGTTGTAACTTCCTTTCCCGCTGGCACATCTGATCTGAGTCTGCTAGTGCAGACCTGCCGGACGACCTAACTCAAGACTCACCCAAGGAGAAAACCATGAACAGGAGAGCGAACGCAATCCCAGACTTTAGTCTGGGTAAGTGAGCGGACTAAGACGTAATCCTCTCTTGGTTTTCTGCACCGTTGAAGGATGTCGATAGTCACTCCCCGGTTGAGGCAGCGAAGTAGCCCGAGTTCCAAAGCGTTCGGGAATGGTTCGACCAGAACTGAGAACCATTTTCTGTGAGGATATCGAACAGCCGATTCAGTCGCAACCCTGGGATGAAACAACTTGGATGGAGCCCTTGCACGCGACCGCGGAGCTGTTTGGCTTAGACGGGTGCCGGATACCGAGGTAAGCAACCAGGACTTGAACCGCGTAATTCTCCGCTTGACAATCTCAGCCGCCGGGTGCAGAATCCTTAAGGGCGAATATAAAGCGAATATACCTCCGCAGCGTTCGGGAATGGTTCGACCAGAACTGCGAACCTTAACGATTGAGGAAGAGCTTGGAAGAGACGGACTTGAGACGAGCAACGGCGCTAGAAACAGAAGTGGATGGCGGGCATTCGAGTAGGAAATGGATGTGGTCAGACTGGCCATTCCCTTCGAGGACTCGGTGTTTGTAAGAAGCTAAGAAGCCATGCGAGGAAGCAGTTTGATCTGGGAATTTAGACGAGAGGAGGTAAGAACATGACGACGAAACTTCACGACGAAAACTACGGGATCGATGAGCCCATGCACACTGTGGCTACTACTTGTGTAGTCAATGTTGACGATTCTCTGGTTCCCGTACTCGATGTCCTGCTGTCTCGGGTCCGGCAGGATTCGTTGCCTCGTATGCTGCAGAATCGTAAACTCTCCTCCTCGAAGGATTACCCAGAACTACCGTGTGTGGTCGCGAAATCGCTTATCACAAAGTACCAGCGGAATCGAAAGTGCGTTACCGTGAAGCACATTGTTCTGCCCATCTGCGGAGACAAGGGAAAGCAGGTCAAGTTGGTAGACGGGGGGTTGAGAATTCCAGCCCTGTTCAAGAAGGAAGTGCTGCCCGTGGCCTTTCCCAAGCCGGTTTATGGATTCGTTCGCAGTGTAGAGTTTTTCAAACGTGGCAGTCAATGGCGATGCTCGATTTGCTACTGGACGCCTGTGATGGCAGAGCGAACCTTGGAAGGTTGCGTCGGGATCGACCGCAACTCAGTGGGGAATGTGGCCGTACTGGCAGACCCACAGAATGGCAAAGTTAGACATCTCGGATTCAACCCAGCAGGATGCAAGCAGAACTTTCGCAACCGTAGAGCCAAACTGCAAAGTCAGGGCAAGTGTCGTACCCTGCGTGCTCTACGTAAAAGGCAATCACGACGCACCAAGCACGAAAATCACATAGTGAGCAAGCAGATTGTTTCCTATGCCGTAACCCATCGCCGCGTCATTGTGGTAGAGAATCTGGAGGGGGTGCGCAAGCCTAAAAGCAAGATTAAAGGCTATGTCAACCGCTCGCAGTGGTCGTTCTACCAACTGCTGCAGTTCATCCGGTACAAAGCGGCTTTGCGAGGCATACCCGTCATCGAAGTCCATCCTGCATATACCTCGCAGAACTGTTCTCGATGCGGTCAGAGAAACACTCCAGACGGTAAGGTGTATGTCTGTGAGCACTGTAGCCACAAAGACCATCGGGACGCTAACGCTGCCTTCAACATCGCCCAGCGAGGTTTGGGCATACTGATGGGATTCGCCAAGGACTCAGAGAGCCTTGGTGGGGCTTTATTGGTGACGCCCTATTCTGGCGGTCAGGAGTTGGCTTATGCCTAACCCAGACTCAAAGAATCCCCGAGTTTACTCGGGGAGCATCAAGCAAGATAGCACCAATGCGGCGTTGTTTTCTATTAGCCGCCAGCAATTGGTGGAAGGTGAAGTCGCGATTACGGAGTTGGGGCCGCCGCTTGCGTTTCGACCGCCGCACGGAATGCCCGCAATTCGATTTGCAGTCTCGCAGGACGCATTCGGGGAGCCTGACCCATGCCCCCCGGTTCCTCCAACTAAGAACGGTCGCGCTGCGGGCGAGATAAATCGATTTAAGTTCGGCGTGCAAATTGGCCCTGCGGATTCAATGACGTAGCGGAGCCTTTTCTATATCTTTAAGAAATAGAATAGAAAACGCCGAACCGTCTCACGAATCGCCTGAAGTCCAGATGGTGTTGAGCTTAATGGCAAGCCGCACTAACGCGCAGCCACGCTGAGAACTTCCTCTGACTCCTCTTCCTCCTCCACGTTCCCGCTATCAGCAACCACTGCTCCGCGATGTCTAGCCAACCCCGTCTTCAGATACTGCCGCAGGCAGCGGGTACAAGGAACATAGCCCTCCTGTATCGCTTGCTTGGCCGTCAGCGTGCGCTCAGAAGCCTTGTCGTGGATGAAACGACAGCCCGGCACGTGAAAGACCTTTGATCCGGATGAAACCACCACCACCAGATCGGGAGGAATGTTATTGGCGGGCAGCGCATGTTGTGACTTGATGAGATTTCGGAACGTAAACGTGTTCGCCAACTTCAGTCCGCCCGCGATCAAAGCGATCGCCGCCACCGGCACCAGCCACGCCGACCAGCTCGACCATCCGCTTCCCTTCACGGCAGCGTCTTTCGTCAGCCGCTTCTCCAGCCGCCGGCTGAAACCAGCAGGCACTTCCAGCATGCGTTCATCCCCATAGAGTTGAATCACATTTCGCGTCCCCGCCAGCACCGAGGCGCAGCGCTTGCACGTGCGGAAATGTTCTTCCATCGAAGTGCGCAGCGCAGCATCCACATCTCCGTCGACGTAATTCGAAACCTCGCGCCAGACCAGTTCGCAGTTCAACATTCTCTGCTCTACCATGGCTTGTTCCCCTTCTCGAATGGCAGGCGGCTGAACCAACCCTGCTCCCATCCGGCGGCCAGCAGATCGCGCAGCATCAGCCGGGCCCGCAACAGCCGCGTCTTCACGGAAGCCACCGATATGCCCAGCGCCTCCGCCGTCTCCTGAATGTTCAGGTGCTCCATATCGCGCAGCACAAAGACCTCGCGATACTTTCGATCGAGCGTCCCGAGCGCCTTAGCCAGCCGCTGCCGCACTTCCTTGCGTTCCAGCGCTTCCGATGGAATCTCGCGCCAATCGGCGAAATCCCGAGGCGCATATTCGCTTTCTTCGTCGCGGCGGTGGTCGATGCCTTCCATGACTACAGTTCGCTCCCTTCGCCGGCGCATCAGGGCCTCGTTCACCGTGATCTGGATCAGCCACGTACTGAAGCGGGCCTCGGCGCGGAATTGCCGGATGTTCGCGAACGCCTTCAGCATCGCTTCCTGCGCCGCGTCCTCGGCGTCCTGCTCATTGCGCAGAATGGCAAGCGCCGCAGCGTAGACCCGCCGTTCATAGGGCCGGACCAACTCATAGAACAATTCATTCTGGCCGCGCTGCACGCTCAAGATCAGATCCTGCTCGCGCGCGCCACTCTGCCCCGGATTGTTCAACACCGTGCTCGGTTCGGACATCGGGCTCGCTGTCCTCGCTGCTCGCGTCGTGAGATTTAGGTCTTTAGGTCTTGGGTCTTGGGTCTTGGGTTTCCGACACCTGAGACCTAAGACCTTTTCCGTCAGTACTCCGGATCTTTCTTCCAACCCGTTAGCATGGAAACGAAATTGTTCCAGCCGTGCAGGATCACCATGACCAGATGCCCCAGCACAAAAAACAAGATCGCCCACATCACCGCGAAATGCCAGATGCGCGCGTAGTGAAAGCCTCCCATCATCCAGCCCAGCCAAGAGAACTGAACCGGCTTCCACACCACGAGACCGGTGAGCACCGAAAGAACACCCAGCCCGATCGCCGTGGTGTAAGCATGCTTCTGCAGCGGGTTGTAAGCTTCGCGAAGCGGCGGCTTCGGTCCGAAAAAGAAATAATACTTCACCATCGGCCACACGCCGGGAATGTCACGATGCGTAAACAAGACCTGGCGGTAGTTGCCGCTGAAAAGTTGGTAGCCAAGATAGAAAACGCCGGTCGCAATGTAGATCCACATGAACGTGAGGTGCCATTGCAACGCTCCGCCCAGCCAACCGCCGATGGCGAATGCCCTTGGCCAATGCAGCAAGTCCTTCTGCGGAATCTTGGCTCCGAAGCTGGGAAAGGCGCGAAAGATCTGCAAGCCGCTGCCGACCATCACAAACAGTGCGATCGCATTCAGCCAGTGGCACAGCCGTACCACCAACGGATGCTCGTAGACCGCCCGCGCGACGACGACGGGCGCTTCTTCCTCGCCATCGGCGTTCTTGCCCTTAGGCTGAATGATTTCGATAACTGAACCGCTCATGCGTAAGCCTCCAAGTCGCGCCGGCTTTCACGATAGTAGACGTCCGCTCGCTGCGGGGGCGAGGCGCCCCCCGCGACAGCCAGCGGACGCCGGCGCTACAGCCCGTAAAACCACGAATAGCCCTGGTCTTCCCAATAGCCGACTCTGTCCAGCACGTGCGAGACTTTCAAGTCCGTTAAGTATTTGGCCTGCTTGTAGCCGATCTTGGTGGGAATTTGCAGACGCAGTGGCGCACCGTGCTGGCGCGTGAGGGGCTGCTCGTACATTTCATAGCAAAGCAAGGTCTGAGGATGCAGTGCCGTCGCCATGTCCAGTGATTCGTAATAGTCATCGGCGCAGTTGACCGTGATGAAGCGCGCCGTGGGATCCGCGCCCACCATTTGCAGAAAGTCAGAGAGCCGTGCGCCCCCGAACCGCCCAATCACGTCCCACCCTTCGACGCAGATGTGGCGTGTATTCTGCCGAAAGCGGGGCAACGCCTGCACCTGCGCCAAAGTGTAGTCTCCAGGTTTCTTAACCGTGCCGCTGACGGTCAGTGTCCAGTTTTCGAAGATAACTCCAGGATCGTCGACGTCATAGCCGTTGATGGGAAACTTCGCAAAGGGAGTCAGGTCGGAATTGTCGAAAGTCGGCGCCAGATGGCCGGAGCGGAAAAGCCACGCCGAAGCCCAGTCGCTGAACCCGAGTCCCTTCTTGAGCAACCCTTCCTGCAGGCTGGGGATGGCGAACGCGCCCAGCGCCAGCACGGGCATCAGTTTGAGCAATTCGCGCCGGCCAATCTTCCGGAATTTCTTTTCATCCATCTTGCGATCGTTTATTTTGCAATCATTGTTCTTCATGAACCGGCCTTCTCACTCAGATTGCGCTGGTACAGATTGCCCTTGCGATCCCAATGGCTGTACCCCCAAAACGCTCCGGGAACGAAGCTTACGCCGTTCCGCACCCATGGGATTCGCGAGACTGTCCGAAGTTTCGCCCCAGACCCGTTTGAGAATCATAACGCTTCAGAGTCAGGTGTGACGGCCACCTTTTGGTGGGGGCTAATTTCATCAACGTAGCCCAATACCCACCTTTTGCTGGCCTTTCTAACGTATTCAAGGCATACTAGAGGAAGCGCCATCCTCCCCTGGGGCCCTCGGTTTTCCGGCATGTGGGATCTAAACGCAATCGTAGCGAAAGTGGATCGCGAACTCGTGGCACAGCCTCGAAGGCGTGCGCCCGAGGATCCCAAACAGCGGAAGTTGATGGTCGGCGCTCTCTGTCTGCTGCTACTGGCGTTAGGCATTGTGCTTTGGCGGAACCGCGACTTCTGGTTCCCGGATCGGCCCGAAGCGGAATCCGACCAGCCGGTGGAGAGCTCGCCCCAAGCCAAAGTTGCTCCTGCGCAGCCTCCCGCGGCAACTGCCAAGCCAGCCATAGCCGCAACTGCCAAGCCAGCCATAGCGGCGACTGCCAAGCCAGCCATAGCGGCAAAACCAAAGCACCGTGTCGCGTCTGTGGCCAAGACGCCTGCTCCCCTAACTCCACCGCCGCCGGCCGTCGCCACGGCGCGCACGGTATTGCCCCCTCTGGAAGTGGAGGTTGTCGCCGGCGATACGCACCGCACCATCCGGCCGGGCAGCAATTCCGTGCGGGTAGATCTGCAACCGGGCGCGCCGCCGCAACCAGTCACCGACGCTATCATCGCCGACGATACAGAGACCGCCGCGAAAGTAACCAGCGATGCCTCCGAGCGCGTGCAGATGTCCGCCAACGCCTCCGAAATCGTGACCAGTCCGGTGAGGCCCAACTATCCACTGCTGGCGCGGCAGATGAAAGTGCAAGGGTCGGTGATTCTGCAGGCGCTGATTAGCAAAGATGGAGTCATCCAGAACCTGCGCGTGGTGAGCGGCCCGCACATCCTGGCCGGCGCAGCCCAGGATGCCGTCCGGCAATGGCACTTCAAACCGCACTTTGAGGACAACGAAGCGGTCGAGACCCAGGCCAAGATTACGGTCAACTTCACTATTTCAACCAACTAAGGGCTCGGGTCTTGGGTCTCAGGTCTTAAGCAAAACCCGGTAGTAGCCGAAAAGTGCGTTGGTGGAAAACTTTGAATTCTTGCCTAGCCTTCGCAATCGCCGTATCGTGGAGGCATGCGAACAAACCGCACGGAACTCACGGCCCTCAAGAACGAAGCGGCCAAGTGCAAATGCCTGCCACGTTGGTTGCCTGCGGTTTCTGCCGAGCGATCAGCATTATGTTTTCGAAGGAGTAGTCGTGGAAGCGGGCCATCGCGTTGAGATACTGCGTCACCACGTCACTGTGTCCTGACTGCAGTGCTGCCACCAGATAGCGACTGCTTCGTTGGTCTTGTTTTTGATCTCATCTAATTTCATTGTTTTTCCCTTTTCTGCCGTTGCCGGCCTGTTTTTGTTCCTCACTTGAGCGCCAGCGGACAAAAACAGACGGAACGGAGAAAGGAACGAAACGGAGGCCAGGGGAGGGTGGCAGGACGAACCGGCAGGACCTCACGGCGAGGAAGTTGCGGTTGAACGAATCGACCGTTTCGAGGAATTTGCGGCGCGGCTTCTGGCGGCAAATCCAAGAAACCCAGCAAGCGACGGAACGAGTGATCGAGGCCGATTTCCCTTGATGCACAGAAGAGTGCAAGCCTCAGAGATTGCACGATAATATGCAACCATTCATGGAATTGTTCCTTACGGTGTTGTTGGCAGATCTTCATAGGCGATTTCCCGCTTCAATCGTCGAGTAGGGTGAGGATTGCCGCTAGTGTAGTGTCGCATAAATAGCTGGAGTTATTTAGGAAAATGGAATAGCCTTGGGTGCATGCCGCGCCAAGCTCAGCCCATTGCCCTGGATCTGGCCGATCGACTGGAATTGCAGCGCTGGGTTGCGGCCCATGGCACGCCGCAACAAGTGGCGCAGCGCTGTCACATCATCCTGTCGGCGGCCGAAGGCCAACAGGATAAAACCATTGCTGCAGGCTTGCAGATCAACTTTAAAACGGTGGCCTTGTGGCGGGCCCGTTTTCGCCGCGAAGGCACCGAGTGTTTGTGGGAGGTGGCAACGGGGCGGGGACGTAAGCCGCACTATTCGGACGAAAAGATCAAAGCTATTATTCACGCCACACTGCAAACTCGCCCCGCAGGAGCCACGCATTGGAGTTGCCGAACCTTGGCCGAGCAACAAGGCGTCAGCAAGGACACGATTAATCGGGTGTGGCAGAGTCATCAGCTCAAACCCCACCTGCAGAAAACTTTCAAACTATCTCGGGATGCCAAGTTTTTGGAGAAGCTGACCGATGTAGTGGGGCTGTACCTTAATCCGCCCGAAAAAGCCCTGGTGTTGTGCGTCGACGAAAAGAGCCAGATTCAAGCTCTGGATCGAACCCAACCAGGCTTGCCGCTAAAAAAAGGCCGCTGCGGAACCATGACGCAGGATTACAAACGCAATGGGACTACGACGCTATTTGCCGCCTTGGAAGTGGCCCAAGGCAAAGTGGTCGGTCAGTGCTTCGCCCGGCATCGCAATCGGGAGTTTTTGAAATTTCTGCGACGTTTGGATCAAGAGTTTCCCGGCGATATACCGCTGCATCTGGTGATGGACAATTACGGTACTCACAAACATCCCAATGTTCGGGCCTGGTTGAAGCAGCATCCGCGTTTCCTACCTCATTATGTTCCCACCAGCTCCAGTTGGTTAAATCTGGGGGAACGGTGGTTTAGCGAACTGACGAGCAAGCGCATACGACGTGGAACGTTTCTCGATGTGCCTGACCTCATCACGGCTATTGAAGAGTTTATGGACACCTGGAATCGGAATCCAAAACCATTTGTTTGGACAGCTACCGTGGATTCGATCGTGGAGAAACTGCAACGCTGCCGGCAAACCCTCGAAAACATCCAGCCGGGATGCACCCTGCCGCGTTCACGAAAAAGGAGGAAAAAATAACTCCAGTCGTTTAGGCGACACTACACTAGCCTTGATCGGAAACGCCTTAGAACAGATTTTTGGGGGCGGCGTCGAGATCTTGATCGGAGGCGTTTTCGATAAGGAGGTTAGGAGGAAGCCGCTGGCGGACGCGGGGTATAACACCTGGGACCCAAGACCTGATACAACAGCTCCATGACCAAGTTCTTGTTTACCATGCTGCCTGCGAATGACCTGTCCCAGTCACTAGCATTCGTTGCCATCGCGGCTCTTGCCTTAGTTTTGACGGTTGCTGGTCGCTCTTCGTCCCCAATACACTCCTCACTGGCGAGAAACGGAGGCAATCCTGTGGCTTTCACCATTTCCAGCCCAAGCTTCTCCAACGGTGGTGACATCGCGAAAAAGTTCACCTGCGACGGGGCCGATGTGTCTCCGCAGTTGACGTGGAGCGATCCGCCCGCCGGGACCAAGAGCCTGGCGCTGTTGGCCGACGATCCCGACGCACCCGTGGGGAACTGGAACCACTGGGTCGTGTGGAATTTGCCAGCAGGGAGCCGCGAGCTCGGGGAAAACGTGGTCAAGACCGGGCAATTGCCAGACGGTTCCCGACAGGGACCGAATGATTTCCGAAAGACTGGGTACAACGGCCCTTGTCCGCCCCCGGGCAAGCCACATCGCTATTACTTCAAGATCTTCGCTCTCGACGCCAAGCTGGATCTGAAGGGCAGTGCCGGAAAACGTGAACTCGAAGCCGCCATGAAAGGACACATTCTGGCACAGGCCGAGTGGATGGGCCGCTACGGACGCTAGCCCGCCGCATAGCGTTAGTCACTCAAGGTTTGACCACGGCGGAGGAAAGTTGATAGCTTCGCGCCAGCAGCTGGCTTA
Organism: uncultured Acidobacteriaceae bacterium; assembly: GCA_963714225.1. GTDB lineage: Bacteria > Acidobacteriota > Terriglobia > Terriglobales > Acidobacteriaceae > Sulfotelmatobacter. Next base: position 23,371 of record CAVQNY010000038.1, on the reverse strand, counting down.
CATCGAAATGGACCGCCGGAATTTTATTAAGAGCTCACTCTTGGCTGGTACCAGCACTCTGCTCGCCAGCCGTGGTCTTCGAGCCAACTCTTCCTCATCTCAAGAACAAGTTCCGGGTGCGATTGCAATCTCGGAGATCGAAACAGCCCGCTTTCCGAGCGGATTTCTTTGGGGCATGGCCTCCGCTGCCTACCAAGTCGAAGGGGCGTGGAACGTGGACGGTAAGGGGGAATCAATCTGGGACCGCTTCTCGCATACCGTGGGCAAGATCAAAGGCGCGGCTACGGCCGACGTTTCCTGCGATCAATACTACCGCTACAAAGAAGACGTGGCCATCCTAAAGCGCCTGAATCAGAAGAGCTACCGCTTCTCTACTTCCTGGGCGCGTATCCAACCTACGGGCACAGGGCCGGTCAATCAAAGGGGTATCGACTATTACAGTCGCCTTACGGATACCTTGCTGGAAGCGGGCATTCGCCCTTTCTGCACGATTTATCATTGGGACCTTCCACAAGCGCTCGAAGACCGAGGCGGATGGCCGAACCGCGATCTTGCCGGCTACTTTGCCGACTTTGCCGGAATCCTCGCCAACAATCTTGGCGACCGAATCACCACCTGGGCTCCCTTCAACATGCCGTGGACCTTTACCTATTATGGCTACGGCATCGGTGTCTTTCCTCCGGGCAAGGCGAATTTTGAACAGTTTCTAAAAGCGGCGCACACGGTCAACCTCGCGCAGGGCGAAGCGTTCCGCGCCATCAAGGCGGCATCCTCTAAGGCAACCGTAGGAAGCGCCTACGGCATGGCTCCCGCTTATCCCAAAACCGAGAGCGAGGCCGATCGCGCAGCGGCCGCCCGTTACCACGCCATGAGCAATATCTATTTCCTCAACCCTGCGATGACGGGCGATTACCCAAAGGCTTTCGTCGGCGAAACTCCATACGAAGCGATGGGATACAAGCCCGGCGACGACAAGATCACGAAAGTTCCTTTGGACTGGCTGGGGTTTCACTACTACACCCGCCGCATCGTCTCCAATGCGATGGGGATTTCTCAGTCCGGCAATGCCGGCCACTTCGGCACGGAAACCGAAGGCGAAGGAGGCTCGTCGAGTCGAGATCCCCTGACCCAAATCCACGTCGAGATGCCAACCGAGGGCCCACTGACCGAAGCGGGCCTGGAGATATGGCCGCGTGGCATCTATGACCTGGTCATGCAAATCTCGCGCGAGTACAACCATCCCATCATTGAGATTAGCGAGAATGGCTGCTGCTATCTTGACAGCCCAGACGAAACCGGCCGCGTTCCCGACACGCGCCGTATTGCCTTTCACCGCCAGATCCTGGCCGAGCTTTCGCGCGCCATCGCCGACGGAGCGAGAGTGCGCGCATATCACGCCTGGAGCCTGGTGGATAACTTCGAGTGGCTGGATGGCTACACGCAGCGGTATGGGCTGACTTACGTCGACTTCCGCAACCAGAAGCGCACGGTGAAGGACTCCGGACTCTGGTATGGACGTGTCGCAGCCGCGAATCGCCTGGGTGTGTAGTGTGCCGCGGGTAGCGAAGAAGCAGAACGGCCGTTGAAAGGCCTTGAACGAAGGACCGGAAATCTGGCCCCAAAATAGCGAGCGCCTCAAATCTCTTTCGAGATCGAGGCGCCCGGGCAGCCCTCCCCCAGAACTGCTCACTTGCGAAAATAAAGGCGAGGCAGGATTTTGCAAATGGCACTCCCGTGCCACCCTACTACCCTAAAGTGCCATCCCTTCCAAACGATTGCAAGCCAAGCCTTTGAAGGGACTTCGGGCGAAGAATTCCCAATTCTGCCGAGGCCTCGCACCTCTGGAGTCGGCGAGTTTTCTGCCGATTGCATCTGGATCAAATGCTGGACTTGAATCTGGGGGTTCATCATCATCAGGCCGCGCTGCCCGACACCGCCCGCGGAGACTCCCGGCAAGAAAGAAAGAATGATGCCCTCTCGGTTGAGAACAACTTTACAATTTGCTCCGCTCCATCGCCGAAATCACGCTGTATAATCCCAGTTCGATCCCCACTCGGGAGCTTCTGTCATGAAGAATTTTGTGCGCCTGGCCTGCCTTCTGCTTGTGATCTCCTCGGTCGCCCCCCTGTGGTCTCAGGAAAGGGTGGATCTGGAAACCATGGGCCGTATCCGCTACGAAGGCTTCCGCGACTCCAAGGTGATGGAGTTCGCCGCGGGATTGATGGACTCGATCGGCGAGAGGCTTACCGGCTCTCCCAACATGAAGCGCGCCAATGAATGGACGCGCGATCAGCTCACCGCGATGGGTCTCGCCAACGCGCACCTCGAGCCCTGGGGACCATTCGGCCGCGGCTGGGCCAACCAATACATCAACGTTCGCATGACCTCGCCCGATATCGCCCCGCTGCTGGTCTATGCCAAAGCCTGGACTCCGGGCACTAACGGCGTAGTGCAAGGCAAATGCATTCGCGTGAACATTGAGGACAAGAAGGATTTCGATAAATATAAAGGCAAGCTCGCCGGCATGATTGTGATCTTCGGGCCTGACATTGAGGTGAAGCCGATCACCGAGGCCCCCTTCAAACGGCTGAGCGACGACGATCTCGCCAAGCTCTCCGACTACCAGATTCCCGGCGACCATCCACCCTTCGGTTTTGCCGCTTTTTTGAAGCGACAGCAGTTCCTCAAGGACTTGAACCAGTTCTTCGCCGACGAAAAAGTTCTGGTCGTGATCGACCACTTCCGCGTAACTTCCGGCGGCGGCACCGTCTTTGTGCAGTCCGGCGGATCCTATAAGCCCGGCGAAACCACGACGGTTCCTCAACTCGTCATGGCCGTGGAGCACTGGACCCGCATTGCGCGCCTTCTTCAGCAGAAGAAAGACGTCTCCCTCGAACTAAACGTCACTAACACTTTCTACGACGACGATCCCATGCAGTACGACACCATCGCCGAGATTCCCGGGACTGACAAGAAAGACGAAGTCGTGATGCTCGGCGCACACCTAGATTCATGGCACGCAGGCACGGGAGCCACCGACAACGGCGCGGGCACCATTGTGATGATGGAAGCGGTTCGCATCCTCAAAGCGCTCGACATCAAGCCCCGCCGCACCATTCGCATTGGCCTGTGGAGCGGCGAGGAAGAAGGCCTGCTCGGCTCGCAGGGTTATGTGGAGCATCATTTCGGTTCGCGTCCGCCCATGGACGAGCCTGCAATGAAAGGTATGCCGACCCTGCTGCGGCGCGAAGCCGGCGAGGTCACGGTGAAGCCGGAACAGGCGAAAGTCTCCGTGTATTTCAACGTGGACAATGGCACGGGAAAGATTCGCGGCGTTCACCTGCAGGAGAACGAGGCCGTTGCTCCCATCTTCGAAGCCTGGATGAGGCCGTTCAAAGATCTGGGCATGGGTACGCTAACCATGCGCAATACCGGTGGCACCGACCATCTCTCGTTCGACGCGGTCGGCATCCCGGGATTCCAGTTTATTCAGGATCCCATCGAGTACGAGGCGCGCACCCATCACTCGAATATGGATGTGTACGACCGCTTGCAGCCCGACGATCTGAAGCAGGCGTCAGTAATCGTGGCCGGCTTCGTCTACGATGCGGCGATGCGCGACCAGATGCTGCCCCGCAAGCCCATCGAGAAGCCGCTACCCAAAGAACCGGAAAAGAAAGAGGATCAATGATATCCTTCCCGGCCAAGCTGTTTTCCTGGGCCGTGGGGTAACTTGCTTCCCGCACCCTTAAGGTGCGGAGAATGGAACGGTTTAGATGCGCAAATCCTTTTTAGGAATTCTGCTTTTCGCGGTGCCGATGGCCAGTGTGCTCGCCCAGGCACCGGCGCTGCAAATGAATGTCGTTTACGTGTGCACGGACGGACAAAGCTTCAAAGTCTTTTCGTGCGACAACACCACCGGAGCCTGCGATTATCAGAACTACAAGAAGGGGCAGGCATACCAGCGAGGCGAAGCGCTACGCGTACAACTGACTGCTTTGCTTCCGGCGAAATGCCATGCGCAAACCCCGGCCGAGGCGCAGGCCGACCCTCATCGCGGTGAAATTCCGTCTGTGCCTTCTCCGTTCAAGGCGCGCGCGGCTGCTGGCGACAACGGTGCAGGGGCTGCAACCGCGAATCAAAACGGAGCGGGGTCCGGCGGATTCAAGGTCGGCGACACGGTGCGCATTTTGATCGACGGCTGGCAAGAAGCCACGGTCCTCGAGGTCCACGGCCGGTCGTATTTGGTCCATCTGCCGAGTGGGATTAACGTTTCAAAACTCTGGCCGTACGAAGTGCACCGGCTGGGAAAACTCACGGCGGAGGATCACGCTGCGGGGCAATACGATCTCCACGATCGTGTGCAAGTTCTGGTGAACGGCCGGTGGATGGAGGGCGAGATCCGCGGCCAGAATAATGTCAACATGTACGACATAAAGGTGCCGGGGGTAGATACAGGGTTCGGCTCTGATATTGTGAACACGACCCCCGAGAATATCCGCCTGTCGACTACGCCAGCGCCCCCGCCTCCCGCGCAACGGGCGGCCGGGCAAGCTCCCAAACCGGGGCTCGTCAGTTGCGCCGGCAAGTATGAAGGCCGGTGGGAGCACGTCTCGGGTATGGGGGGGATGAAGGTGGTTTTCCGTTCCGGTAAGGCAACCATCACCGAGGGATTCAGCGGTGAGATGCCGTTCGATTGCTTCACGGGCGACGGCAAGGTCGTTTTCTACAAGGCCGGATCGTTCACGCCGTTTTCCTACGACTTCGACATCAACCTCGATGGCACGCTGCAGACGCCGCTTGGAGCGATCAAGAAGATGGGCAACTGACGAGTCGGATTTAGTTTTGCGGCGGAGCGGCTGGCATCTCCGATAACCGGGGCACTCCAGAGCGGCGCAGGGCGAAGAGCACGGCCCATCCAATCACCGCTACCGCATAGGCCGACAGGAAAATCACCGAACCACCTGATTCAAGCGAAGGCCTGGTTCCCGTTGGAGAACGTGGGCATCCTGAGCGTGCCGCTCGGTTTTCTGGCTGCGATCGCAGGTACGCTGCTGAGCCATGAACCGAGCTGCGCAGCGAAATTTAACGAGTTCATGGTGCGCGCGAACACCGGGCTGGGCGCGGAAAAAACCGTGGAACAAGCCATCGCTCGCTGACTCTAAAGTGGATCGCGCCCCAAGAAACGGCTTACCAAGGCTATTGGGCCGTGTCGTGGTCGAACCGGAGATGTGGCCATAAACTTGATGCGAGCGGCTGAAGGGCAGTCGATCGATTGTCTAACGTCCGGCCGCGGCATCACGAGCGCTCTGGTTCCTGGCCAACAGTTTCGACATAGCCTGATCGTCGGCGGGTCGGGAGAAGAAGTATCCTTGCGCCATCTCGCAATTGAGCTGCTGAAGTTGGGTTAGCTGCTCCTCTGTTTCTGTTCCTTCGGCTACGACCTTCAAACCTAGATTGTGGGCGAGCATGATGATAGTCCGTACGATTTCCCGGTTTTCCGGGTCGCTGTCCATGCTGGAAATAAAGGACCGGTCGATTTTCAAGGTGTCGACTGGAATCCGCCGCAGGCGGCCGAGCGAGGAATAACCGGTGCCAAAATCGTCGATGCCCAGGCGAACACCGAGTGCCTTCAACTGCGAGAGAACGTGACCAGATTTTTCCGCATCTCCCATGGCAATCGTCTCTATGATCTCGAGTTGCAAGCAGCCTGGATCAATCCCGGTCTCATCGAGAGACTTACGGATCTCGCCGACTAGGTCGGGCTGGGCGAACTCCTTGGACGTCAAGTTCACGCTCATGCTCAGGGGCGGACTGGAGGGGAATTCAGATTGCCAGGACTGCAGCTGTAGGCAGGCCTCGCGCAGCAGTTGCCGATTCATAAGAATTATAAGCCCGGTCTCCTCGGCCACAGGGATGAACTCCATGGGTGACACGACGCCCTCCGGACGCTGCCAGCGGGTGAGGGCCTCAAAGCCTGTGATCTTGGCCGTCTGCAGCGATACGATGGGCTGGTAGTAAACGCGGAATTCTCCCTGCTCGAGGGCCTTACGCAGGTCCGTCTCTAGCCGCAAACGCTTCACTGCATCCGCGTGCATGGCCGTGTCAGAAACCTCACAACGGGCCTTCCCCGCCCGCTTAGCACGGTACATGGCGAGGTCCGCATCTCGCAGAAGATCCTCCGCCTGGGTGTGAGGGCTCGTGCTCGCGGCGATTCCGATGCTTGCCGAAACTACTATCTTGTGTTGGTTTACCACGAAGGGGGAAGCAAGTTCGCCTTGCACACGTTCCGCGACCCGAACTGCTTCAATGGGGTCCCGGATGTCGTCCAGAAGGATCGTGAATTCATCACCACCGAGTCTAGCTAACGTGTCGCCATTGATGGTCTGTTCACGTACGCCACTGTTGTGAGGCCGCGAGACGGTATCGGTTTGCCTGACCACTTCCTTCAATCTTTGCCCGATTCTTATCAGCAGCTCGTCGCCGGCTGTGTGGCCCAGGCTGTCGTTGACGATTCTGAACTCGTCGACATCGATGAGTAACACCGCAAATTTGTAATTGGTGTGTCTCTTAGAGAGCGTTAGCGCATGCTGCAATCGGTCCAGGAAGAGAGCGCGGTTGGGCAGGTTGGTAAGTCCGTCGTGGAATGCATTGTGGGCCAGCAGTTCTTCAGCCCGTTTCCGCTCGGTGATGTCACGGTTAACGATTACAAGCTTGTCAGTCTGTCCTTTTGCATTTCGGATTGGGCTCGCGGTGGATTCCAGAGAGCGCCAAGAACCGTCTCTATGGCGCACTCTGTACTCCAGCCGTTCTGCGCAGCCGGTCTGGCGGACTTTTTCTGCAGCTTTCACCACTCGCTGGCGATCATCGGGGTGAATTTGCTCGAACGACGAAGTGTTCTTCAAATCCTCGGGAGAATACCCCAGAACTTTTTGATAGGCAGGACTGTTGTACAGTCGGCGACCGTCGCTATCGACGAGCGCGATCATATCAGCAGCATTTTCGCTGATGAGTTGAAAGAGCTGATCTCGCTCCGCCAGCTGACGTCGAATACGGTGGAGTTGCAGGTTCTGGTAGATCGTGTAGAAGTCGAAGAGCAATACGAGAGCTGCCAAGCCACGAACCCATTCTCTGAGGTCGAACCAATACTGGGCGTCCTTGTTCCAACGAAACCAAGGAAGAGTGAGGGAGACGATGCCGAAGGTCAAGGCCAGCGTTACAGCGATGGTGAATCCCCACAGCGACCATTCGCGACCCTCGATCTGGCGCATCTGCGTCGGAATCGACTCAGGGCTGTTCTGCGTCACTTCTTGAAATGCCTGCTGACTCATGCGGCCCAAACCTGCTCTCGCTCCTTCACGGATACTACTCTTCGAGAAAACGTACAAAGAGTTACGAAAGTTAGGCCCTGGGGGTTGCTCTGAGATGGCACTCAGTCAATTGAGCAGGATCCTGCTGCCCCTGTCTTCCCACTTGCCTGGCCGTCGGGCCATTGATTCGGAGGGGTATTTCGATCCCCTCGTTTACGCAACAGGCGCTCGAGTTCGTCGGTGAGGGCCCTCGCATTGACTGGCTTCGAGAGGTATCCATCGGCCGACGGATCGAGAGATTTGGTTCACTGCTGCAAAATCTCCAACGTTGTCTAGTAGACAATCTACCGCTGCAGTGGTAGATTACCTTCCGCTATGGCGAAGCAACCACCAGGGGACCGGATCGAACTTGTTTTTGGCTCGCTTGACATGCTGATTCTTCGCACCTTGCGCTGGGGCGCAACGCACGGACACGGCATTGCGAAGTCCATTGAGCGTATGTCGGACGAAACCCTCAAGGTGGAACACGGGTCGCTTTATCCCGCCCTGCAGCGCCTGCAGCAGGAAGGATGGATTACAGCCGAGTGGGGAGTTTCCAAGAACAACCAGCGTGCGAAATACTATCGCCTTACCGCGCTGGGACGACGGCAGCTGGTCGCTGAAACATCCCGTTGGGAGCGCTTTGTAAAAGCAGTCACCGGCGTTCTCCGGCCGGCAGAGTCCGAGGAAGGCCAATGAGCTGCAGACGAGATCTTGCCAAGTTTGTTGCCCTCTTTCGTCCTACGAAAGCGATGGACGAGCTTGAGGAAGAGATTCACGCTCATCTTCAAATGGAGGAGCAGGAGAACCTCGAATCCGGGATGTCACCGGAGGAAGCCCGGTATGCGGCTCTGCGACGGTTCGGCAACGTGGCTTTGGCACAACAGAGGAGTCGGGAGATGTGGGTGTGGAATGGAGCGGAGGCCCTGTGGCAGGACATCCGCTTCGGACTGCGCCAACTTATGCGCAGCCCAGGCTTCACCGCGGTTGCGGTGCTGACGCTTGCGCTGGGCATCGGCGCGAATACCGCGATCTTCCAATTGCTCGATGCGGTCCGCCTGAGGAGCCTGCCGATAACGAATCCCGGAGCGCTCACACTGGTACACCTCGCGGACTTGCCAGGTAAAAGGGGCAGCCAGGAGACAGTCTATCCGGCATTAAACAATCCTCTGTGGGAATACATTCGAGACCATCAGACCGCTTTTTCACGAGTGCTGGCATGGAGCCCCACCAACCTGGGAATTACCGAAGGCGACCACGAGCGGCTGGTGCAAGCCTTGTGGGAGTGGAGACATCGATGCCGGGCAAATCCATTCCGGCAACGTTGCGGCCAACCTGGGTGAAGTCGCAAAAGGCTTTCAATGCAGAATAGTCCGCATTTCGCAGCACGAGGATGACGACGGGAGGGTTGAGCTGTGTGGCGGTCCAAAGCGTTTGGATCGAATACTGGATGGAACCATCTCCAATGGCACACCACTCGCCGGTCGGAATGCGCCATTTGAAGGCCGACAGCCACCGGCAGGCCAAATCCCAGGATGCCGTTCGGCACAGAGTAAAAAGAACCGGATTCGTCCAGCATGAGATAGCGGTCGAAGTCTCCCTTTGAGGACGGACACTCCTTGCGCGGCATCACTCGGTTCAGCACGCTGAACAAGTAAGCCGGTGTTATCGAATATTCAGGTTCTGGCTCCGTAGGCTCAATTCGTCGCGGGGTAGCTCTGGGTTTTCTCGCCGTGGCATGGGAGCGAAGATATTTCGCCGCGACCGAAAGGTTGCCCCCAAATGCTGCTTCCCGGCAATGCGGCGGCAGCATCCAGAGGTGAGTTCGTGATTTGAAAAAGCCTGGTTCCGGGCTTGATTACATGGCATGGCCCGGCACGTACGCGTATTGATACTCCCCACGCCTGAAGGCGGGAGATTCTAGTCGCCTCACGGCGACCTTAACTGTTTCAACCAAGATTGCTGGCTATCGCCAGACTTACATCTTGTCCGCAGTCGTTTAGCGTCTCCACGTATCCCGAGGCGACGTTTGGTACAGTGCAGCATTTACGGTGGCTCGGCTTGGTTATCGCCTAGCCACTTTTAAGCCCTGCCACCGGCCGACAGCGGGCTGCCCAGGCTCGGGTTTTGCAGGAGCAGTGGATGTTGAAAATAAAGGACTTGACTGGGAGTCACAGATCAGATACCGGAACCAAGAGCAAAAGCAAGAACAAAACCGTCGGCTTATATCCCCAGGCCTGAAGGCAGGGGCTTTACGCCGACTTCGGTAAAGAAAAACCGGCGCGCCCAACACTAATACCATGTCGGAGTCGGCTCACTGATCCGCCAGTGGTTGTTGTGCAGGCAGCAAACCTCCGCGGACGAAGAGTGTCACACCCAAATCCTCCTCGAGCTGGCGGATCTGGCGGCTCAGAGGCAGCTGTGCGATGTGCAGTTGTTGCGCAGCCTTACTTGAAGTTGAGATCTCCGCGACCGCGATAAAGTATCGAACGTGCCGTAGTTCCACCGGGCAGTATTCTATACCCATCCAGTATTACGCTCGAAACCCTTTCTTCTCACTTGGAGGGCTCCTCAAAACCATCCGAAGGACGACGGCTAGGGTTGTTCTGCGCTTGCAGCTCCCGTAGCTTGAACCGCTGCAATTTGCCGGTCGCAGTCTTGGGAAGTTCAGACATAAATTCGATCCACCGCGGGTGTTTGTAGGCGCCGATTCTTTGCACTACCCACTCCTGCAGCTCGCGGACGAGTTCGTCGTTGGGGTGGAAACTTGGATTCACAACCACGTAGGCTGCCGGCTTCGTAAGTTTGCTTTCATCCTCGCGAGCGATGACGGCCGCTTCCCGAATCGCCGGATGGGCAATCAAAGCGCTCTCCACTTCGGCAGGACTGAGCCAGCGACCATTTACCTTGAACAAGTCATCCGCGCGGCCGACGTACCAGAAGTAGCCATCCTCATCCTGGTAGTATTTGTCTCCCGTTCGGAACCAGTGGCCCTCAAAAGTATCCTGGGTTTTCTCATGCTGGTTCCAGTAACCGGTACAGGTGGAGTCTCCCTTGATCAGAAGGGAACCAATTTCCCCTGGAGCCACCGGGTGCCCCTCGTAGTTGACGATCTTTGCCTCGTAACCGGGGATGACTTTCCCGCTGGATCCGGGCCGCACCTCTCCCGGCCGATTGGAGATCACCATCTGCAAAGTTTCCGTGGAGCCCAAGCCATCCAGGATTTCTACTCCGAAGCGCCGTTGGAAGCGTTCAAACAGCGAGGCGGGGAGGGATTCGCCCGCCGAGACCGCCTGCCGGACGCTCGACAAGTCAAACTCTGCTCCGTTCTCGGATGCATGCGCCAGCAAAGCCACATAATTCGACGGTACGGAAAAGAACAGGGTCGGCTTGTAGCGTTCGATGTCTGCGAAGATCCCGGCAGGAGCCGGCCGGGCAGGGGAAAGGATGGTCGTAGCTCCGCAGGACAAGGGAAAATACCCGGCATTGCCCAACCCATAAGCGAAAAACAATCGAGCTACGCTGTAACAGCGGTCCCGCTCAGTCATTTGCAGAATGCCTTTGGCGTATAGCTCCGAACACACCACCATGTCACGATGAAGGTGTACGCAGCCTTTGGAGGATCCCGTACTTCCGGAGGAGTAAAGCCAGAAGGCTACATCATCTCTGCTGGTGGGCTCTGGCTCCAGTTCCGGAGGTGCCGCCGCCATCAGCTCGGCCAGGCTAAGCAAGCCTGGGTTCGGCTCACCCACCACTACGATCTCCCGCAGGTATCTGAGTCGCTGCCGTGGTATCAGTTGCACCACGGGCAACAAAACATCGCTTACCAACAGGACGCGAGCCCTCGTGTCGTTGAGAAGATATTCGTAGTCGCGCGGTTTCAGAAAAGTATTCGTTGGCACCGCGACTGCGCCGATCTTGATAATGCCGAAGAAGGAAGACAGAAACTCAGGAGTGTCCAAAAGCATGAGCACAACCCGCTCTTCTTGCCGCACACCAACTTGACGAAGCGCGTTGCCCGTCCGGTTGGTTCTCTCGAGCAGTTGTTGATAGCTTATCTTCTCGTCGCCGCTCTCAATCGCAGTCTTGCTTCCTCTGCCTTCGAGGACGTTACGATCCACGAAATAGGCCGCGACATTGAATGTTTCTGGCAGGCTGATCAAGGGTTGTCGAACCTTCTCCGTCGCGGGTTTTCAAACCGGAGCCTCCCGCCCAGGAATCGGTGGGGGAGTATAACACGACAAACAAATGGGCTGCCTGCGAAACGGGGTTGGAGCGCAGCCCTCGTCTAGCAGGGGAAAAGCTGCTGCTCTGAAGAGTTTTTTCTTTTGCATTCCGGCACGATGTAAGTCACGGTAAATGCCACCTCGCTCGCGATCCAGCGGGGCCAGGTGACCTGTATGGGGCAAAGCGGAGTCGGGGGCCTTGGCACAATTGTCTCTATGAATATTGCTCCCGCGCCGAACGCTCTTTTCGGAACTCCGAGAACCATGTTCAATCCGCGGCAGCTACAGATATCGGCAAAGTTCACGTTCTAGGATCCTATGACCCGATTGCAGATAAAGCGCACAGTAACGCGAAGGCGCCACGCAATAAACGGAGGAAATCATGATGCGCTACATTCTCTGCTTTGCAGCTCTCGTGTGGCTTGTGAGGTTCGCCACAGAGCAGGAGCAACCATGCTCCTCGTGAGGCGGTGGCCCTTCATTTCCGACACGTAATGAGAGTAGCTTCCCGATAACTTCGATTGGGCCCCTTTTTCTGACGCACCAGCGTGGGTTTCGGTGCCGAGGCAATGGAGGTTTTATTAGAGGCTCTTAGGAGTCTATCTAACTTAACTAGCGAAGTTCAGATCGCTTCCCAGCTCTTAGGCACATTCACATATGAACGATCCAGGGCCGATACCGAGGGGCAACCGAGCAGCCGCAAAGTCCGCTCCAGGTCCGTCCGCAGGATCTCGATCGCCCGATCCACGCCAGCTTCACCGGCGGCGGCCAAACCATAGGCGTAGGCACGCCCGCACAGCACGGCACGCGCCCCCATGCAGATTGCCTTGGCGATGTCAGTGCCGCGGCGAATGCCTCCATCCATCAACACCTCGATGCGGCCTTGCACCGCTTCCACCACTTCAGGCAACGCCCGCAAAGAGGCGGGAACGCCGTCGAGCTGTCGTCCGCCATGATTCGAAACCGAAATGGCCGCGACGCCTTCATCGATGGCGCGCCGCGCATCGTCCGCCGTCAGCACACCCTTGATGACGATTGGACCCTTCCAAATTTCCCGGATCCAGCGCAGGTCTGCCCAAGTCGGAGTGGATTCCGCCAAGGCAGCATTGATGTCGACCAGTGGCATGGGCCCTTTGCCCGGGATCACAACGTTCGGAAGCCCAGGCAATCCGCCGTCAAGCAGGTAACTGATAAGCCAGCCCGGGCGCGAGAGAATTTGCGGAAGATAGGGGATCTTTTCCAGCAGTCCGCCGCTGATGAGTTCCTTGATCCCATTGCGGTAATCACGCTCGCGGATTCCCGACACCGGAGTATCGATGGTGACCACCAGCGCGGAGAATCCCGCCACGCGCGCTCTTTCAATCACGGCCTCGGCAGCCCCGCGGCCGCCCATCAGATAGAGCTGATAAAAAACGGGTCCGGCGGAACCGGCCTTTACATCCTCCAGCTTGTGTCCGGAAATCGTCGAGAGGATATAGCCAGTGCCTGCCCTGCCGGCAGCTCGCGCGGCAACCACTTCGCCTCCCGGATGCATAAGCCGACTGTACCCGACAGGCGCAAGCAGGAACGGAAGAGCAAGATCGAAGCCCAAAACGCGCGTGTGCAAGTCGCAACTCGGCAGCGCGACCGCATGCCGCGGCCGGAAAGTAACATCGTTGAATACCCGGCAATTCTCCCGCAGCGTGACCTCGCCCTCGGCGCCGCCATCGAGGTAGTCAAACACCGACTTCGGCACCCTCTGGCGCGCGATGGGCCGGAAGTCCTCGATGCAAACCACCCTGGGCGATGCTACGGAGCGGGAGGCTGTCGTCATCTGCAGCGCCTATACCTCGAATCTTGAAGCAGCCCGATATCGTACCACTACGCGCCACCGCATCGCGATGGAAATTCCGCGCCGAACACGTTGGTAACCTTGGATAATTCGGCTTCCTGGTAAAGAATTGTAGATAGAAAGACGCCGTGCCCCTTCTACCGGGGGGTGGGGCAGGTATGTCCTCGCATGAGGTTTGATTCATGACCACAACCAAGATCGAAAGAGCGAGTGTCTATTTTGGCATTGGCCGGCAGGGTGGGCCGATCACGGTCGAAGTTCGCCCTCACCATGACACTATTTCTGCGCTTCGGGGCGTCCAGGTTGGCTTCGAACTGCTGAACGGAATCACTCTCGCGCAGGCGAAGAAACTCCTGGATGTGCTGAACGAGAACGTAATCGGCTTGCTGGTCGCTACAGCGTCAGAGGACAGAACAAAAGCAGCGGCGGCGGACGAGGTTGCAACGAAACCCTAAAACCGCAGATGTGAGCTATGGACAATCCCGGCAGCGAACGTTTTGGACGATACCAGATCCTGAGCGAGTTGGGACGGGGAGCCATGGGTGTTGTCTACCAAGCGCGCGATCCAAAGATCAACCGCGTGGTCGCAGTGAAAACCATTTCCATGGCCGGCCAACCGGAGCAAGAGGAACGCGAGTATCGCGAGCGTTTCTTCCGGGAAGCGGAGGCTGCGGGGCGCCTGTCGCATCCTGGAATCGTAACCATCTTCGATGTGGGCGAGGAACCGGAGAGGCGCGCTCCTTACATCGTAATGGAGTTTGTTGGGGGGCAGTCCCTTGAACAACTGCTGGCGCGGGGGGACCACAAGTTACCGCTGGAGACAGCCCTGCAGCTAATCCTCGAACTGGCCAAAGCGCTGGATTTCGCGCACGGTCAAGGGGTGGTACACCGCGATCTGAAGCCCGCGAACATTCTGATCACCGAAGACGGTCATGCCAAAATCGCCGACTTCGGAGTAGCCAAACTAAACCTCGCCAACCAGTCTTTGGCGGGACGTGTGTTAGGCACACCCGCTTTCATGTCGCCCGAACAACTGAATGGCGACGCGGTGGATGGGCGGTCGGACTTGTTTTCCCTGGGCGTGATCCTGTACACAGTGCTGACAGGTTACCGGCCGTTTCAAGGCAACAGCGCCCTGACGGTCTGCTTCAAGGTGGTCAACCGCGACCCGGTACCGGCGACCGTCCTCGATACTCACCTGCCGCCGGGACTCGACTACATCATTGAGCGAGCCATGGCGAAAGATCCCGCCCAGCGCTATCAGCGTGGTATGGAAATGGTGTTAGACATCCAGGCGCTGCACGAAGGACGAGAGCTGCGGAGCAAGGCGAAGCAGCCGGGCTCGTTTGCCGGCGCCGATGCTGCCCAAACCGCCGATGGATGGGCCGGATCGTGGGCTGCGGGGCAGCGTGCGGGCGCCACTACGCCCCCCTTAAGCGCGCCCGCTCTACCGCTGGGGCGCAATGCAGGGCAGAACTTGCCGGAGAATATGCGGAAGAAGTCTTTCGCCGGCGCCTTGCTTTTAATCGGACTCCTCGCCTTTGGTCTCAGCGTGCGCCATTTCGTTTGGCCGCAAAGAGAGCCACCCAGAGATCTGACTGGAACCAGAGCGGCCGAGCCACTACCACTCGCAGGGGCGGTCGCCCCGGCCAAAGCCGCGGCGACGCCAACCGCGCCAACCGCAAGCGCGGCGGCTCGGCCTCTTAAAGCAGCCAAGCCAATCGTGAAAAATCAAGCGGACGGAACCCATCCGGCCCTAGCGAAAGTGGCCGGCGCAAGTTCACCAACAGTTCCTCCGGCTATTTCTCCAGCGATGCTGGAAATCGAGGTCGAGCACAAGTTCGCCGAGGCCCGTCTGTCGATCTGGGTGGATGATAGCCTGACTTATGCGCATACATTGGAAGGAACCGACAAGAAACATCTGGTCGTGTTCCACCAGATCCAGGGCCACGAATTCCACGCCATGCAGCTCTCGCCCGGAAAACATCTTCTCCGGGTGCAGGTGACCTCGGATGAGGCCAGCTATGATCAGTCTGCCACAGTGACCGGCGATTTTGTCAGCGAAAAAGAAACGCTGCTGCACATCCACTTCAAGAAACATGGCGAGATGGATCTAAGCCTGGAGTAGTTTTGCGTCTGCCACGATGTGCACGATGTGGAGCGCGATTGACGGGGCGAGCCAACCGTACTAACATAAGGTCGTTATGATTTCCTCCAGCCATCTTCACCATCATCATCACTATGCGATGAGCGTGTCGGCGGAGGACTGCGGATAAGAGACTTACAGCACTGATCCGAAATCCAGGCCCGCTGACGCGAACCTCGCAGCAGCGGGATTTTTGTTTCTGTTGCGACGCTCGAAACGCCGGGGTGGATGGAAACAGACCGCTGGGGAAACAGACGCACGGAAACAGGAGGTTGCCATGGAAATCGACTTCGATAAAATGCAGGGCTTGGTACCCGCCGTGATTCAGGATGCGGACACTGCGGAGTTGCTCATGCTGGGCTTCATGAACCGCGAAGCCTTCGAGGCGACTTTGCGGACGGGGTTCGTCACGTTCTACAGCCGTACCCGGCAGAAGCTATGGACCAAAGGCGAAACCAGCGGTAATCGCCTGCAGGTCGTCGCAGCCTGGACAGACTGCGACCGCGACACGGTGCTGTTGCGGGTCCGCGTGTTGGGCGAGGGCAAGGTCTGCCACACGGGAACTAGATCCTGCTTCACCGAGAAACTGCCGGTGGGTGGGGCACTACGGCCTGCGGAGCGGTCTGTCGAAGAAGAGGCGCAGCCATGAAACTTCGTCTGGGCATTCCCAAAGGAAGTTTGCAGGAGGCGACGCTCAGCCTGTTTACCCGCGCGGGGCTGCGCGTCTACACGAATGCGCGCTCCTATTTCGCCGCCACCGACGATCCTGAAATCGAATGCATGCTCATTCGTGCGCAGGAAATGGCGCGCTATGTCGAACACGGTGCATTGGATGCCGGCCTGACTGGTCTCGACTGGGTGCTCGAAAGCGGCCTGGAGGTGATCAGCGTTACCGACCTGATCTATTCGAAACAGAGCATGGGCAAAGTGAAGTGGGTGTTGGCCGTCCCGGAGGACTCCGCCTTCCGGAAACCCGAAGACCTCTCGGGTCGCATCGTTGCTACCGAACTGGTGAGTTTCACGCGGAACTATTTTGCCAGCCGGAACGTGCCAGTGCGGGTTGAATTCTCCTGGGGGGCGACGGAAGTAAAACCCCCGTTGCTGGCGGATGCCATCGTCGAAGTCACGGAGACCGGAAGTTCGCTGCGCGCGAATCATCTGCGAATCATCGAGACGGTGCTCGAGTCCAACCCGCAACTGGTCGCGAACAAGGAGGCCTGGGCCGATCCCGAGCGGCGGCGCAAGATCGAAAACCTGGCCGTGATGCTCTGCGGAGCCATGGCCGCGCAGGGCCGGGTTGGCCTGATGCTCAACGTGCGCAAACCAGATTTGGCTGCGGTTCTCGCCCTGCTCCCCGCGTTGAAGAATCCCACCGTCGCCCCTTTAGCCGATGGCGAATGGGTCGCGGTCAATACCATCATCGAAGAGCAGACCGCGTGGACACTGATTCCGAAGCTCAAACAGGCGAATGCACAGGGGATCGTCGAGTATCCGCTGAACAAGGTGGTGATGTGATGCGCATTCTTAGCGGTCTTAAGAAAGACCGGTTCGTGCGCGCGCTGGAGCAGCGTGGCGCGACCGATCTGGCCGAAGTTGAGCCAGAAGTGCGGCGCATCGTGAAGGATATCCGGCGCGACGGGGATCGGGCTTTACGCCGTTACGCGGCGAAGTGGGACGGGTTAGGCAAAGGCGAACCTCTGCGCGTGCCCGATGCTGACCTGCATGACGCCTGGCAGAAAACTCCTCGGGAACTGAAGGGCGCCATCAGGCAGGCTGCGGACAACATTCGCCACTACTGCGAGTGGCAGAAACCGGAGGAGTGGCGTCGCGAAATTCATCCCGGAGTTTGTGTGGGCCAGTTGGTGCGCCCGCTGGAATCGGTAGGCTGCTACGTTCCCGGCGGCCGTTATCCGTTGCCTTCCACCGTGCTGATGACGGTGATTCCGGCGCAGGTTGCGGGCGTGCCACAGATTCGCGTGGTATCGCCGCGCCCGGCGCAGGCGACATTGGCGGCCGCCGCGTTTCTCGGCGTGCGCGAATTCTACCGTGCAGGCGGAGCGCAAGCCGTCGCTGCCCTGGCCTATGGAACGGAAAGTATTCCGCGCGTGAGCAAGATCGTCGGCCCGGGCAACCGGTACGTGACCGCAGCCAAGAAACTGGTTGCATTCGATTGTGCCATTGAGTTCCTGGCTGGTCCCACCGAAGGCGTGTTCATCAGCGAGAAGGGTGATCCAGTTTCTATCGCGTGTGACCTGGTGGCGCAGGCGGAGCATGATCCCGACGCTCTCTGCATCTTCCTTACGATTTCACGTGGATTGGCGAAGTCTGTCCAGACGGAAGTGCAGCGACGCACGCGGGCCAATCCAATTGCCGCGCAGTCGCTTTCTCGCCGCGGCGCGATACTTCTGGTTGCTTCTCTCGACCAGGCGGTTGAGACCGCGAACTGCATCGCGCCGGAGCATCTCACGCTGCCGGCAGATCTGGCGCCGGCAGTTCAAAATGCCGGCTCGATTTTTCTGAACGAATTCACGCCCCAAGCCGCGGGGGACTACATCTCAGGTCCGAATCACGTGTTGCCGACGGGCGCGATGGCACGCGTGCGTGGCGGCCTCAGCGTACTCGATTACGTCCGCATCATTGCCTGCCAGGAAGTTTCCCGCGAAGGCATGCGCCGAATCGCAGCACCGGCCATGGCGCTGGCGGAAGCCGAGGGCTTGCGCGGACACGCTGAATCGCTGCGCGTGAGGTGCTGCTGATGCTCGAGGCGCGCGCTGCGGTGAAAAGTTTGCATGCCTATCGCCCGCCCCTGGCAGGCCGTCAAGGACTGCGTCTTGATTTCAACGAGAGCACGATCGGTTGTTCGCCACGTGTGCTAGGCCGGCTGCACTCACTGGATGCCGAAGCGCTGGCACGCTATCCCGAGCGCGAGCCGGTAGAAAAACAAGTGGCGGAGTTTCTTGGAATCGATACGGCGCAGGTTCTGCTCACCAACGGAGTGGATGAGGCCATTCACCTGCTGTGCTCGACCTATCTCGAGCCCGAAGACGAAGCAATCATCGTCGTGCCCACATTTGCCATGTATGCCGTCTTCGCTCAGGCGGAAGGCGCGCGCCTGGTGCAGGTTCTTGCCGCGGAGAACTTCATCTTTCCTCTAGAAGGCGTGCTCTCGCGAATCAGCCCAAAGACACGGCTCATCGCGGTGGCGAATCCGAATAATCCGACGGGAGCGGCGGTGGCCTGCGAGGTCCTGCTTCAGATCGCTCGCGCGGCGCCCCACGCGGCCGTTCTGGTGGATGAAGCCTATTTCGAATTTCATGGAGAGACGATTCTCAACCATACTCCCTGGCCGACCAATCTTTTCATGGCCCGAACATTCTCCAAAGCCTACGGATTGGCTGGTCTGCGCATCGGCATTCTCGCCGGAGTTGCGAAACAGATGGCGATGGTGCGCCGCGTCGCTTCGCCCTACAACGTGAATGCGGTCGCGCTGGCGCTGCTGCCGGAGGCGCTTCGGGACCAGGAGTACGTCAAACACTATGTTGCCGAAGTGCAACGCGGCCGCCCAGCGTTGGAGCAGGAACTCAAAACTCTCGGCCTGCACTACTGGCCGAGCCGCGCCAACTTTGTGCTGGTACGCGTGGGTTCCGCCCATGCGGAATTCATTCAAGCTTTGCGCGCGCGCGGAATCCTGGTCCGCGACCGGCACACCGATCCAGGATGCGAAGGCTGCGTGCGCCTGACCGTAGGATCGCAGCAACACATGCGAACTCTGATTGCCGCGCTGCGCGATGTGGTCGAGAAACTCGGAGTGCACCGCGAGGTCAAGGCGTGAGGAAAGCCAAGTTGCATCGCAAGACCGCGGAAACCGAGATCAGGATTGTGCTCACCATTGAGGGGCGCGGAAAGTACGAGGTCTCGACTGGAATCCGTTTTCTTGACCATATGCTGGAGCTTTTTGCGCGGCACGGCGCATTCGATCTGAAACTCAAAGCAGTAGGCGACCTAGACGTGGATCAGCACCACACCGTGGAAGACGTCGGGATCGCTCTGGGCGAGGTCTTCGACCGCGCTCTAGGAGATCGCCGCGGTATTCTGCGTGCCGGTTATTTTGTCATACCCATGGATGAAACTCTGGGCTTAGCGTCCGTCGATTTTGGCGGACGCGCGGCTGCACTTGTCGATACGAAAGTACGCGCGGCGCGAGTGGGGGACCTGCAGGTGGAATTAGTGCCCGATTTCTTCGAGGGCTTTGCGCGCGGCGCTCGCGCCAATGTTCACGTGCGCGTGCTTTACGGCCGCTCCAGCCATCACAAGATCGAAGCGCTTTTCAAAGCGTTCGCCCGCGCCCTGCGCGTGGCGTGCTCGCGCGACCGCCGCCTGGGCCGCATGCTCCCGAGCACCAAGGGACTTCTATGATCGTCATCGTGGATTACGGCGCGGGCAATCTGAATTCCGTGAAAAAGGCGTTTGCCTATCTCGGCGCTGAAATCGTGGTGACGGACCAGCCTGAAACGCTCTCAGCGGCGGACAAGATCGTATTCCCCGGAGTAGGACATTTTTCCTCGCTGCGTGCTCTGGACCGCACGGGCCTGCGTGGAGCCTTGCTGCAAGCCGCCTCCGCCGGCAAGCCCTTCCTCGGAATCTGCCTGGGCATGCAATGGCTTTTCGAGGGAAGTGAGGAGTGCATCGAGGTCGCAGGAGCGGGCATCTTTCCCGGCAAATGCCGGCAGTTTCCGTCCTCGGTGAAGTCGCCGCATGTCGGCTGGAATTCACTGACAGTTCAGCCGGGCTCGCGCTTGTTGCGCGACGTCGCGCAGGACTCATTTGTCTACTACACGCACTCTTTCCATGCCCCGTTGGTTGCCGCAACGACTGCGGCCACTGAGTATGGACTGCAGTTCGCCGGCGCCGTTGAACTAGGCAACATTTTCGGCGTGCAGTTTCATCCCGAGAAATCAGGAGACGTAGGACTCTCGATCCTGAAGAATTTCTGCGAGGTCTGAGGTGTTGACCAAGCGCATCATCGCCTGCCTCGACATGGATGGTAGCCGCGTCGTGAAAGGTGTGCGGTTCAAGAACCTGCGCGACGCCGGCGATCCCGCGGAGTGCGCGACGGCCCACGCTCGCAGCGGCGCGGACGAAATCGTGCTGCTCGACATAACCGCGACCAGCGGAAACCGGAACACCCTGCTGGACGCGGTCCGCGCCACGGCACGCTCGCTGTTCGTTCCGTTTACTGTGGGCGGCGGAATTCGCCAGCTCGAGGATGCAGCTGCGGTGTTCGACGCGGGCGCGGACAAGATCGCCATCAACTCGGCTGCCGTGCGCGATCCCGCATTGATCGGCAAGATCGCCGGACGCTTTGGTTCGCAGGCAGTGGTGGTGGCCATCGATGCCAGAAAATCCGACGGAAGCTTTGAAGTGTTCGTAGCCGGAGGACGCGTGCCCGCGGGCCGGGATGCGGTTCAATGGGCGCGGGAAGCGGCCGCTTGCGGAGCGGGCGAAATCCTGCTGACTTCGATGGACCGCGACGGGACTCAATCCGGTTTTGACTGCGAACTGGTGTGCGCCGTGGCCGAGGCGGTTTCGATTCCTGTGATTGCCTCAGGAGGCGCGGGATCGGCGCGCGACTTCATCGAGGTGTTTCGCGAGGGCCGCGCCGACGCTGCTCTGGCCGCGTCCATCTTTCACTTCGGTCTTGAGGATATTGCCGAACTGAAGCGCGAACTGCGCGATGCCGGCATATCCGTGAGGTGGCCATGCTGATTCCGTCGATCGACCTGATGGGCGGCAAGATTGTGCAGTTGGTGCAGGGCGAGAAGAAAGCGCTGGAGTTCGAGGATTTCGATTATTGGATCGAGCGCTTCTCCAAATACCCGCTCGTGCAAGTGATCGATCTCGACGCGGCTCGGCACGCCGGGGACAACCGGCTAATCGTGAATCAGATTGTGCAGCACCTGAACTGCCAGGTCGGAGGCGGGATTCGCAGCCTTGAAACGGCGCGGGAGATTCTGCAAGCGGGTGCGCGCAGGGTCATTCTTGGTTCCTCATTGTTGGAGGACGGCAAGATCAACACGCAGTTCGCCGCTACGATGGCGAATGCATTGGGCGCGGCAGCGCTGGTATTTGCTCTCGATTCCAGGGGCGGGCGGGTTGCAATCGACGGCTGGCGCAAAGAAACCGCCGTCACCGCGTTCGACATGATTCGGGAGCTCGAACCGTTCTGCGAAACTTTTCTCTACACCCACATCGATACGGAAGGCTTGATGGGCGGAATCCCCATGGAGACCGTGTGCGCAATCCGGAAAGCCACGTCGCGGCGGCTGGTAGTCGCCGGCGGCATCACGACACAGCAGGAAATCGATTGCCTCGACGCGCTGGGAATGGATGCCGTCGTCGGCATGGCCCTCTATTCAAGCAGGATCTCAGCGTGACTCGACCGCCTTGCAGTTACCCTGAAAGGGGAGATGTTTGGTGGAGATGCCTTGTTGATCGAGGGCGTCGAGGCGGTAGATTTCGTACTCTTTGTTGCCGACTCTTTGCTAGGGTGGAGCGGATGTTGAAGCTGTGCGACGATATGATGGCCTTCCTGATGAAAAGCCAAAGTCACTATCCTGGGAACGGACTTGACCGGCGCGACCAGCGGCAGGGTCCAGGTAACGACGCCCCGCGGCAGGCTTAACAGCAATGTGTCTTTCGTGGTGAATTAACCTCCCCAGATTCGGGCACCTCGTCATTTTCGGAGGTCAGGTAGTAACACTATCCAAGTTGCGCGGTAGGGAGCTGGCCCACTTCCCCGCGCAACTGCCGGGATCGTTCACCGCACGGTAATCCATAACTGATAGAGTGGCGGCGTCCAATGAATCTTGATGAACGCACCCGCTATCGCCAGCGACGTGAGCACCAGCCGCAAGGGCGAATCTCACCTGATTGCGTTCCTCGGAGTTCACAGCGTATGGATGGCGTGTCATGCCCAGTTGTCGCGCAAATGCAATTGTTCGAGCTTGAGCCTGTCGTCAGGACCCTGCACGAACGTCGTTGCGTCCACGAGATCTCAGCCTGCTCTGTGAAAGTTTTTCTCCGCCCGCTCCATACTTCTCGATCCGCATCAGCCGCAGACGCTCTTCCAGCATCTGGATCCGCAGCTCGGCGTACGGTAGCTTGCTCTTGAGTTGTGCGATGAGTTCCAGGTCGGCTGGTACTGAAGGAATAGAAGCTGAACTCACGATGAGCTAATGACTTACCAGAGTCGATCGAAAGGTTCAAACAACCACGCAACTTACAAAAGCAGTACCTTTTTCCACGTCGAGTTGGGCGGATCCTGCGCAAGATTGACAATGTGTTCTCTGGCTGAGGAGGGGAGTAGAGTCTTATGTTTGAACCTTGATTTTCTCTGCACCGGTACGCGCTTCCCAGTACCGATCCACCGACCAGCGATTCCTCTCGCTATACGTCAGCAAGACAAAGTACAAGAGCACGTAGATGAGTTGAACTCCGGCGACATCCCAATTTTGCGCCAAGCCAATGCCGATCTGTAACGCGAGCATCAGCAGGCTGCCTGCGATCAGTGCGACCGATGTCCATAACCCAAGGATCATCAACAGACCCACAGTTCCTTCGCACCACGGCAAGACGACGGCGACGAAGTGTACCAAAAATCCCGGCAAGGGAGCGTTGTGCATCTGCTTATCCATGTAAGCGGCAAACGCAGCGTGGTTGCCGATCAGCCGGGAGAACCCGTGGAGGAAGATGTTCGCGCCCAGAGTGAGGCGAAGAAGCAAGTAGGCGATCTCATCTTTGGTCATGTAATGCTCCTCTT
>CAVQNY010000037.1:0-115487 GCA_963714225.1 uncultured Acidobacteriaceae bacterium | reverse complement strand
CAGTAGGATAAGGCCGAGCAAACATAAAACATCCGCGTAGGAAAAAGCGCCGGGAATCGGATTCCAGATTCCCGCCTTTGTTGTTGCAGGGATTGCGGAGGAAACACTTTCTACCTTTGCAAAAAAGCGCGAAAATCCATAGATTCTTTGCAGTGCTCGCAACCAGACAAATTCTTGTGGTGCTCTACTCGTTGTGACGAATCCGCCTACGGCGCCCACAGGCGCCCCCATCATTGTCGTCAAGGGACTCATCAAGCAGTTCGGCCGGTTCGCCGCACTGCGTGGTGTGAACGCGGAGTTTGACGCCGGCAAGTTCCACGTCATTCTCGGCGACAACGGAGCGGGGAAGACGACTCTGATGCGAGCGCTGGCAGGATTGGCTCATCCCACACGCGGCACGGTTTCCATCTTGGGCAAGACTCCGCGCGAAGCCTGCCGCGAAATCGGCTACATGGCCCACCCGTCCCTGCTCTATGACGAGATGAGCGGGTTGGAGAACTTGCGCTACTTCGCCCGCCTCTACGACATCGCTGGCAACTGCCGCTGTGAGCAGGTGATTCGTTGCGTGGGGCTTGATCCCGAGTTGTCGCGTCCCGTGGGAAAGTATTCGCAAGGCATGCGGCAGCGCATGTCGCTGGCGCGGGCCATTCTGCACGATCCCCAGATACTGTTGCTGGATGAGCCGTTTTCCAGCGTGGATGTGCCTTCGGCGCGGGAAATGGTTGGCTTGCTCAAGGGCATGCGCGACGCGGGCAAGACTATCTTTGTGGTCACCCACCAGGCTCCGCTGCTCGCAGGCGTGGCCGACGAATTTGTGTGGATGCAAGCGGGGCAGATCGTTGACCGCACCCATGGTCTCGTCCCGGAAATTGCGCGAGCGGAGCGACCATGAAATCGTTCTGGTCGATCACGCTCGCCACGCTGGCCAAAGACATCCGCCTGGAGTGGCGCTCCAAAGATGCACTCAACGCCATGCTCTTTTTCTCACTGCTGGTGGTCGTGATCTTCGTCTTTTCCTTCGACCCTTTGGCCGAAGAATCACGCCACATCGCTGGCGGCTTGATTTGGGTGGCATTCTTGTTTGCGACGATCGTTGCTCTCCAGCAGACGTGGGCACGCGAGCTGCGCAACCAGGTGCTCGACGCCTACCGCGTGTCTCCGGCGCCGGCTACGGCGTTGTTTCTGGCCAAAGCGCTGGGCAACTTCATTCTTGTCAGCCTGCTGGAAGCGCTGATGGCGCCTCTGTTTGTGATCTTCTATAACTTGCGGGTGCTCGGTCCGGCATGGCAGTTAATTCCCGTGGCGCTGCTCGGAACCTGGGCGCTGGTGGTGAATGGAACATTTTTCGCAGCCATGTCCATCCGCACGCGCAGCCGCGAACTCATGCTGCCGCTGCTCCTGTTCCCGGTTTCTATTCCCGCCGTGCTGGGGATGGTCGCAGGCACGACCAGCATTCTGACAGGCGAGAATCCCGCGCACTTCTACATCGTATTGCTTCTCACCTACGATGTGGTGTTTACTACAGCGTGCATCGGCTTGTTCGACACGGTGTTGCAAGCGGAATGAAAAAAGCGTTTCCCATCCTGGCTGTTCTGACGGCGCTCCTGCTGGCGTACGCTTTCTACCAGGCGATGTTCGTCGCGCCCACCGATGCCCTGCAGGGCGACGTTTACCGCATCATTTATTACCACGTGTCTTCGGCGTGGACCGCCTTCCTGCTGTTCTTCATCAACTTCATCGCTTCGGTCCAATACCTGGCGAGCGTGAAACCCTCGACCCAGCGCGCCGCAAACTGGATTGTGATTGCGATCGGGATGGTTGGCGCCATCGCGCCTTTTATCCCTCAGGTGCGAGAGCAGCTACCCGCAGGGTTGTATCCCAGTTCGGTCGCGACCACAGTTTTGGCGATTCCAGTTTTCTACTTCTTGATTGGGAAGTATTTCCCGGGGCAAAATCTGGACCTGCTTGCGGTGACCGCGGCGGAAGTGGGCGTAGTTTTTTGCACCATCGTTCTGATTACCGGACCCATCTGGGCGCGGCCGGTGTGGGGCATCTGGTGGGCGCCGGGAGACATCCGCCTCACCTCGACGCTTGTGTTGTGGCTGATCTATGTGAGCTACCTGGTGCTTCGCCGTTTCTCCGACAGCGCGCAGACCCAGAAACTGGCCGCCGTCGTAGCCGTCTTTGGCGCACTCGACGTCCCGCTGGTTTATTTCTCCATTTGGTTTTTCCGCACGCAGCATCCTCAGCCCGTGATCGGCGGAGGCGGCTCAATGGATGCGCGAATGCTTCACGTGCTGCTGATCAACTGGATGGCGTTTCTGTGTTTCGCGTGTCTGGTCTGCTGGTCGCGATTCCGGCTGGAGAAGCTGCGTCGCGAAGTGGAAGAAGCGGAGGCCCTCGAATCCCTGCTGGAGCCCGGCAGTCCAGCCGCGCAAACCTCCAAACCCAAAGTTCCTCTAAGCCGGGGGTCACAATGAATTCCGCAAGTTCCATCAAATTCCTCTACGCGGCCTATACCGCCACCTGGCTGATTCACGCTCTTTATGTTGGGAGCTTGTTGCGCCGCTACAGCCGCCTGCGGCAGCAAATGAAGGATTTGGGGAAGTAAAGAGCGGCTTCGGGCTCCCGGCTTCCGGACAGTGCAAATAGTTTTCTGGCCTGCGAAGCGCAAGTTCGAATCCCCGAGCCAGAAGCCGAGCGCGGGAGCTCGGACGCCGCCTTTAGTTTTCCGCCTCGCGCTCGAGGGCGCTGAAGAAATCCGTACTGCCGCCGGAGCGGAGGAATTCGTAGTTCTCGATCATGGCGGCGGTTCCGATCCGCAGAGAGGGCAGAGGCGATTCCACGCGGATTACGCGCGCCGTGAAGCGCACCCGGACCGCATCGGTCAGCGTAATATGGGGTGGAAAGGTGAGAGTGACTTCACAGGGGGTTCCCGCCGGGATCGGCCGGTCGAGGTAAAAAAAAACTCCGCGGGCGCTCACGTTCTGGGTTTCGGTGTGGAATTCGTTGTCTTGATCCAGACGAACCACCGCCGGCAGGCGCATATCAAAGCGCCGCATCATCCGCCGTTCCTGAGACTCCGGGTGCATCCCCAGTGTATATTCCGAAAGCATTTTTCTAAACTAAGACTAATCCAAGGGCAGTAAGGAATCGACATTCAGGCTGGAAGACCACGGTCCCGCTGCCCCCCAGCAGGCCCTGATCGATATCCAATGTATAGAATTGCCAGCACTTTGCAAGAGCAAAAAGACTCCGGGAACTGATTCGGTAAATGCTCAAGCGATCCCGCGCCGTAGTCTGCAATTCACTTCATCCCACTTTCCTGCCAGGCTCCGGCATCTTTCCCGCTCTTCCAACGCATCTGACAACACCGAGCGGGCGTGCGTGCGGGTCGAGCCTCGCTTGACTTGGCTATCCGTCAGATGTTTAAGTAATTAATTGTTTTCCGCCAGTTCCGAGTGACACGTCAGCAGCGGGCGGTTTCGCCGGCGCAGGGTAAGTACTGACTCGCGCGCCGTTTCTACTCTCTCCAAATGACCGGTATGAATGGGAGGAAAAGCGTGATGGGGAATGGCCGTTGGTCGGGAAGGCGCTCGGCAAGAAGCTTGGAGAAAAGAAGTTTGAGAAATAGCTTGAGAAACAGTTTGGTGTGGCCGCGTGCCCTTGGGGCGATGCTTGTGCTGTTGTTGACGGGTGCCGGGCTGCTCGGATCGGGTTCCCGCCCCGACGCCCGGCAGGCCGTGGCTCAGCCACCAGCCTCTCCGATTCCAACCTCCTTTGGATCTTCTCTGCAATCGAAGCCGCCGCTGCATTCGAGCCCGGATGCGCGCGCCATTCTGGGGCAGTTGCCGCTGATCTTCGAACCCAACCAGGGGCAAGCCGATCCCCGGGTAAAATTCCTCGCGCGGGGCGCGGGATACAGTCTCTTCCTGGATGCAACTGGTGCCATGCTCGCCATGCAGACGGCGCGCTCGTCGGCTGGGCACAGCGAACAATTTGTAGGCATGAAACTGGTTGGCGCCAACCCTGCGGCGGCCACCACGGGAACCGATGCACTGCCGGGCAAGAGCAACTACATACTCGGCAATGATCCGCGGCAATGGCATACCGGCATTCCGCAGTTTGCCGGAGCTCGCTACCAGAGTGTCTATCCCGGAATCGATCTGGTCTTTTATGGAAACCAGGGCCGTCTGGAGTACGACTTCCGGGTCGCCCCCGGCGCCGATCCGTCGCAGGCCGAACTGCAGTTTGACGGTGCGACCAAACTGGAACTGAGCGGCGGCGACCTGATTCTCACCGGAAAAGACGACGGCGGCTTGCGCCTGCAGGCGCCGCACGTTTATCAGCGCGACGGAGACCGGCAAAAGCCGGTAGCAGGACGCTTTGTTCTGCGCGCCGCCAACCGCGTCGGTTTCGAAATCGGCCCTTATGATCACAGCCGCGAGCTGATCATCGACCCAGTGCTCGATTTTTCCACGTACTTCGGCGGCAGCGGTACGGAAACCTCACCTTCGGTCGCAGTCAACGGCAACGGCAACATCTACCTCGCCGGCACGACACAGGGTTCGCCGGCAAGCTCGTTTCCTGATGCCAGTACTATAACCCCGACCTTAATCGGTCCGCTGTCGCTCACGACGAGCAGTCCACCTCATATCTTCGTCGCCGAGATCATTCCCTCGCAGCCGCCCGCGGTGCTGTATGAAACCTTCATCGGTGGCACTGGATCCGACACCAGCATCGGCCTCAGCGTGGATAGCGCCGGCAATGCCTACCTCGTGGGCAATACCACTTCCACCGACTTCCCCACTCTCGGCCTTCCGTACCAGACTGCGCCGGAGACCAAGGGCCCGCAATGCGCCTCCATCAGTTGCACCTCCGTGTTCGTTAGCGTGCTCAACGCGCTCGGTTCCTCCCTTACCTATTCTTCGTATCTTTCCGGCAATGGCAACGACCAGGCCAGCGGGATGGCGATCGACCTCAGTGCGGATGTCTTCATCACCGGTACCACGACTTCGAACGACACGCCGAGCACCACAGACGCTTTTCCCGCAACCCTCTCGCCCGTACCGTATCAAAGCGCGTCGAAGGCGAGCCTCCAGTTCTTCGTCACCAAGCTAGATACGAACATCCCTAGTGTGGGCGGCATCGCGTATTCAACCTACTTCGGCGGGAGTACGCCGGCCCCAGCAGTCGCTACCTTGTCGCCCCAGACGGGCGGCGGCATCGCGGTCGACTCCATCGGCAACATTTATTTCGACGGTACGACGAATTTCTACAACAGCGGCGTAGGCGCTTACGGCAACAGCGGTCAGACGGAAGACTTTCCCATCGTCAACGCGTATCAGCCCTGCCTGGACACACCCCCGCCCCTCGTCCTCCCCGTAGCAAACCCGTGTAAGGCTCCCGCTACTACGCCCTACCCGACCGATGCCTTCGTGGCCAAGTTGAATCCCAACGCCGCTCAGACCGGTGGCACTCAGTTGCTTTTCTCGACCTACCTTGGGGGCAGCGGTCAAGATACGGGTACCGCGATTGCGATTGATTCCGGCGCCGCCAACATTTACCTCACCGGCTCGACCAACTCCCCAGATTTCGAAATTCCCGTCGGTTCCGCGCCCTACGACAGTTGCCTGAATAACGCGAATCCTCCAGGGTCGACGGCTACCTGTACGACGGCTAACACGACGGACACCGATGCCTATGTGGCGCGGATGACCAACCCTACGCTGAGCACCACGGGAACTCCAATTGACGTGGCGCTCAATTATTTCTCGTACCTGGGCGGAGCGGGGAACGACAGTGGGCTGGCGATCGCCGTGTTGGATGCGTCGATCACTACGCTCGGCGATGCAGTGGTTACCGGGGCGACCAGTTCGACAAACTTCCCGGTCACAAGCTTCCCAATCCAGAGCACGCTCGCGCCCGGTGCCACGCAGAACGCTTTCTTTGCCCAAATCGATACCACGACGACCACCGGCCAGACCGGGGTTGGCTCCTACGTGACTTATTTCGGGGGCAATGGCGTGGATCGCGGTACCAGCATCACGGTCGATCCCAATCTGAACTCCTATTTTGCCGGCGATACTACCTCCACCAATCTTGTGACCTTTAATCCCCTGCAGACCACGCTCGCACCCGGTGCCACGCGCAACGCCTTCCTGGTCAAGTTGGGCACGGCGACGGATTTGTGCGTCAGCTGCGTGGCGCCAGTCGTATCACCGAACGAAGCGGTGGGCGCCGGCAACCAGGTTACGGCCACCTTTACCGTTGCCAACGAGGGGCCCGACCCAGCGACCAACGTCATCGTGACCGGCACGGTCACCAGCGGAGCCACGTTCGTCAGCGGAACCGCGGGTTCGGGCACTTGCAGTGCGCCCAGCAATAATGCGGTGTCTTGCCTGATCCAAACGCTGCAATCCGGTTCCACATCGCCAGTCGTCTTCATCGTGACGCCGAACAGCAGCGGCCAGTATTCGGTGATGGCCACGGTATCCAGCGCGAACAATACCAGCACAAACAACACGGCTACCGCCTCGTTCACGGCGTCCGATTATTCCGTCTTCATTGCTCCCGTCGCTGTGACCGTGTCCGCAGGTCAGATCGCCACCTATGGCGTGCAGGTGAATCCAATTGGGACTAATGGAGCCAATGTTTCCCTCAGTTGCAGTGCTCTTCCCTCAGGGGCGAGTTGCAACTTTACCACCAGCACCCTGAGTTTGGCGAACGGTCCTCAGTCGACCACCTTGAGCCTGAACACGACCGCGCAACCCTTATCCACGACGACTTCAGCGGGATGGCGCCGCCCGCTTTATGCTCTCTGGCTGATGGTTCCAGGGATGACTCTGTTGGGGTGGCGGGTGGGCGGCGGGAAAGGGAAGAAGATCCGCCTGCTGGGCCTGCTCATGCTTTCGCTGTTCTTCGCGCTGGTTCTGCTTCAGCCATCCTGCAGCAGCGGCAAGACGCCGGTACCAGTGAGTGGGACCCCCTCGGGCAGCTACTTTCTCACGGTTACGGCAACCTCCGGCTCGTTCAGCAAAAGTGTGCCGTTCCAGTTGACCGTGACGCCGTAGTCCCAGTTTTCAGTTTCCGGTTTCCAATACTGAACCAGACGCCGGAAACCAGAAACTGGAAACTAGAATCGGGAAACTTGCTTTCCCGTCTAGGCTCCGGCGGAAAGCTTGTGGTGGCTCTTGCCCTCAGCGATTCCATATTGCCGAATCTTGTAAAGCAGAGCTTTATAGCTGATTTGCAGAAGAATGGCCGCGCGTTTGCGGTTCCAGTTGGTCTGTTCCAGCGCTTGCCGGATAGCTTCACCTTCGGCTTCGTCTTTGGCGGTGCGGGCCAGCGATTTCAATCCCCCGCCGGTTTCCCCGCTTTTCGTTGCGGAATCTCCCCACGCAGCGCCGCCGCCGTTGCCGTCGGGGCGGGGCCGCAATTCGGCCGCCGCTAAATTCTCGTCACCGAGGATTAAGTAGCGCTTCAGAAAATTGTTCAGCTCCCGCAAATTGCCCGGCCAGGAATGCGCCTGGCAGGCCTCGAGGAGCTGGGGGGAAAGCGGAAGCTGAGGCCGCGCGTAGCGTTCGGCCATGCGCGTCATGAAATGCTTCAGCAGAATGGGAATTTCTTCCTTTCGTTCGCGCAGCGGCGGCAGTTGCAGGGTGAACGCGTTGAGCCGGTAGTAAAGATCTTCGCGCAGCCGCTTGGCAGCCAAAGCCTGCGGAATATCAATGTTCGTGGCCGCCAGGATGCGTACGTCCACTTTGATGACACTTCGGCTTCCCAGCCGCGAGAATTGCTGGTCCTGCAGTACGTGCAGCAGCTTGGCCTGCAGCGCCGGCGGCATCTCGCCAATTTCGTCGAGCAGGATTGTACCCTTGTTGCACAGTTCGAACTTGCCCGGCTTGGCGTGCGTCGCTCCGGTAAATGCGCCCGGTTCGTAGCCGAACAGCTCGCTTTCCAGCAGATCGGCGGGCACGGCCGCGCAATTCACCTTCAAGAACGTGCGGTGAGCGCGCGTCGATAGCTTGTGAATCAATCGACCCAGCACTTCCTTGCCGGTGCCGCTCTCGCCCAGCAGCAATACCGGAATATCCACATTTGCGACCAGCGCGGCTTGCGAACGGATCTTCCGCATGGCCGGACTCGCCGCGATAAAGAACACGTCGTCGCCGACATCCTCGGCTTCTCCGCCGACCAGCGCTTTGCCCTGACCCAGGCACTGGTCGATCACCGCATCCAGTTCCGCTTTCTGAAAGGGTTTGGTCAGGTAGTCATGTGCCCCCAGGCGCATCGCCTGCACTACCTTCTTCGTGTCGTTGACGCAGGAAAGCATCACAACCTTCACCCCGGGCCGCTTCTGGCGGAGTTGCTCGAGCGTCTCCAATCCGTCGATGCCCGGCATCAGCACATCGAGCAGCACCAGGTCCGGCTCCATGCCTTTGTCCACCCGCTGCAGAGCTTCTTCCCCGGTCGACGCCGTCTCCACTTTGTAGTCGTCAACCTCCAGCAGCGTGCGGATGTAGCGCAGCATGGCCGGTTCGTCATCCACCAGAAGAATCTTGGCGGTTTCTCTCATCGATTCTTTCCTTTGCCGGCAGGGTTCGGGGCAGGTTTGAAGGGAATGAGGAATGAGAATTTGCAGCCCGCGCCGGGATCGCTTTCTACCCAGATTTTTCCGCCCATGCCTTGCACCAGGCGGCGCACAATCGCTAAACCAAGCCCCATGCCGTCCTGGTTTTCGGTGCCCGGCAGGCGGAAGAAATCATCGAACACTTCCTGATGAAACTCCGCCGGAATTCCCGGACCCGTATCCGATACGCTGACCTTCACCGAATTCGGCTGCGAAGTATCCTGCTGGCGCCTCTCGCCCGCCGACTGCCGGCTGGGCCGCCGCACGGCGCTCCCACATGTAGGGTTCGGCGTGCAACCAAACCGTCCCGCCCTGCGGAATAAACTTGAAGGAGTTCTCCAGCAGGTTCGAGATCACCCGCTCCAGCTTGGGAGAATCGAAGGGGAACACCGGCAGCTTGTCATTCGCGAGGAAGTAAAGTGCTAATCCCTTTTCCTGAAAGCGCGTCGACCACAGGCGGCACACCTCCGACAGGCACTCGTTGATGTTGCCCGCCCCGAACTGCATCTTCAGGCCGCCGGTTTCCAGAGCGCTGTAGGTCAGGAAATCCTGGATGAACTGCTGCAGCCGTTTGCCGCTCGACTGCATGTCGCCCAGCACTTCCCGCTGGCGCGCATTCAACGGTCCCAGTTTTTCGCTCTGCAGCAGTTCCACGTACCCGTTCAGAATCGCCAGCGGCGTCTTCAGGTCGTGCGCCGCCGAGCCCAGCGCGTTCGTCGTGCGTTGGAATCGCTCCTGCAACTCGGAGTACGCCTGCTGCAAATCAGCCGGATTTGGTATACCTTCTCCCGGAAGCGGAGACAGCGGCGCGCCCGTCTTTGCTTCAACAGGCTCGGAAACACACACGTTCTTTTGCGCGGTGGCCATAAGGGGACACACAGAGGGGGAATGCACTCGACCGGTCAAGAGAAGAATGCTGTATCAAAATCGTATGCTAGGCCAGTTTTCCCTGTCAACGAAAAATGCAACCTGATTACCCAAGTGTGGCAAAACCTTGCACTCTTCGACCGGTTAAGATCAGCTCTGCCCCACCCCCCAGGGGGGAAACACGGCGAATCCCGAAGCGAGGAAAAGTCCGCTCTTTAACGGGCTTAAGGCCTCCCGACACCCGAGTTGACCATGTTCTTTGTGTCTGTTCCCGGTTCCTTGCGGGATTTGCCCCCTTGAACCAGGCTTTGGCCCCTAAGATGCTTGAATTGCTCGGTTAAAGCACGCAGGAAGGGGTGTGGGTGAAAGGGAAGACTCCAGTGGCAGAGCGTCGGCGGTGGCCGCGGTTGCCTTTAGCCATCCCCGTCTTTGTCAGAAGTCGTGCTGAGTCTGACAAGGAATTCCTGGAGTTTGCCACCGCCCTTAATGTCTCCGCCGGCGGCATGCTGGTTGCGGTTCGCCGCTCCATCCCCTCCGCAGCGCAGATTTCGCTTGAGATTCCCAGTGCTCCGTTAGCCGCATTGGCTGCGGCCCTGCCCACCGTTATCCGGAGCCTGCGTGCCAAAGTGTTGCGCATGCAACATGGCGAGGGTTACAATTTGGTCGGGCTGAAGTTCTCGCGGCCGCTTCTCAACTCCCGCCCTCGCGCCAGGCCTCGAGGGAAAATCACTTCTTCCCTGTGAAAATCTTTTCACTTGCTCTTTCGTGGCTCTCCGCTGCCTTCCTCGGATAGCGGATTATCGGTTCTGATCCCTCTCAATCTTTAGTAAGTTGCTTTTCATCAATCAGATAGACTAGCCTACTAGCACAGGTGTCCGCTCCCCTTGTGTTTGGTTCTCCAGATGCACATCCGACCATAAGCCTGTGCTGCGGAAGCCAGGAAAACTTATGAGCACTCCAAACCCAGTTAGTGCGCTGATCCAGCCCCTCGGCGAGACGCCTCCCGAATCTGTCGTGTTTGGGGGCACCGAGGCCATGCGAGCTCTCCGCGAACGGCTGGAAAAAATAGCCGGCGCCAACGTCCCTGTGCTTATCCAGGGAGAGAGCGGCACGGGCAAAGACATTATCGCGCGCATGATCCACAGCTCTTCGCCGTGGAAGACCGGACCCTGGGTCAAGGTAAATTGTCCTGCGATTCCCGGCACCCTGCTCGAGAGCGAACTCTTCGGCTACGAAAAAGGAGCCTTCACCGGCGCCTACGGCACCAAGCCTGGCCGCGTCGAGATGGCGCATCGCGGCACCCTGTTCCTCGATGAAATTTCCGAACTCGACATGGCCCTGCAGTCGAAGCTCTTGCAACTTCTGCAGGACGGCCAGTTTTGCCGCATCGGCGCCCAGGAAGACAAGAAGGTGGAAGTCCGCGTAGTCTGCGCCACCAATCGAAAACTGGAAGAGGAAATCGCCGCGGGCAACTTCCGTGCCGACCTGTTTTACCGCATCAATGTCGTGAACCTCTACATGCCGCCGCTGCGCGAGCGTGCCTCCGACATTCCTCAACTGATCAGCTACTTCCTCGAGTACTACAACCGGAAATTCAACGCGCGCGCCAACCCGCCCTCTGCCGATTTGATGAACGCACTGAAGAAATATCACTGGCCAGGCAACGTCCGCGAGTTGGAAAATCTGATGAAGCGCTACGTGATTCTCGGCGCCGAAGAAGCCATCACCGGCGATCTGCGCCCGCACGAGCCAGACTTCTTCAGTGCCGACATTTCGGTCGACGGTCCGATCTCGCTGAAAAAAATCACCCGCCAGGCCGTCCGCGAACTGGAACGCAAGATCATCCTCAAAGTTCTCCAGCATCATCACTGGAACCGCAAGAGCGCCGCCCGCGCTCTGAACATCAGCTACCGTGCCTTGCTCTACAAGATCCGCGACGCCGGCCTGCCTTCCAACCGCGCCCCTCGCCGCCCCCAATCCGAAGACCCCGCGACCCAGACCGTCGCCGCCGACTGAAGGTGTGCCTCAGCCCTGCAGCTCTGCTGGCTGGTTCGCCATGACGTTGCCGGTTGGAGAGCGGCCTCGACGGTCGGCCGGCCCAGCATAGAGCCGGCGCAGTCGGCAGGGAACATAATCACCCTCCCCGCTTACTGCGCCGGTTTATTTGAAGGTCACGACGCCTTTCCGGACCGCGCGCGCACCTTCGCCCAGCGCGCTCTTTGCGCCGCCGCGATGCGCTCTCGGGCTGCCGCAGACAGTTGGCGCTTCATGCGTTTGCCGGAACCGGATGAGCCCCCTAAATTTCTCGCCGTCACCCTGCTCAGCCCCGCAATCACTTTCTCCAGTTGTCTAAGCTCGCCCACCGCACGTTCACGTTCTTTTTTCAACTGCTCTAGAACCGCATCTAGATCAGCCATGGACCTCCCTTTAGGGGAACCGCATGCACCTGAGCATACAGCATTTTGTGGTTCAAGGTTAGTGGCTAATGTTCTCCCCGCGCAAGAGTAAACACCAACCCTGCGTTCCGCCCCACCCCAACCCTTCCGAACGCTGTAAATCCCTGCGGCCAGGCACCAATCAAAACTCATTCACTTACTAACTATAAAACTTAGTAACTAGAGCAAAGTACTTAGTAACTCTTGTTATTCCTTGTCGCCAATTCGATTGACACCAAGCCCGCTCGCGATCAGTCTGACCTCTACAGGGCCGCAAGCCCCTCCTCTTCGCGGGTGCTGAATGTGAACGATTGCTGGCTTCAGGACTTGCCTGATTCAGCTCGCGGAGTGGAGTGCTGCTAGTGCGGCCCCTTCGCGGGTCACGAAGCGAGCCAAGCCGAACTCCGTCCCATCCGGAGACCGATGGGAGCCCCGAACCACGGGGTCGCCAATGACAATGACAAAGAACCTGCCAGAGTCAGCAAGCGCCGCCGGAACCGCGTTGGTGGTGTGCAAAGATGCACGGACTCGCCAGCTCATCCTCGAATCCCTGCAGCCGCTTGCCATACGCCCGGAGTTCTGCGAGGAGGGGTTTGTCGCGGCCAGCCTTTTAGATCAGCAGAAGTTCGAGGCTGTAATCGTCGATCTGCTGCTGGGGGATGAGAGCCTGCTGGTCTTGGCGAAGCTCCGGTTTTCGCGCGCCAACCGGACCGCCGTTACCTTTGCGATTACCACGGGGAGTGAGGCGCAGACTTCGCCCAGGCCGGACTCCACCTTTGTGCTCGAAAGGCCCCTTTCGGCCGCCTTGCTCAATCAAACCCTGCGGGCCGCATTCGGCCTGGTTGTGCGGGAGCGGCGGCGCTATTTCCGGTGCCCCATCGCGGTTCCCGCCTTCGTTAGATCGCGGCAGCCCGAAGATCTCGAGTGCCAAACCGTGAACATCAGCGAGGGCGGGATTGCTATCAACGCCCCTGCCATTCTGGATTCCGATGCTCCCGCTCTCGTGCGCTTTAGCCTCCCCGGCCGCCAGAGCCGGATATTGGCCGAAACCAGGGTGTGCTGGCGTGGCCATGACGGTCTTGTGGGACTGGAGTTTCATGCTTTGGCTTCGCCGCAAAAGTCGGAGCTGCAGGAATGGCTGGCCCGCAAGCTCGATGAGACACTTCCCGAAAATGTCGCTGCCCTGTTTCGCGGCGTAGGCCGATCCTAGCAAGTGGTAGACGGAATCTGCGCCCAGGACAGCCGCCGGAAGCAAGCCCGCCTTTGCGCCGGGCAGGCCGCAGCATCTAACATGGCCCGTACCGATTAACCATGTCCACCGCTGCCGTCGCGTTCCGCCGTACCGTCCGCCATAACCCGCTGGCGGTAACGGGAGTTGTTCTGGTCATCCTCTTCGTGATCTTCGCTCTGTTCGCTCCCTGGATCGCACCGCAAGATCCTGCTGCCATCAATCTTCCCGCCCGCCTCGACCGTCCATCCCACGCGCACTGGTTCGGTACCGATGAACTCGGCCGCGATATTCTTTCGCGCGTCGTCTACGGCGCGCGCATCTCGATGCTGGTGGGAAGCTCGGTGGTGCTCGCGTCGCTCGCGCTGGGCCTCGTCATCGGCTCCATCGCCGGCTACTACGGTGGAGGTATCGACCGTTTCGTCAATGTCGTCTTGATGAACGCGTTCCTCTCGTTCCCCGGAATCCTTCTCGCCATTGCCTTCGTAGCCTTTCGCGGCCCCGGCATCTTTAATCTAGTTCTCGCGCTCTCGCTCGGGGGATGGGTCGGGTACGCCCGCCTCGTCCGCGGACAAGTCCTCGCCGCGCGCGAACGCGAATTCGTTGAAGCCGCACGCGCCCTGGGCGCCAGCGACCTGCGCATCATCGTCCGCCACATTCTGCCGAACATCATTCAACCTGTGATCGTGCAGGCCGCGATCGGCATGGCTGGGGCCATTCTCGCCGAAGCCACCATGAGCTTTCTAGGACTCGGCGTGCCGCCCCCGACGGCCAGTTGGGGGACGATGCTCAATGACGGACGCGCCCACCTGTTCGACGCGCCCCACCTCGTACTGTTTCCCGCGCTGGCGGTGATGCTGGCCGTGCTGTCGTTCAACTTCATCGGCGATGCCCTGCGCGATTACCTCGATCCCCGCTCCCGCATCGAGGCTGGGCTGTAGCGCTGGCCGTAAGCCCTTCAAAATACGGCTTATTCGCCTCTTGACATAAATCGCATATTGCAATATAAATATCTCGATCTGGGATATGAAGCTGGGAGAGAAAATTCGTTATCTGCGCGAGGTGGAAGGGTCGTTGCGCGGCCTGGGCCGTCCCCTGACGCAGCAAGAGATGGTGAGAGCCGTGCGACAGGAACTGCGCAAGAGCATCAGCCAGTCGTACGTCTCGCAGATCGAGAATGGCGCCCGCCCGCATATGACGCAGTCGTCGCGCGCGCTGCTGGCGAAGTTCTTCAAAGTGCATCCCGGCTTTCTGGTGGATGACCCCGAGGGCTATCACACGGAGTTGACCTCGGACCTGCGCACCACCGAAGGCCAGCTTGACCTCTGGCTGCTGCAGGGTTCGGAACGCTTTGTCGGCGATCCGGAAGTAAGCGGGGTCCTGCTCAAAGCGGCACGCGAGAAAGACACGAGGCGCTGCCTGTTGCTGTTGGGCGCGATTCTCGACACCCCGGGGTTGGCCGAGCGACTGCTGGAGGCTTTGCGGCCGGAATTGGTGGCCAGTGGCAATCGTCGCCG
Source organism: uncultured Acidobacteriaceae bacterium (assembly GCA_963714225.1). Lineage (GTDB taxonomy): Bacteria > Acidobacteriota > Terriglobia > Terriglobales > Acidobacteriaceae > Sulfotelmatobacter. The sequence continues at coordinate 100,808 of CAVQNY010000037.1, read as the reverse complement.
CGCAACTCATGCAGGGGAGAATCGCGGCCACCCCGCGAGTGCAGAGGGGAGGAGAATCCGATGACCGATTCCCTGACTTGGGCGGACTTCTATTTGATCTGTTTCGCGGTCGGTTTTTGCTTCAGTTTCTTTTCGTTCGTGTTCGGAGGCGGCGCACGCGCCGGCCGGCTGCATCTGCCGCACTTTCATGGGCACGCTGGGGGCGCACATCTGCCTGCGGCTGGCGTTCCGGCGGCGCATGCGCCAGTCGCGACTGGTCACGGGCCGGTGGCAGGGGGCGCGCGTGCGGCGATGGCCGGCCGACATGCCCAGCAGTCTGGCAGCGTTTCTCCGTTCAACTTCGCCACGCTGACGGCATTCCTGGCCTGGTTTGGGGGTACGGGATATTTGCTCACGCGATACTCCGGCCTCTGGGTTGGTTTTGGATTGCTGGCTTCGATCACCAGCGGGCTGGTGGGCGCAGGCATCGTGTTCCTGTTCCTGAGCAAAGTGCTGATCTCGGAGAACGAGAACATGGACGCGGCGGACTACGAAATGGTGGGAGTGCTGGGCCGAGTTTCCAGTTCCATCCGCGAAGGGGGAACGGGCGAAATCATCTATACGCAAATGGGAACGCGCCGGGTGTGTGGCGCGCGCGGCGACGACGGCGGCGCCATCGCCAAAGGATGCGAAGTTGTGGTCACGCGCTACGAAAAGGGAATTGCTTACGTGCGGTTGTGGAGCGAGATGTCGGGCGAGTGAAGCGCAATTTCAGCGCCGGTGGCCGATTTGAGTGCTTTGAATTTCGAGAACTGCATTCGTAGAAGGAGGCGTTATGCCAGAGATGTCACGGATGGTAGAGATTTGGATTTTCGCCGGGCTGGGAGTGATGGTCCTTCTGTTCCTGATGAGCGGAATGGCCAGGCTATATCGCAAAGCGGGGCCGCACGAGGCGCTCATCGTGTATGGCTTGGGCGGGACCCGTGTCGTGCAGGGACACGGCACGCTGGTGTTACCCATGGTGCAGGTTTGTAAGGATCTGTCGCTGGAGCTGATGTCGTTCGACGTGGCGCCGCAGCAGGATCTGTACACAAAACAAGGCGTGGCGGTGACGGTGGAAGCGGTGGCGCAGATCAAGGTGAAGTCCGACCGGGAGTCTGTGCTGACGGCGGCCGAACAGTTTCTTACCAAGAGCGATCAGGAGCGCGAAGCCCTGATCCGTCTGGTGATGGAAGGCCATCTGCGCGGCATCATCGGGCAGCTCACGGTGGAGGAAATCGTGAAGCAGCCGGAGATGGTTTCCGACCGGATGCGCGGTACCTGCGCCGAGGACATGAACAAGATGGGGCTCGAGGTGATTTCATTCACCATCAAGGAAGTCCGCGACAAGAACGAATACATTACGAACATGGGCAAGCCGGATGTGGCCCGGATCAAGCGGGATGCGGACGTTGCCACGGCGGAAGCCGACCGCGATACGGCGATCAAGCGCGCGCTGGCGCAGCGAGAATCGGCCGTAGCCAGGGCCCAGGCCGACCAGGAACGCGTGCTGGCAGAAACGCTGTCGTTGGCCAAGCAGGCGGAATCGCAGCGCGACCTCGAAGTGAAGAAAGCACAATTCCTGGAGGTTACAAAACGCCAGCAGGCGCAGGCCGACAAGGCTTATGACATCCAGACCAACATCATGCAGCAGCAGGTCATCGCCGAGCAGGTGAAGGTGCAACAGATCGAGAAAGAGCAGCAGGTCAAGGTGCAGGAGGCGGAAATCAACCGCCGGGAGAAGGAACTGATTGCGACCGTGCTCAAGCAGGCCGAGATTGAGCGGCAGCGGATTGAGACGCTGGCCGCGGCTGAAAAGCAACGACTGATTGCGGAAGCGGAAGGACATGCGTCGTCGATACGCGCGCAGGGCGAAGCCGAAGCCGAAATCATTTTCAAGAAAGGCGAATCCGAAGCGAAGGCCATGAACGTGAAGGCCGAGGCCTATCAGGAATACAACCAGGCGGCGGTGATCGACCGATTATTTACCGCGATGCCGGAGGTGGTGAGGGCGCTGGCCAGTCCGCTGGCCAACGTCGACAAGATCACCATCGTCTCGACTGGAAACGGCGATGCTTCCGGGATGAACAAAATCACCGGCGATCTCACCAAGATGGCGGCCCAGGTGCCGGCGTTGTTCGAGACGCTCTCGGGCATGCCGCTGGCGGAGTTGCTGGGCAAGGTGCGGCAGCTCGGTGACAAGACGGTGAAGCCGTCGGCGGCAGACACGACGAAAAAATAATCGCAGGGACGGTTTCTGGCCGTCCCTGTTGTTCTTCTTTTTTGGGAGAAACTTTCAGGAGTGAGGAGATGGCGAGCAAATCGAAACCTACAGGATTGGGTATCGCGCTGGGGGCGGCGTTGGGTGCTGTGGCTGGGGTTCTGGCCGGGCACGTTGCGATCTGGCTGGGCATAGGAATTGCGATTGGAATGGCGCTCGGGGCGTCGTTCCGGCATGCGCAAAATCAATGCCCCGAGTGCGCCGCTCTGCATCTGTCCCATGAAGATCGGGCCCATGCCGATCGGCTACAGCAAGTGAATGCGAAGCAGTTACAGAGCTAGAAGCTCAAAAAGGAGTCCACCATGGCATTACTAGAGCGTGTTTCCACATTAGTCCGGGCCAACCTCAACGACCTGATCGACAAGGCCGAGGAGCCGGAAAAGATGATCAAGCAGGTGATTCTCGACATGCAGAACCAGTTTCTGCAGGTGAAGACGCAGGTAGCGATCGCGATTGCCGATCAGCACCTGCTCGAGAAGAAGCAGAAGGAAAACCAAGACAAAGTGGCGGAATGGATGCGCAAGGCGGAGCTTTCGGTCGACAAGAAACAGGACGACTTGGCGCGGGCATCGCTCGGGCGGGTGGAAAGCTATCGCGAGATGAGCGAGAGCTTCACGCAGCAGGTGGCCGACCAGAAGGCGCAGGTGGAAAACCTGAAGTCGGCGCTGCGCCAGCTGGAGCAGAAGTTAGCCGAGGCCCAGGCCAAGGCCGATCTGCTGATCGCGCAACATCGCCGCGCCCGCGCCGTGGGCAAGGCCAGCGACGCGCGCCTGGCCATGGGCGACGGCTCGAAAGCCGCGGCGTTCGACCGCATGAAACGCAAAGTGGCGCATTCGGAGGCGGTGGGCCAGGCGAAGGCGGAAATCGCCGGAGACAATATGGAGGATCGGCTGGCGGCGCTCGAGAAACAGGATCGCATTGAGCAGTTGCTGGCGGAGTTGAAGACGAGGCGGGGAGCGTGATGGAAAAGGCCAATCGGGCGCGCGCCCTGGGGATGCTTATTGGTATCGTCGTTCTGGTGCTGGCCGTGCTGTGGAAGCGGCTCTTGCACTAACTGGGGCCTGGTACTTCGTTAGAAACATCTCGCTGCGCCACAATGACCAATGGAGCGAGCAGGGGACTCTTCCGCCTCGCTCTGGGCAGGCAGTTCAGGCCTTCCGCGCGAATCCTCGGCCGACTCGGCCGACTTACATCCATTGACCGGCCAGCCCGCATCTCTGTAACCTTGGAACAGAAATCATAGAATTCCGATTCCAGGCTGAAGGAACATCCATGAACGAAATTAGCGAGCGCAATCCCAGATTCTTAATCTGGGTAAGCGAGTTGTACAATAACTTTTGTCGGTCTGCTTGGAGTCGTACAATCCCTGCGGTTGGTAAGGCACAAAAGCATGCCGACAAGTTTTCTGCTTTGTGCTGGGGCGGGATTCGCCCTCGAGATCGGGTAATACCCGAGTCCGGAATCCCAGAGTTCTACTCTGGGAGGATCAAGGAAGTTGCAATTCTGTTGGTGGCCGCGCTTCTGCTGAACGGTTGCGGCAGCAGTTCGAGCACGACGCTGACGACACCTGCCGACCTCTGGTCTGCGCAAATGCAGGGAGGACGTGGCCCGGCGTCCGGGTTCAGCTTTTCTACGGACTTCACGTTGAACAGCGACGGGTCGTTGACCTTCTCGAGCTTTCAGTTTTATAACGCGGGAGCTTGTTTTCCCGCGAACGGAGAAGCGGTGACCGGGTCAATCACGAATTTGGAAGTGAATCAGAACACTTACGCGGTCACCGGCACGTTGACCCTTACCGCGCAATTAGGGGGTAACACCCTGACCCTGGGTCCTGCACCGCTGACCGGAACCGGCGGGCCATCGGGCAGCGACGTGCTTACCGGCGGCTCGGTCACCGGCACTTGGACGTTTTCCGGCAGCGGTACGCCCGCGGGATGTAACGACACGAGCGGCAGTTTTACCATGACCCAGTCCTGAAGTTGGCGGGTCTCAGAACCAATTGCTGCGGTAGGCGACCCACCAGGAGACGTAAAGGATGGGAACGGTCGCGGCCAGGCCCCACCAAATCGGCAGCAGAAAATCCGCCAGCAGGCCGAGCACCGTGAAGCTGATCCAGAAGATTTTCCTTTCCATTGAATCATTGTAGGCTGGCGATGGGGCGGAGGCAGCAGTGCTGTCGGCCAAGCACTTTCGTCATGTCCGGGCTCTGCTATAGAGTGGGAGCCATGAAGCGCTCACTGCAACAGATTGGGGAGGCAGTTGATGCACGCCTGCAAGGGGATGGCAGTGTCGAGGTCGGCGGCGTGGCCAGCATTGGATCAGCTTCCGAGCACGACCTGGTGTTTGTGGAAGAAGAGAAGTATCTTCAGCGGGCGCTCGAGTCCGCTACGGGGGCGGTGATCGCGGGAGAGTTCGCGGCGACCTCGTCCGGCAAGCCGCTGCTCATCAGTCGTCATCCCAAGCTGGCCTTTGCGCGGGCCGCGAGATTTCTGCGGGAGGGGAATCGCGAAGGGTCCCCGGCTGGGGTGCGCGTGAGTGCCGTTGTCGATTCTTCGGTTCGCCTGGGTGCGGACGTGGTCGTGGAGGAACGCGCCGTGATTGCGGAGGATGCTGAAGTCGGCGAGAACACGCGGATCGGCGCCGGTTGCACCATCGGGCGAGGAGTAAAGATTGGGCGGGGGTGCGAAATTTACCCGCAGGTCACGATTTATCCCGGGACCACGGTGGGTGATCGGGTGATTGTGCATGCGGGCGCGGTTCTGGGAAGCGATGGCTTCGGGTATGTGCGCGACCCGAAAAGCGGACGCTACGAGAAATTTCCCCAGGTCGGCAGCCTCGTGATCGAAGACGATGTTGAGATTGGCGCGAACACAACCATCGACCGTGGGGCGCTCGACGAAACTCGCGTTGGGCGGGGCACGAAGATCGACAACCTGGTCCACATCGGGCACAACTGCCGGCTCGGGCAGAATGTGGTGATCGCGGCGCAGACCGGGCTTTCCGGCAGCATTGTCCTTGAGAACGACGTCGTGCTCGGAGGACAGGTTGGAATTGGCGAACATGCCCGCATCGAAGAAGGTGTGATGCTGGGCGGGCAGGGCGGTGTGCTGCCCAATAAGGTTTTGCGGGGCAAGGGAGTGGCATTCTGGGGAACTCCGGCGCAGCCCGTGCGCCAGTATCTGAAACAGTTAGCGGCGCTGGCGCGGTTGGGAAAGAAGAGGTAAATGTGGCAATCGTGGTGATTGGCGGGCATTCGCGAAGCCTAGGGAAGACGAGCGTGGTGGCGGGGCTGATTTCCGCATTGCGCGAGTACGATTGGACCGCGGTGAAGATTACGCAATATGGGCACGGAGTTTGCTCTGCCGATGGAGCGCCCTGCGACTGCGCAACCACCGATCACACCTGGGCGATTTCAGAGGAGAAGGATCGCGGGGGGGAGTCAGACACGTCGCGCTTTCTGGTGGCGGGCGCGGTGCGAGCATTGTGGGTGCGCACGGAGCAAGGCAGACTGGCCGAAGCCATGCCGGCATTGCGGCGGCGGCTCGATGGTTCACGCTACGTGATCCTGGAATCGAACAGCGTATTGAAATTCCTGCGGCCGGACTTGTATCTCACGGTACTCGACCCCGGCACGGAAGATTTCAAGAATTCGGCGCGGGAATTTCTGGATCGCGCTGGTGCGGTCATCCTTCACGAGGGCTCAACCACTCGGGGATCGGCCTGGCAAGGCGTTTCGTTGAAGCCGGTGGCCCAGCGGCCGGTATTCCGGATTGCGCCCCCACCTTATGTGACGCCGGAAATAGTTGCGTTCGTGCGGAGTCGGATCCGCGACATGGTGGCTGAGAACTGAGAACTAGTTTGTTATCCTTCCCCGTGCGGCAAATTCATTCCAGCGCCTGGTTGTTGGTAGGGCTCTCATCGCTCGTGCAGGTTCTGATCTTCCCCCTTCCTGGGCTTTACGTTTTATCCTGGGTGGCATTCGCTCCCTTGATCGTGGCCCTCTTGCGGGCGCGGCCGGTGGGGGTGCTGGAGATGGATGGCTCCGTCAATCTTCAGGCGGCAAAGCCGGGACAGGCATTTCTGCTGGCATACATTTCCGGAATCGTCTGGTATGCGGGCACGTGTTACTGGATTTATAACACCATGCACGAATACGGCGCCCTGAGCACGCCACTGGCTCTGCTGGCTCTGTTTCTGTTTTGTCTTTATCTGGGGCTCTATCACGGACTGTTCGGTTTGCTGTTGAGCTTGTCCGTTGGACCGGGCCGTGACAACCGCCGTGCCCTGCTGGCCGCCCCGTTTCTTTGGGTCGCGGTGGAGCTAGCGCGGACGCGCGTCACGGGCTTCCCCTGGAACCTGCTGGGCACAGCGCAAGTGGACAATATCTCGCTCAGCCGCATCACCACCTGGACCGGAGTTTACGGAGTCTCGTTTGAAATCATGCTGGTGAATGTTGCGGTCGCGGCGGCATTCCTGGTGCCCAGAAAAAAGCGTAACCCGTTGTTGCTCGCCTCGTTCACTGCGGCTGCGGTCCTGCAGGCGGGCAGGCTGGTCGATGCTCCGGCGCTGTCGGCGGATCACACCGCGCTGCTGGTGCAGGAAAACATTCCGGTGGACGCCAGTTGGACGCGCGATACTTTTGAACGCACGCAGCGCGAACTGGCTGATCTCAGCTTGAAGGCCGTGGCCACGACTACATCCGGGGCGCCGGACTCGAAGCCGGGCAAGGTTGATTTGATCGTATGGCCTGAGTCGCCTGCGCCTTTTTTCGCGAGCGATCCGCTGTTTCGCGATCCCGTGAGCCAGATGGCTCGCGAAGCGCACACTTGGGTGGTGACGGGCGCCATCGGGAGCACACCTGCCGGGCAGAGCGGCAGGTTCGCTTCGCAGTTGTTCAACTCGGCCGCGCTCATCAGTCCTTCTGGCGAATGGACCTCGCGTTACGACAAAGTGCATCTGGTGCCCTTTGGAGAATATCTGCCGTTTCCTCGGCTATTTTCTTTTGCTGGAGGCCTGACCAAGGAGGTGGGAGAGTTTCAGGAGGGAACGTCGAGAGCGCCGCTGGAGGCGGGAAGCACAGGGGTGGGAATTTTCATCTGCTACGAGTCTGTGTTTCCCGGCGAAGTACGGCAGTTTGCCGAGCAGGGTGCGCAGGTCTTGGTGAATCTATCGAACGACGGTTGGTATGGCGACAGCGGCGCCTATGCGCAGCACCTGAATCAGACTCGCATGCGCGCCATCGAGAACGACCGCTGGCTGTTGAGCGCGACGAATACCGGAGTGACGGCCTCGATCGATCCCTACGGCCGGATTCTGGCGAGGCTTCCTCGCAAAGAACGTGCGGCGCTGGTTGCGCCTTATGCCCTCACCTTCGTAACCACTTTCTACACGCGCCACGGCGACTGGTTCGCTTGGCTGTGTGCGATAATTTCTGCAGGGGCGCTGGTCACGCGCTTCGGGCTTCACGGGAAAGCTGGCAAGAAAGCAGAACCATCCTCATGAACAGGAGAGCGAACGCAATCCCAGACGTTAGTCTGGGTAAGTGAGCGGACTAAGACGTAATCCTCCCTTGGTTTTCTACATACCGTCGAAGGATGTCGATAGTCAATCCACCGGTTGAGGCAGCGAGGTAGCCCGAGTTCCAAAGCGTTCGGGAATGGTTAGACCAGAACTGAGAACCATTTTTCTGTGAGGATATCGAACAGCCGATTCAGTCGCAACCCTGGGATGAACCGCGTAATTCTCCGCTTGACAATCTCAGCCGCCGGGTGCAAAATTCTTAGAGGGGAACAAAAAGCGAATATGCCTCCAAAGCGTTCGGGGATGGTTAGACCAGAACTGAGAACCATAACGATTGAGGAAGAACGAGGAAGAACTTGGAAGAGACGGACTTGAGACGAGCAACGGCGGTAGAAACAGAAGTGGATGGCAGGTATTCGAGTAGGAAATGGATGTGGTCAGACTGGCCATTCCCTTCGAGGACTCGGTATTTGTAATAAGAAGCCATGCGAGGGGGAGTTTTATCAGGGAATTTAGACGAGAGGAGGTAAGGACATGACGACGAAACTTCACGACGAAAACTATGGGATCGATGAGCCGATGCACACTGTGGCTACTACTTGTGTAGTCAATGTTCCCGATTCTCTGGTTCCCGTACTCGATCTCCTGCTGTCTCGGGTGAGGCAGGATTCGTTGCCTCGTATGCTGCAGAATCGTAAACTCTCCTCCTCGAAGGATTACCCAGAACTACCGTGTGTAATCGCGAAATCGCTGATCGCAAAGTACCAGCGGAATCGAAAGTGCGTTACCGTTAAGAACATTGTTCTGCCCATCTGCGGAGACAAGGGAAAGCAGGTCAAGTTGGTAGACGGCGGATTGAGGATTCCAGCCCTGTTCAAGAAAGAAGTGCTACCCGTTGCCTTTCCCAAGCCGGTGTATGGATTCGTTCGCAGTGTAGAGTTTTTCAAACGTGGCAGTCAGTGGCGATGCTCGATTTGCTACTGGACGCCTGTGATCGCCGAGCGAACCTTGGAAGGTTGCGTCGGGATCGACCGTAACTCAGTGGGGAATGTCGCCGTACTGGCAGACCCACAGAATGGCAAAGTTCGACATCTCGGATTCAACCCAGCAGGATGCAAGCAGAATTTTCGCAACCGTAGAGCCAAACTGCAAAGTCAGGGCAAGTGTCGTACCCTGCGGGCTCTACGTAAGAGGCAATCACGACGCACCAAGCACGAAAATCACATAGTGAGCAAGCAGATTGTTTCCTATGCCGTAACCCATCGCCGCGTCATTGTGGTAGAGAATCTGGAGGGGGTGCGCAAGCCTAAAAGCAAGATTAAAGGCTATGTCAACCGCTCTCAATGGTCGTTCTACCAACTGCTGCAGTTCATCCGGTACAAAGCGGCTTTGCGAGGCATACCCGTCATCGAAGTCAATCCTGCGTATACAACGCAGAACTGTTCGCGATGCGGTCAGAGAAACACTCCAGACGGTAAGGTTTATGTCTGTGAGCACTGTAGCCACAAAGACCATCGGGACGCTAACGCTGCCTTCAACATCGCCCAGCGAGGTTTGGGCATACTGATGGGATTCGCCAAGGACTCAGTGAGCCTTGGTGGGGCTTTATTGGTGACGCCCTATTCTGGCGGTCAGGAGTTGGCTTATGCCTAACCCAGACTCAAAGAATCCCCGAGTTCACTCGGGGAGCATCAACCAAGAATTCGAACAGGAATACGGGTCCTTAAGCAAGAAGGTACGCGAACTCCGGGAGTATCTTTGACGCCGACAAACTCCGTCCGCAACTAGCCGAAATCGAAAAGCAGTCCGCCGAGCCGAATCTGTGGTCCAATCCGCAGCGATCGCAACAGGTAATGCGCGAGAAGAAGCGCCTGGAGCACCTGCTGGCGACCGACGCCGATCTGGCCCGCCGCGGCGACGATATTGCCGCCTATTTCGAGCTGGCTAAAGAAGGTGAAAAGGTCGACGCCGAATTGCGCCGCGAGATCGACTCGCTGCGCGAACGGGTCGACCATCTTGAGACCGAGACACTGCTCTCCGGCCCAAACGACGCCCTCAATGCAATCGTGACGATTCATCCCGGAGCAGGCGGGACGGAATCGCAGGACTGGGCTGACATGCTGCTGCGCATGTATTTGCGGTGGGCGGAGCGGCAAGGATTCGAGACTGTGCTTTACGATTACCAGCCGGGCGAAGAAGCGGGACTGAAATCGGCGACGTTTGCCGTGAACGGCGAGTATGCATTCGGATTGTTAAGCAGCGAAATCGGGGTGCACCGTTTGGTGCGGATTTCGCCGTTCGATCAGGCCAAGCGGAGGCATACGTCGTTTGCCAGCGTCTTTGTTTCTCCCGAGATTGACGACAGCATTGAAGTGGTCATCAAGCCCGAGGATATTCGGGTTGACACCTACCGTTCGAGCGGCAAGGGTGGGCAGCACGTCAACACCACGGATTCGGCGGTGCGCATCACGCACATGGCAACCGGCCTGGTGGCCAGCTGCCAGAACGAACGCTCGCAGCACAAGAACCGCGAGCGTGCCATGAGCATGCTGCGCTCCAAGCTCTATGAATTCGAGATGGAGAAAAAGCGCGCGGCCACGAAGAAGATTGAAGACTCAAAACTCGACAGCGATTTCGGTTCGCAGATTCGCTCGTATGTGCTGCAGCCCTACCGCATGATCAAGGATCACCGCACCAAGACCGAAGTCGGCGACGTGGACCGCGTGCTCGACGGCGATCTGCAGCCGTTCATCCGGGCGTATTTGCTGGGGCGGCGCGGGGAGAAGCCATCGTGAGCGCGAAGCCGGCAAAGGCAACGGCGGCGAAAAAGAGATCGGGGAAGCTAGGTCCGCGCTTCCTGCGCGCATTCCGTTTCGCGGCCGAGAAGCATGCGGGGCAGACGCGCAAGGCTTCGACGATTCCTTACATCGCGCACGTGATGGGGGTTGCCTCGCTGGTGCTGGAGTTCGGCGGCGACGAAGACCTGGCGATCGCCGCGCTGCTGCACGATGTGGTCGAGGACTGCGGCGGCGCGCCCATGCTGAAAGAAGTCCGGCGGGGTTTCGGGCCTCGGGTGGCGAAGATTGTGGATGGCTGCACCGATTCCGATACGGATCCCAAGCCGCCGTGGCGGGAACGCAAAGAAACTTATATCCATCATCTGAACAGGGCCGATGCGGATACCAGGCTGGTTTCTGCCGCGGACAAACTGAACAATGTGCGCTCCATTCTTTCCGACTACCGGCAAGTCGGAGAATCGATCTGGGCGCGGTTCAATGGCGGTCGCGAGGGAACGCTTTGGTACTATCGGGCCTTGTTGCAGGAGTTTCTTCGGCGCCAACCGAATCGGTTGATTCGAGAATTGGAACTTGCGATCCGGGAACTTGAAGACACGGCCAGTCTGGCCAGTCGCAGTTCTCTTCCTCGCAAGTTCAGGAACTGAACTCATGCCGCGCACGATCGATCTAATTCGCGCCTCCAAGCTGCCGTCGAACATGATGCAGTTTGCGGCGAAGGGTGCGCTGCAAGTTCCGCCCGATGAAAACATTGAGATCCTGGTTTACCTCGCTAAGCACAATAAGATTTTTGGCGATGTCGCCCGCATGACTTTGGCAGGCTGGGACGAAAAGGCATCGCTCGCTGCGGCCGCCGATCCGAAGACTTCGCGCGAAGTGCTCGACTACTTCATTGCCCCTGAGAATCTTCGCCCCAAGTTGCTGCCGGCGTTGCTCGAGAATCCCTCGGTCTCGAATGGTGAGTTAGCCAAGTTTGCCATCTCGGCATCGCAGGAATCTATCGAGGCCATGCTGCGGAGCCCGCGGGTGCGGGCTGCAGCGGGAGTTCTGGATGCTCTCGAATCGAATCCATACCTGAAGGCCAAGGAAATATCCGCGCTTGCTGAACTACTAGGTCCGGGCGAGGCAGAGCCGCCGTCTCCGGTTGGAGACGACGAAGCGCAAGGGGATGAAGCGGTCGTCGCGACGTCAGCCGAACCTGTCCAGGAGTCGGCGCCCGCTCCAAGCGACGAAACAAGAGAAGTTCCCGAGGAAGCGATTTCTTCTTACCTGGCCGAGCACGCGACCGACATTGCCGCGGAGCAGGATAAGCCGTTTCAGCCGGTCGGCGGCATTGTGGATTTGCTGGGAACCGACTATTTCCCGGTGTCGGAAATCAAAGAGATGACGGAGACCGCCGGCAGTGCGGAGACAGCTGCGGCTGAGTCTGCCAGCGAGAGGTCCGCCGGAGCGGCGCGCCCTAGGCCCGCCGCTGTTGTGAAGCCTCAACTCGCCCGGCGTGACAATACACTGCAGAAGATCAACCGCCTTGATGTGAAGGGCCGCATCCAGCTGGCATTGAAAGGCAACAAGGAAGAGCGGTCCATTCTGGTTCGCGACGGCACCAAGGTGGTCGCACTGGCGGTGCTCGATGCGCCCAAACTTACCGACGGGGAAGTCGAAAAGTTTGCCCTCCAGAAGAATGTGTCGGAAGCAGTGTTGCGCTACATTCCACTGAAGCGCCGCTTCATGAAGAATTACATCGTGGTGCGGAATCTGGTGTCGAACCCACGCACGCCGCTCGATCTTGGATTAGGGTTGATGAAGCACCTGCAACCGCCGGACTTGAAAAACCTCTCCGCCAACAAGGAAATTTCTGAGACCCTGCGTAACCTGGCTTTGAAGATGTTTAAGCAGAAGCTGGACGCGGGGAAGAGGGGCTAGAAAAGGAACGCGTGGCTTCTTTCCCGCAGACCGGTCCCGTTACCGAACTCCTGAGGGAAGCATTGCCGATCGGACTCTGGGACGATCCGCTTCGCCCAGCCCTGGCTCGCGGCCTAGCAGCAGAGCCGGGGATACAGCATCGTTCCGGTGAATCCGCAGATCGAGTCCTGTTTGGGCGAGAGGTTATGCCTCGTTGCTCGATGTTCCGGAGAAGATCGACATCGTGAACATCGTCCGGCGGCCGGAGTTTATGGAAGAAGTTGTGGATCCGGTCATTCGGTGGAAGGTTCCGGATGCAAGAGGACGTGATTCACGAAAAGGCTGCCGGGAAGGCACGCCGGGTGGGCAGGTTCGTGGAGATGAACCGCCGCCTTCTGCAGGAGCACCGCGCGCGATTCCGCTGAGTCGCAGCCCTAGCGCCCAACACCGACGAAGACCACAGTAGCATCATCGCGCACGCCCGAGCCATTCGCGAAAGCGCGCACATCGTCAACGATGCTGATGGCAGATGCCCCAGCGCTTGCCGCGTGCTCGGCGAGCCGTTCCAGGCCGTACTCTTGTTCGTCCGCGTTTACAGCCTCGGTGATCCCGTCGCTGTAGAAAACAAGCCGCGAACCCTTGGACAAAGTTACGCAAGTTTCGGAATAATCCCCGCAGTCTATGCCGAGAGGCATCCCTCGTTCGGTATCGAGGAACTGTACCCCGTTGTCATCGATGAAGAGCGGATGCAAATGTCCAGCGTTGGCAAAGGTCACAGTGCGAGTTACCGGATCGAGCACGCCGTAGACCAAGGTGACGAACTTGCCCGCCGGAAAGTCTTCCACCATCAAGCTATTGAGCTTGGTCAAAACTTCGCCCGGACCGGAACACGCTTCCGCCAGAGACCTCAGCATTCCGCGCGTAGCTGACATCAGCAGCGCGGCGGCAGTGCCTTTTCCGGAGACATCCGCCAGCACCAGACCCCAGCGGCCATCGGGAAACGGGATGAAGTCGTACCAATCACCGCCAACGGCGCTGACCGGGACGCTGAGACCGGAAATCACAAAGCCCGGTATGTACGGCGAACTCTTTGGCAATAACGCCTGTTGCATGAGCCGGGCCTCCTCGGCTTCGCGGCTCATCGTTTCCCGCCCCGCGCGTTCCGATTGGAAGCGGCGCGCGTTGTGCACCGCCACGGAGATGTGATCGCAAAGCGCTTGAAGAATTCTCAGTTGGTGATGAGGAAACCCGTCCAGTTCGGGATGGGATGCGGTGAAGACACCGACAAGGCGTTCGCCGACATGAAGTGGGATCACCACTTCGGAGAGCGTGGATTTCTCGCAGGCAATGTAGTAATTGTCCTTGCGCACGTCGGGCGCATAACGCATCTGGCCGGTCGAAGCGACGTAGCCGACCATGCCTTCCTCGCCAATCTTCAAACGATGCCCTTTGTGGTTGATGCTGCATCCATGCACGCCGGCGAGCACCATCTCGCCACGTTCCTCGTCATGGAGGTAGACGAGAGCCTCCAAGCAGCCGAAGGAACGGGCCACGTCATTCACTATGTTGTCCATGAGTTGATCGAGATCGAGGATCGAAGTGATCTTCTGCGCCGCTTTCTGCAGTTTTTGCAGATCCGCTACCTGATCGAGGCCCAGCGGGGGAATGGGAACGGCATCAGCGGCGACGGCTTCGCGCAACGTAGCCATGGGATTCAGCCCCCCTTAACTTGCAGGCGCGCGCAAACGATAAACGCGCAAGTCGCCTATATTAAGATGCCATGCCGTATCCCTAGGATTCTTTCTTGGGGTGGGAGGCTGGTTTGTTTTCGACTGCAGGGGAACGCAGTTTCTTGATCTCTTCCATGCGTTCGCGGATGCGTTTCTCGATGCCTTCATTGGTCGGCCGGTAGTAGACTCGATCCCGCAAGTTTTCCGGCAGGCATTGCATGTTGGCGACTTTGCCTTCGACATCGTGCGCATATTGATAGTCCTTGCCGTATCCGAGGCCTTTCATGAGACCGGTGGGAGCGTTGCGCAGATGCAGCGGGACGGGCTCGGCGGCGGTTTGTTCGATATCCTGCTGTACGGTGGAGTATGCGGTGTAAAGCGCATTCGACTTGGGCGCGACCGAGAGATAGACGACGGCTTGCGCCAGAGCGAGATTGCCCTCCGGCATGCCGATGAAATCCACGGCATCGCGCGCAGCCATGCAGAGTGAAAGCGCATTAGGATCGGCCAGCCCAATGTCTTCCACCGCCATACGCACGACGCGACGAGCAATGTAGAGCGGGTCTTCGCCTGCTTCAATCATGCGGCCGAGCCAGTAGAGCGCGGCGTCGGGATCGCTGTTGCGCACGGACTTGTGCAGGGCGGAAATCAGGTTGTAATGTTCTTCTCCGGCCTTGTCATAGAGCAGGGTGCGCTTCTGCAGCGCGTCGCGAACGATGGCGTCGGTGATTTCCGCGGTTTGGGTTGCGGCTTGCTGCGCCAGACCGGCCGCCACTTCCAAAACGTTATAGGCGCTCCGGGCGTCGCCGCTGGTGTAGCTGGCGATTCTCTGGAGGACATCGTCGGAGGCGCGCAACTTTATTGTGCCCAGGCCGCGCTCTTCATCCCTAATGGCTCGCTTTAGCAGTTGCACGATCTGGTCTTCGGTCAGTGGCTGCAACACATAGACGCGGCAGCGCGAGAGCAACGCGGAGTTGATCTCGAAGGATGGATTCTCGGTGGTGGCGCCGATCAGGCGGATGTTGCCTTTTTCCACGTGAGGCAAGAAGGCGTCCTGTTGAGCTTTGTTGAAGCGGTGAATCTCATCGATGAAGACGATGGTCCGCGTGCCGTATTGACGCGCGCGCTCGGCGTCGGCCATGACCTGCTTGATCTCTTTAATCCCGGCAAGCACGGCGGAGAATTCGATGAACGCCGCCTTGGTCATGCGGGCGATAATCTTCGCCAGCGTAGTCTTGCCCGTGCCCGGCGGTCCCCAGAAGATCAGCGAACCGGTGTCGTCGCGGTCGATCTGCGTGCGCAGGGGCTTGCCGGGACCGATCAGGTGTTCCTGGCCGGCGAACTCCTCAAACGTGCGCGGGCGCATGCGGTCCGCCAGCGGCCGCGTGCGGTCGGTGGCGCTATCGGCGCTCGGGGCGGGTTGAAAAAGTCCCATGGAAAACCTGTTCTCCACAGAGTCATAGAAACACAGAGAAAACCGCGAACAGAAAAAAACCGTAAAGAACGCTTCGAATGATGCCCTTGGTCAGCCATGAAACGTTGAACTTACGGAAGTCGATGCCGCGCAGATCCAGTTCGTGGCACAAACATTCCTCGTAGGCCGATTCCAGCAGGCCTGGACCCAAGTGACGGTGAACCTCAATGGCCGCAGCGATGATGGGACCGGTCCGCCGATCTTTATCTTCCTGGTTTTCTCCTTGTCTCTGTGTCTCTGCGTCTCTGGGCTGAACATGGTCTTATTTCCTCTGCTTTGCCGCTTCGTACAATACGATGCTCGCAGCAACGCCGGCGTTCAGAGATTCCACCTGCGGAGTGTGCGGAATGGAGATGAATTCATCCATCCTAGCCATCAGCTCGCGCGGCAGGCCTCCGCCCTCATTGCCGAAGAAGAGCGCTGTCGTGCCCTTCAAGTCCGCTTGATCCAACGCTGTTCCCCTGTGGGAGGAGGTCGCAATCAGGCGTACGCCTCGTGTTCTCAGCTTCTCTGAAACGTCCTCCAGCTTGCCTGCCGCTGATTTCCCGTGCCCATGAACCATGGGCAGGCGGAACACGGATCCTGCCGAGGCGCGAACAACTTTCGAGTTGAAGGGGCTGACCGTGCCTTCGCCCAGAACCACTCCCGCGCTGCCAAAGGCCTCGGACGAACGCAGAATTGTACCCAGGTTGCCGGGGTCCTGCAGTCCGGCGAGCACAGCGATCGGGCCAACATGCAGCCGTTCCATAAGATCATCGAGCGCAAACTCCCTCAGGCGCACCAGCGCGGCGACGCCCTGAGGGGATTCGCTCGGTACAAGGCTGTCGAATAACCGGTCAGGGAGCAGCAAAGTTTCGACCTGGGCTCCAATCTGCGGCAGGAGACGCTCGGCCCGGTCTTGCGCCGACTCGCGAAAGAATACCGCGCTCAAGCGCAGGCCGCTGCGGATGGCTTCTTCGAGGATGCGCAAGCCCTCGATGGCGCAGTCTCCGCCTTCGGTAAGTTCCGCCCGCGAAAATGCCTGGCGCAGTTGCTTGATCAGCGGGTTGTGGCGTCCCTCAATGCGGCGGAGCCTAGGCGGCACGTTGAGAGCGGTCTGTGAGGCTTGTTTCATGCCGGATCGTCATTGAATGATACGCCGCCCACCCGCCTTGAAGCTCTTTGCCGTATTATGGTACGTTCCACGGACAAAATATTCCAAGCGGAAGCATGCAGAAGGGAGCGCCGTGCGCGCCGAGATCCTGAAAATCAGCAACGAGATGCCGGAGAGTTCACTGGTAAAGTACGCCGCCGACCAGATTCGCGCGGGCGAAGTGCTGGGCATGCCGACAGACACGTTCTACGGGCTGGCGGCCGATCCGTTCAACCTGCGCGCCGTGGACCGCGTGTATGACATCAAGACCCGCTCGCGTCACAAACCCTTGTCGTTGCTCATCGAAAGCGTGGATCAAGCCGAAGAACTGGCCAAGGCGCTGCCCGAGGAGTTTTATGCCTTGGCACGGCAATACTGGCCGGGACCGCTGACCATCATCGTGAAAGCCGGATCGCGTCTGCCTCTCAAGGTGACCGCCAATACCGGCAACGTGGCCCTGCGCGTGCCCAACGCAAATATACCGCTGGCGGTGGTGGCGGCTGCGGCCATTCCGATCACGGCCACGTCGGCCAATCTGAGCGGAGCGACGGAATGTACCAGCGCCGAGCAAGTGCGCGACCAGCTTCGGGGGCGCATTAGTATTATCGTCGACGGCGGGACTTCCCCTCGTGATATCGCTTCCACCATTATTGACCTGACCGACGAAGGGGCGCGCTGGCGCGTCATCCGCGAAGGCGCAATCCCTGCGGAAGAGATCTCCACCTTCTTTGCCAACTTTGCCAAAGGATGAGCCACGATTCTGTTAACCGTCATCCGCGACGCCGCTGGCTGCTGCGGTGCGGCGCGCTGGCGTTGGCTGGGTTGGCTGCGTTCCTCACGCTGACCGCGGTTCGCATTGTGCGTGAGGGATCGCTCGAGGAGTTGCACCCGGCAGACGCCATCGTCGTGTTCGGTGCAGCGGAGTATGCCGGCCGTCCCTCGCCGGTGTTGCGCGCGCGGCTCGATCATGCATTCGATCTTTTTCGCCAGGGTATTGCGCCCATCGTCATTACCACCGGAGGTGCGGCGTTGGACCCCAGCTTCAGCGAAGGCGGCGTGGGCCGCGACTATCTGGAACACCACGGAATTCCCGAGCGAAACCTGATTGCCGAGACTCAGGGTTCCGACACCGCTCAATCGGCGGTGCGCGTGGCGGTGATCATGCGGGCCAACGGGCTGCACAGTTGCGTGGCGGTCAGCGACGCCTATCACGTATTCCGCATCAAGAACTTGCTGGAACACGAAGGTATCGGTCCGGTGTATGTGGCGCCACGACCGGATTCGAAGCCGCACAGCGTTGGGCAGCGCGCCTATGCAGTATTGCGGGAAGCGAGCAGCTATTTGCTGTGGAAGCTGGGTATGACGCAGGAGTAAGTTTCCGGTTTTCAGGTTTCGACGAACGGCAGCGACCGTGTCCCCCGGAACCGGAAACTAGAAACCGGAAACCGTTCTGGAAGCTCAGAATATGTCGATACCGTTGGTCGTGCGAATCTTGAACCAGTCGTAACGGAGGTTGTTGCGCATGATGCCAACGCGGACTTTCATGAACACGTGCTGAATTCGTACCTCTAGCGCGATATTACGGCTGATGGTGTACTGATCATGCCGCACGCCAACATACTCGGCCCGGCGCCTCTTCTCACAGCTCTGGTAGTCGCCGCTCTCGCGGCAAAGTTCATACCCATTGCTGAAGTTTTCTTCCCGCAGGCTGTTGACCACCTGATTTTGCTGAATCGCGGCGGCTAAGTCTTGGTCATACCTCTCGTACCAAGCCTGCACTGCCGCTTCGGTTTCCTCGGGGGTGTGACTCGCTTTGTACTGGCCGATCGCCGCGATGATTTCGTCGGCGTTTTCCGCTCCCTCCATGCGTAGCCGGGGAAGCGCATTCGCGAGGGCATCCATGTCGTCTTCCGTAATCACTTTCTTAGCCCGCACGGAGGTTTGCTTCTTGGAGTTCCGAGCCACGGTCCCGAGAGGCTGTTCCGTTCCCGTGGATGTCGGTTCCGGAGCCACAGGAGCCACCGGCGCCGGTTGCTGGGCCACGGAGGCCGAGACGAAGAGCGCGAAAACCGACGCTCGAAGCCAGCTGCGCCGCAAATCGAAAGGTGCTAACTGGAAAATGGTCACATTAAGATCGTATCCGCCGACTTTAGCGGGAAAAAGATGACCAAAGTGACCTGAACAAATGACCATAGGAAAACAGTTTTCTAGTTTCCGGTTTCCCGGTTTCTAGTCCCAGCCTCCCAAGGTTGGTGCATTTCCCACAAAACTAGAAACTAGAAACTGCCCGCTACCAGCCGTTGCGCTCCCTCAGCCTAGTGATGTGAGCCACGTGATGGCGGCCGTGCCAAGCGTAGATGGCCAAATTCATCTCTAGACTTACCACTCCACGTTCTGGATGGTGAAAAGTTCTCTTCCAGTCGTCGGGTTGGAACGATCGCATCAGACGAACCCAGCGATCGTGCAGTGAATCCAGCAGGGCCAGTGAGACTTCCACGGGAGTGGCTTGGGTATCAGCCAGCCGCGCCCAGCGGTCTTCGGCGTAGGGCTTGATCGTCGGTTCCTCTTCGGTGAGGGCCAGCTTGAAGCGGACGTAGGCGTTGAGGTGGCTGTCCGGAACGTGATGCGCGACCTGGCGCACGGTCCATCCCTCGGGACGATAGGGCGTGTCCAGTTGCTGCTCCGAAAGGCCTTTCACGGCTGCGCGCAGCCGGCCAGGCGCTTGCTCGATGTGGTGGAGGAGTTCCTGTCTCTGTTCCGGGGTGGTTGGACCTTCGTAAGCGAACTCGCCGATGGGATAGCGCAGGTCGGTCATTGTGTCCTCCGCGTCGAGAGCGTTTCCTGACAGATGATCGGGGGCGCGCGGAAGGTTCAAGAAGGCGGTGACCGCTGGAACGCCGCCGTTTCCTCCCATGCTGAGAATAGCGGTGGAAGACAACAGCCGGATGTCCCTGCGGATTCGGACTGAGGAAAAAGCGCCGCTCATGCGTGCGGTGGCGTTGAAGCACACCCACCTGACCGATTTTGTCCGTCATCACGCCGTGCGCGCCGCCAAGGCGGTCATCGAGCAGGCGGACCATGGGGCACACGGATCGACGGTTGCCCGTAAGGTAGCACCGGAACCGTCTGCGTTAACTACAACCCCTAGGGCTTCCACACGCTAGACCCCATCCCCTCCGGCTTCGCATTTCGGTTCTGCCTGCCTTAAGATTTGTGCATCCAAAGCCTCGGTTGTAGGCTAAACTCGCAATTCTGGGCAGGTTAGGCGGCTGGCTGGCCCATGGTTAGGGGGTCGCCCAAACAAACAGCAGGTTTCTCCCCGCGCCGATGGATTGGCTTACGCCAATCCATCGGCTTGGTCGGAATGACAAATAGCGACAGATATGAAATGTGGAGACATGCGTGAGCTAGAGAGGAAACTATGGCTTCTTCCGTCTGGTCTGGACACTTAACTTTCGGCCTCATCTCCATGCCGGTGCGCTTGTTTTCGGGGGCGCGCAGCAGCGGCATCTCTTTCAACATGCTGCATCGCACGGACAAGGTGCGGGTGAAGCAGCAATATATTTGTCCGCTGGAAAATGTGGTCGTCGAACGCAGCGACATCGTCAAAGGCTACGAGTTTCGCAAGGACGAATACATCATCATCGAGCCGGAAGAGATCAAGAAGATTGAGCCGCAGACGGCCAAGACCATGGAGATTCTGGAGTTCGTCAAGGCCGGTGACGTCGATCCCGTGTATTTCGAGTCTTCGTATTACATGATGCCGGAAGAAGCCGGGCGGCGGCCGTACGCGCTGCTGACCAAGGCTCTGGAGGAAAGCGAGTACGTCGCCATCGCCAAGATCACGATGCACAACCGCGAGTACACGGTGTTTCTGCGTCCGCACGAAGGCGGGCTGATGCTGCATACCATGTACTACGCCGAAGAAGTCAAGAAGGTCGAAGGCTTTGGTGCGCCCGACGTGGAGTTGAAAGAAGCTGAAGTGAAAGTGGCGCACCAGCTCATCGAAGCGCTGGCGGATGAATGGGATCCGGAGAAGTACAAAGACAGTTTCCAGGAGAATCTAAAGAAGCTGATTGAGACCAAGCTTGAAGGCGGGGAGGTCGCGGCGGTCGAGAAGCCTAAGAAGCTGGCTCCCGTCATAGACTTGATGGCTGCTCTCAAGCAGAGCCTGGCACAGATGGAAGGCAAGAAAAAGCCCGCGGCCACCGCCAAGTCAGACGAGCCAACCGCCGCCGTGGGCGGAAAGTCGCGGCGCGGCCGGTAGAGCAAGATCAGGGTCTTAGGTCTTGGCCGGAACGGTTTTTTTTGTTTACTTCGCAGCAGCGAATCTGTCTGCTTCCCACCCCCGTGTCAGAATATCTGCCCTCAAAAGCGGTTGCGACTTCTAATCAGCGCCTGGAGATTGTCCATGACGTCTATTTTGGTATTGGCAAGAGCGACATCACGAGAAACGCTGGGATGCTTTCTGGCGATCTCGATTGTCCTAAGTCGTATACGGTTTATCGGTGTCGTATTCGATATAAAGAGGGAACTCCAGAGAGTCAGGAACGGCCCCTCGGATGCATTGAAGGCCGGTTTTCGGCGACGGGCCAAGCGCCTCGATATCACTTTCCGGGCAGATAACTCAAGTCAGGGCGGAACTGCACGATTTGGCTCGTCTCTTTCTCCACCGATTTGTCAATTCGACCCACGATGGAATCCGCCTCCTCCTGTCCGAATGCGTCTTTGAGCATGTCGCGGAACGGCTTCACGTCTGGCTTATTCTCGAAATCAGCCCAGCTGTTGCGCGGCAGAACCAGCAAGTAAACGCCTGTCTGACCACCGCTCGCCAGCGCGTACCAGTAGTAATTCACCGGCCACTTCGTCTTCTCGGCGGCCGCGTGAATGCGGTCCATAGCGGACCGAAAATCCGAATCCTTCCCGTAACGCACGTAAAAGTGAATGGAGTGGTGGAACTTGGTGGGCATCTTGGCATCGCTTGGATTACTTACCTGGGGCAGGTATTCATAGTAAAAGGCGGTGACTGAGTCCACATAGTTGCCCACAAGTTTCTGGAATTCGGCCAGATCGGTTTCGTCTGGAATGGCGGGCTTGTCGAAATCGGCCCAGTGTTGCCCCAATCGCCCCACCACGTAGTTTCCTGTATCCTCGCCTGTGAGTACCTCCCATACGAACAGCGGTTGCGGGTCGTTCTGTTGCTTGTGCCAGGCTGCCTTCTGCTTGCGCCCAGCCTCATATTGGGGCACCATCCCGTTCTTCGGTTTCTGAAGCTCTAAAGCGGCGATGGTTCCCGGCTTTTCCTGGGCGACCATCGAACATGCGGCGAACAACATAACCGCGCAAGCTGACACGAAGTGTGTGCGTTTCATTTTCTTCCCTTTCTTAATTTGTGAGTTGGAAAGCGGCTGAATTATATCAACTTGGGTGTCAGGTCCTGGGCAAAACCCGAAGACCTAACACCCAGCACCTAAGACCTGCCTAGTTCTTCCTTCCAACTCGTGTCCGAAGATGCGCATCCCACAGCGTAGCTTTGCCGAGACTTAGCTCCTGAAAACTGAAACCGGAAATCGGACGCGGCTGACTAGCGCAGTTCGTGGCCAGCCGTTAGAATGTTTAATTCCTCGCAGCATAGAGCCAGAATTCTTCTTTTGGAGTGTCGATGAGTCTTCGACGTGTGGGCCGATTGGCGGCCATGGTGCTTCTAATTCTGCTGTGGATGGCTTGCGGGCAGGTATACCGTCCGGTAGTGATTCCTTGCTCGCAAGGCGGGGTTCCAGGATGCCCGGTGGAACCACCTGCGATTCCGGCCAATTTCCATGCTGTCTTTGGCATTAACACCAACGCCCCCAACTATCCGGGCTGGGCCACGCAGATTGATGTTTCGGGAGACACGATCATCGCCGAAACTCCCATCAACGGCCCCGATGCGCCGAATGGTGGCCTTACTCCCACGCACGCGGCCACTCTTCCCAACAATTCAAGATTGTTTGTCGCAAATGCGGGCAGTGTCCAGGGCGGCCTCGATGCAGTTTCGTCTTTTAGTCCGGCATCCCAGTCCACCATCGCGGCTGGATTTAGCCCCGTGTCGGCAATCAGTTTGCCTACCCAGACCTCCAACATCTCGGCTATCAGCGAGTCCGGCAATCTGGTCACGGCTACGCTCAGTGCGCCCTTGAATAATGTCCCGGTCGGCTACACGATTGTCATCGCAAATGTGGTCATTCCCGGGTGCGCACCCCCTGCATGCAACCAAAACGCGTACAACGGTGCCTTTCCCCTTTTATCGAACAACGGAACCACCATCACCTTCTCGAACCCGAACCTGAATCTTGCGGCAGCTTCCGGCGGAACCGCAGCATTCCCCGCGCAGCCCGTATTCCTCAACAGCACGCAGAACAGCGCGATGTACGTGGCGAACTACAACACCAATTCAGTTTCGGCGATCAACACGTCGCTGAATGTGGTCAGCAACAGCGCGGCGGTGGGAGTACATCCCGTTAGCCTGGCCGAGACTCCGAATGGCCTCAAGCTCTACGTCGCCAACCAAGGGAGCAATTCCGTCAGCACCTTGAACACCACGGCTCTGTCCCCGAGCACGGCGAATGGGCTCGTTGCTGGGTTCACCGGGATAACCCCAGTGTGGGTGGTGGCTCGCGGCGACAGCCAGAAAGTCTACGTGCTCACGCAAGGGGACGGGCAACTGGTGACCATTGATACGGTCACGGACACGGTTACGGGCAGTCTTTCGGTCGGGGCCGGGGCCAACTTCATTTTCTTTGATCCGTATTTGAACCGACTTTATGTGACGAATCCCGCGACCAGCATGGTCTATGTGTTTTCCGATACTGGCGGAGCCAACGACACGCCGATCCAACTGGCCGCCATCTCCTTCGCCTCAGGTTCAATTCCGTGTCCCGCCGGATGCTCGCCGACTTCGGTGACGGCTCTGCCGGATGGCAGCCGGTTCTACGTAGCTAGCTACCAGATAACCTCGTCTGCGTCGCCCTGCCCGGATCCGACCGTGAACGTGTCGCCCTGCTTGATCCCAGGCCTTACGGTGTTTGACGCCAGTAGTCTCGCGCTAGAGTATCCCAGCGCGCCAATCCTGACCTTACTGACCTGGTCCCCCCCTTGCACCGGGACTACATGCCCGACCGGGCCGTTTGCGATGAATCAATACGCTCTGCCACCGGTTGCCGCTTGCGCTTCGCCTGTCCTGCCTGCGGTCTACGCGCCTGGCGCAACGCGCTTCCGCGTCTTCACCACTGCCGCTGCGGACAGCAGCCACGTCTATGTGAGCATGTGTGACGGGGGTACCATCGCCGACATCAACACCACCGACAGCAATACCAACAACGCCGGCAGCGGCACTCCCGCCGATACGCTGGTCACCGACCTGCCCGCGCCATACGCCGGGCCTTCACTCACCTCCGGCTCACCCGTGCAGAGTCCGATCTTTATGCTGACTGGGCAATAGCAGAAGCGGGCGAGATGGTTGAGAGTGAGAGTGGCTCAAGGTGCTGGGACTGTCGTTCCGGAACGCTCTTGCCGGCGGGCCGACACTCTTGTCTATGCCTGACTGCGAACGCCTAACTTCGGGCAGCTACTTCTTCCTTCATTTCTCGCGCCGCGTAGTGTGAGTCGACATACTCATCGAGGATCTCGATGAACTCTCGGACAATGCGATCGCCCTTGAGCGTGGTGAACAGGCGGCCATCCACGTAGACCGGGGCCTTCGGTTCCTCGAAGGTTCCCGGCAGGGAGATTCCGATGTTGGCGTGCTTCGATTCGCCGGGGCCGTTGACCACGCAGCCCATGACGGCAAGCTTCATTTCTTCAACGCCCACGTAGCGGCCTTTCCAGGCCGGCATCTGTTCGCGCAGGTAAGCCTGAATCTGCTCGGCCATTTCCTGGAAGAAGGTGCTGGTGGTGCGTCCGCAGCCGGGGCAGGCCGTAACCTGCGGCGTGAAGCTGCGAATCCCCATGGATTGCAGAATCTGCTGGGCCACGCGGACTTCTTCCGTGCGGTCGCCTCCAGGCGCCGGCGTAAGCGAAACTCGAATAGTGTCGCCGATGCCTTCCTCGAGCACCACGCCCATGGCAGCGCTGGACGCCACAACGCCTTTCGCGCCCATGCCCGCTTCGGTGAGGCCGAGGTGCAGCGGGTAGTTGCAGCGTGCGGCCAGCGCGCGGTAGACGTCGATCAAATCCTGCACGCCGCTGACTTTCGCGCTCAAAATGATCTGGTCGGGGCGCAGGCCGAACTTCTGCGCCAGATCGGCGGACTTCAGCGCGCTCACTACCATCGCTTCCATGGTGACTTCGCGGGCATCTTTGGGATCGTCGAGGCGGGAATTCTCATCCATCATGCGGGTGAGCAGAGCCTGATCGAGCGAGCCCCAGTTCACGCCGATACGCACCGGCTTCTGATACTTCACCGCCACCTCGATCATGGTGCGGAAATTGTTATCGTCCTTGCGGCCGATGCCCACGTTGCCCGGATTGATGCGGTACTTCGCCAGATCGCGGGCGCACTCCGGATACTTGGTCAGCAGGAGGTGCCCGTTGTAGTGGAAGTCGCCGATGATGGGCACGCGCAAGCCTTGCTTGTCGAGTTCCTCGACGATGCGGGGAACGGCGGCGGCGGCCTCTTCGTTATTGACGGTGACGCGCACCAGTTCCGAGCCGGCGCGGGCGAGGGCTGCACACTGCTGGACGGTCGAGGGCACGTCCGCAGTGTCGGTATTGGTCATAGATTGCACCACAATCGGTGCATCCGAACCGACGCGAACGCCGCCGACGACGGTGGTCACGGTTTTCCTGCGTGGAATCATAGCCATGGGAAGCCTTATTTTAACATGCTGAGAGAGATGGACGGGGGGATCAATCTTCTGAATTGAGGTCGGCCATCAAGTCGCGGCCGCCTTCGAAACGAGGGCAGCCCGCCTTGTCGTGCTTCCTGCATCGCCGCTACAGTCGAGGCATGGGGGGACTTCCAGCTCGGAAGCCAGTGCTCTGATCCGGCAGGGGAACCGCTTACGGCAGCCGGTCCATGAGCCCCGGCAAAGTCTTCATCAGGTCGTTGTAGATGACCATGGCGGCGAACAGCACCAGGAAAACGAAGGCCGCCTGGTAGACGCGCTCCTTGATGCGCAAGCTGACGTCACGCCGCATGAGCCCTTCGATCAAAAGAAACAGGATGACGCCGCCGTCGAGAATGGGGATGGGCAGCAGGTTAATGATGCCGAGGTTCAGGCTGATCCCCGCCGTCAACTCCAACAGCGGCGTCCAGCCCTTTTGCTGTGCCGCATAGCCGGCATCCTGCGCGATACCGATCGGGCCGGAAACGGCGCGCAGCGAAACCTTCCGCTGCACAATCTTTTTGGCCAACTCCAGAATGAGGAGAGAGTATTTCTTGTTCTGCTCCAGCGAAAGACTCAGCGCCTGGGCGAACGGCAACTTGGTCACCTTGGTCTCGCTCTTGTTGAGGAACCCCAACCGGTATCTCTGCTCCTTCGGGTCTTCGGTCTTCGCCAGTACCGGGGTCAGGCGAAAGCTCAGAGTCTCGTTGCCGCGCACCACCGTAAGGTCGACGGGCTTGTCTTTGGTTTGCTGCAGGCGCTCAATCATCGCTTCGATAGAAATCAGGGGCTTGCCATCCAGAGCGACGATCCTGTCGTCTTCTTTCAGTCCGGCCTTGGCTGCGGGCGTGTTGGCCTCAGTCTGGCCGACGATGACGGGATCCTCCGGAAACCATCCCGCCGAACCCACTTCAGACGAAGTCACGGCCTGGGGCGTGATAGTTTTCTGGAAGGTCTGATCCCCGCGCTTGATGGTGATAGTCAGCGGCTGGTTTGGACTCAGCCATACCCGCGGCTGCAGTTGTTCCCAGGTGGGGTTCTCAATACCGTCCACCTTTATGATCCGGTCGCCCGGCTGCAAGCCGGCTTTGTCCGCAGGGGAGTCGTGCTTTACGCCCTCGATCACCGCAGGCTTGTCGAGAAAAACCGCGTACTCGTAATGCACCATGTATACGGCAGTGAGCAGAAAGATGGCCAGCAGGATATTCATCGCCGGGCCGGCAATCGCGATCAGGAAGCGGTGCCAGCGGGAGTGATTCATGAACTCGGCCGGATCGTCGGTGCGCGCGTCCATGGGATTCTCGCCGCTCATCTTCACGTAGCCGCCCAGGGGGATCGCACTGATGCGGTAATCTGTTTCTCCCTTGCGGAAGCCGAGCAGGCGCTTGCCGAACCCAATGGAGAAAACCTCTACCCGGACTCCGAGCAGCTTGGCCACGGCATAGTGGCCGAACTCGTGGATCAGGATCATGAAGCCCAGGACAACAGCGACGGCAGCGATGGCGATCAAGAAATCAGACATAAAGAAATACGTGTACAACTCCCCCGTTAGATTCAGCTACTAGACTACAGATATCGGCCGCAGGTGCCCAGTTTTCTCGTTGATTCCCAAAACCCGCTCTTGCGCATATCGGCGGGCCTCGGTGTCGGCTTCAAGCACCTTTCGAATAGACTCCAGCTGACCACGATTAGATGCTGAAACCGTGTCTTCGATGATCCTCGGAATGTCCGCAAAACGAATGCTGCCTTCGAGGAACGCAGCCACCGCGACCTCATCGGCAGCGTTCAACGCGACCGTCTTCGCCCCGCCCGCCTCCGCCGCTTCGTAGGCTATACGAAGACAAGGAAATTTATTCATATCAGGGGGGCAAAAGTCCAGATGACGCAAGTTACCCACCGGGAACCGCATATCCGATTGAATCCGCTCAGGATAGGTCAAAGCATATAGAATCGGCAGCCGCATGTCAGTCACGGAAAACTGAGCAAGTATGCTGCCATCCACAAACTCCACCATGGAGTGAATCGTCGACTGCGGATGCACCAGGACTTCCACCTTCGCCGGCGGTAAGTGAAACAATCTGCACGCTTCGATAACTTCGAAACCCTTATTCATTAACGTCGCCGAGTCGATGGTGATGCGCTTGCCCATCTTCCAGGTCGGATGATTGAGCGCCTGCTCGACCGTGATGGAACTGAACTCCGACCGTGGCGTGTTCAGAAACGGCCCGCCAGAGGCGGTCAGCCAGATGCGTTCCACTTCCTCCACACGTCCGCCCCGCAGGCATTGGTGAACCGCATTATGCTCGCTGTCGATGGGCAGCAGAGGTTTGCCCTGGCGTCGCGCCTCGGCTGTGATCAATTCGCCTGCGGCGACCAGGCATTCCTTATTGGCAACGCCGACGGTCTTTCCCGCTTTCACCGCCTCATACGTGGCCTCAAGCCCAGCCACGCCCACGATGGCGCTCACCACGAAGTCGGCCTCAGAATGCGTTGCCACCTTAACCGTGCCGGCCGCGCCGTGGACGACCTCGATTTCGCCGAGCCCTGCTTGCTTCAGACGCGCGCGCAGCACATCGGCGTCAGGCTCGGCCGCCATCGAAAGCACGCGGGGCCGCCAACGTCGCGCCTGCTCCAACGCCGCCTTCAAGTTCGCGCCCGCGGCTAGCGCAACGATCTGGAAGCGATCCGGATAGGACTCGGCTACGCTTAGCGTGCTGCGGCCTATCGACCCCGTGGATCCCAGAATGGCGATGCGTCTCATGCTTAGTGAATCTCTAGCTGATTCGAACTCGGTTCTTATTTTACGCGTTACCAGGGGCGTGCGGGTGGGAAGACTGCTGCCGCGTAGTACCACAGTAAGGGCGTGGCAAACAGCAACGCATCGATGCGGTCCAGCATGCCGCCATGCCCGGGAAGAATCGTCCCAGAGTCCTTGACGCCGGCTCCGCGCTTGATCAGGGATTCCACGAGATCGCCAAGCTGCGCCGCGATATTGAGCGCGACCGTCAACAGGATCAGCGGCCAAAGCTCGGGCTTCGGTCCGAACAGGCCGTCGCGGCGCTCGATCAGTCTCACGCGCAGCAGGAACGAACTGATCTTCAGGGCGTAGGTGAACAGCAGGCTCCCGACCAGCAGGCTCGCGGCCAGCGAAGCCGCCGCACCCTCCCAGGTTTTTTTCGGACTAATGCGCGGCGCCATCAGGTGCCGTCCCATCGAGCGCCCCACCGCGTAAGCGAAGATATCTCCCGCCCAAACCACGAGCAGCAGGTAGAGAAGCCAGAATGCCCCCGCCCACTGCTGGCGCAACTCGACCAGCATCGCCATGGGCAGAGCAATATAGAAGAAAGCGAACGCCGAGGCCGCCGCCGCGGGATAGGCGCCGCTCGTCTGCGCTCGCCGCATGGTGATGGTCAGAAAAACAAAGGGAGCGATCGCACAAACAAATCCCGACCCGAGGACGAACTTCAGCGCGGAGAGTTGCGGAGTTTCTCGAGCCGTGGTCCAGGCCAGCAGCAGAAATAGCAATCCAACGAAAATGTAAGTCGGCAGGCGCAACGGCTGCACGCCATAGGATTCCGTCAGCTTCAGGAATTCCTGCACAGTGACCAGCGCAACCGCTGCCGCGAAGACAGCCAGCACCGGCATCGGCGCGCGCAGCACCAGCAACATCACAATCGGGATCAGGACCACCGCGGTCGCGATGCGCTTCAGCAAGGAAGTTTCGATCCTACCCAAATCTTGTCATTCCGATTCGGGCTGAAAGCCCGGTGAGGAATCTGCTGTTTCACTCTCCACGCAGACCTGATCCAGAGTCTAGTGGCCAACCTTAGCGGGCCCGGCGTGTGCCTCCCCGTGGTTCAGCCCGCCGTAGCGCCGCTCCCGCTTCTGATACTCGGCAATAGCTTCCAGCAGATGCACTCCGCGGAAATCGGGCCACAACGTTGGCGTCACATGGATCTCGGCATAAGCCAATTGCCAAAGCAGAAAGTTGCTCAGCCGCATCTCGCCCGAGGTGCGTACCACCAAATCCGGATCGGGCAGGTTCCGCGTGTAGAGATGCTCGCCGACCATTTTTTCGTCAATCCGCAGGTGCTCGATGCCGCCGTTCTGCGAAGCCGCGTTGACCATGGACTGGAACGCGTCCACCAGTTCGCTGCGGGCGCTGTAGTTCAGCGCCAGCGTCAGCACCGTGCCGGTATTCTGCGCCGTGCTCGCGCGCGCCCACTCCATGCGCTCCTGCACGTCTTCCGGCAGTTCGTGCTGCCGCCCAATGTATTCCAGGCGGATATTGTTCTTGTCGAGCGTGGGTACTTCCGCCTTCAGATACCGGCTAAGCAGCCGCATCAGGAAGTCGACTTCGCTCGCGGGACGCTTCTTCCAGTTCTCTTCCGAGAAGGCATAAAGCGTGAGCGCGGGAATACCGATGCGCGCCGCCGTCTCCACCGTCGAGCGCACGGCGGCAACCCCGGCGCGATGTCCAGCCACGCGCGGCATGTGCCGCCGTTTCGCCCAGCGCCCGTTGCCGTCCATGATAATTGCGATGTGTCTTGGGAGCCGCTCAGGATCGAAATGCCGATAGACTTCCGCTTCCTTGCGATCCAGCCCGGCGGGAACTTTGTGCTGCAAAGTGATCCCCTTCGGATTGAGGCTAACACGGCGGGGAGAGGGTTGCAATGATGGCAAGGGCACGGCCTTCGAGCCTTGGATTATTTCCGATGTTCACGCTACGGTGATGATTCCAACAGACCAGGGGGAAGGGGTGAGAGGGTACCGCCCCGGTTATCAAATGGTAAATAGTCGTTTCCCACCGAGAGGAGACCATTTCGGATTCGCTTTGAGGGTTAGGCAAACCGGAATAGGAACGGGTTCTCAGTTCGTCGCTTCTTCCGGCACGATCTTCAACTCCAGCTTCTCCGTCCGCCGCAGCACGGTCAGCGAGCAGCTCACGCCTACGTGAACATCCGTCAACACGCGGTGCAGATCGTCCACTCCAGCGACGGGCTTGCCTTCAAGCGCAACGATGATGTCGCCATCCCGCAGTCCTGCCCGCTTCGCCGGACTATTCTCTTCGACCGACAGCACCAGCGCGCCCGACTCTTTGGCAAGATCATAGAAGCGCACCACGCGCCGATGCACCGGCACGGTTTGCGCCGAGACGCCGATATAGCTGCGGCGGATGCGTCCGTCGCGCAGCAGGCGGCTGGCCACGAACTTCGCCGTATTGATCCCGATGGCAAAACATATTCCCTGCGCCGGCAAAATGGTCGCCGTGTTCACTCCGACCACTCGCCCCGCGGAATCGACCAGCGGCCCGCCAGAGTTGCCGGGATTGAGCGCGGCGTCGGTCTGAATGACGTCGTCGATCAGCCGCCCCGAATACGACCGCAGCGAACGCCCCAGCGCACTCACCACGCCCGCTGTCACGGTCGATTGAAACCCGTACGGGCTGCCGAGCGCGACCACAAGTTGTCCCACTCGAAGCTGCTGCGAGTCGCCGAGCGCGGCGGCACTCAGACTGGGTTCATCGACTCGCACGACCGCCAGGTCGCTCGCTGGATCGTCCCCGATTGCGCTCGCCGGCATGCGTCGGCCGTCGGCCAGCGTGACCTCGATGCGCCGCGCGTCATGCACAACATGGCTGTTGGTGAGAATCAGGCCGTCCGGAGTGAATACGAAGCCCGAGCCTCCACCCCGCCGTTCGCGCGACTCGCCAGCGGATTGATGCACTTCAATGTTGACCACCGAGGGGCTGACGTGCCCTACCGCTCCCGTGACCGCGCGGGAGTAGGCATCGAGCAGCGAATCGTCGTCGGCGGCACTCGCGGCCGGTGCCAATCTCCGCGGCAGCTCCTCTGCCCACTCATCCGCTTCCGTTTGATTCCCAGATGCAGGGCGGGCCGACAAAGTAGAAAAAACGCTCCCAACTTCTTCCAGGTTCATGCTGCATAGATGTCAGTCGATCTAGTTCGGATTCACATAGCGCCGAGACAAGAAAAAAGCCGGGACCAAGGGTTGGTCCCGGCATTGAGTTGGCAGGTCGCCCGGATAAACTTTTCCCGCGCGGCGGACTCTGCCATCGGCAGAATCCAGGTCCGCCTTTAACTTACGCGGTCCTTCGCGGCCGCACCGTCAAGTCCCGCACCTGGGTCAGGATGCTCGACATCTGCATCCCATTCAGTTGCGACACAAAGGGCAAGATCTCCGCGATAAACTGGTCTCTCATCAGTTCGCTGATTTCGTCCTGACGGCTCTTTTCTCCGCCGCTGAGCAATTCCGGCACAGTTACCTCCAGGGCTCGCGCCAGCCGTTCCAGCGACGACAGCGTGGGCGTGGCTTTCTCGTTTTCGATCTTGGAAACATAAGTCCGCGGCACGGACATGCGTCCCGCCAGTTGCCGCTGGCTTAAGCCGCTGCGCAAACGCAGCGACCGGATTGACGTTGCCAGGTTCAGGTGCCCACGGCCAATGCCAGGCATGGGCATCATCACCGGCGGTACCATCACCACCGGCTCAGGCTCTGGTTCCTGGTCCAGGGACGAGTGGCAGCGACGGCAATTGTTGTTTACCGTACGGAATTGAACCAGCAGGCAGTGATCGCAGCGGACGACTTCCCTAGAATCTACCGGGGCAAGAGTCGTAGCCATCGGGTTGTGGGAGTGCCAGAGCCGGCTACTCCTTACTTCTACGCAAGGGAACCTAATATGGGGGAAGGTTCCGACCCAATTTGCGGTACAAGGCCTGTGGATGTCAAGGTTAAAATGCATAAAGCCGCAAATCTTGCCAGGCGAAAACCGCAACGAAGCGGCGAAATCCCGCAGAAGCAGGGCGAAAAGCATGATTGATCGCGAGACCGCGTGGTGTTTACTAACTGAGTTCACTCAGTCGGAAAGCTTGCGCAAGCACGCGCTGGCGGTTGAGGCTTGCATGCGCGCTTGCTCCCGCAAGTTTGCGGCCGATCCTGGGACATCCGGGCAATCGGAACTTGGGTTATCCGAACTTGGGTTGTCGCCGGAAGACCTGTGGGGCATCGTCGGACTCATTCACGACTTCGACTATGAGAAGTATCCCAGCCTCGAAGACCATCCCTACAAGGGGAACGAGATTCTAAAGCAGCGCAGATGGCCCGAACTGATCCTCCGCGCCGTCATGTCGCACGCCGACTACACCGGCGTAACGCGCGATACGCCGCTTGAAAAGGCTCTCTTCGCCTGCGACGAGCTTGCCGGATTCATTACCGCCGTGGCCCTGATAAAGCCGGGAAAATCCCTGGCCGAAGTGGATACAAAGTCAGTGAGAAAAAGAATGAAGGACAAAGCGTTCGCCCGCAAAGTGAACCGCGAAGACATCGTCAACGGCGCCGCCGCGCTGGGCGTGGATCTGGACGAGCACATCGCCTTTTGCATTGAGGCGCTGCAGGGAATCGCCGCAGAGTTAGGGTTGGATGGAAGCGCTGTGAAAGTTATCGGATCACCTTAAAGTGACGGCGCAGCACGGTCTGAGATCAAAGGCTGGGCGAGTAGGAGTATTTCTAAGGCGCAGGATGGGTGATTCTGGCCGTGCTCAGTTGGAAAAATGTTCCGCAATCTCGGAATTCCGGCATAATGGCGAAGCGAGGTAGCGCGCTTGGTTGGGACCGACGTGGGGAACGTGCCGCTGGCAGCGGGGGCGATGACGCACGCTCTTACGTGGCTGCTGAAATCTCTGAAGCCGGTGGCGATAGTAGCGCTTGTGGTGTATCTGCAGATCAGGTTTCCACAGATATGGGCAGGGCTGGGACTGGCGCGGCTGGAAGAGCTTGGAAAAAAGATTGCGGGCAGGAGATCGCTTTCTGTATTTCTTGTGGGACTCTCGCTGTTTATGGTTCGAGGAGCGGGCGCACTTATTCTGGGCGTGCCGTTGCCGCACTATCACGATGAATTCAGTTACCTGCTAGCGGCCGACACCTTCGCGCACGGACGGCTGACAAACCCTCCGCACCCGATGTGGGTGCATTTCGAGACGTTCCATTTGATCTGGCATCCGACGTACATGTCGATGTATCCGCCGGGACAGGGGCTGATACTGGGGCTGGGCGAGGTGTTGGGGAATCCGTGGATAGGGCAATTGCTTGCATCGGCGGTGATGTGCGCGGCGGCTTGCTGGATGCTACAGGGCTGGATACCGTCGCGGTGGGCACTGCTCGGAGGCTTGCTGGTGGTGGCGCGGCTTGGGTTGCTGAGTTACTTCACCAACGGATACTGGAGCGCTTGCCTGCCCGCCGTGGGAGGAGCGCTGATTCTGGGAGCGTTGCCGAGAATCCAGCACGGGGCGCGAAGGCTCGATGCGGGGATTATGGCGATTGGATTATCGATTCTCTTCAACACTCGTCCGTACGAAGGGTTTCTGCTGGGCTCGGGAGTGGCGATTGCTTTGTTGGCATGGATGCTGGGGAAAAACGGGCCGCCGGCGCGGGTTTCGCTGACGCAGATCGTGTTGCCGCTGGTATTGGTGCTGGCTCCTCTGGTGGCGTGGACCGGTTATTACTACTACCGGGTTACGGGAAGTCCCTTTCGCATGACGTATGACGTGAACCGGGAAATGTACGCGATGGGGCGTTATTTTATCTGGCAAAAAGCGTGGCCGCAAAAAACTTACCACCACGCGAAGATGCAGGCGAAGTATGAACGAGAGTTGCGGGAGGCGAACGAGTACAAAACCCTGAGAGGATTTATACGGCGGGGGCGGGGCAAACTCTATGATTTTTGGCAGGTGTATCTGGTTCCACCTTTGCCGTTCGTGCTGATCGCGCTGCCGTGCGCGGCGCGCGACCGCCGCTTGCGAGTGCCGTGGATGATTGGCGGAATCTTTGTGGTTGGGCTGGCGGTTGAGGTGTGGTTCCTGCCGCATTACTTTGCTCCCGCGACGGCGTTGCTATATTTATTCCTGATGCAGTGCATGCGGCATCTGCGTTGGTTTCGCTGGCGCGAGCGTCCGGTGGGACTGGCTTTTGTGCGGGCGGTTTGCGGGGTGTACGCGGCATCGGTGTTGTTGCGCATGGGATTGGCGGTGGCGCATGTGCATCCGGAAAAAGAGTGGCAGCATGGAGACATGGAACGCGCGGCCATTGTGCAGGAACTGGACGCGTTGCCGGGCAAGGATGTGGTGCTGGTGAAGTATGCCCCCGATTTTGATCTTGACCGTGAGTGGGTGTTCAACAGGGCGGACATTGATGGGTCGAAGATCGTGTGGGCGCGCGATATGGGGCCGGAGAAAAATCAAGAACTCCTGGATTATTATCGCGGGCGGAAATTCTGGATAGTGGAGGCGGATGGTGAGGCTGGGCTGGAACCGTATGGGGATGGGCGGTAAGGTCGTTGCCGATACTGAAGAAGGAGAGCCCTTTTCGCTCTCCTCGGAGTGCAACCGCCCAGGCGCGGACCTCGACGAGCACATCGCTTTCTGCATCGAAGCGCCGCATCGCGACAAGTTGGGATTGGATGGCAGTGGGGCGAATGCGGTTGCGCCCTCGTCATAAAGAGAGGTCTTGATTGGAAATTCCCTCCCGGCAACCGTTTCACGGGGAGCCGTCGAAAAGATTCAGATGGTTGCGCTCCAGGAAATCCAGCTTTTTTTGCAAGCGGGGTCCTTGCGCATTGAAATAGACCTGGAAATTCGTGAGGTTATTGCATTGCTCCACGTTGTGCCGAGCCAGATAACACTCGCGCCACGCCCGCTTACTGTTGCTCATGGCTTCCAATCCTCGCGCATCAATTCGGTTCAGACGGCGGGCGCTCAACTAAGGATAAGACCAGCAACATCAGAACCAGCGAAGCCCGGAGGCTTCGGTTCGATATCGACAAAGCGCAAGAAATACAGACCGAAATAGCCAACGACCAACCACTCCGCATACCGCGAACTGGCCGCTGCCTGCACTCCCAGGCATAGTCGGCCATATGCGGCGCTGAGCGAGAAAACGAAAGAGTACAGTAGCAGCGCGAAGATGGCCGAATCAAGGGGCCGCGTATGCGATTGCCGAGCGTACAGTCATGTGCCTGCCACGAGCGTGCCTGCCGCGAGGCATAGCAGCCCAACCAAAATTCATGAGAGACCCGAGAATCGAGCCCGGGATTCTGAGTCCGGCAACATGGGCATACATAATCCCGACAAAGCGCAAATAGTTAGCCGGCCTATGGAGCGCGTGCGAAGTCCGCCTGAAACTTGCAGTCGACGAAGTAAGAGCAGAGCGAGGCAATCGAAATTGCCAAAGCGACGGCACTACGCCACTGGCGCCTGACATCGAGATGGCGGGCATTTGCGTGACCGTCGAGAAGCAGCAAGGCCGGGGTTATAAAGCCAAAGAAGATCGCGAAGCCCGTATAGATGAGAACGAAATTCGCGAGGAGAACGCAAATGTACTTGCGAGACGAACTTTGCATTCGCCAGCAGAAACAGTAAAGAACCGCCGACAACAAAGGCAGCGGGCCGTGCGTGGGGTTCGGCGCGGCCACGAATGTTTCATACTGTCGAGCAGTGGCGTCAAGAACAATAAAGGGATGACGACGTCGCTGTAGCCGCCGAAGAGGCGAATCTTAAGAAGCAGCGCCAGCCCCGCCGCAACCAAGACGATTGCGCCAATAGCCAAGGCTTCGTAATGGGAGTCCCAGTGGAGGAGAGAATCGATCAGCTTCTGAAACAGCGCGCCAAGCCCCTGCCGGTGCGGCCCGTGCTGCCAGCGGAACATCTCCCACAGCGAGTGCTGCTGGAACAGAGTGGCATCGTCAAAACTCCATTGATCCGACGCGAGGATATTGACGGAGGATCGCGAGATCAGCAGAAAGAGTCGCGCGCCGGCTAAGACGTAAACGGCGGCGACCAAAAAGTGAGGAAAATATCGCTCTGCGCTGTCGCGATTACACCCGGCCGTGCCTTTCCCGCTCAGAATTCGCAAGGTCGCGATCTCCTGGAGCAAACGAGGAAAAAATAGCCCACGAAAACAAGGGAATGGAAGAATTCGGGCCATCGTTCGCGAATTACTTCCGCCACCTTCGCCGGCAAACAACTCCGTCACCCGCCCAAAATCTTCACGGGCCAATTCTCGATCTGAGCCGAATTAGATCATAATGCTCGGGCGGGACTGGCCCGATGGCAAAAGGCAGAGGACCCAGATCGGAGGAGTAAAAACCTGTGCCTAATTCGCGCTGGATGGTTGTGATACCAAGAGGCATGGGAATCTGAATCACATCGCGCGAAGCCACGAACTCGGGGCGGATTTCGAACAGCCTGTCATTCCTAGCCACGGCGAGGAAATCTCCCGGGCGGTGCGGCGGGTCCTCCACCACCACGGCATGCGCCCCGAATGACTCCATGTAATATTGGAATCCCCCGTGCCCCAGGAACCACACCGTGCCGGGCTGATTGCGAGTCTTCTGCTCGATGAGCGCTGCTGCAGTTCGCGCCGAATTTGCCTGCTCTGTATCGGCCCCTGTAAGCCAGAGTGATACCGCACCTGCCACGGCGAACGGGATGGCCCACCGAGCGGGGCGCCACCGCATCGAGTTCGTCCGCAGTGCGTCTATGCGCCGTGCGAGAAGGATGCCAGCGGCCGGAATCAACGGGAGCACGGAACGGGCGTTGATGACCCAGTTCACAAACCCTGTAAAAACAAATGTTCCGAAGACCCAGAGCATCAGCAATAGCGAGTCGGCATCTCTGCGTTTCCATGCGTCGGCGGCCGCCAGCGCCAGTACGGAAAATCCCGCCGCAATAAAGAGCGTCAACTGAGAGCCAACCAGGAACCAATGCCGATAAAATTCGAACGGCCAAAGCATTTCGCCGAGACCGATTCGACCGCTGCTAGTGAGGAACGCCGCAATTCCACTCGCCACACCGACGGCGAGAATTTTCTTGCGCGGCCACAGGATGGGAGCAAACGCCAGCGCCGGCAGCGTGCATCCGCCCACGAAGCTCAGATCTACCAGCGCTTTGGCCAGTGCGGAACTGTGTCTGGCTTGCCGCACGCCAGCCGACATATGAGCTGCTTCTGAAATCATGCGCAGCCCGTATACCGCCTTCGTCCAGTGCTGATA
The DNA here is from genome assembly GCA_963714225.1 of uncultured Acidobacteriaceae bacterium. GTDB lineage: Bacteria > Acidobacteriota > Terriglobia > Terriglobales > Acidobacteriaceae > Sulfotelmatobacter. The sequence goes on along the minus strand of CAVQNY010000037.1, from coordinate 63,028 downwards.
TCCGGTCAGAGCCGCGATGGGCAACAGGAGGTACCAGGCCCAGCTTCCCAGGCGCCGTTGCCGCGCGACCGCATACGCCGCGAGCAGCAGAATCAAGGCTAAGCCGAAGTATTTCGTCAAAGCGCACAACATAATCAGAACGGCAGAGGTGGCCAGATAGCGCGGCTTGCGTGGTTCGAGGCCCTCGATCCAGAAGATGATGGCCCAAAGCCAAAGCGCCAGCATCATCGTGTCGCACATCAGGCTGCTGGCAGAGACGAGAAATGCGGGCGCGAGCAACGTGGCCGTGGCCGCCAGCAGCGGCGAATTTGTAAATCGCTGCGCCAGACGATAGGTGCCCGATACTGCGGCCAGCGCCGGCAAGAGGAACGTAAGATGCAACGCCCGTTCCGACCATCCCAGAAAACTGGCTGCCGCGGCGATGTAGTAGGACGCAAGTGGAGGATTCTTGGTTTCGTGCGCCATGGGTACGGCGTCGAGGAACCAATTCACCTTGAATCCGTAGGGATCAAGCGGGTCGTGGGTAATCTGCCGCGCGACATAAATGAACAAAGTATCATCGACATGGAACGCCTTGCCGGAAAATGGCAACAGGCAGACGAGTACGGCCCCCGCAAGAATTAGGTAATGAACGTGCTGGCGATCGTTCTGGACGCTGTCGGTGGGCGGTGCCATCAGGAGTGCAGCAAGATTAGATGCCCAAAAATCTTGTGTCAATCGAACGCTTGGCTGAGCATGCCATGGTTCAATCGCGAAATTCTCAGCGGATAACTTCTGCCACCTTGCCGCTGGCAATCAATTCCGCGATCCGCGCGAAGTCCTGGTACATGATGCGATCCTTCTCCATCGTGGGACACACCGATCGGATCGCCGCATGTGCCGCCTGTCCGCGCTTCGACGTCTTCAGCGGAGCCAGGAAGTCGATCGCCTGGGCCACGGCCATGGCTTCAATGGCCAGCACGTTGCGCGTGTTCTCGACGATGCGCTTCAGCTTGATCGCCGCCGTCATGCCCATGGAAACGTAGTCTTCCTTGTTGCCCGAGGTCGTAATCGAATCCACCGACGCAGGATGCGCCAGCACTTTGTTCTCGCTGACCAGCGCGGCCGCCGTGACCTGCGGCAGCATGAAACCTGAATTCAGTCCTGCGCCGTGCGCCAGGAACGGCGGCAAACCCTCGCTGAGAGCGGGGTTCACAAGCCGCTCGATCCGTCGCTCGCTGATGCCAGCCAGCGCGCTCAGGGCAATGCCGAGAAAATCTAAAGCAAACGCGAGCGGCTCGCCGTGGAAGTTTCCCCCTGAGATCACATCGCCCTTGAAATTCCTGGCGTCGGTGATGAATACCAGCGGATTATCCACCGCGGAGTTTGCCTCGGTCTCAAACACCTCGCGGCAGTGCGCCAGCGTGTCGCGAACCGCGCCGTGCACCTGCGGGATACAGCGCAGGGAGTAAGCATCCTGCACGCGGCCGCAGTCGCGGTGCGATTCGCGAATCTGGCTGCCTTCGAGCATCTGGCGCAGATTCGCTGCCGTCTTCATCTGTCCGCGGTGCGGGCGCGCTTTGTGGATGCGTTCATCGAAGGCTGCGTCGGTGCCCTTCAGCGCGTCGCAGCAAAGCCCGCCCAACACGTCGGCGGAATCCACCAGTATCTCCGCGCCCAGTAGCGCCAGCGTGCCCACGGCCAGCATGCCTTGCGTCCCGTTGATCAGCGAAATGGATTCCTTCGCTTCCAGCACCAGCGGCTTGACCTGCGCCCGTTTCAGCGCGTCGCCACTGGGAATGCGTGCGCCCGCGGCGTCCAAGCATTCGCCCTCTCCGATCAAAGCCAGCGCCAGATGCGCCAAGGAAGCCAGATCGCCGCTCGCGCCCACGCTGCCCTGCGAGGGCACGAAGGGCGTGACCCCGCGGTTCAGCATTTCGCACAGCGTGTCGATCACGATCGCGCGCACGCCCGAATAGCCCTTGGCAAGGGAATTGGCCCGTAAAAGCATCATGGCGCGCGTTTCCGCCACGGAGAGCGGTTCGCCGACTCCGGCGGCGTGCGAACGCACCAGGTTGACTTGCAGCTCGCGAATCTGATCGCCGGCAATGCGCACCTCGCTGAGCTTCCCCACGCCGGTGGTGATTGCATAGGCCACCTTGTTGCTCGCGACGATCTCGTCGACCAGCGTGCGAGCCCGACCCACGGCCTCGCGAGCGTCGGCTGACAAGAGCACCGGACGTCGTTCGTGGAGAGCAGCGACTTCGCGCACCGCTTCCAGCGTGAGATCGTTACCGTTGATGTGAAGTGCGTTCAAGAGTGTTTCCTGTCCCGTTTTCCAATCGCTGCACGGAATGCTTTCAAATACTTTTCCGGCAGCGCGGCAATCTTCATATCCCCATCGGTGACGAGGTGCGTGGTCTCGCCTTCGGCCAGCAGCGCGCCATCTGCCGCACGCCGCAATTCATAACCAAAGTGGACCAGGGAGTCGCGCACGCTCAATAGTTCGGTGCGCACCAGCACCTCTTCGTCATAGCGTACCGGTGCGCGATAGCGGCATTTGGCCTCGGCCACGGCGATGAAGCAGTTGTCCCGGCCCTCCATGTCGCGATAGGAAAAGCCCATCTGCCTCAGCAATTCGACGCGGCCCACTTCGAACCAGATGAAATGGTTGGAATGGTAAACCACACCCATTTGATCGGTCTCCGCGTAACGCACCCGCAGGCGAGTTTCATTGACCGCTTGGGGATGAGCGGAATTCATTGGCCCTTCCACACCGGCTTGCGCTTTTCGAGAAATGAGGTAACGCCTTCGCGGAAGTCGGCGGTGGTGCGTACGGCAGCGTTCTCCCGCACCGCAGCTTCAATCTGCGTATCCAGTTCGGCGCTGGCATGATGGTTCAGCAGTCGCTTGGTCGCACGCAACGAAGCTGGACTGTTCTCCATCAGCAGTGCCGCCAATTCCCGGGCCCGCCCGAGCAGGTTTTCAGGCGCGACGATTTCGTTGATCAATCCCATTCGCGCCGCTTCCTCCGCATCGATAATTCTTCCGGTCAACAAAAGATCGCGCGCCTGTTTCTCGCCGACCTGGCGCAGCAGAAAGGTTGAAACAATGGCAGGCACAAAGCCGATGCGCACTTCGGTGTAGCCAAACTTGGCTTCCGGCACGGCCAGCGTGAAATCGCACAGCAAAGCCAGTCCGGTGCCGCCAGCGATCGCCGGACCGTTCACCGCCGCAATCGTGACCTTGGGAAATTCGTATAGCGAACGGAACAGGCAGACCATCGTCTCCGAATCTTCGAGGTTCTGCTCGGGCGAGCGGCCTATCAACACTTTCAAATTGTCCAGGTCCATGCCGGAGGAGAAGGCCTTGCCTGCGCCCGTCAGGATGAGCACAATCGCGTCGGAACTCTCCACCTCCTTCAGCCCGCGCAGCAGATCGTCAATCAACTCGAAGCTGATGGCGTTGCGCTTCTCCGGACGGTCGAGCGTTATGGTTGCCATACCGGAGTCGTATGCGACTTGGATTGTTTTGTAGGTCATATCTAGAAACGGCTAATCGTCGTTGACGGAATTCGTATACCGAGCCGCCATTTCCCTCGCCGCGCGCAGCAACGCATCCAGCGGCTTGAGCGGAGGCAACTCGGCGCCACGCTGCTTCAAGGCCTCAATCTCTTTCTCGGTTGCGATGTTGCCGACCAGCGTATCTTGCGCGAACGGACATCCCCCCAGTCCGCCGATGGCCGAATCAAAGCGTCGGCAACCGGCATTGTAGGCGGCAAGAATCTTCGGCGCCGCATGCTCGGGACGGCTGTGCAGGTGTACCCCGATCTCGAGATAATCGTACTTCGCCATCACCGCGCCTACCAGTTCGCTGACCTGTTCTGGAGTTGCCATGCCGACGGTATCGGCCAGGGAAATCATGCGGAGGTTGTCGACTTCCATCAGCGAGATGGCTTCCATCACTTCCTCCACGTTCCACAGATCGCCATAGGGATTGCCAAATGCCATCGAGAGGTAGATCACCACGTCGAGTGCCGCATCGTCGGCTCTGTTCTGGATCTTCTCCAGTTCGTCGAGCGCCTCTTCGGCGGACTGATTCTGATTCTTGCGCAAAAAAGTCTCCGAGATCGAATAAGGAAATCCCAGAGTGTGCACCGCCTGCGTCTCGATGGCCCGCTGCGCCCCCTTTTCGTTGACCACGATGCCAATGATCTCCACATCCTCGGGAGGATCAAGTTCCTTCAATACTTCTTCCGAATCCGCCATCTGCGGCACGGCTTTCGGCGACACGAAGGAGACCGCATCGATGTGCTTGAATCCCGCGCTGATCAAAGCCTGCAAGTAGGCCCGCTTGATGTCAGGCGGAATCTGTCCCTTCAACCCCTGCCAGGCATCGCGCGGACATTCGATAAGCTTCACGGAATTGGACAATGCATTCACCACGCAGGCACGGAGGCACGGAGAGTAAGAATTAAAGAACGGTTCGAACTACTCCACCTCGCGTCAGAACCGAAACCTTGAAATTCAGGATGAGTCCAACCCGCTTGCTGGTTAGTTTTAAATATCAGGAGCTGAGCTTCGTGAACCGGCAGAATGTGTTCGCTACACTTGAGTTCTAAGGGGATTGCATCAGCGCCGATGACCCGCTCGGTAAGCCTCTCATGAAGAAGTTTGCTCGGTGTCTCCGTGTCTCCGTGGTGAATCACGTTTGCAGCACTCCCACCTTGAACTCCGGCACGTCTGGATTCAGAGCTGCCGCTTCCAAAGCTTGCGTAATGGCGTCGCGCGTCTCAACCGGGTCGATGATCTTGTCGATCCAGAGCCGGGCTGCGCCGTAGCGTGGGTCGGTCTGCTCGTCATAGGTGCGCTTCACCGATTCATACAGCTCTTTCTTGTCTTCGTCGCTGAGCTTTGTGCCGCCGCGCTCCAGTTGCTTCACTTTAACCTCCACCAAGGTTCCTGCCGCCGAATCGCCGCTCATCACCGCGTAGCGCGCCGTCGGCCAGGCAAAAACGAAGCGTGGATCGAACGCTTTCCCGCACATCGCATAGTGTCCCGCGCCGAACGATCCGCCTACAATCACGGTAATCTTCGGCACCACTGAATTCGAAACCGCGTTCACCATCTTCGCGCCCGCTTTGATGATGCCGCTCCACTCGGCGTCGCGGCCCACCATGAACCCGTTCACGTCGTGAAAGAAAATCAGTGGAATCAGGTCCTGGTTACAGTCCATGATGAAGCGCGCCGCCTTCTCGGCCGATTCCGTGTAGATGACTCCGCCAAACTCCATTCGCTTGTGGCCCTCGTGGTCGGTTTGCTGAACGTGCAGCTTCTGGTTGGCGACAATTCCCACGGCGAAGCCGCCGATGCGCCCGTAGCCGCAGATCAGCGTCTTGCCGTATTCCGCCTTGTACTCGTCCAAGCGGCTGCCATCGAGCAGGCGCGCCAGAATCTCCTTCATGTCGTAGGGGCGTGCGGGCGACGAATCGTAAATGCCGTAAATCTCCTCCGCAGCCAGCGCCGGCTCGACCGGCTTCCTGCGGTCCCAAGGAGATTGGCGCCGGTATCCCCACTTCTCCACGATGGATCGAATGCGCGCCAGGCAGGCCGCATCATCCGGCTCGCGGAAATCCACCGTCCCGCTGATGCCCGCGTGCATGGCCGCCCCGCCCAAATCTTCCGCCGAGACTTTCTGTCCAATGGCCGCCTGCACCAGCGCCGGCCCGGCCAGGAACAAGCCGCTGCCGTCGGTCATCAGGACGTGATCGCACATCACCGGCAGGTATCCGCCACCGGCCACGCACATACCCATGATGGCCGCAATCTGCGGAATGCCCAGGGCTGACATGACGGCGTTGTTGCGGAAGACGCGGCCGAAGTCGTCGGTGTCCGGAAAGACATCTTCCTGCAACGGCAGAAACACACCCGCCGAATCCACCAAATAGATTGTGGGAATGCGGTTCTCGATAGCAATATTCTGCGCGCGAATCACCTTCTTCGACGTCATGGGGAAAAATGCTCCCGCCTTCACCGTGGCATCGTTCGCGATGATCATCACCATGCGCGTTTGAACTCGCGCCACACCGGTAATCACCCCCGCAGCCGGCGCGCCGCCCCACTCTTCGTACATCCCATGCGCTGCGTAAATCCCCAGTTCGAAGAAAGTTCCCGGATCGACCAGCAGGTCAATGCGCTCCCGCGCCGTGAGGCGCCCCTTGCCATGCTGGTTTTCCATGGCCTTGGCGCCGCCGCCTTCGCTGATCTTCTCGCTTTCGTTGCGCACCTGAGACATGAGATCGGCCAGAAAGCGCATGTTGGCTTCGAATCGCGCCGAGGTGGGGTCGACCTTCGTCGTCAGGACGTTGGATGCCTGAGGGGAAGCAACGGTGGGAGCTTCGCTGCGGTCAGCCATGAGTTTGTAATGAAGAGATCGGACTGTTTACGGTATACCACTCCCGCAGGGACGCGCAACGCAAGGCACATTTAGGACCCAGGGACGAGGGCACGGAGAAGGCGGCAAGGACAAACGACAGCGACCGAGAGCCAATCATTTCGACGGGCTGGGCCGAACTCCTCATTTAAAGACCACCGGAAACGGGTGGGCTGCCCACCCCTACGCGTTCTCGGCGCAGGAAATAGGAGCGCATCGCACGCAAGTTCGCCATCGGCACTCGGTGGCCACGAGTGCCAGTCCATGCATCACTCGGGCTCAGCCTGGGCGGTGGCTTCAACGCCTATCTTCGTCTTAGTCTTCGTCTTACGTTTTACTAGGGCAATTATCCATATACACTCGTATGTACAAAGTTGCATGCATACATGTCCCAGTTGGAACCCATCTCACCAATGTTCCAGTCGGAACCTAGAGCGGTTTGTTCCCAACGCCCGAAGCCGGATTCTCCAGACCTAATCCCGCCTCTCCATCCACTCCGCCAGCCGGCAGCCGTCTTCCTCCAGCAGAAAGCTTCCCACCTTAAAACATTCTCCAAAGATGCGATGCGATTCCTCATCGCGCGCCGCGCGCGAAATCCATTGTTTGCCCACCTGGTACTGCGATGCAGTGAACCATTTTTGCGGCAACACTTCCACGAGACCGGCCTGCAGATAGAGAACAAAGAGCGCGAATGCCGGATCATCATTCGACATCGCCCTGTAGCTGGTGGGCACGATCAACTCGTCGACCGTTGCCAGTTCCCGCGGCACATCGATCTTGTGCATGCCCGGACTCAATGTGAGCGGCACTTCAAAGTCCGCGACCGGCGGGGTCTGGGCGTAGATGCGATCGGAAGATTGCTTGAACCATCCCGCAATTTCAGCCAGGTCGAACCCTTGGAGCTGATCCGGATCGAAACAGACGAGACGAATGCTCGGCCCCTCCGGACACCAGATCCCAAGGCGATGGGGCGACACAAGAAACGGCCGGCAATAGGTGTTCAGTGCCAGCCGTGGCTTATCCGGTTCCTGTTCCAGCGCCAGCGAGACCACATAGGCAACCGCCCCCTGCTCGCCGTGATGAGTCCAAACAAAGCGCTGCTGGGAGCGAGACCGGAATGCCGGGAAAGTCTTCCAATACCAAGGCGCAGGGCCGACGGTGCGCTCCAGTTGTTGCCGGATACTGGCTGAATTCGGAGTGGGCATGCAGAAAAATTGAGCGATCGGGCGATTGGGTAATTGCGCGCAATGGAAAACCTTGGGCTTTTCAACTACAAAATGATCCGATTGCCCCAGGACTCAAGGCTCTTGCTCCATCAGCTGGGCACGCCTGCGCCCTTCACATTCGCGCGGATGAACTTCACGATATCGTCCATGGCAGTGCCCGGCTGGAAAATCGCGGCCACGCCGAGTTTCTTGAGAGCGTCGATGTCCTGATCGGGAATGATCCCGCCCACCAGCACCAGAACGTCATCCATCTTGTTCTGCTTGAGCAGATCCATCACGCGCGGCACGATCACGTTATGTGCGCCGGAAAGAATCGACAGCCCGATCACCTGCACATCTTCCTGAAGGGCCGCGCTGACGATCATCTCCGGAGTCTGCCGCAACCCTGTATAAATCACTTCCATGCCGGCATCGCGCAAGGCGCGCGCAATCACCTTGGCGCCGCGGTCGTGCCCGTCGAGCCCTGGCTTCGCCACCAACACGCGAATCTTGCGATCAGCCATCCGCTTTCATTTAACCACAGGCGCCCACACGGGCGCACAGAGGCTGCGTTTCCAGCGTCTCCTGTGCTAAAGAGTCTTGCTGTCCAGGCTCTTCCACAAATACCAGCAGGCCACGCTGCGATAAGGTTCCCAGCCCTTTGCGATCTTCTCCATCTGCTCCGGACTGGGCAGCTTGATCTTCCGCTTGCGACCTTTCTTCGCAGCTCCAGATTTTTTCTCTGTCCGCGCCCGCCGCCCATCGAGATAGTGTTTGTACATCGCCAGGCGCACGCCGAAATCGCCCGTCGGCAGCACGTTCTCGCGCTTCAGCGTGAACATCAGAAACATCTGCGCGGTCCATACCCCGATGCCCTTCACCTGGGTCAGATGCTCGACTACTTCTACATCCGGCAACTGCGGCAGGCGCGGGAAATCCAGCAGTCCGTTCGACGTTTTTACCGCCAGGTCCTTCAAGTACGCCGATTTCTGCTTCGACAATCCCACGCCGCGCATCTGCTCCTCGGTCAGCTTGAGGATGCCCTCCGGCGTGAGCGGCTCGCCTGTCAGCGCGGCCAAACGTTTGAAGATAGTTTCTGCTGCCTTGCCGTTCAGTTGCTGGTAGACGATCGCCTCAGCCAGGCTGTGAAACTCCGGCGGCCCAAACTGCATGCGGCACGGCCCAATGCGCTCGATGATCGCCCGCAGGACGGGGTCGGACTTCTTGAGGTGGTTGACTGCTCTTCGCATAGTATGTGTTTATCACAAGCTTGAAAACAGGGCGAATAAAAACCGAACCAAAGGCTGGAGCCGCCTTGGCAATCGAGGGGAGGCAGTAGCTTGGTTCGGCTCGGTTCAGCAAGGATTGGAGCCTGGTCTTTCCCGACGCGTCTTAGGCCACGAATGCAGATTGGGTTCCAGCTTCCACCGGGAAACGCCAGAGGCCACAACCCAGCTCCGAAGCTTCAGCCCGAGAGCTCTTCCCGTTTTGCTCTGCTTCGTGCGCGCCGATACTCCCCGCTACGTGATGCTCACTTCCGTGTAGGTCCCATATACCGCGCGCAGTGCTTCGCAAATCTCGCCCACTGTGGCGTAGGCCCGCACCGCGTCCACGATGTAGGGCATCGTGTTGGCCGAGGAAACATTTCCCTTCGCGCCTGCCTTCGGCTCCTCGCCCGCAGCCCTCTTCAGGGCATCGAGCGTGCGCCGTACTTCGTCGTTCGATCGCCGTGCGCGCAAGGCTTTCAGCTTGGCCGACTGCTGGCGGGCGACGGTCTCGTCAATGTAGAGAATATGCGGCGACGCTTCGTCGATCACGAACTCGTTTGCGCCTACAATGATCTTCTCTTTCGCCTCGGCGGCGCGCTGGAACTGGTAGGAGGCCTCGGCGATCTCCTTCTGCGGATAGCCGCGCTCGATGGCTTTCACCATGCCTCCCATCGCATCCATCTTGCCAAAGTAGTCGAACGCACCCTTTTCCATTTCGAGGGTCAGGTTTTCCAGGAAGTACGATCCGCCCAACGGATCGACCGTCTGCGTCACCCCTGATTCATAAGCGATGATCTGTTGCGTGCGCAGCGCAATGCGGGCGGCCTCTTCCGTGGGCAGCGCCAGCGCCTCGTCATAGGAGTCGCAGTGCAGCGATTGGGTACCCCCGAGCACCGCGGCCAAAGCCTGCAGGGCAACGCGCGCAATGTTGTTCATGGGCTGCTGCGCGGGTAGAGATACTCCCGCCGTTTGGGTGTGAAAACGCATCAGCCAGGTGCGCTGGTTCTTCGCCCCGAACCGCTTTTGCATGACTTGGCCCCAAATCTTGCGGGCGGCGCGATATTTGGCGATCTCCTCGAAGAAGTCGTTGTGCGCGTTGAAGAAGAAACTGAGCCGCGGACCGAAATCATCCACCTCGAGTCCGCGCCGCTGCGCCCACTCGACGTACTCGATGCCGTCGTACAAAGTGAACGCCAATTCCTGCAGAGCCGTCGAACCGGCCTCGCGAATGTGATATCCGCTGATCGAAATCGTGTTGAAGCGCGGTGTGAACTTCGATCCGAACTCGAACGTGTCGATCACCAGCCGCATCGACGGCGCCGGCGGATAGATATATTCCTTCTGCGCGATGTATTCCTTGAGGATGTCGTTCTGAATCGTGCCGGAAATCTTGTTCCAGTCCGCGCCCTGCTTCTCCGCCACCACCAGATACATCGCCCATAGTACCGATGCGGGCGAGTTGATGGTCATCGAGACAGTCGTCTTCTCGAGATCGATGCCGCCGAAGAGAATTTCCATGTCTTCGAGGGAGTCGATCGCCACGCCACACTTGCCCACTTCGCCCTCGCTGGCAGCGTGATCGGAGTCGTAGCCCATCAATGTGGGCAAGTCGAATGCCACAGAAAGCCCGCCCCCGCCATGTTCGAGCAAATATTTGTAGCGCTGATTGGTCTCCTCGGGCGAGGCGAAGCCGGAGAACTGCCGCATGGTGTAGAGCTTGCCGCGATATCCGGTGGCATGAATGCCGCGGGTGAATGGAGGCGCGCCGGGGTAGCCCAGATAGTTGGCTTCGCTCCAGTCCTCGGGGAGATCGGCCTGCGTGTAGAGGCGGCGAATGGGGACGCCGGAAATCGTGGTGAAGCGGGCGTGACCGTGTTCGTCGAGATTCACGCCAGTAGGAGCGCCAATCGGCCGCTCGGGAGATTTTTCGAGCGTGGGCGCAAGGGTTTTTTCGGCCCAGTCTTTCTCTGCGGCGGAGGGGTGGCGATTTTCAAAAACGTCGGGGACGGGACTTTCAGCAACTTGCGGCTTGGACGGCTTCTTTTCCGGCATGAGGACCCCAGAGTTCTCTTGTGATCATAGGGAAGGGCGCGCCAGCGGGCAAGGCGGGATCTACATCCCGGACGACCGGTCCGTCAATATCCCATCGGGCGCGACGGGCGTGCTGAACGGCCGGGTTTCGACGTTACGGCTTTGTTTCCGCCAGCCTAACGGCAATTTTCTCGATCAGTTCAGGCGACCACAGCGCCAGTTTCTGCCTGCCGCTGGCGTTTATCTCCGTGGCGGCCCGGTTATTGCTCGCCAACAATTCCCGCGGATCGAGCATGCATTCGATCAGCCGCTCCCGTCCGTAACGCTTCTCGACGATGACCGCCATCTTGTAGCCCACGGTGTACCAGGGCCTTTGCGCGCCGAAGAACGTGTACGCCTTCTCGTCGATTTTGTCCTTGCCCACCAGCCTCTGGTCCATGACATCGAGAAAAAACTCCTGCAGCGAGCCCACATCCTGGTTGAACGAAATTAGCGAGCGCAAATCCCAGATTTTTAATCTGGGTAAGCGAGTTGTTCAATAACTTTTGTCGGTCCGCTTGGAGTCGTACAATCCCTGCGGTTGGTAAGGCACAAAAGCGTGCCGACAAGTTTTCTGCTTTGTGCTGGGGCGGGATTCGCCCTCGAGATCGGGTAATACCCGAGTCCGGAATCCCAGAGTTCTACTCTGGGAGGATCAAGTTGGCCATATCGTGCTCCCAACTGGCCTCGCGCTTTCTTCAGTCGGATGTAAGGTTCGGTCGAAAACAATGGCCGCCAGTCTGAATCAGTGACGGCGTTTCCGGCGGCGCGCTTATCCAGGATTGCGAGCACGGCGTCGGCTTCATCCGTGTTGAGCTTGAGTTGGATGCTAGCGGGAGTGACGTCGGGTGGTTCGGTCTGACCGTGAATCCAAGCTGGGCTGAATACGAGAAAGAATGCAATCACGGCAGGAAAACATGATTTGTACATAGAGCCTCCCACCCTTAGACTCTGACGGCGAGAAGGACGTGAGCAGCCTACCCGTTATTGCGAACGCTGGCGCGAGCCCGTTCCCACGCCTTGGCGTATTTCCACGAGACGTAGCCGGCGTGATACAGGTGCAGCAGCAGCCCTTCGCGGCCGTCGAGGAATCCCAGGCGGAAGAAGTAGTTGTAGACGAACGTGGCCAACGGACGCAGAACGATGTTGATGAAACTGAAGCCGCGGTGCCCCTTGGCAACCGCCAGTTGGGCGCCCAGTGACGAATAGCGATTCATGTGGCCGAGATAAAGGGTCAGGTTGGGATAGGTGGAGTGCACCAGCGCGTTCTTGAACTGGCGTGTCGTTTGCGGCACGTCTCCCGGTACGCCCGGCTTCAGTTCGCAGCGGTCGTGGGGATCGTGGCCGGTTACGAATCCCTGCCCGCGGCGGAACAGACGCAACTTGGGGTCAGGGTAAAAACCGCCATGGCGCATCCAGCGGCCCAGGAACAGATTCTTGCGCGGAATCCAATAGCCGCTCACAGCGCTTGCGTTGGCGATCACGGCACGAATCTCTTCCGCCAGTCCGGGACTGACCTCTTCGTCGGCGTCAAGCAGCAGCACCCACTCTTTCGTACAAAGATCGATGGCGTACTGCTTCTGAGCGACGTAACCGCGCCACGGTTCGACGACGACTCGCGCTCCCCGGGCACGTGCAATCTCGCAGGTGCGATCTTTCGAGCCAGAGTCGACGAGCACGATTTCATCCACCCAGCCGACGCTGGCCAGCGTGCGGCCAATGTTGCCTTCTTCATCCATCGCCACGATGGCCACGGAAATTGTCATAATGAATTGCTGATGGTTGATTGCTGATTGAAACTCAAACCGGTTTAGCTCATCCATCATCAATCTACAATCATCAATCAGCCATCAACTCCTCCGCCACTAAGGTGCGGCTTCCGAACTTCCGAAAGCAGAAACACCACCAGAATAAACAACTCAGGTTCGATGGGATGGCGGTAGCGGGCATGCGGGAACACGAAGTAATAGATCGTGGGATAGGCGGCGACGAGTCCAAAGAAAAGCCACGCCGCTGGCCGTTTCTGCCGCAGCGCACGAATCAATCCCCAGATCGCCAGCACGGACGACGCCAGAAAAAGGGAACTGCGAAAGTCCCACGGAACAATGCTGTCCGTGGGTCTGGGCACGCCGTTCCAGTAATAGAAAAACCGCTTCAGGCTGATGACGGCGAATCGGCCCGGGTGCGCGCGGATCCAATCGAGCGCCAGCCGCCTGCAGTCGGCCTCATAAGCAATTTCGCCCAGCCGCTGAAATTTCTCCAGCTCCAGTTTGTTGAGATTAGGCTGCAGGGTGACGAACGACATGCCGTCGGCCAGCCGGTTGTTGCCGAGACGCAACTGCAATCCGAAATCGTCGCGAATAAAAACAAGGCGGCCGAACGCCTCATAGTTGCGCACCAGCCAGGGCGAAAGAACCAGGAAAAATACGAACCAGCAAAGCACGACCCCGGCCAGCGAGACGAGACCGCGCCGGTATCTCTGCCGCCACACCCACAGCCCGCAGAATGGCAGAAACGACAGCATCGTGGGATTGGCCAGCGCTCCCACCCCCCAGAGCGCGCCAAACAGCGCCCATCCCCGCCAACCCGGCCACTGCTCCATCTCCAGGGCGACCAGAAAGATCAACGCCAGCATGAGCGGAGTGAAGGTCGTGTCCCATATCCAATGAATGGACCAGTACCAGACGTAGGGATTCAGCGCCCAGGTCCGCGCCGACCAGAGGGCGACCCGCGGGCCGAAAGTTCTGTGCGCGATCAGATAAACAGGAATCGTGGTGAGAGCGGCGAAGAGGCTGTTGATCGACAACAGGACCCACGCCGAAGCATAAGTGTAGACGCCGAAAATCTTGAAGACTCCGCCAATCAAGAAGGGATAAAGCGGAGGTTCCCAGGCGGTAGGGCCCGTATTCCCTTCGTAGGGACTGCTGAAACCCTGCCCCCGGGCAATGGAGCGTCCAATGCGGCCCATCTCAAAGCCGAAGCCGAAGTTATCTTCTCCCCCACGAGTGCGGTACTGGCGGAAAACTCCGATCCCGGCCACCTGCAGAACAAACGACAACAGCACCATCCACAACACAGATCGCGGGATGGCAGCCTGGTTCGGTTGTTGCATTACGGGCGAGTTTATCAGGTCTTTGCCGGGCCTCGGCGATGCGGCCAGACTGGCGTCAAATTAGCTTCGCCTCAACTTATTTCGGCTTTGCGGAAGGCGCTATCTGAACCTGAACGGCGTGAGTGTTATCGGACTTTGCGGTGTCCACGGAGACGACATCAAAATTGCCGTTCGAGTCCAGCAGTTGAATAGTCTGCGTTGCCTGGGCGCCGGAAGAGCCAGGGCGCACCGTGTCGGTGGTCCGTATGCTCACGCGCATTCCGGAGTCCGGATCGCCGGGGTCCGGGCGCTCCACCTGCCGTGCGGTGCTTTGCTGCCCGGTCGAACTGGTGCTTTGGGCAGTAGTTGTGCGCTCGACCAGGTGCAGGCTGCCGTCCCGGGCCGATCCCGGGACATCGACGGAATAAGTTTCCACTGTGTCGCGCTTTTCCCCCGGAGCGTTCTCGCTTTCCTTGTTCACGGTACGCGAGATTTCGAGGAGCTTGCCATCACCGTCTGGGCGGGAGACTCGCTCCTCGGTGGTGCGCTCCTTGCCCTCTTGCCGGCTGGTGGCTTGCCGTATTTCGCTGACTTGCCAGTTTCCGGTGCCATCGGCAAGTGACGTGGTTTTTTGCGATACCACGGTGTCGTTCGCGCTGCGTTGGCGGCGCTCTTGCGTCTTCATCGCCGGAGCAAGATCACCGTTGATGCTGGGAAGCATCACGGTCGTTTTCGTCTCCTCCACGTCCTGGCCGATTTTTTTCGTCTCCTCGATTTGGCGCTGCACTAACTGGAGATTGCCGTTGGCGTCGGGATTCGAGGTCGTACGCACCAAGTTCGAGCCGCCTCCAGGCAGAGTACGCGCTTCTTCTTCTGTCACCTGCACCAGTGTTTTCGCTCCGTCGGCATCGCGACCGTAGGTGCGCGTTGTGGTTCGCACGGTCGTAGCGTTGACTTGCACGGTGGTTTTTTCGATGTCCTGATAGGCTTCGAAATCTCCGTCAGCTCCGCGGCGCTCGAGCGATTGGTTATCCACCGTACGATTGCCGCTCTGAGTGTGGCTTTCGAGAGTACGGGTGGGATTCAGATTGTCACTCTGCGACTCGCTAGTGACTCTCCAGGACCGGTTCGCGTCGCTGGCTTGGGAGTCGGATGTTTGCGCTCGAAGCAGGAGACAAGAACACAAACACGCTCCGATAGCGACCAAGAGGAGCTGGCGCAAACGCGCGGCGCGTGGCGACGAACAGATGTCGCAAGGATGGGAGCGCTCAGATCGGCTAAGCCTGTTGCGTTCGATAATAGAAGCGATCCGCATATCTGTAATTGTCTCCCCGCGGAGATCGACTGTCCAGCCAGGATTTTAAAGTTGGCCTCCCGGCGGTTGCGCAGGCTGCCCTCCCGCAGGAGCGTCCTGCCGCGGAACGACGTAGGGAACTCTGGGCAGGCGTCGGACCTGGCCCCGCGTGGCGTCGGCGATGTCAATGTTGGAGTGATCGAGCAGCAATCCCGTGGCCCGATCAAGTTCGACGCGCGACTTCTCGTATGCAGCTTTGGCCGAAACCAGATTCGACTCAGAAGTGGTTAAGACGGAAGCATCCTGCAGGATGGCGGTGGTGGTGGTGAGTCCGACTTTCAGTTTCTGCTGATCGGCGTCGAGCGTCTGGCGCGCAAAATCGACCGCATATTGGGCTGCCTGCACGGCGGCACGGTTCTGCTTTACATCGAACTGCGCGTTGCGCACTTCGATGCGCACTTGATTCTCCAGTTGATGCAGCCGCACCTGGGCCTGGCGGTATTCCAGTTCCGCCCGCACCTGATTGGCCTGAGCTTCGCGATTGCGCAGTGGGATGTTCAGCGTGAGGCCCACGCCTTTGTCGGGAGCGGTGGAGTTAACGAGTTGGTTCAGAGTCCCGCCATAGCCCACGGCTTTGCTGTTGGCGAACGGCGGGGGAAGGGCTACGTAGCACTCGCTGGTGAGGGTTGGGGTGCAAGCTGGCACGGTCAGATTCCCGCCCACCCCCGATCCGCCGTAATAAGCGAAGGCATCGAGCGTGGGCAGCATGGCGTTGCGGACGGCCTTGCTGTTGAGGTCGCGGGAGGTTAGATCGATGCGCGACTCGACCAGTTCGGCACGATGGGCCAGAGCTTGGTTGATCAAGTCTTGCGTGGGAACGACTGCTTCCTCCTGTGGAACCTGCATGGTGGAAGTGGGAATCATGTCGGCCTCGGCCAGCGTCGGATCTTCGACGCTGCGGCTGAGCGCGTTTTTCACCAGCAACTTTTCCAGTTCCAGATTGTTCTGCGCCAGGATCAGGTTCTGCTCGTCGGTTGAGACCGTGCTCTGCGCGCTCGCTACCTGAATGGGCGGCGCGGTGCCGACTTGCGCCTGCTGCTTGGTATCGGTCAGCGCCTTCTGCGCATAAGTGAGAGCCTCCTGCTGTACGCGCACGTTCTCGTAGGCATACACCAAATCCCAGTATATGTCCTCGATCTGATCGACGGTGGTAATAATTTGCAGGCGGAAGGCCACGTCGGAGATTTCACGGTTGTTCTTGGCGATGCGGATAAAGCGCAGGTTGGGAAGCGAACCGAAGCCTTGCAGCAGGTTTTGCGTGATCCTGAACTGGAAATTCGAACTCACCTCGGGCGTCAGCAGGCTTTCGGGGCTGTTGGTGGCGATGTGGGTATTGTTGAATCCCACGGACAAAGCTGTGCCCCACTGGAAGCCTTGCGTGTAGGCGAAATTGGCCGTGTAGGTGTTCTGTCCCACAACCGGGATGAGGCTGGGAGCGCTGGTGGATTCAGTGTCGTCCTTATCGAGCTGCAGTGTGCTGGTGACGACTGGGTCGAAGCTGGTGATGGTCGAACCGATGCCGAGCGTAGAACTGACCAAGCCGTTGGTGCCCGTGCCCACGCCGCTGGGGGCGACGGTGGTGCCTCCGGTGCCGGAACCCACCGTTCCTCCGAGGCCGCCCACGCCTCCGCCCGGAGTGTTTTGCACAATGCCGGCATTGACGCCGAGAATGTTGGCGCCCGACTTGGCGCGCAGGTAGTCGGTGTCGGCGATGTTCAGGTTGTAGCGGGCAATGTCGATATCAAGGTTGTTCTCAAGCGCGAGCGCGATGGCGTCGTCAATCGAAAGATAAATCTTGCCGTCGTGCATGAGCGAGTCCATGCGCGGCGAATTGCCCAGGTTCGGCTGCGCGACTTCCTGCGGCCGGTAGGGCTGCAAGAAATGAGGAAAGGCCGAGCGCGGTTTGGAATAATCCTGCAAATGAACCGCCTGTGGCTCGGCGGAAGCGGGCGCGGATTGCGGCATTGGGGCGGCGGGGACATCCTGCGCGCACAAAAACGGTGACCACTGCATGCCGCCGAGGATGGAAAAAGCCGTCATTATCACTAGCAGAGTGAGGCGCCGGTGGGCCGCGATCATTCGGGGCGAAGGCAAAGACATGGTTCGTCTCCTTGAGTAGGAACGGTGATGCACTGGGTGGAAAGGACAGTATAGATTTTGAAAGTTGGATGCGGAAAACATAGAAGCGTCACTCCATCTTAGCGGGACGGAGCCGGGGAAGCGGGTGCGGATTGTAAAGAATTGTTAGAAGAAGCAATACTGAAGATCAGAGTGCGATGTAGCGCCGACATCCGAAGGACGCGGCGCTACGAGCGCACTTCGGTGGCTACTGCTGCTGCGCTGGCGGAGCTAAGGGAGGCAGATCTTTGCGCGGCGCGATGTTGGGCACGCTGGGCAGGCGCGTGACCTGACCCTTGGCAGCGTCGTCGATGCTGATGCCAGCATGGTCGAGGGTGACGCCGGTTGCGCGGTCGAGTTCGACGCGCGACTTCTCGTAGGCGGCCATGGCGGACATCAAAGTGGACTCCGCCGTGGCCAACGCGCTCTCGGTTTGCAGGACCAAGGTTGTGGTCGAGGTGCCGAACTGATATTTCTTCTGTTCCGCATCCAGCGACTGCCTGGCATAGTCCACCGCGGCTTGGGCTGAGGCTACACTGGCGCGGTTCTGTTCGACTCCGAACTGGGCATTGCGGACTTCGATGCTGATCTGGTTTTCGATCTGCTGCAGGCGCATTTGGGCCTGCTGGTATTCCAGTTCCGATCGGATCTGAACTGCTTGCGCGGCGCGGTTACGCAGCGGAATATTCAGCGTGAGTCCAACGCCTTTGTCGGAAGCGGCGGAGTTGATGAGTTGATTGAGGGTGCCACCGTAGTTTTGGGTGGGAGAGGGAGAGATGAAGGTCTCGCCTTTGTAAGCGGCATTTGGTCCAGCGCAAAACCCCTCGGCCTGTTCGGCCAGCGGCTGGTTCGCACAAAGATTGGTTGGGTTTTGCACGCCCCCCAACCCCGTGCCACCGTAGTAAGCAAACAGATCCAGCGTAGGTAACAGGGCACTGCGCACCGCCTTATTGCTGATCTCAGTGGTGTTGAGCTGGATACGGGACTCCACCAGGTCGGCGCGATGGCGAAGAGCATCGGCGATCAGATCCTGCGTGGGCTGGACGGGTTCATTCTCCGGAAGCTCCATGGTCGAGGTTGGAATCACATCGGCTCCTGCCAGAATTTGATCGCGCAGGGTACGGCTGAGCGCGTTCTTCATGAGCAATTGCTCCAACTGCAGGTTGGTCAGAGCAACCGTCAACGCTTGCTGATCCTGAGCGACGGTGCTCTGCGCGCGCACGACTTCGATGGGTGCCAAGCTGCCGATTTCCACTTGCTTCTTTGTATCGGACAACGTCTTCTCGGCGAAGGCCAGCGATTCTTTCTGCACGCGAGCGTTTTCGTAGGCGTAGACCAGATCCCAATACATGGTCTGAATCTGATTGACCGTGGTAATGACTTGCAGCCGGAAGGCCACGTCGGAAAGTTCACGATCATTCTTGGCAATCCGGATGAAACGATTGTTGGCAGCGACGCCGAATCCCTGCAGCAGATGCTGCGTGAGTTGGAACTTGAAACTGGAATTGAGTTGCGGACTTAGCGTGGTGAAAGGGGCGTCCCCAGCCGTGATGCGGGTGTTGTTAAAGCCCACAAGTAGATTGGTTCCCCAAGAGAAACCCTGCTGATAAGAGAAGGTGCCAGTGGTAGTGTTCTGAGGAGATTCGGGAGTAAAAGTACTGGACGGGAGGACATGAAAACGGTCCTCCTGCAGCGTCCCGATGAGAACCGGGTCGAAGCTGGTGATGAGCGGACCGAGGCCGAGCGTGGAGCCGACCAGACCGCCCGCGCCTGCGCCTGCGCCGCCTGCACCCAGTGTGGTGCCGCCCGTGCCGGAGCCGACTTGGCCGCCGAGGCCGAGCACGCCGCCGCCGGGCGTGTTCTGCACCACACCGGTATTCACGCCGAGAGTGGAAGCGCCGGCTTTGGCGCGCAGCACGTCGGTATCGGCGATGTTCAGGTTGTAACGAGCGATGGCGATATCCAGGTTGTTCTCGAGCGCCAGGGCGATGGCATCGTTCAGCGACAGGTAAAGCTTGCCGTCGTGCAGGAGTTGGTCGATGCGCGCGGTGTTGGTCAGGTTCGGGGCTGCCAGGTGCCGCGCTGTGTAGGGGCCAATCGGGTTGGGAAAATGCGATACCGGCTGGGAATAATTCAGGACAGGCAGCGGCCCCGTTTCCGGGGTGTTTTGCGGGACGGGTGCAGCGGGCGCCTCCTGGCCCCCGCTTGCGATGGTCAGCGTTCCGAATAAGATGGCGGCGGTGATCAGCCGGATGGTCGAGTTTAGGCGTGCGATTGGCATCTACTCATCTCCGTTGGTTAGGACCAGTTGGTTAAGACAGTTCGCTTCGACCGTGCAACAAAAACCTGGTGGTAGCGTGAGACAGCCGGATTCATTCAAACCGAAAGTTCTACTCAGATCTTGGTACGCAACCGGCGGTATCGGAGTTCCGGAAAAGCACCTGAAAAACGAGAGCGAGACGAAAGTTCGGTGAAACGCATCAGTATATCCGACGTGGCGGACTCTCTTCGAGCGCTCCTGCTCGAGCGGCCTGGAGTTGAAACTGATAAAGTGCTGGCGATGGCCGAGCGTCTCCCCGCAGAGCGGAATCACAGCGTTGCCGCAAGAATCTGACGCATGAAATGATTTGGATGAAGCGGCGCGGGTGGGGGACTCGAAGATCGCATGCGCAATCTCAAACTGATTCTCGCCTATGACGGATCGGAATTTGCGGGCTGGCAGGTGCAGCCCGATACCGCGAGCGTGCAGGGCACACTCGCCTCAGCCATTGGACGAATCACCGGCGAAAAAGTATTGCCGCAGGGTTCGGGAAGGACGGACGCGGGAGTGCATGCGCTGGCGCAGGTGGCGACATTTGCCACGGAGTCTTCGGTCCCGGCGGCGAATTTCGTGAAGGCGCTGAATGATATCTTGCCAGCGTCAGTGCGCGTTCTAAAGGTAGAGGAGGCTGCGCCGGATTTTCATGCGCGCAAGTCGGCGCGAGGGAAGACTTACCGGTACCGGATTTGTCGCGCAGCGATTTGTCCTCCATTTCTGGCCAGGTTTGTGTGGCACTATCCATTTCCGCTGGATGAGCCGGCGATGGTGCGGGCGGCCGGACTGGTAGAAGGCGAACACGACTTCACCTCGTTTGCCGCGGTCGATCCGGAGCGGGGACGGGAAGCGATGCCGGTGCCGAATCTGCGGGAGATTTTTTCTTCGAGCTGGGAGCGGCAGGGAGACGAGTTTGTCTACACGGTTCGGGGATCGGGCTTTCTGCACCATATGGTTCGCAACTTGGTGGGAACGTTTATTCTTGTGGGCAAAGGAACTCTGCGGGCCGCAGAGGTCACGCGGATACTGGAGGCGCGCAACCGCTCGGCCGCGGGAGCGACCGCGCCGGCCAGCGGATTGTATTTGGTGAATGTGGAGTACTGAACGGCGGTCGCGTCGAAATATCGCAGGATGGGAGTGGACAGCCAAGGGGACGAGAGGCAGAAAGCTACGTTTTTGGGGCATCTTGAGTTATGGCTACTGATTTACAGATCACGGCGCGCAAGGTTTCAAGCGTGAATCCGGCGACGGGCGAAGTTCTGCGCGAGTGGGAATGCGCGGGCCAGAGTGAAGTGGATGCGGCTGTGGCGCGGGCGCGCGGGGCGCAGACGGCGTGGGCTGGGATCGGCGTGCGCAGGCGGATCGCCATGCTCCGCGAGTTTCAGCGCCGGCTGCTCGAGAAGAAATCGGAAATCGCCGAGGCCATCACGTGCGAGACGGGCAAACCGGTGGCCGAAGCTCTGACCACCGAGGTGCTGGTGGTACTCGATGCGACGCGGTTCCTGATCGAGAACGCCTATCGCCTGCTCGGCGACGAGCCGCTTCCGCATGGAAGTCTTGCCACCAAGCTCAAGAGCGGACGGCTGGTGCGCGAGCCTTACGGCGTGTTGGCCATCATTTCGCCGTGGAATTATCCGTTTTCGATTCCTGCGACGGAGACACTCTCCGCACTCGTGGCGGGGAATGCGGTGGTGCTGAAGCCCTCCGAACTTAGCTCTCTCGTGGCGCTCGAACTGGAGGCGCTGCTCGACGCGGCGGGCGTGCCCAAGGATGTTTTTCAAGTCGTAGTGGGCGATGGCGCAACCGGAGCGGCGCTGATTCATTCGCAGGGTAAGCCTGCGATCGACAAGCTGGTATTCACCGGCGGCGTGGCCACGGGCAAGCGGATTGCAGCTGCCGCGGCCGAACGGTTGCTGCCCGTCGTGCTGGAGTTGGGCGGGAAAGATCCCATGCTGGTGCTCGACGATGCCGATGTGGACGTGGCTTCGAGCGCGGCGGTGTGGGGGGCGTTCGTGAACGCGGGGCAAGCGTGCCTCTCCGTGGAGCGCTGTTACGTGCATCGCCGTCTGTATGAAGCGTTTCTTCGCGCCTGCGTGGAGAAGACAAACAAACTGCGCGTGGGACACGGGCTGGACCGCGAGACCGATGTTGGGCCTTTGATCCACGAGCGCCAGTTGCAGAGGGTGGAGGCGCACGTGGAAGATGCCGTGGCGCGCGGGGCGCGGGTTCTGGTCGGAGGATCCCGCTTACCAGAGCTGGGGAGGAATTTTTATAAGCCGACGGTGCTGGCTGATGTGACGCACGAGATGCGCATCCTGCGCGAGGAGACATTCGGCCCGGTGCTTCCGCTCATGGCATTCGACAGCGACGAGGACGCCGTCCAGCTGGCCAACGATTCGGAATTCGGCTTGGCGGCAAGTGTGTGGACTCGCAGTCGGGAGCGCGGAGAAGGGCTGGCCCGCCGCATCCAGGCAGGCACCGTCATGGTGAATGATGTGGTTTCGTGTTTCGGCATCAGCGAAGCTCCGCACGGAGGTGTAAAGTCGAGCGGCATAGGCCGGACGCATGGACGCTTTGGGTTGGAAGAGATGGTGCGGCTGAAGCATTTGGATGTGGACCTCATGCCTGGAATGAAGAAAGTCTGGTGGTATGGGTACGGCGCGAGTTTTACGCGGCAGATGGAAGGGTTTTTGGATCTTCAGTTTGCCCGAGGGTTAGCGGAACGCCTGCGCGGAGCGCTGCGCGCGGCGGGCGTGGTGGTGCGCAAGCCGTTGTGAGTTGCGAGTACCGAGTTGCGAGTACCAAGGACTGAGCCATTGAGAACTGAGAACTGAGAACTGAGAACCGAAAGGGGATCCCATGAGCGATTCTTCCCATTCAGATCCAAAACGCGAATTGCTGCGTCACTGCCTGGCCACGCTGGCTTATCGCGGAGCGAAGGCCGTCCGCAACGCCCCCGAAGGCTTTGCCCTCTTTCACGCCCATGAGGGGGTACGACCGCCGGGACAGATTCTCGCGCACATAGGCGACCTTATGGATTGGGCGCTCGCGATGGCCGATGGAAAACGCGAATGGCATGACTCCAAGCCGCTGGGGTGGGAGAAGGAGGGCGAGCGCTTCTTTGCAGCGCTGAAGAAGTTCGACGATTTCCTGGCTTCGAGTGAGCCGGTGCACGCACCGCTCGAAAAACTCTTGCAGGGCCCCATTGCCGACGCGCTCACTCACGTCGGACAGATCGCCATGCTGCGGCGCCTGGCGGGAGATCCGGTGAAGGCCGAGAACTACTACAAGGCCGAGATCACGACGGGACGCGTGGGCGCAGATCAGGCCAAGCCAAAGTTGGAATTCTGAAAACACGACTTCGGATGATCTTGCAGTGGATCATCTTCCGAAGATTATCGGGAGCGGTTTCGGTAGAGCGTCTGGTCGATCTGGCGGGTCATGGCTCCCAGGTTCAAACCGATTTCCAAGAAGTGGCTTAGTTTCTGGCCGATCCCCTCGGCATCCCGCAGCGCCTCGTGGTAGGGAACGCGCAGTGTTTTCACGTAGTCCTGGTTGTCGAGCCAAGCATGCACTTCACGCAAGTGGCTCTCGAACGCCGCTCGGATGACGGAATTGTCAGTTCCCGGCTTGGCGGTTCCCCGGTTAGCGAGCATCACTTCCTGCGACGCCAGCACCTCCTGCAGCGGTCTCTGCATGAAGATGACGCGAAACTGGTGCCCTTCGGGAAGCGAAAGCAAGAGACGCGAGATCACCTTCACGACCTTGCCCTCCGCTTCGGCAATGCAGGCCGGGTCTTTGGGGAGCTGCTTGATGCGCTCCCACTCCAGATAGCCCCGCGGATTATCCACGTCTGCCTGGCGTTCACCATCCGAGAGGATGGGCATTCCGCCCGCCGCCAGCATCTGCATCATCAGCGAAGTGCCCGAACGAGGCAGTCCCGAAACAATTGTGATCACGAGTTTCCTTGGCTTTGATTCCTTAGCTCAGATTCTTTAGTGGCACTTCGGCGCGGTAAATGGCCTGCCAGCGGCCGGCCTTGAGAACGTAGATCGAACTACCGTTCATGTGGACCGGCGCTTTTTCTCCATTGCAGGTAGCGTACTGCTCGGCCTTGTAGGTAAGCAGGTACGCGCCGCTGGCAAGCGGGAGCGCTCCGAAGTCGGACAGACCGTAGCCTTCCACGGTGCAGGTTTTCGTGGAAGTCTGCTGCTCCGCGAGTTGCTGGTCGCGGGACAACGTGCCGTTCTCACCCCAGAAAACTCCGTTCACCGGCATGTGCTCGCGGAAATAGGCCTGGTCTTTCGTCTTCCAGGCTTCGAAAAAGCCGGTTTCGGTGCGGACCAGTTCCCGCTGCACGTTGGTCGCAACGCTGTCTCGAACATCGGTTCGAGCATCGTTCTTGTGCGGTGCCTGGGCGCTGGTTGGGCCGAGCAGAAGCGCGAACGGGAGAAGAATTGCCGCGCCAGTCAGGAAGGTCTTTTGCGGGCGAAAAGGTTCATGCTTCATAGGACACTCATTCTGGCGACAGATTACCGGCCACGAGAACAGACCTAGCATACGACATACCGAGCTTTGGCCTCGTCTTTCGCCTTCGGGTACAATGACGCTCGTAAGGCCGAATCCGGCGGCGCGAGCGCCGCGCGAAGGAGGGTGGCGTTTTGGCGACTGGCGAAATCACCCCTGCAGGCACGCAAACTGCTCCGCAGCTTCCCCATCACAAGGTGAAGATCAAGAAGACCGGGCAGCGCGCCTGCAACGAGAAAAACGAGAAAGGCAAATTCTGCGGCGGCCATTTGAAACGCTGGTTCTACACCACCGACGTAGTCGAGCAGGCCTGCGGCGACGCCGAAAAGGCATGGGGACCCGATGCCGAGGTCTACCGCTGCGAACATTGCCAGACGCTGTATTTGCCGAATCCCGCGGAAGCTAAAGTGAACGTCGCCGGGCAGGGAATGATTTCGGTGTTCGGGTTGACGTTGCCGCCGAAGGAAAAATAGTACCTAGAGTACCGAGTACCTAGTATGGAGCCAGGGAGACGCGCGGGTTGACGCGGTACTGGGTACTAGGCACGAGCCCATGCACATTTCCGAACTCATCTACGACTGGAACAAGAATCATCCGCCGGGACTGAAGCCGCCGGGGCCGGTGCTGCTCAATGACGAAAGCCTGCGCGATGGACTGCAGTCGCCTTCGGTGCGCGACCCCTCCATTCCGGAAAAGATTGAGATTCTTCATCTGATGGAGGCGCTGGGGATCGACTCGCTCGACCTTGGGTTGCCGGGCGCGGGATCGCGCGCGGTGGAGCACGTAACGGCGTTGGCGCGGGAAATCGTCGCGCACAAGATGAAGATTCGCGCCAACTGCGCGGCGCGCACGCATGAGAACGATATTCGTCCCATTGCCGAGATCGTGCAGAAAACGGGGCTGCGCATCGAGGCTGCAACCTTCATTGGATCCAGCCCCATTCGCCGCTTTACGGAAGGATGGACCGACGATTTTCTTTTGCAGACCACCGAGAAGGCCGTGAAGTATGCGGTTTCGTTGGGCCTCGACGTCATGTACGTCACCGAGGACACGAGCCGCTGCGATCCGGAGACCGTGAAGCGGCTGTATTCGACGGCGATTCAGCTGCGGCGCGCGGGCCATCGTGATCTGCGACACGGCCGGGCATGCCACGCCCATGGGCGCGCTGGCGCTGGTGCGGTTTGTGATTGAGGAAGTGGTGAAGCCCTCGGGCGAGAAGATTCGCGTGGACTGGCACGGGCACAGCGATCGCGGGCTGGCGATTGCCAATTCGATCGCGGCACTGATCGCGGGGGCGAATTGCGTTCACGCGTGCGCGATCGGACTGGGCGAGCGCGTGGGCAATACGCAGATGGATCAGATGCTGGTGAATCTGAAGCTGATGGGCATTCGCGCCGTGGGCCGAGCAGGACCTCACCAAGCTGAAGCATTATTGCCAGGCGGTTTCGCGGGCCACGGGCGTGCCTATTCCGGCGAACTATCCGGTGGTGGGCGACGATGCGTTTCGCACGGCCACGGGCGTGCATGCGGCGGCGATCATCAAGGCTTATCACAAGAACGACGTGGTGCTGGCCAATACGGTTTACTCGGGCGTGCCTTCGCATGTGTTCGGGCTGGAGCAGATCATCGACATCGGTCCGATGAGCGGCAAGTCGAATGTGCTGTTCTGGCTGGAGCGGCGCGGCATTCCGGCGACCGACGATTTGGTGGATCGCATCTACCAACGCGCCAAAGCCAGCGACCACACGCTGAGCGATGCCGAGATTGCGGAGTGCTTGTCGGCGGCCGTAAAGCAGAGTTGATCCCGATGCAGGAAACAATTGCAAAACAAATGCGACATGCGATTCTCGGGGCCGGGGGCGTTGGCGGCCTGATGGGCGCTTGTCTGGCGCATTCTGGAGCTTCTGTCACGCTTGGTCGTGCGACGCGAGACGCTTGAGCAGTATCCCAGACAACTTCGTCTGGAAAGTGCTTTCGGCAATTTCGAGGTAGATGTTGCCGTCGCTGCGGAAGTTCCTCCGGTTGACGCGCTTTGGATTACGGTGAAGGCCACGCAGTTGGAGCCGGCACTTACCGCCCTCAGAAATCCTGATGCGGTAAGAGCAATCGTTCCCTTGCTCAATGGCATTGACCATGTAGCTTTGCTCCGCGCCAGGTACGGCTCTGGCCGGGTGATTCCGGCGACGATTGCGGTTGAAACCGAGCGTGTCAGCCCGGGACACATCGTTCATCGGTCTCCGTTTGCCCGTCTCAATGTGTCGTCGGCGGGGCGCGCTCTGCTCGGCAAGCACTGTCGATCAGCTTCAGAAAATCGGTTTTACCTGCCGCTTCATCGACGATGAGCCGACGCTGATGTGGGGCAAGCTGGTCTTTCTGGCGCCCTTTGCGCTGGCTACAACCGCTGCTGATAAAACTGTCGGTGAGATTCTTTCCGATCCGCAGTGGCGGAGTTTGGGCGAGGCTTGTGTTCGGGAAGCGTGCAGCGTTGCCGTCGCCGAAGGCGCCAAGGTTGATCCAGAAGCGGTCCTCGATGGGGTGAAGGCGATGCCCGCGAACCATGCGCAGCTCCATGCAGAAGGATGTCGAGCAGCTCAAGACTCCGGAGCTGGACGCGATTGCGGGACCGATCCTGCGCGGCGCTCGCCGCCATGGTATCGAGGTTCCTGCGACGAAGAAGCTGGTGGCTGCGGTGGAACGGAGAGCGGGATACGTGGAGAGCCGGCTGGCGTAGGGATCCGGATTCCCCAAAAGCACTGATCATTCTTGATAAAACCTCTCGAATCAATAGCTTGATGGTGGGTCGACTCAAAATCCTGGAGGCCCTCCGCGTGCCAGGAATGGTCGGAGGGATCCGACGGAGGGAAAAAGCCCCACTTCTCGCAAAAGACGCGAAAAATGGCGCACCCAGATTTCGTAATTCGCGCCAATGGCGCGCCGTCCGCGTTCCCGCTCTGTAACGCCGTCTCGCCTTCGTCAATCCCTTGCCCTTGCCACGCGTTGTAAAATGACGCATAACTTCCCATGAGCCCCACTCCCCCACGCGCGGACATGCCGCGAGGTTGCTCCTGCGGTGCAGGAGGAGGTGGCGCGGCTGGCGGCTTCGCCGGAGGTGCGGTCGGCTTACAACTGGCTGCGGACGCAGGAGCCGCAACTGGCGCAGTGGCAGATGGAGATGGCGCGGATTGCCGCGCCTCCGTTTGGGGAGTCGGCGCGCGGGGCGTGGCTGGCGGAGCGCTTTCGCGAAGTCGGGCTCGACGATGTTCGCATCGACGATGTGGGCAACGTGTTTGGCGTGCATCCTGGATTTGGGCAGCGGTATGTGGCGCTGAGCGCGCACATCGATACCGTGTTTCCCGCGAACACTCCGCTGAACGTCCGGCAGCAGGGCAGCCGGCTGTATGGGCCGGGAGTTTCCGACAACGGCGCGGGCGTGACGGCGATGCTTGGGATTGCCGCGCTGCTGCGGGCGGTGCGGCTGCGGCACGCGCTGCCGTTTGTGTTTATCGGCAATGTGGGCGAAGAAGGTGAGGGCGATCTGCGCGGCATGCGGCACATTTTTTCCACGCCGCGCTGGAAGGATTCGATTGCCTACAGCGTGGTGCTCGACGGTGCGGGCGCGGATACGATTGTCGCCGAGGCTCTGGGCAGCCGGCGCTTTGAGGTGATTGTGCGCGGTCCGGGCGGGCATTCGTGGAGCGATTTTGGCGCGCCGAATCCGATTGTGATTCTGGCGAAGGCGATCGAAACGTTTATCGCGACGCCGGTGCCTACCACGCCCAAGACAACTTTCAACATCGGAGTGATTCGCGGCGGCACTTCGGTGAATTCGATTCCCGAGTCGGCGAGCATGAAGGTGGATATCCGCTCGACTTCGATGACGGAGATGGAGCGGCTGGAGCAGACGCTGCGGCTGGCGCTGAATCGCGCGGTGGAAGACGAAACGATGGCGGCGGAGATGCGGTCGATCGGTGCAGAAGCGGCCTTCGGGAGTGAATTGCGAAGTGGTGGCGATCGGGAACCGTCCGGCGGGAGAACTGGCGATGGGCTCGCGGATTCTGCATGTAATTCGGGCGGTGGATGCGCAGCTGAACAATGCGGCGCAGGTGCAGCGGGCGTCGACCGACGCGAACATTCCTCTGTCGCTGGGGCTGGAGGCGATTGCCATCGGCGGCGGCGGTTCGGGCGGCGGCGCCCACACTTTGCAGGAATGGTTCGACAGCAACGGACGCGAGCTGGGGCTGAAGCGGATTCTGTTGACGATGCTGGCGCTGGCGGGGGCGGGAGTGGGGGAATGATGGGGGGAGGTTTGTGGCCTCGGGAGCTAAAAGCGCCTCATGAAAAAAAGGCTCTTTTCCGAGCGCTTAAGCGCTGCGCCACCCTAAGGCTTCACGCGGTAGTCGAATCCCACCGTTCGCAAAGAACGCGAAAGATGGGGCACCCGGCGCTGACCCTATGGGCAGCCGCGGCGCTTTGTTGGGCGCAGTCGCAGAGTCCTCCGGCCACACCGGCAGCTGCTTCCGGGCCGAAGGCCGACATTATTTTCATCCACGCCAATGTTTATACGGGCGTGCCGGCGAACACGCCGTTCAGTTCGATCCTGCGCGAGGAGGCTATTGCGGTGCGGGGCGACCGCATTCAGGCGGTGGGCAAGAATGTCGAGATCGAGAAACTGAAAGGGCCGCAGACGCAGGTCATCGATTTGGGCGGGCACTTCGTCATGCCGGGATTCAACGACGCGCACCTGCATCTGGCCGATGCTGGACTGCAGAAGCTGACCGTGGATCTGACGGGAGTGAAGACGCTCGATGAATTCCGGAGCGCGTAGCGGCCAGGGTGGAGACGGCTCAAGCCGGACGAATGGATTTTGGGCGGAGGTTGGGATGAGACGATGTGGCCGGTGAAGGCTTTGCCCAGCCGCTGGGATCTGGATGAGGTTTCGGGCGGGCATCCGGTGTTTCTGGATCGCGTGGATGGTCATCTGGCCGTGGCGAATACGCGGGCGCTGCAGTTGGCGAACGTCACGCTGGCCAGCCGCGATCCGGAAGGCGGCAAGATTGACCGTGATGAGAACGGGCAGCCTACGGGGATTCTGCGCGAGAGGGCGCAACAGGCGGTGCGGGCGGTGATTCCGCAGCCGACGCGCGAAATGCGGCGGCAGGGAATTGAGGTCGCGCTGGCGGACCTGGCCGAGCACGGTGTAACCTCGGCGCAGGATTATTCGCCGGACTGGGAAAATTTCCAGATTTACGAGGAACTTGAAAAAGAAGGCAAGCTGACGGCGCGCATTTCCGAATGGCTGCCATTTAACGATTCGGTTGAGGAATTGAAGAAGAAGCGCGATTCGCATCCGCAGTCCGATCTGATGCTGCACACGGGGATGCTGAAGGGCTTCATGGATGGATCCCTCGGCGGGCACACGGCGGCGCTGCTGGAGCCTTATGCGGATGATCCGAAGAATTCCGGCTTGCCGCAATACGATGCGGCGAAGCTGAACGAAATGGCCAAGGAGCGCGTGCTGGCCGGCTTCCAGCTTGGATTTCACGCGATTGGCGACAAAGGCGTGCAGATGGCGCTTGATGCTTTTGCCGAAGCCGAGAAGGCCGCGCGCGAGCAGAACGTGAAGGCCCCGAATGGCGGCAATGATTTCCGCCTGCGCATCGAGCATGCGCAGGTGACCACGCCGGCGCAGATTGCGCGCTTCAAGGAGTTGAAAGTGATTGCCTCCATGCAGCCCAGCCATCTGCTTACCGACATGCGCTGGGCCGCAGGACCGGCTTGGGCCAAAGCGCGCCGCGACCTCCTACGCTTGGGCGGCGTTCCTGAACAAGGGAGTTACGCTGGCTTTTGGCACGGATTATCCGGTGGAGCCGGTGACGCCGTTTCGCGGGCTGTACGCGGCCGTCACGCGCAAGAGCGAGAATGGCAAGCAGGAGTATTTTCCCGAGCAGAAGCTGACCATGGATCAGGCCATTGCGGCTTACACAACGGGCTCGGCCTTTGCCGAGTTCGAGGAAAAAGAAAAGGGCAAGCTGGTGCCGGGGATGCTGGCGGATTTTGTGGTGCTGGACCGTGACGTGACGGCGGCGGCGGCGGAAAAAGATGCTGGCGACCAAGGTGCTGCGGACGGTGGTGGGCGGAAAAACGGTGTATGAGGGGAACTAAAGGCCGCAGATTGCGGACTCGCTTGCATCGGCCGTCTCAGCGGCTGCTCGTTTTGTATTATCAACGCTTTGCAGGTAGTTATTTCCTTCTTCCGGTAAAACGAAATGCCCGGTCAGTGCGTCTAAGACATTGTGATCGCGTTCGGCGATCTCATACTCGGAGGGAGCATGGACTGTGGGGCTGAGGCTTTCGGAAACGGGGTATAATTAAAAGTTCCTACACGTCTCGGAGGGAAGTAGGCATATGGATTCGCGGGCAATTTGGGTGCGTTTGAAGACCCATCGGTGGGTCTATTCGTTCAGCATTGTGGCTACGCTGGCGCTGGGCATTCTGATCGGCACGGTGGTTTCTTACGGAGTGAAGGGCAAGGAAGGCCAGAAGCCTTCCGATGCGACTCCGCTGTCGGTTCCTGCGCCGCAGCAGCTTTCCAACGCGTTTTCGCAGATCGCCAAGCAGTTGGGGCCGAGCGTGGTCAACATCAATACGGAATCGACCATCAAGACGCAGCGCCGGCGGCGTGGCCGCAGACGCCCGATGACGATGATAACGGCGGCGGCAATGGCATGGATGACTTCTTCAACCGCTTCTTTGGCGGCCAGGGCGGCAGGCGGCCAGGGCGGCGATGGCGATTCGCGAGCGTTCGCTGGGTTCGGGCGTGATCGTGGATGCGAAGGGTTACATCGTCACCAACCGGCACGTGGTAGAGAAGGCGGACCGCATCCGAGTGCGGCTGCAGGACGATCCGCCGGGCGTGCAGCATGACGCCAAGGTGATCGGGGAAGACCCGGAAACCGATCTGGCGGTCATTAAGATTGACCTGGACCGCACCGCACCTTCGGCAAAAATGGGCAACTCCGACAGCATGGAGGTGGGCGATTGGGTGCTGGCCATCGGCAGCCCGTTCGGGCAGGTGGGGACCGTGACGGCCGGTATTGTTTCCGCCAAGGGCCGGGATATCGTGCCCGGCCGGCAGTTCCAGACGTTTATTCAGACCGATGCCGCGATTAATCCGGGGAATTCGGGCGGCCCGCTGGTCAACATGAACGGCGAAGTGATCGGCATCAACACCGCGATTTTGAGCGAGACCAATGCCTATGCAGGCGTGGGCTTTTCGCTTCCTTCGAATACCGTGGTGCAGGTCTACAACCAGCTCATTGGGCCCGAGCACCGGGTGTCGCGCGGCTCCATCGGCATCATGTTTGACTCGGTGGAGAATCCGGCGATCACGCGAGTCTACGGCGCTGGCACCGGAGTGACCGTGTCGAGCGTAGTGGCCGGCAGTCCGGCCGACCAGGCGGGGCTGAAGGTGGGCGACACCATCACCACGGTCGACGGCAAGAAAGTAACCAAGGGAACGGAGTTGGTGGCGGATATCGCCGCGCGCAAGCCGGGAGCGAAGGTAGCGACTTGGCTTCCTGCGCAACGGCAAGCAGCAGGATACGACTGTAACCATTGCCGACCGCGCCAAGCTGTTTGCGGCGCGCTTGAACGAAGATGACAGCGGCAACGACGAGAGCACGCCCAAGCAAAGCAAGTTGGGTATCACGGTTCGCAAGCTGACGCCGGAGATGGCCGAACGGCTGGACATGCCGGCGGGCAAAGGCGTGATCGTGCAGGACGTGAAGCCGGGATCGTTTGCCGAGGACATCAATCTAGGCCGCGGCGACGTGATCCTGGAAGTCAACAAGCAGCCGGTTAACAGCGAAGAAGATTTCGCCAAGATAGAGTCGAGCCTGAAGAGCGGACAGGACGTGGTATTCCTGGTGCGCCCGCGAGGCTCGACCGCTCAGGATGGAACCATCTTCATGGCCGGGACACTTCCGTAACCTGGGAACGAACCCAACGGGAACTGGCATTGCCTCCTTCGAATGGGGGATGATTACAATGCCAGCTTCTGTTGGGTTTTACTTTTGACGCTGAACGGTAGTTGAGGAGCGCAATCCCAGACTTCCAGTCTGGGTTAGCGACAGTTTTGGTCGGTCAGCTTGGAGTCGCATAATCCCTGCTGCGGTAAGGCACTGGAGCACGCCGACAGTTTTCTGTTTTGGTGCTGGGGCGGGATTCGCCCTCGAAATCGGGTAATGCCCGAGTCAGGAATCCCAGAGTTCGACTCTGGGAGGATCAGGTCTGAGGGTTGCCTTTGGAACCGAAGCGGAAGCATCGCGCGAAAATACGAAGATGGTTGGGCACGGGATGCGCTCTGGCCCTGATGTGTGCCTGCGCTTCGCCGCGCGCAGCGCTTGGGCAGGGGTCTGCTGCCAGCCCGAAGGCGAACAGCGGCACGAAGACTAAGACGGCGAACTCCACGACAGCGAACCCGAAGACACATGCGAAGGCTGCCGCGAAGAACTCCAGAGCAAGCTCGTCCTCTCCGGCCCAGCTTCATCCGGCATCGCATCCTGCGGCAGAGAAGCACCCGAAATCGAGTACGGCCGCCGCGGCTCACAACAGCAAATCGAAGTACGCGAACTCGCGCCAGAACAGCAAAAGGAAGACGACCGCGCGGGGCCAGCAGAAAATTGACCCCGAGCGGGCGCAGGCCATCCAGGAGGCGTTGATCCGCGAGCACTACCTGGGTGGGGAAGCGGCCGGTAAGTGGGATCAAGCCAGTGAAGAAGCGATGCGGCGCTATCAGGCCGATCATGGCTGGCAATCGAAGACCGTACCCGACTCGCGCGCGCTGATAAGCCTGGGGCTGGGACCGAGCCATGATCATCTGCTGAATCCGGAGAGCGCGATGACCACGGAGCCGGCCGCGCCACAGGCTTCATCCTTGACGCCTGCGTCGCACAGCCCCGATCCGGGAGCGGCGCCGCTTGCTCCAGCGCCGGCTACACCTCCCCAGCACGATTCGTCGAGTCCGCAGTGAAGCTATCCAGCCATTAAAATTCAGCACGCAGCCGGCCCGGCATCCTTCTGGTCTCGGGCGTTGGCTTCCCATGAAACCGTTCGCGCACGGCTGAGTGCTGATTGCTATCCTTGCTAGGCGCCGGGTGTCTTGCGGTAGCTTCCCAGCACTGGCCGTGGAAAGTAAGGAAGAGGCTGGGAGTGGAAGATGGCTCGCGGGTTGCCCTCGACCAGGGCTTCCGCCACGTCTTCGCCACAGATTTCCGCAGCGGCGTCGCGAGCGGTGGAGAGGACGGGGATGCGCTTCTCGGTGTCGTGAGCATCGGTGGCCAGTACGTGCACGGCGTCGCGCTCCAGCAGCCAGTGGGCGGCGCGGCGCGCGCGCTCTCCCCAGAATCCGGTGAGCGCGGAGCCGGTTATCTGGACCACGCAACCCTGCTCGGCCCACTCCGCCACGCGCTGCAGGTTCTCGCGCAGAATCGGGTTGCGTTCGGGATGGGTGATGATCGCGGTGATGCCGCGGTCGCCGAGCTGCGTAAAACAGTCGGTGGTTTGCTGCGGGACGCTGTAATTGCTCAACTCGACCAGCATGTAGTGCGAGCCTTCGATGGCATAACGCGCGGGATTGGCCAGCACATCCTGCAGATTGTCGTAGGAAAGATGGAAGTCGCAGCCCAGGCTTAGGGTGAGCGCATCGCCGACCAGTTGCTGCAGGTGAGCGACCAGTCCCTGAAGATAAGCGCGGTCGTAGTGGTAGCGGTCGTTGGCATGAGGTGTGGCGATCTGGTGGGTAATGCCGTCGGCTGCGGCCATCCGGCACATGGCGACGGAGGTTTCCCAGGAGTTGGAGCCGTCGTCTACTTCCGGAAGAATATGGGAATGAATGTCGACCACGATTTGTAGGAACACTGAGACGCGACCGGGGTTGCGCCTGGGTTTGATTTAAGCAGATTCGCCGAACTGAACACAACATAACTAAAGCTGCGGCGTTGCCGTGTCCCGTCGATCCAGGGAGGGAGGATGCTGCGACTTGGAACCTCTCGAAACTGGTGAGGCCCCCCGCAAAACATGATGCTTAAAGACTCCCCTCAACGTTCGCGACCGGAGCGAAGTGCTTCGCCGCCAGACGCCCAACCTAGGCGGGGAACAATGTCGGGTCATCAAATGATCTGTCATCTGAGCGTCGCCTTGCGGTCGGCACTGAGCGAAAACTACATCAGTCCGTCCAACGTCTCCTCACGCGCACGATCCTGAAACCTCTGGCGCTTCGGGTTAAGACTGGTGCCCATCTGACGATCGGCAGACCCTACATCCCAGGATATTTCCCCAGGAAGAACAGCACCATGTCGATGCTGTCCCCAATTCCATGCGCGATGATAGGCACGGCCAGGTTGCGCCCCGTCCGCAAATAGATCACTCCCAGCAAAAGTCCCATCAGCCCTTCGTCGATGATGCCCGTCCAGCCCTGATAGGCGTGGGCCAGCGCAAATCCAACGTGAACCACAATCAGGCTGATGATCCAGGCGCGCCGTGTGCGATGGAACAGGTCGGCAACCCGGTTCATCAGGTATCCGCGGTAGACCATCTCTTCGCCAAAGGCCGCAAGCACCCAAGCCAACGTAATGAAGATCAGGGTAAGCTTCAGGTTCCCGATCAACGGGCGAAAATCCTCAAGGTCCGGTTGCTTCCTCAGCAATCTCACCAATATGGGTTGGCTGACGAACAATTCAAATCCTTCCAGCGCCAGCCCAGCCGCAATGCCCCATCCAAGGGTAGTCTTCCAGTTTCGAAACCGACTCATCCCGACGTCGCACCAGCGCAATTTCCGCACCCAAAGCGAGATCCACCCAAACAGCAGCAGATAAGGAGTCTTACTAAAGAAGATGAGATGGCGGAAATCCGCCCAGAAAATCAGCCCCACGACAACCAACTCTCCAACCGCCAGCCATTTGCTCTGTCGCCAGTTCGCCGCGCCGTTTCCCGGCTCTGCACAAGCACTTTCCTGAACTGCTGTTCTAGAGTTCCTGCTCTCGGTAGATCGACTCAAGACCATCTCCTTCTCGTCTGCGTGGTTCCGGCCAGATCAGCTTCGAGGTAACAGGTGCGATCTGCGATATTGCCGCGCACACCAGAGCGCAAAGCGTGTGGTCAGGATCACGACCGCGCAACCCGCCAGCAGCCCTATCGGTACGATCCACCAACCGAGTACGTCCCTGCCTGCGGCCGGCACACTGCCAAATCCAAGCCGAAGAGAAATCTCGGGGTCGCCGGTGCTGTTCCGCAAAAGCCACAATCCTGCGGTCTGGGGATGAAACGGCTTTAACGCAGCCACTAGGATGAAAACAGTTCCGAGAAAATAACCCATCATGGAGCCGACCAGGACAAAAAAGCCGGCAACGCTGAGGCTTGCCCAACGGAACAGACTCTCCAGTATCCGCACCGGCGACCGGCTAGCCTCCGCTCGCGCCAGCAGGTTCTGGGTCATGTACTCATTGGCCAGCTCTTCCGGACTGCCCAGCGCGGCCAGTGCCGCGTCAACTCCGGCGTCCGTCGCTTCTCCGCTCGCCGCCACCCTATCCATAAGGTGGCTGCGTAGCTCTTCGACGATCTCGTGGGCATCTTCGGCGTTCATGCCACGCAAAAGTTGGCGCAACCTGCCCAGATAAGCTTCGACTCTCTGCTGCGCATCGCCTGCCATGGTCATCTATTTTTCCTTCGCGAGTGGAGCGAGCAACCGGCTCATGCCCGAGGAGAAGCGCGACCATATCCCAGCCATCTCGCGGCTCCGCTGTTTTCCGGCCGGCGTGAGCGCGTAGTATTTCCGCGGATGTCCTGCATCGGACTCCACCCACTCGCTTCGAACCAGCCCCAGCGCCTTCAATCGGCTGAGCAGCGGATAGATCGTTCCCTCCGATACGATCAAATCGGAGTCGCTCTTCAGTCGTCGCAGAATCTCAAGCCCATAGAGTTTTCCGTCCCACAACGCAGCCAGGATGGCCAGCTCAAGACATCCTTTGCGGAGTTGAACTTCCCACTTGTCTGCCCTCTCTTG
Organism: uncultured Acidobacteriaceae bacterium; assembly: GCA_963714225.1. GTDB lineage: Bacteria > Acidobacteriota > Terriglobia > Terriglobales > Acidobacteriaceae > Sulfotelmatobacter. The sequence goes on along the minus strand of CAVQNY010000037.1, from coordinate 26,609 downwards.
ATCGCTCGCGTCGCGCCCCTTCATCGCGCTATATAGTGTATTACAAGGTATCGTGTTGTCAAGTGAAAAGCTTCTCTTTGGCCAAGCAGGTCGCGATTCCCCAGAGAGAAGAGACCTAAATCTTGTGCCGGACGGCGAGCCGCAAGGAGAAGGAGAAAGAGAAGGCGATCCGAAAGCGATTTTCCACGCGCAGGGAGGCGGCTCTGGAAGCTCTAGAGAAAAACGTTGCCAGTGGCTGGTTTCCAGACCGTTTCGTGACGAACTTCGGCTAGCCGTTCAAGCCTTTCCGTATCGTTCCTGAATGAAGTCGGCGATTGCGGCATAGGCGTTGGTCAGCGTCTTTTCATCCGGCAAGAAGACGATGCGGAAATGCTGCGTGCCGGGTTTCTGGCCGAAGCCGGAGCCGTGGACGACCATGACGTGTTTCTGGCGGATGAGTTCTTTGACGAAGACTTCGTCGCTCTCCGGGATGTCGATGCGCGGGAAGGCGTAGAACGCGCCGCGCGGAGCGACGCAACTGACGCGCGGCGTGGACTTCGCACCACTTCTGCGTGAGATCGCGGCGGGAGCGCAGTTTGCGTTGCACTTCGATGAGATGATCCTGCGGGCCTTCGAGTGCGGGCTTGATGGCATATTGCTCGGGATGGTTGGCGCAGAGGCGGGCGCGCAGCAGGCGGTGAATGCCTTCGGTGTAGGGCTTGACCGCAGCGGCATCGCCGGAGACGATGCCCCAGCCGATGCGCCATCCCGGGACGAGATAGTTCTTCGACATTCCGCCGAAGGTGATGCAGGGAACGTCGGGCGCGACTGCGGCGAAGGCTATGTGCGGGGTGCTCTCCGTTCGAATCGGAGAATCAGTTTGTCGTAGATTTCGTCGGAGAAGACCACCAGGTTGTGGCGGCGCGCCAGGTCGGCGACTTGCTCGAGCATTTGCCGGGAGCACAGCGAGCCCGTGGGATTGTTGGGATTGATCAGCACGATGCCGCGAGTGCGCGGCGTGAGCTTGCGTTCGATGTCGGCGAGTTCGGGCTGCCAGGCGTCGTCTTCGTTGAGATCGTAGGCGTTGAGCGCGATGCCCAGCTTGCACAGGACGGCGGAGTAGAGTGGGTAGTCGGGACTGGGCGTGAGAATGTCCTCGCCGCGGATTGACCAGCGCGCTGATGCAGAGGTCGACCGTTTCACTCACGCCGGAGGTGACGAAGACATCCCGCACCGTGGTGATGCCCTTGCGCGCAGCCTCGCCGCGAATCGCTTCGAGCGCTTCGAGGAATGCCGGGAGATGGCGCGTAGCCGTTCTTGCCGTCGCGCATGGCCTTGTAGACGGCTTCGATGATGTGCGGTGGAGTCTGGAAATCGAAGTTGAGCGGGTCGCCGACGTTCAACGGCAGAACTTTGTGTCCCTGCTTCGTGACTTCGTCGGCGACGCAGGCCAGGTCGCGAATGGCGTAGCGGACGTTGTCGAGGCGCTTGGCAGCGGTGATCTCGCGGGCTTGGGTGATGGGCATCAGAACGGCTCACTTCCCAAGAATTGTACAGGACTCTGAGGATCGAAATGGGAGGCAACTCGGGTGGGTTCGAGAAAGATAGACTATCTATCGTTAAAGTGGATCACGACTTCCTCCTCGGTTTGAGAAGGCGCGGGAGCATATTTCCAGTTCTTCACCGCCTTGACCGCGTTCTCGGCGAGGATGGGATTTCCGCCCAGCACTTTGACATTCGCCACGGTCCCGTTCGGAAGCACGGTCGCGGTCAGACGGACCAGCCCTCCAAAGTGCAGATCCTTGAGGATCTCGGGATACTCTGTCTTGACCTGTGAGATTACTTTGCGTCCGGGCTTCGCGGTGTTTTGGGCGAAAGAAACCGAGGTGAGGCCGAGGATCAAGCAGAGTGCCAGGATAGCTCGGGCGAACCGTTGGCGGGCGCCCTCGCTGAACCGTAGGCCGAAGCGCCAGACGCCCATAACGAAACCTGCGCAACTTGAAAAAATTGGAACCCAAACCCACGGTAGGTTCTCGAAGGCGTCAGGGCAAGATCACCAAAGTACTGCCGACAAGGGCGAAGGGCAAGCAGCTGGGTACTCCGCACTTGCGGTTGTGAGTCTCTAGTCAACTCGGTCGATCTGGGCTTTCTGCAGCTTGTCCGAATAGTCGACGTAGACGGATTTCCACTCGGTGTAAAAATCGATGGCGCCGATGCCGCCTTCGCGGTGGCCGTTGCCGGTGGCTTTGGTGCCGCCGAAGGGCAGGTGCACTTCGGCGCCGATGGTGGGGCGTTGATGTAGGTGATACCGGCGTAGAGGTCGCGAATGGCGGCGAAGGCCTTGTTCACATCTTTGGTGTAGAGCGCGGAAGACAAGCCGTACTCGATGCCGTTGGCGATCTCGATGGCGTCTTCGAGATCGTCGCACGGGATGATGGAGACGACCGGGCCGAAGATTTCTTCCTGTGCGATGCGCATCTTGGGGTCGACGTCGGTGAAGACGGTCGGCTCCATGAACCAGCCGTATTGGTACTCGCCTTTGTCGAGGCGATTGCCGCCGCACATCAGCTTCGCGCCTTCGTTCCTGCCGATTTCGACGTAGCTGAGGTCGGTCTGAAGCTGCTTTTCGTTGATCGCCGGACCCATCTCAACCGTTTCGTCGAGGCCGTTGCCGACTTTCAGTTTCTTCGCGCGGGCGACGTAACGCTCGACGAACTCGCGATAGACGCCTTTCTGCACGATGATGCGGCTGGTCGCGGTGCAACGCTGGCCGGTGGTGCCGAATCCGCCCCAGAGGCCGCCTTCGATGGCGAGGTCGAGGTTGGCGTCGTCGAGCACGATCATGGGATTCTTGCCGCCGAGTTCGAGCGAGCAGTGTTTGAAAGTCTTGGCGGCGATGCCGCCGATGATGCGGCCGACGGCGGAAGATCCGGTGAGCGAGATGGCGCGCACGTCGGCGTGATCGGCGAGCGGTGTGCCTACGTCGGCGCCGAAGCCGGAGACGATGTTGATGACGCCCTTGGGCAGGCCGGCGTCGGTGAGGGCGCGGACCAGGTTGAAGGTGGACAGTGGCGTATCCTGCGCGGGCTTGATGACGCAGGTGTTGCCGCAGACGATGGCGGGCAGCAGCTTCCAGGAAGAGATCGCCATGGGAAAATTCCAGGGCGTGATCATGCCGCAGACGCCGATGGGCTGGCGCACGGCCATGGCGAATTTGTTGGGCATCTCGGAAGGAACGGTGGGGCCGAAGAGGCGGCGTCCTTCGCCGGCGTTGTAGTAGGCGGCGTCGATGGCTTCCTGCACGTCGCCGCGTGTTTCGGCGAGCACCTTGCCCATTTCGCGGGTCATTTCGCGGGCGTAGTCTTCTTTGCGCTCGATCAGGATCTCGGCGGCGCGAAAGACGATCTCGGCGCGGCGCGGGGCGGGGACCAGGCGCCACTTCGCGAAGGCGCGCTTGGCGGCGTCCACGGCGGCGTCTACGTCGGCCTTGGCGGATTTCTGGAAGATGCCGACTACATCGCGCGTGTCGGCGGGATTGCGGTCTTCGAAGGTTTCCCCGGTCGAGGACTCGACCCACTCGCCGTCGATGAAGTTCTTCAGGACCTTGTTGGGGCTATGACTTAGAGTTGCGGGGGAAGCGAGGGTGTCGGTTGCCATGATTTCTCCTTAATGAATGCCTGGATATTGATGCTACAGAAGAAGTGGAAGGTGCGGCAAGGCGGGTGCTCGGCTTCGGGCTTCCGGGCTTTTTGGGTGGCGATGGAATGGACCTGGCTAGATGCCGTAGTTTACGGTGCGAAGGGCGTCTTTGTAGGCTTCGCGGGCTTCGGTGGCTTTGCTGTGTGCGTCTTCTTCTTGGAAGTGGGCGGCGTCCCATTCTTCCATGGCGATCATCGAATGGTCGGAAGTGGCTAACGCTTCCTCGGCGCGAATGGTGGCGACCCATTCGTCGGTAGCTTTCTTGTAGGCAAGACGCAATTGGTCAAAATCGGCTGGACTCATGGCTTCGAGAGTAATGCTGCGCTGTACTCCGGTCAATTTGGAGGGGGCGAAATTAAGGAGAATTAATATGGAGAATTATGGAGAATTAATATAGGGGCGGCAGGCGAAAGGCCGACGTCCCTCCGGGTCTAAAATCCGCATTCCCTCTCGATACTTTACGCGGCCCCTTCGGCTTCGCTCAGGGCTCTCCACTCCGCCGTTGCTGGCGCTCCGGCTCCGTCGCAATGATAGGGGTTGTGGCCGGCGAGTCAAGGTCAAAAGCCACCCAGAATAATTCTAAGGCCACTTCGTAAATCATTGCGGACACCGATCTAGTACCAGTGCTTTAGTTGCGGCCAGAGTTGGGCCAGGGTGCCGAATTTCGCGCCGCGGCAGATGAAGACGCCGATCTCATTCTCGAGCGCGTAGGCATTGTCGGCGGATGTGCCTACGTATTCGACGTGATCGAAGAGTTCTTCCATTCGCTTTCTGCGGTCGCCGAGGACGATCAGGCAGTTGCCGGAATAGCCGCGCGGTCCCCAGAGAAAATACGTGCGGTCGCCGCTGAGAGCCAGCGGCAGGTCGTAGGGGCGGCCGAGGAAGTCGATGGCGCCGGCCTGGCCGTAGTCCTGGGCGAAGATGCCGCAGTCTTTTCGATCTTCCACAGGGATGCTGTTCCAGGCTTGGGCGGTTTCGGCGACGATCTCTTGCCATCCGAATTGGTCGGCGTACCACTGCGGCAGTGCGGCGCGGGCGTGGCTGTGCTCCATGACCGGCAGCTTCATCGGCAAATGTTTCGCGTAGGCGAGAAAGCCGTCAGGAGAAAGAATCGGCACGACCACGGGAGCGAGGTGGGCGCCGCTGGCGAGGAGCAGGGCGACAATCGGGGCTTTCAGCCAGGCGCGGTGCGGGCGGAGGATTTCCGGTTGACCATTTTTCATGCCATCGATCGCGGATTCGATCACGACTGCACCAGCGGCCAGCAGCATGGGATACACCGGGGCAAGATAATAGATCTTTCCGTGGAGGACGAGGAAAACCGTGAAGCAAGTCAGATAGCACCAACCGAGCGTGCGGTAGGGTTTGAGCCGCGCCGAGAACAGGAGGGCAAACAATCCGGCGAGCCAGATGGGCGCGGTGATGGGGTCAACCAAGAACGTCTGCTCGAGGAAAAATTGAGGGAGTGGGAAGATGACGTCGCGGCCCTCGGCGCGGATGTTGCGCATGAGTTGAAGGAAAGGCCAGTCATAGTGGATGTTCCAAAGCAGGTTGGGCAAGAGAATCAGGAAGGCCGCAAGGCCGCCGAGCCAGATCCAGGGATTGAGGAAGACGCGGCGTTGCGCGGTCAAGAGAAGGCCGATGACGATGCCGAAGCCGAAGATGGCGATGGAATACTTTTCTTCCATGCCGAGGCCGGCGACGACGCCGACCCAGAGCCAGTAGCGTGGGTTGGCGCGTTTTATGGCGAGGATGGCGAAGTAGGCGCAGCCCATCCAGAGGTTGGGTTCGAGAGAGTTCGTGCCGAGCAAGCTTCCATTGGAGAGGTACTGTGGCGCAATGACGATGGTGATTGCGCTGAGGAGCAGGGCGAAGCGGCCGCCGCCGAATTCGCGGGCCAGGACGGCGGTTTCGACGACCAGAACAGAAGAAGCCAGTGCGGGAATGAAGCGAATGCTGCGCAGGGAGTCTCCCAGGACGGCGCGGCAGATGTGGATGAGAAAGGGAATGAGCGGCGGTTGGTCGACGTATCCCCAGGCGAGATGGTCGCCGCAAGAGATGTAATCGAACTCATCGCGAAAGTAGCCATAGCGGTTGTTGAAGTAGATGTGGAAGAACAGCTTGGCGAGAGCGATGGCCAGAACGATCAGCATTCCTCCGGCCAGCCAGGAAGCGTGGTTGCGGGTGGGTGCGGACAGAGTTGTCGGAGTGGTAGCCATGGTGGAAGAAGAATAGAAGAATAACGGACCACACAGGTAGCCGTCCTGGAACAGGGAACCCCGATACTGGTGCCGTTTCCCGTAATGAAACGGCACCAGTACCGGAACCCCCTAATAACCATGAAGGACACAAAGGAACACGAGGGAGGTTGTCACGGCATAGGGGTAGGCGGTTCTCGCAGACTGGGAGAACGGCCCAGGATTAGGCGTCCTGCCGCAAACGAAGGTAACGTTCCCAATTGATTACCTATTCTTGATGCGGACGCGCTTGTGGTAACGTTGGAATTACCGCATATTCAATAGGTTTGAATAAGGTTTTCAGTCAACGTGTCTTCGCCGACTCGCAAACCGGGCATCCACGTCGCGTGGAAGACGGTCACATACCGCAGCGTGGCCCTGCTGATCATGGCGGGTGCCGCGGTGGTATTGGTTGGGATACGACTGACGTTTCCGCAATTCACAGAGAGCAGCATCAAGGCCGCCGGAGGCATTGTCGATAAGGCGTTGGAACGGGTAGCTGGCGTGGCGCCCGCGGCGGGACATGGCGGGTCCACGGCACAGCAGGCCCACTTTACGGCACTCGACGGCACGGTGCGGGTGAAGAAGGGCGACGGCAATAGCTGGGTCGAGGCGAACTACAACATTCCCCTGGAGAAGGGCGACGTGGTGCAGACGGGGTCGGAAGGTATGGCGAAGGTGGTGTTCAACGACGGCACCAGCTATACGGTGAAACAGGATTCGCTGATCGTGATTGAGGAGAACTCGTCCAATGATCAGCAGCAGACGAACGTGGCCGTGGCGGTGAGCACTGGAACCGTGGATCTTTCGACCGCAACCTATTCCCAGGGATCGAAATCACAGGTGATCGTGGCGGGTGCGACGGCATCGCTGGCGCCGGAGTCTGCGGCGCAGGTACACAACGATCCGAAGATGGATCAGCACGAGATCCTGATGAAGAAGGGTGCCGGCGAGATTACGCGAAAAGGAGAAACGGTGCAGTTGGCCAACTGGGAAAGAGTAAGCTTTCAGACGGCACAGACGCACATGGAGAAAGAGAAAGGGACGGGGCCGCCGACGCCGATTTCTCCAGCGAACATGGCGCCGATCTTCACTTCCGGGGAGACCACCAAGGATGTGGAGTTTTCCTGGACGCCGATGGCAAACGCAGCGGGTTACCGGCTGCGGATCTCGAGGAACCCCTACCTTTCCTCCATCCTGGTTGACAAGAAGGTAAACACGGCGGATGTTACGGTTACAAGCTTGGGCGAAGGAGCGTACTACTGGGTGGTACAGTCGTATGAAGTGTCGGGAAAGGAGTCGATGGAGAGCGAGAAGAACCGTTTCACGATCATTCCCAAGTCAAAACAGACGCAAGCCATCGAGTTGCAACTGGATCCCTTCGTTCAGCATGGACACATCATTGAAGTGACGGGTAAGACGCAGGTAGGGGCCCGGGTGATGGTGAATGGGAGGGAAGTCCCGATCTTGTCCGAGGACGGGACATTCCATTACTTTACGCCGCCGCTGACGTCGGGTGAAGCGGTGATTACGGTAACCGCGCAGACGGCGCAAGGCGGGCTGAACACGCAGCAGAAGAAGATCCTGATTCAGTGATCCTTCGGCGGGCAAGAAGCGCCCGCCTCAGGTGGAAAAACAGAGAGGTAGGGTTCCGGCCAAAAGGATGAGAACCTTCGGACCCGGGCAGGGTTGTGAAGCCTCTCATAGACTAGAGGGAGGATCGAGTCGCGCCGGATGACGCAAATCGGGTTCTCCCGGAATCATTGCCATCAGCGCAGATCGCGAGAAGAGCTCGTCAATGTCAAATAACGGATTTCATTCATCACGTTCTCACAACCTCAGGTCACTATTCAGCTTGTTCTCAAGCGACCTGGCCATCGATCTGGGCACGGCCAACACTCTGGTCTACGCACGCGGGAAGGGCATCGTGGTCAACGAGCCTTCGATTGTCGCCATCAACAAGAACACGGGCGAAGTGGAGGCGGTTGGAAAAGAGGCGAAAGAGATGCTGGGCCGGACGCCGGGCAACATCGTGGCCATCAAGCCCATGAAGGATGGCGTGATTGCCGACTTCAAGGTCACGGAGAAGATGCTGAACTACTTCATTCAGAAGGCGCACAACCGGAAGATGCTGGTGCATCCACGGATCGTGATCGGGGTGCCGTCGGAAATTACGCAGGTGGAGAAGCGCGCGGTCATGGACTCGGCGTACCGCGCCAAGGCCAGCGAAGTGCACCTCGTGGAGCAAGCCATGGTGGCGGCGATTGGAGCGGGGTTGCCGATTACGGAACCGAGCGGCAACATGGTAGTGGACATTGGCGGTGGCACGACGGATATTGCGGTAATTTCGCTGAGCGGTATCGTCTATTCGCGTTCGGTGCGCATGGCCGGGAACCAGATGGACGAAGCCATCATGAATTATCTGAAGCGGAAATATAACCTGCTGATCGGCGAACGCACCGCTGAGCAGATCAAGATGGAGATTGGCTCGGCGCACCAACTCGACAAGCCGATGACCATGGAGATTAAGGGGCGCAACCTGATCGAAGGTGTGCCGAAGACGATCACGGTGGATGATGGCGAGATCCGCGAGGCGCTCAGCGAGTGCGTTTCGACGATCATGAATGCGATTCGCGTGGCCCTGGAACGCACCCCGCCGGAGCTATCGGCCGACATCAGCGACCGCGGCATTGTGCTGACCGGGGGCGGTGCGTTGCTGAAGAATCTGGACAAGCGCATCCGGGAGGAAACCGGGCTGCCCGTCTCGATTGCTGATGATCCGCTGTGCAGCGTGGTGCTGGGCACGGGTAAGATGCTCAGCGACTTCAAGCTGCTGCGGAAGATCTCGATTGAGTAGCAGTTGCCAGCGGTCCGTTGCCAGTTGCCAGTTGCCAGTCAAGACCCAAGGAGTTTATCTGCCTTGCGTTCCTCCTGACCACCGGCAGTCTGACCAGCGGCACTTAACGGGCAGCCGTCTCCTGAGTCCTCGGCGGTCGCACGCGAGCGAGGATCTCAAGGGGCTGAAGCCCGAATTTTCGGGGTGCTTGGAGGGCACGGCTGGAAGCCGTGCCCTTCCCGAACCAATCGATGAGATAGCTTCTACTGGCAACTGACCGCTGGCACCGGGCAACTGCGTTATGGAAGTACTTGGCCGTTACCGTAACCTGACCATCCTGGTGGGAGTGTTGTTTTTGCAGGTGCTGGGGCTGGCGGTGCAGGTGAAGCGCAGCGGGGAAGCGGAGAACACGCGTCTGATCCGCCTCTGGGCGGTGGACTTAGTTACTCCTTTCGAGCGGGGCCTGGTCTGGGCGCAACACGGCAGCAACAATGTCTGGCACAACTATTTCTTCCTGCGCGGAGTGCGGGCCGAAAACCGCCAGCTCAAGGAGCAGATCGAGCAGATGCGGCTGGAGCAGGTGCGGGTGAGGGAAGACGCCACTCAGGCCCACCGGTTGCAATCTCTGCTGGCATTCAAGGAGCAGTTCATCGCTAAAACGGTACCGGCCCAGGTGATCGGATCGAGCGGGAGCGATCTTTCCTGGTCCATCTATATCGACAAAGGATCGCACGATGGCATTGCGCCGGACATGGCGGTGATTACCTCGGACGGCATCGTGGGCAAAGTGCTGCGCGTGTATCCTTCGACTTCTCTGGTGCTGATGATCAACGATCAGAGCAGCGGCGTGGGAGCGATGTTGGAGAAGTCGCGGCTCCAGTGCGTGGCGCGCGGAACGCCGAATGGCGAGTTGATTCTGGACCGGGTGATGAGTGACGAGCAAGTCACGCCAGGAGAAAATGTACTGAGCAGCGGAGGCGACCAGATCTTTCCCAAAGGGCTTCCGGTGGGCACGGTGAGCAGGGTAGGTCCAGGCAGAGAAATGTTTCTGAGCATCAAGGTGAAGCCGTCAGCAGACTTGAGCCGGCTGGAGGAAGTGCTGGTGGTGACCGAAAAGCAAGAACGGGCGCCGGTGGCCGCCGAAAACGGTGGCAGGGTGCGCGCGGCGGATATTCTGGCGCAGCGGCTGCCTTCGGTGCCGGACAAACCGGCTGAGGTTGCGGGAGCCAGTCCGTCAGGAACTGCCGCGAACGGCGCAACTGGACAGACAGCGACCGGTGCTGGCGAGAAACCGCAGGCGCACGACGCCGTCCAGTCCTTGACTGGAACTGGGACAACCGTCGAAGGTGGGAAGAAAGTTGCGCAGAAGCCGGCTACCGGCGATTCCGGCACGAATGCTGGATCGAGGAACGGGGCTGGGTCGAACGCGGCTTTGAGGGCGGCGAGTGCCGGTTCGAACCCCACTCCGAAATCTGCAAGTTCTCCTACGAAACCGACAATGGGGCCGCCCAAACCCTCGAACACGAAGCCCATTCCTCAACCTGCAACCGAAGATAGTCCCCACTAGCGTGCCCATCACTTACACATCGGGGGAGCAGATTGAGGTTTACCGGTTCAGCATTCCGGTGACGGTGGGTGTGCCGTTGCTGGCGCTGTTTCTGCAGGCGTTCCTGCCGAGACGGTTGCCATTCTTCGCCATCTTCGACTTGCCATTGCTGGTAACGATTTTCTTTGCCATGGCGCGACGCAACCCGATTTCCGGGCTGTTGACCGGAGCGGCTATTGGCTTGGTGCAGGACATGCTGGGGCCTTATCCGATCGGAATTTATGGGATCGCCAAGACGGTGGTGGGCTACGGGGCGTCGTCGCTGGGGGCGAAGCTCGACGTGGAGAACGTGGGGGCTCGGTTCCTGGTCACGCTGGGGTTTTACCTGGTTCACGCTGCGGTTTATTTTACCGTGGCACGGGGCATGGTGAATCTGACGCTGGATTGGAGCTGGAGCCGGGGAATCCTGGCCGGGCTGGCGAATGCGGTTCTCGGCGTGGGGCTGTATTTTGTGCTGGACAGGTTTAAGCAGAGAACGTAAGAGCCGTTGCCAGTGGCCAGTGGTCCGTTGCCGGTGAATCGGTCCGGGCCGTGACTTCCGTTACCCACCTCGACAATGCCGACGCTGGCGCTCGCAGTACAATGAGTCTGTAAGCTCCCATACATTTGATTCAGCGAGGTTTTGACTCCTTGCGGGCCGTACAAATCTCTCACGAGAGTGTGACTGGCCACGGGCCACTGGCCACTGGCAACTGATTCATGTTCGGACGCGACGATAAAGTATCGGCCATGCGCTTGACGGGGGCGCAGTACGTGATCCTGGGCATCTTCCTGGTGCTGGCTTACGGGCTGTGGAAGCTGCAGGTGATAGAGAGCGGCTACTACGCCTCGGCCGCCGAGAAAAACCAAATTCGAAATGTACCGATCCTCGCCCCCCGGGGCAAGATTCTGGACCGCGAAGGACGCATCATCGTAGATAACTATCCGTCGTTTTCGGCGCTGCTGCTGCGCGATTCCTCCCGTGACCTCAATGCCGATGCGGACTTGATTGCGCAAGGCCTGCACCTGGACCCGAACGAAGTGCGTGCGAGAATCCGCCACTTTGCGTCCCTGCCGCAATACCAGCCGATCTTTCTGAAAGAAGACATCACTCCGGATGAGCTGGCCTTCATCGATGCCCATCGCAACGAACTGCCGGAGCTGGATACGATCATGGCGCACCGGCGGCTGTATCCGCGCAACGGGTTTATGGCGCACTTGATCGGCTATGTGGGCGAAGTGACGGACGACATGCTGAACCAGCCGCAGTTCGAGCTTTACAGCCCGGGCGATGTGGTGGGAGTTTCCGGGGTGGAGCGGCAATACAACAATGCATTGATGGGTACCAACGGAGCGCGGCGGGCGCTGGTGGACAGTCATGGCCGTGAAGTGGGACTGCTGGGGGAGACGGATGCGGTTCCTGGAAAGCAGTTGAAGCTGACCGTCGATATTGATTTGCAGATCGCGGCCGAGGAAGCGCTGGAAGGGAAGAACGGCGCCATTGTAGCGATGAACCCTCGGACCGGAGAAATCCTGGCCATGGTGAGCCGGCCGACCTTCGATCCCAACGATTTTGCAGTGCGGGTGTCGCGCGATCAATGGAACAAGCTGGTGACTGATCCCGACAAGCCGCTGATGAACAAGGCGATTCAGGCGCAACTGGCGCCGGGATCGACGTTCAAGATCATCATGGCGACGGCGGGCTGGCAGGAAGGAATTGCACAGACGCTCCACGTGAACTGCACGGGCAGCGCCGAGTTTTATGGACGGCGCTTCGGCTGCTGGGTGAAAGGCGGCCACGGGGGCGTTACTCTGGAGAAAGCTATTTACCAGTCTTGCGACGTTTTCTTTTACACGCTGGCGGAAAAGCTAGGCATCGACCGCATTTCCAAGTACGCTACCGCGCTTGGCCTGGGACAAAAGACCGGCATTGACTTGCCCAACGAAGTGAGCGGCGTGATGCCTTCGGAAGAGTGGAAGATTAGGAACTTCAAACAGAAATGGTTCGCCGGAGAAACGATTTCGGTCGGAATCGGACAAGGCGCGATCGCCATCACGCCGGTGCAATTGATGCGCGCCATTGCGGCGATCTCGATGGGTGGCCGCATGGTTGTGCCCCACGTTGTCGATCCGCAACAGCTTCCCAATGGATACGTCGAAACCAGTCACGTGACTGAAACCAAGGACATCCCGATTGATCCGAATGGGTGGACCTTCATTACCGATGCGATGTCGCGAGTTCTCCTGCCCGAAGGAACCGCTCCCTCGGCGCATGTCCCGGGCATTGATATAGCCGGCAAGACGGGATCGGCGCAGATTGTATCGCTGGCGACTCGCGCAAGGTTCAAGAATAGTGAAGCTCTCGCGCAAAACGGATGGTTCGTGGGATTCACGCCGCGGCGCAATCCTGACATCATTGTCTGCGTGCTGTTTGAGGGCGGGGAGCACGGGAAGTTGGCGGCGCGGCTGGCGACTCAGGTGCTCAAGGCTTATGTCGACAAGCAGCGCCGCACGCCACAACAGAAGATGGCGGAGAAAAGCGACGGCAAACGTAGACGTGGGCGCTCTGTGGACAGCGCCCGAAGGCGACAAACTGGAAGGCGGTCACTTCCTGCTGAAGTTAGCCAAGAAGCCGCTGGCATTGGCGACGGCGGCACCGGGAATTGCCGGCACCGAGTACCTAGTACCGGGTGCCGGGAAAATGCAATGAAAGCATCTGGCGAGATCATGCATGGGAAGGGAGTCGCTCGGTACTCGGTACGGGGTACTCGGTACTCATGAGCCGTTACGTTTCATTTCGCGATTTTGACTGGCTGCTGCTGGTCTTTGTGCTGATGATCTGCGGGCTGGGAGTGATGGAGATCCGCAGCGCCACGATGCACACCAAGTTTGCCGGGTCGCACCTCAAGCAGATTTACTGGGTTCTGGGTGGAGTGGGGGCCATGTTTGTGATCAGTGCCGTGAACTACCAGGTGCTGCTCGATAGGATCCACTGGTTTTACATTGCGGCGGTGGCCTCGCTGATGGCGGTACTCGTGTTTGGACAGAAGTATCTGGGGGCGCGGCGGTGGATCAAAATGCCCGGCGGCAATCACTTCCAGCCCTCGGAATGGGTAAAGCTGATCCTTATTCTGGCGGTGGCGAAGTATTTTGCCGAGTTGCGGCATCGGGAACTCTCGTGGCCGGACTTTATGAAGGCCGGAGCCATTGTCGGCATTCCGATGCTGATGGTATTGGCGCAACCCGACCTGGGCACAGCCCTGACCTATGTGCCCATCGCCGTCATGGGAGTATTTCTGGGCGGAATGCAGTGGAAGCAGGGGCTGGTGGTCGTGCTGCTGGCTGCGATGGGCGTGGGAGCGGTGTTCTTCGTCCCGCGGGTGCACGTCTTGAAGTCTTACCAGAAACAGCGGCTCACCAGCTTTATGGATCCGGAGAACGATCCCCAAGGGATCGGGGTACCAAGTTGAGCAATCCAAGATTGCGGTGGGTTCGGGGGGGTTGTGGGGCGGGAAAGGCTCGCAAACACACGGGGCTTTCCTGCCAGTCCCACAAACGGATTTTATTTTTGCGGCATTTGCCGAGGAGCATGGATTCGTGGGCGCGCTGGGGGTTCTGCTGTTATACTTCATAGTGCTGATGCGTTTGACCCAGAACGCGCAAACCGCGCCCGACCGCGCTGGCACGTTCGTGGTGATGGGTGTGGTGGCTGTGCTTAGCTTCCATATCCTGGTCAATGTCGGCATGGTGGTCGGCTTTATGCCGGTCACCGGAATACCCTTGCCGCTGATGAGTTACGGTGGGTCTTCCGTGTTGTTCATGTTCCTGGCGCTGGGGATGGTTATGAACGTTCGAATGCGCCGCTTTGTGAATTAGCTGGGTGAGCGGCTGATTCAACAGGATTCAATACCAGGTTCATGATTCTTGAACTGGGTTCTCGAACATGGGAAGACGGCAGGGAGCAGTCGCTGTGCCGGTAGGCGCAGCCCCAAAAATATCGATCGCCCTCGCGTAAAGAGGGCATTTCACCGGCTAGTCGAGCAGTCGAAGGCCGGGCAGGATTGAAGCTATAACGCTGCTGGCAGGGAAACGGCCCCCCGACCGGAAACGGTCTGAGAGTGCGGTCACAAACCCGGCAGACGCAAAGCGAAACAGTGCAAAAGATACCCAAGCTTGTGCAGCGGATTCGGTTCGGGAGAAACCTTCCCAGCCCCAGCCGTCCCCGATCCGGGGCCAGCATCGCGACGCTCGATCCTCCCGTTTCCTTCCTCGCTCCGCCCCGGTGAAGCCCGCCCGACTTTCTTGAATTAGTCGGAGCGGGACCGGAGTATCCATGAATAAGGAGTTATTTGTCTCTTCCACGCCGCACGAAACCAAAGTGGGGCTGGTGGAAGACGATCTGCTCGCGGAAATCTACCTCGAGCGCGAAAATGAATACACCCTAGCGGGGTCCATCTACAAAGGCCGCGTGACCCGGGTGCTGCCTGGAATGCAGTCCGCCTTTGTTGACATCGGCCTGGAGCGTGATGCCTTCCTTTACGTTTCCGACTTTATGGAGTTGGAAGAGCACGACGAGGATTTGACCGATATCGTGCCGGCGAATCGCGGAGTGCAGGATCTGCGGGCGCAACCGGCGCGGGGTGAGTCTGCGCCGGCTGCAGTGCAATCGCATGAAGGAACCGATGCGGTCGAGCCGGAAGCAAAGTTCGAGAACGGTTCTGGCCAGGAGCTCGACGAGACCGAACCACCAGCTGAGGCTCAGCCTTCGCTGGCGGCGGCCACGCCGGAAACTTCCGGCGGCGGGCTTCTCAAGACCGCGAGCGGGGAGGCTGGCGGGGACGGCGCCGTCGTCGTGGCGGACGTCGCGATGGACGAGGCGACGCTCGTGGCGAGGGGCGTGAGCGGGGATCGGAGCCGCGTTTTACCAGGCCTTCGGTCGAGAGTGCTCCTGCTCCGGCGGTTCCTCGTCCGCAGGAGTCAGGCAGGCCCCAGCAGTTCGGACCGCCAGCGGGATACCAGCCCATGCTGCTTCCGGGAGAGTCGATTTCCAAGTACCGGGGACTGACGCAGACACCGGTGGCGCCAGAACGGCATTCCCAGGATGCCGGGACTGAGTCGAGCTTTGCCTCTGCCTCTGTCTCGTCACGCTGCGGCGCCTTTGGCCGCGACTTTTCCGGACGATGAACCCATCTTCGCCAGTGCCGGTGCCGCTCCGGTTGCCGAAAGGCCGCATGACTCACGACACGCGCCACCGGATCACGCCGAAGCGTCGTCGAGTTCGGCAGCCTCGACTTCGCTGGACTGGAACCGCGAATTTCGCCGGCAGGATTCGGTGAGAGCGGGCGCTGCGACTGGGGCCAGCCGAGCGGCTGAGGCTAGTGAAAAATTTGTCGAGGAAGACGATGAGATGGCTGCGGCCCGAGCATTCGGATCGGCCAGGCGTCTCCGGTTCGCGAGCCGCAAGTCCCGGTTTTTGCCGCCCCGGGGACCTTGGAAGAAGAGACCATCGACGAAGAAGAAGCGGATACGGTCCGCTATGAAGAAACGTCCGATGAGGGATACGAAGAGTTTGAAGAAGAAACGCGAGCGGCCGGTCAGCCGGGTTCCGAGATCGGGCGCGAGGTTGCTGAGGTCCGCGAGACCGTGGATGAGATCCATATGTCGTCCTTAGCGGAGGCTGGTGTGGCGCCAGCTGCGGACGGTAGTGCGGCCCAGGGCGAAGAAGACTCCGAGGAACTTGGAACTGGAAGAGGCGCAAGCCGAAGCGGAGGCGCTGCTCGACGCCGAAGCCCGCGGTGCCGGCTCGGTCGATGCCCGGGCAGAAGTTCGCGCTCCAGCGGGGACGGCCGGTTATACGCAGCGGGCGCCGCGTCCGCGGCCCGGTTTCGATCGCCAGAGGGGCGGACGCCGTGGCGGTGGGCGCCGCTTTCCCCGCCGCGAGTCGCATGAGGTTCCGAAGATCAGCGATTTGCTCAAGGAAGGGCAGGAAATCCTGGTGCAGATTGCCAAGGAGCCCATCGGCAAGAAAGGCGCGCGCATCACCAGCCACATCGCGCTGCCGGGGCGGTTTCTGGTCTACATGCCGACGGTGAACCATACCGGAGTTTCGCGCAAGATTGCGTCGGATGAAGAGCGGCAGCGGCTGAAGCGCATCGTGATGAGCGAGCGCGAGAACGGCCATGGCGGCTTCATCGTCCGCACCGCAGCGCAGAACGCGGGCGAAGACGAACTGCGGGCCGACATTCGCTTTCTGAAAGGCCTGTGGAACGACATCAAGACCCGTGCCGAGGCGTCCAAGCCGCCGGCGCTGATCTACCACGATCTCAATGTGGTGGAGCGCGTGCTGCGCGACCAGGTGACCTCCGACTTTTCCGTGATCTGGGTCGATACCGAGCCGGAATACGAGCGCATTCTGCGCTTCTTCAATCGCTTCCAGCCGGGTCTGGTGAAGCGCGTGAAGCTTTATACCAAAGAAACGCCGCTGTTCGAGCAGTTCGGCCTGGCGGAGGAGATGAATAAGGCGCTCAAGTCGAAGGTGTGGCTGAAGAGCGGCGGCTACATCGTGATCAACCAGACCGAGGCGCTGGTCGCGATCGACATCAACACCGGCAAGTACGTAGGCAAGACTTCGCGCCTCGAAGATACGATCGTCAAAACCAATGTGGACGCGATCAAGGAGATCGTGCGGCAGATTCGCCTGCGCGATCTGGGCGGCATCATCATCATCGACTTCATCGACATGGATGAGCGCCGCAACCGGCAGCGCGTGATGCAGGCGCTCGAGGAAGAACTGCGCCACGACCGTGCGCCGTCAAAAGTGCTGCAGTTTAACGATTTCGGGCTGGTCGCGATTACTCGCAAACGCGTGAAGCAATCGCTCGAACGCACCATCGGCGCGCCGTGTCCCTATTGCCAGTCTACCGGCTATGTGAAATCGCTGACCACGGTGGCCAACGAGATTTATGTGGAGATGCGCAAGATCGCCAAGCATCTGGAGCACGAAGACGTGATGCTGCGCGTGAATCCGGATGTGGCCAAGGAGTTGAAGTCCAACAATGGCCGCCTGCTGAACGAGATGGAAGAACTTACCAAGCGGACCATCATCGTGAAGAGCGACCCGGCGCTGCATCAGGAGCAGTTCGATATCAACTGAGTGGCAGCTATACATGACGACATAAGTAATTGCGCATAGCGATGAGGTTGTGGTTTCATAGAAGAATGAAACCACTTACCATTGCGGACTCTCCCACCATCATTCTCGGACTGCAGGATGAGATTCGCCGCTCGGAAGAATCTCGCTACGATCACCGTCTCCATGGAGTGCTTTTGGTAGCCCAGGGCATGACCTGCCCGGAGGTGGCACATCTTCTGGGCGATGCACCACGATCGGTGGAGTATTGGGTCGGTCGTTTTGAAAGAGATGGTCTGGCGGGATTGTTGGAGGGGGAACGACCAGGACGGCCCCGACGCTTGTCGGAAAAACAACGGCAGGCGGTGGATCAAATTTTGCGCCACCCGCCCCGGGAGATTGGTTTGAGTGGGAACATCTGGGATGGAAAAACACTCAGTACCTGGATTGAGCAAAGGTACGGCATCTCCATCGGGGTTCGCCAGTGCCAGCGCATGTTCCGTCAACTCGGCTTCCGGTTGCGCAAACCACGCCCCGCGCTGGCCCATGCCGATCCCGTCGCGCAGAAAGCCCATAAAAAAAACTCCAAGACTTGATGCAGAATACCAGCGTCGATCTTTGGGCGACCGACGAAGTGCACTTTCAGC
Source organism: uncultured Acidobacteriaceae bacterium (assembly GCA_963714225.1). Taxonomy (GTDB): domain Bacteria; phylum Acidobacteriota; class Terriglobia; order Terriglobales; family Acidobacteriaceae; genus Sulfotelmatobacter. The sequence continues at coordinate 8,497 of CAVQNY010000037.1, read as the reverse complement.
AGCATGGCTCGCGCTGCCGCATGTGGATCTCCAGAAATCAAGGACCCCGTCCTCCTGCATGCCCCCACCCGCAAGAGCGTGGGCTATTTCGGGGCCGTGCGTCTACGGGATGGGCGGTTTGTGTTCCGTCTGGAAACCGGAAAATTCAACGGGCCCGGCTTTCTTCAGTTTCTCCAGCAACTCCGCTCCGCCAGCCGCGGGACTCAAAGACGGGTTGTAGTCATCACCGACAATGCCAGTTATCACCACTCCCGCCTGCACCGAGCGTGGCGGGAAAAGCACGCCCACCACTTTGCTTTGGACTTCCTTCCCCCGTACAGTCCCGAACTCAATCCGATCGAGCGCGTGTGGAACGGCCGTCCGCTATCAGATTGGGCCCGTGTGGGGACAGCCGCCCTCGGCTGTCCGCCGGGCGAAGCCTCTGCCTAACTTGAGTTGACTCTCCGGGTCTTACCAGCCGCAGCCTGCCCTGCGCGGCCACTAAGGCTAGGACCGCCGCTGGAGGGATCGACCGGTTGTAGCTCTGATTTTCAGCCGCTACTATCGTGAGAATCGGTATCAGATACTCAAACCGCGTTCGTTGCCGGTGACGGTTTCGTGGCTTCTTCGCGGCCCTTCTGCGAGGCCTTCGCGGTCAGCCTGCGAACTGATCCTAGCTTCCTGGATGCGCCAGAGCTTTCACAGCCAGATCGGAGCGGTCGCGGAGTTTCTGCACGGTTTCGCGAATGGCTTTGGCGGATGCGGCAGCGTCTTTCGTTTCAGCTATCTTGGCAACTCCCGCGGCTTCTTCCGTGGCGGTGCTGGCGATGTCGAGCAAGACGACCAGCGCGTCGGCGTGGAGCTTCCATAGCGAGGACATGCTCTGGCTGCGTTTTAGTTCTTCGAGTTCAGTGTTGACCCGGGCTACACACGAAACCAGACGGATCAGCCTGCGGGCGACATCGGCGCGGAGGCTGTTTTCCTCGAGGAAGCTGGCATTGTAGGCTTCGGCTTCGGGCGGGGTTAGCGTCAGATTGAAGTAGCGCATGGGCACAACCTGACGAAACTTGGGATCGGCCACGCGGACAAAGACCCGGATCGATTCCTCGACGCGGCGCAATTTGCCTTCTTCGGCAGAGATTTGCTGCGCCGTGACCACCGGAGGCTGGAACGCCTGAGCCACAGCGGGCGCTGGGGCAGCGGCCACTCGCGCCGATTGGGGGGCAGCGGCCGTCCCGCCGGAGGATTGCGTTTTGTGCCTGGCTGGCGCGAGCAATGACTTGCGGATAGGTGGACGCCGGTCCAGTTCTTTTTTCAAGCGAGAGACGCGGCGAAATTTTTCCAGCGCACTGCCGTAGTCGGCCTCGAGCATTTCTTTCTGCTCGATCGCGGCCACGTGGTCGACCGTGACTTCCACGCCGTCCACCGTGCTGAGAATGCTGCCTCCCATTTCGTCCAGGGCCTGGGCGAATTGTTTGATCTCGTCCAGGGCTTTGCCGAAGAGCTGGTCAAAACGCGCGCCGAACGCGGCATTGTGGGCGGCGACCGTGGCCAGTACGCCGGGATGATAGAAGGAACCATCGAGCCAGCGCTTCAACTCGCGCACCCGCGAAACAATGCCGGAGTCGATGAGCGAGTTGAAATCGCGATAGCGGGCAATCTCTTCCCGCAAGGGATCGAAGTTTCGCAGCAGTTGCACATGCTCTTCGGGCAGCGAGGGCACGTCGGTATCGGCAAGAATTTCGATCAGGGCAATCTCGAACGGAGAAAGCGGCAGCGCTCCGTCCAGCCCGTAGCCGCGCTGCTGCCATTGGCCGGGAACGCGGGGATGGCGGTAAAGAAAAGTTGCAATGAGGTCGGTTTTGTCACGGTTGACTTCGCTCGGCTCGCGGCGCCTTACAAAGTAGCGAAGCAGAGCCTCGGCCACTTCGGAATCCGTGTCTGGAGTGAGCGCCTGGCGCATCATCGCGGGCGTGATGGCCATATCCAGCACATACAGCCAGCGATACATCCGGGAGAGAGTTTCCGGAAGGTCTCCCTCCGAGTGACGGAGCGAGACCTCATCGAGCCCGCTCGGAATGGGCACATCACCGCCCAGCGAGTCTCGCAACAGCTTCTGATAGAAGCCCTGGACTGTCGCCAGGATCGATAACTCAAACTTAAGGTCCTCGGCCAAGAAACGCTCCCGTGAGCGAGATTCTCCCGTCGGTGGAGGGCATTCTTTACTACTGTTCAAGTAAAGACGAAAGTCACCACCGCCGCAAGTTACCAGCGGAGCGACACTGTTATGGCAGCTCGCGGTCCGCGGAAGTGCATGGACTTTCGCGTGCATGCGAAAGTGGATGGGAAAAAGAGAAGGAGGAGGATCTTCAAAAGACCACGGTTTTATTGCCGTGGAGAAGAATTCTGTTTTCGACGGTGTCGGGGCGGCATCCCCGCCGCCGCTACTTCTTTAGTGCTTTCAAAATTTCCCGGGCTGCGTTGGCGCCCGAGCCTCCGGTTAGGCCTGCCCCGGGATGCGTGCCGCTGCCACAAAGATACAAGTTTGTGATCGGCGTGCGGTAGCGCGCCCAGTCTAGCAGCGGACGCATGGTGAAGAACTGGTCGATGGCCAGGTCGCCGTGGAAGATTTGGCCGCCGGTTAATCCGTAGACGTCTTCGAGGTCCTGGGGAGTGATGATCTGGTGGGTGAGGATCATCTCGGGCAGATTGGGCGCGTATTGTGCAAGCGTCTCGACGACCGTTTGGCCGAGAGCTTTGCGCTGGTCTTCCCAATCACCTTTCAGCTTGTAGGGCGCGTACTGCATGTAGATCGACATGACGTGCTTGCCTTCGGGCGCGAGCGTGGGATCGGTGAGCGACGGGATCGTGGCTTCGAGATAGGGCTGGCGGCTGAAGTTGCCGTACTTGGATTCGTCGAAGGCGCGCTCCAGATAGTCGATCTCGGGGCCGATGTGAATGCGTCCCTTGAGCGCGGCTCCGTCTCCATTTCTTAAAGCGGTGAAATTCGGCAGGGCGGAGAGCGCGAGGTTGACCTTGGCGACCGTTCCATTGCCGCGATAATGCTGCAGCTTTTGCACGAAGTCAGGAGAAAGATGCATCGGATCCGTCAGCTTGAGGAGCGTGCGTTTGGGGTCGGCGTCGGAGACCACGGCGTTGGCGCTGAGTTCTTCCCCGGTGGACAGAAGCACGCCGGTGGCGGCGCCGTCTTTCACGCGAATCTCGATGACTTCGGCTGCGGTGCGAATTTCGGCGCCGGCAGCTTTCGCGGCCGAGGCTATCGCTTGCGTGATTGCGCCCATTCCGCCGGCAGCGAAGAATGCAGAGCCCGCGGGACGAGAATCGCCAGCTGCGCGAATCAGCAATTGCAGACTGCTTCCTGCCGACCATGGTCCGAGAAAGGTTCCGAAGATGCCACGAGCTGCAATGACCGCACGCAATAATTCGGTTTCGAAATACTCCGCCACCAGATCGGCCACGGCCATCGGTCCCCAGCGCAAGACGCGGTACATGTCTCTCTTGCCGAGGTGGCGGAGGGCGCGGCCGGTTTTGAGCATGCTCCAGAGATCGCCGCGGCTGGGCTGATCGATGTCGGGCGGAGTGATGGCGAGCGCTTCGGCGATTACCTGGCTAATCTTTCCCAGAGATTTCTCAAACTCGGGATACTTGGTTGCGTCTTTTTGTGAGAAGGCAGCGATGGCTTGCGCGGATTTGCTCTCGTCCTGATCCAGCGAAAGAGCGCGACCGTCGGGCGAGAGCGCCGTGACACAGGTGTCCGGCGTGATCAGCCTTAAACCATGCTTTTCAAGTTGCAGGTCGCGGACGATGTCTGGACGAATCGGGCCCGCGGTGTGCGCCAGCGTGGAGCAACGGAAGCCGGGATGAAATTCGTCGGTGATAGCGGCGCCGCCGACCTTCGCTCGACGCTCGAGTACGAGGGGTTTGAACCCAGCTTTAGCCAGGTAGAAGGCGGTGACCAGCCCGTTGTGGCCGCCGCCGATGATGACGATGTCGCGCCGGTTGGAGTTGCTCTGGGGCATGGTTTAGGCCGCTCCCTTGATGTCTTTGAGAATTTCCAGAGCCGCGAGACGTCCGGGCGCGCCCATGATGCCGCCGCCGGGATGCGTGGCCGAGCCGCACATGTAGAGATTCTTGATGGGCGTGCGGAAGCGCGCGTAGCCCGGCGCTGGACGCAGGAAGAAAAGCTGCTCCAGGGAAAGTTCGCCCTGGAAGATGTTGCCCTCGCTCAGTCCCCACTCGCGTTCGAGGTCGAGCGGAGTGATGACTTGCCGGTGGAGGATGATGTCTTTGATGTTGGGCGCGTACTCGGCGATGGTGTTGACCACGGTATCGCCAAAGGCTTCTTTCTGGTCGTCCCAGTTCAAACCGGGGCGCAGCTTGTAGGGCGCGTACTGCACGAAGCAGGAGAGCACATGCTGGCCGGGCGGTGAGACCGACGGATCGGTGAGTGACGGAATCACCATGTCGATGTATGGGTGGCGCGAGAAGTTGCCGTACTTGGCGTCGTCGTAGGCCCTCTCCATGTATTCGACCGAAGGAGAAATGGAAATTGCGCCGCGCAGGTGGGCGCCGAGTCCGGGCATGCACTTGAAGTTCGGCAGCGCATCGAGCGCCATGTTTACTTTGCCCGACGAGCCGCGGTATTTGAAGCGGTTGATGTCTTCAAGAAAGTCGGCGGGTAAATGTTCGGCTTCGATGAATTTGTTGAAGGTGAGCCGCGGGTCAACGCTGGAAGAAATTGTTTCGCCGTAGATTTCGTCGCCGTTGGCCAGGACAACTCCTTTGGCCTTGCCGTCTTTGACGATGATTTTCGCGATGGCAGCTCGGGTGCGAATTTCTGCGCCGGCTTCGCGGGCCGCATCGCCGATGGCATTTGAAATTGCGCCGGTGCCGCCGCGGGCGAAGCCCCAGGCGCGGAATGCGCCGTCAATTTCTCCCATGTAGTGATGGAGCAGAACGTAGGCTGTGCCTGGCGAGCGCACGCCGAGGAAGGTCCCGATGATGCCCGAGGCTGACATCGTTGCCTTGAGTACGTCGGTCTCAAACCACTGATCTAGAAAATCAATGGCGCTCATGGTCATGAGCTGGACCTGGTTGTACTTGTCGTAGCTCGACATGCCCTGGAAGCGGCGGCCGATGAAGAGCAGCTTCATCAGCTCGCGCGGGTTGAGCGTGTTGGGATCGGGCGGCACCATGCTGAGAATCGGCTTCACGAAGCGGCACATGGCTTGCATGGCTTTGCCGAATTCGTCGTAGGCTTCGGCGTCGACGCGGGAGTGGCGGGCGATCTCGCGATGAGTTTTGCCGTGGTCGTTGACGCGCCAGAGGTAATCGCCGCTGGGCATGGGCGTGAACGTGCCGTCAAGCGGGAGAATCTCGAGGCCATGGCGCGGGAGATCGAGGTCGCGGATGATTTCCGGCCGCAACAGCGAGACTACGTAGGAGCAGACCGAGAACTTGAAGCCGGGAAAGACTTCTTCGGTGCAGGCGGCGCCGCCGAGAATGTGGCGGCGTTCGAGGACGAGAACTTTCTTTCCGGCACGCGCGAGGTAGGCGGCGTTGACGAGGCCGTTGTGGCCGCCGCCGATTACGATAACATCGTATGAAGTAGCCATAAGCTCTTAGCCTTTAGCGGTTCGCTTGCTGGTTGAGACTGCGGACCAAGAATACTAGCGCAGTTTTCGGGCGAGTATCAGAGCCCGCTGGGCAGGACGCTCCAGCTGCGGAGGACACTCGACAATGTGGGCATGATTGAGCGCATGGCTGGAGGCGAATCGCCATTCTATCGGGAACGGGTCATTTTGTCTGCATTTCTCTCGCGTACTGAATCACGTCAACCAAGGGCGGTTTGACCCAGGGTCTATTCGGAAAGCATTCTCGGAGCGGGCGAGCGAAAAGTGGCGCAAGAGATTCGAAATCGTAGGTGCGTTTGCCGCGTTTGGATTTTTGTTGCCTTGATTGCTTCTGGCGTCTTACCTCATCGCTTGCCGGGTGGGCTGGAATCCGAGTACGACGCTTCTTCTTTACCTTTGCCCTTCTTCCATCCTATCGTTAGGACTCGACTCGTTAGGACTCGACCATGCGTCCTGGTTTTTGGTCTTTTTGGATGGCTGCTGATCAGCGCGTGTCATGCCCTTCTTTATTCAATCCCCGGGGCGGGGTTGTCGTCTCCTTCTTTGTCGGTCAGCGAAGATCGGGCTGACGCCTTCGGGAGGCTCCGGGGTATAATCCGGCTTCGACCCAATTCTTTCCGAGGCCAACCCTTTGCCCATTGGAACCGCGTTTCACGAGAGAACTTTTCCGCTTTGCCACAGCTTGAATTACCGCGAGTGGTCGGGTTACTACACGGTCAGCGTGTATGAGGTGCATCATGAGCACGAGTACAACGCCATCCGCAATGCGGCGGCGTTGATCGATATTTCGCCGCTCTACAAGTATTTGATCATCGGAAAAGACGCGACCCGACTGGTGAACCGCGTGATCACGCGCGACATCCACAAGGTGAAAGTGGGGCAGGTGATTTACTGCTGCTGGTGCGATGAAGAGGGCAAGGTTATCGACGATGGAACGATTTCGCGGCTGGAGGAGAGTGTTTATCGCTGGACGGCTGCCGATCCCAGCCTGCGCTGGTTCCGGCAGAACGGCTTGAACATGGATGTGCAGGTCGAAGACATTTCCGAGAAGGTGGCTGCGCTGGCGCTGCAGGGGCCAACCTCGGCAAAGCTGCTGAAGACGGTGGCCGAGGCCGACATCGCGAACCTGAAGTATTTTCGCGTGACTCACGGCAAGATTGCGGGCGTGCCGGTGGACATTTCGCGAACCGGCTATACCGGCGATCTTGGCTATGAAATTTGGGTTCCCTGGAATGATGCGGTTAGGGTCTGGGATGCGCTGGCGGAAAAGGGCAAGCAGTTCGATCTGCACGCGGCGGGCATGCTGGCGCTGGATGTGGCGCGCGTGGAAGCCGGGTTGCTCCTGATCGAAGTGGACTACAGCAGTTCCAAGAAGGCGTTGATTCCGTCGCAGAAGTATTCGCCCTACGAACTGGGCTTTGGCAAGATGGTGCATCTGGAGAAAGAAAACTTCATTGGCAAGCGGGCGCTGGAGCAAGACGCCAAGAATGGCGTGGCGCGGCAACTCGTCGGCGTGGAACTGGATTGGACCGATGTGGAGGCGCTCTATGAACGTTATGGCCTCACGCCGGCTGCGCCGAGCCAGGCTTCGCGCGTGGCGGTGCCTTTGTATTCCGGAGAGAAGCAGGTTGGCAAAGCTACGACTACGAGTTGGTCGCCGATCCTGAAGAAGATGATCGCGCTGGCTAGCGTGGAGACCGAGCATTCGAAACTGGGGACGCAGTTGCAGATGGAGATCACGATTGAAGCCATCCGGCTGAAGACGAAGGTAAAGGTGACTGGGCTGCCGTTCTTTAATCCGGCGCGGAAAACGGCGGCGCCGATTTAACTTGCTGTATAGGAAAAAGAAATCGTGTTCGGAAGTTTCGAAACGGCTCAACAGGACCGTTCGTCCAGCGTCGTCTCCGAGGGGTCCGAGGGGTACTGGTTCAGTTTGGAACTGGACCTGGTAGCTTCCGATGCCCTCATGAAAAAAATAGTGCGCGAATCGCTCGATGGTTATATGATGTAGGACAAAATTAGGTCTAAGACGGAAATTGCGGTCAAGAAGATTTGAAGTGGGTTTGCCAGCTTAGGTTCAGGAGGTCATGATCATGAAGCGGATAGTTTTGATGGTTGTACTGGCTCTGGCTTTGCCCTTGGCGGCGTTTGCGGGCAATGTGGATTTCACCAATACCGGCGGTACCCTTACAGGAACTTCCGCAGGCCTCACCCTTTCTGGTTCTGAGCTCACGGTAGTCGATGGCCTCGGCGGGCTCGGTCTGGTCACGGGCGGATTGGGCGGCTTGAGCTTTACGACGGGCGCGCTGACATCGGGAAATCTGACAACGGGCGCGACATTCGCCGCTGGCGGAAGCTTCACGATCACGGGCAATGGCACGGGTGGCATTCCGAACGGCGTGATCTTCAACGGTACATTCAGTGGTCCAGTGACTTGGACCGAAGTAACCACTTCGGGGCCGAACGGTGCAATCTATTACATCCTGACCGGTGCTATCTCCGGCACTTGGTACAACGGGGCGACCGTAAATGGCGCTACCACGCAGATTACCTTTAACGCCGGCAAGAACGGGTTTACCGGATCGGTGGGCCTGGGCAGCGGCGACACGATCTTTACTACCGTTCCGGAGCCGGGTACACTGGGATTGCTGGGAACCGGGTTGGTTGGTCTGGCTGGCCTGTCAGGAATGGTTCGCTGGAAGGTGAAAGCCTAACTCCCTCCTATCCGCCTCTCAAAGCCCCACCGTGCGCGGGGCTTTGTTTTTCCGAGACAGTCTTCTCCTCCGTTGACCAGCAACGGCGGATGATCGCAGGAGACTCAAAATCCGCCGACCTTCGGGTTTTGGGGGTTCGACTCCCCCTCC